>NZ_FNIZ01000021.1 GCF_900104185.1 Halobacillus aidingensis | reverse complement strand
AGAAAACGGGTGAAATCTACGGAAAACGTAAGGTAGACGTAGAGCCAGTTTTTGGATTTTTGAAGGCTAATTTGCGTTTCACTCGAATGTCCGTGAGGGGCAAAGAGTGTGTGGAAAATGAATTAGGATTTGCCTTCCTGGCCGTGAACTTGAGAAAGTACACGGCCAGAAACGGAAACCGTCTAACCAATGATAAGATAAACTCAGTAAAAAAGGGTTCCGGTCATCAAAATTCGATGACCGGAACCCTTTTTTACGTTTTCGACTGGTTATGTCCCAGCCTCTTTTTTACATGGGAATGGCTTTATAGAGTTATCCCCCACTGACCGGAGGAATAAAAGCAATCGTATCTCCCTCGGTGATTGTTGTATCCTCAGGAGCAAATTCTTCATTGACTGCCATCATACAATTGTTCACTTGGTCGAGCGAATATTCGGAGCGGACTTTTTCTTTCACTTCTCCTAAAGTCATCCCTGCTGCTGCTAATCTTACTTCATCCGTTCCAATCGCTTCCTTCAATCCCGCAAAAAATAAGAGTGTATTCATTTGATTTCCTCCTTTAACGGAACTCCCGGCCGGACCTCTTTTTGGTCTCCAATCCATTCTTCGCCGTCTTCCCAATGCTCTTTTTTCCAAATGGGAACGATCTCCTTGATCCTTTCTATTGCATAGCGGCTGGCTTCATAAGAGTCGTTCCGATGCGGCGTAGATACGGCAATGATTACAGCAATATCCGTAATCTCAAGACGTCCGATCCGGTGGGCAATGGCTACTTCTGCGCTCGGCCATTGCTGCTCGATTTCTTTGGTGATTTGTTCTAGTTTCTTTTCCGCCATTTCTTTATATGTCTCATATTGTAAGAAAAGTGTCCGTTTGCCCTTCGTGAATTCTCTTACCGTGCCGATAAACGTATTCACGGCACCCGCCTCTCTTCTAATTACCCTTTTTGTTACTTCTTCAATCTCAAGTGGTTCTGTGGTAATCCAACATTGTTGCTCCATTAAGCCCCCTCCTTCGCTAAACGATAGACTTCTGGTAAGCGCTTTCTCCACTCTCTGAGCGATACGGCAGGAAAGGATACCTGATCAACCATGCGCTCATCCCAGCAAATGACTAATTGGATGTTCGTCAACTGTTCAAGCAGAGGCAGATCTTCTTCCCTTTTTATGATGACAGCTTTCGGAAAGTCTTCCTGCTTGTATCCTTCCACAGCAATTAGATCAGGAGAAAAATGCTGATATATGTTCACGAGTTGTGTAAGCGGAAAGTCATCTTCGTGAGATAATTCAAGCTGAAATCTCCGAGGGCTATCCACTCCTGTCATAAAAGCGCCTGATTCATGCAGACGATAACTATCTGTATCAAGGTGCATGACCTTCAGCGGTTCCTCATGGCCATGATGCTTGATCGCAGCTACTTTCTCTCCACGGTCCGTTCCATAGGCAATCAAATCTGAAAGCAATGATGTCTTTCCACTGTTTTTGTAACCGACAATCTGAAAAACCGGCGTTTCGGCCATTCGTCTTCCCTCCTTGGTAATCACTCGCACACGTTTAATAACAATGGGGCTTGGATGATGTGCACTGGACCGCGAACGGAACAGAAAAGGCAACGCTCTTCGCCGGATCTAACTTCCTTTGTTATGTAAAAACCCCTACCGTCGTTCACACGGCAGGGGCACAGCTTCCATAAATCAATCTGGAATTCCAAGAGCTATCTTCGCATAACGGCTCATACGATCTTTGGTCCAAGGTGGATTCCAAACGATATTGACCTTTATTTCATTCAATTCAGGCAAGTCAGCAAGAGATCGTTTGACGTCCTGTTCGATATGACCCGCAAGCGGGCAGCCCATAGCCGTTAAAGTCATTGTTACCGTTGTGTCGCCATTGTCATCTATATCGACGCCATAGACCAAACCTAAGTTGACGATATCAATGCCGAGCTCAGGGTCAATGACATTCTCAAGGGCACCCATTGCATTTTCTTCAAGTGCAGTTGTACTCACATTAGTTCCCCCTTCACAATTCTTCAAACTCTATTATAAACAAAATTTCAAAGAGAATAAAATATTCCCACTGGTTACAATACTAACTCCAACCAATTGACCATTTCGAGCACCGCAAAACGGCTGACTTTATGATCACGCCCGACCTCTCTCAAAAAACGAATATTTTCAGGGTTCTTATATTGATCGATGGCTTCATTATAAAAATCATAGGAATGCTCGAACGGAACAACTGGATCCGCATCGCCATGCCAGAAAAACAGTGGACGACCATAAAGTTTATCCATTTGCTTAGAAAGGTCAATGCCTTCAAGTGATCTGTATAGTTCATCAAGGTCTGCTTCTTTCAGAGGGAGTGAAATCCCGGAGTTTTCTATGTCCTGTATGAGCTTTTTGGCAAATTCAACAGGCTTGGGTGAGCCCATCATAACAGCAGAAGCTTGAATCCAAGGATACATCGTCAATGCAGCACTCGTCGTAATACCGCCCATAGACGTTCCGCCGACACCGATGCGTCGATCTTTGATAAGATCCTGGCGATCGAGTTCATCTTTTATATCTTGAAGCTCTTTCAAATTTTGATACACGATATCCCAAAACTTGAAGTTCAGTTCCTGTTTCGGCAGTTCATCATCACGTTCTCCATGATGAGCGCTATCAGGAAGGATGACCCGATACCCCTTTTGAGCAAGGAGATAAGCTTGGGGTAAGTTATGCTCTTTTGCGGAGGTAAACCCATGGAAGTAGATGAACACGGGCAATGGCTCGTCTTGTTTCGTCGAATCGACAACAGTTAGAGCAGGTATATTCTTATAAGTATTACGGTAAATCCCAATCATTGTTCCTATTTCCTTTCTCCAAAAAACTTTACGTTTTGTTTAAGTTGTGTTTATAAATGGTTTATATAATATTTATCGTAACACTGCCATCTTTAATTGGAAAGTGTTAGGTAGTCACAAGGGAAATTCTTTACAATCCACTGTTCTCCCCGATAAACTATACATACAAATGAGGTGAAGATTATGGAACAACATCTGATTGCTTTAGATTTAGATGGAACATTGTTAACCGATGAGAAAGTCATTAGTGAAAAAACGAAAAATACAGTCCTCCAAGCTATGAAGCAAGGTCATATCGTAGTCATAGCGACTGGAAGACCACACAGGGCGAGCATCGATTATTATCATGAACTCGGCCTCGATACACCTATGGTAAACTTTAACGGAGCACTGATTCACCATCCGAAAGACCACCGCTGGGATGCCATTCACTCTCCTTTAGGTATCCGTACAGCTCATAAAATCATTCACACCTGTCAGGAGCTCGGTGTTAAAAACATTCTTGCTGAAGTGAAAGATGATGTGTATTTAGATCAATATGACGAGGAAATCATGAGTATTTTCCAAACAAAAAACGATCCCATTACAGTCGGGCGTCTTCAATCAAACTTGAAAGAAGACCCTACCTCCATTCTCATCCATCCGGAAGAAGAAAAAATTCAAAGGCTTCGCGATGAACTGGACGATCACGCTTCTCTGATCGATCACCGTAAATGGGGTGCTCCCTGGCATGTCATTGAAATTGTAAGGGCAGGCATGAACAAAGCCGTCGGTCTGGATAAGATCGCTCGTTACTTTCACGTCCCGAATGATCGCATTATCGCCTTCGGAGATGAAGACAATGATTTTGAAATGATTGATTATGCCGGTGTGGGTGTAGCGATGGGAAATGCCATTAATGAACTGAAAGACCTTGCCAATCACGTCACCCATACAAATGAAGAAGATGGAATCGGCGAATTCCTCGATGACTATTTGAAAATAAACAAGCGTGCGATATAAGGTACATTTTTCCTCGCGTAAAAAGAGGCCCTCCTGCCATACTAAGCTTGAACGTGAAAGCGTTCAGGCTTTTTTATGACAGGAGGGTCTTGTCATGGAGCAGCAAAAGAAAACCAATCGTAAACAGGATCGCTGGACAGAAGTTCGAAAATTCGACGAAAGCGAGATGGAGCCGAGAAGGCTTTCAGAAGCGAATCGTAAAGAAATCGAATCTGATCAGCATACGGTAGGAGGGTTTTAACCATGGAGAAAAACCTTTTTGAAAACGCTCGCGATGCGGTCAACCGTTTCACCCAAAAACGTGGGGGCAAACACGACGCGACTAGCCAACATGATATGGAAGCCGCGAAACAAGCGATTCAGTCTGCCTATAGCCAATGTTCTCAAGAAGAGAAACAACAGCTACAGCAGTTTGAACAAGAAGTGGAAGCTCATCACAACAACTTACGATAACCATCGTAGAGGATCAGGCCGTTTACAAACGGCCTGATCTTTTTTCAATTAAAACTCCCTTTTCTTGAAGACTCAGTTTCGAGATGTTTGTTGAGTGGATGGGGGCTGCGGTGAATAGCTCGCCCACGGAAAGCGAACTGTTTCCCGCAGCCCCTAAACTCCCACAAAAGTCTCGAAATCAAGTCTTCAACAATCCTGCCATATTGTTGAAGAACTATGAGTAATAATAAGTGTTTTTATTTGAGTGTGGTTGAGGAAGTTATAAACTTGTCTATTCGGGTATATAATGAGTACCCCCTAATGATTTTCTAAATACATCGAAGCGCCCGATTGAGTGCACAATCGGGCGCTTCGATGTGTTTATGGACAAATTTCTTCTAAACTTTTCACTACTTGGAGGTTGGGATAGTCAAACTCCACATCCGTCGGCTGAACAAAAACAGCTTTCATCCCCATATTTAACGCAGGTGCGATCTCATTAAGAAAATTATCTCCTATGGAGACGACTTCTTCAGGGTTCAAATTGTACCGATCCAATATGGCCTGGAAGTGCTCCTCAGTCTTTTGCGGTTTGAATGCTGAAAGAATATGATCATGAAATAACCCGGAGAGGTCGATTCTGTTTAATATATTCTCTACATCATAATCCTCACTGTTCGTTAAGAGAACGAGCAGCTTTTCCTCTTTCCACCTTTCAAGCGCTGCTTTCAGCCCTTTTGTTTTAGACATGAGAAACTCTTCAGTCGTCATGAAATCTTTCGTTTTCACATAACATTCACGGGCTTCTTCAATTCCAACCCCATAGTGCATGGCTACCGCGAAAGGTAACCACCATCCATCTCCGATAGCTATAAGCCGCTCAAAATCGTATTGAAGTGGATGTGCATACGCCTTTCCTACCGCTTCTCTATCCCACAAGTCTCCATACCATGAGGTCACTTTTTCCACTTTATTCGTGAATGGGTCTACGGACACAATCGTATCTTGCTCCATGTCATACACTTTACCGATCGTAAGTAAATGCTCCCCATTTAATATGGCCTGATAATCTTCATCAAAATTCACTTGATCATTTTGACTCACCCGTTCTTTTAAAAGGTCCGCATAGTATTGGAAATGTTCGACATCCTCATACAACGTTCCATCAAGGTCAAAAATTAAACACTCCGCTTTTTCAATCAAGATTTTAACCTCCCACGAAACTTTTCAAATATCTTTGTTGGAGAAAAAGCTTCAGAAAATGATAATGACATGGATATATTTTAATCATTTCATGCTCCTTAAGGATGAATAACCTTTTGGAATGACACCGTCAGAAACCCACCCCCATATCAATCCTTTTCTCTGTTTATTTGATTAGACAATCGAGTGTCACAGGGGGTTTCTTTTCCATCCTCATCTTCTCCTTATCACCCTTAAACCATTCCGGAGTACTATAAAGAGAGGAGGAATGAACATGAGCAGTAAGAACAACCACACCCTAATCGGTTCTTGGATCGTTGCGGCGGGGACCGTGGCTTCAGCCATAAATGCTTCGATCAATGCTAATACAGGTGACGATGATGAGGGTCTTAATCTCATCGGGAATACATTGCAGGCAACTGGAAATGGAGTCGTTGCCAGTGATTCAGGATCCATCCTCTCTGCGTCAGGGAATATCATTCAGGCAGCAGGAAACTCTACGATCATTTACAGTATTCTAGCGGACTTAGAAAGAAGAGACGATCTGAACCTTGTGATAAAAGGAAATCTGTTACAAGCCTTAGGCGGGCTTATTGGATTCTCTGAAACATACGAAGCGGATCCTACTTTGGAGTATGCTTACAAATTAAACGGAGAATTATTAGAAGTCGTTGGGAACTCTATCCAGGCTATTGCAGCACGACGTGAATTGGAAGGAATGGAGGCCAGCCATTTTTCTGCCCTCGGAAGCTGGATTCAAGCGATCGGGGCCATTATTGTAGCCCTTACCATCACTAACCAGGAATGGAGGAGAGCATAAAATACATAAAGGCCGGGAGCATTCCCGACCTTCTACTCGAATCTGTAATACGATTTTTTTAATGTGAATGCATATAGGACATGCCCGATCAGCCAGAATAAAATCGCTGTCCCATCTGTTAAAGCAGGGGTTTCTTTAATGGCGAGAATCGTCAACGGTACATAGGTGGTGGCAGCAAAGGCAGTGAGGAGAATGGCAAGGCCCCACCGGTTCCGATTGGTTTCCTTCAACTTACGCATAAAGGCATAACTATATAGGATACCGATGATCCAGGAAATGATCATGTGGAAAAGCCACTCCATCAAAACAGGCCAATCGATGTCACCGATAACAGGGATAAAGTCCACATTCATAAGCAATGTGTACACTTTCTTCCCTGTTATTTTCTCTACAAACCACATATACAACCCAAGAACAATTCCTGATGTTGTCCCTATAAAGATTCCCCATCGAAACATAAGCATCCTCCAAGGTTTTAGTAAGCTTCCTGTTTCCTAAGTTCCCTTAATAGCATCTCTAAAACCTGCCTGAGCTCTCGATAATCCCCTTCGAGCATACGGAAGTAAAGAGCCCTCATAAAGTGCTTGCTGTTATTGATGATGATATCCTCATTCGGGTTCTGCCAGCTGTCACGAATATAGAGCAATGTTTCCAGCCATTCGACCCGCTCTGCATGACTGATTTTACCGAACATTTTCATAACCGCTGTCACCATCCGCTCCTCTTCATCAAAGAGATAAGGATGATCAATCATAAACTGCTCTCTGATTACAGGCAGCATCTCCAGGATTTCTTCTTTTGTAATTTCTTCACATGCAGCGACACTGTAGATCGCATCAGCCGCATGGGCCATCGCATGAGCCCATCCTTTATCTTTCACATACCCGCGGTGGTCTTTTTCTTGCTGCATATATTTTTTCAAGTGATCCCAAACACGGTGGACTTCTTCTTCCTTCAAAAATGGGGAATGTCTGTGCTTTTCCATGATGGGCGGGATCAGCAATACAGAAAAACTGCGTTTAAACACAGCATCCTCTTCTTTCTTCGAAGTTCCAATTCTGTAGAATAAATAGTTTTTATTCAACACAGACTGCAGAATATTCTTTAACTGTTCATTTGAATAATGGCCACGTTCAATAAACCTCGTAAATATGTTATGGATCAAATCATCTCGCAATACAGGATGGACAGATCCGATTTTTTGTAGCATCATAGTGGTGAGCTCTTGTAAGTTCTGACCTTCAGGTAGCGTGTAATCATTATCTTTAATCGGCTGCAACACTTCGATCAATCTTGATTCCATTGCACACACCTCCTAAACATTGTTCTCATTGTACCACAGTTGCAGGGCAATCATATATGCATGAGGTTCAGAGTTTTGAAGGTTATTATTTTTTGATAAAATAAGAAGAGACGTAACAGAGGAGGATACTATTATGGCAATTCAAGTACAGGAAACACCAAACCCTAATGCACGCAAATTCACGACTGAGTCTATGATATTCCAAGGGGACGGCAGCGTGTCTGTCATGCCTGGTCAAACCAGCGAGCACAAAATCATGAATGATTTGATGGAACTGGACGGCGTCGATAACGTTTTCGGCTTCCAAAACTTCATCACAGTCAATAAGCTCCCTCAGGCTGACTGGGACGAGTTGACTCCTAAAGTGATGAGTACACTAGAAGAATACGGCTATTAAAAAAAATCCGCCATGATGGCGGATTTTTTTATTCTTCCGGCTGGAAGTTCTCTAATGGGATGTAATTCACATTCGTCGGACTTCCATCTTCTGCACTTTCTTCAAACAATGTAAGGGTCAGTGTCCCAAACATCGGCAGATCTTCTTCAGGAATATCAATCTCAAGCTCGAATGTCGACCATGTCGGGGCACCTTCATCGACCTGGAAGGCTGTTGGTTCTACTTGCACATTATGACCGTCTTCGACACTGTACATGAAGTTTCCTTCAAAGACACGTGCCTCTCCCTTAACGACATAGGAACCTTTTTCTCCTGTGACGGTTATATCACGGAAAGCCTGGCCATCTCCATCATGTTGAGAGGTTGGTGCTTCTTTTTCAGAATCTTCTTCTGCTGACTCTTCTTCCTTCTCTGTGTTCTCCTCAATCGTAAAGCTTTGAGTCACTTGGAAAGGATTCGCTTCCAATGGCTGGTCATTGATTGTATTCACAAGAAACGTCATCGTCGCTTCATAATTTCCAGGTTTTTCGATTCCCGTCCACGTTTCTTTCACATCAAAGACATCCCCTTTCGCCAATTCCTCTGTCGTCAATTCTTGGGTGAACATTTTATCAGCAGAGAAGGTGTAAACACTCTCTCCTGCTTCATTCTTGACCTGCACTTCATACTTTTGACTGGAGGTAAATCCAAGCGTGACCGGCTCTTCCCCTGCATTTTCCAAAGAAAAGTTGAAGGTTGCCGTGTCTGCTGTCGTGTCCACTGTTGCGTCCATGGCTATTTTTTCAATAAGACCTTCCATATCGACTTCTGGTTCTTGTTCAGATGGTTCTTCCGTCATCTGATCCTCCTTTTCTTCTCCACTCGCTTCATTTTCGGTTTCATTTCCACATGCTGCTAACGAAAGCACCATGGCTCCTAACAGAATGGCCAAAAACTTTTTCATGACCCCACTCCTCTATTTTTTTCTATTTAATATATGAGTCGTATGTTTATGGAAAAGGTTACACTATTAGTCATCTTTTCTGAAGAAACCGAAAATACCAGTCGTTTGGACAATGTTCGTGAACGCTTGAGGATCCACTTCCTGAATAATATGCTGCAAATCATAGAGTTCATATCTTGTTATAACCATGACAAGCATATTTTTATCCTGCTGCGTAAAAGCTCCTCTCGCTGGCAATGTGGTAATTCCACGTACCATGTGACCATGTATGGCTTTTTCTAAATCGGCTGCTTTCGATGTAATGATCATCGCCGTCAGTTTCTCGTGACGTGTATGGACCGCATCAATGACCCTTGTAGTCACGTATAAAGTCAGTAAAGTGTAGAGCGCATTCTCAGGCTCGTACAATAACCCTGCAATTGCAATAATCGCACTATTAAGTATAAGAAAATAAATGCCGATCGGGCGGTCTTTCATCCGGGACAGAACCATCGCTACAATATCGAGACCACCGGTGGAAGCACCCCACTTCAAGGTAATCCCAACACCCATTCCGCCTATAACTCCACCAAACACAGCATTAAGGATAATATCTCCCGATAACTGTTGAACAGGAATCAATTCTAGAAATAACGTGGTAAAAGCGACCGATATCGCACTGTAGACCGTAAAACCTCTTCCTACTTTCAGCCAACCAAGAATGGCAACCGGAATGTTAAGTAAGAATAGTAGGATACCTGTACTGACCGGTATACCGGCAAAGTCATTCAAAATACTTGTGAGCAACTGGGCAACCCCTGTAAACCCACTCGCATAAACATTGGCTTCAATCAAGAATAAATTCAGTGATACCGCATTCAACACGGCGCCGAACAGAACAATCAATATACGTTTTATTTCAACTGTGAACAATAGCGAACCTCCTTGCCTAAATTCATCTATTCATTTTTATCACCGTAGTAGAGTAAAATCAAGATAATTTTGGTAGAATCATGTAAAGTTTTGTCGGATGGTTTGCAAAAAGTATATTTTGACTATCTCACGGTTTGTGCCTAAACTAAAAGTACATCCTAAAAAATAGAAGGTGACGCGTATGCATGTACAAGTATTGTGTGATTCTGCAAGTGATTTGAACCAAGAAATGTTCGAGCAGTTTTCTGTCCAATCCCTTCCTTTAAAAGTCATCATTAACGAAGAAGAATATGAAGACGGCATCGACATCGCTCCAAAAGAAGTCTACGATCGGATGCGGAATGGGGAGGCACCTAAAACGGCGCAAGTATCCCCTCAAGCTTTTCGAGAAACGTTCGCTACTTTAGCTGAAAAAGGGCAGCCTTTCATTTATTTCGCTTTCTCTTCCGAACTATCAGGTACATACCAAACGGCAAAGATGATTGAACAAGAAGTAAAAGAAGAATATGAGGACGCCCAATTTGATGTGATCGATACAAAAGCCGCTTCCCTTGGCTACGGACTGATTGTTCTTAGAGCTGCAGAATTGGCAAAGGAGGGCGCTTCTTACAATGAAGTGCTTGAAATTGGACAATACCACTCCACTCATATGGAACACATCTTCACAGTCGATGACCTGGAGTACTTACAGCGCGGTGGCCGTGTAAGCCGAACGGCCGCATTTGTTGGCGGGTTGCTGAAAATCAAACCCCTATTGCATATGGAGGAAGGAAAACTCATTCCTCTTGAAAAAATCCGCGGTTCAAAAAAAGTATTGAAACGTATGCTCGAAGTCATGGATGAACGTGGAGCAGACTTTCAAAACCAACGGATGGCCATCAGCCACGGCGACGACCTGGAAAGAGCCAAACAGCTCGCTGAAATGATCAAAGAAACCTATGGGACAAAAGAAATTCACATTGATTATGTGGGAGCAACCATTGGAGCCCATGCCGGACCAGGCACCATTGCCCTATTTTTCTTGAATGACACTTATAAATAAACATTCCCAAATACATGTAACCCTACTCCCTTAATTACGACTAATGAGTTAAGTGCGGAAGTGTCCTGGTAGACACGACAAGCATAAGTCAGGCCACGTCGTGGCGATTTTTGCCACAGAGTGGAATGACTTATGTCTCGAGTGTCTGGACACTGAAGCCGGATAACTAAAGGCGCAGGGAGGTTGGAATTGCTCTTTCTATGGAGAGCGATCCTCCTCCTGGCTTGCTAAGTCTAATTTAGGGGGTCTTTTTATGTACAGAAAAAGAATAACGATCTTACTTATTTTCACCCTCATCATGCTGCTCGCCGCGTGCAGCGGAGAAGACAGCAGCGAAGAAATCACAAGTGAAGAATCCACAAGTGAAAGTAATGTTGACAGTGCTAATGACTCGATGAACACAGAGACAGAAGATGCATCGAAAAGTGGACTATCGGAAGCAACAGAAAACGAAACGGAGCAGACGCAAGCTCAGCAAGAAAGAATGATGATCTACGAAGCACACATCGATCTTGAAACCAAAGATTTTGACAAGTTCCAACAAAATCTCCAATCACAAATGAGTGAACATGAAGCTTATATGGTGGAGACCAATGTTCAAAGGACCGAACGAGGAAACAGGCAAGGTCATATTCGAATCCGTGTCCCTCAATCGAATTTCCAAAGTTTGTTAAGTGGCTTTGAGACCATATCAGACCAAATCAAATCCAGGAATATCAATAGTAGAGACGTGACCAAGAATTACGTGGACCTTGAATCCAGGTTGAAAGCAAAGGAAGAAATCGAAGCAAGACTTCTAAGTTTTTTGGAAGAAGCCAGCGCCACGGAAGACTTAGTGAAAATATCCCAGGATCTTGAACGCGTACAATCAGACATTGAATCTCTTAAAGGCGAGATGAACTATTTAGAAAATCAAAGTGACTTTTCCACCATAACCATTTCCTTTACTGAAACCAAGGTCCTCGTCGGTGGGGTCGATCAACAAGATTTGAACACATGGGATCGAACGAAACAAGCCTTTTTCAACAGCATCAATGGAATAGCAAATGTCGCTTCCTGGTTGTTCGTAGCAGCAGTCGGTTACTCACCAGTCCTTGTTCCGGTGCTAATCGTTATCGCCCTATGGATGTGGCGTCGCAAGAAAAAAAAGAACAGATCTGATGACGAATAAATGCATTCCCCATGGTGTCTGATTGGGTCAGAGGACGTTGAACGGGAGATAAAGGACATTAAACTAGAGTTAGGGGACATAAAACAGTAGAAAGAGGACATTCACCCGTAAGAAGACCACCAAACAGAAAAACAGGCCCGGGTCCGGGCCTGTTTTTTGTTAACCTTTATTCTCCTTACGATTCTTCAAACTAATCGCCGTGACCGCTATGACAAACAAAGAGAGTACACCACCGACAAATCCTATAAACAACCAGTTGTAGCCGCTATTGGGCTCTACAATAAAGACATCGGCTGTTTCACGTTCCATACCAAGGCGGTAGGAGCCATCGTTTTGCTGACGGACAAGGCCATCGTGAAGCAAGCCTCTCAACTGATGATCATCCTCCAGCCCTTCCAAGGTCATTGTTCGGGTCTCTTCCGCATTATTGATTGCAATAATCATCTCATTATCCTCATACGTGCGTTTGAAAACGGCAAGCCCGTCCTCGTTGTACAGTTCACGATAATCCCCTCTGGTGAGGGCTGGAAACTGTTCTCTCATCGAAGTCAGTTTTTCGATCCGTTTTTTCTGCTTTTCATCCCCGGCCTTAAAATTCATCATTGGGAGGTTTTGCGGATCTCCCCCATCATCTAATGGGGTTTCCGTTCCGTAGTAAACGACTGGGACTCCCGGGGCCGTAAAAACATACGTTAAAGCCAGCTGCCACCTTGTGATGGGGTTTTGTCCTTCTACAACAGCTTCATGTGTAAAACGGGACACATCGTAAAAATCCAGCTGGTGGGGCTTTGTAAGATCCTCTTCTGTTAACAGATCGTTTAAAGAGTTTCCTGCTTGATTAAAAGCTTCCCTTGTCACAGTTCTGAACGTGTGATCCTCTTTAATAGACGAGGTGTACATGATTAACGGATTATTCTGTAAAGTTGTTTCACTTAAATCCGAACCATTCGTAATGATTCTGAAACCATCCACCCCTGTTTTTTCTTTCCAAAAATCCATGGTTTCCTGGAAGTAAGTGCCTACCCCTTCCTGATTCACATCAACTTGAAGCAATTGATTAAACCACGGATGCTCGCTGGATACCTCTTCTCCTGTCAACCACTCAGACTTTGCATCATTCTCTGCCCAGGGATGGTTTTCAGATACAAATCCTATAGGAAGATCAAATATCACTTTTATATCGCGGGCATGAGCTTCTTCCACAACTTGCCTCGCTTCTTCCATCGTCCCGAAATGTTCCTCAACATTACGGAAGTCTGAAACATGGAAACCGTGGTAGCTATCTCCATCATTCTGCATGATCGGGGAAAGTTGAATAGTAGTAAAACCCAATTCTTTTATGTAATCCAACTGATCGACAATCCCTGATAGATCACCGCCATGATAAGCATCGGAATCTTCCAAATCTACACCCTCATTGTTGTTCATGTCTCCGTTCATAAATCGATCAACAACAATATAATAAACGCTTTCATCCTGCCATTGCCTCTCTTCGCTTTCTTGAGACTCTGCCACCATAGGCAACCCTAGCAAAAACGGGAGGCATGCCAACAGCATTATTGTTCTTTTCATCTTCTGTGTCCCCCTTACAGATGTCATACCTCATTCTAGAGTAGCCCTTCCTACCTTCCTCCGTCAATCTCCTGCTCAATTCTCCAAGAAATTGACACAGGTCTCCCTCTCTCCATTAAAAAAACAGACCCACGAAAGGTCTGTAGGAAGCAGATTCAAATTCCAAATATAATAACTAAACATAAGCTCCCGATTGTGGAAGACTCAGTTTCGAGATGTTTCCGGGCTTCGTTTGCCATAATTGGGAGTCAGGGGTGGTTGGGAAGATACTCGCTTTCCTGTGGGGATGACGGCAAGCCTCCTCGTGCTTCGCTCTGCGGGGTCTCGCCAGCCAATCTATTCCCACGGGAGTCTCGCAGCTTCCCAACCACCCCATTCGATGTATGTGAGAAACGAAACCCTCTATCATGATGGGACGTCTTACTCCCCAATCAGAATTTGGTGAAAAGCGCTTTACATCAAGCTTTCACCATCGGAATGATCAATGGGGGAAGCTTTAATTTATCTACTTCGATTGAGCATACAAGCAGAGATTATGAGAAGTGGTTTCGAGAGACCACACATGGTAAAGGGGCGGAGGGGAATGGCGAGACTCCTACCTTAAGTGTGGAGGCGCCTTGGTCAGCGGCGTATGGACTGGACTGAGCTGGCGGAGATAAAGGAAACACGAAGAACGGAGTGATTCGATGTTGACTTATCGTACAGAAGCGAGGGAAGTCTCACTAGCCGCTAGGCGCCGGAACCGGATATATAAGAGGAAAAAAGTGCAGGGTGAGACCCCACAGAGCGAAGCTCGAGGAGGCTCACCGCGCTCCCGCGGAAAGCGACTCATTCCCCGCAGCCCTACCCACTCAACAAAAGTCTCGAAACTGAGTCTTCCACAATCCTGCCATATTATTGAATAACAACAATTCTTTTAGAAAGAGATACGTTTGTAGGCTTGCATCATGTTTTGGTTGTGTTGGTCAGATCCGTCGACATTTCCACTTTTGAAAACAGGGGGCGTTTCTCCGATTTCCTCGATTCTCTCAATCGTTTTTGTCATAAGTTCGTGTAAAATTCCCGCTCCTACTACAGAAGAAACGGGTGAATAAGATCGAGCTCCCTTTTGCATGATCGTATCCCCCACAGGAACTTCCATGTCGATGACATCATCTACGACATCCTCAAGTCTCTGGTTGCTGCTGTGACGTGAAGGTTGACTTTGTGAATAACAGAGTGAGGTCAACGCCACGGTGTACAAACCTAATTCCCTACAGTAAATGGCTGTTTCTATAGGGGCTGGATTTCGACCAGAAGTAGAAATAATCAGGACCGCATCTTTTTTCTGCAAATCTTCCTTTTCCAAATACTGCTGAACCACTCCAGGTTTACGTTCACTTTCACTGGCCTGCCTTGCTCCTTGATGTAGCATCAATTCTTCGATCCATATTGGATGTACAGGTACAAGTCCTCCCGCCCGGTAAAAAACGTCCTGAGCGAGTAAACTGGAATGGCCACAACCAAATGTATGGATGATTCCTCCTGCTTGAATGATTCGGGAGAGGTTTTTACTAATTTTAACGAAGTTATGGAACTGGGAAGATTCAATCTCCAACAATTTCTGGGAAACTTTTGTTAAATAGCTCATCTCGGACTCCTTATCGGTCAATATCTGTGATGAATTTATACCGATCGGCACGGTAGGTAGATTTAACGACCTCAAACGGAACACTTTGAGCAAGAAAACTTTTCCGTTCGATATGAAGTACCGGCGAATGAGGAGAAATGTTCAAGTATTCAGCTTCTTCTTCATCTGCTGCACGTGCCTCGATAATCTGGCGTGCTTGACTAATGGCCATGCCTAAATCGTGCTCTACATATTGATAAATAGACCCATGCACAATATCTTCGGTTAAATGCGGCAGCAATTCCTGAGGCATAAAAGTAGTTTCGATTGCCATTGGTTTGTCGTCTGCGATCCTTATTCGCTGGATACAGTACACTTTTCCCTCCTCGCTTAAATCCAGTTTTTTACGGACGTCTCTTGGTGCTTCAATGACATCAAAGGCCAGCAGTAGGCTGCTCGATGTCATTCCTCTCCGCTTCATATCTTCCGTAAAACTTGTCAAACCTTTAAGCGGCTGTTCGATTTTCTTTTCTGCGACATACGTCCCTTTTCCCTTTTCACGATAAAGGACACCTGCGTTCACTAAATTCGTCACTGCCTGTCTTACGGTCATGCGACTGACTTCAAAACGCTCGGAAAGCTCACGCTCGGACGGAATCATTTTACCGACCTCAAACTCTTTTTCTTCTATTTTTTGTTTCAAGTACTCTTCAATCTGATAATACAGTGGTAACGGAACGTTTTTCTTTAACAAAGGATTCATCCTTTCCGTTGGACTTTCTTATACGCATCCTCATCAACAATTAAAGTAAGGTCATCATGGTTTTTCAGTGAAGAAGCAGGAAACTGTTCGTCAGGCTCACCATGAATCAGTTGGCAAATGGCGTCCGCTTTTCGTTCACCGGAAGCCAACAGAATGATTTTTTTACTTTTCATTATGGAACGGATGCCCATCGTAATCGCCTTCGTCGGTACATCTTCCATAGATTCAAAGAAACGGGCATTGGCTTCTCTTGTTGAATGTGTCAAGTGCACAATATGGGTCTCACTATCAAAGGAAGTGCCTGGTTCATTAAAACCGATGTGGCCATTTTCTCCAATCCCGAGAAGCTGTAAATCAGGGGGGCCGACCGTGTCAATCACTTCTTCATAACGTCTGCATTCTTGTTCCAACCCTTCTGTTTTTCCATAAGGGATGTACGTGTTCTTTTTATCAATGTTGATAAACTGAAAGAAGTTTTGATTCATAAAATAGCGGTAGCTCTGATGGTGCTCGGGGTCCAGACCAACGTATTCATCTAAATTGATCGTAGATAAAAAACGGTAATCCGCACGCCCCTCCTTATAACTCCTAATTAATTCTTTGTAGGTACCAAGAGGTGTTCCGCCTGTAGCTAAGCCTAGCACAGCATCAGGCTTCTTTGTAATTTGTTCTTCAATCATCTGGGAAGCCGCCTGACTCATTTCCTTATAATCCTTTGCAACGATGATGTTCATGATGCTTCCCCCTTACCATTATAACTGATGACTCCACGGCAAATCGTTGTCATCACGCAACCCTCTTCATCCAAAAGGACGAGGTCTGCATCTTTCCCTTTCGTAATACTCCCTTTTCGGTCATATACCCCAAGCTCATGAGCTGCATTGGCAGAGGTCATTTTAACCAATTCATTGAGATCAACACCGGCAAAGGTGCGCATTTTCCGAGCTGCCTCTTCTAAGGTTAATATACTGCCCGCAAGTGTACCGTCAGAGAGGCGGGCTTCTCCATGATTCACCGTCACATCCTGTCCGGCAAGATCATAGGTGCCAGCAGGAAGGCATTTGGCCCTCATTGCATCTGTAATTAGGATCGTTCGGTCACTTCCAAGGATCTGATAGGCTAATCGGACCGCTTCCGGATGGATGTGGATGTGATCGACAATCATCTCAACAAGAAGCTCCGGGTTCGTAAAAGCAGCACCAACCAAGCCCGGTTCCCTGTGGTGCAGACCACTCATTTGATTATATAAATGTGTCACATGGCTTGCCCCTTTTTCAACCGCATCATTCGCTTCGGCCAAGGTGGCTTCGCTATGTCCCAAAGAACAGATGACTCCTTTTTTCCTAACCTCTTCAATAAATGGAAGAGCTCCTTCCAATTCAGGAGCTAAGGTTACGAGTTTGATCTGTTGTTGACTTTCGTTTTGCCATTGTTCAAAAAGGTCGAGAGATGGTTCAGTAATATGCTCCACAGGCTGAGCCCCAGCTTTGGATGGTGAAATAAAGGGACCTTCAAGGTGTATTCCAAGAACTTCTGCTTGCCCATCTCTTTGCTGTTTTTCTATATACGTCCCTGCATTTATGACTGCTTTAGAAATCCTCTCTCTTGATTGCGTCATCGTTGTGGCCAAAAAACTCGTTGTCCCTTCCTTAGGGAGCTGAGCCGCCACCCCTTGTAAAGCTTCCATCGTAGCGTCCATGACGTCATGACCATTCGCCCCATGGATGTGTACGTCAATGAAGCCTGGAAGAAGTGTAAGGTTTCTGCCTGTCCCATCAATGACAGAATCCCCATCCTTAACCACGAAGCCTTCATGAATTTCTTTTATTCTCCCATCGCTAACTGTTACAGATCCAGAGGGGATCGTCCCGTTTTCCGTCACAACGGTTACATTTGCAATCACCAGATCACTCATTTCCTTTGCCTCCTTCCTCTACTCTCATTATCCCTTTTTGTCCTTTTTCCAGATATCCATTTTTCAAAAGTTCCACCGTTGCTCCTTCAGCATTCGTGAAGATGAATGGTGTCACTACAGAAGGCGCATTCGTTTTGACAAAATCAAGGTCCACACGCAGCAATGGCGTTCCTTGTTCCACCTTCTGTCCAGACTCAACTAGGGCTTCAAACCCATCTCCATCAAGCTTGACCGTATCCAAACCAACGTGAATCAGCATTTCCAATCCATTCTCAAGCTCAAGACCGATGGCATGCTTCGTAGGGAAAACTTGAAGGACTTTCCCGTTCACAGGTGAATGGAATGTTTCCTCAGACGGATCAATGGCAAAGCCTGGCCCCATCATTCCTTGGGCAAAAACTTCATCTGGGACTTCAGAGAGAGGAAGTACGTTTCCATTCAACGGCATTTGAAAATCTTCTTCTTTTACTTTCCTTGATGGAACCTTTTCTGCTTCTTGTTCTACAGGTGGGACTTTTTCATCCTGTACACCTTCAGGAACGTGATGACCATGTTCCATCTGTTTTTTCATCGCATCAGCGACAAACTCAACAGAAGTACCTACAATCACTTGAAGGTTTCTTTTTCCTAGTTTCATGACTCCACGGGCACCTTGACGCTTCAACTCTTTTTCATCGACTTTCTCTCGGTCTCTCATTTCAAGACGGAGACGAGTGGTGCAATAATCCAATGTTTCAATATTTTCAGGTCCACCTAACGCATGTAGATAGTGGTAAGCTTTCGCATCATAATCACTGCTTTCTGTTTCTGTGGACCCCTCTTCAATTTCCTCATCTTCTCTCCCTGGTGTTTTCAAATCCAGTTTGACAATAAGGAAATAGAAAATCACGAAATAAATCGCTCCCATAAACAATCCGATTAAAATCAAAGTAAATGGATTTTGTGCAATATTGTAGTTCAGTAAATAGTCAATCAATCCAGCCGAAAAACCGAAACCATGTCTGACATCAAACACAAAAGCAAGAATCATCGACACACCGGTTAGTAAGGAGTGAACGACATATAAAAGTGGAGAAAGGAACATGAAAGAAAATTCGATCGGCTCGGTAACCCCTGTAATAAAAGAGGTCAAACCGATACTCAAAAACATTCCTCCGACTGCTGCTTTTCTCTCTTTTTTTGCTGCCGCATACATAGCTAGACATGCAGCCGGCAGACCGAACATCATGACAGGGAAAAAGCCAGCCAGGAAGTAACCTGCAGAAGGGTCACCATTTAGGAAACGATTGATTTCCCCGCGCACAACCTCTCCAGCCTCTGTCGTGAATGTACCGAAATCAAACCAGATCAAAGCATTCATTACGTGGTGTAAACCTACCGGAATAAGCAGACGGTTCAGCACGCCATAGACACCTACTCCAAGTTCTCCCCCGTTCAAAATCCAGTTGGCCGTAGAATCAAGAACGGCTTGTGGATACACCCATACATATCCGAAAACAAAGGAAAGCACGACCATAACTGCTGAGGTGATGATCGGAACAAAGCGTTTGCCTCCGAAGAAAGAAAGGAAGTCCGGGAACTTTACATCATTGTACTTGTTGTACAACATTCCCGCGATGACACCAGCTATCACACCGGCAAAAACCCCCATATCCACATCCTTATTTATAGCCTCTATTCCACCATCAAGGACCAAATAACCAATAGCACCTGCTAGAGCAGCCGCTCCATTCCCATCTTTCGCAAACCCCATCGCAATACCGATGGCAAATATAAGAGCCAAATTTCCGAGAATTCCGTTACCGGCTGCCGTAATAAAAGGAATATCCAACATATCTTCCATCCCTAAACGGACAAGCAAAGCCGCAGCCGGCAATGTTGCGATCGGAAACATTAATGATTTACCTATTCGTTGTAAAAAACTTAGCATCGTCGCTAGCCTCCTTCAAATTGAAAACGTTTTACTGAAGTCATCTTATCACCACGGTTTATAGTTGTCTATACCAGTAAATAATGTTTGAATATTCTACAAAATTACATAGGAACATTCTTACTATCTACATTTTCTGCACATTTCTATGTTTTAACCTTATTCAATAATAAGACAGGATTCTTGAAGACTCAGTTTCGAGACTTTTGTTGAGTGGATGGGGGCTACGGGGAATAACTCGCTTTTCGCGGGGCCCTACACGAGGTGGGGTCGTTCGATGTTGGCACAGGACGTGCCGATCTTAATCGAACTTCCTCTGTTCTCTTGAGCCTCCTCGGACACCGTCCTGTGGGGTCTCACCTAGCACTCTCTTCCCGCAGGAGTCTCGCCATTCCCCTCCGCCCCTTTGCCATGTAAGTGTCTCGAAACTATTTCTGGAAACGCTGCTTGTGTACTCTAGCTAAATGGATAATATCCTACTCTCTAAAGTAGTCATCCAAAGCCCGAAAGCCTGATATAGAGCTCCTTATGTCTACTTCTGAGTATGATGTGAACCTCCTCATCTTGGCAAAGAGGTTCGTTTCTGTTCCACATGGAATGGGGTGGTTGGGAAGCTGCGAGACTCCCGTGGGAGAAGGAGAAAGGCGAGATCCCACAGGGCGCAGCCCGAGGAAGCTCGGCGCTCCCCCACAGGAAAGCGAGTAGCTTCCCGACCACCCCTGACGCTCAAAAAAAGCAAACGAAACCCGGTTATTTCGAAACTGAGTCTTCAAGAAAAGGGAGGATATGTGGGAGCGGAGAATGGAAAAACCGCCCTGAGTGAGGGCGGTTTGGTTAGAAGGTGACTTTGTAGGTTCTGAGCCAGTGGTCAATCTGGCAAAGATGAGCAATGAGCTGCGGCCCTGTCATAAGCTGACCGAACCAAGGCGTATCAATCGACTTCCCTTCCGAATCATTTAATTTCCGCACTTGATCACGATCAAAAATATCAAACAGAGGCGCATTCGGATCCACAAGCGTCTCTTCCATCCACATACAAACAGCTTTTGTATAGTCAGGGTGGAAGGTTTTCGGATACGGGTTCTTTTTCCGGAAGAGTACTTTATCCGGCAAAATCCCTCGCAACGCCTGACGCAGGAGACCTTTCTCCTGATCATTATGAAACTTCATGCTCCATGGCACATTCCATACATATTCAACAAGACGATGATCGCTGAATGGTACACGTACCTCAAGACTCGCCCCCATACTCATCCGGTCTTTCCGCTCCAGCAAGGTCTGCATAAACCAGTTCATATTCAAGTAAGACATTTGTCTGTGCTTCTTACTATCTTCATCCTCACCTGCAAGCAGCGGTGTTTCTGCAACGGTTTCCTGATATCGTTTCAACATATACCATTCAATATCAATATCCCTTTTTAAGTCTTGACGGACAAGGCTAACCCTCTCATTGAGAGAGCGAATCCAAGGAAACCCTTTTCTCTCTTTATCTTCTTTCCGGTAAAACCAAGGGTACCCTCCAAAGATTTCATCTGCACATTCCCCGGAAAGGGCAACAGTCACATGGTTTTTAATTTCCTCACAAAACCACAATAAAGATGAATCCACGTCCGCCATTCCGGGCAGATCCCGGAGTTCCACCGCCCGCTTCAAACGCGAAACAAGGTCCTCCGTCCTCGCTTCCATAACGGAGTGTTTTGTTTGATTTTGGGCACTGACAAGATTGATGAACGCCTCATCCCGATCTGGTTGAAATGCATTCTTTTTGAAAAATTTCTCTTGGTCTTTATAGTCGATGGAAAACGTCTGCAGTGCGCCTAATTGATCTTGTTTATATTTTTCAGCGGCCACGGCCGTGATGGCACTAGAATCGACACCTCCAGATAAAAATGTTCCAAGTTTCACGTCAGAAACGAGCTGACGCTGCGAAGCATCCATAAATAATTCGCGTACGCGCGCAACCGTCTCATCAAATGAATCTTCATGTGGAGCACTCTCTACGTTCCAATACCTGTCGATCTTTAATTTCCCATTTTCAAAGACAGCTCGATGACCAGGGCGAATTTCATTGATTTCCTGAAAAATTCCCTCCCCTGGAGTTCTCGACGGCCCCAAAGATAAGAGTTCATGGAGACCATTACTGTCTACTGCAGATGAAACCTCAGGATGGGCTAATAAGGCTTTCATTTCAGAGGCAAACATGACCCCGTCCCCTCTGTCACTGTAAAAAAGCGGCTTGACCCCCAAACGGTCACGGGCTAGAAAAAGCCGTTCTCGCTTTTTCTCCCAAACACTGAACGCAAAGATGCCATTCATATAGTCAACACATGCGGGTCCCCATTCCATGTAACTGACGAGGACCACTTCGGTGTCTGAATGGGATTGGAACGTCCATCCTTTTGCCTTCAGTTGGTCTCTGACATCATCTGTATTGTAAAGCTCTCCGTTATAGCATAAAATGTATTCTTCATCCCTGGCCTTGCGGATCATCGGTTGTTTACCTCCGGCAGGGTCTACAACAATCAAACGTTGGTGACCGAACGCAGCCGGACCCTCGATCCATTTCTGGTAATCATCAGGCCCGCGGTGCTGCAACGTGGTTGCCATCCGATCCAATATCGAAGCCTTTTCCTCTGTTTTATGTGCTGCATCGATCCATCCGACAATTCCACACATCTAGCCTCACCATCCTTTTTCAGTACGAAATGCGCAAGTCACGCTCCAGCGCTGGATTTTTACATAAAAAAACCATCATGACTCACTATATGATGGCATCGTTCCCCTTATGAGACCCTCCTGTACTATTAAAGATAATGGCAGGATTGTGTAAGACTCAGTTTCGAGACTTTTGTTGAGTGGATGGGGCTGCGGGGAATAACTCGCTTTCCGCGGGAGCGCGGTGAGCCTCCTCGGACTGCGTCCTGTGGGGTCTCACCATGCCCTTTTTTCCCGCAGGAGTCTCGCCATTCCCCTCCGCCCCTTGGCTATATCATTTTCTCGAAACCACTTCTTGGCAACTACTTATTTTGAGAATGAAAGCTTGATGTAGAGCGCTTTTTGCTTCTAACATTGGGATAGTAGAAGACAATCCAACTTGTTGAAAGGGTACGTTTCTCACATACAATGAATGGGGTGGTTGGGAAGCTGCGAGACTCCCGTGGGAGAAAGGAGATAGGCGAGATCCCGCAGGACGAAGTCCGAGGAAGCTCGGCGCTCCCCCACAGGAAAGCGAGTGGCTTCCCAACCACCCCTGACTCCAAATACGGCAAACGAACCCCGGTTATCTCGAAACTGAGTCTTCCACAATCGGGAGCTTTTCTCAAATAGAGAAAAAAGTAAGAGAAAAGTGTTGACATATATAATGAGAATGATTATCATTGTAATTGATAATAGTTATCACCGTTATCCCCCCAAATAACGGACGAACATCAGACACAAAAACAAAGCCCCCTTTTTTTCGATATTAAAAAGCTGCATGCGATCGTCGCATGCAGCTTTATTTTTATGCTGGCAGAATTCCAGCTGGTAAGAAACCAAACCCAAGGACGATGGCGATGATCCCAGCGATGACAAGCTGAGCCCACCAGGTGCCTGTTGGCTTCTTCTTCTTGTATTTAACGGCTACCATTTCCATGGAAGCAATGACCCATAGACCGACGAGCAGTTTAATGATCACAAGCGGGCCGTATTCGGCGTAACTTGCAAAAAGTGAACCACCGGAATAAAGAATAAGCAAATAAAAAAGACGAAGAATCATGTGAGAGATCTTTGCCGCTTTTTCACTGCCTTTACGGGTAAACATGGTTACAAGACCGACAAGTACGAATGCGATGACCCATGAAGTAATATGTAAGTGCGCCATATTTTGTTATCCTCCTTTTCATATGAATCTACGGTTATGATACCACGACTGTTGCGCATATTCCTATCATTTTGATGTTGGCTTCATTTTCTAAATTATAAGAAAATAAGAAGCAAACCTGTTATAATGATGAAAGACTGAAATGAAAATGGAGGGATTGCATGTCTGTAATTAGTAGTCAGAACATTATTGATCAAACCCAGGAATATGGTGCAAAGAACTATCATCCACTTCCGATTGTCATTGCTAAAGCGGAAGGTGTATGGGTAGAGGATCCTGAGGGAAATCGTTATATGGATATGTTAAGCGCTTACTCTGCTGTCAATCAGGGGCATCGGCACCCAAGAATCATCCAGGCGCTGACCGATCAGGCGAACCGTGTAACCTTGACTTCCCGCGCCTTTCATAACGACCAACTTGGTCCCTGGTATGAAAAAATTTGTAAGCTGACGAATAAAGAGATGGCTCTTCCAATGAACACAGGGGCTGAGGCGGTCGAAACAGCCATTAAGGCGGCGCGACGCTGGGCTTATGATGTTAAAAAAGTGGAAGAAGACCAAGCGGAAATCATCGCTTGTACAGGAAACTTTCACGGCCGGACAATGACGGCTGTTTCCCTTTCTTCTGAAAAAGAATACAAACGCGGCTTCGGACCAATGCTTCCAGGCATTAAACTCGTCCCATACGGAGATATTGATGCCCTGAAAGAAGCGATCACAGAAAATACAGCCGGGTTTATGCTTGAGCCAATCCAGGGAGAAGCCGGCATTGTTATGCCACCGGAAGGCTTCCTTAAAGAAGCCTATGATGTGTGTAAAGAAAACAATGTGTTGTTCATTGCTGATGAAATACAGGCAGGACTTGGGCGCAGTGGTAAGATGTTTGCTTGTGATTGGGAAAATGTCAGTCCAGACATGCTCATTCTCGGTAAAGCTCTAGGCGGCGGCGTCTTCCCGATCTCCTGTGTGGTTGCAAACAGGGAAGTGCTCGGTGTCTTCAATCCAGGTTCCCATGGTTCCACTTTCGGTGGTAACCCACTTGCCTGCGCCGTTTCAGTGGCCTCCCTTGAAGTGATTGAAGAAGAAAAACTGGCAGAACGGTCGCTTGAACTTGGAAACTATATGATGCAGGAGCTCAAATCGATCAACAACCCGAAAATTAAAGAGGTGCGCGGAAAAGGTCTCTTTATCGGTGTGGAAATGACAGAACCAGCCCGCAAGTATTGTGAAGAATTAAAAGAAAAAGGACTGCTCTGTAAAGAAACACATGAAAATGTGATTCGTTTTGCTCCTCCTCTCGTTATTGAGCAGGATGACCTGGACTGGGCCATCAGTCAAATTAAAGCAGTTTTAAGCTAAGTATGATAAAAGACGGCAGACCCAGTGGGCTGCCGTCTTCGTTATTTAAGAGAAGCGATTTTCTTTTGTTTCCAGGGGGCAAGAACAATGTCCACCTCCCGCTCTTCTCTCCGTTCCCAAAACGTCCCTGTGTTTTCTTCAATATAATACCTTCCGAGGCCAATATCCACTTGATATTGCTGAAGTGAAGGATCAGACCATTGATATTTAGAAGAAAGAACCACTTGATTGCTTTCTGTTTCAGGCCACAAAGTAGAAGCTTCTACAAGCTCATAGATTTCCTCGTCATTCTCTTCGAGCAGCAAAAACACTTTTTCTCCTCGATTCAAAGGTTCTTCAATCATCCATTTCTCTTCAGGAATTTGTTCAATCGCATAGTCCAACCTGACAAAATCCCCGTAAAAAGGATCACGCGGGTCGACGGGTGTCGTCTTCAGTGTAATCGTCTGTCCCCAGCTATCCATTGCATAGTAAGAGGCGGACATGAGAAGAAGAAACAAGAGTTGCAGAGTGACAAGTCCATAAAACCACCAGCGCTGCTTCATTTCTCTTCCCCTCCTTTATGGATGGTGCGCCGTTTTTTCTCAAGAAAATAACTGAGCGCAAACAATAAAGCGCCGCCGATCAAGAAGAACAATGAACGATCCATGAAATCCCAGGCGAGCTGAAAATAAGCTATAAACGTAGTCAAAAGAAAAGCGATCGTCCCTTTGTTGACCCACCTTGACACTTCCTGCTGGTAACCTGAGATCAACCACAGAAGTGCATAAAGAAACAAGATGAGGAGGGAAAGCATGTCGCCGGATTCAAATCGGAAGACGGGTACAAACAAAAGCAAATCGATCCAGTAGTAGTTGGTCGAACTCATGGCAGACCTTACCACAGAGAAGAAGAACAGAATGGCCCAGGCAAGGAAGAAATAAAGCGAGGTCTCCGTCAGTTCACCGACGTATTCGTTTCCGAGGAAAAAGACTTGCAAAACCAACATGGTGAAAACAGACAAAATGCTAAGCGTTTTAAATACGCGCACATTCCCTTTTTCAAGGAGGAAATCCTCCACTACATAAAGCAGTAAGAAAAACGCAATCAACCAATAGTAAGGCATTCCTTCACTAAAGACAAGAATGACAGCGTGAAGCGTATAACTCACTCCAAATGCGGCTAATTGAGTCACTTTCCGTGAACTCAATACGAACCATCCCAACCCCAGAATGAATAGAAGGGCAAGCCATATGTGGAAGTGTTGAAAAACAAGTCCGCTGTACAGCTGTCCGACCGTCATAATCACAAGTGTCGCGTAAAAAAATGAATCGTCCTTAAAAATGAGAAACAAACCAAAAGCAACGATCGACCATAAGAAGAATGGAAAAGCACTATACGATGTATAGTGATACATTTGACCGACTAGAAAAATACTGGAACCAAAGATCAGAAGGGCAATCAGGATGAGACTGGTGCCGACACGTTTGGATTTTTTCCTGTACACCCAATCTCCGCTCAAATAAAAGGCCGTCAATGAAGCAAGAAGAATCACCATTCTCCCAAGATCCGTCAAATACGACCAGTTTGATGCGACGAAAGTCAAAAACGCAAGACCTATGAAAAGAGCTGCAAAAGTAAGCAGCACGGGTTTGTTTTGTTTTTTAGGATAGCGTTCCAGCAACTGCTCGCGTTGACCTTCACTGATAATCGCATTTTCTACCCATTTCTTGCTTTCTTTAACGAGGTGATCACGATTCAAGACAACTGCCCCTTTCTCTTATGAAGCCGCCTCACTTTTTCTTTTCAGTGGCTGTTTCTTCCCGTATGACAACGTCCGCCATAACCATTCCAACGGGCCATAACGGAACTTCTTCAACCAGGCCTTGCTCGCAAAAACTTGACCAGTAAAGATAACCATAACGATGAGCAAGCTTCCAATCGGTGGGACATCACCATATAGTCCAAAACCGACGGAATAAAAAAGGATAAAGCTGATCAGGGACTGCAAAATGTAATTTGACAAAGACATCCGGCCGACCCATGTTAAAGGATAAACGATACGGGCACCAATTGATGTCTGGAACAATAGAGTAATAGATAAGACATAAAAAACAGCGGACGCTGAACCACCGATACTATCCTGGGCCAGCTGGAACCATTCCGGGCTTCCGAATAGATGCGGACCTGCTTTGAAAATGAGGAACAATAGACCTGTCAGCACCCATACGTTTTTAATCGAACGCAAATGGTGATTCGGTTTATGAAGCCATTGCTTTCGGCAAAAATACATGCCGAATAAAAACATCGGAATTAAACTCAAAGCGAGAAATGGAAGGTTTCCCCATTGATTGGCATATACCCAATCCGCTAAGTTTTGACGCCATATATCAAGGAGAGATCCGCTTCCATAGTTCACCAGGGCTTCCTGAATCGCCGGCCGGTTCACGATGCCCTGCACCTGATCTCTGACCATGTACAGTGAAAAAGTCAGCGGCAGTACAAGGAAAGCAAGCATCCCGAACGCCCAACTTAACAGCGTTTTATCTTTCACATTGAAAAATGCCAAAAGCACACAACCCATCACGCCGTAAGAAAGCAGAATATCGCCATGCCAGATAAGGAACGCATGAATGAGACCGAATCCAGTAAGTACAAGGAGACGCCTGAAAATCACACTCTGGTATGAAATCTGCTTTTCAACGAGACGGTCCTTCATCATTTGTATGCCAAATCCAAACATGAAGGAAAACAGCGTATAGAAACTTGCTTGGAAAAAAATATCAATAAAATTTTGCACGTTATGACTGAGAGACGATGGCCAAAACTCCGCTGCTCCTCCATACAAAAAATATGGAGCATTGAAAGCGGGCACATTGACCATAAAGATTCCAAGAATCGCAAGCCCCCTGGCCGCATCGATCCAGTCGAGCCTTTCTGATTCGCGGAGAGGTGAACCTTTCTTTTTCATATGTATTCCCCCTATGATAGTTATTTTACTTTTCTTACGTCATTTAGACAATGAAGTTTCATAAACTGTAGAAAGGAGTTTTTCGTTATGCCAGCAAAAGTCGGAGCCGTTAAAGTGATTTCTCTCTCGTCTTCGAGCATCTTCAATATCGGTGATGTGTACAATATGGCTCCCTATGCTTCTGCAAAGACCTTTGCTGGAGGCGGGTCTTTTAATACTGGTGACGGCATTCGGATCAGACTGAATCGAGCGGATACGTTTATCAACGATTCGGAAGTTATTGATCAGCCGATTGCCAATAATGCGTAGGAGGTTTTTCTATGAATCTCACCGTTCATCAATCGATCTACATCCATTTCCTAAGAATCGGTACGGTTGCAAATTCCTCTGTCGTCCAAATCGGAAGTTCAGGAGTCATCCAGGCAAAAGCTGATCTCTATAACTCAGGGGGGTACGTCGAGCCTGCACCGGAAGCCCAGCCACAGGATGGAGAAATTCTCATACCAGAACCTGGAGCTGGCACGCTTGTTCCACTTTCCATAACATAGATGTCCCCCTTTTTTCATAAAGATAGGATAGGGGGTGAGCGGACTTGAACCAATATCAATCCTGGCAGTCATGGATCCAGCAAATGATGAATCAAATGGAACAACAGCAGAAAATGATCAATCAAATGCAAAAGAAAATCGAGGAGCTTCAATCGGTCGAACACCCACCGAGGACGGTTATTGAGAAAATTGAATACAAATTTGATCAACTGAAAATCGAGACGCTCGAAGGAACCCTGCAGATTGGTCTTACTCCGAACGGATCCGAGATGTCCGATATCGGTGACCTTTACAACAATCAAAATCAAAATAAACAAATTCCTCAAACCGATGATCAGGCATTACATTTTCTGCAGGAGTATATGACATCCGATGTTCCTGGGTGGATGAACCAATACGTCCGAGATCATGACATTGAGGTTAGTGATAAACATAAAGAGCGCATGATCGCAGATATCCGAAAACAACTGCCTCAACGACTTGAGTTTTATCGAAATGAGAATCCAGAGGCGCCGCCAGAAACCCTGTTCCATCAAATTCAAACGGAAATTCAACACTCCATTGCCCAGTATTTTGAAACTTTTGAAGGAGATGGTGAGGCATGAACCATATCGTTCACAACTACGGCCTGCATGTCGGAAATATCCGTGTGACAGGCGTTTCAGGTTCTTCTTTATTCTTAATTGGTGACAACAAGACCGTTCGCTTACAGTCTTTTTTTGATACGCCTCCAGAATCATTGATCGTAAGGACGCAGGGGCCGGTTGTAGAAGAAGGCAATGTCAGCATTGAGCAAAATGTCGGAAGAAAAAATAATAAAAATGATTAAACGGATGGTTTATGTGGATGAAATTGAAACCCAGTCTTTGGCGATCGGCTCCGTAATGGAAATTGGAGACGTTCACCGCGCCGCCCCTTTTTCAAGAATCTTAGCGGTACAAAAAGAAGGTGGCGTAGAGTCTGATGTTTATGACTTTGACGACTACTCTATTTTCTCTATGAAAAGCTCACCTCCCCTTCCTCCTGTCCAAGTGGAGTCATTCCATTATCACCACCGTCCCATCCAGATTGACCAAGTACGAGTCCTCGGTGTATCGACAGCGGGGACTTTTCAAGTAGGTGGGGTGGACCATGTCGATGCCCTCAACTATACGAAGCACTTCCGCGACCTCCAAGATGAAGAACAATAAATGCCCAACTTGCATACGTTGTAAATATAATGCTTGAATCGCACCAAAAAGGAGGCGATTGCGATGCCGGCTATTGTCGGACCCATCAGTATTAACAGTGTAGGGGGTGGTGTCGTTAACTTCGGAGACTCCTTCTACCTGTCACCGAAAGCTACCTCTAAAACGAATGCCGGATCAGGAGCACTGAACACTGGAAACTGGATTATTACAAACAATGGACTCAGCTCTACGAACCCGTTTGATCCTGACGTTGCAGATCAAAATCTTACTGCGAATGCTTAGAGGTACTGAAGCGCACTGGATCGTCAGGGCGCTATTTTGCTCTTTAATTGACCGTTTTGGGTTAAGTCACTTTTCCTCGGCGATAAGTCACTTTCCACGATCGGGTTAGGAAAATAGGCAGCTCCTCACCCTTATCAAAAAAAGAAACCGGACACGTGTCCGGTTTCTTCATTTTCTTTTTCTTCGATTCGATTTTCTTGTCGATATTTTCTTCTCTGGATCCTGTTTCTTCACCCAGCGTAAATACTTCTGCATATCCGGATGATCTTTTAAACGTTCTACACTATGGTAAAAGGCTGCCAGTTCTTCGTTTGTGAATAATGCGTGAATCTGACGGTGACAGGCACTGCACAGCATCGCTGTGGGACCCTCCACACCTCCGAATTGTTTCGGAATCAAGTGATGTTCTGTCGTTTTGACCGGAGAACGGGCGCATAGATCACAGGTTTCTCCCATGTGTATCGACCTCCACCATGATGGATCCCTCGAAGAAATATAAACAACTCTTGCGAACAGGCTGCTTCCAAATCTTTTCAAGTGCGGTTTGGTACAAGCTTAATTGCGTGCGGTACCTATCCGCCAACTTTGATGCTGCATCCTCTGTACCTTCAGGTATCGCATCGGATTTATAATCTAGAATCATCCAGCCGTCTTCATATGGAATCATAGCGTCAATGACACCCTGAATGAAGACTTGCTCCTCTGTCGATTCTTCCCAGTCCGCATAAACTTCATCGGCGGGCAAAGTCAGACTGAATGGAACTTCGCGTTCAATCTGATCTGTTTGCAATACATACTTCCCTATACCGGTTTCGAAGAAGTCCGCGACGGCTTGAGAATCGATCACATCCGCTTCTTCGCGCCGGAGCACTTCTTTTAGAACCAAGTGCTCCACGTACTCTTCCACTTCGTCTCTCGTCCATTTTTTTGTAAAGGGCAAGTGTTGCATGACGGTGTGCATCGCAGTTCCGCGTTCCGCTGCAGTCAGTTGTTTTTCCTCCTGCATAAAACGAGGGCGCTTGACGATGGGCGCACGGTAAGGAACGAGCAGCTGGTCGCTTGAGTATTCGTCTTTCGTCTCACGTTGCCGTTTAATTTCGGTAACGGTCTGCTTGGCGCGGGTATGGGCCGCCTTTTCATGTGGGTAAACAAAGTCGAGGCGCTTCACATACGCTTCATCCACTGCTTCAGGGACCTCGACCGGTTTCCATTCCTCAACCGCCTGCTGCAACTGTTCATCCCGCTTTTCTTTCACTTCATCAAGGATACTAAATTCACTTCCGTGAGCAATGTGCACCCGCCACTGAGATTCGTCATAGTGAATTTCCTCAGCCGTCATCACTTCCACATCACCACGAAGGTCGATCGTGTTCTGGTGACGAATTAACGCGGGGCCGACCCAATCGAGGTAAGACTTTGCCTCCAGGCGGTCGTGAGGCGGAAGCACCCAGTCACGGGCATCTGCAAAGTTCTGCCACTTCTCCTGTTTCTTCTCAAAAGAGGCGACATTGCCCACCATGACGAGTTTCTCCTTCGCTCTTGTCAAAGCTACATACAACACTCTCATTTCCTCCGCTAAGAGCTCACGGCGTTTGGCTTCTTTCAATGCGTGATAGGCAAGCGTCGGGTACATGATCCTTTTTTCCGGATTGATGTAACGGGAACCGAATCCATAATCTTTATGCAGTAAGTATCGGTTCTTCAAGTCCATCATATTGAACTGCTTGTCCATAGCTCCAAGAATGACGACAGGGAACTCAAGCCCCTTACTCTTGTGAATCGTCATGATCCGGACAACATCTTCCTGCTCACCAAGAGCACGGGCCGCTCCGAGGTCATCCCCTCTTTCTTCCATCCGCTCAATAAAACGAAGGAAGCGGAACAACCCACGGAAAGAGGTGGCTTCATAAGAGCGCGCACGGTCGTACAAAGCTCTCAAGTTCGCTTGACGCTGACGCCCTCCCGGCATTCCACCGACAAAGTCGTAGTAGCCCGTTTCACGGAAAATATCCCAAATGAGTTCAGACAAAGCCCCTTGACGCGCCCGTTCCCGAAAGCTTTTCAACAATCCAAGGAACTCGTCCACTTTCCGCCCTAAATTATCCTTCGCTGCATAAGCCTGCATGGCTTCATAATAGGTTGCCCGCTTCTTCGCGAGACGAATTTGTGCAAGCTCATCTTCATCAAGACCAACGATCGGCGATTTGAGTACAGATGCGAGCGGGATATCCTGCATCGGGTTATCGATCACTTTGAGTAGACTGAGCATCACTTTAATTTCAATAGCTTCGAAATATCCCGTCGAGAGCTCTGCATAAATCGGAATGCCTTGCTGCTTCAGTTCGTCCACGATGGTCGATGCCCACGTCATCGAACGCATCAGGATGACGATGTCCCTATATTGTAATGGACGCTTCGTTCCGGTTTCTTTATCCACGACTTGGAGTGGTTCTCCCCCTTCATATCCGAGCCATTTGCGAATCATTTTTCCATAGGCGCGGGCTTCGAGCTGGGCTTTTTCCAAATCTTTATAAGCCTCATCCTCGTCGCTGTCGCTTTCCTGTGACTCCCGGTCGATAAGGAAAAGCTCCGCGTCGGCATCATCAGCCGTTAGTTCATCATAAATTTTGTTGCTGTAAATGAGCTCCGCATCCTTTTCATACTCCATCTCCCCAACTTCTTCATCAAGCACTTGGCGGAAGATATAGTTCGTCGCATCGAGCACCTGTTTTCGGCTCCGGAAGTTACGGGCAAGATCAATCCGCTCTCCATCATTTTCTTCATTTCCATAAAGTTTGTACTTGTTTAAAAACAAGGAAGGTTCTGCATGTCGGAACCGGTAGATGCTCTGCTTCACATCTCCGACCATAAATAGGTGTCCTGCATCTTTTCCTTCCGTTAAGAGACGAAGTAACGTTTCCTGTACGAGGTTCGTATCTTGATATTCATCGATCAACACCTCTGAAAACTGCTTCTGAAAACTTTCCGCCACAGGGGAAGGCACAAGGTCCACAGGAGTCGCTGTTTCATCGAGTAAAATGTGCAGGCAATAGTGCTCCAAGTCAGAGAAGTCAACGATCGCTTTTTCTTTCTTCAGCTGCTCGTACCGCTCCTTAAAGTCTTTCACGATGACGGCGAGCTGTTCCATGACGGGATGCAGGTCCTGCATATCTTTCAAGTAGCTTTCGAGCGAACGAGAGAACCATTCATCACGGACCTCATTCCAACGTTTCTTATAACGGTCGCGAATTTTTTTGGCCTGTTCTTTTTTATCTGCATCACAATCCATCTTCTTGCGGGATAACGTGGCAAATTTCTGATCAGCCATAAATCTCTGCATTTCCGACCATGAGTAAGCAATCGCCCCTTTGGCCTGTTGAATCAGCTCAAGGTCCGATTCTGCTGTTTCCGCATAAGCGTAGGGGCCGTCCGGTTCTCGTGTGAGTTCCAACACTTGCTGTGCTTCTGTTTCCATTGCCTTCAGCTGACTTTTCACCTCTTGTTTCAGCAGGTTGAGCCATGGCAGGTCCGTCTCACTTTCGACATGGGTCACATTGTACATCTCTACCATTTGATCAATCCAGGCATCCGGCCAAGGGTTTTGTGTAGCGAACGTGTACAAGTCGAGCACCAGTTTCTCTACATCCAAGTCACTCCGGTCGCTTGAAAACCGTTCAACCACATCAAAAAAGCGTTGCTGCTCTTCGCCTTCTTTTCCGTACCAGTCCTCAAACAGCTCTTCAAGCACCTCCTGCTGAATCAAATCCGATTCAACCGTATCCGCAATCCGGAAGCCAGGGTCTAGATCAAGCAAGTAGGCATAGCGACGCACCACTTCCATACAGAACGAGTGGAGCGTGGAGATGGAAGCGTTTTGCAGCAAGGATAGCTGTTTTTTCAAATGATGGGAACCTGGATTTTCTTCTAAAGCCTTCGCCAATGCCTGTCCTACACGGTTTCTCATTTCTTGTGCCGCGGCATTTGTGAACGTCACCACAAGCAGAGAGTCAATATCGACAGGGTCATCTTTATGAAGGAGTTTTTGAATAATCCGCTCTACAAGAACCGCTGTCTTCCCTGAACCCGCAGCCGCAGCTACGAGGATGTTCGATCCATGCGAATAAATCGCCCTCTCCTGTTCTTTTGTCCAACTGACCATTACGCATCCTCCTTCCCTTTCGTCAGTCTCTCCAGGACATCTTCATCCTTCATGTCCTGGAGTTTCCGATAGTTGTGTTCTTCCAGTGTCGGGTCAAACTGACAGACGGACCGGTATGAACAAAACTCGCAGGCGACCTGCTGTTTTTTCTGAAACGGGTCAAGATCGACCGCCCCATCCGTAATTCTCGTCCCCGCTTCTGTCATCAACCCGCGGATGTACTGTTTCAATTGTTCAAAACGCTCTTCATCCGCTGTTTTTGAACTCTTATAAAATCCACCCTTCGCTTTCAAAGCGGCCGGCACGATTTGGCTGTATCCTTTATCAAGCCCAGTATCCATCATCTGAACGACACGTTCATTTTCTAAAAGCAGGCCCTGCATTTTGAACTTCTTGAAAATCTCTTCTTCAATCTGCTCATCTTTAAGAAGCTGTTTTCCTGTAATCATCGGGTTGTGCACATGGAAATAAAGCACGCCTCCAGGGGACGCATTCTTTCCGAGCCAATGCTCAGCGTTCGTCAGCACAACATCTAAATAAGCGAGCATCTGTAGCGCCAAACCGTAGAAGACATCAACGAGACTCAAGCCCTTGCTACTTGATTTGTAATCAATGATTCTTAAAAATAGATCTTCTTCTGAAAGAGCTTTATCTACACGGTCGATACGCCCGCGAAGCATGAGTTCATACCCATTCGGCAAGTCGAAAGACAATGGTGGAAGTTTCGCATCTCCCCCGGTCCCGAAGCCTAGTTCCAGACCGACAGGAGAAAACTGACTACTCCTTGCCTGCTCACTAAGGACAAACGTTGCTCGTGCAATGACCTGCTGCAGTTTCTTCTGGATATATTGATAGCGGTTCGAACTTTTCAAGATTTGATTTTGTAATATTGGTGCCAGTTCATTGGTCGCTTTTTCTGCATAGAGGTTGGTTTCCTGACGTCCCAGTTGAGAAAAGTCACGTCCTTCAGCCTGAACCCATTCCGTAATCTGCTTAAGCGCTTCGTGGAAAAGCTGGCCAATGTCAGGGGCATCCAACTTGTAAGTCCTTCGTTCCTCAAGCCCCAGGCTGTGCTGGGCGAAATACTGATACGAACAGCGGTGATACGTTTCCAGTCGTGAAACACTCGTTTTCACCTGCTTATCGAACAACTGCCCTGTCGTTTCTTTGGAAAGAGGCACCGGTTTATTTTTGTAAAAAAGACTCTGCAATACACGGTTCGTCAATCCATGGGAAGACTCGTGCTCGATATACCAGTTCAGCAATTCCCACCAGACCGGCTGCATCAAATAACCTTTCAAATACCGGGCAAACTGCGAGGTGAGTGCCGACCGTGTCTTTTGCGGATTCGTAATGAACCGCTCCGCATCGTACAAATCATCAGGATCCTGCAAAAGCACATGCTCCCTCGTATTCGGGAACAATTCCTCGATCCGTTGGATGAGCGTCGCCGGAACCTTAGACTTTCCTTCCTCATTACTGAGCGGATAGCTGATCCACAATTTATCGGCGGGCATTGTAAGAGCCAAGTACACATAAAAACGATCATCCAGCAGCTGGCGATTGCTGCCATCCGCAAGTTGAATGCCGTGCTCCGCAAGCAAGGAACGCTCCTGTTCAGAAATCATGCCATCACTTGGCGGCTTCATCGGCCACATCCCATCGGTGACACCTAGAAGAAAGGACGCTTTGATGCCCGTCATTCTTGAACGGTCAACACTTCCGACGATGACATGGTCCATGCTTGGCGGAACGTGGGCGAACGTCAATGATTCCAAGCCACTGTCAATCGTACTGCGAAAAACTTGGAGTGACATTTTTTCGTCGCCGGCCATTTCCACCATTTCATCGAGCAGTTGCAGGAAATCATCCCATACTTGCGCCTGTTCCCGCCCGCGCTCGATGTCTCCTTTTTCATCATAAAACGTACGCCACGACTCGAGCTGATCCGGAACACGCAAACCTTCCAACCATGAGTAAATGACTCGTGCACGCTCTTCAATCGTCTTGGCTGTTCTTAACTCCTCATCAAATGGCTTGAGCGCTTGGCACACTTGTTCACGGTACGCATTGATCCGCGCTTGTTTCGCTTTTTCTTCATCCGTCTGTGCGGACTGTTCAAATCCACGAAAACGCTGATAAACCCAGGGCTCATTTGAAAACCATTGACTGCGCGCCCGTATGCCGTACTCAAGCACGTAATTTTCCAGTTCGTCAATCGCATCTTCATTCAATGGATACTTGCGGTCTGTCGCTGGAATAAAACCGGTTTTTAACAGTCGAAAAACAGCATCATAACGGAAATTCCCTTCTACGACATCGAGTCCAGATCGGACGAGTTCAATCATCGGATGGTTGAGCATCGTCCTTTTTTCATCGATAAATACAGGAATATTGTAATCATCAAAGAGCGTTTCAATCAGACTATGATAGACGTCCGGCTCACGCATCAGAATGGCCATATCCTTATAACGGTAGCCTTCATCACGAACAAGATGAAGAATTTCCTGCGCGACCCCTTCAACTTCTGCACGAGGGTGTACCGCTTCTGCAATCTGAATCGGCACTTCTCCTTCAAACGGGTCCGCTGGTCGTACATCATAGTACTTTTCCAAATGAAGAAATGCGGGTTGGTCTTTCATCCGGCCCGACGTATGGTCGAGCACCTCCGTATCTTCCAAACGGACACCTGCTTCCTCAGCCACCTTTTTCAGATCAAGGTACGTTTGTTTCGTTTCATGAAACAGATCCAGCTCAGGATTCTCTTCTCCTGCCGGTTCTTCTGTCGTCAACGTGATATGAACCTTCTTCACCTTTCTCAACAGGGTTTCAATGACTTGATACTCCTGAGGCGTGAAGCTGTGAAACCCGTCAATGTACACTTCTGCTCCTTCTAAAAAAGAAGCCTCAGGAATTTTGCTGGCAAGAAGCTGGAGCTGATCCTCACTATCTATGTATTGATCTTTCAACGCATCAACAAGACGATCATAAATGTATGTCATATCATCCAGCTTGTCTCTCAAACCCTGTTCCTGACTCGTGGTGTGAACGAACTGATCAAGCGCGTCCATCTGTGCTTGAAGGTCCTCGGGTGTAATGCGGTAACGCTTGAACTCTGTGATCATCCCCTCCAGCTGTTCAATGAACCCCTGTTTCTCAACCGCTTTTTGAAAAACACGCCAATCAGACGTTCGTTCCTCCACGATTTTACGCAGCATCATCTGAACCCCTGTAGACGTGATGAACTTCTTCGTCCCCCCTCCGGTTTCCTGAAGCACTCTCCAGGCCAGCCTTGAAAAACTGAAGACTTGGGCACGAATCGATCCTTCTACTCCCTCTCTTTTCAGAAGGCCGTATTCCTGTTGGAAAGTCATCTGGTCCGGCACGATATAAATAATCGCTGGTCCTCGTGGGTCTTCTTTTAACTTTGCTTCTATTTCATTTAAGCAACGTGTACTTTTTCCTGCTCCTGAACGACCGAGCAAAAAACGCAGCCCCATACCGACCGCTCCTTTCTTTCTCATTCTGTTTATATTTTATCATTTTTGCACCATTTATGATGCTCTCCCGCTCTTCCACAATCGCTCCCTATTCTTGAAGACTGACAGATAGTTGAATAACGATAGACATAAAAAAACCGCCCTTTAAGGACGGTTGCGGTTAAAACTGCACGCCGAGTTGATTCATCGGCCAGTAGCGTACATCCACTTTTCCGACGACGGTATCAGCGGGTACAAACCCGAAATATCTACTATCCAGACTGTCCCGTCTGTTGTCCCCCATTACGAATAAGTGACCTTCAGGGACCTTCTGATGACCCGTCACATCTTCCAAGGTGAAATCTTCCGTAAAAGGCAGGCCATCATTCGGACGGAGTGGGTCGAGGTAACTTTCGTCGACACGTTTACCATTGATATATAACTGATCATCCCGAACAGCAATTTCATCCCCGCTAATTCCGATGACCCGCTTTACATAATCCTCTTGTTCATTTGCGTGAAAAACGATGACCTGCTGCCTTCCTATATCCTGCCAATCGTAGACAGCTTTATTGACCATCAATAAATTCCCGTCATAGAGCGTCGGCTCCATTGATTCGCCGTCTACAATGTAGCTCGCGAATAAATAAGAGCGGAACACAAAAGCCAGCAATAGGGCGATTAATACCGTTCGGATCGCTCTTTTATATTTTTTCATTATTTGCGCCTCCAGGTGTTATGCTACAAACATTTTACCCCGGCTGAGACAAACTTAATCCCCGCTGTACGCTTTCTGTTCCGCTTTTATTTGTATTCTCTTTTCAATATACTTCCCAAGCACCCAAAAGAGCAGAATGCAAACGCCGACAACAATGGATTTCACTGGATTTTGCGCAAACGATGCGATGCTCGAACCTACATAGGCAATTGTAAAAATCATCACGGCTTTGCCCAAAAGGACAGCTAGGATGAATTGCTGCCGGCTGACATTAGATAACCCAGAAACCACATTAATGATGGATGAGGGAGAAAAGGGGAAGCACATGAGCAGGAACAGTGGTCCAAACCCATGCTCTTCCACCCACTTCGTCACTTTCTTCACTTGCTTTTGCCTTGTAATCTTCCTGAACAAACGCTTGTCCCCTAATCGGCGAATAATAAAAAATACGCACAAGGATCCGAAAACGGCCCCAAGCCATGAATAAAGAAATCCTTTGAATAACCCATACACCACAGCATTGGCCAAAACAAAGGCGACAAGTGGCAAAATCGGCAAAAACGCTTCGATAAGAGGAAATAGGATGCCCGGGATTGGTCCAAAACGTTCCAATCCTTCAAGCTGTCTGATGATGTAATCAAATAATTGATCATTCTCCGCTAAATGGCGCCATTGGTTTATTTTTCCAAACACTGAATCCATGATGCTGCTCCTTATGTACACTAGCGACCAGTGTATGCTTTTCTTTATTTTATCTGAAATTCTGCTCCATGCCTACCAGTATGTGAGCCCATATCTAGCATTTCCCCTTCTTGCCACTTTCAACCTTTTTGTAAAACTATCTTGCATACATTGGACCTTTCCGTGGTATAATACAAACAAGAACACTTGTTCGTATTCGGAGGAGAATGACATGAGGTATCTAAAACAAAACGAATTGGATCTCGCTTCCCGCTATTTGTTTTTATCTATGGCCATCACTGTGATCAGGCAGGATCGGAAACACATGGAGCAAGGGAAATTCAAAATCAAGGAGCCGTACATGGAGATGCTCGGAAAAATGGAACTGGAAGCGCGAAAGGAACGGAGAGAACTAAGAAAGCAAATGGATCAAATGAAATTGCAGGTGGTTGAATCAGGCAGGAACGATTCATTTACCTCTTTCCTTTTTTTAGCTCATGGATATGAGGAGAAACGCAACTATTTCAACCCAGCCATCAGAAAAAAAGTGGAAAACATTTTATTCGAGCTTATGAGAAGGTCTCAGCGATCCGTTCAGCACGATGATCAGCAACCAAAGGTGTCGAATGGAAACGGTCCTCAAGAATGACGCGCAAATGAGCGGTTCGCTGGACCTGATTGGCGAACATGCCATCAGAAACGGGAAGATTGACGGACATACCGTTCGCGAATTGAACGGTCGTCGTTTTGTTGGGCTCTCCACGGTAGGAGCGAATATATTTGTGGGCGATCCAGGAGCAGTCTTTTCGTTTCGGGGAGATAATCGGGAAGAAATAAATGCCCATCGCTTCTGATATGACAATCGGGGGTTTGTGCGTGTAACCGGTCAATTGCTTTGTGCCAGCGATCCGACCATCGAGGCTGCTTGCAAAATAACGGCAGGAACGATCGATAAGATCACTTGGACATTTGGAAATGACAAAGCGCTCATCCGTCTCCATAACTTCTGTCATAGCTTGTCCATCCTCTTTGTTTTTGGCTATAAGAGCAATGGTCTGCGGATTAATCTCGTATTCTTTTCCATGAACATATGTCATCCACTACAACACCTCTTTCATTTCAAGTGGCGGCAGCTCTACACTCAGGTCGAACCTACCGCTCATCTTCTTTAATTTACCAAATCACCCGACAAAAGTCTAAACATTCTTAAAAAATGTTTCATTTCGACAATTCTGCTATACTACAATTACACCTTTTCTTCTTTCTGCCCTTTGTTTCCTCTCTGCTCTTCACCACGACCAAAGTCAGGATTAAGTAATGTGAAGAAATCGAGTTCAGGCTGAACCGGTTGATCTTTCATTCGAAACACCTCTCAAGCAAAATTTCATTTAGGAGGAATACACATGTGGAGTCGAAAAAACAAGAAGCCGAAACTGGAGAAAAAGGATTTATCCATCCACGATGTCCGAAAAGCCGTCCATGCCTATGCGGATGCCAAGCCGAGCGATGTTCCTCTAAGTGTGATCATCAAAGAGGACCTTACCTTGGATTATGAACTTTTAGCCCCCTACTTAAAGGCTGTGCCTATTCAAAACTTCTACATGTCCCGGGAAACCTATGAGTTGTTTGAAGAACAGGACCGGAATCTTGCGCTGGATATCGATCTTGTTCAACATGCCGTCGACCAATATATGAAACAGACACAGGAGCTTCCTGTCATAGATGATGACCCATATAAACGGATAAGTTATTATAAGCTAGAAAATCATCATTTGTTACAACGCAGACCAGAACGTGACTTTTATCTTACAAAAGAAGAATTTATGATCACCTACAAAAAGCCTGAATAATCAGCGATCAGCCGTCCCTAATGTCATCCCGCCATCCACAACGATTTCCGTTCCCGTACAATAGGAACTGTCGTCAGAAGCAAAAAAAGCAATAGCTTTCGCTATTTCCAGGGGCTGCCCGATCCTGCCGAGCGGGATCGAATCATAAAATTCCGGTACCCCTTTTCCCTCTGTCGCCATCTCAGTCTCAACCCCGCCTGGGTGAACCATATTGACACGAACCCCTGATGGTCCGAGTTCAATAGCTGCAGCTTTTGACATCGCCACCACAGATGCTTTCGTTGCTGCGTATGCAGATGACTGACTAATCGGAGCGAAAGAAGAGATAGATAAGTTATTGACGATGGAACCCTTCCCTTGTTCGATCATATAAGGGATAGCTGCCTGCATTCCGAAAAAGACCCCCAGCTGATTTACTTGGATCAATTGCTCATACTCCTCCGCTTTCATCTCTATAAAAGGTTTGCGGATCAACAGGCCAGCATTGTTCACAAGCACATCCAACCGGCCGAATTTCTTCACGACCTTAGCCATTACAGCTATCCATTCCTCATTCTTCGTTACATCTAACTGTACAGCAAATGCTTCCGGAGACCCTGTAGATGTTACCACCTCTTCAGCAAGGTTGACATTTCGCGCCCCAAACGCCACCTTTGCGCCAAGAGATAACAAATATTCTGCAATTGCCTTTCCCTGTCCACGATTTGCACCAGTCACCAACACAACTTGACCCTCTAATTTTTTCACCATCTTTAAGCTCCCTTCCATCCATCATTCCGTTATTTTTCACACAATCAGCAAAGTTTATTAAAGTATTTGGCATGATTGTGTAAGACTAAGTTTCGAGACTTTTCTGGGTTCGTTTGCCGCATTGAGTGCCAGGGGTGGTTGGGAAGCTACTCGCTTTCCTGTGGGGGAGCGCCGAGCTTCCTCGGACTTTGTCCTGCGGGATCTCGCCTATCTCCTTCTCCCACGGGAGTCTCGCAGCTTCCCAACCACCCCATTCAATGTGTACGTGAAACGAACCCCTTTACCGAGGATGAGTGTTTTCCACAATTCCTGGTCTATAGTAATAAAGCGCTCTAGACTAAGCTTTTCCATTCAGAATGGCGGTCATGGAAGTTCATACTCCTCCACTTTCCTTGTGAGTAAAAGCAACTTATTCCAGAAGTTTAGAGATCCTTATATGGCAAAGGGGCGGAGGGGAATGGCGAGACTCCTGTGGGAAAAAAGTGCTTGGTGAGACCCCGCAGAGCGAAGCTCGAGGAGGCTCACCGCGCTCCCACGGAAAGCGAGTCATTCCCCGCAGCCCCCCCTCCACTCAACAAAAGTCTCGAAACTGAGTCTTCAAGAAAAGGGAGCTTTTGTGGGATAAGAAAAGACAAAAAAAGTGCCCATGCTCACGTGAGCATGGGCCAAAAGAGACGACTGGTTAACTTTTGAGTGAGGGAATAAATTGTTGGAAAAGTTCTTTTGAGAGGAAAGACTTTTCCATGACACTCATCAGTAAACAACGTTACTGACCTATTTATGACAACCAAATCATAAATAGTTATGAGATAAATAAGCATCACCGCTTATCTGTTTCTATTGTAATATATCCTAGGTCCGGATTCACCGAAAAAAAGTTGCGGAGGTCCGCAAACTGGTGCGAATTTTCTAGTAAATGACATGCGACAACTGAATCTTCCAATCACGTATATCGGACAATATGATCCATCTCCTTTGTCAATTGGGTTTCTTCTGTTGCAAATTGACGTTGAAGTGATTCGAGATCAAGAAGAGCTTCATGAGTCTTTTTTCTAATTTCCCTTACTTCTTCATGAGAGGATTGAATCTTATTCTGGACGAACCAATCCACAAGTAAACCATCCAAAAAATAGTCAGCAACTGTCAAACCGCCAGATATACGGAGGTTAATATCGTAATGATTGCCAAGGTCCTCAATTTCATTTGCGAACTTCCGCAAGTGTCTTTGTGCGGTGTGAATGGCGGTATCTGCATCATCTACACGCGAATGCTTGACGGCCGTAGTCAAAAGCCCCCCTCCCAGCATATCCAGTGCTCCCCAGTTTTCAGCAGAAGTCAACGAAACCGATGCTTTTTCCAAGGATTGCATGGCGGACTGCCCTGCATGGATCGCCTCATTAATTTCAACCAACTCCGCCTGGAGCATGGATCGTTTTTCACTAAGTTTAAGCAACCGCTCGCCTTTTTCCTCACCTTTAGAAATAAGGAATTGCTTCTTTCTCTGGTACAGCCCCTCATACTCCGCTTTCGGATTTCCACAAGCTGTGATTCTCTCAGAAAGAGCTTTTTCTTCCTTTTTTACCTCAAGAGCTGATTGATGAGCTTCCCTCCATTTCAAGCGAGCCTCCACAGCCTCACGCTTCTCTTGTTCCACTCTCTCCAGCTTTTTACCTGTGATCGTAACAAATAGATTCGTAAGGCTCATGCGTTCCAGTTTTTCGACATCTTCTTGTTCTTCCTTGAGCTTTTCTAAGTAGTGCTGTTCTTTAGCACGCAGTTCTTTATGTTCTTTTTTTAATTGTTCCCTCTCTCTATGTAGACGTTCTTTCTCGAGATATCTTCTTCTAGCTTCCATTAATGATTCATGTAATTCTTCCATCACTCTTCCCCCTTTCTATTTTCTACGTCTCGCAAAAGAAAAAGTTCCAACCATCCCCAATAACATTGCAAGCGAAGAGGAAGATTTAAAAAGCTCAAAGTCTGAGAGACTTTGAGCTTTTTGTATAATGTGATCTTATTTAGAATTCGTAAGTTGTTCCCGTAAATTTTTGCGAAGGATTTTTCCTGTCGTATTTTTAGGAAGCTCTGACATAAATTCAATGCGAGAAGGAACCTTATACTTCGCTAAATGATCCCGGCAATATTCGGTCAGTTGTGCTTCTGTTAACGTTGGATTTTTAGATACGACAAAACTGATGACCGTCTCCCCTAATTCAGGGTCAGGTGTTCCTACAACTGCAACTTCAGTGACATCTTCGTGTTGGTACAATACTTCTTCTACTTCTCTTGGATAGACGTTATATCCTCCAACAAGGATCATATCTTTTTTACGATCGACGATGTAAAAATATCCGTCCTCATCCTGACGAGCCATGTCTCCTGTATATAACCAACCATCCCGAATCGTAACAGCAGTCTCTTCAGGAAGTTTATAATATCCCTTCATGACATTCGGACCTTTGACAATCAATTCGCCTACCTCACCGTCAGGAAGCTCTTCGCCCAGTTCATCCACCACTTTATTTTCGACATTTTTAATATTTTGCCCGATGGATCCTGCTTTTCTTGGTCGATCCAAGGGGTTGAAAGCTGTAACAGGTGAGGCTTCTGAGAGTCCATAACCTTCCGAAACACGTACGTTGAACTGTTTTTCAAATGATTCCAATAAAGCGACCGGCAAGGAGGAACCTCCAGAAATGCAAAGACGCATGTGGCGGAACGTTGGTGCCTGTTCTTTTCCGGTCTGTAATAAATAGTTATACATGGTCGGTACACCCGCGAACACCGTTGCCTCGTGTTCTTCCGCAGTTGCAAATACTTCTTGAGGAGAGAATTTAGGTACGATTAGAACGGTTCCGCCATTCATGACGGGAGCGTTTAAACAGACCGTCAAGCAGAAAACATGAAACATTGGTAACGTAGCAATCACACGATCATCTGAAGTGATTTGCAGGTAATCCGCTACATCCGTCGCGTTCGAGTATAAATTTTGATGTGTGAGCATCGCGCCTTTCGGTTTTCCTGTTGTTCCGGATGTGTACAGAATAACTCCCACGTCCTGATCATCAAGTGGAGAGGCTTTATAATCTAAACTTCCGTCCGCAACAACACTTGTAAACGATTTCATTTTTTCGTTTAATGAAGAAGTCTCCAAATCCACACCAGTTCCGGTGTCTGCTACAAAATAGTGGCCAACATCGAGGTCATGGTCCATAACTTCAAACTTCTCGATCAATACATCCATCGTCATCACAGCCTTGACGTCTCCATTTTTCAAAATGTAACTCATTTCATCAACGGTGTACGTAGGATTAATTGGTATGACGGTTGTTCCTGCTCGGAGTGCTCCGTAAAGTCCAATCATGAACAAAGGACTGTTGCCGCTCACAAGCGCCAAATGATCTCCTTTTCCATAACCTAGTTCAGACAACTTAGAAGCGAATTTAGTGACTGTTGCATCAAACTCTTGATAACTCACCCGCTCGCCTTGAAATATGTAGGCATCTTTAGCGGGATGACGCTGAGCCGTAAGCGACAGTTGTTCGCTTAGATTCATGTATGCTCCCCCTTAATTATGAATGAATAGTCATTCATTATATTAATTTTCAATATAATTATAAAATACTGAAAACTATTTAGCAACATTTGTCGTCCTAAGGCACCTGGAGTGGAATTAACAAAAAAGGAACGATCCTTAGGTGAGGACCGTTCCTTTTTTGTTAATATACCATATCAAGAAAATCTTCTTTGCTGATTTTACCCAGGTAGTGAGAAACATCCACATCACCTAGAGCTTCAGATATCGCCTGGCGTTCATACTTCGTGCCAATTAGTTTTTCTTCAATCTCATTGATGTCTCCAACACCAAAGAAATCACCAAAGATCTTCGCATTCTGAATGTGCCCTTTGGCTACATCGAGACGAATGTCATAGCTGCCGGCACCTTCAATTCGTTTCGTATGCTGAATGTTGAACTTCGGAGACTTGCCGTAATTCCAGTCCCAATTTTTATAGCGTTCTTCTGCCAGCTTGTAAATGTTTTCCCAATCTTCTTTCGTCAACTTATATTGAGGAACATCCTTCACATCTTCGACATTGAAAATATAGCGGAGGATCAAGTTCTTGAACTCTTCCATAGAGATTTTTTCATCAAGGAATTCAGAAATATTTGCGACACGACTACGAATCGATTTAATTCCCTTCGACTTGATCTTCTCCGTTTTCACGTTTAAAGCAGAAACAACGTTCTCAATTTCTGAGTCAAGCATTAATGTACCGTGACTGAACATACGGCCCCGGGTTGAGAATTGGGCATTCCCTGAAATTTTCCTGCCATCTTCTGCCACAATATCATTACGTCCGGACAACTCTGCGTTTACACCCAATTTCTTCAGTGCTTCCGTTACCGGTTTTGTGAATTTAGCGAAATCATGAAAGCTGTCCCCATCGTCCTTCGTAATGAAACTGAAGTTCAAGTTTCCTAGATCATGATACACCGCACCTCCGCCGGAAAGACGACGAACAACATGGATCCCGTTTTCCTCTACATAGCTTGTATTGATTTCTTCCACCGTATTTTGATTTTTACCAATGATGATGGAAGGTTCGTTGATATAGAACAGTAAGTAAGTGTTGTTGATATCGAGATTTTTTAATGCGTATTCTTCAATGGCCAAGTTAATGCGAGGATCATTAATCCCCTCATGGTCAATAAAAAGCATGCGTTTCATCCTTTCAGTCCGTATTGTCCATGTACCATTGTAATCGTTTAGGGGCTTGGAAACAATTCATTTACTCCATGTAAGCCCTTCGTCCGCCAGTTGAATGGTTCCGCCGAAGATATCCTCCGCTTCCTGACGCAGCCTCGTCAGCTGCCCAAAGTGTGGCAAATGACTGAGCCATAATGTCTGCACATTGCCCTCTTCAGCAATGGTGGCTGCCTCTGTACTCGTCATATGCCCCGCTTTCTTTCCGTCCATGTCTTTATAAAAGTTTGTATCTGTAATCAGAAGGTCCGCATTTTTTGCAAATGTCGCCCACTCCTTGAAATAGCTTGTATCTGCTGTGTAAACCGCCGTGTCATTACCATCAGAAATCCGCATACCATAACAAGAGACAGGATGATTCGTTTTTTGGAATTGGATGGAGAAAGGACCTACTTCCAGTGTTTTACCAGGCTCATAAGCTATTCCTTTCGTATATTGATGTGTTAACGTTTCAAACTTACCCTTCTCTTCTTTATGGCCATAGATTGGGAGCGTTTTGTTTGTCTCTGCAATGGTATTCTGAACAAGGCAGGCATATTGAAGAGGTCCAATATCTGCAATGTGGTCATGATGATAATGAGAAAGAACGACCGCATCCAGTTCATCTACCTTCTTAAATTGTTGCAGCCGTGATAACACACCGCTCCCACAATCGACTAGCATCGAAAACCCGTCTTTTTCAAATAAATACCCAGAAGTTGCACTACCCGCTGCAGGGTAAGCTCCCCAATAACCGATAATTGTCACTTTCATTTTCATCACTCCTAAAACTTTTAGCCTAATTGTACATTGTTTTATAACAGATGGTTGATTTCTGAATATTGTTATAATACAATGGTTTTACATTAAAAATTAATTGGAGGCGATTTACAGATGATGAGTGTTCTTGAGTTCTTCCGTAACCTTCCGAAAAAGCACTGCTCCAACTGCGGGAATGTGATCCAGGAAAAAGCTGACTGCTACGGCAACATTTGCGACGAATGTGACCATCCGGCCCGCTAAGTCTAGTATTCCACAAAAAACATAAGAAAGAACATGAGATTTGGAGCAGCTGTCAAAGGCTGCTATTTTTTTTGCCTTTTTTTCCCCTTTTTCATAATAGCTCCCTATTGTGGAAGACTCGATTTCGAGTCTTTCGCAATCCTGCTATATAGCTCAATAAATTTTTGGATCACAAAAAAACTATCCATCCGGCAGGGTGCTACTGGATGGATAGTTTTTTGCGTTTTGTGGAATTTCTTACAAGCAGCTGATGAGGATAGACATATCTGTTCGGGGCAAGAGCACCAGGATGCAAGAGTTGTTGGATTAACACTTCAACCGTTTTATCAGCCATTTGTTTCACAGGTTGTTCAATCGTTGTAACGGAAGGAACCATCAATAAAGAGATCATCTGGTTATCAAAACCGACGACGGCTAAATCATCTGGAATCACCCAATTGGATGAGGAAGTCGCTTCATAAATTAACCCGGCAGCAACCTCGTCGCTTCCAGTAAATACACCATCTACATGTGGAAGCTCATCCTTAATCATATGAAAGACTTTTTGACCATCACTGACATCCATGGCCCAGTCAATCGCTAAATCTTCCTGAAAAGAAAGTCCATATTCAGACAAAGCTTCCGTAAAACCTTCTTTCCGTTTTTTTGACAAGTGACTTTCAGGCCCACCACTTACATAGGAAATGTGTGTGCACCCCTGTTCCAACAGGTGAATGGTCGCTTCATATGCCGCTTGCTTGTGATCCATATGAATCATAGAAATGCTGGACTCGTCCATATATTCATTACAAAAAACGATAGGTCCACACTCTAAAAAAGGTTTAACATCTTCCCAATCATTAACAAGTGAAGCCATAATCACACCGTCCACTTGCTTCGTCTTCAATAATTGTAAGTAATCCATTTCTTTTTTCTTGGAATCATGTGTTTGACAGACGATGACTTGATATCCCCACTCGGAAGCTTTTTCCTCCATCGCCTCTATCAAATTACCGAAAAAAGGATTTGTCAGGCGTGGCAATAGAACGGCGATCGTCTCCGTTTTTTGACTTCGAAGACGACGGGCGGAAGAATTGGGAACATATCCAAGGTCGTTCATGGCTTGAATGATTCGCTGTCTTTTTTCATCTGTCACGTAAGGCTGATCATTGATGACCCGGGAGACCGTTGTCCTCGATAATCCAGCCAGTTTCGCTACATCTTCAATCGTAGCCATACTTACTCCCCCTCAATGCTTTCTTGAAAACGTTTCCAATTCCAATCATACTAATCATTCAGTTTTCTTGCAAGCCCTTTCATATATTGATATAGATTCACTAAAACCTTAAATAACCTTCCCACACATATTAACCCATCACGAATAATAAAATTAGAAAAAGGAAAAAACAGGGAGATGATTCACCTGAGAAAAGTTTTGATTATCGCAGATCCGGGTGTTGATGATGCGTTTGCTATTATGTATGCCCTTCTCCACCCTGAAATTGAAGTCGTGGGGATTGTGGCAGAATATGGGAACGTTAGTCAGGATATCGCATTAAAGAACACAGCTTACCTGCTTCAATTGGCTCAAGAACCTGATATACCAATTATTAAAGGAGCAGATAAACCTCTGACAGGAGCACCACCTGAATTTTTCTTTGATATACACGGAGCCCACGGTCTCGGGGAAATCATCCCAACGATTGAGACTCCTGACCATGAACGTTTTCAAAAAGTTTACGAACTGATCGATACATATGGGGAAGATTTGACCATTATTAACCTGTCCCGTTTTACTTCTCTCGCTCTTACCTATATCCAATCTGAAAGCAACATTGATAAATCAGGAGATATCTATGTAATGGGAGGTGCGTTTTTCGTACCTGGTAACCGCACTTCCGTTGCTGAAGCTAACGTGTACGGAGACCCTCAAGCCGCCAAAATCGTAGCCGCTCATGGAGAAAATGTAACCTTTGTCCCTTTGAATGTAAGCAACCGCGCGGTGATCCCTCTGGATACGATAAAAAAAGTGGCGGCTGAGAACGACACACCATTTTCAAAAATCATCTTTCCCATCATGGACTACTACAGTACCCAATACGAATCCATCATTCCTGGCATTGATGGTGCCCCTCTTCATGACGTTACATTAATCTCTTATTTGATGAATCCTGAAGATTACAAGGTTGTAGAAAGACAAGTGAGTGTAAATGCGATCGGGCCTTCTCAAGGGCTAACCTACGCTGACTTCCGCCCGGCACCTGAATATATTGAAGATTATCCCATGCACAATATCATTATTGACTTCAATCGAAAAGCCTTCATCAAAGACTTCGTCGATATTATGACAGCCAAATAGTAAAAAAAGAATGGATAGAAAAAGGAAGCATTCTTAAGAATGCTTCCTTTTTAATGATAGAGAAAGTCTATGACATTTTGAACAGCAGTTTCTCCCTGATCGATGCAATCTGGCAGACCGATTCCTCTGTAAGAATTACCTGCAAGATATACACCTGGAAGGTCCTTTTCCATTTGTTCCGTAATCTCATTCACCCTCTGTTTGTGACCGACTGTATATTGAGGCATCGCGTCATACCATCGGGTAACAATAGAGAATTCAGGTTTAGCCGTGATATTCATCGTTTTGTTCAGATCATTCAATACGATTTCTTCAATCTCTTCGTCCGTTTTACGAACCACTTCCTGGTCGGAAGGTTTTCCAACATAGCACCTCAGGAGGACTTTTCCTCCCGGTGTCGAATGGGGCCACTTTTTATGCGTCCATGTACAAGCGGTAATACGGAAGTCACTGTTTCTTGAGACGACAAAACCGGTCCCGTCGATATCCTTTTTAATGGCTGAGGCATCGAAGGCCATGGCGACGTTTGCTACAGATGTTGCATTCGTTTCTTTGAACGGTTCTAAGAAGTCATACTGTGACAGCATGCGTTGTACAGCATAATGGGGAGCCGCTAATATAACCGCATCCGCTTCTTTTACCGTCCCATCACTTAATAAAAGATGATAACCATTGGCTTTCTTCTCGATATGATCCACTTTCACGCCTTTTTGGACAGTTCCAGGTTCCAATCTTTCATCGATCGCTTCCACAAGAGAACCGAGGCCGTTTCTTAATGTACGGAACATGCTCGGTTTTTTTTCACCTTTTTTCGGTTTCTTCATCGGATATGTTTGACGCAATCCTTTAATGAGACTTCCGTACTTCTGTTCCAGGTCGTAGAAGTTCGGAAAAGTGGATTGCAGGCTCAAACGGTCAATATCTCCAGCATAAATACCAGACAAGAGCGGTTCAATCAAGTTTTCAACGACTTGGTTTCCAAGCCTTCTCCGGAAAAACAAACCGAGGGATTGATCTCCCTCTATTGTTTTTTTCGACTTGACCAAATCCAAAGCAGCTCTCGCTTTTCCTACTGGACTGAATAACCCGGAGAAAAGGAATGGACGGACCCTTGTCGGGATCCCCATAAAAGAACCACTTGGCATTTTATGAAGTTTACCATTCACCAAAATGTAGGACTGACCTGTACCGTTTGGGACAAGTTCATCCCCTAGTCCTACTTCTCTCGCAAGCCGCCCGGCACTTTCTTTACGAGCGAGAAAAGAGTCTGGCCCACGTTCGATCGTAAAGCCATCTTTTTGTACCGTATCGATTTTCCCACCTAGGTGGTCGCTGGATTCCAACAATTCAATATCCAAAGGATAGTCTTTCTCCCGTGCTTCTTTTTGTAAGTAGTAGGCAGAGGTTAACCCTGTGATTCCTCCACCTACCACGACGATACGCTTTCTCTCTTCCATAAGTGATCTACTCTTTCACTTTATCCATCACGACACCAGCAAGTGTCTGGATAAACTTCGGATGAGTATTAGGCATTTCTGGACGATAGTAGTTAGCTCCGACTTTGTCGCACACGACTTTACATTCGCAGTCGTTATCATAAAGGACTTCCAAGTGGTCGGATACAAATCCAACAGGTGCGTACACAAAACTGCGGTAGCCTTTTTCATGGTAAAGTTCTTCTGTTAAGTCTTGTACGTCTGGGCCGATCCATGGGTCTGGCGTGTTCCCTTCACTTTGCCAGCCAATTTCATATTGCGTAATTCCAGTAGCTTCTGAAATCAGTTCTGCTGTTCTCTTCAATTGATCTGGATAAGGGTCTCCCCCTTCCAAAATCTTCATCGGTAAACTGTGAGCAGAGACAATCAGGCAAGCTTTCTCCTTTTCCTCTTCCGTCATCTTGGTGTATTCCGCTTCAATGACATCTTTCCAATAGTCGATAAAGCCAGGTGCATCATACCAGCTTTCTACGGAACGAATAGAAATGCCGTGCTTTTCTGCTTCCTCTTTGGCGCGACCATTGTACGATTTCACGCTATACGTGGAGTAATGAGGAGCAAGCACGATGGAGACGGCTTCTTCAATCCCATCTTCAGCCATCTGGGCAACTGCATCCTCTACAAATGGTTCAATATGTTTCAGCCCAAGATATACTTTAAATTCAATATCGTCCTGCTTTTCGTTCAATGCATCCTTCAAAGCTTCTGCCTGATCATCTGTAATACGGGCAAGCGGAGAAATTCCACCGATGGCATCATAACGATCACGCAGATCCTGCAGCATCTCATCCGAAGGTTTGCGTCCGCGTCGGATATGTGTGTAATACCTCTCTAGATCTTCTTCTTTGTAAGGCGTCCCATAGGCCATTACTAATAATCCCATTTGTTTTTTTGCCATGTTCCTTCACCTCTTCATCTTTTTTTAACCACGATTAAGATTTCTTGGAATAATCATGAATAAGTTGAGTCAGCCGCTTCAATGTTTCCGGTTTGATATCCGGGGTTACACCGTGGCCGAGGTTAAAAATGTGAGCAGGGTGTTGTCTTCCCTCATCAATGATTTTCTTTGCTCTTTCTTCAATGGTATCCCAGTCCGCTAAGAGCAGTGAAGGATCCAGGTTTCCTTGAAGTGGCTTTGTGATCCCTTCATTTCTTGCTTCTGTAATTGACATGCGCCAATCCAGTCCAAGCACATCAACAGGAAGGTCGTCCCATTCATGAATTAGGTGTCTAGCTCCTACACCAAAAGTGATCAGTGGCACGCCTTCCTCTTTCAATTCAGAGAAAATCCGCTGCATCACTGGTTTAATAAACGTACGATAATCTTCAACATTCAAAGAACCAACCCAGGAGTCGAAAATCTGAATCGCACTGGCTCCGGCTGCGACTTGTGCTTTTACGTAAGCAATCACCATGTCTGCCAGTTTGTCCATGAGTGCGAACCATGTCATCGGCTCACTGTACATGAGTGACTTGGTTTTATTGTAATTTTTTGATGGCCCACCTTCAATCATATAGCTCGCCAGGGTGAATGGTGCCCCACTGAAACCGATCAATGGGACTGTGAGTTGTTCTTTTGTTAATAGACGGATCGTGTCCATTACATAAGGCACATCATCTTCAGGGTCGATGGTTCCGAGCTTTTCAATATCCGCTTTCGTTTTTATCGGATTGTGAATGACCGGCCCGATGCCTTTTTTTATTTCCACGTCCACGCCAATAGCAGGAAGTGGAGACATAATGTCCTTGTAAAGAATCGCCGCATCGACACCGTATTGCTCCACTGGAAGACGTGTCACATAAGCACAAAGTTCAGGGTCATGGGTGATTTCGAATAATGAGTACTTTTCTTTCAGTTTACGATATTCCGGCTGTGACCGCCCGGCCTGACGCATGAACCAGACAGGTGTATGGTCTGTCTCTTCCCCACGGAAAGCTTTTAAAATCGTGTCATTTTCAATTTTGTTCATCTTCAGAACTCCTTTTCCCGTTCAACATTTATCCGCTTACAACTATAACGATTTATTGTTCTTCTGTATAGAAAAATGGAACATTTGTCATGATTTTGTGCTTTTTTTCACAGGTCCCAACTCAGGCTTACCGTATTGGAAGGCTGACCTTTCTTCCCTGTCAGTGGATCTACGGGTACGACGTAATAGCTCGTCTTGTCAAAGATACCAAAAGCACTAACCTTAAACTCGTTTTTCCCCGTCACTTCACCGACTTTAACATCTTCTCCGTTTTCTTTCCTGAAAATACGGTAGACAATTCGCTCATCATCAGGAGCGGACCAACGAATCGTCCCTCTTAATGAAGCAAGACCGGATAAATTGAGACTTCCTGTTACGTCCGTTAAAACGGGAAGATCCACAGGTTCAGGTAAGCTTTCCACCCCTTCCGGTTGTTCAAAAGTAGCGGCCAGATTTTTTTCCTGATCGATCCTTGTTAATATTTCCTTCATGAGGCGAGTCGGATAAGCACTGCTTCCATCAATCTTTCCTGATTGATCGTAGCCCATCCAGAGCGCCCCAGCATATTCAGGTGTGTACCCCGCAAACCACACATGCTGGTCCTGGTGAGTCCCTGTTTTCCCTGCTAATGCTTTAGGATAATTACCAGCCTTCGCTGTTCCTTCCTCTACAGCCGTCTGAAGGATTTCTGTTAAATACCAAGCTGTCTGTGCGTTGAATACTCCTGTTTCATCAGCAGCATGTTCATGGATGACCTTGTCATTTCGGTCCAGAACTTTTGTAATGGTATAGCTTTCTTGTCTCTTTCCGTTTTGACCAAGTGCACCATAAGCTTCAGTCATTTGCAGAGGGGTGTATCCATCAGACAATCCACCGAGAGCAATGGATAAACCATTATCTTTTGTCGTTAACCCGGCTTTCTCCAAATATCCTTTGGCATAAGAGATACCAATTTGATCAAGGAGCCATACGGCGGACACATTCTTAGACTCGATCAAAGCCTGGTACAACGAGACTTCGCCTTCATATTGATCATCATAATTATTTGGAGAATAATCATTTGCGCCAAACGTCTGCTTTTCATCAGATAATAGACTGAATGGATCATAATCTCCTGTCATCATGGCCGGACCATAGACGGCAAATGGTTTAATGATGGAAGCAGGAGCCTGTTTCGCCCGGACACGGTTGAAATCACCATGTTTAAAATCACGTCCACCAACAACTGCAACAAGCGCACCTGTGGAGTGGTCCATAAGAGTGAAAGCTCCTTCGATCGACCCCGAGGAACCTGGGACGAACTCGCCGTTTTTCATTCCTTCTGCAGCTATTTTCTGGATGGTGGGGTCCATTTCTACAACCAACCGGTATCCACCACGTTTTAACTCATCACGAGAGATATGATACTTCTCCGCTGCTTCATGGATGACGAGATCTACATAACTATTAGACCATGTTTCACCCGTTTCCTCTGCACGCTTAACGGCAAGCGTCGAACCTTGCATTTGCTTCATTACGGTTGCGTCAATTTTTCCTGTGTCGTACATCCGTGATAACACAACATTCCTTCTCTGCTTGGCGTGATCCGGGTTATCGAACGGAGAATACGTATTCGGAGCCTTAGGCAAGCCTGCAAGCAGAGCTCCCTGGGCAATCGTCAATTCAGAAGCAGACTTTTGGAAATAATGCTGAGAAGCAGCTTCAATGCCATACGTCCCTTCCCCGAAATAAATACGATTCAAATACAATTCTAATATTTTTTCCTTTGAATAGTTGCGCTCCAAGTAAAGAGCAGCCATGACTTCTTTCGTTTTTCTCATCCACGTCTTTTCATTTGAAAGGAAAATGTTTTTGGCCAGCTGCTGAGTAATGGTACTAGCACCTTCCACCTTTTTCATGGCGATGATATCTTTATAGACCGCTCGCATAATCCCTTTAAAATCCACACCGGAATGCTCTCTGAACCGGCTGTCCTCTATACTTATGAACGCATCCTTGACGTGCTCGGGAACCTCTTGAATGGATACGTTCTTTCTGTTTTTCGTATAAATTCGTTCGATCACTTCACCTCCGGCTGTCTCCACGGTCGTCATTTCATCAAGAATCAGATCCTCTTCATTTACGACAAACCGTCCTCCGAATAATATGATCAGGTAACCAATTCCTGCGAGCAACACGAGGGTCAGGAAGATGAGGGCCGGCCACTTCCATCGCCCGGACCAAGAAGATAAGCGTTCTTTTAAATCTTTGATGTTCAAATGGCGTGCATCCTTTCTGTTTCTATCCTTCAAACTTGCCACCATGGAACCCTGCTTGCTAAACTGAAGATAACGCAGGAAAGGAGACATTCGGCTATGAAAGTATCGATGACCAATGGTACATTGAATTACTTATCCAAACTGAGTCAACAACACCCTGAAGCATCACTGTTTTTCATGCAGGATCAAGACAAAACGGTCGCCTATTATGAAGGGGAAGATACGTCCATATTTGAAGAAGGACGCAACTATGAAACCGTCGATCATGTGGGTACGATGCAATCGAAAGGTTATGTTGTCATGAACAACATCCCAGTGAGTGACGAAGGCCGTCCTGTTTTTGAAGACCGTTTCAAAAAAAGAGCGGGCAATGTAGAAAATCGTGAAGGCTTTCAAGCCATTCGCATCCTTCGCCCTTTAAAAGGCAATACGTACGTTGTCCTTACTCAATGGCGCAGTGAACAAGATTTCGAAGACTGGAAGAACTCCAAGTCTTTTGATGAAGCTCACAAAAAATCCGGTCCTCAGCACCAGAAGAAGCCATCGTTTATTGATGGCGATGCGTACATTACAAAATATCAAATGATTGAACTCGAAGAGTAGCATAGGAAAAGTGAGCGGAAAACCGCTCACTTTTTTTACTCCTCTTGTTTTTCGGGTTCACTGTCCATGACTTCCTGTTGGAAGAAATCGTCTAAATCCCGAACGGATTGCTCCCCTGAAATTCGCGCCTGTTCTTCCCCGTTTTCGAAATGAATGAGAGTAGGCGTTCCTTCAATCCCGTATTTGTTCCACTGACTTTCAAATTCTTTTACGTTCATTTTTTTGACATCCAGATCGTATTCCTTCACGATCGGCATCATTCTTGGGGTCGTACGTTGACAGTGGACACATGTCGGATCGTAAAAATAAACGGTTGTAGGCTCTCCTGATTGAATCTCTTCCTCAAGAGCATCTGGTTGAATCTGGTTTTGATAATTAGGATCATCCAATTGATCAATGGTTGCCTGATGCAAGTCTTCTTTCCCATACGGATTATCTGCTGTTTTTTCGGAGTTTTGATAGTTCACGACAAATACAAGAACTACAACAAGGACCACAAGGGCGCTTGCAAAGATAATCATACCTTTTTTCATACGTTATTCCTTCCTTTCTTTACAACGACAAATAAATGAACAATAAAAATAATGATGAAAGCAATGCCTGCTAAAAACGGAATCGTCACGAACCCGAAAACATTGATGTATTGACCATTACAAGGAACAAGGCCGCATGTGTCTGCCGCTGAAAGCGACGGGATCTTCTGCAGCATGTAATGGTAAATAGAAACGAACATACCAATTCCGCTCATGATGATTGCAGGGAAAGCTACATCCCATTTCTTTTTCCATAAAGCTGTCCCATAAATGAGCACCAGCGGGTACATCAGTATTCTTTGATACCAGCACAGTTCACAAGGAGCGTACCCGAGAACCTCTGAAAAGAACAAGCTCCCGACAGTAGCAACGAGTGATGTTGCCCATAGCAGGAACAACGCTGTTTCCATACTTTTCTTCATATTTTGTATCCTTTCTACCTCTCTCTCATGCCATTATACTAGGTATTCTCTCGAAAACAAAGTAGTTTCATAGTCCTTCACACCTTTGTCATTTCCTTAAAAGATGCTGCTCTCGAAATGAAAAAAACCGCCTGTAAGCGGTCCTCTTCTTTCATTTCTAATTTTTAAGTAATCCATTCCTGTGGGCATAAACGGCCGCCTGGGTACGGTCCTGAACCTCTAACTTACTTAAAATGTTGCTAACATGAGTTTTCACTGTTTTGACTCCTATATAGAGCGCATCACTGATTTCCTGATTCGTCATACCTTCCCCCACACATTTCAACACTTCCAGTTCACGTTTCGTAAGCTCTTCATGTGGTTTTCGATCTTGTCGGAAACGGGTCATCATTTTTGTAGCCACTTTCGGTTCAATCACATTTTGACCGCGAGCCGCTTTTCGTATGGCTTCTGCAATTTCATCGGCTGAAGATGTTTTCAGCATATAACTAAACGCACCTGCTTCAAGCGCCGGAAAAACTTTTTCATCATCGTAATAACTTGTCAAAATGATGATTTTACAGGATTCGGTTTTCATGATTTCTTCTGTCGCTTCAATTCCAGTACCATTTTCCATAATCAAATCCATGAGAACAACATCCGGTTTTTTCTCTTTAACCAGCGTTGCTCCTTCATACCCACTGCTCGCTTCTCCCACGATGTCCAAATCTTCTTCTGTACTTAAATAGGCAATGACACCTTTACGGACGACATCGTGATCATCAATGACTACGACACGAATCATTCCTTTTCCCCCTTTTCATTTACTTTTACAGGAACACGGACATCAATATGTGTCCCTTCTCCTTTTCTTGAACGTAAAGAGTAAGTGCCACCAATTTCCTCACACCGTTCGCGCATCGTTTTCAATCCATAAGAGGCCTTATTGGCTTTTTTATCTTCTGTATCAAAACCGACACCGTTATCGGCAATATGTAGGAAAATCTCCTTTTGGTCATGAGTGGCTTCCACCTTCACCTCTGAGGCATTGGCATGTCTCAATATATTCGAAAGTGCTTCTTGGACGACCCGGAACAATTGCTCTTCTACTGACGTTGGCAGCTCACCTAAATCTTCCATATCTACATCAAAATCAATCTGACACTTTTGACGCAATTCTTCTATGAGTGTTTTAATCCCCTCCGTCAGTGGTTCTCCTGACAAATGAACCGGCCTTAAGTGTAAAAGGAGCGCCCTCATTTCTGTTTGAGCCTGAAGGGCCATTTGAGTAATTTCCTGAAGCTGTTCTTTTGCTTTTTCCGGACGACGGTCAAAGATCTTTTCTGTCGCCTGCGCCATCATCGTTAAAGCAAATAACTGCTGGCTCACGGCATCATGCAAATCTCGGGCAAGTCGTTGCCGCTCTTCAATCGTTGCCGCTTTGTGAGCCGTACGTGCCAGCTCGCTTTTTTCATCGGCGAGCTTTACAAGTGAATCCTTCTGTTGCTCCAGCTTCTCGCCAAGTACATTCAATTCATCCCCTACAGCAGCGATTTCATCATTTTCATTAAAGTAAATCCGTTTGCTGAAGTTCCCCCTCGAAAGCTGGGTAATCATCATCGATATGTAATCCAGCCGATGTTTGACATCCCCACTCGACCGAAAGCCCGCATACAGAGACATGATAAACCCAAGGACAACATAAAGCAGGATGAACATTAAAATGGCCCCTGCACTCAACCAATCCGGTTGAAACCATACGTAAATAGACAATAGGATACTTAGCAGGATAAACGTATTTAAAATGAGTCCATAAAGATGTGATCGGATATACATGTAACGTATGCTATTCAATTGCTTTAACATGCTCCCCCACCTTTCACACCTGTTCGATTCGAATTGAACCCACTTTAAGATCGACACCAATGGTCAGTCTGCGAGTGGCCATTGAATAATCATCGGTTTCATATTCCACACTTCTGTGCATTCCATCAGCTTTCTGTCCCCCGACACGGATATCGCCTGTCTTCACTTTTGCATCTACACGAAAAGGAACATGCTTCGGAATTAACATTTTCACATCCCCAACCCAGCCGCGCACAACGATTGGCGTATCCCCATCCGGAATGAAAGCACGTGTGAAATCGAACCGGTAATCACCAACTCCATTCCATAAATCCATCGGTTCCACCTTCCAGTTCTCCTCATTAAAAGAATGGTCTCCAATCATCATATGCTTGGACTTCAACTTGTTTGAAGAAGAACCTTTGGAATCATACTCAATTTTCACTTTAGAGCCTTTTCTACCTAAAAAGATACTAAATCCAAAGTATATGAAAAGAAGCGGCCAAAGTTGCCATACATCGCCAAAGGAGAACTCAAAAACACCGAGTCGATCCAACAATAAAAGTGTACTGAAGATTGTGAGGAATGAACCGATGATCCAACTTCCACCCTTTTTCAATAAAGCATTCAACCAAACCTTTAAACCGATGACAAATAAAATAATTGGATAAATATTGCCCCACGTCCAACTCATTTCCAGGGAAATAATGTTCAAATTCGACAAAAGAAGAACAAATCCAAATACAACTAATAAAAGTGCGATGACGACTTGTGAAATTTTATTATGCATAATGCTCACCCTTTTTTAACCTTCCGTAAATTACATTCGACAGAAGTCCTATATTTCCTTTTCTTTTTAAAGCTTCTTACTGAATGTATAGCCTAATCTTATCTAGAAATGGAGACTTGTAAAACGACCCTGAGAACGGAGTTGTCTCCGTCTCTAGGCGGAGGTTATGTTTAAACGGGAGAGCGATGGGAATATCTATAGTAGAGCATAAAAGAAAGGATGTTGTTGCATGGATCAAAAAATGCAAAATTTAATCGATGGACTCAACGAAGACTTAGCTCATGAGTACGCAGCTTCTATTATGTACACCTATAATGCCGCTGTCGTTACAGGGCTCTACCGTTCTGTCCTCAAGCCATTTTTCGAGAGCGAAGTAACCGATGAACAAGGGCACGCTCTTTATCTAGCTGAAAAAATCAGCACTCTAGGCGGAACTCCGACGACAACACCTGCGGAAGTCAAGCAAATGACTGAAGTGAGACCGATGTTAGAAGAAGCACGTGAAGCTGAGCGTCAGACGATCAAGCGCTACGAGGAACGTAAAACACAAGCGGAAGAACTCGGACTCACCGAATTATCTGTGAAGCTGGATGATATGATTGCAGACGAAACCGGTCATATGGAAGAAATCGGTCGTTTACTTCAAGATTCCCGCCTGCAAGATTAACGATTTTATCCCCTGTCTAAGACAGGGGATTTTTTATTGTCAATCGACCATGAACGCATTTGAGAATATTCTGAATGTATATTACAATTTATAAAAATAGTTGCTACACTTCACCAAGGCAACAAGGAGGAGAATATATGTGGGAAAACGTCTTTCATGCCATCGATGAACAATACGAGAATATGGTTAAAACTCGCCGTCATTTGCACCAATATCCAGAAGTTTCTTTCAAGGAAGAGAAGACGGCTCAGTTCATTGCGGATACATATGAGAAACTGGGAATTCCGTATGAAAGTCATATCGGAGGAAATGGAGTTCTTGCTAGGCTCGAAGGTGGAAAACCGGGGAAGACAGTCGCGCTGAGAGCAGATTTTGATGCCCTTCCTATTCAGGAGGAAAATGACGTCCCTTATAAATCCAAGAATGAAGGGGCTATGCATGCGTGTGGTCATGACGGCCATACCGCAGCTCTTCTAGGGTTGGCCGAAGCACTTCTACCTCATAAAGAAGAACTTCCAGGAACGATCGTTTTTCTACATCAGCACGCTGAAGAGTATGCGCCCGGAGGAGCAAAACCGATTGTCGAGTCAGGAGCCCTTAACGATGTAGATGCTGTGTTCGGCACCCATTTGTGGGTGAATGCGCCAACAGGTGTCATCCAAACATCTAAAGGACCTTTTATGGCCGGAGCGGATCGATTCGAAATCAAGGTTCAAGGCAAAGGTGGACACGGGGCCCAGCCACATCAAACAAAAGACGCCATCGTCATCGCCTCTCAAATGGTTTCTTCCTTGCAGCAAATTGTCAGCCGTCGCGTAGATCCACTGAAAACAGCTGTGCTTACAGTGGGAACGTTTGAATCAGGAACCACATTTAATGTCATTGCGGATTCAGCAACCTTAACCGGTACAGTAAGGACATTTGATCCTGAAGTGCAAAACTTGATCATTGAAGAGATGGAAAAAGTCATAAAAGGAACATGTGAAACAAACGACGCAGCATACGAGTTCACTTATGAAAAAGGATACCCGCCTGTTGTCAATCATCCCGAAGAAGCGGACTTAGTTTTACAACATGCTCATAAGGCTGATGCTTCTTTACGTACAGAGGAAATCGAACCGGTCATGGCTGGAGAGGATTTTGCTTATTACCTTTTGGATAAGCCAGGCACTTTTTATTTTACAGGTGCTCAAATTCCAGATCATTACTATCCTCATCACCACCCGAAATTCGATTTCGACGAAAAAGCACTGCCGCACGCAGCTAAAACATTATTCCAATCCTTTATTAGTTATCAAGAACGTTAAAGTAAACGGAGGCGACTGGACTGAATGGTCGTCTCCCCTAATTGTTCTAACAACCTCCCATTGGCAACATACCCCACAACGGCCCCGAAACCTGGAACCAATTGAAGAAGCTTCACAAGATCCAAGGTATCCCTATACTCCATTTGTAACGTCTTCCAATCCACGTTCTTTTCCTTCATTTCTAAGTCATTCCATTCAATAACCTTACGCTTCACTTCCCCACGAACCTTGTCACTGGAAAAAGCGAGCATGAATACATGAAGCAAGTAGACCCTCTCTTCATAAGAATGAACATTCCATCCATAAATCTGAGCCGCATCAAATAAAAACTTCATCTTTATGCTTAATAACAGTGGGAAATCAGCTACTCCGAGCCAAAAGCCTCCAAAACCCGTCCCAGCGCCTTCCACGGATGCTGTTTTCTTATATTTTTTAACTAATTCACGGACTTGCCTTTCACGCTCTTCAAAACTCCAATCTGGATGGACCTTTACAGGGCGGATGTACTCTGATGTGGTTAAAGCAATCTCAATCATTGAACGAACGCTATCCGTTACCACCCCGTGTACACGATCAGGAATCTTTTCATTAATCTTAGACTGCACCTGCTTTGAACTCCTCTGTATCATGGACGACCGCTTGTCCAATGATTTACTCCAACGTAGGGCTTCCTTTTTCGCCTGCTCTTCAAAACTCATTTCTAACACCTCCACATAATTTTATAAGAACAATTAGATAGTGATGATTTTTAAACTTCTCTCATAACTCTTGAGACAAATGGATCGCCAATCTGGATCAGAGTGATTATTTAGAAGTGGATATGAAACAGGGAAGACTGCTTAAGTAGTCTTCCCTGTTACGTTAATTTCTTTTTCACATAGTTTTGTATAAACAAATAACTGAAGATACTTCCACCTATCCATACGAGAACAAGCCCTATAGGGTTCCATTGGAATACAAACAATAGACCGAACAGGAAAGTTTGAAACAACATGATTTGCTGTAACCATTGCAGGATTGCTTTTTCCTTCCATTCTTTCTTAACCGGATATAAATCCAGCCAGGCAATGGTGCGGTGGTGATTCCACAATGTCATCATTTGAAATGCACTCAAGTAGAGAAATAGAATGGCAAACGCGACTTTCACCCATAGATTGGATACAAACCAAATGGCCAATGCACCAATCACTATAAGGCGGATGTACATACCTAGATAATCGCTGCTTCGTATAAAAGTGATTTTATACAAATAAGAAAAGGTCTGGTTTTGCCGGTAAGGAACTCGATCCACAATCGCTCGTACAAGGGTGTGGCGTTTTTTGACTGTATTTTTCAAATGAGGAACATCTGTAAACATATTCGCGATTCTGTAAAAGGTCCTCATGCGCTGCTGGTCTTTTTCTACAAGTAAATCCCAAGCGAGTCCAGCTTTTTGCCTGGAGAGAGAATACGTGTAAAGAACGACGCCTACAAGCAGCACGGTCACGATACTGGCATAAACCCATTCCCCTTGAGCGAGAAAATAAAAAATGGTGATGTTCAATACCGCTTTGATGACCTGGTCCACAAGCCGTGTTCTGGGGTTTCTTTCTTTTAGCATCCACCAGTTGGACATCATATTCCAAATCTTAATGACTAGAACAACACCGATCATCATTAAGTAATACTGGGTACCAAGTTCTGGATACGAGGCAAAATACAAGGGACCAAGGGCTGCTGATATTAGAAAAATGACATAAAGTTGGACAACGTAGCTGTAATATAAACAGCGACGGAAATAATCATCTAGCTGATATTCAGCAGGAAGCAAGAAAACTAAGTCCGGCTCTTTGAGAAGTGTACGCACAGGACTATACCCCGCGATGAATCCAAAAGCGAGCGCTATAATCCAAGCGGTAGGAAAATCTTCCGGCAAATTTTGCAGCCATTGTTGGTAGTAATAAGCGAGCGCCGAGATAAAGAACAACATGGCAACGGCAATGTGGCCATTAAAAATATACTTTAAGTAACGGCTTGTCTCTTTCGTATGTTCAGAGAAGCGCTTCGTCCAAAATTCCTTTGCATTAATCATATTGTTCTTCCTTTGTCAGCTGTACATAAATATCATCAAGGGATGCGCCCGGCTGATCAAATGACGTGCGCAACTCGTCAAGCGTCCCTTTAGCTCTGATTTCTCCTTCATGGAGGATGATAAAACGATCACAATATCTCTCCGCTGTAGCAAGGATATGAGTCGACATTAATATTCCCGCTCCTTTATCTTTCATATCCTCCATCAACTGCAGGTAGGATTGTATGCCGAGGGGATCCAGACCAACAAAAGGTTCATCGACGATATAGAGGTCCGGTTCAATTAAGAATGCACACATAATCATAACCTTTTGGCGCATCCCTTTAGAGAAGTGCACAGGGAACCATTTGAGCTTTTTCTCCATCCGAAATTCTTTGAGAAGCGGCTGCAACCTCTGTTTGAATACGTCTTCTGGCACATTGTAGGCCATAGCGGTCAAGTGGAGATGTTCGTACAATGTCAGTTCATCATATAAAATAGGCATCTCCGGAATATAACCGAGCTGTTGTCGATACTCTTCCGGGTTCTCTTCAAATGATGTTCCATTGATGGAGACTTTTCCTTTTTTTGCCTGCATCATTCCGATGATGTGTTTGATGGTGGTACTTTTCCCCGCACCATTCAAACCGATGAGGCCGACGATTTCATTCGGGTGGACATCGAAAGATATGCCATGCAGTACATTTTTATGGGTGTACCCTCCGTGGAGGTCTTTGATATGTAATAAAGGTTCCATCTTATCCCTCACTTCATTATTTTTCCTGCACAAATTTTATCATACTTTCCCATTCGATACACTTTTCACTCACCGTCTTCATCGAGTTTTCACTCTTTGATATGGTACAATGCTATCAAACGGAAAGGAGTGTTTGCATATGGCAGATGAATGCATTTTCTGCAAAATTATTGATGGAGAAATCCCTTCAGCGAAAGTGTATGAAGACGATGAGGTGTACGCTTTTCTTGATATCAGTCAAGTAACAAAAGGTCACACGTTAGTTATTCCAAAACAGCATTGCCAAGATATTTATCACACGCATCCAGAAACAGCAGAAAAGCTTTTCTCAAGAGTTCCGAAGATTGCAAATGCAATTAAACAAACCTATGCTCCTGTTGGTTTAAACGTCCTAAACAACAATGAGGAAGCAGCAGGCCAATCTGTCTTCCACCTACATATCCACCTTATTCCGAGATATGGTGAAGGGGATGGATTCAGCGCTAAGTGGGAAGTCCACTCCGATGATTATTCACCAGAAGATTTACAAGCCATCGCTGGTGAGATCAACCAACACATCCCTGGTTAAATGGATTGATTTTCTCATGAGAAAACTGCTATAATACTACCATGCATTCGCAAACGGTCATGAGGGCACGTTTGGAGTGCAAATTTAGATGAGATTAGAATAGTTGAGGAGAGATGTTTAAATGAATATTCGTGTTTTAGTCATGTTATCTTTATTAGTAGGAATTGGTGCTGTTCTGCATGCCGTCGCACCCCCCTTCTTTTTCGGAATGCGACCGGACATGATGCTCGCTATGATGTTCCTGGGAATCTTATTGTTCCCGAAACCATCTTATGTCCTATTAATATCTTTAGCGACAGGCTTCATCTCAGCGATGACAACCACCGTTCCAGGCGGCCAACTGGCCAATATCATTGATAAACCGTTCACAGCATTTGCTTTCTTCGGACTTGTCCTATTGACTAAAAAAATATCACATCAAAAATTCGTACAGCCTGCTTTAGCAGCCATCGGTACGATGATCAGTGGCTCCATCTTTTTAGGTGTTGTCCTTTATATCATCGGCCTTATGGAAGCGAGCTTCGGGCTAATGTTTGCTACAGTTGTTCTACCCGCAGCAGCATTTAACGTGTTGTTTGTAGCCATCATGTATCCGACTGCCCAAAAGATCTTAAGACGAACTGATCTTGCTAAAGCAGCTCAACCAGCCTCTTAAAGAGAGTATACAGAATGAACCTTGACTTACACCAAAGGCACTACATCGAATGTAGTGCCTTTGTTTTTCCTTCTCGTCTAAAGAATATTTTTTTATGTTTTTAAGGTTTCATTCATACATATTAAGAGAAAATATAAAATAGAGAGTGATTGAAAGGAGACTGACTGATATGCCAAATGGAAAATCATTAGCGCTGGGATTCTTAGTCGGAGGAGTCATTGGAGCCGCTTATACGTTACTGAGCACACCTTCCTCCGGTCGTGATTTTAGAGAAAATGCCAAACTGAAAAGCGAGAACTTGAAAAATACCGTTCTCAGCTTAAAAGAAGATGGGATGCAGCTGAAGGATCAGATTACGCAAACATCTAAAGAAGGCGCAGAACTCATTAAAGAACTTTCTGAAGATGTAAAAACATCCATTGAAAGCTGGAAGCGCACCGTTGAACCCCATCAGAAAAACATCCAGAAATATTTAGAACAAATTGAAGAAAGCTTAAAAGAACTGGAAGAGAAAGCAAAGGCTGAGCAAAAAGATCATACCACACAGCCCAGTCATGAAGTCATCAACCACCAATAATTCATCCATCCCGCCTCGAGCGGGATTTTTTATGTTTGTCCTTTTCCCCTATCTATATTCAACCCCATTTCGTTCTATTCCATAAACGCGCCGTTAATATTGGTGTGGACTATGCGTTATTAAAGTATATGGCAGGATTCTTGAAGACTCGATTTCGAGACTTCGGGGTTCGTTTGACGTGTTGAGCGTTAGGGGTGGCTGGGAAGCTACTCGCTTTCCTGTGGGGGAGTGGCAAGCTTCCTCGGACTTCGTCCTGCGGGATCTCGCCTATCTCCTTTCTCCCACGGGAGTCTCGCAGCTTCCCAACCACCCCATTCCATGAAGATGAGAAACGAAACCCTTTACTGTGGGAGGGTGCCTTCCACTATCCCGGTGTTATAAGCATAAAGCCTCTATAACAAGCTTTTCGTGTGCGGAATAGCGTCCTTAGGAGTTCATTCCCTTCCAATTACCATGGGCATAAAAACGGCTTATTCCGGAAGTGGTTTCGAGAATCTCTTATAGCAAGGGGCGAAGGGGAATGGCGAGACTCCTATCTTAAGTGTGGAGGCGCCTCGATCAGCGGCGTATGGACTGGACTGAGCTGGCGGAGATAACGGAAACACGAAGAGCGCAGCGATTCGATGTTGACTTATCGTACAGAAGCGAGGGAAGTCTCACTAGCCGCTAGGCGCCGGAACCGGATACGTAAGAGGAAAAAAGTGCTTGGTGAGACCCCGCAAAGCGAAGCTTGAGGAGGCTCACCGCGCTCCCGCGGAAAGCGAGCCATTCCCCGCAGCCCCCATCCACTCAACAAAAGTCTCGAAACTGAGTCTTCCACAAACGGGAGCTTATATATAATAAACTGTGGGATTTACCCGAGCAAAAAATAAAAGCGTGTAGAGGTTCAAACCTCTACACGCTTTTTCAAGCTTATTATTCAGCTGCTTCTAAATCTTCAATGGAATCGACATCCATATATTCAGGAACGACAAGACCAATCTTGGCACCTTCAAGGTTCGCTCCAAGGTCTTCTAGCTTATCTTTATTCTGCTCATACTGATCACCGTGTGTTCCTGGCAACCATGCAGCAACCATTCCGTCAGCTTCACCTGCGGCAACAGATTCCCACATCGGGCCATTATCAAGCGGTGTAATCGTTACTTCAAAGCCTTGCTCTTTCATGACTTCTGCAACGACGTTTGTTGAAGCAATCTCAGAATCCCAGTTTACAAGCACAAGCTCAACTTCTGTACCATCTACTTCTTCGGTACCTTCTGTCCAAGCATCTACTTTATCCTGGTTATTGGAAATCCAGTTTTGAGCCGCTTCTTCCGGGCTCGCTCCATCAGAAATCTCAAGCATCACTTCTTCCATATCTGCTGCTTCCCAGTTGAACTGGTCTAAGATTTTATAAGCGTTCGGCTTATCATCTTCAAGTCCTTGACGAACCATTGTTTTGATTTGTTCTTCCCCACCAAAAACTTCTTTCGGATCTTCAAGATATTTCAAATCGTATTTAGCGAATTTCCAGTGTGGCGTCCAGCCAGTAACAACAATTGGTTCTTCGTTCTCAATGGCTTCACCTAGAGCTGCTGCCATAGCACCAGAAGAAGAGGTTGAAACTTCCCAACCACTCAGGTTTTCATATTCTTCAACAGCATCTTCCGCAGAACTTACAACACCTGCACCTGCTTCGATACCAGTGATTTCATAGCCCATTTCTTCCCCATAATTCATTTCAGAAGCGGCTTCATCACCGTTGGAATCTCCATTTGACTCTGTGCCTTCATCTTCTGAAGATCCACAACCTGCAGCTACAAGTGTTAAAGATATTCCGGCCACCATGCCGAAACGTTTCCAGTTAAACATGTAAATCTCTCCCCTTTTAAAGATTTTATATAGATAAAGGGTCCAAGGCCCCTTTTCTAACCGTATTTACTAGTCACCACGCTGGGTGTTCAAGTTTTGTGTGAAACGATCAATGATGATCGCAAGAATAACGATACCCAGACCTGCAACGAAACCAGTTCCGACTTCAGCACGCTGAAGGCCGGTAATAACCGTTTGTCCAAGTCCCTTCGCACCAATCATGGATGCAATGACCACCATGGATAGTGCAAGCATGACCGTTTGGTTGATTCCTGCCATGATCGTCTTTTTAGCCATTGGTAATTGGACTTTAAATAATTTTTGAGCTCCGGTCGTCCCGAATGCATCGGATGCCTCAATCAATTCATGGGACACCTGACGAATTCCAAGGTTCGTAAAACGAACGGTCGGTGGTGTTGCGAAAATGACAGAGGCAAACACCCCTGGTACCATACCGATACTGAAGAAAGCTACGGCTGGAATCAGATAGACAAAGGCAGGCATCGTCTGCATGAAGTCAAGGACAGGTGTAAGGATTTTCTCTGCCATTTTGCTTTTTGCCATCCAAATTCCAAATGGAACTCCGATAATAACGGAGATCAAACTCGCAAATATAACGAGCGTAAATGTATTCATCAACTCTTCCCATAACTCCTGGTTGGCAATAAACCATAGGCCGATGACTGCAAAAGCCGTTAAGCCCAACTTTTTCCCAGAAACAAAGAAGGCCAAAACACCTACAACAATAATGAATAGCCAAATGGGAATGCCCATCAGCCAATCTTCTGCTACGATTTCAATAAAGTCACCAAAGTCTTCCTTTATAAAATCAAATAAGAATTCAAATGTATCTGTTGTCCACTCTGTCGCTGTATCAATCCACTCAGCTACAGGCAGTTTAGGAATCAAACCCATTTAAATTCACCTCACTTCCAGCTAACGCCGCCAGGACGGCTCCTCTCACAATTACCCCTTTTAATTTTCCTTCTTCAATAACAGCTACAGGTACCGGGGAATCATGGATAATATCGAAAATTTCCTGCATCGGTGTTTGAGGCTCAACCCTCGGCACATCCGTGCGAAGAATACCCTTCAAGTTATCTGCATCCTGTTTCACAGCATGAGAAACATCATCAGCGGTTACATACCCATGAAGATTTCTTTTTGCATCCGTTACATAGATGCTTGAAAGTCCTTCCTTACGCATCCGTTCAAGTGCTGTGCGCGGACCATGTTTTTGAATATCTACCGTTTCTGGCCGTTTCATAATATTTTCAGCCGTTAACACTTTGGAACGGTCTACATCCTCAACGAACTTCTCAACATAATCGTTCGCAGGATTCACTAGGATTTCTTCTGGTGTACCAATTTGAACAATGCGCCCATCCTTCATCAGAGCGATGCGGTCACCGATTCTTAACGCCTCATCAAGGTCATGGGTAATGAATAAAATGGTTTTCTTCATGGACTCTTGCAGCTCTAATAATTCGTCCTGCATTTCTTTACGAATCAATGGATCCAATGCAGAAAAGGCTTCATCCATTAATAGAACTTCTGGATCGTTCGCAAGGGCTCGTGCAAGACCAACACGCTGTTGCATCCCTCCGGATAGTTGACCAGGGAATTGGTGGATGTATCCACCTAGTCCAACCATTTCTAATGATTTCTTCGCCTTTTCTTTACGCTCATTTTTATCAATCCCTTGGACTTCAAGACCAAACTCTGCGTTTTCCAGTACTGTACGATGCGGGAAAAGACCAAAGCGTTGGAATACCATGCTCAACTTCTGGCGACGGACTTCCCGTAAATCTTTGCTGTCCATCTTAGCCAAATCCTGGCCATCAATATATACACTACCTTCTGTTGGTTCGATCAATCGGTTAATCAACCGGACGAGTGTCGATTTACCACTTCCGGACAGCCCCATGATGACAAAGATTTCCCCTTCTTCTACATCAAAGGACGCGCGGTTAACACCGACAGTATTGCCGGTTTTTTCGAGGATATCATCTTTTGATAAACCCTCATCTAAGTATTTAGTAGCCTTTTTAGCATTCTTACCGAAAATTTTCGATAAGTTTTCTACTTGAATGATCGGCACGTCTCTCACCTCTTCTTTTTTGTTTATTATGGTACGTTTCATCGTTTTTATTTCCGTACTTAAACAACCACCTTACATAATGTAACCTATTTGTAATAGAAAGTTCAAACGATAAATACTTTAAATCAAGAACAAAAATTATGTACAGTTGAAACTGTATAAAGTTTAAGGCATAAATTACGCCATTTTACTTTTAAATACTTGATATTTAAGCCCTTTCAGTCATTTTAATAAAACTGGAAATTATAGTAACGTGGTATATAGATTTTTTGCGAAGGAGGATCTTATGGTAGTAAAAGACCACCATTTCCTTGAAGACATGCATACGAAAGTCACAAATGAATTTTCTAAAACACTGGAAATGTTTGGACTTACCCCTGCTGATGCTCGGTTGTTTGTTACTCTCTATCTGCATCAGGGCCCAATGACGTTAGATGAAATGAGCGAGGCTTTGGGTAAAAGTAAAACTTCTATGAGTACAGGCGTAAGAGGCTTATTGGACCAAAGGCTGGTCGAACGAGTATGGAAGAAAGGCTTCCGTAAAGACCTTTATCAAGCCAATGAAAACTTATATCGAAACTTCATGTCATCCTATATAAAGAAGTGGCAGGCGGCCGCAAATGGACAAAAAGATACACTTGAAAGTATGGAAGGTGAGTTGAAAGAGAGAGTCCAGGAATATGTCAATCAAGAGGAAATGCAACAGGCGGAACAGCTGTACAGACGTATGGAAGATATGGTCCGTTTTCACGAATGGATTGCTGAAGCTTTCAAGGAACTAGATCCTAGCGAAAACCCTTCTGATTAACCCCTTTTTCTCAAACATGCAGAGCCATTTTTTCTCTAGCTCTGCATGTTCCTTATTTTTTTATTTTTTCAGCACATTATATCTTGATAATTTATTAAAATTTTATATGATTATAAGTGGGAAACTCTTTGAAACTAAAAGCCTTTTGCAGATAGAATAGTTTTAAAAAATACCTTAAGAGGGTGAGGTAAATGAAGGATAAAATTTCAAAAAGAGACGCCATATTCTATAGTCATAAAATGGCTCAACTCTCCAAAGCGCTTTGGAAAGCCATTGAAAAGGACTGGCAGGAATGGATCAAGCCATTCCAATTGAACATCAACGAACATCACATTTTGTGGATTGCTTATCATTTGAAAGGGGCAAGCATTTCTGAGATTTCCAAGTACGGTGTCATGCATGTTTCAACCGCCTTCAATTTCTCAAAGAAAATGGAAGAGCGCGGGCTCCTTCAGTTTTCTAAACGTGAAAACGACAAAAGAAACACCTATGTAGAATTAACAGATGCAGGGATTGAACTTCTAGAAGAAACGCTGGAAGAGTATAACCCAGAAGATAACTCTGTACTTAGAGGCGCTATGCCAATGACAGAAATGTATGGTAAGCTTCCTGAGTTCTTAGATTTATCTGCTTTGATCAAGGAGATTTATGGAGACGAATATATAGAAATCCTTGAACGTTCACTAGAAAACATTGAAGAGGAGCCATTGGTCCAACAACCGACGGATATTGAGGACTATAAGAAAAAATCAAGGTCCTCATAACAAATAGGAAAATAAATAAATAGAACCCTTTCCATTAAACATTTATTGGAAAGGGTTCTATTTATGGTGAAGACGAATAAGTTGGTTCGTCAATTTCGGGTAAAGCCCCTGCTGATCTAGTGCTTGCAACGCCTCTTCTATAGGTAGCTTGTAACAAAGCATGCCAGCAAAGTGAATCACCAAATTAGAGTGATTCATCAAACCGTTAGCCACGTCCTCTTCGTAACGCTCATTCAAAATTTCTAATAACTGCAACGTTTCCTTATATTCTTTTTTTGTTAAGCTTTTTTCAATGACTAATTTCGTAAAAGGATATTTCTTCATCTCTTCGACTTCTAGTAATAAATTCAAGTGGAATGCAAAGGTTTCGCATTGATTTCCCTTCTCCAAAATACTCCCTCCACAACCTGCAGTCACCCTTGTCATACCAAGGTTTATAAGATCTTACAACAAAAGAGTATAAAGCAAATATTTTTTTTACAAAAAACCTATTGCTTTTTCTCCTCAAACATACTATTATTCGTCTTGTGCCAAACAAACGAAACATAAAACGTACTACTATCATATCGATATTCATAATAAATTCACAGTATTTTTTGTTGTAAGGGAGGGATTCTTATGATGAACTGCTGGAAAACAGTAAACATCAATAAAGAATTCGGTCTGAACCGTGTTTACCTGATGTCTTTTCTTACAGGACTACTTTCATTCCTAATTTTATACCTGCCGTATTCAATGATTCACGGTACGCATGAGATGAATGATCACGGTTTTCTACCGTTGTTGGTTATTTTGTTTTTCTTACCGTCGATGCACCGCCTTATGCACATGCTGCCTTTGATGCTCAGCTATAAGCGGTTGCGAGTGAAGTTCAAATTCAGGAAACGATTTGTTCCGACCTTCACCTATCAGTGCAAAACTCGGTTATCAAAGAAGACATCCATCATGATGGCTCTTGCACCGACTTTCTTGATTACAGTTCCTGCACTCATCATGGGATATGTCTTCCCTAACTACTTTGCATATCTCGTACTCTTTGCATCTGTGAACATCGGATTATCTTTCTCTGATTTTCTCTATTTAAATTATTTCGCAAAAGCACCGAAAAAGTGCTTGATCGAGAATGCGAAAGAAGGCTATGATATCTTGATCCATCAGCCAAAAGCATAAAAAAACAACGTTCACTCTGAACGTTGTTTTTTTGCGTTTTCTTACAGTATATGTCAGGATTGTGGAAGACTTGATTTCGAGATGTTTAGGGGTTCGTTGCTGAGTTAGGCGTCAGGGGTGTATGAGAAGCAACTCGCTTTCCTGTGGGGGAGCGCCGAGCTTCCTCGGACTACGTCCTGCGGGATCTCGCCTATCTCCTTCTCCCACGGGAGTCTCACAGCTTCCCAACCACCCCACTCGAGAGATGAGATAAACGAACCCACGTACACGAATGGAGCGTCTTCCATAATAACTGCTTTCTAGTTGAGAAGCGCTCTATAGCAAGCGTTAGAATATAGTTTACTACTTGTTTGAGAGTTGAATACACCAACTCCCATTACGATGGAAGGCCGCTTATTCTGGAAGTGGTTTCGAGATACTCTTATGGCCAAGGGGCGGAGGGAAACGGTGAGACTCCTACCATGAAAATAAAGTTCTATAATATGGAAAAATGGCAATACTAAAGTAGACGCAGCTCATTCTTCTTTTTGAGGAGAGCGTCTCATTCAAAGATCTATTGAGTTGGAGAATGGACTTAGGATACCTTTGGTTCCTCAATTGTCACTGTGTAACCTAACCCCTCTAACCTACGCAATGAGTGCTTAACAATGGCTTGTTGTTTTTGTTTATCGAAGTAATCTTCTCCTAAATCTACATACATTTCCTTTCGTGTTAAGAGGTAGTAGGAGATTCGTAACATCGCATGAGCTACAACGATTCCTGCGCGCTTTTTACCTTTACGTGAAGCCGTTCTCCG
>NZ_FNIZ01000020.1 GCF_900104185.1 Halobacillus aidingensis | reverse complement strand
GGGGTCTCGCCAGCCAATCCATTCCCGCGGGAGTCTCGCAGCTTCCCAACCACCCCATTCGATGAATGTGAGAAACGAACCCCATTACTGTGTGGGGGGTCTTCCACTATCCTTGTGTTATATGCATAAAGCGCTACATAACAAGCTTTCTGCACCCAGAATAGAGTGCCTGCAAGTTCGTATCCTCCATTAAATCTGTGCATAAAAGCAACTTATTCTGGAAGTGGTTTCGAGACACTTATATGGCAAAGGGGCGGAGGGAAACGGTGAGACTCCTATGGGCCGTGTGGGACAGGTGAGACCCCACAGAGCGAAGCTCGAGGAGGCTCACCGCCCGCCCCATGGAAAGCGAACCTTTTCCCGGAGCCCCTAAATTCACATAAACATCTCGAAACTGAGTCTTCAAGAATAGGGAGCTTTAGTATAATAGAAGTTTTTTATTGATGCTTTAGGTTTAGAATACATGGAGGAATGAAAAACGTAAACATTTCCTCTTGTTTTATCCTTTTCATATGGTTACCATTGTAGTGGTAACCTAATAGAAAGGGTCATGCAATTATGAATAAAAAAGTTTATTTGTTAGCACTTGTTGCCTTTGTTGTCGGAACCGTTGAATTGATTATCGGTGGGATTCTAGACCTTGTTGCCGATGATCTTGGTATCACCCTTGGTCAAGCGGGTCTATTGATCACTATTTTTTCCTTAGTATTTGCGGTGGCATCACCGGTTTTACTTACGGCAACCGCTCGGTTTGACCGGAAAAAATTGATGCTTGTCACGTTAGTTATTTTCTTTCTTGGAAACATGCTCGCCTATTTGAGCCCGAATTATTCCACAATTATGCTTGCGAGGGTATTAACAGCGGCGAGTGGATCATTGCTTGTGGTGCTCGCTGTGACAATTTCTTCTGCCATTGTTACTAAAGAATATAGAGGAAGAGCGATTGGTACCATTTTTATGGGCATCAGTGGTTCTCTTGTTCTTGGAGTACCCATTGGGCTGACTATTGGAAACAGCTTTGGATGGAGAGCCCCTTTTTTACTGATTAGTGTACTGACTCTGCTCTCTTTAGTGGCCGTATGGATTTCGTTGGGTAATATTGCTCCGAAACCCGTCATTACTGTTAAAGAGCAACTGCGGACGTTGAAAGATAAAAAGATTTTTTCTGCACAGCTGACCTCGTTCTTGTTTTTGACAGGGCACCTTGCCTTGTATGCTTATCTGACTCCATTTCTAAAATCGGAAATGGGGATGAACGGTACTTGGGTGAGTATTGTTTACTTCATCTTCGGTGTCGCAGCCGTTATGGGGGGAGGAGTCGGAGGTTTCTTATCGGACAAATTTGGATCTGAGAGAAGCATTCTCGGCATTATCCTCGTCTTTGCGGTCGCTATTTTCACAATTCCGTATGTCACATTTTCCCTTCCATTATTCATAATGGTGATGGTGATTTGGAGTGCATTGAGCTGGGCAGTGACACCTGCACAACAAAATTATCTGATTTCCTCGGCACCTGAAACGTCAGATATTCAGCAAAGCTTGAACAACTCTGCATTGCATTTCGGAATTGCTTTTGGTTCTTCCATCGGTGGAATTGTCATTGAGCAGAGTTCCGTTATTCATAACGCAACTGTTGGAGGATTTTTCGTGCTTGTCGCTTTGGCCACCGCCTATTTCTCCATTACTCGTGGGCGACAAACGCATGAGCAGGAAGCTATTCAGCAATAACATAAGAACCCCACCGGACGCGGTGGGGTTTTTGTTTATTCTCCTTTATATTCAACTGCATTCATTTCCCACTATTCCAAGTGAGGGAGGGTAAAAGGAGAGTCGGCCATCGAAGGAACTGTTTATTTGAGGTCTAAGTGTGCATGGTCACTTGGTTTTTGCTTGATCTTTATAAAGGTGTTGGATTTACATGCTTTCCGCTTTAGAATCTAACCATTGAAAGACGAAGAGTAGAACAATCATTATAAATGATCGTGCTAGCAGTATTTTGTTCTCATATATAGATCAGCCTTATAACAAATGGCTAGCAGATGATCTGCTAGCCACTTTGATTTATTGAATATGTTAGATGGAGATTCCTTCATGATTTGTAATCATCCAATAATAAGGATAGGCTTGGGTGCCGTTTATTTTTTCTTGTCAGACTTGCCTGCTTTATCTTTTTTACCATTGAAGAAAATCTTCACTTTATGTTTTTCATCAGCCGGAACATTCACATAAAGAGCTTGTTCTTCATTATCATAAAAGAAGGACTCTTGAGTTGATTTTACTTCCTCTACAGAGCTGACCTCCTTGTACTTCGCTTTTGCAGCACGTACACGTTTAGGTGCTTCTTCTCCATTAAGCTTCAGCGTGTAAGATTCTAAGTCAGTATCGTAACCTGTCGCTTTTTCTTTTTTCTTGAATTCAATGTGCTTCCCTTTACGTTTCACTTCCAGGTCTGTCACATTGTACTCGCCGTCCTTGTAATCTAATGTTGCGCCATCATCTTCATAGAAGGAATAGGTGGCTTTTTCATTCAAATAGGTATCTAGGACTAGGTTTTCGAGTGGCTTTTCACCAGTATATTGCTGTACTTCACGTGTAGGGATCATAGAATCCTTTTTGACGTAAATCGGCAGGTGATCAAGTTGTGCTTCTGTCGTGATGGTCTGACCTCCGTCAAACTCTTCCCCCGTCCAATAGTCCACCCACGTTTCTCCTTCAGGCAAGTAAACGTCACGCTCTGTTTGTCCTTCTTCAACAATTGGTGCCAGCATCATTTCTTTTCCAAACATGAATTGATCACTTACATTATAGGTGTTCTCATCATCTTGGAATTGATAAACAAGCGGTTGTTGAACTGGAGTCCCTTGTTCGGCAGCATCGATGAATGCATTATAAAGGTAAGGCATCAATTTGTAGCGCATCTCAATGTATTTCTTACTGATGTCTTCGACTTCCTGACCGAAAGCCCAAGGTTCCTGCGCCTGTTTCTTACCTTCTGCTTTTTTATCACTATCATAGTGAATGCGGGAGAATGGTAGGAAGGCACCGACTTCGATCCAGCGGGCAAACATTTCTGCATCAGGGCGTCCAGCGAAACCACCAATATCATTTCCTACGAACGGTACACCTGAAAGGCCGACGTTCATGTTCATTGGAAGAGACATTTCTAAGTGATCCCATTCACTTACGTTGTCACCTGTCCAAAGAGCTGCGTACCGTTGAGAACCTGCGTACATATCACGTGTCAATACAAACGGACGCTCATTTGGTTTGTACATTTCAAAAGCATCGTATGTAGCTTCTGCTTCATCATGTCCATAGAGGTTATGGTATTCTTCGTGTGTTCGTTTGTTTTCACCTTCGCCAAAGGTTACATCCAGTGGCATGGTGTGGTATGGACCGTCGAATACAGCTGGTTCGTTCATGTCATTCCATAGGCCATCGATTCCTTTATCGAATAGGATGTCGTGCTTGCTTGCCCACCACTCACGCACCTCTTCTTTTGAAAAGTCAGGGAACATGGATTCTCCAGGCCATACTTCACCTACAAAGTTTGATCCATCAGGATTCTTTGCCCAGTAATCGTTGGCTGTTCCTTCATCGTACATGAAGTAACCAGGGTCTTTTTTGACAGCAGGATCGTTGATTGTGATTTTTTTGAAGTTCATGGCATCAAGTTTTTGATGAAGAGCTTCGTCGCCAAATTTATCAGACCATGTAAACACACGGTATTCATCCATATAGTCGATGTCGAAATGCATGGTGTCCACGGGGATCTCTTTTTCGCGATAGGTTTCAGCTACACGTTCAATATCTTCAGCTGAATATTCCCATTTGGATTGGTGCAAACCAAGCGTCCACTTGGCAGGTTTGTCCATTTTACCTGTCAATTCTGTGTAACGATCGAGTACATCTTCAATTTCAGGACCGTACATGAAGTAGTAGTTTAATGTACCGTCATCTGCGTAGAAGTAATAATAATCGTCACTCTCACTCGCCATTTCGAAATAAGAACGGTTCGTGTTATCGAAGAACATGCCGTACGCTTTTTCATTTTTTAGACCGATGAAGAATGGAATGGATGTGTATAAGTATTTTGTGTCTGTTCCATATGCATAAGCGTCCGTATTGAACATTCCAATGCTTTCACCACGTTGGTTTACTTCAAGTCCGGATTGTTCACCAAATCCGTAAAAAGCTTCATCTTCTGTCGTCTTTTTATATACATAAGGCTTTTCCCCGTCATATCCAGAACCGTTTTGCATGTAATCTTCGTTGATTACGTTTCCTTCCTTATCAAGGAATTTAACGCCGAAAGGTTCTTTTTTTATTTTGATGGTGATTTCGTCTGTAGTGAGAGTGATTTCGCTTTTCTCTTCAGAAACATCAAAAGAAGGGGTGCCCCATTCTTTTTTGGTGATGGCTTCAGAGAAATATTCTTCTTCCCCTTCTTTTAGAATCGAAACTTTTGCCATGTCTTCGGAAAAGAGACGAATAAAAGCGGTTTGATCAGAGGATAAATCTAGCTTCACTCCATTTTCAAGCTGTTCCACACCTTCAACATGAAGTTGTTTTTTTACAGCCTCCTGGTTCAGCTCTTGATCTGGGTGGGGTTGTGTTACCGCTAGTACGTTCGGTGCTTGTGCTGCCAATACCGTAGCCGCAATAGCCGTAGTAGCAACTAAGCGGGAGATTTTTTGGGATGGTTTGTGCATGTTAGCTTTTCACCTCAATAGAATTTTTTGCGTCAACCGGTTGCGCAAATCAACTTTATACCGAGTGTGAAAAACTGGCAATATAGAAAATGTGGAATCGTTCCCATAAGCCATAAGAATCACCAGCCTTATTATAGAGCGATTGGAAGCGTTTGAAATAGTTTTTGTAAGAGTTTCCAAAAAAAGTGAGATTCCAACCAATGGTTCATCCTTTACGATTCCTTAACAAATGTGGGGACTTTGGGTTCTTTTTATGTAAAAAGTATGAAAACCCCCATAAAGTAAATTATTGAGCCGAAACAATCGGCTGTTATGGCTTTATCTTAAGAATATTTTTGGTGATTCGAAAAATACTACCATTGTTCCAACTAAAAAGGAGGGGAAGAACATGGGTAGAGACGAACACCGTAAAAACAAAGGGAAACAAAAACGTAAGTTACCTCAAACACCTAAAAATCAGAAGAACATTGATGTAGAGTTCTCTGAAGAATTAGCGGATCGTGAAGACAAAATCGCTCAACAAAGAGCAGAAGCCGCAGACCGCCGCGCTCACAAAAAACAATAAATGGTAAATATAGCCACACCAGGTCATCCATAATTTGGATGACCTGGTGTGGAATAATCATACAGGAGTACATTTTGTACAGTTTAAATTGTTTGAACTTGAATTACTTTATGATATAATTTTAAATTGTGTTTGAATATATGAATCACATAGAAAATAAATGAATACTTAGAGGAGGTCATCTGTTATGAAACAATGGCGTAGATGGTTACCAGCTGTATTTCTTGGTATTCTCTTAACTTTAGCTGCTTGTGGCGGTGAGTCAGGGGAAGATACATCAAATGGTAACGAAAACGAAGGAGACAATGCTGAAACTTCTGAAGAAAAAGGAACCGTCAAAATTGGGATGAACAACTGGGCGGAGAACGTCGCTGTATCGAATATGTGGAAGCTTGTTCTTGAAGAGAAGGGCTACACGGTAGAGCTGGAACAAGTAGAAAAAGGTTTTCTATATGAGGCTTTATCCAGTGGGGATCTAGATATCGGTATGGAAATCTGGCTTCCGAACACGGACAAAGCGTTTTATGAAAAATATAAAGAAGATATCGACTGGCGTGAAACTTGGTATGAAGGGACAAAATTAGGCCTGGCTGTGCCAAGTTATATGGAAGATATTAATTCAATCGAAGATTTGAAAGGCTCCGATGCATTCCCTGATAAGCAGATTGTAGGGATTGATGCAGGAGCAAGTATTATGTCTTTGACTGACAAAGTTATCAGTGAATATGGGTTGGATTATACACTTGCAGCATCTTCTGAGCCAACAATGATCACAGAGTTAAAGGGTTCCATGGAAAGTGAAGAACCTATCGTTGCGACCCTCTGGAAGCCGCACTGGGTATTCGCTGAAATGGATTTGAAGTTCTTGGAAGATCCTAAAAACGTTTATGGCGATTCCGAAAACATCTCTTACGCTGCGCGCAAAGGATTAGAAGAGGATCAGCCTCAAGTGGTCAAGTGGTTTGACAACTTTATGTTGAACGATGATCAGCTTGGCAGCCTCATGGCTAGCATTAATGAAGCTGGCGACGCCCAAGAAGGTGCTCAAAAGTGGATTGACGAGCATCAAGACCTTATCGATGAATGGACAAAAGAATAATATATCAAGACCCGCTCTCTTCAGAGCGGGTCTTTTTTATGCTCTTGTATCCTTTTGCAAACATAAAGAGTCAGATATTAAATTTCCAGGTCAGCGACTCAGACCAACTGATCATTCACCAGTCACGAGTAAATATATTTATGTTGGAACATTCATAGGGACAGCGAATCATCTGAATTGAAAGAATTATCTAACATAATTTGGTATAATGGATAACTGAAGTTTTAGTACAAAGGAGCTTTTACATAATGAGTATAGAGAAAATAAGAAAAGCGAAAGAAACGATCGGTCGAGTGATCCTCGGAAAAGATGAGGTTGTGGAGTTGTTGTTTGTCTCCATCATTGCAGATGGACACGCACTTCTGGAAAGTGTGCCTGGCTCTGGGAAGACGAAACTAGCTAAAAGTTTCGCTAAAGTGATGGATGGTCATTTCTCAAGGATTCAATTCACTCCGGACGTCCTTCCAAGTGATGTCACAGGCATTCAATTCTTTAATCCTAAAACCCAGGAATTCGAATTGCGTGAAGGTCCGGTCATGACGAATGTCCTCCTCGCAGATGAAATCAACCGGGCGACTCCGAAGACGCAGTCCAGTCTGCTTGAGGTCATGGAGGAAAAGCAAACGACTGTGGATGGTGAAACGTTAAAGATTGCTCCACCACTCTTTGTCATTGCAACTCAGAACCCCGTGGAAGGAAACCATGGGACGTTTCCTCTTCCTGAAGCCCAATTGGATCGGTTTTTGTTCAAGATCGACATGGGATACCCGACGGAACAAGAAGAAAAAAACATTTTAAGAACATATCAAAAAAATGAACCGTTTGAAACACTCACGCCACAAATCTCGTTAGAAGAAATTTTACATATCCGTGAACAATCAAAAGACATTGCCATTGCCGATGATACGATGAATTATCTTTTGGATCTTGTTCGGTTGACACGTGAAAGTGAGGATATCGAGTTAGGCGTCAGTACGAGGGGAGCCCTCGCTTTTATGAGAGCGAGTCAGGCTCGGGCGTTACTATTGGGAAATGATTTTGTCCGCCCGGAAGATGTGAAATTTCTAGCCCCTTATGTGTTGGAACACCGTATTGTGCTTTCTATGGAGGGGGCCATACGGAAAACGAAAAGCCAGGTGATCCAGGAAGTGATTCAGGAAGTTCCGGTTCCCGTTGAAGCAGGTTCGGTACAGTGAATCATTGGGAAAAGCAACTCGGATTGGGAAGAAGGTTTTATGATGGTGTTTTGGCTGCGGTAATCTTCACCGGATTAGTCGGGTTTATCCTCAATCAGCCGATTTTTTATTTCCCTACAGGTCTTCTCATCATATTTATACTTGGAAGTAAGATTTTCGATCATTATAGTGGTTCGGATTTTGAGCTGCAAAATGCCAAACGTTCCGTTCGTTTGTTTCCAGGAGATGAAACAGAATGGAAAATCCACATGAACAATTATTCAAGGGTTCCTATGTTAAATGGAACGTTGTCCTTTGAAACGGGAAAAATGGTAAGTAGTCGAAGAGAAATGATGAATGAATTGAACCATTCCTATTCATTCAAATTACCCTTTTCGTTAATGAGGCGTGGGGAATCCATTGTGCATATACCAGTAAGAGCTGAAAAACGCGGCGTAACAAAAGCAAGGAATATGTCGTTCCGGTTTCCCCATTTACTGAATTTCACTCCTATAAAAATGCGGTATAAAAAACCGTATCAAACAGAGTTTATTGTTTATCCAACGCCGGAACCTGTACTCGGTGTCAAAGAATTTATTCATCCATCCATAGGGGAACAACGCGCGAATTTTTCACCCTATGAAGATGTTCTAACACCTGTGGGAACGCGAGATTACGAACAGGGGGACGCCTTTCATAAAATCCATTGGAAAGCGAGTGCGAAATCACAATCTTTGAAGACGAAAGTATTGGAGCGTCAGGTGGATGGGAGTTGGACGATCATCGTCAACGTAGTGGAACAAACGAGACTAGGAAATGAGCATTTGTCTCCCCGCCTCGAGTCATTGTTGTCCTATGCCTGTTATTTATGCTATACGGCTACAGAACGGGGCTATCCATATGAAATGATCATTAACATGCGAAAACCTCAAAGAAACCCTTATTTTTACCAAGAAAAAGGAGAGGGCAGCGTCCATTTACGACACTCCCTGGAAATGTTGGCCCGGATTGATAAAGAACAACGGCTGCTGCCCATGGATCAATTGTTCCATTGGTTCGGATCGCGCGGCTTAAGCAGTAAAGTTGTTCTCATTGTGGGGGAAATTCCTGATGGAACTGTAGATAAGTTAAAAGACTGGCAATCTAGAGGTGCTGTTGTGCTTCAGGTACAGATGGATGGTTCATCTGCCTATTTACGCCCTGCCTTACAAAGAGGGGGTGCTTGAATATGGTGGAAGGTAAAAGGAATATCACTTTTGTTTATCAGATCTTAGGGGAAGCGATGCTTTTCTTCGTGCTTCTTTTCCCTTTGACTCAATGGATGTCTCTATCTCTCTCTTATGTTCTGTTTAGTACATATGTGGTCGTTAGTATCGTTCTATTTTTTCTTATAAGAAGGTGGTCGTCAGGCTTTTTCCCCTATCTGTTTAGTTTAGCGATAATCATAATGATTGCCTATTTTGTGGGCGCTGGTTTATTACTGGGATTCATCGTCGGATCATTTCTAGTATGGAGATATTACCGCCATGAACGAGATCCTGATTTGAATCATGAAATATCATTAATTTTGTCCACATCGATTTTGACTTTTATCATGATCTTCTTCTTCCAGTCCTGGGATTTAGTCTACGCACTGATTTCCCTATACGTTGTAACGTGGGGAGGGTATGCTTTTTCACATTATTACAACGTAGACAGAAGGGAGAGAAAAGGAGGATGGAAGAGTCTCTCCGTCATCTTTCTCTCTTTAATCACAGGAACCTCGGTAATTTTGCTTCTTTTTCCATATCTACGTTCTTTGATTGGAACACTCTGGAGTGGAATTTCGTACGCCTTTCTTGTAGGAATCAACGGAATCATGACACTCCTCGCTAAAATAGGTCTTGATGTTTCTAGAATCGAGCCTATGGAAGAAGATTCTTTACCGGAAATGAAGTTTTCATCTCAAGAAAGGCAAGAAGAGCTCCAACGAATGAATGATAGCAATCAAGAAACCACTCAAAAAGTAGCAGAAGCGATTGAAACAGGAACCGTTGTCCTAATCGTCGTTGCACTTCTTTTGGCTTTGATCACCTTTTTCTTTTTGAGAAAAAGAGTGAACATAGATATGGAAACAGCCACTGATGCTCTCAACTATCAGTATTATGCATATGGTGAAGATGAGAAAAAGAGATCTTCCTCAACTTTTTCTTTTCATAGGTCACGCACAGAAGGATGGGTGAGAAAGCAGTTTCGCACCTTTGAACATTTTGCCGCCCGGAATGGATGTGGCAGATATTCAAATGAATCAATCGAGGGTTGGTTTCAGAGGATTGGGCTTACTATTGAATCGACCGAGCTTTATCAAAAAGTGCGGTATGGCAGTCAAACGTTAACAACCGAGGAAAAAGAGCAATTTGAGCTTGAATTGAAAAAACTCAAACAAAAAATTATCGAGAAAAACCACTGACCTCTAGGAAATAAGTTTAAGCACATCTTTTTCAGGAAACATACAGACTAGATTCGATTTACAATTCTTGAAAGGAGTCGCTGTTTTATGGACTTAAATAAAGAAATAAAGAAACTAGAGGCAGTACACTTAGAAAAACCACAAAAAGTATTTACGATGTATTTAAACACCGACCCTTCCGACCCCGATCAACAAGGGGGAGAATGGAAGATCCATTTGAAAAACGGATTGAATAATTTCGAATCCTATCTTCAAAAAGATGGAGATTCGGATGAAAAGAGAAACTATTGGGCAGTAAAAGAAAAAGTGGAGCAATTCATAGAAGAAAATGAACAAAACTTCGCTAAGAGTGTTGTTTTATTTGCCACTGGCGATGACACGGTATGGTTTGCTGAGCGTTTCCAAATGCCAGTGAAGACAGAATTCTACTGGGAAGAAACACCTGTCCTGGATCAATTGAAAGAGATGCAGAACAAGTTCCCTAAAACAGGAATCGTCTTAACTCAGAAAAATCAAATCAAATTGATTGATGCAGAACTTGGAACACTGAAAGATACACAGTTGTTTGAGCTTGATTTAGATACGGAAGATTGGAGGCAGCACCAAGGGCCACACCGTGCTCAGCCTTCCATGGGATCTGGTGGTGCCAAGACTTCCAAGAGAGATCAATTCCAAGAGCGCTTCGAAGCCAACCGTTATCGATGGTACAAGAGTGTAGCTCCTAAGATTGATAAACTAGCTAAAGATTATGGCTGGGAGCGCTTCTATCTTGTCGGTGATAAAGAAGAGCTGAAAGATCTGCAGGACAATATGAATAAAGAAGCTGAAGACATGATCAACAAGAACCTTCTCGACCATGAAGAGATGCATGTTCTTGATGAAGTTGTGCAATAATCTCAGAAAGGTGCTGGTGCTAAAGCCGGCACCTTTTTATTTGGAAAGTTTTAAATGAGGAGCAGTAAATCATTTGACTGGAATAATAACGTACGTAATCACTTCCTGAACCTTACTTATGGGTTCGTTTCTCGCAGGTTGTCGATAACCTATTTGCGTTATATTTGAGGAGAATCTTAACATTATACATAAAAGAAATGGTTATGATAAAATAATATTTAATGAAAATAAATCAGATTGGGGAATAACACATGTTCGTCGTAGATTCTATGGTGAAGGTACCAGACCATAAAGCAGATGAGTTAATTCATATATACCAAAAGAGATCACGCCTCGTAGACCAGGCGGACGGATTTATTTCCTTTCAACTGCTACAAAATGACAAAAAGCCCGGTGAGCTGACGGTACACTTGGAGTGGGAATCTAAAGATGCTTATCTTAAATGGGCTCGTAGTGAACAGTTTAAGAAAATTCATGAATTAGAAAAGCAGTATCCTGATCAGGAACTTCAAGGGATCGTGCCGAAAGTTTCTAAATACGAGGTGGTCGCAACGTGAATAAGTCTGAGCAAAGCCGCTTAGTTCAATTAGTAGCAGATGAAATTTACGAGGCATATCCATACCTTTGGGAAAAGTTCGGTCAGAACGGAAGAGACCGAACCGAAGAAGATAACTTCCATCATTTAGATCATTTACAAGCGGCCTATGAGATGGATAGTATCGATTTTTTTATGGATTATACGAAGTGGCTTAATACGGTTCTTACCTCGAGGAATGTTCCTACTTCTTTAATCATTGATAATTATGAACGTCTCGTTCGCTTATTGAAAGATATGGACTTGATAGATGAGAAAGAAAAACAGTGTTATATCAAATATTTACAAGCGGCCTTACAACATTTGGAAACACTTTCAAAGAGGTGAGTACTTTGGACGTGCAACACGAACAATTAGCCCATTATTTCCTTCAGGGAGATGACCAGGGTGCAATAGAATTTATTAAAACGATGCTAGAAAAATATCCGAGAGCTTACCTATATGGAGACATCATCACCCCAGCCATGTATTATGTTGGAGAATTATGGGAGAGGAATGAAATATCCGTGGCGGACGAACATTTAGCTACCGCCATTTGTGATTTTGTGCTTTCGAAATTAGACGCGGAAAGCGGTCATGTAAGCAGGAAACAACAAAAAAATTTCAAAGCTATGTTGTTTGGTGTAGAAGAAGAGCAGCATTACATAGGTTTGAAGATGGTGGCCGATACGTTTAAAGAGCATGGATGGAGAGTGAGATATTTAGGACCGGCTCTTCCTATGGAACACTCTTTTACCCAAATTGAAAAGTATCGCCCTGACGTTATCGGAATCTCGGCGGCTTTACCTTATCGTTTAAAGACGATTAAAATGGTGTTGGAGCATTTTGCTGAATTAGATTGGAACCCATTGATTATGATTGGCGGCAGATTAGCAAAGGAATACAATTTGAAAGAGTTTGAATCCGATCAGGTAATGGTTGTCAAGGACCTCGGTGATCTAAAGCGGTGGTTCAACGAAGGAAGGGAAGAAACGATTAATGAAACGAGTTGAACGCAGCTTCCCTTTGCCGCACTTAATCATGAATAAAAATTTTAAAATTGAGTCCTTATCTGATGAAGCTGTTACGATGTTCGGTGAAGTAAACCATTTATTAGAGATCATGGACGAAGGGAGCCTGTCTAAAATAAAGAGATGGGTTACTCCTGAGGTTCATAAACTTTCTATAGAAATTGCTCTCAAACCTTTAAAGGAAGATAAAAATCCAGTCACATGCGATATGCATGTAAAGTGGAAAAATGATTTGTATGCAGAAGTGTTGATTATTCCAAAGGACGAACAGTTATCGAAAATTACGAAGACCATGGATCAACTGCGCTCCCGATTAAATGATACAAACTTTCAACTCCTGGAAGAAAAGGAAAAATTGGAAGAGGCCATTCAACATGGAAATCGCCTTTCTGCTCCATTTATACGCTTAACAGAAGAAACAGCTTTAATCCCGCTCTTTGGTCATATTACGGCTGATAAAATGTATACAGTGGAAGAGCCATTGCTGCACGCCACTCAGAATGAGGATACAGACAAGGTTCTTTTTGATTTTACCGCAGTAGGACAAATCGACGAGGATGGAGCTCAAATATTGAAAAATTTAATGACCTCATTATGTTATATGGGCTTACAAGTCATCATCACCGGCATTCGTCCAGAGCAGGTGAAGCGTATTCAAATCATTCATTTTTCATCAGAGATTATTTTTATGAATTCTCTGCATCAGGCTCTAAAAAAATATTGTAGCTATTAGTTGACCCGCTCCTTATACAGGAAGCGGGTTTTTTAATACTTAAAGCACATACTTTTATGAAAATATGTTAAAGAATCACTATTTTGTGGAATAGTTCAATAAGAGCTTAGATTGAGAAAGGTTGTGAAATCATGGAAATGACATTGGAAGTAAATGGTATGACTTGTAATCACTGCGAGCAGTCCGTAAAGGGTGCCCTTCAAGAACTGGAAGGGGTACATGGTGTTGAAGTTGATTTAGACAGCGGGAAAGTAAACATCGCATACGATGAAGCTTATGTAAGCAAAAAGATGATGAAAGAAGCCGTAGAGGCTCAAGGGTATGAGCCTGTAGGATAAACAAAAAGAAGCCCGGGTATCCCGGGCTTCTTTTTTAGCTCTACAATCGTTATAAATTACTGGACGTTGTATGGCAATTGGGTCTTATACCCTGTGAATTGTTGATACGTCTGATCGATCTTTTGTTTTTCCGCCTGCTCAAGCGCATACCACCCATTTTTAAACATGAGGTTGTATAAGTTGCGTTGACAGTCCTGCGTTTCCTTGAAAATGGTAGCAAGATCCTGATAAAGGTTTTGATTGCTAGCTTCGTTCAATGCAATATTATAAGAAGCGGTCATGTACTTTTCTGTTGACAGCTGATCATTAACAAAGTCTCTCTCATTCATTTGTGGAGTTTTAGGCACGTTTGTTTCAGGATTCTGTATTTTTTGAGTCTGATTCATGATGTTCCTCCTCAGTTGGTTGTTTGGGATTGAGAATTCAAATGATTAAGCAGCTTATCATAATGGCGCTGGTGCATTTGACCAGCTTCTTCTAAGGCCGCCTGTATTTCCGGTGTTTGACAGTTTTGTGCAAAGAAATGAGCTTTCTTACAAGCATTCAAATTCCAGGACAACATATCAGCTAGATAAAGCTGATCTTTTGTGCTCACGATCTCAGGTACTTGAGACATGGGCTGGGCTTGCTGCATGGATTGATTTTGCTGTTGCATCACGTTTCCTCCTTCTTTTTTCATTTTTTATTATGACCTTCATCCTCATTTCTATAAGAAAAAATCAAGTCGGCAATCAAAGGTAGGAAATACCTTGGTGAAAAAGCTGGGAGTTTGTCGAAGGAAACATTATTTTTACCCATTTCATCTAATGAATGATAAAATAGTAGTATGTTAACGATTACATGACGGAAAAATCAGAATCATTTTTGTGAACGGGAACAAGGTTTAGGGGGTTGGAGAATGGAACGGATACTCAGAAACTTTTTTCTTTTTTTATCAAAAAATCGCTTTTTTACGAAATTGGCAAAGAAATATGGTCTTCGCTTTGGTGCAGGAAAGTTTGTAGCGGGAGAAACGGTCCCGGATGCCGTTGAAACAATCAAAGAATTGAACAAGAAGGGGATGGCTGTGACCATCGACCATCTAGGGGAATTTATCGATAGTGAAGCAGAAGCAAGGGAAGCAGCGGAAGGCTGTATAAAAGCGATTGAAGCGATTGCAGAACATCAGTTGGATTCCCAGCTTTCTTTGAAATTAACTTCCATGGGTCTTGATATATCAGAAGACCTTGTCATGGAGAATATGCGCAGGCTCCTGGATGTCGCTGAAGAAAAAGATGTGTTTGTTACCATTGACATGGAGGATTACGAAAGATGCGAAAAAACACTTGAAATTTTCAAGAAGCTGCGTGAGGATTACGAGCATATCGGAACTGTATTACAGTCCTACTTATATCGCACCGTTGATGATATAAAAGAACTCGATAAATACAATCCGAATTTACGACTTGTTAAAGGCGCTTATAAAGAGTCACCGAAGGTCGCTTTCCCTGACAAGAAAGACGTAGATGAAAATTTGAAAAAAATCATCCGTATCCATTTGCTTAACGGAAATTACACAGCCGTAGCCAGTCATGATGATCGAATGATCGAATACACGAAATCTCTTGTTGAAGAAAAGGATATATCAAAGGAACAATTTGAATTCCAAATGCTCTATGGAATCAGAGTGGAAAGACAAGAGGAGTTAGTAAAAGAAGGTTATAAGATGCGTGTGTATGTCCCTTATGGAAATGATTGGTATGGCTATTTTATGAGAAGGCTCGCTGAGAGACCGGCGAACGTTGCTTTTGTGTTAAAAGGTGTATTCGGAAAATAATTAGATGCCCGCGGTTATGCGGGCATCCTTTGAGATAATCAGGCATAGAATACATGAACCAGAAAAATCCAAGGTAAGATTTCACAGAATTATGGAGAAAAGGATTGCGAAATGTCTGAAAATATTTTATATTATACATAGATACGAATTAGCCGTACTTATTTTTTTGGCTGTAAAATGAATGAGTATTCATTCAAATGAGATAGGGGGAAATGTAATGAATCACAAAATCAAGCGGGCAGCCGTCCTTGGATCAGGAGTAATGGGCGCAGGGATCGCCGCACATTTAGCGAATGTAGGAATTCCTACGTTGATGATGGATATCGTCCCTCGTGAACTGGCGGATGCAGAAGCGGAAAAAGGTCTCACGCTGGAAGATAAAGCTGTGAGGAACCGAATTGCTGCTGAAAATAAAAAAGCACTTCTTAAACAAAAACCTTCACCACTAACGAGTAAACAAAACCTTAATCTAATTGAAGTCGGAAACTTTACAGATGATATGGAACGTTTATCCGAAGTCGATTGGGTCATTGAAGTAGTCGTTGAGAACCTTGATATCAAGAAAAAGGTTTTAGCCGACGTTGACCGCCACCGTAAAACAGGCTCTTTTGTAAGTTCCAATACTTCTGGAATTTCCATTGAGGCTATGTCCGAAGATTGCAGCGAGGATTTCAAGGCTCATTTCCTTGGCACACACTTCTTCAATCCGCCACGTTATTTGAAGTTATTAGAAGTGATTCCGACGAAACATACAAGTCCAGATGTTCTCCAATTCATGAAAGAATTCGGAGAGGATGTTCTTGGTAAAGGTGTCGTCGAAGCGAAAGATACGCCTAATTTCATTGCAAACCGAATTGGAACGTATGGCCTTTTAGTGACCGTCCAGCAAATGCTTGAAAAAGGCTACTCAGTCGGAGAGGTGGATTCTGTTACAGGACCGATGATCGGGCGTCCGAAAAGCGCTACGTTCCGTACCCTTGATGTCGTAGGCCTTGACACTTTCATCCATGTAGCTAACAACGTGTACGATCAAGTAGAAGGAGAAGAGAAAAAAGCCTTCGAAACCCCTTCCTTTATGAAAAATATGCTTGAAAAAGGCTGGTTGGGATCGAAGAGCGGGCAAGGCTTCTTCCTTAAGCAGAAAGGTGAGAAGGGTAGTGAGATCCTGCAGCTTAACCCTGAAACCCTTGAATATGAAAAACGAGGCAAGTTGAAAACAAAGGCCACAGAAATGGCGAAACAGGAAAAAGGTCCACAGCGAAAACTGAAGACGCTCGTAAATGCAGAAGGTGACCGTGCTGGAGACTTAGTGTGGTCTGTCGTAAAACCAGTCCTTCTCTATTCCGCAGAATTGTATGGTGAAATTGCTGATGATGTACCCTCTATTGATGAGGCCATGCGATGGGGATTCGGATGGGAACTTGGTCCATTTGAGATGTGGGACAGTATCGGTGTGAAGACTTCTGTTGAGCGTATGAAGAAAGAAGGAGAGACGGTTCCAACATGGGTAGAGGAAATGTTGGATGAAGGTATCGATACATTTTATAAAAAGGAAAATGGAAACGTTTACTTCTATCATGAAGGAGAATATAAGCAGCAGTCCTTTAATGAAAAGGTCATCAACCTTAAACGCTTGAAAGAAGAGCGGGAGGTCATTAAGAAAAATGCTGGTGCCAGCTTGATCGATCTTGGCGATGGGGTTGCTGGACTGGAGTTTCATTCCAGGAGCAATGCTATTGGTCTTGATATCATCCAGATGATTAATTTTGCCGTCGATCATGTAGATGAGAACTTCGAAGGTCTCGTCATCGGAAACCAGGGGAAAAATTTCTGCGTCGGCGCAAACCTTGGAATGATCCTTATGGAAGCGCAGGACTTCAACTTTTTTGAAATTGAAATGGTCGTGAAAAGTTTCCAGGACAGCATGATGAAAATGAAATACTCGGATAAGCCAGTCGTTGCCGCGCCTTTCGGAATGACGCTTGGAGGTGGAGCAGAAGTTTGTCTGCCTGCTGATGCTATCCAGGCTTCACAGGAAACCTATATGGGGCTTGTAGAAGCTGGTGTCGGTCTGATCCCTGGTGGTGGTGGAAATAAAGAACTTTATATCAAGCACTTGAGGAACATACCTGAAGGCATTGATTTTGACCTTCAAAAGGTTGCGAACAGTGTGTTTGAGAAAATCGCTATGGCGAAAGTTTCCACTTCAGGGGAGGAAGCGAAGGAGAATGGTTTCTTAGACCAACAAGATGCGATTAGTGTAAACGGAGATCACCTTCTTCATGATGCAAAACAAAAAGTGCTCGGGTTAGCGAGGTCAGGCTACCAGGCGCCTAAACGGACGAAAATTCCGGTAGTAGGTGAGCAAGGCTATGCAACAATGGTTTTAGGAGCCAAATCACTCGCTCTAAGTGGATATGCGAGTGAACACGATCTTAAAATCGCTGAAAAACTAGCTTTTGTGCTATCAGGTGGAAAGTTGAAAGAAGGAACGCTCGTTGATGAGCAGTATTTATTAGATCTTGAACGTGAAGCCTTTTTAAGTCTTGTAGGTGAGCCGAAGTCTCAAGCTCGTATGCAGCACATGCTCATGAAAGGCAAACCGCTACGTAATTAATTTAATAAAAAAGAGGGGGAAGAGTCGTGAGAGAAGCAGTTATCGTATCAGGAGCTCGTACACCAGTCGGCCGGGCCAAGAAAGGTTCACTTGCACATACGCGTCCCGATGATTTGGCCGCTCTGACAATTAAAGAAACTTTGAAAAGAGCCAACAATTATGAGGGCAACATCGATGATGTCATTATCGGGTGTGCGATGCCTGAAGCAGAACAAGGAATGAACATGGCTAGGAACATTGCCGGCCTTGCTGGACTTCATCATAAAGTGCCAGCAATTACAGTTAACCGTTATTGTTCCTCTGGTTTGCAAAGTATCGCTTATGCCGCAGAAAAAATTATGCTTGGTCACAGTGACACAGCGATTGCAGGTGGAGCGGAGTCCATGAGCCTCATTCCTATGGGAGGCCATGTGATTAAGCCGAATATTCAGTTGGTCGAAAACGCTCCTGAGTACTATATGTCCATGGGTCATACCGCTGAAGAAGTAGCGAATCGTTTTGAAATCTCAAGAGCAGATCAGGATGCATTTGCGGTTCAGAGTCACGAACGTGCAGCTAGAGCGATCCAAGAAGGGAAATTTGAGGATGAAATCGTTCCAGTTGAAGTGACAAACCGTGAGCTTGGAAAGGACAACAAAGTAAAAGAAACAAAAACCCTATTTTCAATGGATGAAGGAGTTCGAGCGGGTACTACGCCTGATGTGCTTGGTAAGCTGAAGCCAGCCTTCTCCACAAAAGGTTCTGTAACAGCAGGGAACTCTTCGCAAATGAGCGACGGTGCAGCAGCCGTTATGGTTATGGACCGGGAAAAAGCAGAAGCTGAAGGTCTTACTCCTTTAGTTAAATTCCGCTCCTTTGCAGTGGCAGGAGTAGAGCCGGAGATCATGGGAGTTGGGCCGATCGAAGCTGTACCAAAAGCTTTGCGAATGGCTGGTCTTTCTTTATCCGACATTGGCCTCTTTGAATTGAATGAAGCATTTGCTTCTCAATCCCTTCGAGTCATTCGGGAACTTGGATTAGATGAAGAGAAAGTAAATGTGAATGGTGGGGCCATTGCCTTGGGCCACCCGCTAGGATGTACCGGTACAAAGCTTACCTTGAGCTTGATTCATGAAATGAAACGCAGGAATGAGCAATTTGGTGTGGTGACGATGTGTATTGGTGGCGGTATGGGAGCCGCTGGAGTATTTGAATTAATTTAACTCGGGGAGGAACAGAAAGATGAGCGATTTGAAAGAGATGATTAAAGGTGGAGGATTCATTGTCGAAGATTTGGCTGCAGAAGATGTGATTACACCGGAAGATTTTACTGATGAACATTTAATGATTGCAAAAACAGCGGAAGATTTTGTCCTTGGTGAGGTTGTACCAAAGATCGAAAATCTTGAAAACCACGAATTCGAGCATTCCGTTGCCCTATTGAAGCAAGCGGGTGAGTTGGGATTGTTAGGTGCTGATGTACCAGAAGAGTACGGTGGATTACAGTTAGATAAGATCAGCTCTTCATTGATCACTGAAAAGTTTTCTCGTGCTGGAGGCTTTTCCGTTACCCATGGTGCTCACGTAGGAATCGGATCCCTGCCGATTGTTTTCTTCGGTAATGAAGACCAGAAACAAAAATACCTTCCGTTGCTTGCTACAGGAGAGAAAATAGCAGCATATGCTCTAACAGAGCCTGGTTCAGGATCCGATGCTCTGGGAGCGAAAACAACGGCCAAGTTAAATGATGCAGGTACTCATTATGTTCTAAATGGTGAGAAACAGTGGATTACGAACTCTGCGTTCGCCGATGTGTTCGTCGTGTATGCGAAAATCGACGGAGATAAGTTTACAGCGTTTATTGTGGAGCGCGATTATCCTGGCGTATCTACAGGGCCGGAAGAGAAGAAGATGGGAATTAAGAGTTCTTCCACTCGTACATTGATCCTTGAAGATGCTGAAGTGCCTGTCGAGAATGTGCTTGGAGAAATTGGCCGTGGGCACGTCATCGCGTTCAACATTTTAAACGTCGGTCGTTATAAATTGGCTATTGGTGGAGTAGGTGGAGCTAAGCGAGCGATTGAACTTTCGGTCAAGTATGCAAAGGACCGTAAACAGTTCAAGACTCCAATTGCAAGCTTTCCATTGATTCAGGAAAAGATCGGTTCCGTAGCCGCCAACACGTATGCAAATGAGAGTTCCGTCTATCGTACGGTAGGCTTATTCGAACAAAGTATGGGTAAATTATCTGAGGAAGAACTGAAAGACGGAGCAGCCGTTGCAAAAGTCATTGCAGAATATGCCATTGAGTGTTCATTAAACAAAGTATTCGGTACAGAGCTCCTTGACTTTGCTGCTGATGAAGCCGTACAAATACACGGTGGATATGGTTTCATGGCTGAATACGAAGTAGAAAGAATGTACCGTGATTCTCGAATCAACAGAATTTTTGAAGGAACGAACGAAATCAACCGTATGATCGTTCCTGGTACATTGTTGAAAAAAGCAATGAAAGGCGAGTTGCCTTTACTTCAAAAAGCTCAAGCCCTTCAAGAAGAAATCATGATGATGATGCCTGAGGAGCCAGGCGTAGAAGTACTGGAACAAGAGAAATATTTATTGAAGAATGCGAAGAAGATTGGTCTCCTTGCCGCTGGTCTCGCCGCACAGAAATACGGGGAAAAACTAGAAAATGAACAAGAATTACTTGTTAATATCGCGGACATAGTAGGCGAGATTTATAACATGGAATCTGCCGTCCTTCGTACAGAAAAAGCGATCAACAAAACGGGTGAAGAGAAGAACAAACAGAAACTTCTTTATACACAAGTTTATGTGCAGGAAGCCTTCAACCGAATCGAAGGACATGCGAAGGAAACATTGATTGCTGCGGAATCCGGGGATTCTTTAAGAATGATGCTTGGTGCATTAAGGAAACTGACACGCCATACACCGACGAATGTTATTCCTAAGAAGCGCGAGATCGCCAAAGCATTGATCGAAGCCGAAAAATATACAGTCTAAAAAATATAGAATGAATGTGACACAGGGCCTGCACTTTCGAAAACGCGAAGGTGCAGGCCTTCGTTATGACCTTTCCTTGTTAAACAATATGGCAGGATTGTGGAAGACTCAGTTTAGAGACTTTTGTTGAGTGGATGGGGGCTGCGGGGAATGAGTCGCTTTCCGTGGGAGCGCGGTGAGCCTCCTCGGACTGCGTCCTCCGGGGTCTCACCATGCACTTTTTTCCCACAGGAGTCTCCCCATTCCCCTCCGCCCCTTTACCATGTAAGTGTCTCGAAACCATTTCTGGAAACAGTTCATTTCCGACTAGATGGAAGTGAGCCGTTTAAGCACCTGGCTCAGGTATTTAGATCTCAGCCACTTGATATAGAGCGCTTCCTTCGTATTGCATTGGGATAGTAGAAGACAGTCCTTCTGGGTAAAGGGGTTCGTTTCTCACCTAAATCGAATGGGGTGGTTGGGAAGCTGCGAGACTCCCGTGGGAGAAGGAGATAGGCGAGATCCCGCAGGACGTAGTCCGAGGAAGCTCGGCACTCCCCCACAGGAAAGCGAGTAGCTTCCCGACCACCCCTGACGCCCAATACGGCAACGAACCCCGAAAACATCTCGAAACTGAGTCTTAAACTAAAGGAAGCTATTATGGAAGAACTTTATGTGGTGATTGTGAAGACAATAATAGAAATAAATGAAATCTTTGCCTTCGTTATGATAAAATATTAGACAACAAGAATGAAGGAGGGTGTGTAGATGTCTTTAACCTTCTATTGGTACCCGAATTGCGGTACGTGTAAAAAAGCAAAAAAATGGTTGGATGAGGAAGGGATTGACTACGAATCTGTACATATTGTCAATAATCCCCCTTCGAAAGAGCAGTTAAAGAGCTTTATAGCTACTAGTGATAAGCCTGCAAAAAAATTCTTTAACACTAGTGGGAAAAAGTATAGAGAACTCAACATGAAGGAAAAGCTAAAAGAAGCAGAAGAAGGCGAAATGATTGAGTGGCTTGCATCTGATGGCATGCTGATTAAGCGGCCTATCCTTACCGATGGTGAAAAAACAACGGTAGGGTTCAAGCAAGAAGAGTTTGAGAACGTTTGGTCTCAGTGAGCACATTATTGGGAATAGAAGCCTATAGCTTTTATGTTTATATTGGTTGTTGAACTATAATTATTATTTGGAGGTAATTGAAATGAGCGTACCTAAAGATCTGCGTTATTCTGAAGAACACGAATGGGTGAAAGAAGAAGGGGAAAAAGTAAGAGTCGGCATTACTGAATTCGCGCAATCAGAACTTGGGGATATCGTATTCGTAGAACTTCCTGAAGTCGGGGATGAACTAGAAGCGGATGAGCCATTTGGCAGCGTAGAATCTGTGAAGACTGTCTCTGAACTTTATGCCCCTCTTAGTGGTAAAGTTGTGGAAGTAAACGAAGACCTGGAAGACAGTCCAGAGTTTGTCAATGAATCTCCTTACGATAAAGCTTGGATGGTTGTTGTTGAGCCAAGTAACAACTCTCAAATCAACGACTTGATGACCCCGGAAGAATATGAAGCAATGATCGATGAAGACTAAGGATAGTGCATTGGACAGGCAGGGCTTTAAGAAACCTTGTCTGACATGATCACGTTTGATCTTAATCATGTTCAGACCATGCCTGATTGGCATGGTCTGTTTCTATATAGTAGGTGATGAAGATGGATGGAGAACGAATCGTCATTGTTGAAGGAATTACAGATAAGAAGAAGTTGAATAAAGTTCTTGATGAAGAGATTGAAATCATCTGCACCCATGGTACTTTAGGAATCGAGCGGATGGAAGAAATGATTTTTGATCATAACTTAGATGATCGGACCGTGTATATTCTAGTGGATGAAGATGACTCTGGCTACAAATTAAGAAAACAATTGATGGAAGAGCTTCCTCACGCTGAGCATATCTACATAGATAAGGCTTTCAGGGAAGTAGCAGCTACGCCGGAACCTGAATTGGCAAGAGCCTTACTCAGTAGACATTTCAATGTAAAGTCGATCTATTTAATATAGGAGGATGGCTGTGGAGGAAATAAAAACAACAGAAGTAAAGAAGTTCTTCGAATCTCCACAAACGACCCTCACCTTCGTTCATAGCCCTTTTTGTGCAACTTGTCACCTAGCGCGTCAAATGCTCACAACACTGGAGTCTGTATTTGATCGAGAAGTTTTTAAGGAAATGAATGCTTCTCTGCACCCTGAATGGATGCAGCATTTTAAGATTAAAAGTGTTCCATGTCTGCTGGTTACGAGGGGCGGGGAGGTAGAGGAAAAGATTTATGCTTTTCACTCTGTCTCCTATATGTATGAGAGAGTGGTTGGTTTTGTTGAATAGTGTATGTATTTCCCAGGAAATGACCACTACTGTAGAATTTAAAAATTCTCTAAAAAACTTATATGTAATGTGGAAGAGTTCGATAATGAAAAAGACAGCAAAGACTTTCCGGAGTCTTTGCTGTCTTTTTGTTATGAATATCATACGATTTCTCCTAATTTGCTTACAATATCTAAAAAGGAGGACTGATCGCCAAAATTCGCATGGATCTCTCCTTGTTGATTAATGATGATGGTGGAAGGAACGCCATCACAATTGTACAAGTCATAGACGTATCGTCCTTCGTCAGAAAGAGTTGGTTGTGTTAAAAACTTTTCCTTGAATTCGATGCCTTCCTCAATTTTCCGTTCCCTTCCAGTTACATTGATTGTCATCATTTTTACTTTGTCATGGTCCATCGTTTTGAAAAGTTGTTCTTTCATAGGTAAGTCTTTCCCACAATCTGGACACCAGGAAGCCCAGAAGGTCAAGACAATAACTTTCCCTAAGTCCTCTTCAAGTTTATAAATGGAAGAGTGGTTGTAGATGTAAGGTAGTTCAAATAAAGGGGCTTGTTTACTCAATGTCATTCTCCTTTTTATCAGGCGAAGGTTATGGATTGACGCTTATATATTTCCCATGCTAACATAATTATTAATTTCATATCGACATCTTCACTTATCCAGAGTGGCGGAGGGACTGGCCCGACGATGCCCGGCAACCGGCAGGTAAACTGCACGGTGCTAAATCCTGCGAAGTCTTTGACTTTGATAGATGAGAAATGTAAAAGCGATGAATCTCTTCTATTAAAGAAGGGATTTTTTTATTGTGTCAATCGAGTGAATATTCGATGTTTTTGTATGGAAGATGTAAGCATTTCTTCAGTTTTGATCGACTTTATTTTTCTGAACAATCTGTTTATGAGTTGACACAAAATTCGTACGGTGCTACAATCCATTATTGTACTACTTAAACGAATTAAAGCGATAGTAATTTAATAAATTAAAATCTCTTATCCAGAGTGGCGGAGGGACTGGCCCGATGATGCCCGGCAACCGGCAAAACTGTTTTGCTCAGGTGCCAATTCCTGCAAAGTATTAATCTTTGACAGATGAGAGAACAGATTTTTAGGTATGATTAAAAAAGCCACTCTGTTCTCATTACAGAGTGGCTTTTTTTGAAGTGGAGGGAAAGCAGCATGATTACAATTAAAGGACTATCAAAGATATTCCACACGAAAGATCAGGATGTACGAGCAGTGGATGATTTAAGTCTTAATATTAACAAAGGGGAAATTTATGGAGTGATCGGATATAGTGGGGCCGGTAAAAGTACATTTATTCGCTTACTGAACCGTTTGGAAGATCCCACAGAAGGAAGCATTCTTGTCGATGAGCAGGAACTTACTTCATTAAGCAAAGGAAAATTAAGGTTGGCCAGACAAGAAATAGGAATGATTTTCCAGCATTTCAATTTGCTTTGGTCACGTACCGTTCATGATAATATCGCTTTTCCATTGGAAATTGCCGGGATCCCTAAAGCAGAAAGGCAAAAACGTGTCGATGAATTAATTGAATTGGTCGGGTTGAAAGGCCGGGGAGGTTCTTATCCATCCCAATTGAGCGGTGGACAAAAGCAAAGAGTGGGAATAGCCAGAGCGCTTGCAAACAATCCGAAAGTTCTTTTATGTGATGAGGCCACATCCGCGTTGGACCCTGAGACCACGGATTCGATTCTTGATCTTCTTGTGGATATTAACGAAAAGCTTGGCCTTACAATCGTTCTGATCACACATGAAATGCACGTCATTCGCAAAATCTGTCATCAGGTGGCGGTTATGGAAGAAGGTAAAATTGTTGAACAAGGGGAAGTGTTGGACGTTTTTCTTCATCCTCAAAAACCAGTCACGAAGAAGTTTGTGGATCAAGTGATGGGAGATCCAGAAAAAGAAACCTCCTTGCAATTGATCAAAGATAATTACCGGTCTGGAGAAATTATACGCCTTCACTTTGTCGGAGAAAGTACAAATCAGGCACTGATCAGTGATTTATCAAGGAAGTTTGAATTAGACGTCAACATTCTACATGGAAAGATTACCCAAACACAAAAGGGTGCGTATGGAACAATGTTTGTTCAATTTGATGGAGACGAAAAAGAAGTCGAGCGTGCCATTGAATATATTGAATCAACATCTGTTGAAGTGGAGGTGAATCCACATGTTTAATGAATGGTTCCCGAACGTAAGAATGGAAGACATGATTACAGCTACAAATGAAACCTTGTATATGACGCTGGTTTCTGTCGCTGGGACATTCGTTTTAGGTTTGCTTTTGGGTCTTCTCCTTTATTTGACCGGACCTGGGGGTCTTTGGGAGAACAAAACGTTGAATTGGATTACTGCTTCCATTGTTAACATATTCAGAGCAATTCCGTTTATTATTCTCATTTTATTATTGTTCCCGTTTACTGATTTTCTGCTGGGCACCATTCGAGGGCCACAAGCAGCATTGCCTGCCCTGATTATTGGTGGAGCGCCATTCTATGCCCGGTTGGTGGAAATTGCATTGAAAGAAGTCGATAAAGGTGTCGTGGAAGCAGCAAAATCTATGGGAGCTAAATACTCGACCATCATTTTTAAAGTATTGCTTCCGGAATCGATGCCAGCTCTCATATCTGGGATAACCGTAACAGCTATCGCATTGATTGGATACACCGCCGTAGCCGGTGCAATCGGATCTGGCGGTCTTGGCGATTTCGCTTATTTTTATGGGTTCCAAAGAAGTAACTTTGATGTTGTATTCATTTGTACTATTTTAATCATTTTAATTGTGTTTATTTTCCAATTCATCGGAGATGCCATCTCACGAAAATTGGATAAAAGATAAAATAAATAAAAGGGAGAGAATGAATAATGAAAAAACTATGGACGAGTTTAATCGCTGTATTGCTTATCCTTGTTCTCGCAGCTTGCGGGTCATCGAATGAGGAAGAAAATGCATCAGGATCTGAAGGTGAAGAAGGTGGAACAAAGGAGATTAAGGTAGGAGCTACCAGTGTTCCACATGCTGAAGTTCTCGAGAAAGCAAAACCTATGCTTGAAGAAGAAGGAATCACATTAAAGATTGAAGAATATCAGGATTACATTTTACCGAACCAAGATTTAGATGAAGGTCGTATTGACGCTAACTACTTCCAAACGATCCCTTATATGGAGACCCAAGAGGAAGAGAAAGGGTATGACTTTGCAAATCTTGGTGGGATCCATATTGAGCCTATCGGAGTTTATTCTCAAAAATATGAAAACCTGGAAGAAGTTGAAGAAGGTACGCAGCTAGTCATGAGTCGTTCTGTATCCACTCATGGTCGAGTCCTTTCGCTCTTAGAGAAAGAGGGACTAATCAAATTGGATGAAAGTGTGGATAAAGTGGATGCTACTGTACAGGATATTGTAGAAAATCCTAAAAACATCGAATTTGATACGGGAGTAGATGCAGCTAACCTTCCACAAGTTTACCAACGTGAAGAAAACGTGCTTGTAGCGATTAATACAAACTATGCTATTGAGGCTGGCCTGTCTCCCAGCGAAGATTCAATTATTCTCGAGGAGTCTGACTCTCCTTATGTGAACGTCGTTGCTGCTAATAGTGAAGATAAAGACAATGAAGCGTTAAATACGCTTGTAGAAGTTCTTCGTTCTGAAGAGATCGTAAACTTCATCAAAGAAGAATATGACGGTGCTGTTGTACCGGTCTCAAGCGATGCTGAATGACGGATAAAATAAGTGACTGCGGTTTATACTAACCGCAGTCACTTATTTTTATTGGGAGGTTTTCTTATGCAGGAGCAAAATATGACGTGGACGCAAACGTACTTACATGATTATAAAGAAGGAATGGGAGCCTTCAGAGAGCACATGCCGGAAGTTTCTCATAAGTTTGATGAATTTACACAAGAATGTTTTAAAGCCGGAGAATTATCTAAAAAAGAGAAGCAATTGATGGCATTAGGAATCAGTATTGTTGCACAGGACGAGTACTGTATGATCTACCACACGAAAGGCTGCGTCGACCAGGGCGCAACGGAAAAGGAAATATTAGAAGCATGTGGTGTTGCTGCGGCATTTGGAGGTGGAGCGGCTTTAAGTCAGGCCGTAACGCTTGTGCAGGATGCGTACATGGACTTGACGACAACGGTCAATTGATTCAATTATTAGAAAATTCAAGGAAATCGGATGTATTCTATATACTCACTTGCAGTAAACGCTTACATCAATAGTGAGGATCACTTTTGCATGAATTTAAAGTTTTAAGGAGTTTTATTTGGGTATAGCATTTGTGGTACCTTAAATTGTGTAAATAATCTGAAAGGGTTGATTCGTTATTAGTGACGATCTGAATTTGAATTACACTGCTGATATGGAGAAAGCCATGCACCAATCTCATAACATGAGTTATGCGGAGTACAGCAGGAAGTTGGATACACGCTTGAAAGTAGAAGAAAAACGCCAACGAGAATTCGAAGAGAGTCAGAAAATGATTGCCCAGGTCGACCGTAAATTGCATAGATAAATCATTCGATTAAATGAAAAAAATCAGGTGTGTTTAGCCACCTGATTTTTTCATGTTATAATACACATGAAAAATGTAGGAAATTGTTCGTTACATATCCGGACTCTTGGCTTTAGCTAATGGGAAAAAGTTGATAACAAGCACTAAATGATATAAGATTGTAATGAGAATAAATTGAGAATAGTTCTTTGTTTCCGATCAACATGGACATTCTTTAATAATAGATACTGGAGGTATTCATTTATGGCAGGATCAACGTTAGAAATCAAAGATCTTCATGTAGAAATCGAAGGTCAGGAAATCCTTAAAGGTGTAAATTTAACAATCAACGGTGGGGAATTCCACGCTGTTATGGGACCGAACGGAACTGGTAAATCTACACTGGCTTCCGCAATTATGGGTCACCCTAAATATGAAGTAACAAAAGGTGAAGTATTGCTTGATGGCGAAAACGTTCTTGAAATGGAAGTGGACGAGCGAGCTCAAGCAGGTCTATTCCTTGCTATGCAATATCCTAGTGAAATCAGTGGTGTAACAAACTCTGACTTCCTGCGTTCTTCTATTAATGCTCACCGTGAAGAAGGCGATGAAATCTCTCTTATGAAGTTCATCAAAGAGATGGATGCTAAGATGGACACGCTTGATATGGATAAAAACATGGCGCAGCGTTATCTTAACGAAGGTTTCTCCGGCGGTGAGAAAAAACGTAATGAAATCCTTCAATTAATGATGATTCAACCAGCGATTGCCATTCTAGATGAAATTGATTCAGGGCTTGATATCGATGCATTGAAAGTCGTTGCAAAAGGAATTAACGAAATGCGCAACGATGCTTTCGGCTGCTTGATCATCACTCACTACCAGCGTCTATTGAACTACATTACTCCTGATAAAGTACACGTTATGATGCAAGGACGTGTTGTCAAATCTGGTGGACCAGAACTTTCCCAGCGTCTGGAAGCGGAAGGTTATGACTGGATTAAACAGGAACTTGGCATCGAAGACGAAACCGTTAACGCGTAATTAAGATAGGAGGGTAATCATGACAGTAGAAGTCTCACTACCATATGACAAAGAGTACATCTCACAATTCTCCCAAGGGCAGAATGAGCCTGAATGGATGAAGAACCTTCGTCTTAGCGCCCTGGAGAAATCGGAATCTTTACCGCTTCCGAAACCAGATAAAACGAATATCTCCAAATGGAACTTCACAGAGTTCGACCATCACGTAACAGGTGATCGTATTGAATCTCTTGATGAACTTCCAGTTGAAATCAAAGATTTCTTAGATGAAGAAAAAGAACAGCAAAACCTGGTCATTCAGCGTAACCATACAGTGGCTTACGGAACCATTGATCAAAAATTGAAAGATCAAGGGGTCATCTTCACAGATATCGGAACGGCACTTAGAGAGCACAGTGAATTGGTGGAGAAGTATTACATGAACGATGCCGTTCACATGGACGAGCATCGTTTGACAGCTCTTCATGCAGCTCTTATGAACGGAGGGGTTTTCCTTTACGTTCCAAAAAATGTGCAAATAGAGGATCCTATTCAGGCGATTTTCTGGCAGGAAGATCCAAAAGCTTCCTTGATTAACCACATTTTAGTCGTAGCAGAAGAGAATAGTTCTGTGACGTATGTAGAGAACTATATTTCTCACAATAAAGAAGAAAAAACTTCCGCGAACATTGTGACAGAAGTCATCGCTAAAGATGAAGCGAAAGTATCCTTCGGCGCGGTCGACAATTTTGAAGCGGGTACAACTGTATATGCCAATCGTCGTGGAGTCGCTTATCGTGATTCAGTCATTGAATGGGCTCTTGGTCAAATGAACGAAGGCGACACCGTTTCTGAAAACATCACGCACTTGATTGGTGATAATTCACACTCTAATGCGAAAACCGTTGCTATTGGACGTGGAAAACAGAAGCAAAACTTCACAGCAAACATTACGCACTTCGGAAAAGGCTCTGACGGTTATATTCTTCAACACGGAGTGATGAAGGATAAGGCTTCTGCTATTTTCAATGGAATCGGTAAGATTGAACATGGGGCAAGCAAGTCTAATGCCGAGCAGGAGTCACGTGTTCTTATGCTTAGCAGCGACGCACGCGGGGACGCGAACCCGATTCTTCTCATTGATGAAGATGACGTAACAGCGGGACACGCTGCATCGGTTGGTCGTGTGGACCCGATTCAACTGTATTACTTGATGAGCCGTGGAATTTCCAAGTTCGAAGCTGAGCGTTTAATCATTCATGGATTCCTTGCTCCAGTAGTAAACCAATTGCCTGTTGAAGCTGTAAAACGCCAATTACAACAAGTGATTGAAAGGAAAGTATATTAATGGATGTAAAAGCGGTACGCGACGAATTTCCTATTCTACACCAGGAAGTAAATGGACATCCGCTCGTGTATTTGGATTCATCAGCGACTTCTCAGAAGCCGATCAAGGTGATTGAAAAGCTTGATGAGTACTATCGCGGATACAACTCTAATGTCCATAGAGGTGTACACACGCTTGGCACAAGAGCGACAGACGAGTATGAAGGTGCCCGTGAGAAAGTGAGACGCTTCATTAATGCGTCCAGCACCCAAGAAGTCATCTTTACGCGTGGGACAACAACAGCCATCAATACCGTTGCAGCAAGCTACGGTCGGGCGAACTTGCGTGAAGGTGATGAGGTTGTCATCACTCCAATGGAACACCACAGCAACATTATCCCTTGGCAGCAGATTGTTAAGGAAACAGGAGCTACTTTGAAGTATATTCCATTGCAATCTGATGGCACGATTCTTTTGGAAGATGTGCAAAAGACAGTAACATCTAAAACGAAAATTGTTGCCGTCATGCATGTGTCGAATGTCCTGGGAACGATCAATCCGGTGAAAGAGATTGCACAAATTGCTCATAACCAAGGAGCAGTCATGCTTGTTGATGGTGCCCAAAGTGCTCCTCACATGAAGATCGATGTTCAAGACTTGGACGCTGATTTTTATGCGTTTTCAGGTCATAAGATGTGCGGCCCAACTGGAATCGGAGTTCTATATGGCAAAAAGGCGCTTCTTGAAAAAATGGAGCCTGTCGAGTTTGGTGGAGAAATGATCGACTTCGTTAACCTTTATGATTCGACATGGAAAGAACTGCCCTGGAAGTTTGAAGGCGGAACACCCATTATTGCCGGAGCTGTCGGTCTGGGTGCAGCCATTGATTTTCTTACGGACATCGGTTTGGATGAAATCAAAGAGCATGAAGAGAAACTGGCTTCTTATGCCATGCAAGAAATGAATAAAGTCGATGGCATGACCATTTATGGTCCAGAGCATCGAGCAGGTCTTGTCACTTTCAATCTTTCAGATGTGCACCCTCACGATCTTGCTACGGTATTAGACGCTGAAGGAATTGCTGTACGTGCAGGGCACCACTGTGCTCAGCCATTGATGCGTTGGTTGGAAGTTTCAGCGACGGCAAGAGCAAGTTTTTACTTGTATAATAATGAAGAGGATATAGATCGACTTGTTGCAGGATTAAAAACAACAAAGGAGTATTTTGGCGATGTCTTTTAATAACCTGGATACACTTTATCGTCAAGTCATCATGGATCATTATAAAAATCCGCGCAACCGTGGTTCCATCGAAGGCAACCCTATGACTGTAGATATGAACAACCCTACATGTGGGGATCGTATTCAGCTGCAATTGCTGGTCGACGATGGTATTGTGAAGGATGCTAAGTTCGATGGTGAGGGCTGTTCCATCAGCCTATCCTCAGCCTCCATGATGACACAGGCAATCAAAGGAAAGCCAGTTGACGAAGCACTGAAAATGTCTGAACTCTTTTCTGACCTGATGCAGGGGAAAGATATTGACGAAGGCGATGTAGACCTTGGAGATATCGAAGCCCTACAGGGAGTTTCCAAGTTCCCTGCCCGTATTAAATGTGCGACCCTAGCTTGGAAAGCAATGGAAAAGGGTGTAGATGTAGAGAAGGAAGACTAAGCTTTTCTATACCAAAAGGAGGTATATAACATGGCCAAAAAAGCGCCAGAAGTGGGAGAGTATCAATACGGTTTCCACGAAAAAGATGTTTCGATTTTCCGTACGCAAAAAGGTTTGACGAAAGAAGTCGTTGAACAAATCTCCAACTATAAAGAAGAACCAAAATGGATGCTGGACTTCCGTTTGAAGTCTTTGGAGCAATTCTATAAAATGCCGATGCCTCAGTGGGGCGGCGATCTATCTGAGCTTAATTTTGATGATATCACTTATTATGTGAAGCCATCTGAACGTTCAGAGCGCTCATGGGATGAAGTCCCTGAAGAAATTAAAAACACATTCGACCGTCTGGGAATTCCAGAAGCCGAGCAGAAATATCTTGCAGGTGTATCCGCTCAGTATGAATCCGAGGTCGTTTATCACAACATGGAAAAAGACCTTGAAGAATTAGGTGTTATTTTCAAGGACACGGACTCTGCACTTAAAGAGAACGAAGATCTTTTCAAAGAGTACTTCGGTAAAGTCATTCCGCCGTCTGATAACAAATTCTCAGCGTTGAACTCTGCGGTTTGGTCCGGAGGTTCCTTCATTTATGTACCGAAAGATACGAAAGTAGAAACGCCTTTGCAAGCGTACTTCCGTATCAACTCTGAGAACATGGGTCAATTTGAGCGTACGTTGATCATTGCTGACGAAGGCTCTTCTGTTCACTATGTGGAAGGCTGTACAGCACCAACGTATTCTTCAAGCTCTCTGCATAGTGCTGTTGTTGAAATCTTCGTTAAAGATAACGCTTATTGCCGTTATACAACGATTCAAAACTGGGCGAACAACGTTTACAATCTTGTAACGAAGCGTGCGGTTGCAGAGTCAAACGCTACGATGGAATGGGTCGATGGAAACCTTGGTTCCAAATTGACGATGAAGTATCCTGCTGTGCTTCTTAAAGGTGAAGGAGCGCGTGGCATGACGCTTTCCATCGCTCTAGCTGGGAAAGGTCAGCACCAGGATGCCGGTGCTAAAATGCACCACTTGGCACCGAACACTTCTTCTACGATCGTTTCTAAATCCATCTCTAAACATGGTGGTAAAGTAACGTATCGCGGAATTGTTCAATTCGGTCGTAAAGCTGAAGGTGCTCGTTCCAACGTTGAGTGTGATACGCTCATCATGGATAATGAGTCCACTTCCGATACCATTCCTTACAATGAAATCATGAACGAGAACATCTCTCTTGAACACGAAGCGAAAGTTTCTAAAGTGTCAGAAGAGCAGTTGTTCTACTTGATGAGCCGCGGTATTTCTGAAGAAGAAGCTACAGAAATGATCGTCATGGGCTTCATTGAGCCGTTCACAAAAGAGCTCCCAATGGAGTATGCCGTGGAAATGAACCGTCTAATCAAATTCGAAATGGAAGGTTCCATCGGTTAATAAAAGGAATAAAGCCGTGCAGATATCATCTGCACGGCTTTTTCATCGTGTACTGGTAATTTGATGCTGGTTAGTAGTTATTAAAGTATATGGCAGGATTTTTTCAGCTCAGTTTCGAGATGTTTATTGAGTGGATGGGGGCTGCGGGGAATGACTTGCTTTCCGCGGGAGCGCGGTGAGCCTCCTCAGGCTGACGCCTTGCGGGGTCTCACCAAGCACTCTCTTCCCGCAGGAGTCTCCCCATTCCCCTCCGCCCCTTTACCATGTGATTGACTCGAAACCACTTCTCGGAAACTTTGCTTGTGTGCTCAAGCGAAGTGGATAATATAAAACTCTCCCCAGTGGTTATCCCGAGCGTGAAAGCTTGATATAGAGCGCTTTATACCTGCTTCTGAGTGGGGGTGGGAGACGTCTCATCTCGGAATAGGAGTTTGTTTCTTTCCTGCATGGAATGGGGTGGTTGGGAAGCTGCGGGACTCTCGTAGGTGAAGGAGATAGGCGAGATCCCTTAGTGCTCAGACCGCCTGAGGAAACTACTCGCTCCCCCACAGGAAAGCGAGTAGTTTCCCAACCACCCCTGACTCCAAATGTGGCAAACGAACCCGGGATTATCTCGAAACTGAGTCTTCCACAATCGGAAGCTTATATTATATTAACAATAGGATTCATCAGAGCCTATTTTTTAATGGGCTTGTTTATTACACACCATATGAGGCAAGATGTTTTATGAATACAAAACATGATACTATAATATTATCTATTAAGAGTTAAGGAAGATTCGATATGTTTTTGGTTATGTTTTTGATCGGTTTAATCACAGCCCTAGTCGGTAGTGTGGCAGGCCTTGGAGGAGGCGTTATTTTAGTTCCTGTTCTCCTGTTTTTAGGTGATCATTTTGCTTCCTTCGATTGGGTAAACCCCCAGGCAATCGTGGGGATTTCTTTAGTTGTGATGATTTTTACAGGGATGTCTTCAGCCATCTCGTACATGAAGCACAACCGTGTGGATACAGGAATTGGACTAGTTTTTTTGAGTGGCAGCATTCCGGGAGGCATTTTAGGCTCCTGGCTGAATCAATTTTTTGAAACGGATGGTTTCTCTCTTTTCTTTGGAATTGTTATGATTGCGGTTTCTTTACTGTTTTTCATTCCGCGGAGACCATCAGGTCATTCCTTATTTAAAACAGGTATGTCTAGAGAGAAAACAGTGGACGGGAAAGTGTATAAGTACCGGATGCCTTTTTGGGTTGGGTTTATCTTATCGTTTTGCGTAGGAATGTTATCTGGTTTATTAGGCATAGGTGGAGGATCTTTAATGGTCCCGGCTATGATTTTACTATTGAACCTCCCCCCTCATATTGCGACAGCGACTTCTATGTTCATGATTTTTTTTGCAAGCATAACAAGCTCTGCGACCCATGTTCTTTTAGGGCATGTGGATTGGAGTCATACGCTCTGGTTTATTCCAGGAGCCTACTTAGGAGGAACACTTGGAGCATGGGTCAATCGACGCCTTGATGGGCAAGTCGTGGAGAGATTTCTGAGGGTACTGCTCGTATTGATTGGCATACGTTTAATTTGGCAAGGTTTAGGGTGAGGAGACTGATGATGAAGGAAAAATTATACTTTTATTATACAAGCGATCTGCACAGTCACTTTGAAAATTGGCCACAAATCGTCGGGTATTTTAACGAAAAGAAAAAGAAACACGAGAAAAAAGGGGAAGAGTACTGGCTTTTTGATAATGGAGACCATGTCGATCGTTTTCATCCGATTGCTGAGGGCTTGATGGGGAAGGGCAATGTTGAGTTATTAAATGAAGCTGGATATGATGTAGCAACGATCGGCAACAATGAAGGCATTACTTTAGCGAGTGAAGATCTTCACTCCTTATACGATCATGCAACTTTTCGTGTCGTTTGTGCCAATTTGGATTGTAAGAGCTCCTCTTCACCTGCATGGTTAAAGCCATACCACATTCTTGAGTCCAAATATGGGACGAAAATCGGCGTATTAGGTTTGACTGCACCATTTCAAGCGTTTTACCAGCAATTAGGGTGGGATGTGCTTTCGCCATTCGATATATTGGATGGGATAATTGAAGAGTTGAGAAATCAAACAGATATCATTATCTTACTATCACACCTTGGTATTAATGAAGACGAAGAAATCGCGAGGCGTTATTCAGACATTGATATTATTATAGGGGGCCACACGCACCACCTTTTTAAGAATGGTGAATATATTGATGGTGCCTTGTTGACAGCAGCAGGTAAACACGGGACGCATCTCGGTGAAGTTGCTGTGGAATGGAACATCGATACGCGCCATCTAGAGAAGAAAGAGGCCTATGCCATACCAACGGAACAACTGAAAAAAGATGATGGAGTCACAAAAAAAGTCAAAGATATTCGTTCTAAAGCTGTTCATGAACTAGGCACTCCCGTAGCTTATCTCCGGGAACCTCTGCACATTGCATGGTTTCATGACACCCCGCTTATGAACCGCTTGACTGAACAATTACGCTTATGGACATCGGCGGATATAGCGATGTTAAATGCAGGTGTGCTCCTCGACCATTTATCCGCTGGAGAAATTACTTATGAAGATATTCATCGCATTTGTCCACACCCGATGAACCCCTGTCTTGTGGAATTAAGAGGGGATGAGCTGATGGAAGTGATACGAGCTGCTCATACGAAAGAACTTACGGAAATAAGGCTGAAAGGTTTTGGCTTTAGAGGTGAAGTGATTGGGAAGATGGTTTTTGCAGGTATTGACATAGAAATGGATGATGATGGAGAAGAACATGTAAAGCGTGTCACTTTTGCTGGTGAACCGATTGATTATGATCGTACGTATCGGTTTGCTACAGCGGACACATTTACGTTTGGCCGATTCTTTCCTGAAATCGCCTATTCGAAAACAAAGAAATATTTTATGCCGGAACTATTGCGAGACCTTTTATCTGAAGCACTTAAGTCATAACACTGGGAGCTACCTTTGTAGGTAGCTCTCTTACATAACGGATTGTAAGGAATTTATTATGAGAGTCTTTGCAACAAATTCTCTAGTACCCGGAGCTGTATTAGCTAAAACCATATACAATGAAAGCGGTCAAGCGTTCTTCCAACAAGGTGTAGCTTTTACACCGCGGATCATTGAACGGTTAAAAAGCTTTGATATTACTTATGTGTATATAGAAGATGGACGTGAAGCGATCGTCCCATAGTAAGGGAAATAAAAAGAGATGGTACAAGAGGAAGAAACACCGACTTGTCCAAAGAATTGAATATCCTGATCAAGAATTGTCATATGACATCGGTAAGTTGATGCTTAAACCCTTCTTTTCTTTCATATAGATAGATGAGGAGGGTTGTTCTATGCCAAAGAAGAGTGCGACTACTGGTTCCACGATCGGAAAAAGGATTGTGCTTAGTCTGCTGTTTTTCGCCCTTTTCACAGCGTTAAGCCTTTGGTTCATTAACCGAGGTGTGACTCCGGCGCTCGTTGAAATTGCTGAAACAAAAGCTCAACAGCTGGCTAGGGATGCCATTAATGAAGCAGTCAGTAAAACGATCGCAGAAGATCTACAATTTAATGACCTTGTGAATATGGAAAAAGATAACCAAGGAAACATTGTTTATATGGGATGGAACTCTGTAGTTGTTAACCGCGCACTTCGTGATACGACCATACGTGTTCAGAACTTTTTAAAAAGGATGGAGCTTGGTGAGCTTCCGATGGAGGATACTTCTTTGGAGCCGAATATTGATCCCGATCGCACACAGGAGGAATTAGGAGAACAACCAGCAACACTTATCGAACTTCCTATTGGGGTAGCAACAAACAACAGTTTACTAGCAAACCTTGGGCCAAAAGTTCCTGTTCAACTTAGAGTGATTGGAGACGTTCAATCAGAAGTCGATATCAAGATGACGGAATATGGGATTAACGCTGCTTTATTTGAATTGACGATTCATTTTGAAGTGAATGTCCGGATTGTTATTCCATTTTCTACAGAAACAACTGTCGTAACGAATAATATTCCTATTGATCAAGCTACCATCCTAGGTAAAGTTCCTAATTTTTATGGTGGTATGGGAGGGGAAGGAGATCCATCATTTTCCTATCCAATGGAACCCTTGCAATAAATGCTTGGAATTGTTAAAATTACTGAGAATTGAATATGCGTGACCTTATCAGATCGGTGAGGTAGAGGTGCAAACACCATCAGTAATCAATTGGAGCGAGACAAGCGACGATGATTGATGGAAGGGGATGTTTGCCGAAGTGTTTTGTAGTCCGTCAAACTATAAGACGCTGGTGTATATCTGAACAAGAGATACACTGTCATGCATGCTTTTGGGTGCATGGGGCGCTACTGATCGAAATGGAGGATAATCAAATTGCCACTTACAAAGGCGATGGTAGGTTATTTTCTATCATTGTCTTTTTTTATTCCTCATTTTTATCCGCAGTAGCCTTCCAATCCCGTTACATCAAGATTTACGGAGGGGAAACATCATGGAAGGAACCATCTATTCTTTAATTCCAGCAGTATTAATGTTAATCCTTGTTCTGCTGACAAGGAAAGTCATCCTATCCTTAGGGATTGGGATCATCGTAGGAGCATTCCTGCTCACACAAATGGATATTGGCGGAGGACTAGCGTTAATCTGGTCGATTTTCGCAAACATCTTCGTCAGTGAAGGCGCACTGAATATGGGCAACATTTATTTGTTATCATTTCTATTCTTATTAGGAATTACCACTGCCTTCATGACAGCATCAGGAGGAAGTCGTGCGTTTGGTCGTTGGGCTGTCGAACGTATTCGTACGAGAAAAGGGGCAACACTTGTTCCGGCGCTTCTGGGAATCATCATCTTTATTGATGATTACTTCAATGCACTGGCCGTAGGACAAGTAGCGCGCCCTGTAACCGATCGATATAAAGTATCCCGGGCAAAATTGGCGTATTATATCGATTCCACATCGGCTCCGATTACTGTTATTTCACCTATTTCCAGCTGGGGAGCTTATATTATTGGAACGATCGGAAGTATCCTGGCTGCGAATGAAATCACACAGTATCAAGCTTTTGAAGCATTCGTGTTAATGATTCCAGCAAATCTCTATGTGTTTGCGGCGTTATTGCTCGTATTCTTGACGATTTACTTAAGATTGGATCTTGGTCCGATGAAAGTTCATGAGAAACGAGCCATTGAAACAGGAGAATTGAATAACCCTGAAAAAGGGGACGTTCCTGGTGATTTGAATGATGAATTCAAGGAGCATAACCATGGGAAGATCTCTCATCTGATTTGGCCTATCTTTGCTCTTGTTGTCGGAACTGTGTTAACAATGGTCATCACAGGAATGCGCAACACAGAAGGCAGTGTCGATCTTCTCTCCATCTTTGCAAACACAAATGTGAATATCTCATTGTTCACAGGTGGAGTCGTTTCTGTTGTTGTTGCGCTTGTGCTGTATATCAGTCAACCAAAACCTAAATCAGGAATTTCTCTCGTCTTTGGTCAAGGGATGAAAGCCATGTTACCAGCGATTTACATCTTGGTTTTTGCCTGGATGATCGGTGATATCATCGGCCAGCTTCAAACTGGTGAATATTTAGCCCAGCAATTTACTCAAGCAGATATCAACCTTGCCTATCTGCCTTTGATTATTTTCTTATTGTCTGGCTTCATGGCATTATCAACAGGTACATCTTGGGGAACATTCGGAATTATGCTTCCGATTGCAGGAGAAATCGCGGCAGTGTCCGACCCTACACTGATTTTGCCGGCACTGTCAGCAGTACTCGCTGGATCTGTGTTTGGGGACCACTGTTCACCGATATCCGATACGACAATTCTTTCCTCGACAGGGGCAGGATCGAACCACATTGATCACGTACTCACACAGCTCCCTTATGCCCTTATCGCTGCAGGAGCTGCTTCCATCGGTTATGTTATCTTAGGCTTGTCTGGTGGAGTGTGGCTGCCATTGTTGATGACGTTGATTATTGTCACATTTGTAGCGTTCATTATTCACAAGTTTAATCATAGGCAGCCAACGGAGTAAAATAAAAAGGAATACTTTTTGGGAGAGTATGGAACGTGCAACGTCCATACTCTCTTTTTTTTGTCATCATCTCCCCATTCAAAAATTCTTTACATAGGCTGATTGTTGAAGACTCTGTTTCGTGACTTACAAAATTCTGCCATATAGTATAAATCGTGTATGATAAAAACATATTAATCCATATTATGGTAGTACATTTTACTCAAGGCTTTTAACTCCCCTTCCAATTTCTGAAAATTTAAAAATTATTTTGACAAGCTGCGCATTGCTAGTTATAATTTAAAGCAGAATAATCAGAAAAATAAAAATTAAAAAACATCTTTTCTAGGATGTTAAACTCAGGGAGGTCTTTCGCATGGAAAATCGTGCACAATGGGGAACACGAGCCGGTTTCATACTGGCAGCCGTCGGTTCAGCCATCGGTTTAGGTAACATCTGGCGTTTCCCGGCAGTAGCTTATGAAAATGGTGGTGGGGCATTTTTCATTCCTTATTTATTTGCTCTGTTAACAGCGGGTATTCCGCTACTTGTTATGGAATTCACCATCGGCCACAAATTTAGAGGGTCAGCACCACTTTCATTCTTCAGAATGAACCGTAAAACAGAATGGCTTGGCTGGTGGGCAGTACTTGTATCATTTGTTATTTCAACATATTATGCCGTCATTATTGCCTGGGCAATTTCATACAGTTTCTTTGCATTCAACCTTTCATGGGGTGAAGACACAGAAGGCTTTTTGTTTAGCGATTATTTGCAATTATCCGTAGATCCTGGTCAGACAGGAAGCCTTGTACCTGGTGTTCTTATTCCACTTCTTATCGTTTGGTTGATTACTCTTGGGGTCCTTTTCAAAGGAGTCAAAAAAGGGATTGAAGCGGCAAACAAAATCTTTATCCCTACATTGGTTGTCCTTTTCATAATTATTGTCATCCGGGCGATTACTCTTCCGGGGGCGGCAGAAGGTCTTCAGACTTTCTTTGCTCCAGACTTTAGTGCAATTGCTAATAGTTCCGTGTGGGTAGCGGCCTATGGTCAAATTTTCTTCAGTTTATCGATCGCCTTTGCGATTATGATTACGTACTCCAGTTACCTACCGAAGAAATCGGACTTAACGAACAATGCGTTCATTGCTGGCTTCGGTAATTCAAGCTTTGAACTATTAGCTGGTATTGGAGTGTTTGGTGCATTAGGATTTATGGCTTCCCAGAGCGGCGTACCCGTGAGTGAAGTCGTTAGTGGCGGGGTAGGACTTGCGTTTGTGGTATTCCCGCAAATCATCAATGAATTCCCTGCACTGAATGGATTATTCGGTTTCCTATTCTTCGCATCATTAGTATTAGCCGGACTATCTTCGTTAATCTCTATTTCAGAAACATACGTAGCTGCTTTGAGCGAAAAATTTGGACTTTCAAGAAAAGCTGCTGTAGGACTAGGTGGTGGACTTGCAGCTGTTATTTCCTTGCTTTTCGCGACACAAGGGGGACTTTATCTTCTTGATGCTGCTGATTACTTCATTAACCAATTCGGAGTGGCGTTCGTCGGCCTTGTTGAAGTCGTGGTTATTGCTTGGTTCTTACGTAACCTCAATGACTTCCAAACTCATGCGAACGGTATTTCTGATCTCCGCCTTGGTGGCTGGTGGAAGGTCTGTCTTGGTCTCATCACACCAATTGTGCTTGGATTTATGATGTTTGGCTTATTCAAGAAGAACCTTCTTAAAGAGTTCGATACAGAAACAGGGAACTACGAAGGATATGCTGATGGATTTATTTTATTCGGCGGCTGGTTCGTGGCAGCCTTCGCCATTGTTTTCGGCTTCTTGATGACATTGAAGCGTTGGGATTCAAAAGCCGTTGAAGAGGTAAAAAAGGAGGTAAGCTAATATGACAGCTGGTGCAGTGACAATGATGATTATCGGAATGCTCGTGATATGGGGTGGCCTGGCTGCCAGTATTACGAATGCCGTTAAAAAATCAAAATCATAAGAAAAGGCGTCGCACAATGAAGTGCGGCGCTTTTAATTTTTTGTCATTCTTTCCCACTTCCTCAGAAAAGGGTAAGGATCAAAGGACCATTCATTTTTTCCATTATCTTGATACATGCCGTAATGAAGGTGAGGAGGGAATTTTCCGGATGTTCCAGGTGGTCCATATCCAGAAGCTCCTACCGATCCAATTACATCACCAGGCTGTACGATATCCCCCACTTTAATATCTTCTGAAAAGCTATGCAAATGGGCGTAATAATGGTAAATGTTATAAATATCCCGAATTCCAATCCGCCAACCACCGAACTTATTCCAGCCTTTCATCTCTACAACTCCATAAGTTGTAGATTTAAGGGGAACGCCGTAATTAGCGAAAATATCCGTGCCTTCATGAATGCGTCTTCCTCCAAAGCCTCGAGCATCCCCCCATGTGCTTCTATAGCTGTAATTTGCCTGAAGGGGGAGGGGAAAGTCACGGTTTGTCAAATTAACGGTCTGAAATTTCTTGAATACCCTCGCTGTATTCATAATGGTTTGAACGGTAAGGTCTCTCTTGTAATAATTCCATAGGGCAATTTTAATATCATCACTCGTGGTACCGTAGGACTTCAAGTATGTGCCTATCGAATATAACACGTCTTCGTCATTATCCAACTGAACCTTTTGATCACCATCTCCATCTGAACCCCAGCCTTCCGGGAAGAATGTTGAGGGCATTTCTCCAGCAGAACCAGTCCAGAACATCGGATCCGCTTCAATAGCAGTAACCCGCCCCTCTTTAGGATCGTCATGAACTTGCCTTTCGTATTGATCGATAGCCGCCAGATACTCCCAGGGGATATCAGTGATAGCTGAAGTTTTCTTATATAATGCCATTCGTGCATCGATCTCTTCATCTGCATGTATGGAACCTGCAGAGAAAAGTAGGCATATGCTAAGACATAAGATCATTGAACCGATGTATTTCATAAACTCACCTTCAATGTTTTGATATCTTTAGCATGAGGCAGGCATGCTTTTGTTATGAATGGAAAAATTGGGGTGATGTCAGTTTTCCATCCCGGTTTCTTCTTCTGTATTCATATTTGGTCCAACATCCGGTTGTTGAGGGTTGGATTCCTCGACTTTTCCTTGTGGTGACTTCTTCATTTTTTTGATAATGCTGTCGATCGTATCGTTATACCCTTGATCATAAACGGTGGAATTACTTAAACTTTGAATATCTCCAAAGGAAGCAGGATTGTCAGAGACATACACATGGTAAAAGCTTGGGACTAAAGAATAAGCCGTCTTCTGAACCATATCGGCCGCTGATTCTCGATCTGTGTCGTCTGCTTTTTTGTACGCGACGAGCACTTCATTATCCGTAACTACTGTGGCTACGTCTTCGAATTGATCATAGCGGAGGATCATCCGGGAAATCATATCCGCCATTTCTTCACGATTGACTTTGATTTCACGATGTTCTTCAGCATCTTGATTTAATTGATCTTTGTTAAAGCGCACATAACCAACTTGCCCATCTTTTGGCTTCTCGTTATATCCGTCCATGGCATTGCCATTCAACGTGTCATCATCCATCATATTTTTTGCTTGCTCTTCTTTTGTTTCCTGACATCCCGCAACAATGAGTGTGACAAGGGACAATAAGGTGAATACTCTCCATATCTTTTTCATTATAGTTCCTCCTTCATGTAACTGTTTATAATCATTAGATTGAACAGTTTTATCGGAAACATACTTTTTGCTTTTGTTGTATTTCCTAACATGTGAAAAAATGTGATACACTGAAAAAGGATAGAGGTGATACAAATGATTGAGCTGGCTGGGAAAACATATGAGATCCTGGAGGACTATCAAGAAGGCTTTCAACAAGAAGAAGTGGAAAGTCGTTTTAGTGATATCCTGAATAAATATGATTTTATCGTTGGCGATTGGGGTTATGGTCAATTACGTTTAAAAGGGTTTTATGATGATCAAAATTCCAAAGCAACGTTTGATACCAAAATCAGTACGCTGGAAGATTATTTGTATGAATACTGTAATTTCGGTTGTTCCTACTTTGTACTGAAAAGAATTCGTCAATAAGAAACGGCGCGCCAATCATCGCACGCCGTTTTTTGTTTTGTTTTTAATGAGCTTCCTCAGAGGGCTTTACATTTTCATCTTTTTCATCATGAGTGGGGTGAGCACCATCCTCTTGACGAGGAAGATCCTGGTGGAGCCCTTTGTTTTCATAATTAAAAGCGCTGTAATATCGCTGCTCCTCGGTCCATGGCGCACTCTTATCATTGGTTACAGGTTCATATTTGTTTCTGGGTGCACCATAAGGCCCTTCAGGAAGTTGTTCGGGAGTCAAGTAATTACGTTGGGCTTCGACATTGGCAAAATCCGAATACTTACGTTTTTCTTTACCCATAAAAAAACCTCCTTCCGCATTATTTTTTGTCGAAGGAGGTTTTTTTATGCCCGTCCTCAGAGGAGATCAGGAAGGTAATTCCTTAATTCTTCTGCTTCCATTGCACTGAGTTGAAACATATGTTCCAAATGGCCGATTTCGTTGATGTTTTTATGATCAAGCAAGGCTTGTCGGTTTTTTGGTAAGTTGATGACCATCGTTTGGTTTTGAAAATAATCGGCCTTCATGAGAGCAAGTTCAAAACGGTGACTACCTGCTGTGAATGAAACAAATCGAGTGCTTGTACTTTGAGTGACGTCTTCTAAAAGCGGACGTTGTGCCATGATGTAATCATCTCCTGTTCGTTGTTTTTATAATCCGCTACGAAAAACTTTAGCAATAGTATGCCCGATTTTTATGAAATCAGACACTAAAAATCAGGAAGCGTGAGAGTAAGACTTTTATGGTATCATGAATGAAAAAGGTCATTTTTGTGGGAGGTTAACAAGATGTATTTTGTCAATCGAGAAAAAATTGAAGAGATTTTATCATATATGGAAAAGATACAAGAAGAATTGGCGGCACACTCTTATAAGCATTTTGCAGACCAGCTTCTTTTAGAACGGATGACACACTTGAACATAGAAGCCATCATTGATGTCGGGAACATGATGATCGATGGTTTTATCATGAGAGACCCAGGAAGTTATGAAGATATTATAGACATCCTGACAGATGAAAAGGTATTACCTGAGGATGAGCAGAAAGCATACAAGCAGTTTGTTCAACTTAGAAAAATGATTGTACAACAATATACGGAAGTAGACCATGATCAAATCGTTAAAGTTTGGCAGGAACAAGAACACTCGTTACAAGCTTTCCCAAATCGTGTCCGTCATTACTTGGATAATGAGCTTGGACCCGTGTCTGCCTTTTCCAAAAACTGAGGAGTGTGTAAAGGTATGAACATGAAAGAATATAAAGGTTATCTCATTGATCTCGATGGAACCATGTACAAAGGCGCTGAACGAATTGAAGGAGCGTCAGAATTCGTGGAGCACTTAAAAGAGAAAGACCTTCCATTTTTGTATTTGACAAATAACTCTTCAAAAACCATTGATCAAATTGCAGAGAAACTCAATCATATCGGAGTCCGTGCTAAGCCGGAGCAAGTTTATACAAGCAGTCTTGCAACAGCTGAGTATATAAGCAGCCAAAAAGAAAGAGCCCGCGTTTTTGCTATCGGTGAAGAAGGGTTATACGACGCTTTACGCCAAGAGAGCTTGGAATTGGTGCAAGAGGGAGCAGACTTCGTGGTGATTGGTATTGACCGGGAAATTAATTATGAGAAGCTGGCCTTGGCCTGTTTGGAAGTGAGGAATGGAGCTGCTTTCATAAGTACAAATGGAGACATTGCCATTCCTACAGAGCGGGGTCTTGTGCCGGGAAATGGAGCTTTGACATCCGTCATTTCTGTGAGTACCGGCGTGGAGCCAGTGTTTGTAGGTAAACCTGAGCCGTTAATTATGTCTCGGGCACTCAAACGGTTAGGTTATCATAAAGAGGATGTCTTAATGGTAGGGGACAATTATAACACAGATATTAAAGCTGGAATGACAGCTGGCATGGATACATTAATGGTGGAAACTGGTTTGAGTACGTTCGATGAAATCAAGAATAAGGAACACCAACCCACATATAAATGCAGAGATTTATTCCATTGGATCGAGCGTTTGAATTTTAATGAAAAGAAATAGAGAAACGACCAGAGAATAGCTCTGGTCGTTTTTTTCTACATAAGATATGGACCAAAAAAGACAGTGATGAACAGGATGTGCATCCCTATGAAATAGGTCAATTGGATCGGGTTGGACCAATCTTTTGAACGCGCCCCAGCCTTTAATATCCCGTAAGCAATTCCTGCAAAGCCAAGAAGAAACAATATAGGACTGCCTGGAAAACTTAAATACTCTGGAGCTCTAGCGAGAAGCGCATCTGAAAACATCGGATCCCTTGCTACAATAGCTGCCATTAAGTAAATGAGTATTCCTGTATAGAGGACCCAGGAACGGTCTTGGTCAAGAGCGTCGGCTTTCGAGAACATAATGAAAATCATAAATAGCAAAGGCCATAAGAACCAGAAGGTAGAGATGATTAGGGCAAATAACCCTGAGGAAAGCATACCAATAGTCTTTCCTGAAGCTAGCAACAAACCTTGTTTTGTTATCTGGTCGGCCCTCTCAATCACTTCAGGTTTGCTTGAAGCTAATAACAGCTTATGATCTTCTCCTCCATTGTCTACCCACAAAACCGTTTGTTCATTTAGCCTAACTGGAAAATTAGAAAATGAAGGTGTATTGCTTAATCGTGTTACTTTTGTAGCACTACTCTCACTGATGGTTGCTTGGTATATGTTAAATTGCGGGCCAGGCCGGAAAAGCGTGTCAGTCCAACCGTTTGCTTTAAAGAGGAGTACTGGCCCGTTCTCTGTATTATGAATGCTGAGATCAGATATTTCTTTCAACTCATATGTGGAGTGCGGATCTTGAAAATTCACTCTGTTCAGGTTAGGGTTTTCTCCAAAAGGAGCCTCTGCATAGTAATAGTAATTTTGTATTTTACCGGACTGACTTTGTTTTTGTATCGTTGTAACAAGCAATTGGTAACTGTCATTTTTGGTCGTGAATTGGATATCATTGACCTGTTCAGATTCTTTGACAGAGAACGTAGCTTCACCTAGTGGAGTTATGTTGTTCTTTTTCACCTGGTAATATGTCAGTGAATTTCCTGAGGACGTCACTTCATCTGTCAATAAAAAAGTACCACTGTCTGTCTCTGCCATATGGACAGAGGCTTTCGGGTTTTCCAGTGACAAAAGCTCTTCACTAGCAGATTCATTTACGTCAAAGCTATAAATTTTATCCTCATTTCTGTAAAAAGCCCTGCTTTCGAGAGGATAAAAAGCTTGAAGGTCAGTGATTTTCTCCCCTGTCTCTTGATCGTACATGCCATAATAATCGGCATGAATTACCTTGTTTTCACCTATGTAGAATTGAGTGAATTTATCGACAGGAATATCATATGAGTTTTGTTCCTTTATTTCATATTGATCATTGTAAATGTTTTGTTGGATCCCATTTTCGGTAAGAAAAGAAACGGATGGGTTCCCATCGTGAATGCCTACATTGGGGGGGCGTAAAACAGGAGTTGTTCCAATATCCAAGGCGCGGCTCCAACCCTCATCCGGCGGTTCAGTGACTTTTTGATAATTATGAGAAAACAGCAAGCTTACAGCGATTAGAACAATGATCGTAGGAAGCAGCCAAACTAACTTTCCTCTCCAATTTTTCATCTATTGTATCTCCTTCCTTTTTCTGCCTCTTCATGTAGTACGTAGTAAGATTATAAAGGTTTCAGAAAAATAAAAATACGATAAGAAAAGAAGTCTGAAAAATAACATTCAGCATATTTCAATTCATGTTCTTTATTAATCTATATGGCAGGATTGTGGAAGACTTGATTTCGAGATGTTTCGGGTTTCGTTTGCCGTATTGAGCGGTAGGGGTGGCTGGGAAGCAACTCGCTTTCCTGTGGGGGAGTGGCAAGCTTCCTCGGACTTCGTCCTGCGGGATCTCGCCTATCTCCTTTCTCCCACGGGAGTCTCGTAGCTTCCCAACCACCCCATTTAATGTATGTGTGAAACGAACCCCTTTGCCGAGGATGAGTGTCTTTCACAGTTCCTGGTCTATAGTAATAAAGCGCTCTATAGCAGGCTTTCAATGTAGAATATACAATATACACTTTAAGACCTAAAAGCTAATATGGAAAGCTTCGCTATTTATTGAAGTTCTTTCGAGATACTTATATGGCAAAGGGGCGGAGGGGAATGGCGAGACTCCTGCGGGAAAAAAGTGCATGGTGAGACCCCACAGGACGCAGTCCGAGGAGGCTCACCGCGCTCCCGCGGAAAGCGAGCCATTCCCCGCAGCCCCATGCACTCACCAAAAGTCTCGAAACTGAGTCTTCCACACTCGGGAGCTTTTATTGAAGGAGATTAGAGGAAAATAAAAAGCAGCTCAATGGGAAGGTACGGAAATGTCGTACACTTCATTGAACTACTTTACACTTACATCATTCATTTTTATTAAACTTCAGCATCTCCAGCGATGGTGTGGGCAAGTCTGCTGGATGCGGCGGCTGCAATGGCACCGACAATGTCATCCAGGAATGTGTGGCATTCCCCTGAGGATTTATCATTCAGTTTTTGTAAGATTCCTGGTTTCTGTTTATCGATGTAACCGTAATTTGTAAAACCGATAGATCCGTAAACGTTTACGATGGAAAAGGCGATGATTTCATCAATTCCATAAAGGCTTTCGTCTACTTCTATGGTCGACTGCAATGGTTCTTCAAGCATTTTCTTTTCTGCTAGCCGATCCATTTGAATCCCAGTAATGACTGCATTCTGAACTTCCCGCTTTGTCAGTACTTTATTCACATTGAAGCGGCAGTCGTCCATGGACAAGTCTTCGTGATATTTAGACTGTAAGTAATAGACAAGGTCAGCAATGTCATCAATGGTGACCCCTCTTTCCACCAGCCAATCTCTTGCTGTTTTTTCAAGAGTGGATACTTTTCTTTCTTCTGCCATAGTGAAAAACCTCCCTGCTCATCATGACTTGCACTGTACCATACCCGCGTTTATTATTGCACAAACGAGCGGTGTTATGTTCATTATATCAAAACTTCTCCCTGAAGGTGCAAAAGTGTAGAAGGTTGGAAAGTCTCAGCGGTCATTTGCTATGATAAAATAATAAAAAAGATGGAGGTTCGATCATTGACAAAACCAAAAGTTTTTATTACCCGTCGTCTCCCTGATGAAGTCGTGAATCCTTATAGAGAGCACTTGGATATTGAAATGTGGCCACGTGAAGAAGAACCTGTAGGGCGCCAAGTTTTTATAGAACGAGCCCAATCTTCTCATGGCTTAATGACCATGTTGACAGAAGATGTAGATGAACAAATTCTCAGCCAATCCAATAATCTTTCTATCGTAGCGAATATGGCCGTCGGCTATGATAATGTCGATGTGAAAACAGCTGAGCGTCTAAATATTGCTGTAACCAACACACCAGATGTGCTTACAGAAACAACAGCAGATCTCACATTTGGTTTATTGATGGCCACAGCGAGGAAAATGATTGAGGCAAGTCAATACATAAAAGACAATAAGTGGGAGAATTGGTCTCCGTTGATGTTAGCAGGTACGGATATTCACGGGAAAACAATAGGCATCGTTGGGATGGGCAGAATTGGAGAAGCAGTTGCAAAGAGAGCAAAAGGCTTCGGTATGAATGTGCTGTATTATAACCGTTCTCGTAAACCCGAGGCGGAAGAGACCTTTGGTGCGAGCTATACGGATTTTGAGGTGTTGCTTGAACAAGCTGATTATGTCGTGTGTTTGACCCCTTTGACAGATGAAACCAAACACATGTTTAATAAGGATGCTTTCCATAGGATGAAAAAGGATGCTTTCTTCATCAACGCTTCCAGAGGAGCTACGGTAGATGAAGAAGCGCTGTATGAGGCGATCATAAAGAAAAAGATTGCCGGGGCGGGGCTTGATGTATTTGAACAAGAACCGATTTCCTCAGAACATCCATTGCTTTCATGCCCTGAAGTGGTCTGTTTACCGCATATCGGATCATCGACGAAGGAAACAAGATATAAAATGATGAGGCTTAGTCTCGATAATCTTGTCCATCACTTCCAAGGCAAACCATTAATCACACCTGTCACTTCAAGCACTGATAACTCTTAATTTTCACTAAAGCGTTTTTGAAGTATCTGGCAGCACTGTGTAAGACTCGATTTCGAGATGTTTCGTGGTTCGTTGCCATATTGAACGTGAGGGGTGGCTGGGAAGCAACTCGCTTTCCTGTGGGGGAGTGGCGAGCTTCCTCGGACTTCGTCCTGCGGGATCTCGCCTATCTCCTTTCACCCACGGGAGTCTCGCAGCTTCCCAACCACTCCATACCATGAGACTGAAAAACGAACCCCTTTTCCGAAGATGAGTGTCTTCCACTATCCATGCCAGAGTGTTACCAAGCGCTCCGTAGCAGCTTTCAATGTGGGGAATCCATTCTTTATCATCTGCATGCTAATCATAGTAAATTTCCTTTGTGGAAGTGGTTTCGAGACACTTATATGGTAAAGGGACGTCGGGGGATGGGGAGACTCCTGCGGGAAGAGAGTGCTTGGTGAGACCCCGCAGTGCGAAGCTCGAGGAGGCTCACCGCGCTCCCGCGGAAAGCGAGTCATCCCCCGACGCCCCGAACCGTCCACACAAAAGTCTCGAAACTGAGTCTTCAAGAATGGAGAGCTTATGTTGAACTGAGATAGGGATGAGTATTACAAAAAAAGAGCCGCTCCATTTTGGGCGGCTCTTTTGGTTAGGTGTATTAAAATACTTGTTCGACTTCGTAAACTCCTGGTACTTCTTGTGCAAGAGCCCTTTCGATTCCTGCTTTCAAAGTGATTGTGGAACTAGGGCAGTTTCCGCAAGCACCCATGAGTCGCAGGCGGACGATTCCGTCTTCAACATCGACAAGCTCGACGTCCCCACCGTCACGTAGTAAAAATGGGCGAAGTTTATTGAGTACCTCTTGAACCTGTTCATGCATGTTCAATCTTCCCCTTTCTTAAGTATCATTATAAAACGAAATGACTAAAAAATCTATGGTTGTCTAAGTCTCTGTACATTAATATTGAGAACTATTATCATTTTATCTTTTTTCTTTTCTTTTGTAAAATGGAAAAAACGTAACATAAAAGGGAGAGGGTACGGATGGGGGAACAGCAGAAAGTTAGAGTAGCAGTTTATGGAGCTGATGTAAAATGTGCCAGTTGTGTCAATGCACCTGGTTCGAGGGAGACATATGAATGGCTGCAGGCGGCTATAGGAAGAAAGTATAATGATTCAATGGTTACCTACAATTACTATGATATCCATGAAGAAGATCGGAATGGCGCTGACTCTTCCATTATCCAACAGTTGTTAGATGACGAACTATTTTATCCTCTTGTCCTCGTTGAGAATGAAATTGTAGGCGAGGGGGATCCCAAGCTGAAAAAAGTCTATAAGGCCTTGGATAAGAATGGACTCCAGCCAAAGGAAATTTCATAGCAGACTTGGCGGATGATGTGATATGATTAGGAAAAGGTAGGGTTTCATCCAATATAGAGGTGAAGCGGATGAATCCATTAATTGAATTTTGCATCAATAACTTGATCAGTGGATCGCAAGAAGCTAAAGAAACCCTTGAGAAAGATCCTGATCTTGATGTTGTCGAATATGGGTGTTTAAGAAACTGTGGACTATGTTCCCAGACGCTATATGCAGTTGTAGAAGGAGATCGTGTCATGGCCGATACACCTGATGAATTAGTCGATAAGATTTATGAACATTTGGACGAAACCCTATAAGACGGTGTAGCCATGGAAGTGAAAAGGTATCCTTTAAACAAGGGTGCCTTTTGTTTCTGAATACGGGATGTTTGATTAAAAGTTCTGCCATTTAGTATACTGACAATAAGAAGAGAAAGGAGAGGCTTGGTATGATTCTGAATATCACAGAAGCCGCAAGTCACCAGATCAAAGAGATGATGAAAGAAGAAGGAGATGTTCGTCTTCGCTTCGGTGTCAAAGGTGGAGGCTGCAGTGGATTGTCTTATGCCATGGGCTTCGAAGATGAAATCAATGAGGAACTTGATCTTGTAGAGGAGTCCAGTGGAATCCCGGTCGTCATTAACCGTCAAGATGCCGCTATTGTCGAAGGTACGACCATCGACTTCAAACAGAATATGATGGGTGGCGGATTCACCATTGATAATCCGAACGCGATTGTTTCCTGTGGTTGTGGATCTTCATTCAAAACAGCAACAAATGCTGGAACCCCAGACCCAAATTGTTAATATTAAACCTTTCTGTTTTTACAGAAAGGTTTTTCTTATCTCAGAATTTAAAAAGGAAGAAGACCGCTTAATAGGGCTTCTTCCTTTTGTTTTTTATGAAAACATGCTAGTCGAGTGTTTAGGTTGAACACGAGCACCTGGGTCGATATAGGCTTTAGCATTGTTGACGGCTGTTGGACCTTCACCAAAACCAGAAGCAATCAATTTCACTTTTCCAGGGTAGGTGCAAATATCCCCCGCTGCATAAATGCCTTTGATATTAGTTTCCATTTTAGAATTGACGACGATGCTGTTCTTTTCAATTTCCAACTCCCAATTTTTTATCGGGCCAAGGGAGGAGATGAAACCGTAGTTTACAATTACATCGTCAACATCAATCGTTTCTACTCGATCCCCTTTTACTTCTTTTAATTCCACCTGTTCAATGCGTTCCTCGCCAATCATTTTTTCAGGAGTGAATGGAGTCATAATTCTGACGTTCGATTCATTAAGCTGTGACACACTATGTTCGTGCGCTCTGAATTTATCTCTTCTATGGACGAGAGTCACTTGTTCAGCGATTGGCTCAAGCATAAGGGCCCAGTCGACAGCAGAGTCTCCGCCACCAGCAATCATGACTTTTTTGTCACGGAACTTGTCCATATTGCTAACGTGGTAATGGAGGTTTGTATCTTCAAAGCGTTCGGTATCTTCAATCTTTAGTTTTCTTGGTTGAAAGGCTCCATTACCTGCTGTGATAATGATAGTCTTCGTGTAATGAACGTCCTTGTCTGTCGTTAGCTTGATGGTTTCATCATCCATTCTTTCTACGGAAACCACTTCCTGGTTCAAAGAAATTGTAGGATTGAACATCATCGCTTGTTCCTCTAAGTTGTCGACAAGTTCTTGTGCTCGTACTTTCGGAAACCCGGCAACATCAAAAATGTATTTTTCAGGGTAGAGAGCTGTAAGTTGGCCTCCCAAATGAGGAAGACTTTCAATGATGTTTACACTAGCTTCACGCATTCCGCCATAGAATGCTGTGAATAAACCGACTGGACCACCGCCGATTACCGTTATATCGTATATTTTTTCACTCATAATAAACCTCCTGATGAAAATTTCACTAAAATACATTCTATCATAAAAAAATTTCTGATGGGAACAGTAGGGGAATGTAAACCTTTACAAAAGGTTAATTGATGAATAATTCCGATAAAGGGCTTTCGGGTTGAAAATGGTTAGGAAAAGGTCTAAGATAAAATCAGATAATATAGTAAAAATTTGTGACAATTTTCACCTGAAACCGACTCAGGTTTTTTTCATTTTTTCTTGTGTGAAAGTAGTCACAAGCATTAGTCAACGGATCATTAATACGAGATGGAAGTGATTAACCATGAGAAACCCAAACATTGTGATTCTCGGTGCCGGTTATGGCGGAATCATGACAGCAGTGAAGTTACAGAAGAGCCTAGGTGCAAATGATGCAAATGTGACACTGGTCAATAAGCATAGTTACCATTACCAAACCACTTGGTTGCATGAAAATGCTGCGGGTACCTTACACCATGACCGCACGCGTATCCAAATCAGTGATGTCATTAATACGAGTAAAGTAAATTTTGTACAAGATACCGTGACGGATATCAAACCCGAAGATAAGAAAGTATTGCTCGAAAACGGTGAGCTTTCATACGACTACCTCGTCATCGGACTTGGTTTTGAGTCTGCCACGTTCGGTATTTCTGGATTGAAAGAGAATGCTTTCACCATAAACAGCATCAACAGTGCGCGATTGATTCGTCAGCACATTGAATATAACTTCGCAAAATATAATAATGAAGCGGAAAAAAAGCAAGAACGTTTAAACATTGTCGTAGGCGGTGCCGGATTCACCGGCATCGAGTTCGTAGGTGAGCTCGCTAACCGTGTACCGGAACTTTGTAAAGAATACGACATCCCACGTGAAAAAGTACGCATCATCAACGTTGAAGCTGCTCCAACGGCACTCCCGGGGTTCGATCCGGAGCTTGTGGAGTACGCGATGAACTCCTTAGAAGCAAGAGGCGTCGAATTCAAAATTGGGGCGATGATCAAAGAAGTTACTGAAAACAAGCTCGTTTTCGAGAAAGACGAGCAGCGTGAAGAAATTGAGACGAACACGGTAGTTTGGGCTGCTGGTGTACGTGGCAACTCTCTTGTTGAAAAAGCAGGATTTGAAGCAAACCGCGGACGTATCCCAGTCGGAGATGACCTGCGGCCAGAGGGTTACGACGATGTCTTCATCGTAGGGGACTGTGCATTGGTAATGAACGAGGAAACGGAACGCCCTTATCCTCCAACAGCACAAATTGCTATCCAGCAGGCAGAGCAAACAGCAGCGAACCTCACACGTCTGATCAGAGGTGAGGATCACCTTGAACCATTTGAGCCGGACTTGAAAGGGACCGTCGCCTCCCTTGGTCATAATGATGCGATAGGCGTAGTCTTTGATGATAAGAAATTGTTCGGATGGTCAGCAACCGCGATGAAGAAAATCATCGATAACCGCTACCTGCTAAAACTAGGCGGTGTACCACTCGTCCTTAAAAAAGGAAAACTAAACTTCTTCCATTAATAATTACTAAAAGCGAAAGCAGATCCACTGCTTTCGCTTTTCTTTTTGAAGACTCAGTTTCGAGACTTTTATGTGTGGAAATGGTGGTTGGGAAAACGGCTCGCTTTCCGTGGGGATGACGGCAAGCCTCCTCGAGCTCCGCTCTGCGGGGTCTCGCCAGCCAATCCATTCCCACAGGAGTCTCCCCGTTTTCCAAACCACCTTACGATAGAAAGGTGCTCGAAACCACCTTCAGAGGCCGAGTTTTTTTGAGACGAAGAATGCTGTCGGACCAGTACTGGGACATGGTTATCCTACTTATAGGTAGGTGGTCTGAGGAGCGATTTCGAGAACTTATTATGGCAAAGGGGCGGAGGGGAATGGGGAAGACTCCTGCGGGAAAAAAGTGCTTGGTGAGACCCCGCAGGACGGAGTCCGAGGAGGCTCACCGCGCTCCCGCGGAAAGCGACTCATTCCCCGCAGCCCCTAAAGCACACGCAAACGTCTCGAAATCAAGTCTTCAAGACTCCTGTCAGTTTGTTTAATAAGCATTTGTATCGATATGGGAGAGCTCTTGCGCTTTTTATGTAACCGTTATAGAATGAGGTTTGGATTCGTTTGTGTTTCGTTGAACATACATAGGGGGAAGCGTTAGTGAATATCGTGCAGTTCATCGTGTCAATGTTGTTATTTTTTGTGCTATTCTTCGGAATCTCTTTTTTATTGAATATGATTTTACGTTCTTCGTGGTTGATGGCTATCGTTTATCCGATCATCGTACTATTCATCGTTGATGACTTTTCATGGACAAAGTACTTTTCGGCTCCAGGGACTGCGTTTCCTACAGTTTTTGAACAATTATTCAACCTAAAGCTTGTGGATATCGTCATCTTGGCAAGTGGATTCGTTGGTACCCTGGTGGCTGGAATCGTTATTAAGAAATTACGAAAAAGTGGATACCAAATGTTTTAAAACGGAAAGGCTAACGGCATATTATGCTGTTAGCCTTTTTTAATAATCTTTGTTGAAAAGGACTCGTTTGAATAAAAAAATCGAGCTTGGACATGATTACACCTAGAGGTGATTTCATGAACAAGCGGACGAAGTCTATCTTTTTTATTCTACTGTTCAGCTTTGCTCTTTATAGTACTTTTACGAATGTAACAAACTTATCGCTCTCTGACTTTGACGAATGGCTGGCGTCTAAATTCAGAGGAGAATCCCTGGATGGGGAGACGCTTCTTCAAAAAGATCAAGATTTTAGTGAGAAAAGCTTAAAGATAAAAAATGCTCCGCAGACCTATGTATCCAGTGCGGTCATCGAAGCGGTGGAACTGTTGGAAGATACGATTGATTTCAGTCAATACCCGAGTCAAGAAGTTGTAGCAACTGGTTATACAGCGGGGTATGAATCCACGGGCAAAACGCCTGAGCATCCTGGATACGGAATTACGTATTCAGGTGTTAATGTGAAGCGGGATTTATATTCTACCATTGCTGCGGATTTAGAAATGTTTCCATTAGGGACTGTATTGTTTATTCCTGGTTACGGCTATGGAGTGGTTGCAGATATTGGCGGGGCCATCAAAGGGAATAAGCTCGATCTTTATTTTCCAACCGTGAATGATGTATACAATCAGTGGGGGAAGCAAACGCTCGACGTTTATGTAGTTGAAGAGGGGAACGGCCAACTCTCTGAAGAATACTTGAATAAATTGAATGAGGATGAATCGCTGCAAGTGTTCCGTTCACAAATGACTCAATAAAAAATCTCTTCCGAAAATAAATCGGAAGAGATTTTTTTAGTAGATCAAGGAATGAAGTAGAAAGGTGAGGAGAATACCTGTCAGTCCCCCGAAGAACACTTCAATCGGCTGGTGGCCCAACAGTTCTTTTAGTTCTTCTTTCTTTTGATAGCCTTCTTTTTGCTGCCAGCTTTTGGCTTCACTTACGAACCGGTTGAAGTCGTTGAGTAAGATGTTCAACATAATGGCTTGTTCGCCAGTTTGACGCCTTACTCCTGTACTGTCGAACATGACGATGATACTGAACACGCAGGCAATAGCAAAAACGGATGATCCGAATCCTTGTTCAATTCCAACACCTGTGGCCAGAGCGGTAACAGCTGCGGAGTGACTGCTGGGCATTCCGCCTGTACTGAAGGCGAGGCTGGTATTCAATTGTCTGGATGCTATGAATTGAATAGGGATTTTAATCACTTGGGCGAAAAGAATAGCAGCGATCGACGCCCAAAGGGGGAAGTTTTGCACTAAATCTAATAGCATGTTGACATCCTTTCTGATCTTCCGGGGAATAGAAATGACAATCTATGTAGTTGTTCATTCATACAATAGAGCATGGGTGAACGAATCAAGTGCATCCATAAAATGATGGCATGTTCTTTTTGTAGCGTTTATATGGTGATGGAGCAAAGTCATTATACCATATGTTCCATGGAGCGAGATAGTTATATTCATGTTAAGTTAAGGTCGAAGAAATGATCTTTTTCACAAGGAAAACAAAGTGGGATTGTGTATACTTAAGTTGGAGGTGTATCAATATGTTTACTGTAACAAACGAATGGAATGATACGGGATCGTTACTTGTAGGTCTTTTTGACGAAAAAGAAGTGAACAAGCATATGATCGACAAGGTGAAAGATTCATGTGGAGTCGATCTTGGAGCGTACATAGATGCAGGACATTTGTCTACAGAAAGTAAAAAACTGGATAAGGTTTTAGTCATGAATGAAAGTGACTTGAAGAACATCTATGTCATTGGTCTCGGATCCTCACATAAATTTGACGAAAACAAGTGCCGCAAGACATTTGGTCGTGTATTTCAAAGCTTAATCAAAGACGAAATCTCGTCTGTGACTGTTTTACTTGAGAGTTTTATTCCTGAAGGGGAAGATGTAGAAAGATACTCCGCTCTTCTTTCGGAAGCTATGCTGACGTCTACGTATCGTCTCCCTTCTTTTAAAACCAATCAAAAAGAACCGGTCGACATCAATGAACTCACCGTTTGGACAGAAAGAGAGGAAAAGGTTGTCCTTGAAGGTTTATATAGAGGACAAGCCTTTGCGGATGGGGTGAACACGGCAAGGTATTTGGTTCATCTGCCTGCGAATATTTTGACAGCATCTGAAATGGCAGAGTTTGCTACAACGATGGCGGAAGACTATCAGTTCGAGTTGAGCATTCTAGAGAAAGAAGATATGGAAGAGCTGGGTATGGGAGCTTTATTGGCCGTCAATCAAGGATCTATAGAACCGCCCAAAATGATTGTGCTCAAATATCAGGGACTTGAAGAATGGAAAGATGTCACCGCCCTTGTTGGAAAAGGGATTACTTATGACACAGGTGGCTATTCGATTAAACCGAAAACCGGAATGCCAGGCATGAAAGGTGATATGGGAGGAGCGGCAGCTGTTCTCGGCGCTATGGAAACCATCGGTCAATTGAAGCCGAAAAAGAACGTCATTGCTGTGATTCCATCATCCGACAATATGATATCAGGCGATGCCTTCAAGCCGGATGATGTGATTACGTCTATGAGCGGCTTGACGATTGAAGTTTTGAATACAGATGCAGAAGGCCGTCTTGCCCTTGCTGATGGGGTCACTTACGCTCAGAGTCAGGGTGCGGATCGAGTAATTGATGTCGCTACTTTAACTGGCGGCGTCGTCACGGCACTAGGCACCTGGATGACAGGCGCCATGACAAACGATGAACATTTTTATAAAGATGTTGAGGGCGCAGGGAAATCTGTAGGAGAGCCGATTTGGCTTTTACCTTACAATGATGATTATAAAGCGCAAGTGAGAAAAAGTGCGATTGCTGATTTGAATAACTCGCCGACGAGAAAAGCTCATCCAATCATGGGGGGAGCGTTTGTCGGTGCCTTCGTTGAAAAAGTACCATGGGTTCATTTGGATATCGCAGGTACATCCATTGCTGAAGGTGCGCACGATTTGGGTCCTAAAGGTCCGACAGGTGTCATGTCCAAAACTTTAGCCCAGTATATTGTGAAATAGTTTAAAAACCTCCCGGGGCCGGGAGGTTTTTATGTTTTTATAGGTCCAGACCTCGCACCTCGTAGATAACAGGCGTATAACATATAGGGAGGTTAATGAGCGGGGAGGCTGGGAGATGTTCCAACTGACGTCGTTGTGGCGCAAAATCCGTTCTACGCCACGTAGGCGTGCCATCCTACGCATGGTAGAAAAGAATGTAGGGACTTTCCTTATCGTTCATACGCTGGATGGGTATTATTTCGGAAAAATGGAAAGAGTGTGGGGTGAGGAAGTTTTTATCAGCATTGGCGACCGTATCTATGTAGTCAATATAAACGATATAGAGAATGTTGCACCAAAATGAAAGCACCCACTACAGCTGTAGGGGTGCTTGTTTATTAGTCTTGAATCGCTGCTTCTAGAGCCACTTCGATCATTTCGTTGAATGTCGTTTGGCGTTCTTCCGCTGTCGTTTCTTCACCTGTCAGGATATGGTCACTGACGGTCAGAACGGATAGAGCCTGACGATTGTATTTCGCTGCCAGCGTGTAAAGCGCTGTTGTTTCCATTTCCACTGCCAGCACGTTGTACTTCGCAAGCAAGTTGAAAAGATCCATCGCTTGATCACGGTAGAAGCTGTCGCTGGTAAATACGTTACCGACTTTCAGCTTCAAGCCTTTTTCTGTTCCCGCATCATACGCATTTTTCAAAAGGTTGAAATCAGCGGTCGGTGCAAAGTCAATGCCACCGAAGACCATACGGTTCATTTGGGAATCCGTTGTGGACGTAGAGGCAAGGATGACGTCACGAACTTTAACGTCGCTTTGCAATGCACCACAAGAGCCGACACGGATCAGTTTTTGAACACCGTAGCTTTCCATCAATTCATTGATATAAATGGAGATGGAAGGAACTCCCATGCCTGTTCCCTGAACGGAAATTCTTTCACCTTTATAAGTACCTGTATAACCGTACATGCCTCGTACTTCGTTATAGCATGTCGCATCTTCTAGAAAGTTTTCTGCAATGTATTTCGCTCGTAGCGGATCACCAGGAAGAAGGATCTTGTCTGCAATGTCTCCGGGTTTCGCTCCAATATGTGTTGTCATGGATATGACCTCCTCCATTACTTTTGACTATATAAAATTACCATACCCTTGAATAGAAAACAAATACGAAAAAAAGCGCTGTCATTCTCCCATTTAGCCAAAGTACTGCTTTTCTAAATCATCCAACTGCTTTTTTGCACTCTGGTTGAATTCCGTCTCTCTTCTTTCAAGCTTTGCTTTAAGAGCATCCACTGCTTCTTTTAAAGACTCTTCGTATGAAGGAACTTCCCCTTCAAAAGGCTTGACCGCTTCTTTTTGTACATTCGCTTTTTCATTGTAGCTTAAAGCTTTCCGCTGATGGAAAAAGACTTCTTCTGTTTTGCCGGGGTTATGAAGGTCCCCTTGCATTGGGTGTTTATCGACGGCCAGGACTTTTACAAGATAAAAGCGGTTGCGGTCTTCGACGACTTCACCGATATAAATACCTGTTTTATAATGGGCTTTCACAATGGAGCCGCTTGGAAACTCTGACATACACTCACTCCTCTCACATTCTCCATCTATTGTAACAAAAATTGAAATTGTGAAGATATCGTGAAGCTCTTCATTGGTGAGGTGGATTTTTGATATACTTCTAGTTAGAAGGATGTGTTGCCCTATGATGGAATTTCTATATTTCCCTCAAGATAAATCAGAGTATATTCCTGCGATCGTTATGTTAATGCTTTTTATTGTATTTGCCGCAGTCACAATGATCTGGTTCATTAAAATTTCCCAAAAAGAAGAGCAGAAAGTAGACCAAGCCTACAAAGTCGAAGCGAATGCCAATAAAAAGAATGAAAAGCCACGTTAGAGCCTGAGCCTGACGTGGCTTTTGTTATATTTTATAAATCGATGGAGATACTATCCATGGAGTATTTCATGAACGGAGGATTTATATGAGAATTTCAATCGGGTTATTGATAGCATTTGTGTTTATTCTTAATGGATGTTCGGGGGAAGAGCGCTCTCCTTTGAATACGTCGATTTATAATGCCGACAACGATAAAATTGGCACAGCAACATTGACTGAACAATCGGAAGGAGTCGAGGTGACATTAAAAGTAGAAGGCCTCGAACCTGGGATGCACGCAGTCCATATTCATGAGTTTCCGAAATGTGAAGCTCCTGATTTCAAGAGTGCCGGAAATCACTTCAACCCCCTTTCTAAAGACCATGGTTTGATGAATCCTGAGGGAGCTCACGTCGGGGACATGCCGAATGTGGAAGCAGATCAAAGTGGTATGGTGGATACGAAATTAATGTTGCCTGAAGCCAAGTTGAAAGAAGGTCAGAAGTCTTTACTTAGAGATGAGGGGACATCCATCGTGATTCATAGCGGTGAGGATGATGGGATGACCCAGCCGGCAGGGGATTCAGGGGAACGAATCGCTTGTGGTAAAATTACACTAAAAGCGGACGAAGATGAAACGAGTGATCCGACAGAGCCTGATAAGAAGCAGGAAGGAAATTAAAAAAGTCTCCCTTTGAGGGAGACCTTTTTTTATTGCTCTTGTGCCTTCACCGCCTCAATGATACGGTTGACACCATCTTCGATGATCGATTTCGGAGCGGCTATGTTCAGGCGCATAAATCCTTCTCCTTCTTCACCGAAGGAAGCACCATCGTTCAAGCCCACTTTCGCTTCTTTTTGCATAAAACGCTTCAACTCTGTTTGGTCCATCCCTAGTTTTCTACAGTCCAACCATAGAAGGTAGGTACCTTCTGCTGGAAAAACGCGGATCGAAGATGTTTCGTTATGGAACCGTTGGGTGACGTAATCGCGATGATTTTCCAAAACATCCATTAATTCTATTAACCATTCTTCACCATGATCATAAGCCGCTTCCATGGCTGTCACGCCTAATGTGTTCAGCATTAACATTCCCTGGTTTTTAAAGTAACGGTCAACTTTCTTCTTGTCTGTTTCATCAGGAATGACGACGTAAGAAGCCTGAAGCCCAGCTAAGTTGAACGTTTTGGTTGGTGATAAGCAGGTGATGGTTTGCTTGGCCGCTTCTTCTGATAAACTCGCTATAGGGACGTGGACGTTTCCTTTATAGATCAAATCTGCGTGAATCTCATCCGCAACGACCTTGACGTCGTGTTTTAAGCAGATGTCCATCATTTTTTGCAGTTCTTCTTTTTTCCACACCCGGCCAACGGGATTGTGAGGATTGCAAAGGATGAACATAGAAACGTCATTTTCTTTGATTTTCTTTTCAAAATCAGCGAAATCAATTTCATATTGCTCTTCGTTTAGTTGAAGAGGGTTTTTCACCACATGCCTTCCGTGATCTTTGATGACGCTGTAAAAGGGAGGATAGACCGGAGTCTGAATAATGATATGATCCCCGATTTCTGTGAGCGATTGAATGATCATATGCAAGGATGGAATAACTCCAGGGCTATAAGTGATCCACTCTGGATCTATTTTCCATTTGTGGCGGTTTTCGAGCCAATGAGTGATGCTTTCTTTGACTTTGGCATCAGGTATCGTGTATCCGAAAATTCCGTGTTCTGCTCTTTCTTTTAAAGCATTCGTTACGGCTGATGGAGTCTTGAAGTCCATATCAGCGACCCACATCGGCAGCACTTCTTTATCCTGGTAAAGATCTTCCGCCATATCCCATTTGACGGACCTTGTTCCTTTTCTCGAAACGACTTCTTCAAAACGTTCCATAGCGTTTTCCTCCAATACTCCATTTTGTTATCTATCTTACCCGAATCGGACGGTTGAATGAAAATATGTTGTTTGTGTGCAATGACTCTACGAATAGAACGAAGATACATTGTATAGCTAAGGAAAGAGGATCTCTTAGGAATGGCCGTATCTTCGTGATAAGTATTGGTGAGTGTTTGATAAAAAAGCCCAAAAAAAAAGCAAAGCGAACGTTCGCTCTGCTTACACAGGGGGAATACGAGAAAGTCTTACGTTATTTAATATAACCATCTTTCATAGTTTATAAACCTATTTTTTAATTTTTTTGTTGATTTAAATCATAGAGGAGATTCATTGCGCGAAGGACGTCCTGTTCTGAGAAGTCACGGGCTTTTTTAAGTAGGAGTTTTGAACGTTTCACGCCAATTTCCTGTATGAGAGTTTGTAACTCTTCATCAATTTCTGAGGAGTTTTCCTCATGGTTTTCCAATAATTCAGAGGCAGGGATATCAAGGACAGTTGAAATCTTAAGGATTGTATCCAATTCAGGAATACGTTCGTCAGTTTCATAACTTTCGAGAGTATGGACCCCAATTCTGACTTTCATAGCCAGTTCTTCCTTTGTGAAGTTTTTCAACTCGCGGTATTTGCGGATATTGTTACCAGTGGACATAAGCATACCTCCTCTGTTCTTTCCTATATTATACCACTTTATCGGGGGAGAAATTTCAAACGTTTAGAGAAGTTTAAGTTTACTTTGCTAAATGGTCTCTTTTATGGTAAAATCATTTATTGCGTGAAAAGAAGCGAATAATAATTAAATCAGGAGTTGTATAGCATGTCAGATAAGTTTCAAGAAGGTCAAGTTTTAGAAGGTAAAGTTACAGGAATTCAGCCATACGGTGCGTTCGTTGCTCTAGATGAGCAAGTTCAAGGACTTGTACACATTTCAGAAGTAACTCACGGCTACGTTAAGGATATCAACGAGCATCTTTCCGAAGGTGACGAGGTACAAGTTAAAATTTTGAACATCGATGAAAAGAGCAATAAATATTCTCTTTCTATCCGTGCGACGCAAGAAGCTCCAAAAGCAACACGTCGTCCTCGTAAGCAAGCAGCACCTAAGCAAGAAGAATCAACAGCTGGTTTCAACACGCTGAAAGACAAGCTGGAAGATTGGATCAAACAATCCGACGACCGCGAGAAATTCCGTAAATAAGAAAGATTTGAAAAGGACCTGTTCCATGGAACAGGTCCTTTTTTATGTTGATTCATCTTTTAAGTTTATTCCGCCGGATCAGGTGCCGCGGATTCCTCATGTTCGGCAACCGGTGAAAAATAAAGAGATATGACGATAAGTCCGCTAATACCGACAAGTGTATAAATTACCCGTGACAGCCATGCTCCTTGTTCACCACCGCCGAAAAGTCCAGCGACAAGATCGTATTGAAATAAACCAATCAACCCCCAGTTGATTGCTCCAACAATGACTAGAAGAAGTGCCACACGATTTAACCAATTCATCTAAAACACCTCCTTTTTGTTATACTTTATTAGCTTAAACACAGAAAAAAATATTATACGAATTGCATATCTTTTGAGAATACCTTGGAATTCGGGGATAATATCATCGTACGCTCAGTTTAGAAAGGGGAATTTCATTATGGATGCTTTTACGTTTCATAATCCAACGAAATTAATTTTCGGTAAAGACCAAATTAGTCAATTACCTTCCCAGTTACCGGACGGCACTAAAAAAGTGCTTATTGTATATGGTGGAGGAAGTATAAAGAAAAACGGTGTCTATGACCAAGTGATGAGTCAGTTGAACGAAGCGGGTGTGGAAGTCCAGGAACTATCTGGTGTAGAACCCAACCCTAAACTGACCACTGTGGAAAAAGGGGTGCAGATCTGTAAAGAAGAAAACATCGATTTCCTTCTTGCTGTAGGTGGAGGAAGTGTCATTGATTGTACCAAAACGATTGCAGCTGGAGCGAATTACGACGGAGCTCCATGGGATCTCGTTACAAGAAAAGCGAAGCCTGAATCAGCTCTTCCATTCGGAACCGTACTGACCTTAGCAGCTACAGGGTCCGAAATGAATGCAGGTGCTGTCATAACGAATTGGGAAACGAATGAAAAGTACGGATGGGGTGCAGCTCCTCTAACGAATCCGACTTTCTCTATTCTTGATCCTGCCTACACGGTAAGTGTTCCGAAAGACCAAACGATCTATGGAATTGTTGATATGATGACACACTTGTTTGAGCAGTACTTCCATAACCCAACACAGTCTCCTGTGCAAGATGAGATGGTGGAAGGTGTACTGAGAGCAGTTATTGATACAGCACCTAAGCTTCTTGAAGACCTGGAATCACTCGAACATAGAGAAACGATTCTGTATGCGGGTACCGTTGCGCTGAATGGTATGCTTCAAATGGGTTACCGCGGCGATTGGGCCAGTCATAATATCGAGCATGCAGTATCTGCTGTCTATGATATCCCACACGCGGGCGGACTAGCGATTCTATTCCCGAACTGGATGAAACACAACTTGGAAGTCAACGAACAACGATTTGCTCGTTTGGCTACAAAAGTATTCGGCGTCAATCCAGAAGGAAAAGGGGATAAAGAAGTCGCCGAAGAGGGCATCAAGGCTCTACGTTCCTTCTGGAGTTCAATCGGAGCTCCTGAAACATTAGCTGATTACAATATTGGCGACGACAAATTCGATGTCATCGTCGACCGTGCAATGAAACGAGGACCATTCGGAAACTTCAATCAATTGCATGAAGAAGACGTTCAAAAAATCTTGGAGATGTCTAAATAAAATATGTAAAAAATCGGAGGGTGTGCCCTCCGATTTTTTACGTTTATTTAGCTGATTTGCGGGATTGCGGAAGACTCGATTTCGAGATGTTTCGGGATTCGCTTGCCGCGTTGATCGTCAGGGGTGGCTGGGAAGCAACTCGCTTTCCTGTGGGGGAGTGCCGAGCTTCCTCGGGCGGGCTGCCGCACTAAAGGGATCTCGCCTATCTCCTTCTCCCACGGGATTCTCGCAGCTTCCCACCACCCATTCGATGAATATGAGATACGAACCCCTTTACTGTGGGAGGGTACCTTCTACTATCCTGGTGTTTTAAGCATGAAGCGCTCTATACCACATGCAGAATAGCGCCCTTGGGAGTTTATTCCCCTCCAATTACAATGAGTAAAAGCAGCTTATTCGGGATGTGGTTTCGAGATACTTATATAGCAAAGGGGCGGAGGGGAATGGCTCACCATGCACTTTTTTCCCGCAGCCCCATCCACTCAACAAAAGTCTCGAATGAGTCTTCAACTAAAAGGAGCGTTTGTTGAGTTGGTTGGTTAATATTGGGTAAGTGTTACTCCATAATTTTAACAGATGTATGAAAGTTTCGCATGTATCCGTTTACAATTTCGCGTTTGCTTGATTTGAAGGTAAGGTTTCGATAAAGTGAAATTGGTCAAGCAAAAAATGACGATTTGGAGGGTCATCAATGACACATGTTCGTTTTGATTACGAAAAAGCTTTGCCTTTCTTTGGTGAACATGAACTAGAATACATGCAAGGAGCGGTTTCCCTTGCGCACAAATCCCTGCACGAAAAAACAGGAGCAGGAAATGACTTTTTAGGATGGTTGGATTTACCTGAGGATTACGATAAAGAGGAATTCGCACGTATTAAAAAATCCGCTGAAAAGATCAAATCAGACTCTGATGTTTTGCTGGTCATCGGAATCGGTGGATCATACTTAGGGGCACGTGCTGCGCTTGAAATGTTGAATCATAGTTTTTACAATGAGTTGTCTTCTGAAGACCGAAGCACTCCACAAGTGTTCTTCATTGGTAACAGCATCAGTGCGCCATACATGAATGAACTTTTTGATGTACTTAAAGACAAAGATGTTTCCATCAATGTCATCTCTAAGAGTGGAACGACGACAGAACCGGCCATTGCTTTCCGTATCTTCCGTAAGTTCCTTGAAGAGAAGTATGGCGTAGAAGAAGCGCGTAAACGAATCTATGCAACAACTGACAAAGAAAAAGGGGCCCTTAAGACACTGGCTGGTGAACAAGGCTACGAATCCTTTGTCGTACCGGATGATGTCGGTGGGCGTTATTCTGTTTTGACGGCAGTTGGTCTTCTTCCAATTGCCGCAAGCGGAATCGACATTGATGAAATGATGAAAGGTGCTCAGGCTGCTCAAAGTGAGTTGAGCACAGATAAGCTTTCCGAAAACCCTGCGTATCAGTATGCTGCCGTTAGGAATGTCCTTTATAACAAAGGGAAAACGATTGAAATGCTTGTGAACTATGAGCCATCCCTTCAATATTTCTCTGAGTGGTGGAAGCAATTGTTTGGTGAGAGCGAAGGAAAAGACCAAAAAGGAATTTTCCCTGCTTCTGCAAACTTCTCCACTGATCTGCACTCTCTTGGACAATATGTACAGGAAGGGCGTCGTGATTTGTTTGAAACGGTTTTAAATGTAGAAACACCATCTTCAGACATTACGATCGAGGAAGACAGCCAGAACTTGGACGGTCTTAATTACCTCGCGGGAGCTACAGTGGACGAGGTAAATGAAAAAGCCTACCTTGGAACAATGCTTGCACACACAGACGGAGATGTGCCGAACTTAATCTTGCACCTGCCGAAACGCGATGCTTATACGTTCGGATATCTCGTGTACTTCTTTGAAAAAGCATGTGCCATCAGCGGTTATCTATTGGGTGTGAATCCTTTCGACCAGCCAGGTGTAGAGGCATATAAAGTCAACATGTTTGCACTACTTGGTAAGCCAGGATTCGAAAAAGAAAAAGAAGAACTTGAAAAACGCTTGAAATAAGAAGAAAAGCTCAGGTCCTCCAGAAAATGGATGACCTGAGCTTTTTTTGTTTGGGCATAGTAAGGAATAAAGGAGTGATGACAGTGATTCCATTATCTTCACCAATTACAGGGCAAGTCTACACGTATAACGATGTGGAGAGTGAACTGAAGGCTCTCGGCTTTAAACTTTCCGACAACTGGGATTATGAGCATGGATATTTTGATTACAAAATAGACGATCATGTAGGTTACCAATTCATTCGTCTTCCGTTCGTCGTAACCTCAGGCTCTTTAGATGCACCTGGCGATTATGCCATGATTGAAATGAAAGAACCGTTCCTGCTCTCTCATAAATATAATCCAGGTCTTGATGATAACGTGAAAGAAGGGAACTTTCGTGCGATTTTCGATCAGTTCCAGGAGCCGGTGGATAAAGACGCATCTTTTCCTGAAGAACACATCAATAAGGGAAGAGAGTTGCTTGCCCAAGTTGAACAGGTCTTACTTTCGAAGGGGTGAAAAAACAACAAGTACATCCCCTTCTTCCAATACAATATCAGGGTGAAGGTCGAAGGAGAGATCTTCGCCTTTTTTTATGCCGATAATTTGATAATGTTCTTTCAGGAAGTGTTCAAAAGCTTTGAGCATAGGTTTTCCGATGAGTTCACCACTAATTTTTTCTTCGTGAAATTGCCGTTCTGCCAACAAATGAAGAAGCAGTTCAAATGGCTTGACAGGATCGTTGCGATAGAGCTCCTGGTAGAAGAGACTGCTCATAAAATCATTCGATCGGATGACGGTGTCGGCTCCTGCCCGTTCTGCATTGATTTTTTGTTTTTCTGTCAGTACTTCAGCAATAATAAATAAACCCGGATGGTGTCCTTTCAGTGAAACAATCTGATGAATAACGGTTTGGTCGGACTGTTCTTCTTCCATGGATGGGTCGGAGGTTATGATCGCCATTCTTGCTTCATTTACATTGGCATGTTCAAGCGTTTCTTCGTTCGTGGCACTTCCATTAATGAAGTGCACACTGGATAAACGCTGATAAAATTGGTTCATCGTCCGGTCGATCAGAACAATTTTTTCTTGAAGGTTTTGTTCTTCCAGCATATCCAGCAAGTGACGGGTCCGTTCATTCCATCCAACAAGGATCAAGTGATCGTTTCCTTTATAGGGGACTTTTCCTTCTGATAAGTCCGTTTCATGTTTGACCGTCGAAGCTGAAAGAGTTGCCATATAAAAGGTCACCAGCCCTCCCCCTGATAGAATGAGAAGAATCGCGATGATTTTCCCTGTTGCACTTAAAGGGACATAATCACCATAACCAACGGTGGCGCCTGTCACAAATGCCCACCAGAGACCATCAAAGAAAGTGGGGAAGTTCTCAGGCTCTATGATATGGATGATCAACCCAAATAATGACATGGTAAACAATACTGTAGTCAATAACCGCAAAAACAGCGGCATTTGAATATATAGGCGGATTAAGGATTGCATGCCGTACGCCCCTTTTTTATCCTCAGTATGGCTGTTCCGGTCTTTCTTCAAACATAAAAGGACTTCCTTAATAATAAGGAAATCCTTTTGGAAGCAGGGTCATGATATTTTTCCTTTCAAATCTTTATAGACACAAGACCAGAAGTCTCGATTATCACGATAGGCCTTTGTAATGAACGTAAGCATTTCCTTTCGTTTTTCGTTAAAATCATCAGCATTTTGATCAGGAAGATTTGCTAATGAATCATCAATAAATGCTTGGATTTCGGGAGCACGTGGTCCCCAAGTTCCCACCTCATTTCCTTTGGTGTCGATAAAAATGATTTTAGGGATGGATCTTGACCGTCCGTTTGTCAAATATTGATCCATCAATTCTAAATTTTCATCACGCAAAAGGAAGTGGACGGGGATATGTGCATGCTCTGCAATTTTTAAGAAAATCGGCAAGTTCAGCATCGCATCTCCACACCAGTCCTCTGTAAGAACAATCGCGCGTAATTTCTTGTTTTGTACTTTTTCGAATATGGGCTGATCTTCAACGGGGACCGGGAAGTTTTCATATATATAAATGAAGTCTTTCTGGTGTGTTTGCATGTGATCGACGTAGGTCTGTGCTGTCATTCCTCTGTTAAACCAGTTTTCTAAGTTCATTCCAATTCCTCCTCTAAAAACTCCGTACAGGATCATGTTCCCTCATTAGGATCAGAATAAGCGTCTAATTATAATGGTATTCCCCTTTTTTGGTATGATAAAAGAAAAGGGGGATGATTATGGAAAAAGAACGACTGAATTTTTTAATGGAATTGCTAAACACACCTTCTCCATCCAGCATGGAAATGGAGATACAAAAAAGATGGATCAAAGAGATGCGTCCATTTGCTGACGAAATCAAGACTGACCATGCTGGGAATGCTATCGCTGTATTGAATCCTGAAGCGGAATTCAAAATCCTGTTAGCCGGGCACTGTGATGAAATTGCGCTCGTCATCAACCGTATTGATGATCAAGGTTATCTTCATTTTGACAAAATGGGAGGCATCAACCCGAAAGCAGCCGTAGGAATGAAGGTTAATATACTTGGCTATGAAAAAGAATTGACAGGGGTCATTGGAGTAAACGCTCAACATCATGGTGGATTGAAAGGTGATTTTGGCTTAGACGATCTTTTTATTGACTGTGGAGCCAAATCGAAAGATGAGGTGGAGCAATTTGTTCAAATTGGTGATCTTGCTGTCTATAAAAGGGAACCGGAGCTGTTGATGGATCGATACATAGCCGGACGCGGTCTGGATAACCGTACAGGACAATTTATCGTAGGGGAAGTATTGAGAAGGCTTTCTAAAGAAGAAATTAAAATAGGGGTCTATGCGGCAAGCACCGTCAATGAGGAGACCAACATGGGAGGAGCTTATTTCGCTGCGGCTGGCATTGAACCAACGATGGCAATTGCATGTGATGTAACGTTTGCTACCGATTATCCAGGGGTCAACAAGAATAAACATGGCGACGTACGCTTAGACGGGGGACCTGTACTTGCAAAAGGAGCCCCGATCAACAGGAAGATTAACAAGCTTCTTGAAAGCACAGCCAAATCTCTTGAAATGGACGTGCAGTATGAGCTAACGCCCCGAATGACTGGGACGGATGCTGATAAGATGAGACTTACCGGCAAAGGTGTTCCGGTTAGTCTTGTTTCCCTGCCACTCCGTTATATGCATTCTCCTGTAGAAACTGTAAGCGTTAAGGACATCGAAGAAGAGATCTCCTTATTGGTTGAAATGATTAAGAATATGACAGGAAATGAAAGTCTGAATCCTCTAGAAGATTAATCTGTTCAGCACCGAGGGGTCTCCCTCGGTGTTTTGTTTATTTAAAGCATAATTGGAAAGAATAGCAGATATAATCTTCTATATTAAGGAGTGATCTGCATGGATCGGGAAGCACTGCATCAACAAATTATGACGTTGAAAGGGAAGATCTGCGCCGGGCAACTACAGTTGCATGGATATGATGAATACCTTCTCATGCAACTCGATAAGGTGAAAGATAGTGAAGATGGTCTCGTCGATGTATCCACTGTTTCTTCAACTCTTCGTCTCTTTATAGATGCTACAGAAAAAATGCAGTCTCCATCGGCATAAAAAAAGTCGCTAGAATGCGCCTTTTTTTATTTTCATTCTCATCACACCTCGCCACTATCCGGCGAAGGAAGGTGTGAGGTTGAAATTGAACGGAAGACAATAATAAAAAGTGGAAGCCAACGAAGTATGGCTTCCACTTTTTGTTATTGATTATTGTTTGGGAGAGCGTTTTGTAAATTTTGAGCCATTTCGCTATTTTGGACATTTTTGCCAACTTGCTGCATTCCACCATTGCGATTCATTCTATTTATCCCATACATTGCTGCGGCACCTATGGCCCCAGCTGTTCCTAGTGCTAACCATGAATTTCTTCTACCCATATTTTAATCATTCCTTTTGAAGTAATGGTTTGAAAGGAGTTACATGACTATTCTGCCTCGAATGATGGATATTATAATGGTTTTTTTAGTCCGTTTATGTGTATGGATTTTCTGTGCATGCAAATAGTAAAAGGTAAACATATCAAGGAGGTGAGGAGATGAAAAGGCAATTAACAATTGTAATGGTGGTGCTGCTCACTTCCATTTTATCTGCGTGTGCAGGCGTAAATCAAAATGAGCCGGAAGATGTCAACTATCAACCCACACGTTATGATCAAGACAATCAAAGAAATCGTATGGATCGTGATGAAGATATGAGGCGTGACTTGGATGAACCGATCATAGATAGGGATGAACAAGAGCCAGATCTTGGAGAAGAACCTTCCGAAGATAAACGGGAAGTTGAAGAACAAATGAACATGAACCAGAGGGAATAGTTCTGCCTTTGAAATGATCGTCAATAAATGTCGTTACCTTTTTCATTTAATAAAAGTTGCACTAGTTGGGTCTATTTGGAAAATGCTTTTAAAGCGTTTTCCTTTTTTGTTATGCACGATTGTTTAAATGTATTTAGTCATTCCTAGAGGACTCATTTGATGAAAAAAGAGTGAACCATCGAAGTTCACTCTTCATTGTTACCGACGCAGGGGACGTTCGAGGGTACGAACTTCTTCTTCGATCGAAGAATATTGGGTTTGTAGAACGGTGATCGCGTCGTTTACAGCATAATTATAAAAGTGAGAGGCTAGTGAGTTTTGGAAGTGGGGGCTCTCAATTTTTGATGCCTCTTTAATTTATGCTCCCATTTTAGTGTAAACTAATAGCCCTGGCATGAGCCAGGGCTTCCGTTTTAATGTTTATCTTCGTTTATATAATACTCAACGATGATGAAATCCCTTTTACTCAAGCCTTCTACGAATAAACTCGAATAAGAACTGGCCTTATTCGGGTTTATTTTTTTATTTAAATGTTTATGTGGTGTTTATAAGATAAAATTTCACCGTTCGTTTCAATGACCTGCTGATACCAGTCAAATGAATCTTTCTTAGACCGCTTCATGGTACCGTTTCCTTCATTATCACGGTCAACGTGAATCATGCCGTAGCGTTTTTTCATTTCACCGGTTGTAAAAGACACGATATCAATAATGCCCCAAGGTGTGTAGCCCATTAAATCGACTCCGTCGTACGTCACGGCTTTTTCCACAGCTTCAATGTGGGACTTTAAATATTCGATTCTTGCTTTATCGTGGATTGATCCGTCATCTTCTACTTTATCTACAGCGCCAAATCCATTTTCGACGATAAATAAGGGAATATGATAGCGATCGTAGAAGCGGTTGAGCGTATAGCGCAGCCCTGTTGGATCAATCGCCCAGCCCCAGTCACTTGATTTGATGTACGGATTTTCTACTCCATTTGGCAGGCCGCCGTTGACGATATCACCGCTGTTATCTTGTTCTACGTCACTTTTAACCGTCGTGGACATGTAATAGCTGAAGCCGAGATAATCAACGGTTCCGTTACGTAAAATTTCTTCATCCCCGTCTTCAAATGGAATCTGATAGCCTTCACGCTCAAACTCTTTTAACGCATAGCTCGGGTAATACCCGCGTACGTGCACATCAGGGAAGAAGTAGCGCTGCCTCATCATTTCTTCAGCCAGCATGACGTCTTCCGGGTTGGAGGAGTAAGGATAGATCGGCACGTGAGACACCATGGCTCCAATTTCGAAGTCTGGATTGATTTCCTTTCCTTTCGCAACGGCTAAAGCACTGGCCAGTAATTCGTGGTGGCCGGCCTGGTACATAATTTCCTTCGCGTTTTCTCCTTCTTTTACTGTTACTCCGGAATTTGTCCATAGAAAAATCGGATTGTTGACGTCCATTTTGTTGTTAATTTCATTAAATGTCATCCAGTATTTTACTTTGTCTTTGTAGCGGTTGAAGCAGACTTCTGCGAATTTAGCGAAATAGTCGACCACTTTGCGGCTGCGGAACCCGCCGTATTCTCTAGCTAAGTGGAGCGGCATCTCAAAGTGAGAGAGGGTAATTACAGGCTCGATGCCATGCTTTAATAATTCGTCAAACACATCATCATAAAATTGCAGCCCTTCTTCGTTCGGCTCCGCTTCGTCCCCTTTCGGAAAAATACGGGTCCACCCAATGGAGGTACGCAGGCATTTCAATCCCATCTCAGCAAATAACGCGATGTCTTCCTTATAATGATGGTAAAAATCAATGGCTTCATGGTTTGGATAAAACTCATCTTCCTCAATGTTTGCGGTGATTTTTCTAGGAACGCCATGTTCTCCTGCGGTCATAACGTCAACGACGCTCGGTCCTTTGCCGCCTTCGTTCCATCCGCCTTCGAATTGGTGAGCGGCTAACGCGCCGCCCCATAGAAAATCGTTTGGCATTTGTGTCATGTTTCTTCCTCCTTATTTTACGACTGTCATTAGTTTTTGATTGAATATGCTTTGCTTCAGATCTTCAATGATCACTTCTTCGTAAGCTCCTGCATTCGTAACGATGACCGGAGTGATGGTTTCGAGCCCTTGACTCTGGATGGCTTCTTCATCAAATTCAACAAGGATTTCTCCCTTTTTAAATACCGCCCCGTCTTCTACATGTAAGTTAAAAGGACTTCCGTCGAGTTTGACTGTATCGATTCCTATGTGCACGAGTAACTCTATTCCAGTTTTTGAACGTAATCCGATCGCATGCTTGGTAGGCGCGATCATGACGACAGTGCCATCAAATGGAGCATAAAGTTTATTTTCCGTCGGCTGAATGGCGACTTCTTTACCCATCGCTCCTGAACTGAATACTTCATCGGGCACCTCTGCAAGCGGAATGACGTTCCCGGTGAACGGAGCGTCCACGACTTCTTCATTCACTTTTGCATCAGCCGCAGCAGTCTCGCCAGCCTGACCTTGTTCCTCAACTAACGCTTCACTGCCAGCTTGTTGGGCCGTATCTTCTCCAAATCCAAAAATTTGAATGAGCACGACAGGAAGGACAATGGCGATCAAGGAGCCGATCACAATGCCCCATATTGACATCGGGTAGGCGCTGTCTATGCCGTTCACAATGGTTAATGGCCCCGGCAGTCCGGCATAGGCAAAATAATACGGGTTAAAAAAGCTTGCCGTAATCGCACCGACGGCTCCTGCGATACAGCCAAAGATAAACGGCTTCTTAAATCGCAGGTTAACCCCGTAAATCGCAGGTTCTGTAATCCCGAAGATCCCGGTTATCCCTGCTGAAACACTGACTTTTTTCGTTTCTTGGCTTTTCGCCTTAAGAACGACCCCAAGAACGGCGCCAATCTGGGCAATAACTGCAATGGTCTGATACGCCTGGAAGGAATCGCGACCGTACTGATCAAAGTTAGCGAGCACCATTGGTGTAACACCCCAGTGAACGCCGAAAATAACGAGCACTTGCCATAGCGATCCAATAATCGCTCCAGCCAGGGCTGGTGCATTTTCCGCTAAGAAATTGTAGCCGTTTGCAATCCCGTTAGCCCCTAATGTGGAAAGCGGCCCGATTAACAGAATCGTTAACGGCACCATGACAATCATACAGATGAGCGGTACGAATAATGGCCGTACGACTTCATTCATGTTTTTATTTAGAAACTTCTCAAGATAGGATAAGAGCCAGACTAAGAAAAGCGGCGGCAGTACAGAAGAAGTGTACACCGTTTCTGATAATGCAATGCCTAGGAAAGAAATCGTTTCTCCTGACGCAATCTGTTCAGCCATTGCTGTCCACGTCGGACTGACTAAAGCTGCACTACATGCAACCGCGATATACGTGTTGGCCTTAAAATGTTTCGCTGCGGTCATTGCAATGAAAATAGGTAAGAAGGTAAAAGGCGCCCATGAAATAAAGCTCAACACTTCATAGGTTCCTGTTTCCTGAAATCCGGAAAAAAACAAATTAATTAAAATCAACGAGCCTTGAAGAATACCAGCAGCCGCTAAAATGTAAATAAAGGGAGCGAAAACGGCTGACATCGTGGCAATGACACGGTTGACGATCGTTCCTTGCTTTTCACTTTGATCATCATCCCCCATGTCCATATTTACCAGGCTGGCAAATGCTTCGTAAACCTCACCTACATGCTGACCAATGACGACCTGGAACTGTCCGTTATTCTCTACAACCGTAATAACCCCAGGTAAAGACGTCACCTGTTCCTTGGCCTGCGGTTTCGATCGCTTAAGCACGAGTCGGAGCCGCGTGGCACACCGTGATACCTTAATGATGTTCTCTTCCCCGCCGACTGCCTCTAATATGTCCCCTGCAAGCTTAGAGTAATCTCTCACTTTTTTCGCCAAATGAAACCCTCCTTTTTAATTTGAGTATTCGCTTACATTATAATTTGTACCGGTACAATTTATCAATACCCAAACAAAATAATTATATATTATTAAAACGAGTAAATGAGCCGCAGGGCTGTTTATGCTATAATGCTGGTAAAGTAAGGATTAAAAAGGTAAAGAGGAATGTTTATGTTAAAGTATCAGCAAATTGCAATTGACATCGAAAAATATATTGAAGAGCATAACCTTCAGCAAAGGGATAAACTGCCTGTCCTTGAAAATCTGATGGCACGTTTTAACGTGAGTAAGAGCACCATTACGAAATCCCTGGATCTTCTGGAGAAAAAGGGAGTCGTGTATCAAGTAAGGGGCAGCGGAATTTTTGTCAGAAGACATAACAGGAAAGGATACATCAGTCTGTTATCAAATCAGGGATTTAAAAAGGACCTGGAAGAATTTAATGTCACATCTGAGGTGGTCGAGTTAAAGGTTTGTCAACCGACAGAAGAAGTGGCTTATAACTTGAACATCGATCAGCACCAGAAGGTTTATTATGTGAAGCGCATCCGCTACATTAACGGACAAACACTCTGTCTAGAGGAGTCGTACTATAATAAATCGTCTGTCACCTACTTGAATTGGGAGATTGCTTCTGAGTCGATCTTTCATTACATCCAAGAAGGTCTCGGTTTGAAGGTTGGTTTCTCAGATATTTACCTTCACGTTGATAAACTGAATGAAGAAGAAGCCGCGTATTTAGGATTGAAAGAAGGGGATCCGAAGCTTTTCATGGAGAGTATTTTTCACTTAACGAACGGGCAGCCGTTCGACTTTTCTAAAGTGACGTACAACTATGAACAATCACAGTTCTTTCTACAGGCAAATAGTCATATATTATAAAGCGGAAAGAGAGACCAGAAGATAAGTAAAGCAGTGATGTCAAAAAATGATTATGTGTATAAATGCAGGTAATTCGCATAGTCAAAATACGCGGACTCTGTGGGAAAAGCGCGAGTCGAAGATCCTGTAGGGAAGCGGTGTGTTTTGAAGGAGTGGCGTGAATTCTTTTTAACATAAATCATCCGAACGGATCTCTACAGAATCGTTTGGATGATTTAATGTTTTATGATGGTGAAACAAAACGCACGTCTGATTGGGGCAAGGAGGCAGAAAATAGGACTGAAATTCATTATTATTGCCCCATTTTTATTAGAAGACATCTTCATTAATCATAAAGAACGTTGATTTAGTAGTGTTCTGCAATAGTCTATCTTGTGCAATCATACCCACTCCAACAGCCTTCTAAGCTGTTGGTCTTTTTTTGTTGACGAATTGTTGACGAAACTCGTCAACAACCATTCTTTTTAATCCGAAAAGAACCGAAAACAATCCGATGCAAAACTTTTAACTTGCGATATCATAGGGCTTTGTATAAAATAAGTTTACAATAAAATATCGATTCCATCTTCGGGGCAGGGTGCAATTCCCGACCGACGGTAAGAAGAACGTGGATTCTTCAAGTCCGTGACCCGTATGGTTTGACCATGCGGTGGACCTGGTGAAAGTCCGGGACCGACAGTTAAAGTCTGGATGGGAGAAGATGTCGAACGGATGTGGTAGATTTAACACTACCTCTATTTCCTATGGACACGACTACCCTTAGCCCTAAATGCTACAGGGTTATTTTTATGTGTTTTTATAGGCCGTTTACCTTCATCTGGGATGTGAATCGATGAAAAGATGAAGGAGGAGATCGATGATGGACTCTTATACAGGGCATTCATCAAAACTGCAAAAGTTAGTCATTCTAGCGTTACTTGGTACGATATCTATGGTGTTAATGTTCTTGAAATTTCCGCTTCCTTTTTTACCCCCTTATTTAAAAGTGGATGTTAGTGACATTCCTGCTCTTCTAGCTGCGATTTTATTTTCACCACTCGCAGGTATTGTGGTAGAAGGTTTGAAAAATGCTTTATATATGATTTTTACAGGAGTTTCTGATCCCATAGGGGTCGTTGCGAATTTCTTTGCCGGCGTCCTTTTCATTGTTCCGGTTGCCATTATCTATCGTAAAGGCAAGACGATGAAATCACTCGTTTTAGGTTTGGTTTTTGGTTCCGTCTTTATGGCAGTGACGATGAGTGTGCTCAATTATTTCCTTATCCTCCCTGCGTACAGCTGGTTTATGGGTTGGGAGACAATGAGTACAGATGTGAAATGGATGACGATCGTAGCGGGGATTCTTCCTTTTAATGTGATTAAAGGAGCCATTGCTGGATCATTATTTATTATGTTATTCGTGAAAATGAAGGACTGGATTGAACAAAAAAGTGTACGCCAGTCAGCCGCATAAAGAAAGCGAGGGGCCCATGCCCCTCGCTTTTCATTTGCTTAGTTTTTTTCGTTTTCAATTTCTTCCACGTTATAACGTGCTGTAGGCATGGCTTCCAAACGCTCGACTGGTATGGGGTCACCTGACTTTTCACTCAGACCATAACGTCCCTCTTCCATACGCTTTAGAGCATCTTCTACTTCCATTAATTTTTCTCGCGCCTGTTCATAAAACGTTTGTTCTTTCGCTCTCTCAAATTGATCTGTTCCCTGGTCGCCAGGATGATCAGCAACGCTCGATATTTCACCGGTTCGGTCGTTTTCATAATCTTCTTTAGCTTGATCTTCTTTGTATTCTTCCATTTGCGCTTCCGCTTCTTCTTTCATTTCTAAAAGGCGGTCCTTGAATTTCTGTTTTTGCTTATCATTCAACATGTTAAAAGTGACTCCTTTCGACTATACAGTTCGGTTATTTTTTTAATGGAACGACTCCTACGGTGCATCGGGATAAACACACCAATTCATCAGCTTCATTAACAATTTGTATTTCCCATACCATCGTATTTTTTCCGATATGGGCCGGGGTTGCTGTTCCTTTTACATATCCATCACGAGCACTTTTTATATGATTGGCATTGATTTCTACACCGAAAACTTGTTGTTTAGCAGGGTCAATGTTTAAAAATGCTCCGATGCTCGCAGCGCTCTCGGCTAATGCCACACTTGCTCCACCATGGAGGAACCCCATGGGCTGATGAGTACGGTGATCGACAGGCATGCGAATTTCTACCTTTGTCGGATCTGCCGTCAGAACTTCCATTCCTAGTGCTTCCATCAATGTATTCTTCATCATAGTTTTGTTCATTTTCATCCCGTCCTTTTTTTATTATTCCCATTGTAAAAATGGTCAAACCTTCATGTTACGAACTAAAATCATAAATGACTTATTCAACTATCTGGCAGGATTGTAGAAGACTCAATTTAGAGATGTTTCCGGGGTTCGTTGCCTGGTTGAGCGTTAGGGTTGGTTGGGAAGCTACTCGCTTTCCTGTGGGGGAGTGGCAAGCTTCCTCGGACTTCGTCCTGCGGGATCTCGCCTATCTCCTTTCTCCCACGGGAGTCTCGCAGCTTCCCAACCATCCCATTTGATGTATGCGTGAAACGAACCCCTTTGCCGAGGATGAGTGTCTTTCACAATTCCTGGTCTATAGTATTAAAGCGCTCTATAGCAGGCTTTCCATGTAGAATATACATTCTAGGATCTAAAAGCTAATATGGAAAGCATCGCTATTTATTGAAGTGGTTTCGAGATACTTATATGGCAAAGGGGCGGAGGGGAATGGCGAGACTCCTGTGGGAAAAAAGTGCTTGGTGAGACCCCACAGGACGTGTACTGACCCCATAAAATTGGACACTATGTAATTAGGCTGTTGCTTGATGCTTATTGCGGAATTGGACCGGGCTCATCCTTAGTTTAGACTTGATTCTGGTATTGTTGTATTTTTTCATAAATGTTGAGAGCTCCTCCTTGAAGTGCTCAACACTTTCAAACTCTTTATGATAAAGGAACTCGGATTTCATAATTCCAAAGAAATTTTCTATGACGGCATTATCATGGCAGTTGCCCTTACGTGACATACTTTGTGTAATGCCTGCTTTTTGTAGACGGTCTCGATATTGTTTCATTTGATAATGCCATCCTTGATCGGAATGGATCAGTA
>NZ_FNIZ01000018.1 GCF_900104185.1 Halobacillus aidingensis | reverse complement strand
AAGGAGAAGCTTTCAGACGAGAAAACGGGTGAAATCTACGGAAAACGTAAGGTAGACGTAGAGCCAGTTTTTGGATTTTTGAAGGCTAATTTGCGTTTCACTCGAATGTCCGTGAGGGGCAAAGAGTGTGTGGAAAATGAATTAGGATTTGCCTTCCTGGCCGTGAACTTGAGAAAGTACACGGCCAGAAACGGAAACCGTCTAACCAATGATAAGATAAACTCAGTAAAAAAGGGTTCCGGTCATCAAAATTCGATGACCGGAACCCTTTTTTACGTTTTCGACTGGTTATGTCCCAGCCTCTTTTTTCTTGTGTTTTTATCCTATGTGATTGTCACTTTCAAGACAACTTCGCCCCACATGACTTCTCCTGTTCTTTCAAAACCAAGAGATTCATAAAGCCCGATGGCTCCTTCATTCTCGGGTTCTGCACTTGTGTAGAAGTCGACAGGACCATACGTTTCCTTAATAAGAGCAAGCAAAGCGGTCATCGATGCTTTTCCGTACCCTTTTCCTTGATGATTTTGATCGATCATAAAACGACTTACTTCCAAACGTTTTGTTTCAGGATCACGGTCGTACATAAGAAAACCAATCATCATGTCGCCAACATAAATACAAGTAGGAAAAAACTCCTTTTCAAAAGAAGCTTCTATGATCGAATACCAATTCTCAGCAACAAAGCCTTTTTGGCTTTCATCGACCTTCAGGCTGACACATGTTTCCCAATTTTCTTTTGTTACCGGCTTGAATAATAGATTCATTTCCAGCACCTCCGCTTTCTATTATATAGAGGGATAAGGAAGATAAACAGAATAGTGGGATGAAGCTTTCTAATATTGATCAGTTTTAAATGGCGGAGACCGGGAATATTCTTCATAACATAAAAAAAGGGGTTTTTATTCAAATGTCACTCTATATCGAAGTGGATCATGACCGCCATATTGACTTATTCGTGCAAGATATCGGAGAAGGACAGCCGATCGTATTCCTTCATGGCTGGCCCCTGAACCATCAAATGTTCGAATATCAAATGAACACATTACCCCGGAAAGGCTACCGCTTCATCGGCATCGACCTGCGGGGATTCGGAAAATCAGACAAACCGGCTTTCGGCTATGATTACGATACACTTGCTCATGATGTGAAAACCGTTGTGGAATACCTTCAACTGGAAAACTTCTATTTAACAGGCTTTTCTATGGGCGGGCCGATTGCAGTCCGCTATGCTACGAAATTTGCAAACAAAGAATTGGCGCAGTTGATTCTGGCAGGTCCGGCCGCTCCAAGTTTCACTCAAAGAGAAGGGTATTCCCACGGCATGAAGAAAGAAGAAGTCGACGGCCTGATCCAAGCGATCCAAAACGACCGTCCAGCTGCATTGAAAGATTTCGGCGAAGGGTTCTACCATTCTGATATCTCGGAATCTTTCGGAGAATGGTTCCACAGCCTCGGCCTTGAAGCATCAGCTCACGCCACCATTGCTTGCGCAGAGTCACTAAGAGATGAAGATTTACGGGAGGAAGTCAGTCAGATTGAAGTACCTACCCTCCTCCTCCATGGAAAACACGATGAAATCTGTGATTACGCATTTTCCGAGATTTTGAATGAAAAAATTCCGAACAGCACTCTCATCCCTTTTGAAAACAGCGGCCACGGAATGGTTTATGATGAAAAAGAAAAATTCAACCAAACGCTGCTTGATTTATTGAAATAATAGAAAAGGAGAACCGGCTACATGTGCCGGCTCTCCTTTTCTTTTTCCCTGAATGAATATCCGAAGATCGTAATAATAGTTCCAAAGTCGCTAATAAATACCCCAAAGGTACTGAAATTTTCCCAGAAGAATATTGAGGGCACACCTATAAAAGCATCGAACCCGCTGATTAATGATTAAAAGCCACTGATAAATGCATCAAAGTCACCGTTAAATATTCAAAAGCTACCGATAAAAGTCCCAAACCGACTGATAATTCCTCATAAGGCAGTTACTACTTAAATTCTAATGCTAACTTTTACACCCTTAAAATGATACAGCTATATTCATATTCCTCTATAACTATCACACCCAACAAAAAAAGCCAGGAAGAGCTCAAACACTCTTCCTGGCTGTCACCTTAAGCGATGACCACTTTCTTCGGGTTGGCTAGCTTCTGGATCAGCGGCAATCGGGATAGATCCATGTTTCCTCCACTCAAGACAACACCGCATTGCTGTTGTTCAAACGTGTCACACGTGCTGAGGAGACCGGCAAGCGCAGTGGCTCCCGCTCCTTCAACCAGTGTTTTTTCACGTTCAAGCAGCATCAGCATGGCTTTTGCGATTTCATGTTCTTCCACCGTAATCACTTGATCCACGTATTTTTGGATACACGTGTAGGTGAGTCTTCCTCTTTCCTTCACGGCGATTCCGTCAGCAATCGTCGAAACAGATGTCAGTTTTTCAGGTCCTTTTTTGTACAAAGCATTGTACATGGAAGGGGCTTTCGCTGATTGGACACCGATGACTTTAATGTCCGGCTTCAGCTGTTTGGCTGCGAACGCAATACCAGCGATCAGCCCGCCACCGCCGATCGGTACGAACAGACGGTTCAAATCCGGCTGTTGCTGCAGCATTTCAACGGCGACTGTCGCTTGTCCTGCCATCACATCATAGTCATCGAACGGATGAAGAAAAGTAGCACCTGTTCTTTCCTGCTCAAGCAAAGCGGCCTGGTAAGCTTCCTGGAAGGACTCGCCGGTAAGAACGACTTTCGCTCCATACCCTTGTGTCGCTTCCACTTTCGCTCTCGGTGTTCCTTCCGGCATGAAAATCTGTGCCTGAATGCCACGCTTCGCTGCAGCAAGAGCGACGCCCTGGGCATGGTTCCCGGCAGATGCTGCGATTACACCGCGGGACGCTTCTACTTCCGTCAGGCATGCCACCTTATAGGAGGCTCCCCGCACTTTGAAAGCACCTGTTTTCTGCTGATTCTCCATCTTCAAATAGACGTGCTGTCCGGTTTTTTCATTGAAGGTTGTTGATGTTTGCAGCGGGGTGCGGTGCACCACCTCCTGCAACTGTTCCTGTGCATCCATGACTTTAGCTAGCGTTAAGAAATCCCCAACGTCTTCACTCCTTTGTTTTGTTTTTCGTACTGGTCGATTTTGTCTTCATAGGTCAAAGTGACTGCAATTTCGTCCCAGCCATTCAAAAGCATTTCTTTATGGTAGGACTGGATGTCGAAGGACACTTCTAAGTCCCCGTCATCAATGATCTGCTTTTCCAAATCGACCTTCACTTCATACTTTTCTTTCGTAGCCTTTTCCATCAGCTGATCCACAACCGGCTTCGGTAACTGAATCGGAAGGATTCCGTTTTTGAAGCAGTTGTTGTAAAAAATGTCGGCGAAACTCGGGGCAATAACCACTTTAAAGCCATAGTCCTGAATCGCCCATGGTGCGTGTTCCCTGGAGGAACCGCACCCGAAGTTTTCACCGCCGACAAGAACAGAAGCACCATCATACTTCGGGTCATTTAAAGAGAAATCTTCCCGTAGTGTTCCATCCTCGTTGAATCGCCAGTTGTAGAAGAGAAACTGGCCGAACCCCTGTCGTTCAATCCTTTTCAAAAATTGCTTCGGAATGATCTGGTCGGTATCGACATTCGATCGATCCAATGGGTAGACCAGACCACTGTGTTGTTTGATCGGTTCCATCTCTTCACCCTCCTACTGTACTGGCGTATTTTCTGACATCGACAAAATGACCTTCCAATGCAGCCGCTGCTGCCATTTCCGGACTGACGAGATGGGTACGGGCACCATTTCCCTGGCGCCCCTCGAAGTTCCGGTTGGAAGTGGAAGCACAGCGTTCCCCAGGTGGGACGATGTCATCGTTCATCGCAAGACACATGCTGCAGCCGGCATCGCGCCATTCAAATCCTGCGGTCAAGAATATCGTATCCAGCCCTTCCGCTTCTGCTGCATCTTTCACAGATTTAGAACCAGGGACGACAAGAGCTCTTACTCCTTCATGAACACGGCCGCCACGAACGATTTCTGCCGCTTTACGCAAATCGCTCAGCCTGGAGTTTGTGCAGGAACCGATAAACACATGCTCGACAGGGATCGATTCAATACTCTGGTTCGCCTCAAGACCCATATACTCAATCGCTCGTTCAATACCGTCACGATCATCTTCCACCGATTCTGGATCGGGTACACGACCGCCGACAGGAACACATTGAGAAGGGTTCGTTCCCCATGTGACCTGCGGTTCAATTTCATCCGCATGAATCGTAAGCGTCTGGTCATATTCTGCTCCTTCGTCGGAAGCTAAAGCGAGCCACTGTTCAGCCGCTTCATCAAAAGCTTCTCCTTCCGGTACATAGCGCTTGCCCCGCATGTAGTCGATCGTCGTTGCATCAGGACTGATCAACCCGGCTCTTGCTCCTGCTTCAATGGACATGTTGCATACCGTCATCCGTTCCTCCATCGAAAGATTACGGACAGCTTCCCCGGTGTACTCGATCACATGACCTGTACCGAAGCGGACCCCGTATTTACCAATGATCGCGAGGATTAAGTCCTTCGCTGTGACGCCTGTTCCAAGCACCCCATCGACGTTGACTTGAAGAGTTTTCGGAGGTGCCTGCCATAAGGATTGGGTGGCAAGCACGTGCTCCACTTCACTCGTTCCGATTCCAAATGCCAATGCTCCAAAAGCGCCGTGTGTAGAGGTATGGCTATCACCGCAAACGATCGTTTTACCCGGCTGTGTCAGACCAAGTTCCGGTCCGATGACGTGAACGATCCCTTGATCCGGGTGGTTGATGTCCGCGAGGCGGACGCCGAACTCTTCACAGTTTGCCTTCAAAGTCTCCATCTGCTTTTTGGAAACTTCATCTTTAATGACGTTACGATGGATCGTCGGGACGTTATGGTCCATCGTCGCATACGTACGATCCGGTCTTCTCACTTTCCTTCCGGCCATTCGCAATCCTTCAAACGCCTGGGGAGAGGTCACCTCATGAATCAGATGCAGGTCGATGTAGAGGAGGTTCGGCTTCCCTTCTTCTTCATGGACGACATGCTGATCCCAAATTTTTTCTACAATGGTTTTTGGATGACTCATTCCGTTCCGCTCCCTTCGTGTTTATACGTAACAACGCATGATATTTTCTGTTGTATCACTTGTGCTGATTTGATCAACCACTCTTCTGGCCAATTCACTTCCACTGACGACAGTACCACCTACGAGATCGATGTCTGCGGTATGGTAGCCTTCGTCCAACACTTCCTGCACAGCCGCTTCCACCTGTTCTGCTTCTTCTTCCATGCCGAATGAATGCTTGAGCATCATGGCAACAGATAGAATACTTGCGAGTGGATTCGCTTTATCTTCCCCTGCGATATCTGGGGCAGAACCGTGAACCGGTTCATAAAGTCCGACACCTGTTTCGTTTAAGCTGGCGGATGGCAGCATACCGAGTGATCCTGTCAGTACAGACGCTTCATCACTCAAGATGTCCCCGAACATGTTTTCTGTCACGATGACATCAAAGTAAGAAGGATTCGTAACAAGCTTCATCGCAGCGGCATCCACAAGCATATGTTCCACCCTTACATCCGGGTACTTCTCCTTTTTCTCCTCGACGACTTCCCGCCACATACGGCTCGATTCGAGAACATTCGCTTTATCAACTGAAGTAAGCTGCTTCCTTCGCACCTGTGCACTTTGGAAAGCCTGCTCTACGATTCTTTCAATCTCACGACGTTCGTATGCCAGCGTATCGACGACAGCTTTCCCGTTGTTGCGTCGTTCTCTCGGTTCTCCAAAGTACAACCCGCCAGTCAACTCACGTACGATCAATAGATCGCTTGCCGCGACGACCTCGTGTTTCAAAGGTGATGCATGGAGCAACTGTTGAAACGCTTTGACAGGACGGAGATTCGCAAACAAGCCGAGTTGTTTGCGGATCCCAAGCAGCCCTTTTTCCGGCCTCATATGACCGGGAAGCTGATCCCATTTCGGTCCACCGACCGCTCCAAGGAAAATGGCATCTGCTTTTCTCGCTGCTTCGACCGTATCCTCCGGGAGGGGCGTTTCGTGATTGTCGATCGCCACTCCTCCGATGTCATGACTCTCAAAAGTGAAGGTGTGCTGAAATCGATCCGCGACCGACTGCAGTACGTTTTTTGCTGCTTTTGTCACTTCTGGACCGATCCCGTCTCCTGGCAAAAGTACGATGTGTTTTTCCATGTGCATCCCCCTTTAGTTATACTTGCACTCTTTGATAATTCTCGAATTTGCTTCTATATAATGTGCGGTTTACGGCGTTCAAAAAGGCGTGGGCAGAGGCTTCCAATACATCCTGTGCCGATCCTCGACCAGATGCTTTGATTCCATCTACCGTCAATTGGACGTGGACTTCTGCTAAAGCGTCGCGTCCTTTACCGATGGAACTCAATTGATAGTCTTGCAGATGAACATCGGCATCAATCAGATCATCGAGCGTGTTGTAGATGGCTTCGACGCTTCCTTCTCCAGTATTGGCCTTCTCCACTTCTTCTCCATCCGGACGTGTCAGAAGGACGGTCGCTGTCGGACGGTTGATGCTGCCATATTGAACCTGGAAGGCTTTCAACTCGTATTTAGGCTGATCTTCGTCTTCCGTCTGAGTGTCTGTCAAAATGGCGAATAGATCATCATCCGTCACTTCTTTCTTCTTGCCTGTCAATGTCTTAAATGATTCAAAAGCTTCCTTCAGCTTGTTTTCGCTGAGTTCGAACCCAAGTTCTTCCGCTTTTTGTTTGAACGCATGCCGTCCGGAATGTTTCCCTAACACCATTCGATTGGAATCGATGCCAACCATCGCTGGGGTGATAATTTCATAGGTTGTCGACTCCTTCAGCATGCCGTCCTGGTGGATCCCGGATTCATGGGCAAAAGCGTTGCGTCCTACAACGGCTTTGTTGCCTGGCACCTGCATCCCTGTCAGGCGGCTGACGAGATCACTGGTCCGCTTGATTTCTTTCAAAACAAGGCCTGTTTCAAAATCAAAACGATCTTGGCGGATCTTCAATGCGACAGCGATTTCCTCAAGCGCTGCGTTTCCGGCACGCTCGCCAATGCCATTGATCGTCCCTTCGATTTGCCTTGCTCCGTTTTCAATCGCAGCGAGGGAGTTGCTTACAGCCATTCCCAAATCATCATGATTGTGCGTAGACAAAATCGCCTTGTCGATGTTCGGAACGTTCTCTCTTACATATCGGAAAAGCCGGCCGATTTCGTCAGGAGTTGTGAATCCTACGGTATCCGGAAGGTTGATGACACTCGCTCCAGCGTCAATCACTTTTTCGATAATGTGTACGAGAAAGTCTTGATCGGACCTGAGCGCATCTTCCGCGGAAAACTGGACGTATGGAAATTTCTCCTTCGCATAGGCGACCATTTCCACAGCTTTTTCTACCACCTCATCCGGTGTCTTTTTCAGCTTGTGTGTCATATGAATCGGAGAGGTAGCGATGAATACGTGCAGCCTCGGCTCCGCTCCGCCTTTCAATGCTTCCCACGCAATGTCTATGTCACGTTTGTTAGCTCGCGCTAAGCCTGTGACCGAACAACCGCGGACGGTATCAGCGATCTCTTTGACCGCTTCAAAATCGGCTTGAGAGGAAGCGGGAAAACCCGCCTCCATAATATCTACACCTAAACGTTCCAGCTGTTTGGCAATTTCCACTTTTTCTAAACGATCCAAATTGACACCAGCGGATTGTTCTCCGTCTCTCAAGGTTGTGTCGAAAACGTTAACGTGAGCCATGTGTGACCACATCCTTTTCTTTGGATTGGGACTTCTTGACGAACGGCATCAGTTCACGGAGCTCTCTACCCACCTTCTCGATTTGATGATTGTTTTCACGGGAATTAATGGCGTTGAACTCTGGACGGTTCACCTGGTTCTCAAGGATCCATCCTTTGGCAAACTTCCCTGTTTGGATGTCTGTCAGTACATCTTTCATGCGAGCTTTCGTACTCTCATCAACGACGCGTGGGCCTGATACGAAGTCACCCCACTGGGCTGTATCAGAGATGGAGTAACGCATGCCTTCAAGTCCGCCTTCGTACATCAAGTCAACGATCAATTTGAGCTCGTGCATACATTCAAAGTACGCCACTTCCGGCTGATAGCCTGCTTCTGTCAACGTTTCGAAACCGGCTTTTACAAGGCTTGAAAGTCCACCGCAAAGGACGGCCTGCTCACCGAATAGATCGGTTTCTGTTTCTTCTTGGAAGGATGTTTCAAGAACCCCTGCACGGCCGCCGCCGATTCCTTTCGCATAAGCAAGAGCGATCTCTTTCGCTTCCCCAGTGACGTCCTGTTCAACACCGATCAGTGCAGGTACACCAGCGCCTTCTTCAAACGTACGGCGGACAAGGTGTCCCGGTCCTTTTGGTGCGACAAGGAATACATCCACGTCTGATGGAGGAACAACCTGGTTGAAGTGAACATTGAATCCATGAGCGAAAGCAAGAGCTGCGCCGGACTTCAAGTTCGGTTTGATGGATTCTTCATACACTTTCGGCTGATACTCATCCGGAAGAAGAACCATGACAACATCGGATTCTGCTACAGCATCTGCAACATTCTTCACTTCCAACCCGTCTTGTTCCGCTTTATCCCAGGACTTTCCTTTACGAAGACCAACAACGACGTTATGGCCGCTTTCCTTCAAGTTCTGAGCGTGTGCATGACCTTGGGATCCATAACCTACAACAGCGACCTTCTTATTTTTTAGTACCTCGTCTTTAATATCGTTGTGATAGTATACGTGTGCCATTTTTACATCCATCCTTTCGGGAAATTATTTTAATAGAGAGTAAGATTTGAATTCTGCTACTTGCGGCTGATGACCGCGGGTGAATGCGGTTAAGCCTGTTCTGGCAAGTTCTTTTATGCCATAAGGCCTTAATAGATCGATGAGCGCATCGACTTTATCTGATTTACCTGTCACCTGAACCGTGACGCTTTCTTTACTGACATCAATAATTGATGCACGGAACGGTTCGATGATGCCCTGGATTTCGCTGCGGATCTGTGGGTTGCTTATCACTTTCACCATCGCTAGCTCCCGGGCGACAATTGCTTTGTCTGTGATGTCTGACACTTTCAAAACATCAATTTGTTTGTTCAGTTGTTTGGTGAGCTGCTCGAGCTTACGGTCATCTTCGACTTCCACGACGAACGTCATCTTTGAGACGCCTTCCGTCTCTGTCCGCCCGACGGAAATACTTTCAATGTTGAATTGCCTTTTGGCAAGTAATCCAGTCACTCGGTTCAGCACCCCGCTTCGATTATGAACGGTAGCTGTGACGATTCGCTTCATCGTTTCACCCCAATCATTTCGTGTAATCCTTTTCCTGGTGCAATCATCGGATAGACATTCTCTTTTTGAAGGACGCGGCAATCGATGACCGCCGGCTGATCATCCCCCAGTACTTTCGGCAATACCTCCAAAAGTTCTTCCTGGGTTTCAATCTTATAGCCGGGAACTTGGTAGCTTTCCGCTAGTTTCACAAAGTCCGGCTGCACATCGATGATTGATTCTGAGTATCTTTCACTATAAAACTTTTCCTGCCACTGTCTTACCATCCCTAATGCCTGGTTATTGACGATTAACACTTTGACAGGTAATCTCCGTTCTTGTAGAACAGACAGTTCCTGAAGTGTCATTTGAAAACCACCGTCACCCACAACAGCGACGCAGGTGGAATCCATGTCGGCCAGCTGTGCTCCGATTGCTGCCGGGAACCCGTAGCCCATCGTTCCAAGGCCGCCAGAAGTGACCCAGCGGTTTGGCCGGTCAAATTGATAGTATTGGGCCGCCCACATTTGATGCTGCCCGACGTCTGTCGTAACGACCGCTTCTCCACTTGTGTATTCATAGACTTTTTGCATGAGCCATTGAGGGACGATGAGTTCATCCGGCTGATCATGCCAGAGTGGATAATCGATTTTGTTTTGGCTGATCGCATCCATCCATCCCTTGTGGTGCAGCCCTTTCACAGTCTTGGCATTCAAAGCTTCCAGCGCTGCTTTGGCATCCGATACGATAGGAATGTGCGTCGGAATGTTTTTTCCAATCTCAGCAGGGTCGATATCAATATGGGCGACCATCGCGTTCGGTGCGAAGTGCTTAAGATTACCCGTCAGTCTGTCATCAAAGCGGGAACCGATATTAATCAGCAGATCGCATTCATAAAGGGCGGTGTTTGCCGAATACGTCCCATGCATCCCAGCCATTCCGAGGGACAAATCACAGGTGCCCGGGTAACTGCCAAGCCCGAGAAGCGTAGTCGTAACCGGCAGTTGATAGTTTTGGACGAACGTTTTTAACTCCTCCGAAGCACCTGCATGAATGACACCGGATCCTGCAAGTACCACCGGTTTTTTCGCTTCCACAAGAGCGTCGTGCAGTTTGCTGACCTGAAGTGGATTCGGCTTGACGGTCGGCTGATAGCCCGGCAAATGAAAATCACTCTTCACTTCCTTTGCATAAACCGTTGAACTGATGTCTTTCGGAATATCCACAACGACCGGCCCTGGTCTTCCTGTCGTCGCAATATGAAAAGCTTCATTCACAATTCTCGGCAGGTCCTCGATTTCCTGGACTTGATAATTGTGTTTAGTAATCGGCGTCGTGATCCCCATGATGTCTGATTCTTGGAACGCATCCGTTCCGATGACGCCTTTCGCTACCTGACCGGTAAAAATAACGAGTGGAATGGAGTCCATCATCGCATCCGCAATACCAGTAACTAAGTTTGTTGCTCCTGGTCCTGATGTCCCGATTACGACTCCGGCTTTTCCTGAAACCCTTGCATATCCTTCCGCTGCGTGGATCGCACCTTGTTCATGTCTTGGAAGAATATGATCAAAGCTGCCTTCCGCCCGGTAAATCGCATCATAAATTGGTAAAACCGCGCCACCTGGATATCCGAATAACGTTTCGACACCTTGACCGATTAAAGCTTCTACGAGCAAATCGGCTCCTGTCTTTGTCGCGGTCTCTTGTTCCGCACTTGCCTGTGCCTTCATTTTTCATCCCTCCTGTGTTGAACATATCTTTTATGAAAAGCGGATGTTTTCAGTGATGTTTTTCCGCTTCAAACCTTTCGCCTTTCGAACAAAAAAGAGACCTTCTTCCTCCTCAAATTCCTGCAACACAACAACAGTGTCGTAAGAATGTGAGGGGTGAAAAGGTCTCTCTTTACTTCCACGGTACCACCCTCATTCGTGAAGCTCTATAACAAGCTCCACCTCATGGGATCCAAAATATGAACCCCTTTTGATAACAGGTGCGGTGAAACACCTGGTCCCGCCTACTGGATGAACGTTCGGCGTGGACACTCAAGGATGATGTCAGAATAAGATGTATTTCCGGGCTTCCAGCAACCCCGGCTCTCTGGGAATACAAGCACTTATTCCTTTATTCCTTTCATCGTGTTCGTGTGATTTATTTTTCAACTGCCTCAGACTCTGCTCAGCTTTCCTCTACTAACTGACGTGCGCTTGATCTTTGCTGTACACTTTGTATCCGTCTGTTGTCGTTACTTTTCTGAATTCTGAAAGCAAGTGGTTTGTGACAACGCCAGGCTTCCCATCTCCAACTTTTCGCTGATCGACTTCCACAACGGCAATCACTTCTGCCGCTGTACCTGTCAAAAATACTTCATCTGCGACGTAAACATCATGTCTCGTAAACGGCTGTTCCTTGACTTTGTAGCCTTTTTCTTCGGCTAAATCGATGATGGCGTTACGGGTTATCCCTTCCAAAGCACCTAAATAAGTCGGCGGTGTTAAAATCGTTCCATTCTTCACGATAAAGATGTTATCGGCAGAACCCTCGGTTACATAGCCTTGATCATTCAGCATAAGAGCTTCATCAACGCCTGCTTGATTGGCTTCCATTTTCACGAGAATGTTATTTAAGTAATTCAACGATTTCACTTGGGGCGGTAACACGTCCGGACGATTTCTTCTGCTTGAAACAGATGCAAGCCGGACCCCGCGTTCATATAGTTCTTTCGGGAACAAAGCGAGTGCTTCAGCAATGACAACCAAGCGAGGATTCGCACAGCTGGCCGGGTCCAGACCCAGATTGCCGGCGCCTCTAGAAACGACGACGCGGATATAAGCGGTTTCCAACTGGTTACGGCGGACCGTTTCAGCAATAATCTCTTCGAGTTCCTCCTTGCTATGTGGGATCTCGAGCATGATCGACTTCGCTGAATCATAAAGACGGTTTAAGTGTTCATCAAGCTTGAAAATGTTGCCTTCGTATACGCGAATCCCTTCGAACACCCCATCTCCATATAAGAAACCATGATCATAAACGGAAACGACAGCTTCTTCTTTCTTCACGTATTCGCCGCTCATATAAATCCATTGGCTGCTCATTTTCAGCACTCCTTTCTTTTATAGTTTAATGTTTGAAATGATTAAAGAATGATAAAGAAAATGTGGACCCTTCTGGTAAGTGGTGATCTTACATTTTCAGGGTCCCAATCTCAGGTCTTTCGCATGAACCAACCAGACGATTGAAGTGATCGATGTGGTTGATTGAGGACTACTTTAAACCCATTTCGAGGGAAGGTCAACAGGTTTTTAGTAAATTTTCTGAACACTCAAAAGATTCGATGAATGAGTTAAGCGCTTACACCGTTGAGAGGCTTGACATCCCGTTTCTTTTTCTCTTTTCTTTTTTTCTTTTTTATCTCAAATGAGCATCGATTCAGTGTGAAAAGGTTCAATAAAACACAGGCGATCATTTGTAATTTTTCTTCAAGAAAACCACTTTTTTTGTTCACGAAAGTCTCTAATAAATAAATGTGGACATTCGCCCTGCCTTCAGAGCCCGTCCCCTCATACTGTGTCGTATAGGATTAAAAAAGGTGGTGAAAGATATGAGCTGGTATGGTGGCTGCGGCGGATATGGCGGCGGATACGGCGGTGGATACGGAAGCACTTTCGTTTTGATCGTTGTATTGTTCATCCTTTTGATTATCGTAGGAGCTTCCTTCTACAACTAATAAACCTTTTCGTGTGAACCACCGTTACCCGTAATAAGTGGTTCACACAAACGTGGATGGTCAGTCAACGACTTTCCACTATTCGGGTGTGCATAAAAAAGAACCAGAGGTCATCACCACCTTCTGGTTCATTGTTCGTTATCTTTGCAATTAAAAGAATTCTAGAGAAAAATTGTTTTCTCAATATAGGTTTGGTTATAATAGACGGCGAGACATATTCTCTACAACCTCTACCTGTAGAATGTCTCCCTCTTTCAATTCCAGAGCGTGCTCGCTCTGGCTTTTTTTGTAGACAAACGTCTATTATATCAATATAATGAGCACACTCTTTTTTGGGGCCGGTTTCATCATGTTTTTCATCGCCGCACACCGGTCTGCCTAAAAAGTCATTTTCAGACCATTAAGATTTTTAATAATAATGCATAAAGAAGCGAGTCGCCTATGTAAGATAGCCGGTTCGCTTCTTTTTAGCTGTAAAGACTTTTTCAATCCGGAATTTCTTCGTTTTAATTTTCCAGTGCACATTCTCTTTGATACTCCAAGTTGATGAAAATTTGCTGCAACTCAGGCAAAGTCATCTCAATCGTCCTTTTTCCAAAGGCATCCTCTGTGTAACCTAAATCCCTTAATTGATCAATCAAATAGTACCTGTCCTGATATGAACCTTCTGGGGGATAAACTGACACAAGCATCCTAATCAACTCCTGAGCAAAAGATTATTATAATAAGTTCTTTCTACTCTCATACCCCTTATTCCTCTTTTCAACCGCAAAAATTATCATAATTGTCTGATTTTTAAACGAAGAAAACATCACTCTTTGGAGAATCAGCCATTTTTTTGATGAATGACCTCCACATTTGTTTCTTAATGTTCGGGACTCAGTTTCGTGACACTTTGTAGAGGCCGGTCGGGTCTGCGAACCGATCCAACTCATTGCTTCAAGAGTTCTGCCATATTGTTTGATAAAAAAAACGCCCATCAAATGGACGTTTTTTCGATCATTTATATATTGCCGAAGAACTTCTCCGCTTTTTCTAAATACGGCTCTTCTTCAGGCATGAGCTCATACTCTTCGACAATCGCATCTACCGGACAAACCGATACGCACGCGCCACAGTCTATACAGATATCAGGGTTGATGTAATACTGATCTTCCCCTTTTTCAATACAATCGACAGGACAAACATCGACGCATTCCCCGGCTTGTTCGCCCTGGCACGGTTGTGTAATGACAAATGCCATATGTATCTCTCCCTATTTCCTTAATAGATCTAGTGTCTCGAAAAACAGGGGGTTTTGTCAATCTTTGTACTGTTATCCTCATTAAATCATCACGGTCAGATATAGACATAAAGAGAATACCCCTTTGTATGTTTGCCAAAGGAAATAGCGGCTAGTAGAATAAAAGGTAGCAATTGAATGGCTGGGACTATGATGAAAACGCACGAAATCTGAATGGATGATTTGGATTTCCTGCGTTTTTTTATCTTTCACCCCCGCCCCAGCTTTTTTGTTAGAAAAGGAAGGAGGGATGTCCATGTCCTCATGGATACGGCCTTTTCGTGGTCTCATCGTTGTATTAGTTCTATCTATTTCTACACTTACCGCTTGTACCGAAACACAGCCTGTAGAAGAAGACCCTGACAGTCAAACGGAACAACCACAAGATTCTGAAGAGAATGCTTCCGTAGGAAAAGAGGATGAAGCACCTTCAGAGGAGGAATCTAAGGAATCCGTCAAAGAAAAACAGCCAGGAGATGTTGATGCCACCGTTACAAACGTTGTGGACGGAGACACCATCGATATTAAAATCAACGGCAGAGAAGAACGCGTCCGTTTGTTACTGGTCGACACGCCTGAGACCGTTCACCCTGACAAACCCGTCCAGCCTTTTGGACCTGAGGCAAGCGACTATGCAAAAGAAATGTTGTCGGGAAAAGAAGTACGGTTTGAATATGACGGGCCGAAACGTGATCATTATGACCGGCTTCTTGGCTATGTTTGGGTAGACGGAGAGAATTTCAATCAGCAATTACTTGAAAAAGGGCTTGCCCGATATGCTTATGAATATGATCCTCCCTACGTTCATGCAGCATCTATGAAGAACGCAGAAACCCGTGCCAAACAACAAGAAAAAGGGATTTGGAGCATCGACGGGTACGTTACGGATGAGGGATTTCGTGAAGACGAATCATCAAGCGTTGAGGAAACGAAAGCCTCTTCCCCTTATGAAGGCAGCCTTCCTTATGACCCCCAAGGACCTGACCGGGACTGCGGCGACTTTTCTTCACAAGAAGCAGCACAAGCCTTTTATGAAGCAGCTGGAGGTCCTGCCCAAGACCCCCATCGCTTAGATGGGCACGATCAGGATGGTCTCGTTTGTGAAAGCTTATAAATGAATAGAAATGTCCGTTCCAAGTGAAGTTTCTTTCATTTTTGATCGGTTGAAGAGGAGCTCCTATCAGGAGGTCCTCTTCTTTACTATTACCCCCACGCTTTAATCGTCTTAATTTTTGTAATATTATTGTAATTGCACCATAAACAAGGTAAAATCATGTAAATATAAGGATGTTTTTGGTTTAAATGGATGAAAATGATCCTTTTAAATCAATCCAATTTTATAATAGGGGGTCTTCAAATGAAAAAGTATTCATGGTTGATGTTCGTTCTCCTCTTCACTGTAAGCCTATTCTTGAGTGCTTGTGGTGAAAGTGGGACAAGCGGTTCCGCAGGAGAAGACGGCGGAAGTGATGGTGGCGAAGAAATGACAAACCTGACGATGGGAACAGGTAGTGTCGGTGGCGTCTACTATCCGCTGGGTGGAGAAATGGCGAACCTTTTCACAGATAATATTGACGTTGAAGGTTTTGATGTTAGTTCCGTTGAATCTGGAGCTTCTGTTGAAAACATCGCCAAGATCCAATCCGGAGATTTCCAGTTGGGGATTGCCCAGAATACAACGATGATCAATGCGGTTGAAGGAATGGGTGAATTCGAAGGAAAAGATGTCGGAAATGTCGGCGTCATCGGTTCTCTTTATCCAGAGGCCCTTCAAGTAGTTACGCTGGATTCTACTGGTATTGAGTCCATTGAAGATCTAAAAGGTAAAAAAGTAGCTGTTGGACCTCCAGGTGGAGCGACTCGTGAAGCTGCTGAGATGGTTCTTTCCGCTTATGGTATTGAAGAAGGAGACTATGAAGCGTTTGAAGAAGGATTTGGCGACGCGAAAAGTAAACTTCAAAACAATACGATTGACGCTTCTTTTGCGGTTGTAGGGGTTCCATCCTCCACAACGGATGAATTAGAAGCGGCTACAGGCGAAGTTAAATTCCTGAACATTGAAGGAGACGCTTTAGATGAAGTGGTTGCCAACAGTCAGTACGAAGCTTACACAGTGGAACCTGGTACGTATGAGTGGCAGGAAGAGCCTGTTGAAACCATTACCGCATTGGCGCTACTTCTTGGTTCAACCAGCCAGGTCAGTGAAGATTTAGCGTATGAAATGACGAAAACACTTTACGAAAATGCTGGCGATATGTCGATCGCTCAAGCGAAGCTGATCACGCAGGATAGTGCCTTGACAGGTGCTCAGGATCTTCCGCTTCACCCTGGAGCAGAGAAGTACTTCAAAGAAGCAGGCATTTTAGAATAAAGGCAGGATACGGAACCGGACATTGTTTTTGTCCGGTTCTTTAAAGCGCTGATTTAAGAAAAGAATGGAGGTAAGAGGCGTGACGAAAAAAGATAACAAGGAAGTCGATAAGCAAGAAATGATGAAAAAATACGATAAAGAGAGCACATTCCGCACAAACCTCGGGACCTGGGGCTGGGTGACATTGATCCTTGGCAGCGCACTTACGATTTTTCAGCTTTATACGGCTTACCGTGGAGCTTATGTTTCACTCATCCAGGGTGCCATTCACCTAGGCGCGGCGCTGTGCTTAGTCTATCTCCTCTATCCGATTAAATCTTCTTTAACGAGCAAACGCGGCATCCCGTGGTATGACCTGATCTTTGCTGCGGTCGCTCTTTATGCGAACTTTTATATCATTCAAAATTATGACCGTCTCATCAATGAAGCGATTATATTCGGCTTCACCTATATGGACCAATTTGTCGCAACCGCCGGCATCCTTTTGTTACTTGAAGCGACAAGGCGCGTCGTCGGACTTCCGATTGTCATCATAGCTATTCTCGCCCTTCTCTATGGGATGTTCGGAAACTTCATCCCCATAATTGGGCACGCGGGCAATGACTGGCCGACGCTCGCGACGAAAATGTTTTTCAGTTCCAGTGCCATTTTCGGTATACCGATTCAAATATCATCGACCTATATTTTTCTATTCCTATTTTTCGGAGTCATTCTCGTCAAAACGAACATTGGTCAGTTTTTCAACGACCTCGCCCTCCGACTAACAGGAAAATATACGGGTGGAACAGCCAAAGCCGCGGTTGCAGCGAGCGGGCTTCAAGGAATGGTTAGCGGGAGCTCAGTCGCCAATACCGTAGGATCTGGATCATTTACTATCCCGATGATGAAAAATGCAGGGTTCAAACCTCACTTCGCTGCAGCCTCGGAAGCTTCTGCCTCGACCGGTGGGCAGCTCATGCCGCCAATCATGGGTGCCGCAGCATTCATCATGGCGTCTTATACGGGAATCCCTTATAACGAAATTATCGTCATCGCGATCATCCCCGCTCTTTTGTATTTTTCAGGTGTCTTTTTAGGGACACACTTTGAAGCAAGAAAACAAAACATCCGTGGGCTTTCAAAAGAAGAACTTCCTAAAACAAACAAACTGATCAAACGGCTGGACTTGTTCCTTCCGCTCGTCATCATTATCGGATTTTTACTTGCAGGACGGACACCGACGTATGCCGCTTTATTTGCAATCGTGACGGCCTTCGTTATCAGTTTTTTCCGTAAAGAAACACGCATGTCCTTGAAAGGAATTATCAAATTGCTTGAAGAAGGAGCCCGTGTTGCCCTTCCCGTCATTGCTGCCTGTGCCACTGCTGGAATCATTGCAGGAACAGTAACGACTACAGGCCTCGGACCTAAAATTGCCGGCGGAATCATCGACCTTGCCCAAGGCCAGTTTTTCCTTGTCATGTTCTTCACCATGATTGCTTGTATCATTTTAGGGATGGGACTACCTACGACAGCCAACTATGTCGTAACCGCTACGATGGCGGCTCCAGCCTTGTTAGCTTTTGATGTTCCCGTCATTGCGGTTCACATGTTTGTCTTCTATTTCGGAATTGTCGCAGATATCACTCCACCAGTTTGTCTCGCTGCATATGCAGGGGCAGGAATCGCCGGGGCCAATCCGATGAAAGCTGGTGTAACTGCGGTCAAACTCGCAATTGCCGCATTCATCATTCCGTATGTGTTCGTCACCAACCCGCTTTTATTGCTGCAGGGAGACGTCACTGCATTCAACTTATCCATCAGTGTCATCACAGCCTTATTAGGAATGGCAGCCATCAGCTCCGCACTGATCGGATATTTCGCCACGAAAGTCACGTGGGTCGAACGAATCGCCCTTATCGCTTGTGGACTCATGCTCGTTTATCCACACCTAGTCATTTCTCTCATTGGTTTAGGCGTTTTCGGAGCAGTTTCTGTCTTCCAATATGTAAAAAACAAAAAAGAGGATTCTTCGAAACAACAAGCTGTCGTGTGATCAAAAGTCAGACCTTTCATTACAAGGTCTGGCTTTTTCTTGCCGAATTCCCTTTTAGCCAAAATCCCCCAAGCTCATTTATGAAAATAGCGGCTACGATCAAAATCACCCCCACCCACTGAACCAAGGAAACAGATTCAGAAAGGATGAGCATAGCGGAAATAATCGCAACAGGTAGTTCAATAGAACTCAAGACATTCGCAAGCCTTCCAGAAATCAAAGGGGCTCCCTGCGCAAAAAACAATGGTGGGATGACTGCCCCTACGAAAGCCACTCCTGCCCCTATACTCCACAACTGGGCGTCAAATAGCGGGAGTGTTGGGAGGTCTTGAATAAATACAACCAGCACAAGAATCAACGATCCGGTAACCATCAAAGCACTTCTAGCAATCGGATCGGTTTTTGTCGCGACCTGTCCGCTGAAAAAGACAAAACCTGCATAAGAAAAACCAGAAAGCAGCCCAAGAAATAGTCCTGCCAATGGAAGGTCAAAGAAGCCTCCACCGATCACACCCGACGCGCACACCACCCCTAAGAGGGTAACAACCAATGAAAGAAAATTAATTTTTGTAGGAACAACTTTCGTAAAGATCCATTCGTAAATCATCCCAATCCACACGAATTGGAAAAGTAGAATAATGGCAATCGACGCTGGTAAATACTGCATTGCGCCATAATAGAAGATACTGGTCAAACCAACGGACGTGCCCGTCAACATAATTTTCAAAAGATCTCCCCTGCTTGTTCCTCTCAAAGAAATCCTTTTGAAGAAGCTGATCAACCATAAAAATATAAAGGCAATCGCCATTTGGACAATGTTCAGTTCCCCGAGCGTGTACCCTAAAGAAAAGCCTGTTTTTACAAAAATTGGTGTGAACCCAAAGCTCGCGGCCCCGATGAGAACGAGTGTAATCCCTTTTCCTTTCATTCGTCCCCCTCCTCCTTTCCAACCAACGAAAATTTCATTTTCATACCTTCACTATTTTAACATCTGCCCCCATAAAAAAAGGCCCCTCTTTAAAAAGAGCGGCCCTGCGTATGTTTTTATTATACGATTCTCTTAATCAATCGTCCTATAGTACGTGGAATGAATAAGAGAATATCTACGATAGTATGGATCAACGAACGAATCAGTTTCATTTTCATTCCTCCTTTTTAGATATATAAATACATACCTCAAAGATAGAAGGCTGAAACTCCGCATCGCTATTTAGGGTAAAATGTCCCAAAACCAATAGAACGTGCTGGAGTAGTAATCTCGGGCCTGCTCTCAATCTTATGAAAGTCCTTAAAGGAAAGAAACGACCAGGATAAAAACGGATGTTAAAATCATGTAAATAAGCCGTCTACTCCCTTTATCCCACACCCTTGTACCCTTTTCTATGTCAGTATAATTTTTCCATTACTACTAAAGTGGTATAGACAACTAGAAGGTTAAACCGTATGCTTGAATTATCTGAAAAAGGAGGTCGTAAATTGAAAAAGAAAACAGTATCCATCCTATTAACAACTGCTTTAGGAGCAACTCTATTAAGCCCGCATTCAACCCTCGCAGCACCTGGACCGAGCATAGAGAAGAAAGGAGTGAAAACAAATGTCCATACGAACCAAAGCACTGTCCACCCTGCATTTTCATGGGATCAACCTGGTCCATCCTCTCCAATTCTACACCCTGGGTCTGTACGAGGAGCAGGCATGAGAGAAGAGCCTTTACAAGAAATTGACCCTCTTTTACTCTCTGCCATAGAAAACAACGTGATGCCCGGGGCCGTGACTCTTGTAGCAAGAAGAGGCCATATTGTGAAAGAAGAAGCTTATGGGTATGCCATGAAGTATGAAGACGACGAATTCACACAATCAGAAAACCCAATCCCCATGAAGAAAGATACCATCTTTGACCTCGCTTCCATCAGCAAAATTTTCACCACGACCGCCGCTATGATTTTATATGAACAGGACGCGTTCGAATTAAACGATCCTGTCGCGAAGCACCTTCCGGAATTTGCGGAAAATGGAAAGGAAAACGTGACGATTGAGCAGCTCTTGACACATACCTCAGGCTTCAAGGCGTGGATCCCTCTTTATACAGTTGAAGGTGACAGAAACGACCGTTTACAACATGTATTACAATATCCTCTCGCTAATGAACCTGGATCCACCTATACTTACAGCGACTTAAATATGATCACCCTAGGAGCTCTCGTCGAGCGCCTATCCAATATGCGCTTAGATGAATTTGTTGAAAAAAATATTACCAAACCATTAAAAATGGAAGATACAATGTATAATCCAGAAGAGGATTTGAAACCACGCATTGCTGCAACGGAAGATCAGCCTTGGACGAATCGTGGGCTTGTGTGGGGAGAAGTACACGATGAAAGCGCCTGGTCATTGGATGGAGTAGCCGGTCATGCAGGAGTCTTTTCTACAGCGAATGATTTAGCCAAATTCGCACACATGTTTTTAAATGAGGGTACGTATGGAAACAAGAAGATCCTTGAGCCTGAAACCGTTAAGCTGCTTACAGAAAACCGCATCCCCCAATTTGCAGGTGATGACCACGGGTTAGGCTGGGAACTCCAACAAGGATGGTATATGGATGCCCTCTCAAGTCCAAGGACATATGGGCACACCGGTTACACAGGAACATCCATCGTAGTAAACCCGGAAAATGATACGATCGCTATATTATTAACGAATCGTGTCCACCCTACAAGAGATACGGTTTCTACGAACGGGGCGCGTAGAGGCTTTGCCCGAAAAGTGGCGGATGCCATTCCGGTCCAAATGGATAAAAAATCAAACCCGTGGTTTTCAGGGTATGGGGATCAGGTAGAGAAACAGTTGTTGGCAAAGGTAAACCCAAGCGAAACGGCTTCCCTTTCATTCCGTACATGGTTTGAAATCGAGGATGGTTATGACTTTGGAACATTGGAAGTATCAGACGATGGGGAAACGTGGACAACACTGGATAGATTTACAGGTGACAGTAACGGATGGGTATCACGAAATGTTGAACTACCTTCAGACACTACGCATCTCCGCTTCATCTATGAAACCGATGGAAGTGTGAACAACCGCGGTTGGTACATTGATAATCTAGAAATAAACGGAAATGCTGTAGAGGTTAAAAGCGATTCATGGGAAAAACGATCCTATTAATAAATCTTTCACAATGCAGACAAGTGATCCCACTTGTCTGCATTTTTTTACTTTCCTCACCTCATCTACTATACCAATTGTTTATAATATTTAATTGTTTTTTTCATAGAAACAGTTAAGGATGGGTATAACTGAAAGGAGAGTGAAACATTGACAGAGCACAATAAACTAGTCCGAAATCAAATTCCTAACTTACTGAGAGATTCGGGAAAGAACATCCGAACTCGATATTTCAACATCGATGAAAACAAAGATTCCTTGACGAAACTCGCAGACCCTTTGGAAGTCATTCACGCCTTATCTTACACACAGAGCCACAATTGATGAACTTGAACATATTCTTCAACATCGCAGAAAAGAGCGCTGCGCATTCCATAATCATACGATGCTCCTGGATATTGAAGATGTGTGACCACATGTAAGGGGAAAGCCTGATGGGCTTTCCCCTTTTTCTATTAATCGATTGGATCCACCGCTTTCCCGTAACGAATGACATCATAGATCGCCATACCGTCACTCGGCTTGCCGTCACCATTTCGATAGGGAAAGAGTGAAAAGAATATGAAGTACACAGAGAAATAAGAATATTGGTAGAAAAATAGATCCACAGGAAGAACTCCCTGAGTGATCAAAACATTCAATAACAGGATAATCGCCAAGTTAAAAAGGCTTCCGGCAAGGTAGATCGACACATGAGCCCATGTCTTGTTGTAGGAAAGCTTTTCGTACTGACACCAGCCCTCCATAAAGTACATACGCCTTACTTCCAAAGGCCCCACATGAAACAGCAGTTTCCCTGTCCCTATACAGTACTTTATCTTCCCTCCGAATATACGGGCGACAAGGACATGACCCGTCTCATGAACAAGAGTGACGAGTGGCAGAATCAGAAAAAAGTTTATGATGAACATAGGAATGTCATTCATTGTAAACATAAGCGTTCCTCCGTTATGGTGTGAATTGAAGTTCTGAAAAAACAACTTCCCTTTTTTGTAAAAAGATAACCCAAATGCAGAAAACTGCTTCCATAGCCTCAGTAAGGAGACTATAGACATGACAAGGGAGCCATTCACTGTAATTCGCTCAGAAAGTGCTGAAGTGATCGTCTTCATTATCCTTCCAGATCATCCTTATAAACCCATATTTCCCCATTCAGTGGAACCCTCCTAAAACCTCCCCTTCAAATGTTTGTAAAATTTAAACATTCCTTCTCCTGTTGTGTAAGGCTTCTGTTTCGAGTATGATAGGAATAGCGATTTTTTTTAAAGAGGAGCGTATTTATGAAACGATCCATTTACGGATTGACGTTTGACCAACTGACAGATTGGCTTATAGATCATGGGGAGAAAAAGTTCCGCTCCAAGCAAGTATGGGACTGGCTCTACCAAAAGCGTGTAACAGACTTTTCACAAATGAAAAACGTGAATCAATCCTGCATCGATCTTCTCGATGAACATTTTACGATTGAGACACTTTCTGAAGAAATTAAACAAGAATCAAAGGACGGAACCGTTAAGTTTCTATTTAAATTAGATGATGGAAACGTTATTGAAACGGTACTGATGCGATTCAACTACGGGTTGTCCGTATGTGTGACAACACAGGTGGGCTGCAACATTGGATGCTCCTTCTGTGCGAGTGGAATTCTTCGTAAGAACCGTGACCTTTCCAGTGGCGAGATTGTTGAACAGATCATGCAAGTTCAACAGCACTTGGATCAACAAGGGAACGATGAACGCGTCAGCCACATCGTAGTGATGGGGATTGGTGAACCGTTCGACAACTATGAAAACCTGATTGATTTCTTGAAAGTTGTGAACGATCAAAAAGGACTTTCCATTGGAGCGCGCCACATCACTGTATCCACAAGTGGAATCGCACCGAAAATGTATGAGTTCGCAGATGAAGGCATCCAGATCAATCTGGCCCTTTCCATTCATGCACCAAACAATGAACTGCGTACCCAAATCATGAAAATTAACCGTGCCTACCCACTCGAAAAACTGATGCCGGCTATTGATTATTATCTGGAAAAAACGAACCGACGGATTACCTTCGAATACATTTTACTCAAGGACGTCAATGACCATAAGAAGGAAGCGGAAGAGCTTGCGGACTTGTTGAAGGATAAGCGCCACTTATCCTACGTCAACTTGATTCCATACAACCCGGTCGCTGACAACCCTTATGAGCGAAGTGAAAAAGAAGCGATCCTGACGTTCTATCAAACGTTGATGGACCGCGGAATCAAGTGCGGAGTCCGTACAGAACACGGAACCGACATCGATGCCGCCTGCGGACAGTTGCGCAGTAAGCAAATCGAAAAAGAAAAAGCACGCAAAAAGAAAAAGATGCCAATGAACTAAAAGCATGAGGCCCCGGCCTCATGCTTTTTTTCATACTTATAGCTTTTTCAAATTCCCATTTATCTCTTGAGCTAAATCCTGGCCTCCTAACCTACTAATGAAAATTTTTTTACGCTTAGTATGATAGCTTTCATATAATACCGAAAAAAATGGTTTCATTTGTAAAAATATAGGAAATAGAAGAATATACAAAAATATCCAAGGGGTGATGGGAATCTATCAAAAAGGAGTTTTTCCAGAATGAGAAAATTCTTAGCTTTTCTATTCGTTTTCACTTTAACCTTTGGCAGTGCAGGGATCGTAAGTGCCGACAGTCATGACGGAGACAAAGATTGCAGCGACTTTGATTCTACAGCAGAAGCAGAGCAGTATTGGGAAGAAAATGGGTACGATGAAAATAACGATCCAGATGGATTAGACCGAGACAAAGATGGTGTACCATGTGAGAGCTTAGGTGGCAGCTCATCTGGTGATGGATCTGGTGATTCAGAAGCATCAGAAGACGAGGCAATGGAAGATTCTGAAGAGAACGGAACTCAAGAAGAATCTTCTGACGAAGAAGGTGGAGAGCTTCCAGAAACCGCAACGCCGTATGCTACATATGCGTTACTCGGGATGGGGCTGTTTTTATTGAGTGGCGGACTGTTGTATGTGCGCAGGGAAAATTAAATAACCTTACCCATCCCCCTCTTCAGCGAACCTTTATGGTTCGCTGTTTTTTCTTTGGAGCCTATTTCGTCTAATCTTAAGAGCAAAACAGGTCTATCCGTTTATAGGATAGACCTGTCATTATTTCTGTGCTAACCCATGCATAATGAAGTCAATCGTATAATCAATTTCCTTTTCGTCCTCCCAGTTTAAATCAGGTGCAATGATAAAGCGGGTGACCAGAAAACCGACGACGGAAGAGATAATCATACGTATGATGGAGGCATTCGGCATTTCCACAAGTTTTCCTTTTTCTTTCAAGTGATTCAGTGCCTCTTCGAATTTCGGGAATATTTCTTCAAGGAATACTTCTTGAAAATTTTCCTGAAGCTCAGGGTGAAAGGCCATTTCCTGAATCACAATGCGCAAAAGAGGAGCGTTTTCTTTTGCAAATTCAAATCGATTTTTCAAAAGAGTCCGCAATAAACTTTCCAACCCCTCTGGAGGCTCCTCAAAAACTTCCTTGGCGAAATGAGAAGCAAAAAACGGCAAAGTGAACTTCGTCATAAATGGGGTCACGATGGAGATCAAGAGCTCTTTCTTTGTTTTATAATGACGGAAAATCGTCCCTTCAGCTACATTCGCTTTTGCTGCAATTTCACTGGTGGAAGAAGAAGCGTACCCTTTTTCCGCAAAAATCTCTACGGCAGCTTTTAATATTTGTTCCTGTTTCGGTGTTAACTTTCGATCTTTTTCTGTCGTCTGTTCTAACGTTTCCACCATTTTCTTAAAGTCAGTCATTCATCCATCCTCCTAAAGCGTCCATTCTACCATTATAAACGCCGATGCTTCTTCAATGCGAATATATTCAATGTCGTGAACAGGGCCGTAAACCCTAGTAAAATATACACTTCCAGTTGGATCTCCGCAAAAGAAGCTTCGCGCAGCATAATCCCCCTCATAGCTTCTGCCCCATACGTTAAAGGCATCATCTGTCCAATGACCTGTACCCATGTTCCTAGTCCTTCTATTGGGAATAAACCGGAGAAAAACACCTGGGGAACAATGATCAAAGGAATGAATTGAATCATCTGAAATTCATTCTCAGCAAATGCGGATACCAATGTACCAAGACTTAAAGCCGCTAGAGCAAGTAAAATGGTTACAATGAGCACATAAAAGAAACTCCCATCCATGAACACCCCCAGGATGTAAATGGAAAAGGAGGCAATGACGAGAGACTGAAGGATTGTGAACAGTCCAAATCCTGCGAGATAACCGAACACGATTTCAGATCGTTTGATGGGGGTAGCCAACAAACGTTCCAATGTACCCTGTGTACGTTCTCTTAAAAAAGAAACTCCGCCCACAATAAATACGAAGAAAAAGACGAAAAAACCGATGAGTGCAGGTCCCACGTAATCAAATAACCCGAGATCCTCTGACCCATGGTAGTACTCAACGTTCATTGAAATTTGCTGATTCGCTCTTAAAGATTGCAATTCTTTTTGGATTGCCCCAGCAGCGTTTGGATCACTCCCCTCTAGAAGCAGGGATGTTTCCTGATTTTCAAAATACAACACAGCATCCAACGTCCCCTCATCCAGCTTTTCTTCTGCTCTAGAAGAAGACAGCGTTTCAACAACAAGGGTGTCAGACGACAATTTTTCAAGCATGGATTCTGGAACGTCGACGGCTCCTAGTTCCAAGTTGGTTTCATCATGATCCAGTACCATCCACATGAGGGACAAAACAAGGAGTGGTGCCACCACCATCAGAGCTACACTTCTTTTATCCCGCCGGAATTGGAGAAGAATTCTTTTCATTACATGGAAGGTATCCATTTTGTATCACCTCCATAATGCAAAAACACGTCCTCCATAGATGACACATTCACCTTTTCCTTCAACATTTCTGGAGTATCCATGGCTATCATTTTTCCTTTTCTCAGCAGAGCCAGACGATCGCACTTCTCCGCCTCGTCCATGACATGTGTGGTAACAATAATCGTAACGCCCTTATGCTTCAAATCATTAAGTTCGTTCCAAATCGACTGCCGTAAAACAGGATCGATGCCAACAGTGGGTTCATCAAGGATGATCATTTCCGGTTCATGGACAAGAGCTGCAGCTAAGGACAACCGCCTTTTCATCCCTCCAGAAAATGTTTGGACGGGCTGGTCTTTAGAAGAGGATAAGTTAACCATTTCAAGTACTTCTCTGATTCTTTTCCTTCTCTTTTTTCTCGATAGGGAATAAATGGAGGCAAAAAAATCTAGATTCTCCCATGCCGTCAATTCTTGATACAAAGCATCCGATTGCGCCATGAACCCAAAATTTTTCATCTGCGCAAGATGCCGCAATGCGGCCCCATCAAGAGAAATGGTTCCTTCTGTAGGTTGTAGTATTCCTGCCATCAACTTTACAAGCGTGGTCTTCCCTGCCCCTGAAGGGCCCAACAATCCAAAAATCTCACCTTTCTGTATGGATAGATCCACCTGGTCAATGACTGTAACTTTACCATAACGTTGGACGACACCCTTCATTTCAACCATAGAATTCAAATTAACCCCTCCTAAATGAGTGATTACTCACTTTAATTATACATCGCTTCCTGAACATGTAAAGGGAGAAGGGAGAAATTATTTCTTACCTTCGTTTCTCATCCGCTGGCAGTGTGTGATTCCAAGAAGAGTGCTTTATCAAAAGAACGGTTTATTCTGTTTAATCAATATTTAATATTAGATATCCATCGGCATTTTTAACTGCTATAATATTCTCAATCACTAAGGGAATGTCTGTTCGTAAATAATGAAAGGAGTAAAACGTTGAAAAACCATGATGATCGCGAGGTCCTCTACTATCTTTTTTCAGTAATAACGCTCGCTTCGTTTTTTGGAGTCATTTTTTTGGCAGGATGGCTGGCAGGTGCTGACTGGAGCACCTATTCCATTGAATTCAGTTGGAGTATGTTGAATACCGATACGCTTAAAGACATATTCAAAAACTGATTTCAGGTTCTAATTTGGAAGCTTGTTCGATACAATACATCGATCATCTTTTGGAGGAGAAATTCATGGAAGAATGGATCATTTGGATGATGGAACAGTTCGGGTATCTGGGGGTTTATGCATTGATGGCGATCGAAAACATCTTTCCCCCTATTCCATCAGAAGTTGTTCTGCCGCTCAGTGGATTTATGACTGTAAGGACGGATTTAACGATAACATGGGTCATCATTTATGCGACCTCGGGTTCTTTGACTGGATCTCTTCTATTGTATGGAATCGGGATGTCCATCAGCAGAGACAAACTGGAAGAGTGGGTGGAACGTCACGGAAAATATCTGCGTCTCACGAAAGCAGATGTGAACAGAGCTTTCCATTGGTTTGAGACTTATGGATATTGGGCCATCTTTCTTTGCCGTATGCTTCCACTTGTCAGAAGTTTCATTTCCTTACCTGCAGGAATGGCCCGTTTCTCTATCGTTCCTTTTCTTTTCCTTACCTTTTCGGGAAGTTTGATTTGGAATACAGCCTTGATCTACACAGGTGTCATCCTCGGAGATTCCTGGCGCGATATTCTACACTATATGAAGGTGTACTCTATATGGACGTATGTCCTAATCATCGCTGTTACTTTCCTTACCATTTGGTGGATGCGTAAAGGGAAAGGTGTTCGCTTATGGAGATGATGGAGTTTATTAAAGTCGTGATTCTTGGAATGTTTGAAGGTTTGACAGAGTTTGCGCCCGTATCTTCAACCGGGCACATGATTCTTGTTGATGAAATGTGGCTGAAGACGGACTTGTTTCTGGGAGACTATGTAGCGAATACGTTTAAAGTGTTCATTCAGCTGGGATCTATTCTTGCTGTCGTTGTCATTTTCCGAGATCGATTTAAGGATCTATTGATATCCTCGCGGAAACGTAAAGGCCTCCGTTTAAAATGGTCTCATATTATCACAGGACTCCTCCCAGCTGCCATTTTAGGTTTCCTATTCGAAGATTTTATTGATAAACATTTGTTCACTCTCGAGACCGTTTTGATTGGATTAGGAGCAGGAGCTATCTTCATGATTGCTGCTGATCTGCACCAACCGAAAGGAAGGAAAGAAAGTGTCGATCAAATCAGTCACTCACAAGCTTTTACAATAGGAATCTTTCAATGTCTATCGCTGTGGCCTGGTTTCTCACGTTCTGGTGCTACGATATCAGCAGGTGTTGTAATGGGGCTGAGCCACAGAGCTGCAGCAGATTTCACTTTCATCATGGCTGTTCCAATCATGCTGGGAGCAAGTAGCCTGTCCATTGTAAATAACCTTGCCTACTTCCAATGGACGGCTGTTCCTTATTTTGCTGTCGGTTTCCTAAGTGCTTTTCTCTTCGCTCTCTTATCCATTCGATTCTTTTTGAAACTGATCAATCATGTGAAATTAATTCCATTCGCGATCTACCGTTTCATCTTAATCGTGGTTATCTGTTTTCTATATTTTTAATAAAAAAAGGACAAAGCTACAAGAGCTCAGTCCTTATGGCCACCCTCATTTTTCTCTAAAAAATACTTAACTCCTGCAACAGTACCGATACCAAGCAAGGCATACTTCAACCCTTCCACCGTTGCTGATGGAGAGATGCCTTGCTGCCAATAGGAAAAAGCGACTCCTAAAACAACAGCGATGATGGGGATGTATCGGTTTGGCACTCGTTTTGTCTGCCTCATCGCATACAACAATACAGCGAGTCCCGCATAGGGGGTGAAATCCATCATGAACTCCATGGGTTGATCTCCTTTAGAATAAAATAAGAGCTTATTCCATGTTATTCATGAAGCGAGGCTTGAAGTACTTTCTGCAAAATATAACATCCCGCCCCTCTCATGGGACGAGACGCAATATTTTCTTATGAAACGAATGATTTCGGTCCAAGGGCTTTTTCGACTTCCATATAATCCAACCCATGAGCTTCTGCCACTTCACGATAAGTCACACTGCCATTGACGACATTTACACCTTTTAATAAGGCAGTGTTTTCGAGGCATGCCTTTTGAAAACCTTTGTTTGCGATCTGAACCGCATAAGGAACGGTAACATTTGTGAGCGCAAGCGTTGATGTCTGCGGAACAGCTCCCGGCATATTGCCAACCGCATAATGGACAACTCCATGTTTCACATAGGTCGGATCGTCATGTGTCGTGACGTGGTCGACCGTTTCGACAATCCCGCCCTGATCGACAGCGACATCAACGATGACACTTCCCCGACTCATCGATTTCACCATATCTTCTGTCACAAGTTTTGGCGCTTTGGCCCCTGGAATCAAAACCGCTCCGATAACTAAATCGGACTCCCTGACCGCCTCGCTCAAATTCAATGGATTCGACATAAGCGTGTTGATCGATGAACCAAATATATCATCAAGCTGGCGAAGTCGATCAGGGCTGAGGTCGATCATCGTGACATCCGCCCCTAAACCGATCGCGATTTTAGCAGCGTTCGTTCCTACAACACCACCTCCGATAATCGTCACCTTCCCGCGTTTCACTCCCGGAACTCCGCCAAGAAGAATGCCTTTACCTCCATGGGTGCGTTCTAAATATTGCGCACCTTTTTGCGTGGCCATCCTCCCTGCCACTTCACTCATCGGTGTAAGCAGAGGTAGTGATCCATTCCCGGATTGAACCGTTTCATAAGCAATGGCGACCACTTTTTTCTCTGCCAACGCTTTTGTCAATTCTTCATCTGCCGCAAGGTGCAAATACGTAAATAAGATTAATCCCTCATAAAAGTAAGTGTACTCTTCGGCGAGCGGCTCCTTCACCTTCAGAACCATCTGCTGGGCCCATGCCTCCGCAGCCGTGTCTACGATTTTGACTCCGACTTCTTCATATTGTTGATTAGAAAAACCTGAGCGTTCCCCAGCTTTCGTCTCTAAAAAGACTTCATGTCCTTCATTGATTAGATTAACCGCGCCAGCTGGAGTAATCGCCACACGGTTTTCATTATTTTTAATTTCCTTTGGTATCCCTATCCGCATTCGAGAAACCTCCTAATTAAGATCATAACGTTTGTATCGCCTCCACCACGGTATCCAGCAGGAGAGTCAGATCTTCTTCTTCGATAGACAAAGGAGGAGATAGTGTAATGACATTGTTAAAGCCGGCTACTGTCATCCCATTTTTGCCAATGATTACTCCTTTGTTCTTACAATAAGCGATGATTTGGTTGACTTTCTCAACAGCCAATGGTTCCATCTTTTCCTTACTTTCAACCATCTCAATACCGATGAGCAACCCCTTCCCTCTCACATTGCCCACATGCCTATGGTTTTGAAGACGCGTGTTCAAATCATTTTTCGCTGCCTCTCCTAATTCCCGTGAACGCTCAAACAAGTTTTCTCTTTCCATAATCTCAATATTTTTGAGTGCAACCGCACAAGCCGCTGGATGACCTCCGAAGGTATTGATGTGACGGAAGAAATCATACGTATCGTCTCCACAAAATGCTTCATATACTTCCCGTTTGACTGCCGTCGCTGAAAGAGGAAGATACGCACTTGTAATCCCTTTCGCCATCGTAATGATATCGGGCTTCACCCCATAGTTCATAAAACCGAACGGCTTTCCTGTACGTCCGAAACCACAGATCACTTCATCGACAATCATGAGAGCTCCGTGCTTTTCACAAATGGCTTGAACCTCTTTCATATACTGTTCTGGCGGTACAATGACACCACCACCAGTAATGATCGGCTCCATGATTACACCAGCAATCGATTCACTATATTCCCATGTCATCACATCGTCGATTTCCTTTGCTCCAAAGCGGTCTTTTTCATTATGGTCATTCCGGTACTCATCAGGTGGAGCGACATGCAAAAAACCAGGGCCTAGAGGTTCGTACTTGTATTTGCGCTGCGCCTGCCCCGTGGCAGCTAACGCGCTTGTGGAATTTCCATGATATGCGCGATATCTTGAAATGAATTTCGTCCGGTAGTGATCCCCTTTTTGCTGATGATATTGTCGAACCATTTTAAACGCAGCTTCATTTGCCTCCGATCCACTGTTTGAGAAAAAGACGACATAATCATCACCAAGCAGCTGATTGATTTTTTCTCCTAATTGAATCGCAGCTTCATGACTTTGCGTAAGTGGCATATAAGAAAGATCCTTGATCTGTTCATAAGCTGCTTTCGCAAGCTCCTCCCGCCCATAACCAACGTTCACACACCATAAGCCTGACATCGCATCCAAATATCGGTTACCGTCTATATCGGTGATCCAGGAACCTTTGGCACTTTTGGCTATCATTGTCGCATCAGGGTTATAGGGCTTCATGGAGTGCCATACATACTTCTCGTCTTTTGAAAGCATTTCGCTTTTTACATCAGCTTTAGTCAACGGAGATTCCTCCTCAATGGTCTTTTGTTAGAATTATCTTAATTATCTAATATTTGAGGCGTGCTTTCATTAGACATTGTGTCAAACAGTCATCTCCCCACTTTCACATAATGACAAGAGAGCTTATTAAACAATATGGCAGTATTGTTGAAGACTTGATTTCGAGACGTTTGTGGGAGTTTAGGGCTCCGGGAAAAGGTTCGCTTTCCGTGGGCGAGTGATGAGCCTCCTCGAGCTAACGCTCTGCGGGGTCTCATCTACCACGCACTTCCCACAGGAGTCTCACCGTTTCCCTCCGCCCCTTTGCCATACGAGGTTCTCAAAATCCCTTTAACAGTAACCTGCCGAGCTCTGTAATGAAGGCCTGTTCACCCACGCCGTTATAGGGTTGTTTTAATCATGCATCCTGCACAAATAAAGCGTGGGAACAGGGTCTGGGAAACGTCCGCATGAAAAACGAATGGAGACACGAACATGTGTGTTTTTCTACTGACTGATTCAAAGCACTGCAAATCGTCGTTTCCCTGACCCCGTATCCATGGCCAGGATATGTCATTCATTATTTCAACTGGGCAAGGCTTTCTTTAAGGATGCGCGGTATGTGCTCCTTGCGCTCCCGCGGAAAGCGAGCTATTACCCGCAGCCCCCATCCACACAACAAAAGTCTCGAAACTGAGTCTTCCACAATCGGGAGCTTGAGTTGGAAAAGGATAATAAAAAAACACTTATTCGAAAAGCGAATAAGTGCTTGAAGTAGCTTGGTTAGGTGACGGCTCTTTGGTATTCGTAGGCTAGGAGAGCAAACTCGATGACCTGTCTTTTTTCACATTCCATAAAATCAGGTCCCAGCAGTTTTTCTAACTTCTCCAGGCGATGATATAACGTCTGACGGACAACAAAAACTTTGGAAGCGGTTTCTTTTTTAGATCCATTGCACGCCAAATAAACCCTTAATGTCTCAAGGAGGTTCGTGTTATTCTTTTCATCATACTTAATAATCGGTTCTAAGTACTCTTCAACTAATCCATCAAGGTTGCTGTGTTGATGGACGAGTGAAATTAATCGGTACATGTGTAAGTCATCGTAAAAAAATTTGGACTGACTTTCCGGGAGCTTCTCCTGTAAAGTCAAAGTTTCCTGTGCCGTTTGAAAGCTTTCATGCAACTTGTACAGGTCTTTCACGTATTTACCAACAGCGATTTGAAAAGAGGATATGCATGAATCATTCAAGAGGCTGATTTTCTGTAGTCGCTCAACCCCGCGTTTGACTCGCTTCTTCCAATCTTCAGCTTCTTTCCGATTCAACAGAATGAAAGTAAGCTGATGCCGCTTCTCTACCGGAAAAACATAATAACCGTTCTGGTCAAAAATATTGTGGATGAGCATGTTCATATAGGTGACGTCAGGGTTGGATTTCTGTCTGTCCACCATATTCAACTTAATGGTAAGTACAATCGCCCCTTTTACAGTTTTATCCAGTTTGTAGACGGCAAGTCTGTCACGAATCTCCTCTTCTTCATGCTCTCCCTGCAGCCACTCTGTCAGCCACTCTGTTTCTTTTGCTTTTCTTTTTTCTTCCGTATAAAGTTCTCTTAATAAGTATTGCGCAAGCGCAGTCCCCGTCCTGTCCAATAATAAAGACTCGAATTCACCGAACTCTCTACGGTTGGACAATAAGTAAATATTCGCAAATTCCCGATCGAATACTTGCACCGGCTGTTTTAAAACTCTTCTCGATCCCCCATCTGGCTTGCCGAGCTCCATCAATACTTGCTCGCGTTCTTTCTCTCTCAAGGCTGGGATCGTGACGACCGTATGATCCTTGGCAATATAGACGAGCTGGCAATTCACATATTGCTGCAAGTTTTTTAGAATCTCAAAGTAGTTATCAATGGATAACAACCGTTTATTCAGCCGTTGCGAATAATCTTCTAAATTCGTAATGAATTCGTATTGCTGATTGATGAGATCCGCATGAATATCTTGAGTAATTTCCACAAAAGAAACTTCTTCCCGGAATAAGATGATCGGAAAATCGTTGGCTTCCGCATAATCGATCGCTTCCTGGCGTATGTAATCAACAAAACTCCCGATTTCGATACAAATTCCGGCTACTTCTTTTTCGACTAATTGTTTTAATAAATGGAGAAAAAGCTCATGATCATCCTTCCAGCCAAATCCTGTCGAAAGGACAAGCTCTCCACCTTTCAAGTTCTTTCTCACTTCGATCATTTCAAAAACGTGAACCCATTTGACCAACCGGTCGATCCCCTTCCGACCAGCAATAACTTCAGCAGAAGCGAAATGGTCCCTTTTCAGGATGTTTTCAATCGACATGTGTTCGTTCATTGAATGACCCCTCTTTTAAAGTACAACAATTATTCAGAAAAATCTAATAGATTGTGAGATTTTCTTACAAAAAAGTTTAATAGTCCTAGTGAATCTAACAATTCTCTCAATCTTCATCAAACTGGCAGGTTTATGGAAGACTTGATTTCGAGATTTTCGTGGGTGTTTAGGGGCTCCGGGAAAAGGTTCGCTTTCCGTGGGCGAGTGATGAGCCTCCTCGAGCTAACGCTCTGCGGGGTCTCATCTACCACGCACTTCCCCTTAGATATCCGGTTCCGGCGCCTAGCGGCTAGTGAGACTTCCCTCGCTTCTGTACGATAAGTCAACATCGAATCGCTCCGCTCTTCGTGTTTCCTTTATCTCCTCCAGCTCAGTCCAGTCCATACGCCGCTGACCAAGGCGCCTGCACACTTAAGGTAGGAGTCTCACCGTTTCCCTCCGCCCCTTTACCATATGAGGTTCTCGAAATTGCTCTTAAAGTACCCTGCCTAGTTCTGTGTAAAAATCTTCCTTAACCCACGTCGATATAGGATTCTTAACCATAAAAGCTCCTATTACTGGAAGGTAGTTTCGAGAATCTCTTCCGGCAAGTGGGCGGAGGGGAATGGCGAGACTCCTGCGGGAAAAAAGTGCTTGGTGAGACCCCACAGGAGGCTCACCGCGCTCCCGCGGAAAGCGAGCTATTCCCCGCAGTCCCCATCCACTCAACAAAAGTCTCGAAACTAAGTCTTCCACAATCGGGAGCTTATGTGTAAGATGTAGATGAAATAGAAGAAAGAGGATTGGCGGGGAGCCAATCCTCTTTCTTCTATTTAACACTCTGTTTTTTCTGTTGTTGGACGAGAATGGTAGAGAAATATTTCCTCGTATCCGGGTGCAGGATGTGAAGGCGTTCCTTCTCACTTTTATCAGGTTTGTTTCCTTTATACTCAAACTCCACAAAAGCCCCGCTTAAATTTTCGGTGACTCCACTAATGACATAACCCTGTTCTAATAAGAAATCAATCTTTTCCCGTTCTGCTTCAAACTCACGATGGTCAGACATTTCAATTCCTCCTTGTTAAGCATCTATTTTCCTTGTGGACCCTTCTGTACCTGTCTTGCGTCCCAGCTTTTCTTCTACGAATTTTTCTCCGATAACCCAGTCCCGACCTACGGTTATGCCGAGATATTCATCGTCACTTGGGTTATCGATTTCTGCCTGGGGATGTTTTTTGAAATACCAATGCTTGGCTAATAAGTAATAACATAGGGCACCTACGCCAAATCCGACGAAGAAAGAATAGGTTGAGAACGTATAGGCGAAGGCACTTCCAATGACCCATGAAATAATGCCAGCCCAGTTGATGCCTCCGTCATACCGGAATTGTCCGCCGGGTTTATACAAATCATAGACGTTCATTCTCCGCTTTCTCAATAAGTAGTAATCGGCAAAAATGATTCCTACAATAACAGAGAGAATGGCTGCGGCAATCAATAAAACAGGGATCAATAGGTTAAAAATACTCCATGGCTGGATGACTGTCCCCACTAGACCTGCGATGAAAACGCCGGCCCAGAATGGCAGTTTCGGTCCGCCTACATTTGAAAAGATGGTGGCCGCAGGTACGATGTTGGCTGACACGTTTGTCGACCACTGGGCAAGAACAATCATTAATAGAAGAATTCCGAGGACCAGACCGCTCGCTGACTCCTGCAAAGCGACAACAGGGTCGAAGTTGGAAACAGCAATGTACGATACCGCACCAAGGACGACAATGAATGTTTGTGTTAATGGTAACGCTACAAGACTACCAACTAGAGCACCTTTGTTTCGCTTAATCCAGTTACGCTCATTTTTCGGTGCTTTTATAAAGCGAGAGATGGAAGAAATGTCTGCAGCAAGGGTTGCCCAGTAGCCCATATTTCCGACTACGACTACCACAAATGCTGTAAAAGCAGCTCCTCCGGTGACAGGGCTTTCCACCCATCCCCAAATGTCTCTTCCCTGTTCAGTTGCTGTACCAGCAAGTGTGAAATACATCCACACTCCAATCAAAATGATGATCGGTGCAGCAAGGTCAGCAAATTTTTCTACCGCTTTAATCCCTAATGCCGTATTAAACAGTTGGAATAAAGCAAAAAGAATGTAACAAACGAACCAATTATCAAAACCGAATAAGATGTTTAGAATTCCATTGATAGCGGTTGAACCGAAGAATGTATTAATCCCGAACCACATCGATGCAGCGACCCCGCGGACGACGGAAGGGAAATGGGTACCGAGTGTTCCAAAAGGTGCCCGCATATATACCGGAAATGATATACCATGTTCAATTCCAATATCAGCCGTGACAGTGATTGCAAGACCGATTAGAATCGTTCCCAATAAAGTTCCAAGAACGACCCAGATTAATGAAATTTCCTGCACACCCGCTCCACCAATGGCGAAAGCGGCCAAAACAACAGCCATACCCACCCACATGAATGTAAAGCCAAGGGTACTAATCTTTTTCTCACTGTGCGGGATGGGCATTAAATCCGGGGACATCAAATGATTTGTCTTTTTGTCCATTATTGGACTCCTCCTACCTATACCTGTTTTTTAAAAGGCTGCCCGGCTTTGAATGAAGCGAGGCAGCCTATATTCCATGGCATACGGACAGGTTACTTCTGATAAAGTTCTTCTTTGGAGGATGTCAATTCCCCGTAACGGGAACGTTTCAAATAGTTTCCTTTGCCAAGTTTACCGACAAATTCTTTATTCTTAATGACAAAATCACCACGGGATAATACACTGACCGGTTGTCCCGTCACTTTCATTCCTTCAAAAGGATTGTAATCGGCAGCCATGTGACTCGTTTCAACGGAGATCGTCCGTTCTACACTTGGGTCGAAGATGACAATATCCGCATCTGCGCCGACCGAAATCGTACCTTTTTGTGGGAACAATCCGAATGTCTTCGCGATTTTCGTGGACGTAATGTCTACAAACTCGTTCAGCGAAATTCTTCCTTTTTTCACCCCTTCAGAGAAAAGAATGCTTACGCGATCTTCAATGATAGGCCCACCGTTCGGGATCTTCGTGAAGTCCCCTTTTCCTAAGTCTTTCTGACCTTTAAAGTCAAAGGAGCACTGATCGGAACCAAGTGTTTGCAGATCCCCTGTCTTAAGTGCCTTCCATAATACTTCCTGATGGTGCTTTTCACGAAGTGGCGGAGACCACACATACTTTGCGCCTTCGAAGTTTGGTTTTTCTAAGTAACTTTGATCGAGCACCAAGTATTGCGGGCACGTTTCACCTGTGACGTTATAGCCTTTTTTGCGAGCTTTCGCGATGGCTTCTACCGCCTCTTCACATGTCACGTGAACAACATAAAGCTGGGAGTCAGCAAGTCCTGTTAATTCTGCTGCACGCCCTGTTGCTTCCCCTTCTACTTCAGGCGGTCGCGTCAGTGCATGATAAATCGGATCGGTTTGTCCTGCTTCCAATGCTTTATTAACTAAATGCTCGATCACATCGCCGTTTTCCGCGTGGACCATGACTAAGGCGCCAAGTTTTTTCGCTTGTTCTAAGGTACGGAAAAGGGTGCCGTCATCAGCCTGGAATACATTTTTATAAGCCATGAAAACCTTGAATGATGTAATGCCTTCATCTTCTATGACACTTGGAAGCTGCTCTAGGACACTATCGTTCATTTCACCAATCATCAAATGGAAGCTGTAGTCGATAACGGATTTATCCTTGGATTTCGCGTGCCACTGATCAATGGAATTTTGTAGTGGCTTGCCTTTGTCTGTCAGACAGAAGTCGATGACCGTGGTCGTTCCCCCGTGAGCAGCGGCTATGGTACCTGTTTCAAAGTCATCCTTACTGACCGTTCCCCCAAAAGGCATTTCGAGGTGCGTGTGTGGGTCGATACCACCAGGGAAAATGTAGTTACCTTCAGCATCGACGACCTCAGCTGAAGGATCGGTCAAATCCTGACCGATCAGAGCAATTTTTTCATTTTCAATGAGAATGTCTGCTTTGTACGTATCAGCGGCCGTCACAATCGTTCCATTTTTGATGATTTTCTTCATCCAATCCCTCCGTTAAAATTATTTGATTAAATTGACATCACAAGAAGAGGCGGCACCGATCGCTGCCTGTCTTTCATTCCATGTCATCGGTGGCTTGCCGTTCGCATACTCGACCATATCGATCGCACCATCCACTGGACAGACGATGCTGCAAAGGTTACAACCGACACAATCTTCCTCACGCACTTTGAGAATGTCGTTGCCATTGGCATCTTTCAACATATCGATACACTGGTGAGAAGTATCTTCACAAGCGATGTGGCACTTATTACAGTTGATGCATACATCGTTATTGATTTGAGCAACGACCTGGTGATTGAGGTCCAAATTGCCCCAGTCGCTGTACTTCTCTACAGACTTCCCGACAAGATCCATGACGGAATCAATGCCTTTTTCATCAAGATAATTGTCCAGCCCTTCGACCATATCATCGATAATACTGAAGCCGTGGTGCATCGCAGCTGTACAGACTTGGACACCCGTTGCGCCCATGAGCATGAATTCGACTGCTTCTCTCCAGCTGGATACACCACCCATTCCAGAAATCGGAACATTGATTTTCGGATGGCGGGCACATTCCGCGACCATGTTCAATGCAATCGGCTTAACGGCAGGTCCACAATATCCGCCGTGTGCCCCTTTGCCAGCAACGTTCGGAATTGTATCCCATGAATCAATGTCGACCCCAGCGAGACTGTTGATCGTGTTAATCATACTGACCGCATCAGCTCCACCATTAACGGCCGCTTCTGCTGTGAAAGTAATGTCGGTAATATTAGGTGTGAGTTTTACGATGACAGGCGTTTGGGCGACTTCTTTCGCCCACATGGTCTGCTTCTCAACAAGCTCTGGAACCTGCCCGGAGGCTGCCCCCATGCCGCGTTCTGCCATCCCGTGCGGACAGCCGAAGTTCAACTCCAGCCCATCCACCCCGACATCTTCGACACGTTTCACAATTTCATGCCATTTTTCCTGAGTCGGTTCAACCATCAATGAAGCAATGATCGCATGGTCTGGAAACCTTTTTTTCGTTTCGTAAATTTCTTTCAAGTTCACTTCTAATGGACGGTCTGTGATCAGCTCAATATTATTGAAACCAGCCACTTGTTTTCCATTAAACCCTACGGCCGCAAAACGGGAGGACACGTTTAAGATTGGTTCACCCAACGTTTTCCAAACGGCACCACCCCATCCAGCTTCAAAGGCGCGCTGGACCTGGTAGCCCGAGTTTGTTGGAGGCGCAGAGGCGAGCCAGTATGGATTCGGAGATTTGATTCCTGCAAGATTCAAACTTAAGTCAGCCATGTATGTTCCTCCTTGTTGAAAGATTTGTAGGCGCTCGTCGGCTCAGGTGCCAGTTGTTTGTGGATCGCCATCGCTGCTTCTTTTCCTTGTTGGGCGGCTGTTACAACCATCGCTTCTCCCTGCCCTTTGGCAAAGATGACATCACCCGCTGAAAAAACTTTCGGATTCGATGTTTGCAATGTTTCTGGATCGACAGTGACAACGCCACCTTCATGATCCAGCCCAAACCCTTCAATAAGATCGGTATAACGGCTTTGACCAATCGCTTTAATGACAGCATCCACTTCCATGACAAATTCAGAGTTTTCAACAGGAGACGGTCTGCGGCGGCCATCCGCATCCGGTTCACCGAGGGCCATCTTCACGCATTTTAAGTGTGTGACTTTCCCGTTTTCATCACCAATGATTTCAACAGGTTGTGTGAGCCAGTTGAATTCGACATCATCCTGCTTTGCAAAGTCATATTCGAACTCATACGCGGTCATTTCATTCCTCGTCCGGCGGTAAACGATCTTCACATCACCAGCACCTTTTCGAGCGGCACAAGTCGCAGCATCAATGGCTGTGTTACCGGCGCCGACAACGACGACATTTTTCCCAAGAAGTTCGTCGGTGATCGGTCCAGACTTCGTACTTTTCACAAAATCAATGGCGTCATGCACACCATCCAGATCCTCTCCATCAATGCCGAGCATCGGAACATTCCCCATTCCGATCGTCAACACAATCGAATCATAATCATTGGTCAACTCATCAAAAGAAACATCTGTGCCTACCCTTGTGTTGGTGCGGATTTCAACATCCAGCTTTTCGACTTGGTCGACTTCCCAGCGGGAAATATCCTGTGGAAGACGGAAAGAAACAATCCCGTAGGTATCAAGTCCACCCGCTTCCGCTTCGGCTTCAAAAATCGTTACATCATAACCGAACCTGGCGAGTTCCCTGGCTGCCGATAACCCGGCAGGTCCGCCGCCGACAACCGCAACTTTTTTACCGTTTTTCTTGCCAGGCTTGAACAATAATTGTTCGTTTTTAATTGCCCAGTCTGTTGCGAATCGTTGTAAATCTCCAATCAAGATCGGTTCAGTGGAATGGTTCAAAACACAGGCTCCTTCGCACAACTCTTCCGTCGGACAAACACGGGCGCAAGTCGCTCCGACAGGGTTGGACGACATGATGGTCGTTGCCGATCCTTTCAAGTTCCCGGATGCGATCTTCTTAATGAATTTCGGGATATCGATACCTGTGGGACAAGCCTGGATACAAGGAGCATCGTAACAATATAAACAGCGGTTCGATTCTTCCATCGCTTCCTGAGCATTCAGCCCGTCATGGACTTCCTCGAAGTTCACCTTCAAATTTTCCAATGAAATCCCTTTGCTCTTTAACTGGGTCAAGGTGTTTCCCTCCTTTAATAAAAGAGAGGCTTTTAGTTAGGCCTCTTAATAAAAAAGTTCCACATAGAGAAAATGGTTCATTTTCTTTTGCTCTATGCAGAACTTCTACTTTGTGTCTGATGGATAGGTTTTAAGGGAGAAGCTCAACCATGTTCTCGTAAGTTTCCGGACGGCGGTCGCGATAGAACTGCCATGTGTCACGTACTTCACGGATAAACTTCTTGTCCATTTCTGCAACGAGGACTTCGTCTTGGTCGCGGCTGGCAGTTTCAACAAAGTTTCCGCGTGGGTCGACAAGATAGGACTGTCCATAAAATTCACCCATGTTCCACGGTCCTTCATAACCGACACGGTTAATAGCGCCAAGGTAATACCCATTGGCTACCGCATGAGCAGGCTGCTCAAGTTTCCATAGGTACTCAGAAAGCCCAGCTACAGTGGCTGATGGGTTGAAGACCACCTCTGCCCCGTTTAACCCTAGTAATCTAGCACCCTCAGGGAAATGGCGGTCATAACAGATGTAGACGCCGACTTTCGCAAAGGCCGTATCGAACACCGGGTATCCGAGGTTTCCTGGCTTGAAGTAATACTTTTCCCAGAACCCGTGCCCCTTGTCGCCGACAGCGACTTGTGGAATGTGGTGTTTGCGGTATTTTCCTAGATAAGAGCCATCTGCATCGATGACGGCCGCTGTGTTGTAATACGTTGAAATCCCCTCTTTTTCATAGATAGGAAGAACAATCACCACGCCCAGCTCTTTCGCGAGTTCTTGGAAACGTATCGTTGTAGGACCATTTGGAATTTCTTCCGCTGAGTCGTACCACTTCGGATTTTGTTCTGAACAAAAGTAGGGGCCATAGAAAATTTCTTGAAGGCAAATGATCTGCGCCCCTTTTTCCGCTGCTTCTTTTACTAGTTTGATATGTTTTTCAATGGAGTGCTGTTTATGAACCTCTACAGGCTCACTCCCATCCACATCATGCGAAGCTTGGATTAAACCAATTTGGACTTTATCAGACACTATAATTCCTCCTTATGTAATCCTTTTTTGTTGTCCAGTCACCTTGAAACCAAATCCCCCAAGATTGTGATTTCTTAAATCAAGGCTTACCTCTTTTAATTGAATTTTCTTTATTTACTAAATTTTTAAATAACTAATTTTACTTTACATCATAAAATGAAAAATTCCATTATACATAATGTCAAATGTTGCATTCTGCGTTTAGATTTTTTGTAAGATCGGCAGGAAATTTGTGGATGCTATAGTGGGAAGTGCACGGAATTTTCAGAATCCCGCGCACCTATAAAAAGTCAGTACCAGCGTTGTGTCAGCATTTTACGCTTCGTATAGAAGTTGAGTCCATCTTTACCATTAGCATGGAGATCGCCATAGAAGGACTTTTTATTTCCAGAGAACGGGAAGAACGCCATTGGTGCTGGAACGTTGACGTTGACACCCAGCATTCCGGCATCCATCTCTTCTCTGAACTGTTGAACGGCTTTCCCGCTTGACGTGTAGATGACAGCGCCATTGGCGAATTCAGATTTATTGGCCGTTTCGATCGCCTCATCGAGCGTATCAGCACGAACGATACTAAGAACCGGGGCAAAGATCTCATCTTTCCAAATCTTCATCTCATCGCTGACGTAGTCAAAGATTGTCGCACCAAGGAAATAACCAGACTCATTTTCACGAAGCTCTACTCTCCCATCACGGACAAGCTTCGCATTATCCTGTTCTCCAGCTTCAATATAGCTGAGAACACGCTCACGGTGGGAGTCACGGATCAATGGCCCGAGGTTTGTTTCCTCGTCTAACCCATTTCCTACATTTAATTGATCAGCCGCTTCTTTTAATTTGGCGACAAGGGCATCACCCACATCGCCGACGGCTACAACAACAGAACAAGCCATGCAGCGCTCTCCCGCGCTTCCGAAAGCAGCATTGATGATTCCTTCGACCGACTTGTCTAAGTTACAATCCGGAAGAACGATGGAGTGGTTCTTCGCTCCAGCGAGCGCTTGAACTCGCTTGCCGTGGTTGGCAGCCGTTTTGTACACATATTCCGCAACAGGCTGAGAACCGACGAAGGAAATGGCGTCGACTTCCTCATGCTCAAGCAATCCGTTTACAACGTCATGGGCACCGTTGACGACATTGAGGACGCCTTTCGGAAGACCCGCTTCATGAATAAGTTCAACGAGCATTTTCGCGAGGATCGGCGTGCGTTCTGATGGTTTCAATACAAATGTATTTCCACATACGATCGCAAGCGGGAACATCCATAATGGCACCATCATCGGGAAGTTAAACGGGGTGATCCCCCCAACGACGCCCACCGGATAGCGGTACATTCCAGAGTCTATCCCTTCTGCAATGTCTGGAAGAACATCCCCCATCATAAGACTTGGTGCGCCAGCTGCGAATTCAACACATTCAATACCCCGCTGCACTTCACCTGTCGCATCTTTCATAGTCTTTCCATTTTCCTGTGTGAGTGCTTTGGCCAGCTCCTCACGATTTTCCACTAGTAACTGGTGATACTTGAACATCACTCTGGCCCGCTTCGGTACCGGCACCTTTTTCCACGTCTTGAATGCCTCTCTCGCTGATTGGACCGCTTTATCTACATCCTCTTTCGTTGAAATGGGAACTTGTGCAATGATCTCTCCTGTCGCAGGATTGGGTACGTCCTCCACTTGCCCGTTTTCCGACGAAACCCACTCGCCTCCAATGAAGTTCTGAATGGTTACCTGATTCTTCTTCGAGAAAGTTGTCTCCATTTTTTCACCTCTACTCGTAGATTCTGTTCCTTTACACCCTTCAAATATATTATAAATTCAGAAAATTTCTACATCAATGGACGAAGTGTCAAATCAAAAACCTCCCATTTTGACATAATGACCTTTTGGAAGAAGCTATTTCATATTTGGATAATACTGGATGACCTGGGCATCCTAATATTGGGTGACCAGGTCATCCAGTATTTTACATATAGGAGGGATTTTGTGAGCAATCAGAAGAAGGAGATTCAGCCGAAGCAGCATCAGGAACGGCAACCAGGGTTTGAACATGAAATGAAGCCACTTCCGGAATACGTGGATCCAAACTATAAAGGAAGCGATAAATTAAAAGGAAAAGTGGCTGTGATTACTGGTGGAGACAGCGGTATAGGGCGTGCGGTCAGCCTTTACTTCGCCAAGGAAGGCGCGGACGTTGCTGTCTTATACCTCAACGAACAGGAAGACGCTGAGAAGACGAAGCAGTTGATTGAATCGGAAGGTCGCACATGCCGCCTTTATAATGGAGATATCGGCAGTGCAGCGTTTTGTGAAGAAACCGTCCGGCGAATCAAAACTGACTTTGGAACGATTGATGTTCTCGTAAACAATGCGGCGATGCAGTTTCCACAAAAAGATCTAACTGCCATCACGAATCAGCAGCTGGAGAAGACCTTTCGCGTGAATTTCTTTTCTTATGTATATATGGCTAAGGCCGTCCTCCCTCACTTACAAAAAGGAAGCACGATCATTAACACTTCATCAGTCACTGCATATGAGGGAAATGAACAGTTGATTGACTACTCTTCAACCAAAGGAGCCATAACCACATTCACGCGTTCTCTCGCCAAGTCCTTGGTAGATAAAGGTATACGCGTCAACGGCGTCGCGCCTGGTCCGATTTGGACACCTTTGATTCCTGCAAGTTTTGATAAGCAAAAAGTAGCGGAGTTCGGTTCCACCAACCCGATGGGTCGTCCAGGGCAGCCGTATGAGCTTGCTCCTGCCTATGTTTATTTAGCAAGCCAAGATTCCAGCTACGTGACAGGACAAATGATCCATGTCAACGGCGGCATACCTGTCAACGGTTAAAAGCACGTTCTCTATAAAAAGAGCGGTCCCAAACCCAAAAGGCTGAGGGACCGCTCTTTCTATATATTTTTCACCATCATCATCATTGCAGGTCTACTTTTAGTTTCTCCCCTTCTACCAACACGTTTCCTTCTTCGTCCAAAACATCACTGGTTTCGATCCGCATAGACTCTAATTCTTTCCAATCATGCTCAAGAACAAACCCCATTTGTCCGACACGTGTTTCACCAGGTTCATATACCCCTTTTAGCTTTTCCAAATAAAAGTCGTCCTTGAACCCCAACTTCTCCCCGGTATTCGTCTTCAAGACTTCCACAGGCGCTAAATTCACTTTCTGATCTCCAGTATTTTTTATAGCTACGGTGAACTTGATATAATTAAAGTTTGTTTCATTATGAGTATAGGCATGGAAATAATCCACCAAGTCAGGTGAAGGAGAATAATTGAGCACTTTGACGTCCTTAACCGCCATTTGGACCGGTCCTACTTCTATATACTTCTCCATCTTCTTAATAGCTTTAAGAGCTAGCCGCCCATCCATGTCTTCTACCTGGTTCCCTACTTCCTTTAAATCCTGATCATCGGGAGCTTGGGGATTATTTTTATACTTCGTTTGTTCTGGAATTTCAAATAAGGGAGATTGTCCCTCCGACTCATTCCCTTCTCCAGCCACATGGTTTGAACACCCTGTGAGAATAATGGAAATGGTTAAACTCAATAATAGCAACAAACGTTTCAACGTTTATCTCTCCTTTTTCCAAAAAAGCCTCCCTAAGAAAGGGAAGCTTTTTCAATTATTTATGTGCCTGCTTTTTCATTTTTCCATTCTCCATCAAGTTCATGACCTTTTGTCCAACTTCGTGGTTATCATGAAGTCCTGCGAATTGTTGAGACTGAGGACCATAACCGTACACAATCACATCTTCCCCCGTATGGCCGCCGGTTGTCCATCCTGTACCGGAGCGAATATCAAAAATGTGCTCAATCGCATTATCAATCTCCGTCACTGATCCATTTTCTGCTGCATCTTTCACGGATTGGACTTCATCGTCCGTCAAGTCAAGATCCACGTACTGTTCTAACGTTTTTTCGACTCCAGCTCCTTCTGAGATTTCTGCAGCCATAAAGTCAGGTGTACGTTTCGCAGCTTTCAAAGGTTCAGGATTCCACTGATATTCTCCATCCCGCCCCATAGCCATTCCACCTGTAGAGTGGTCTGCTGTCGTAACAACTAATGTATTCTTATTGTTCTTCGCAAACTCAATGGCTTCTTCATAAGCAGCTTCAAAGTCCTGCATATCGCTCATAGCCGCTACTACATCATTATCATGACCCGCCCAGTCGATCTGACTGCCTTCAACCATCAGGAAGAAACCATCTTTGTCCTCGCTCAGCCTGTCCAATGCTGAAGAAGTCATTTCCTCCAAAGAAGGAGCATCTGAAGACCGGTCAATCATCTTATCCATGCCTTTAGGAGCGAACAAACCAACGATTTGATCATTAGAATCTTCCATAAGTTCCTCACGAGACTCCACATAGCTGTATCCATCTTTCTGGAAATCATTGGTCAGGTCACGATCTTCCCTTTTAAAATAAGTAGTTCCTCCACCGAGCAGCACATCAATCTTGTGTTCACCATTTACTTTTTCATCAAAGTAATCATCAGCGATATCATTATAATTGTGGCGGGATTCATCATGAGCACCGAATGAAGCAGGTGTAGCATGATTTACTTGAGAAGTCGCTACAAGGCCTGTTGCTTTGCCTTTTTCCTTCGCCAACTCGAGAGCGGTTTTCACTTCATTCTTCTGCATGTCCACAGCAATTGCATTGTTGTAGGTTTTAATTCCAGCTGCCATTGAAGTTGCAGCGGCAGCGGAATCCGTGATGCTCTCTTCTGGATCCCAGGAATAGGTCTCCTGCATCCCGATTAAATGTTCATCGAATGCCGTGTTTTCCGTATAAGGAGTAGAAGGATCATCTTTGAAGTAACGGTAAGCGGATGTATAGTTAGGTCCCATACCATCTCCAATTAGAAAAATAATGTTCTCTACCTTTCCTTTATCCTCTTTAGGTTTTGCAAGAACCTCTTCGTTAAAAGTAAAAGCAGAACCTCCTAGAATTAAAGATGTAGTTAGAGCCACAGGCAATAGTTTTTTCATATACTTTTTGCTAAACAACTTTATTCCTCCTCGTTATATGTCGATGCAATACGCATATTACTTGGAGAATATGAAACAATGGTTAAAAAACTGTAAATCTAGCGTAAATTAACAAATTAAGACAATTGGATCAGGTACATTGTTTGGAATTTAATTATCACCGAATGATAGGTTAAGCGTGGTATAATAGGTCAAAATCTAATCAAAAAAGGTGTGAAATCATGACCAAAAGCTTTTGTCACTGCTTTAGTAACAAGGAAGAGATTAATCGAGGAATCGAAGATAAGTGTACATACCTCGCCTTTTGTGTCGTCTCTGGTGAGCACGGAGCTGTAGAGTTCAGTTTCCGTACCAGTTATATCGACAGTGATTCGGAAGCGCCCTTCAGGAAATTTTACGACGTAGGCGAGGAACTTGAGGAGGATAACAAGACATCAAGAAAAATAAGGGTCCACAGCAAACATCCGCTTGCCCACAGTGATGCGGAGCCAACAGAAAAATCTTTCTTACGATCTTCTGAACGCTTCTACTCCTATAAAATCGGACTTGATTTACATAAGCTTCAATCTTTTAAAGACAACCCGGACAAATACTTAAGAACCATCCATTCAAAAAAACTGTACGATGAACTGAAGGCTGTCTATAAAAACATTTTTAAATATCCACCTGATGCATTAAAAGATGATCACTGGGTGGTACTCGTAGATTAACCTCATTTTCCATGTAGGATTTTCACGGAAACCGGAGTACATATTGGACGTTCACACACCAGCCAGATATAACATAGGCTATTGAGGATATAAAGTAAAGACAGGGGGAAAATGAATGTACTCCAATTTTAACCATGTCCCTTATGGTTATGGGTATCCCTACGGGGCAAATCCCTACCACCCTTATTCTCGTTATGCCTACCCTCAAGCCTATGGAACTTACCCAAACTACTATGGCTATGGTGTAAGACAACCGGTGCGCGGCCAGGCCACCTGGACAGAGGGCGGAGAAGTGACCAAATGTAGAATTCCATGGTCGAATAACCGATACATGACGGCTGCTGTCGGTCAGAATTCACCTTACCAATGCGGGCAGACGATTAAAGTGAAAAACCTTGCTAATCAACGGGTCGTTTTAGTCACGGTCGTCGATCAAGTCCCTAACTTCCCGGAAAATAAAATCAACCTTCACAGAAAAGCCTTTGAAACATTAGGGGCAAGTGTGGATCTTGGTGTCATCAATGTAGAAATCACACCGAACCCTCAATTAGAAGAAGAAAAATGGGGGAAATACCTTTTAGAGATCGCTCAATCGGCCTACCCGAATTATAATGCTACGGATTACAGTAAAGTAAGCCAAACCCAGCAGAATGGTAACATAAAGGAAGTTTACAAGTTTGTTATGGAATCCCCTCAGGAAACAATGAGCATCGAAGGGGCGGTCATCTATAATCCAACAACAGACCGCATCATTTCCATCAACTTCAAGGAAGTATCATAAGGTTCAATATATTTTAAGAGACAGCATTTATCTGTCTCTTTTCTTATGAAAAAAAGCAGATGATGACATCCTATAAAAAAAGAAATGACGCAGCCTCTCCCTGGATGAGAAACTACGCCATTTCGGCACTTAGTATGGATGATTCCGATTGGGCTCGAACCAACGACCTCCACCCTGTCAAGGTGGCGCTCTCCCAGCTGAGCTACGGAATCGTATGTAGAATTTTGTCGGCTGTCTTGCTGACAAATAATAATATACTACGGAACAAATAAAGTGTCAATGAAATTTTAAGAGTTTTTTAAGTTCATGTAAAAGTAGCTTTTTATCCTTGCCATAATCGGTCATACTAAGAAACATACACTATATACGAGGAAGTAGGTTTTTCAATGAATAAAGGAAAGGTTTGGATCAATCTCAGAGATAGCTTTTGGTTTCTCCCTACGATATACAGTATCCTTTCAATCATTGCTGTGGCGATAACCGCCCTCATCGATCAATGGATCATATCAGAATATAAAAACAACATCCCTTCTCTCTTTTTGACGAAGTCTTCAGTTGCTCAAACTTTATATGGATCGATGGTGACTTCCATCTTAACAATGACAACGATTAGTTTTTCGACCATTATGGTTGTACTGACAACGTACACTACACAGTTTTCACCAAGGACCCTGCAGGATTTCATGAAGAGTCGAGTGACTCAACATGTGCTGGGTGTGTTTTCTTTTGGCTTTATTTTTTCTCTCATCAATCTGTTTCTAATAGGGAAAGAACCGGGCTTGGGGTTGGTCAGTCCCCTCTTCACGGTCATCGTCTCCATTATTTGTTTAGCATTTTTCATATTGTTCATTCATCATTCTTCACGATTCCTGAAAGTGAATAACTTAATTGGCGCAATTAGAAAAAGCACCTCAACTCTCATCGCCAAAACATTTGAGGAAAAAGATTATCAAACAGCGACGGAATGGGATGACAGCGAGCTAAAAGCATTAGACCGCTCCCAGGCACATGTGATACCAGCTCAGAAGTCGGGGTATGTACAAAGTGTTCAGTACGATTCTCTTATTAAGTGGGCAAAAAATCATACCCTCATTCTTGAAACAAGCTTTTTAATGGGAGATTACATTCAAAAAGGAATGCCCCTCTTTTATTATTGGAAGGATGCGGACAGTGAACTTACAAACCCAAAGGAATGCACAGCTTATGTTTTAATTGGGAATGAACGGATTGATACACAGGATGTCGAATTCTCTATACAAAAGCTAGTAGAGATTGCAGTGAGAGCCATCTCACCAAGCCTGAACGACCCCCATACCGCGACAAACTGCATTAACCGGATTGGATCCCTGCTTATAGAACTGGCGTCGGTTTATGAACCGATCCGATACTACATCGATAATGATGACCAACTTCGTTTAATTGCCCAGCCGAAATCCTTTGAAGAGTATCTGTATAAGAGCTTTTACCAAATAAAAATATATGGCTATCATGATATATCTGTCATGAATAGTGTCCTTGAATCTTTGTATAAAATTGCCGCTACGCAGTCACAAGCTGTCCAAGAAGATGTTTGGACATTCAGCAGCACAATCATCAACGCTGTAAAAGTAGAAGAATTGGATGAACTCGATTTCAAGAGGTTCAACAACGAAGTGGAAAAATTAGCAGAAGCTTGTAACAAAGACTTCAGCTTACCAAACTCATAGAAGAATACAAGCTCAGGAAACCATGAGCCTGATGTCATCATTTGTCCCCATTGAATCTTATAGACCATAAAAAAAGCGAGCATTCATAATGAATGCTCGCTTTTTTTATTAGTGATTCCGATTGGGCTCGAACCAACGACCTCCACCCTGTCAAGGTGGCGCTCTCCCAGCTGAGCTACGGAATCGTATGTAATCATAAGTATTTGCTGACAAGGAATAATATACTACGAAACACTAAGAATGTCAACAATCTCACACTACATTATATTTCTGCCTCGCTTAACTAGAGCTCCCCTTTGTGGAAGACTCAGTTTCGAGACTTTTGGTGAATGGAAGGGGGCTGCGGGGAACAGCTCGCTTTCCGCGGGACCGCGGTGAGCCTCCTTGGACTGCGTCCTGTGGGGTCTCACCATGCACTTTTTCCCCGCAGGAGTCTCGCCATTCCCCTCCGCCCCTTTGCCATATAAGTATATCGAAACCACTTTAACCACTTCCGGAATAAGCCGCTTTTATGCCCATGGTAATTGGAGGGGAATGAACTCCTAAGGACGCTATTCTGCACACGAAAAGCTTGTTATAGAGTGCTTTATGCTTATAACACCAGGATAGTGGAAGGCACCCTCCCACAGGAATGGGGTTCGTTTCTCACCTTCATGGAATGGGGTGGTTGGGAAGCTGCGAGACTCCCGTGGGAGAAAGGAGATAGGCGAGATCCCGCAGGACGAAGTCCGAGGAAGCTTGCCACTCCCCCACAGGAAAGCGAGTAGCTTCCCAGCCACCCCTTACGTGTTCACCCGGGCAACGAACCCCGAAAAGTCTCGAAATCGAGTCTTCAACAATCTTGCCAGTTAGTGAAACAATCTTATAAATATAAAAGAACATTTTACCTGAAAATCCCACCTATCATCTTTTCAACTTTTTCGACAATTATATGATAAAATGAATAGTGGAACGTTTACACGAAAAATTTATTGGGAAATCCTAAAGGAACTTTCCATGCTGTGAGGAGGTGGTAGGAAAATGGGTAGAGACGGATCCATGACAGAATACACCATTGATAGTCAATACTTACAGGAGAAAATGACACTGAGGGTGTACACTCCGAAGAATTTTTCTCCATTATACAAATACCATTTCTGTATCATGCAGGATGGAAACGATTATTACTCGATGGGACGCGCGGCCACATTGAGTGATAAACTCCATAAAGAAGAAAAGATCGAGAACACCATTTTCATTGGCATCCATTACAATGACAAATATGATCGCCAGGACAAATACCATCCAGACGGAAAGAAACAAGCAGAATACGTCAACTTCCTTATTCGCGAAGTTGTACCTTTCCTGGATGAGGAGTTTCCTGGTTACTGCATGGGGCGCGGACGAACACTTGTCGGTGACTCTTTAGCAGGCACGCTCGCTTTAATGACGGCGGTGAAATTCCCGAACATCTTCGGCAATGTCATCATGCAGAGTCCTTATGTGGATGAACATGTCAAAGAGGTCGTGCAATCGACCAAAGACTTTTCTTCCTTGACCATTTATCATACCATCGGAATGGAAGAAACAGATGTCGAAACGACAGAAGGAGCAAGAAAGAATTTTCTTGAACCTAACCGTGAACTGCGCGAGTTTTTGAATCGCCAGCCGCTTGCCTATACGTATCATGAATTAGATGGTGATCATACATGGGGCACATGGCAGAAGGATTTTGAACGTGCTTTATTGAAGATGTTTGGTAAGGAATAGCGATATAGAAGGAAACAGGAGGTTAGTCCAATGAGATACGGAATAGCAGTTTTTCCATCAAAAAAAGTACAGGATGTGGCGAATTCATACCGCAAGCGTTATGATCCCCATTATGCGTTGATTCCCCCACATATCACGATGAAAGAAGCGTTTGAAGCAGAAGAAGAAGAAATTGAGAACAAAATCATTCCTGAATTGAGCGAGATTGCAAAAAACACGCAGCCTTTTTCGTATGGTGTTTATAAGGTGAGCTCTTTCTCACCCGTCACAAATACGATTTACTTAAAAATTGAACCTTCCGATGAAATTTTTGAATTGAATGACAAGCTGCACGCAGGAGAACTTCCAGAGGAGAAAGATTTTGCTTTTGTCCCACATATCACAATTGCCCAAAAGCTTTCGGATGAAGAATTCTCGGATGTATATGGCAGCCTGCGCATGCTGAAATTCGACTTGAATGATAAAGTCGACCGCTTCCAGTTGCTTTATCAGCTTGAAAATGGGGCATGGAGTGTTTATGAAACATTCCGACTCGGCAAAGGGTGATAGTCCGTGGACATTGTGAAGGTTAAGAATAAACAGCAAAAAGACGACGCTTTCTACGTTAGACGCGTCGTCTTTGTAGATGAACAACAGGTTCCCTTGGAAATAGAAATTGATGAGTTTGATGATAGCGCCATCCATTTTGTTGGATATGAGGGGAAACAGCCGGTCGCCGCTTCCCGACTACGCTTTGTTCAAGGATTTGGGAAACTTGAACGGATTTGTGTCATGAAGGAACACCGAGGCCAATCATTCGGAAAACAGATCATCGAGTCGATGGAAGAAGTAATCCGTGATTATGCATTTGACAAGGCCAAATTGAATGCCCAGACCCATGCAGAGGCTTTCTATGTGTCTCTTGGGTATGTGACCATTTCAGACCCATTCATGGATGCCGGCATCCCACACGTGACGATGGTGAAAAAATTATAAAAAAATGATAAACGAAAAAACTCCGGGCTTCCGGAGTTTTTTCGTTTATCCTAAGGTCCTTTTGTCTAAAATGAACCGTATAGGCTACAGGTAAGGATCGTGAAACGCTATGGAGTACTTACAAATTACTGTGGAAACATTTTTTGGTTTTGCTGCACTCTTTGTTATGACAAAAGTGCTTGGGAAATCGCAGATCACACAAATTACCGCTTTCGATTTCATCGCTGCTCTCGTCCTTGGGGAACTGGTCGGTAATGCTTTGTATGATAAAGAAGTGGGAATCCTGGATATCGGTTATGCCATTTTATTATGGAGCATACTCATCTACTCAACCGAGATGATCACAGAAAAGTTTAAAGGAACACGAAAAATTTTAGAAGGAAGTCCTTCCCTCGTTATTTATAAAGGAAAAATCGATCGAAATCAGCTGAAGAAAAACAAGCTGGATCTTAATCAACTGCAGCATTTGTTACGTTCGAAGGATGTTTTCTCGATCCAGGAAGTTCAATATGCGGTACTCGAAACGGATGGCACCATTTCTGTCCTGAAGGCTTCCCAGTATCAAAATGTCACTCGTGACGATATGAATTTAGCCCCTCAACCTGTTCCTCTTCCTCGGACCATCATCAGTGATGGAGAGGTCATTTGGGATAATCTCAAAGAAGCTGGTTTTGATGAGAAGTGGCTGAATGAACAGCTAAGAGCACAAAATTTTACCGATCCTGCTGAAGTCATGTACGCTGAACACAAAGAAGGCGAGCCGGACTTATTCGTTATTGGTCTGTAATATAAAAACTCCACGTATTGTTCATGATGCGGTCCTCCACGAGGCCCGCTTTTTTTAATCCGATTAAATAGGCAGTGACCGCCGTTCTGAATAGCAGCCATTGTGACAAACCCTGAGCTTCAACGTTGTAGTGTTCACACATAGCCCTAACGAGGATCTCGTGCGCCGCCGGGCCTTCTTCAGCAAGGTATTGATGCAGCCATGCGGACAACTGCTCATGGTAGTCCATGTTGTTTTGTATCGTCAAGGTAGGAGAAGCCTCGAACTTGCCATGACCAGGAACCGCCCCCCTGCATGGAATTTTAGTGAGGCGGTCCAAACTATCCAATGCTAAACTGACATCGGTCAAAAAGGGAATCTTATGTTTTTTTAGTGTCTCCACACTAAAATAACTGTCAGCCGCGTAAAGAATGTCATTAATTTTCAATGCCAACTGGTGATAACTATGACCAGGAAGATGGTAAGCTTCCGCTCTTAAAGCACCAAACACTACCTCCCCTTCTTCCACGACCTCATCCACCCTTATAGCTGGCCCTTCTAAAAATTTGTTATGTAACTCTGGGAGCGGGTCGTTCCCTCCGAATAAATAAAGAGGTTCCAGACCAGGATTTCTTAAAATAGCTTCTTCAAACACAGGGGCGACGGTATGTACATTGTACTTTTCCTGAACAAACCGAGCCCCTCCGTAATGATCTGCATGGGCATGGGTAATAAAAAGATGCGTCAACGGGAGCTTTCTTTTCTCTAGCTCCTTGATCACCTTTTTCACGGATGAAACATCGATCCCTGCATCGATGAGTAACCCATCCTTCCCTTGATGTACATATCCAATATTGACGGAACTATGATAGTAATAACAACATTCATCCAACTGTTGAAAAGACATATCCACGACTCCTTTAGCTTTTTCATACAGTTTCGCTAAAGTGACGCCCTTTTCCTGTCATATTAGAAAGAATCTTCTCTGTACCGCTTCTTTGAAGTGAAGGTTGTACGCTGTTGACAGCATGGGTATTCCTCGGTATATGGATCGATCTTCCACGCTGGTCTTCCACACGATCTTGATTGTGCTTCATTTTATGATCCAACGTAGCTTTGAACACTTTTTCAAGGACAAAAGGTGAACGTTCATGCTGGGTCGTTCTGGTTTGATAATCCTGATACTGATAATGATTCACAGGCAGAATATATCCCATATCGACGCCTCCTTTTTTTATCTATACCCTTTTTTCCTACTCAAAGAAACGCTCCATTTTCCCCATCTGTTTGGTCAGAAATTTTTCCATGTCCGTCATCCGCTTCGAGAAACGACGATCCCATGCCTGAAAGTCCTTTTCCCACTCGTTGAATTTCTTCTCAGGTTGTTTGATGATTCCATTCATTTTCGACGTTTCCACATCGATTTCCTTTAAAACTTCAAACAACGTCTTTTCCTTTTTATCCGTCATTGTCGATCAACCCATGTATAGATGATGGATTGCAATCCGGCAAGAGCGAGCAATAGCACCAACCACTCTCCATATGGAATTACTATATAGAAGAAAAGCATAATTAAAGCAGACCACACACCGACACACCATTGACAACTCAATCCTTCACCGATAAAACCCTTCGGTTCCACCCATTCTTCTTCGACGCCGTGCTCGTTTTGGATGACCTTTACGTCAATAAAAGGCCGTCTGAACCATTCCATGATGTAATCTCTGACAATGAGACGTGTCAGACGGAAAGTGGCAAGTGCCAGCAATACAATCTCCATCACACTTAACATCATTCTCCTTCTCTCCCATGAAGAAAAAGCCACTACGTTCCTTGTAGTGGCTCACTCTTTATTTTCTTAAAACCAACGAAATCCCCCACGGCGGTCGGAAGATTCATCATCACGACGGCGGTTTCTTGAACTACTTTCATCTCTTGCTTCTTCTTCTCTACGTCGTCTCGGTCCGCCGAAAAATGGATCGACACGGTCGTCTCGGTCATGACGGTTATGACGGTCGTCACGCTGGGGCTCGATGACGACATTATCCGCTTTAATGACAAGGTCTTTCACATGGATGACCTTCTTTTTATCAGACATTCCATTCACTCCTTATTCGAATTCACTTCTAATCTATGGTGTTTGCCCCTGTTGGGTATAGTCTCCTGCCCATGAAGGACAAAAAAAGTGCGGATTCAGAGAAAAGAGACAAATGCCCACACCGACACGGACACATTTCATATTCTAGTAAAGACAATACGTCAATGCGTATGGAAAGGGGAAATTAGAAAATGAGCTGTGGAAAAAGACACGATTCAGGTTCATGTGTGATTGATATCCTTAAAGATATCGTCGATGCACAGAATGATGTCATGCACGATTGCACGACAAGCTGTGAGCGTTCAATCGCAGACCTTTTAGGTGACACTGGTGGAGGTTCCGGCTTCGACACGGTTCCTGTCATCCTTTACTGTAAAGATGGATGCACACCTTTTAAAGGCTACGGTTCAAAACGAAGTGGCGACGATTGCGAAGTGAAAGGAAGCTTCTTCTTCAGAGTTAAATCTGTCGATCACGATGGTTGTGCCATCCTTGAACTTCTTTTTGCTGACCGCTGGCATGATGACGACGAGGATGAGGTTGAAGGCTCACGCCGTCACAGAGGATTCGATCCAAAATCACCAGCTGATCAAAGCTGCAGAAACCTTCGTGCTTCAGGAATCTGCATTACAGTAGACTTGAACTGCTTCTGCCACGTAACATGTCTCCCGGCAGCAGCAACTCTTTAAGATTCATAAAAAACCGCGCACAGATGCGCGGTTTTTTCATAACTTTACTAAAACCCTAGAAGTCTAATATCTTGAATGGCCTCAAATGCTATCTCCCTCTGAAACGGACGCTGAAAAACTTTCATGTGCACGACACCATCTACATAATCCGTAATGTACCCTCGGTAGTTTTCTTCCTCTGTCATTACTTCACATTTCATTTTCGGCACGTGAGGGGAAAGATTGAAGAAATATAAAACTTTTTCCTCTAGCGTCATGTCATGGAAGCGCTGCCTTCGATCTCGAGGTGCATCCTTTTCCACCTTTTCTTCTGCACTTACAGCTGAAGCGTCTCCACCTCTCTCTTCTCCACTCATTTCCGGTTCATCCGATGTTTTCAATTTTGCAAGCTCTTGACGGTGGGGGGAGTTCTGACTGCGCATCCGTATTTCGCGCTCAGTCGATGGAGCTTCTGCTGGAGGCTGTTCTGTCTTCTCTTCTGCTTTAGAAGATCGCTGACTTCGAAAGCTGGTTTGCATTGGAACTTCTGCTGGTTTCAAGCCCTTAGGCTGGACAATATAAAGCATCGGCTGCTTAGCAAGTCGCTTTTCATCTGCCATCAAGATCTCTCCTTTTCCATTCGGTCATCATTATATATATATGCCCAAGTCACAGACCATGTTCACTTTTGTCCTCATTTGACAAAACCTCTCATGATTTTACACAAAATTAACAGAACCCGGCGATTCTTTTATCTTACGATTGTTATGGTAGGTGTAGACCATTGTTTAGGAGTGTTTTCATGAGCCTTGCTCAACAACGAGAACGCAAGTCATCAGAAGATGTCCTCACTTCATACATGAATGAGGACAAGCTTTTTATCCATTATCCTGTGAGTGCTTATTTTAAAAGCCCAGTCGAACTCTTCCAGTTTGCCGATCAGACGAACCGGTTATTTCAACTTGAAAAACATACACGCGAGCTTGCCATCGACTCGGTTCTCCCCTATTTACAAGAGAAACAGCAATTGTGGGTGAATTTAACGCCGAATGTCATACATGACGATTCTTTTATTCCGGGTTTCACCCATGCCGTTTTGAAAAATACAGGGTTAAACCCAGACCAGATCGTCTTTGAAATTACCGAGCACTCCGCCATTTCTGATTTTCAAAGCTTCCGAAAACTTCTAGAACATTATAGGAAACAAGGATTTAAAGTGGCGATCGATGACGTCGGTGCAGGTTATTCCTCCCTACAAATGATTTCTGAATTGAAACCGGACTACTTGAAAATCGATCGGTCCCTGATTACCCATATCGATCAATTCCGTGAAAAACAATATATGGTGGAGGCTTTACAACATATCGGAAAGAAGTTAGGTGCAGGGATTATTGCTGAAGGAGTGGAAACCGAAGGCGAGTGTCTTCATTTAATTCAAATGGGGATCTTCCTTATGCAAGGTTATTATTTTGCAGAGCCTGACTATCCTCCTCCCCCGCTGCCAGTGTCCATTTCCGAACAATTGAACCTGCAAAGAAATAGTCAAATGTTTCCCTTGAAAATTGGTGAGCATACCACATTTTTTGAGCTGATGACATGGATCATGGCTTATCAGGGAGGTTATGATCACCACTTCGCACTGATCCATGTTCCTAATAGAAAAGAAGTGCTACCATTAACGGAAGTGGTGCGATTTGTTGCTTCCCACGGTACAAAAAAGAAAGAAACCGTTTGGCCACACCTTCGAAGCTTGTTCACATGACAAAACCCCTTTTCTACTCTATGTAGAAAAGGGGTTTTGAGTTTAGATTAATAAGCGACAATGCTGAATCCGGAGTCCACGTGAATCACTTCTCCGGTCACACCGCGAGATAGATCACTCATTAAATAATACCCGGTGTCACCTACTTCTTCTTGAGTAACAGGACGACCTAACGGCGCACGTTCCTCAATCACTTTAAGAATTTGATTGAAATCACCGACGCCTTTAGCGGAAAGTGTACGAATCGGACCAGCGGAAATGGCATTTACCCGAATGTTATGTTTACCAAGATCGTTAGCTAAGTATTTGACGCTAGCATCCAGACTCGCCTTCGCTACACCCATGACGTTATAATTTTTCACGACTTGTTCTCCACCAAGATAAGTAAGGGTTACGATACTTCCTCCATCAGTCATCAACGGTTGAGCTGCACGAGCGACCGCTGTTAGAGAATAAGAGCTGATGTTGTGAGCAGTGAGGAAACCATCGCGACTTGTGTTCAAGAATTCATCTTTCAATTCTTCACGATTCGCGAATGCGATACAGTGGGCAAGGCCGTGAATCGTCCCTACATCTTTACCGATTTGTTCAAACGTCTGGATGATCGCTTCATCGTCTGTCACGTCACACTCATACACCAGTGACTCCTCGCCACCTTCCAAAGTATCGGCAAGATCCTGAACCGACTTTTTGAAGCGCTCCGATGCGACTGTAAAAATCAAACGCGCTCCAGCAGAGTGAAGTGAGCGGGCAATCCCCCAGGCAATGCTTCGTTTGTTCGCCACTCCCATGACGACATAAGTACGTCCTTCTAGTGAAAAGTTCATGTTTTTGAACACCCTCCTTGAGGTAGTAGAATCTAAATTAGTATTTGTTATTAGTACCTGCTCCTATTTTAAACCATTAACTTTTGAAAAACAAACCTCCATTTATCCTTTCCCTATTTCCACTCACATAAGCCCATTCTCTATCCAAAATCAGGATATCGAAGTTCACCTTTTTCAATTAAATGACAGGATTGTGTAAGACTTGACTTCGAGACTTTTATTGAGTTTGTGGGGCTACGGGAAATAGCTCGCTTTCCGCGGGAGCGCGCCTGAGCCTCTTCGGACTCCGTCCTGCGGGGTCTCACCTAGCACTCTTTTCCTCTTCAATATCCGGTTCCGGCGCCTAGCGGCTAGTGAGACTTCCCTCGCTTCTGTACGATAAGTCAACATCGAATCACTCCGTTCTTCGTGTTTCCTTTATCTCCGCCAGCTCAGTCCAGTCCATACGCCGCTGATCGAGGCGCCTGCACACTTAAGGTAGGAGTCTCGCCATTCCCCTCCGCCCCATTACCATATCAGTGTCTCGAAACCACTCCTTGGATAAGTTAGCTATCCAGCTTGATGGAGTGTAAGAATAAACTCCCATGTCCAGGTTCATGAAAGCTTGATACAAAGCGATTTATGCTTCTAAACAGCGGGGTAGTGGAAGACAATCCAATTTGGCAAAGGGGTTCGTTTCTCACATTCAACGAATGGGGTGGTTGGGAAGCTGGGAGACTCCCGCGGGAATGGACTGGCTGGAGAGACCCCGCAGAGCTTTAGCTCGAGGAGGCTCTCCGCCATCCCCGCAGGAAAGCGAGCTGCTTCCCAACCACCCCTGACTCTCAATATGGCAAACGAACCCCGGTTATTTCGAAACTGAGTCTTCCACAATCGGTAGCTACACTTTAAAGGAAGATAAAAAAACCGCTCATTCTCGTGATGAGAAGGAGCGGTTTGAGGGTTAACACCATTCACAATATTCCAGTTCCATTTTCAGTTCTTCTACATACTCATGAGAGCCTGTAACGATCAGGCGGTCACCCATTTTCAACTCTGTATCCCCGTGAGGAACGATGGAGTCTTTTCCGCGGAAGATACGGACCATGATGACATCTCCGGTGAATGGAAATTCACGAAGATGGATGCCGTTATAGACCGAGTTGTTCATATTGATTTGATAGAGCGCACTATCTTGTTTCGTTAAGATATCTACAACATTTGGTGCTTCGATCATCGCTTTCAGGAGCGCTTTGGAAGACAAGAAGACGGAGAACACATTGATATTGAGATCTTTCATTTCCTGAGATAAGTCTGGGGACTCTACTCGGACAATGACGCGTTCCACCCCTTGCTCTTTCGCAAAGCGGGCAATCTCAGCATTTCGTTCTTCGTCACCCGTTGAAGCGACAATCAAGTCTACTTCAAAGACTCCGAGTTCCTTCATTTTTTCGACATCATAGCCATCTAACTCTTTGATATCAAAGCAATTACGGCTGATGCGTTCATCAATTTTATCCACTTTTGTATGGTAAAGATGAGTCTCATATGCATGAATGTCCAGTTCTCGAACAACCGGTAAGGTCATGCGGTTAGAACCGATAAAGGAAACGACCGTCTTATGGTCTTCGTCTTCAAATCGTCCATAAACCTTTTTGAAGACGATCGGTGCCACTAGACATGTCAGGACAGCCACTAGGATCAGGGCGCCTTCCATTTGGTCATCGATCATTCCTTCCCGCTTCCCGATGGCAGCTGCCGCAATCACAAGAGAGAGTGTGGAAGTAAGGATAAAACCTGATCCAAAAACGGTTTTCTTATCATACCACTTACTCAATATTAAAGCAGGAACAATCTTCGAGACGAGTAAGGCGATAAATAACAGTGGAATCAATATGAGCACACGTGAATCAGTAAATAGGCTCCAAATATCAATTTCCACACCAACCATAACGAAGAAGATTGGAATTAGGAATCCATAACCGAAACTGTCCAGACGCTTGACCATCTCTGGGTTAGGAGACAGCAAGGAAACGAGCGTACCTGCTAAGAAAGCACCAAGGATATTCTCTGCTCCAACAGTCTCAGATAAGGCGACAAGCAGAAGGATGAGTGTGAACACAGCACGTGTATCGATCTGGATCGTCCCTTTGGCCATCGTCTCCACAAACGACTGATGACGAAACTTTTTGCCGATGTAATAGAAAAGGACACCCGCTGCAAAAAGTATGAGCAGTAACCATGTGTTTCCACCGCTCTCTCCATAAATGGATACGAAAACAGCTAACAAAATCATTGTCACAAGATCGGCGATGACCGCAATGAGGAGGATGGTTTGACCAATCGTCGTCTTCATCATTTGGGCATCCTTCAACGTGGGCACGACTACACCTAATGAAATGGTAGAAATGATCAGTGTCATCAAAAAGGCATTGTCAATGAAACCAGCCAACACGAATAAATAAGAAAGTGCCAGAGATATGATGAAGATCCCAATGAAGACAGTGGTCGCCACCCATACTGGGTTCGGAGCACCTGTCCCCTGGTTTTCCGGCTTAGCTTTCTTCTTTCTACTTGCAAATATAGAAAAATCAATTTCTAATCCACTGAGGAACATCAAGAAAATGAACCCTAATGTAGACAAGATCTCTAACCAGCTTCCTTGCTCTACAATATCAAATCCACTTTGACCGATGATTAATCCTACGATGATTTCTGCTACTACAACCGGAATAATATTCAATTTAAAACGGTGTAGTAAGATGGGAGTTATGAATGCTGCGATAATTACAATAACTAGAGAAGTTACTGATGCACCATGTTCCATACTCGCCCTCCTTCCTTAAATCAATAAATTCATGAAAGCTGTCGCGAGTCCAAAGTAAATCAAAATGGAGATCAAGTCATTCACCGTTGTAATGAATGGACCTGAGGCAACAGCTGGGTCGATCTTTAAACGATGCATAAGAAGGGGAACGAGAGAGCCAGCCAATGTTGCTACAACCAAGGTCATAAAGATGGACAATCCGACTAATACGCCTAAAAAGAAGTTTTCATGCCATATATATACAATGAGAGTGATCAATACACCACAAGAGAGCCCAGTAATAATACCGGTTCCTGCTTCTCTCATCATCATTTTCCATTTTCCTTGCTTTTCAATTTCCCCGGTAGCAATACCGCGGACAGCAACGGCTAGTGCCTGCGTTCCAGTATTTCCTGCCATTCCGGCAATCAGCGGAATAAAAATAGCGAGGATAGCTACTTGATCCAAGGTGTCCTCAAAACGCCCAATGAGACTGGCTGTCAGACTTCCCAAAAAGAGGAGAATGACAAGCCAGGGCAAACGCTTTTTGGCTGAGGCAAAAGCATTGTCATCAGGGCTGTCAACGTCAGAAACGGCCGCAAGTTTAGAATAATCATCACTTGCTTCTTCTTCCATGACGTCCATAATGTCATCGACGGTAATGATTCCAAGGAGATGGTCCTGGAAATCAACGACCGGTAAGGCAAGAAAGTCGTAGTCGCGCACCATACGTGCCACTTCTTCCTGGTCTTCACCGACTGAGACCGATACCACTCGTTCATTCATAACGTCGGATATCAGCCATTCTTCTTCAGATATAATCAAATCCCTCAACGAAATAACACCTACGAGCCGTTTATCTTCATTAATGACATACGTGTAATAAATCGTCTCGGCGTCCGGGGCTTCTGTTCTCAGATGAACCATCGCTTCCTTGATCGTCATACCGGCTTTAACGACAACAAATTCTGTTGTCATTATGGAACCAGCGGTTTTCTCTTCATAATGAAGCAGGTCTTTGATTTCGTCAGCTGCATCATCATCCATGATCGTCAAGAAACTCGCCACTTTATCTTTATCTAATTCGTTTAAAATATCAACAGCATCATCCGTTGACATTTCAGCGAAGACTTGCGCAGCAAAAGTCGGTTCCATTTCAGTAAAGAAAGGTTCAATCTCATCATAGTCGATGTGCTCCATGACATCTGCAACCTCTTCTGGAGAGAGGTAGGTGTAAATTTGCATCCGGATTTCTTTATCCAAATCTTCAAAGATCCGGGCCTGGTCATATGGATGCAGTTCGAGAAATTCTGCACGGAACTGGTCGATGTGATCATTGAACAAAGCATCTTTAATATTCGTCCAAACTTCTTGGCGCTCCTGGTCATCTAAGTGTTCCATAAGCAACCCTCCCCAGTGTCTATTTCGTTTTTGACCGTTTAATCTTAATGGCGATACACATGTTTGTCAACGAAAGTCACTCAATTTTTAACAGCCAAATTCCTCACATAAATGTAGTTTAACAGAAGAAATCCAGGTTAGGGAATAAACTCCCCGTATGTTTAGTATTACGAAGGCTTGGGAAAAATATCTTCCATATATAGGACAGCATCAAAACAATTATTGAATAACAAAAGGAGAATGACCATGAACTACGACATAATCGGGGACGTCCACGGCTGCTTCGATGAGTTAAAACAACTGTTTGAAGAACTCGGCTATGAATGGAGCGAAGGTCTCCCGCAGCACCCCGAAGGAAGAACTCCTGTGTTCGTGGGAGATATCACTGACCGGGGCCCCTCATCCGTGGAGTGCATAACCTTCGTCTATCGTCTAGTTACAGAAAAAGGAGCCCATTATGTCCCGGGAAATCATTGCAACAAATTGTATCGTTTTTTTCTAGGGAATCCTGTCCAAGAAAAGCATGGATTGGAGACGACCGCTGCAGAATACCGTACCTTATCTAAACAAGAACAGATGGATGTAAAAAAACAATTCAAGCATTTGTATGAGCAATCCCCTCTGCACTTAATTTTGGAAGATGTTGATGCTGTTGTTGCTCATGCCGGGATCCGCGAGGAAGACATCGGTCATAAAAGTAAAAGTATCGAAACGTTCGTGCTCTATGGGGACATTACTGGTGAAAAACTGCCGGACGGTCGTCCTGTCAGACGAGACTGGGCCCAGCATTACACCGGAGATCGATGGATCATCTATGGACATACTCCAGTCCGTGAACCCCGTTTTGTTAATAAAACCGTTAATATAGACACAGGGTGTGTGTTCGGAGGCAAGTTGACCGCTTTCCGACTGCCGGAAGAAAAAATCATCAGTGTACCATCAAGCATGCCTTTCGTAGAAGAAAAGTTCAGATATTAAAAAGCAGGAGCACTCGTGGCTCCTGCTTTTTAATAGAATCGAACACATGCTTCTCAAGCAAATTCTTCCCAATGTTTCGGTGGTTCTGATGTAAAGGTCATCTTTTTCTTCGTCCATGGATGAATGAAGTGAAGACGCTCACAATGCAAGGCCTGACCATCCACCCCATCTACTTTTTTCCCGCCATATAACGTGTCACCAGCTAAAGGATATCCCCTATGGGCCATATGGACACGAATTTGGTGCGTCCGACCGGTGAGGAGTTTAAAGCGGATTCGGGAATAATTTTTCTCCTGATTAATCAGATGGTACTGAGTTTTTGAAGGCTTTCCCTCTGGAGATACAACTCTTCGAATGATGGAGTCCTCTGCACGGCCGATTGGCTCATCAATCAGACCTTCCTTTTCACGAAATTCTCCTTCAACTACCGCAACGTACTGTCGTGAAATCAAGTCCAATTTCTTAGTTAGAAGCCAATGACTATAAGCGTGTTTAGCAATCAACATCAATCCAGAAGTATCTTTGTCCAGCCTCGTGACAATATGGGCCGTACAGGGGTACCCTCTTTTTTCATATTCAAAAAGCAAGTAACTTGCAATTGAAGGCTCTTTTTGGTCAAAAGGAGGTACCACTGGGATGCCTGCAGGCTTGTCGAGGACAATGACATCATCATCCTCAAATACGATCGGTAAAGTCCCCTGGTGAGGAAAGATCGCTCCTTTTTCTTCTTCAGGAAAAACGAGGAGGACTTCATCCCCTGTATCTAATGGGCGCCACATCTCCACCTGAGTTCCATTTATGAATACCATACCGTCCATCCGAACTTTCTTGAGCAATTGTCGGGAAAACTCACCCGCCTGTAACAGAAATTCCCGAATGGAGGAACCAGCGTAAGCCTCTGTCACCTGCCACCTCTTTGTCACATTAGTCTGAGTAGTCATCAGCTACAAAGGAGTCGTGGACACGTTTCCAGAAAGGAAATGGACGGAACCTTGCAAATCGGACTTTTTCTTCAGCCACGCGGCATTGAATCGATTTTACGTCTTTATAGGTACGAGTGATGTGATCGATCGTAAAAAGAAAACTGCGGTCATGCTTCGGCTTGAACATGCACGTATGATGACTAGGTAAAATCAATGGAGACCCAATCGTTCGGAACACACGGTTATTGATCGAAGCCATTTCAGCAATTTGGAAGGCTTCAAGAGAAGGATGCAGAATCGCTCCTCCCAGCGCTTTATTATAGGCGGTACTCCCGGATGGTGTAGACACGCAAAGACCGTCTCCACGGAACGTCTCGAAATGGTCTCCTTTAATTTCAATGTCCATAACCACCGAACCTTCTGACGTTTTGATCGTACACTCATTCAGCGCAAGGTAGCGGTCCTCTTCTCCCCCGCTTTTCGGGCGGATGGTAACTTCAAGGAGTGGATATTCGACCACCTGAAACGGTGTCTTCGCAATCTCAATGATCAGCTTTTCTAATTCTTCCGGCATCCAATCTGCATAAAAACCGAGGTGGCCGGTATGTATTCCTATAAAAGCTGTTTTATCCAATCGGTGAACATACGTATGGAAAGCCTCCAGCAATGTGCCATCCCCACCGACAGAAATGGCAAGATCTGGTTCATCTTCATTGTATTCCAACTTGAACTCCGTCAAGTAGTTCTTGATTTTCGAACGGATTTCGTTCGATTTTTGATCACCTTTAGAAAGGATCGAGAACTTCATCGTCCACCCACTCCTTTAAGTTTTTCTAGGGTTCTTTTTTTGTTCTTCTTTTCTTAGAAACGCTCGTTGTGCTTCTTGGATCTCGCTTTTTATTTTGGACATCTCTTCATCGAGCTGAAAGGCAGCCTCACCGGCACGTTTGAGACGTGATTTGATTTCTGATGGTATTTTCCCCGAATACTTATAATTTAATGAGTGTTCATTGGTCGCCCAAAAGTTCATGGCAAGGGTGCGGATCTGTATTTCTGCCAATACTTTTTTCTCTCCATGAATGGTTTCCACCGGGTAACGAATAATGACATGGAAGGATCTATACCCACTATCCTTTTTCCTTGAAACGTAATCTTTCTCTTCTACGATTTCAAAATCATGGCGGTTCCGAAGCATGGTGACAACCGCATAAATGTCATCAACGAATTGACAGACCACTCTCACTCCAGCTATATCCTGCAGTTCTTCTTCGATGTTTTCAGGATTAATGGCTTTTCGTCTAGCCTTTTCAATAATGCTTGATTTCGGCTTTACGCGTCCGGTTACAAATTCGATAGGGGATTGTTCTTCCTCATATTCAAACTGCCGGCGCATGCCTTTTAATTTAATTTTTAATTCTTCCACAACTTGTGCATAAGGTGCTATAAATATATCCCAATTCATCAAGCAACCACCTTTATGTATCCAATCTTCATAGTAAATATGTGCGTTTTGTTCATCATTCATTGTATCATAAAGTTAGCCTGCAGAATAAGCAGAGCGCCTGACATTATACTACGATCAGGAGGTCTTAACCATGGCACAGGAAATTGAAATCGAGTTTAAAAACTTATTAACAGAAGACGAATATGAAAAGGTTTATCATTTTTTACCATTCAAATCAGTTGAACTCATGGAACAAACCAATTATTATTTTGAAACAGAAGACCTAAATCTAAAGCAGCAAGGAGCCGCTTTAAGAATACGTCAAAAACAAGGTCAATGGACATTGACGCTGAAGCAGCCACATGCAGAAGGTCTGCTTGAAACTCATGATTCGCTTACAGAAGAAGAAGCCAATCTTTGGATTCAAAACAAAATGACAGAAAAGCCTCATGTATCCAAGCAACTGGATGACCTTGGTATATCCCTTGAAAATCTTCACTACCTCGGTTCTCTTACAACGAGACGAAAAGAACTTGCCTACAAAGAGGCTACCGTCGTCCTTGACCACAGCCTTTATTATGACAAGGAAGATTATGAGCTGGAAGTAGAAGCCGGTTCTAAAGAGACCGGGAAAAAAGTGATCGACGAAATCCTGCATGTATGCAATATTCCGAACCGTGAAACAGATAATAAGATCAAACGTTTCTACGACAGAAAGCGACTGCAATCAGAATAGTTGCCGTTCTCTAGCCCTCATTGCTAAAATGATGAACAGACAGGAAGGGATGCTATGCAACAACGAGAAACGTTTTTTGAGGAAATTGGTAAAGAAAAAATCGATGAGCTTGTCGAAGCTTTTTATAAACGTGTGAGTGAACACCCGGATTTAATTCCGATCTTTCCGGACGATCTTACAGAAACCATACGAAAACAAAAGCAATTTTTAACCCAGTTCTTCGGTGGCCCCCCACTCTATGTTGAGGAACATGGCCATCCGATGTTACGGGCAAGACACCTGCCTTTCAAAATCACACCTACAAGAAGAGATGCATGGTTATCCTGCATGTCCGGTGCCATGAATGAGGTTGATATTGAAGAACCACATCGTTCTTTTATGTTTGAAAGGCTTACGATGACAGCAAACCATATGATGAATTCACCAGAAGATGAGAAAGGAGAATCGATGTGAGTTGGAAAAGTTTAAACAGTGACAGTGATACAACTGGAACAGCGAGCGGTTTTTTCGATTTACTGAAACGACCGATTGAGATCTATGTTTTTATTGATCCCTTATGCCCCGAATGCTGGTCACTGGAACCCTTCCTCAAAAAGCTCACGATCGAATACGGACGCTTCTTTACTCTCCGGCCGATCATCAGCGGGAAGCTATCTTCTTTACACCAGAATAAAATAAAGAAGCCTGAAAACTTGAAAGAGGCGTGGGACAAGACCGGGTCACGTACAGGCATGTGCTGTGACGGGGATGTATGGCTTGAAAACCCTATATCCTCCCCGTTTGCCACAGCTCTTGCTGTAAAAGCTGCTGAATTACAAGGGAAAAAGGCTGGAATGCGCTTCTTACGAAAAGTACAGGAATATGTTTTCTTGGAAAAACAGAACATTTCAGATGAATCGGTTTTAATCGAGTGTGCTGAAAAGTCCCGTCTTGATGTTTCTGAATTCAAAAAAGATCTCCATGGAGAGGCTGCACGAAGAGCCTTACAGTGTGACTTGAAATTAGCTCATGAGATGGATGTGGATTCCACTCCTACCATTGTCGTCTTTAACGAATCAGAAGAAGATGCTGGCTTGAAAATCACAGGATTATACACGTACGACGTTTATGTGAAAGTGTTGAAAGAAATGCTACAAAAAGATCCAAAGCCAGGAATAAAACCAGCTTTGGAGGATTTCTTGCAACACTATCGCTTCGTTGCCAACAAAGAAATAGCGGTTGTGTATGACTGGACAGAACAAGAAGCGAAACGAGAAATGAAAAAGCTTGTACTGAAACAAAAAGTGCGGGAAATTCCCGTGAAGCATGGAGCTTTTTGGCAATATATCGAAAGTTGATTAAACTCCCGGAAGCGGGAGTTTTTCTTTGGCAGGGAGTCATGTGAATCCATTCCTCTCCATAAAATGAACCATGGAGGTGTGTGTGGAGATGAAAATTTGGGTAATCCTATTTTTCGTAATTAGTATTTTATTTCTTGCTGCTTTCCACTTGTTCGCACTCATGAATTTATATCCCATTTACATCAGTTCGCCCTTATTGTTCATTGCGATTTATCTCATTTTATCCATACCATCCCACAAGAAAACATTTCGCGGCTTTAAATAAAGAAACCCACAGAACCTTTTATTCTGTGGGTTTATCTGTGTTATTTTTTCAAAAGTTGTTCCATTTCATTTAATTTTTCTTCAAAAACATCCAATGCTGATAATATGGGATCTTTCGATGTCATATCGACTCCAGCCTGCTTTAGGACCTCAATCGGATAGTCACTGCTGCCCGCCTTCAAGAAGTTTTTATAGCGTTCAACCGCTGGTTCTCCTTCTTCAAGGATTTGTCCTGCTAATGCCTGTGCGGCTGCATAACCAGTAGAGTACTGGTACACATAATATCCCATATAGAAATGCGGAATACGTGCCCACTCAAGACCAATTTTTTCATCAATGACGATATTCTCGCCAAAGTATTTCTTATTTAGCTCATAATAAATTTCTGTCAGTTTTTCAGCTGTCAAAGCCTCGCCGTTCTGGGCTTGAACGTGAATCTCGTGTTCAAATTCCGCAAACATCGTCTGGCGGAAAACCGTACCACGGAAGCCTTCTAAAAAGTTGTTCAATAAATAAAGCTTCTCTTTTTCACTATTTGTCTTCTTAATCATATAGTCATTGAGAAGGGCTTCATTACATGTAGAAGCTACCTCTGCCACGAAAATGGAGTAGTTACCGTAGCGATATGGCTGGTTTTGATGCGTATAATAGCTATGAAGAGAATGGCCGAGTTCATGAGCTAACGTAAATAAATTATTTACATTATCCTGCCAGTTCATAAGAATATATGGGTTTGTTCCATAATGGCCGGATGAATAAGCACCGCTTCGCTTCCCTTTATTCTCCTCTACGTCAATCCAGCGATTTTCAAACCCCTCTTTAACGATATTAACGTATTCTTCACCCAACGGCTCCAAGCCTTTGATGACCAAGTCCTGAGCTTCTTCGTACGTAACTTCCATCTCTGCATCTTTCACAAGTGGAGTGTACAAGTCATACATATGAACTTCATCAAGGTCCAGCACTTCTTTTCGAAGCTCTGCATAGCGATGCAAGAGAGGAAGTCTTTCGTTTACTGCTTCGAGCAAGTTATCATAAACCGATTCGGGGATATTATTGCTATCCAGTTTGGCTTGTCTTGCCCGGTCATATTTCCTTACAGACGCGTTGAAATTGTTCTTCTTCACATGTCCTCCGAGTGTGGAGGCAAATGTGTTCTTGAACGACCCAAACGTATCGTACATGGCATCAAACGCAGATTTTCTCACTTCCCGATCATCTGACTTCAGAAAATTGATGTAGCGCCCGTGAGTTAGATCGACCTCTTCTCCTTTTTCATTTTTTATGGTTGGAAAAGTGAGATCCGCATTATTTAAGGCGCCGAAAGTTTGTGAAGGGTTGGCACCAATCTCAGAAAATCCAGCCAACAATTTTTCCTCTTTCTCACTCAATACATGAGCCCGTTGGCGTGTAATTTCATCGAGTGTATGTTCATATAGCTCTAAAGGCTCATAAGATTCAATAAAGCTTCTCACTTTCCCTTCAGGAAGAGCAAGAATCTCCGGAACGATAAAACTCATAGCCGAGGCGATCTTCGTGTATAAGTTCTCAGCCTTTGCATTCATCTCCTGATAATGAGCATTCGTTGTATCCTGGTCATTTCTCATATGGGCATAAGTGTACAACAAGCCAATTTTATGTGAAATTTTATCTTGAAAGGAAAGAAGCTCATATAGCTGTTCCGCCGATTCCCCCAGTTTACCCTGGTACTTTTCTAATTCAGGAAGCAGCTCCTTCGCTTCTTCTAATTCTTTATACCATTCTTCATCTGTGGCAAACATGGCTTCAAGGTCCCATGTTTTATCAACAGGTATATCTTCTCTTTTTGGTAGTTCTTTCGCAGACGACATTCAACATCCTCCTTCAAAATAATTCGTCACCCTAAAAATTTCTCGATTGAGGTGCAAATCCCTTCTTAAATCTTAATTCTTTGTAAATTTTTCAACTGTTCCAACGTCCTACGGTCATCTTCCAGCGCATCCTCCACTCGTTTATGGAAGGGGACCTGTTTGCTCTTGATATAATTATTCTTCCCTGTTTTTTCTATGATATTTAATTGAGTAAGTAAGTCTAAATATTGTTGGCTTAAATGAGGGACATATCCGTTTGGAGTCGAAGAAATCTTCAGGAAGGGAAATTCGATAGGAGAACCTATAGGAAGGTGAAAGAAATGATCCAGGAAAAGACGGGTTTGCCATACATACGGCCTCATTACAGATTGAACTTGGGCGGGCACAGGCAAATAACAAATACTCGGGATTAACGAGAAGTGATAACCCCTTAAGTAAAGATACTGACGATATTGACGTTCTTCAGAACTTACCTGACTCTGATAAACCGTCCGATTTTTATACCATAATCTCTCTACTTCTCTTAAGAAATGCCCTTCTCCGTGACTATATGGTACAGAGGAAAATAACTGAGCAAAACTAAGATTAGTTAAAGATGAGGAGAAAGTATTAGCAAAGACCCGGCGTCCACCTGCGGATTTGGCATTTGAAAGCACGCAGATGATATTTTTTGAAGCATGAAAGAAATATAAGTGATAATCATCATTTAAGTAATAAAGGAAAGAGCGGGTAAAATCACTGAGAGAACAATGATTGGAGTTTGAGGATTGAAGGTGTTTTGCACCAAGAATCCAGAGAGGAAAAATTCCTGCGTCCCGGTAGGAGAGGGTTCGTTTTTTGATTTCGCGCTTGGAGACAGAAGCACACTGATACTCAATCGCGATTTTCTTATCATTGACCATTAAGTATAAGTCCGGTCTTTGTCTAATCTCTGGCAAGTACTGCTCCAGCTGAACCTCATACCCTTGGTGCTTCAACCATGTAAACAACTGCCATTTTCCTCGATCATGTTCGACAGTCTCCCCTCCTTTTAGCACAGTACAATTGCTTTTGGGAAGATGGGAAAAGTGAGGAACCGTCCGTGTCCCCGACCGTATTTGCAACATTTCATGACAGACAGGACAAAAATAGGGGTTCTTCCTTGCCAAATTTATTTCCGCTTGCGTCAGCTGGTACAAAGATTGTAAATCTCCATTTGTATCTAAAGCATACAACACCTGCTTGATCACCTCCTATGTTCTTTTATTCGACGCAAGGCCCCAATAATCCTGCTTAACTTACCGGATTCGAACCTCGAACCGCTGTCAAACCTTAGGGAAATAGCCTGAGTATCCAAAACTGAGTCTTCATTTAAATGGCCCACAATTTTGAAGTAAATAAATATCATTTAAGACAAAAAAATAAGCACACGTGGTGGTGTGCTCGTCGAATTAATCGACAGGAAAATATTCTTTCACTGATTCCAATGCCTGCTCGCTGAATATCGTTTTTCCATACTCCTCCAACCTGTGAATCGTAAGGGATGACTCATGTCCGTATTCCATAAGTTGACTCAACACATTTTCTTGGTCATCATCACTCATATTTTCATCATTGAATTGAATATATAAATAGTAGCGGTCTTCAAAATGGAACAAGCGCTGCTCCATGGATTCAGTTGGTAATACGTAGTGGCTCAGTTGGATCACATCTTCAAAATCATTGAATTTGAGTGTGAACGTCAGAGGTTCATCTGAATCCTCCTGATCCTCATCGTATTCATTCCTTTGATCATAGTCTTCGGAAGATTGGAATTTATCATCAAGCAGTGACTCCAGTTTTTCATCCACTGGAACATCAATTGCCTTACCGTCCTCATTCGGAAGTTCGAGCTTTTGGCCATCCTGGGATACTTGAGCCTTAGTCACGATCACTTCTAGTCCTTTGTCCATCGCCTGGACCTGAATCCACAATGGACCATCCGCCTGGAAGTTTTCCTGATCGTTCACTTCATCCATCATTTCCCAAAAAAGCTGTTCACTGCGTTCTCGGTTATACCAGATTTCTTCTCTGTCGAAACCTCTTTGCTCTACGTCTTGATATGTTACGTAAAATTTAACGGTATTTTCATTAATGCGTTCGATTTCCATACGTTTCTCTCCCTTCTTGTCATGTTTTAAGGGGGAAGGGAACACTCACCCTTGCGTCGCTTATAAAACCTTACCCGTTAGGCCAAAGCTTCAACCGTCATGATGTGTGGAAATAAGGGTTGATGTACTTCTATTGTATGACAGCAAAGGCTGTTTTGAAAACAAAATGCTCGATTTCAGCATATAACCATTTGTGTCATGAATAAACATGGAAATAGGCCCTCATTCGGTTGATTGACTTTATATTTTAGCTTATTCCCTTAGGTTTGTCACTACATAGCAGGAGGATTTTTCAATGAACTGGGACTTGCTTGAACCATTACTCATCATTATCAGTATTGATATCATTCTTGGCGGTGATAATGCCGTAGTCATAGCACTGGCCAGCCGCAATTTACCCCCTCAGCAAAGAAACAAAGCGATTCTTCTCGGGACAGGCTTAGCCATCGCTGCCAGAGTCCTTTTGACTTTGGTTGCTCTTTATCTTCTCCAAATCCCTTTCCTTCAATTAATCGGAGGATTGCTTCTCTTTTATATTGCCATGAAACTGCTAACTGATACAGAAGAGAACGATCACATCAAAGCAGGTGACAGCCTGGCTGCTGCTGTAAAAACAATTGTCTTTGCTGATATCGTGATGGGTTTTGACAATGTACTTGCCATAGCTGGAGCCTCTCACAACAACATCATTCTCGTCATCATCGGGCTTCTCGTATCTGTACCTATCATCGTTTGGGGAAGCCGAATCATCCTCGTGCTCATGGACAAGTTTCCACTCCTCATTTATTTCGGCGCTGGGATTTTAGCTTACACAGCTGCCGAGATGGTAATGGAAGACCGCTATATCCTGCAGTATATGGAAGATTATCCACTTATCCATCAGTGGTTTGCAGTGGTTATGGTTATTGCAGTCATTACTTTAGGTTATTTTTCCAACAAAAGAAAAGGCACGGCAGTCTAACAAAAAATCACCCATTTTCTAAGTAAGAATAAGGGAATAAAAAAGCTGTGATGGTTTGATCACCATCACAGCTTTTTCATTTATTAATTGACTAAGCGTTGAGCTTCTTTCAATTGGAATGTGCGTACACTTCGAGGTAAGAAACGTCGAATTTCATCTTCGTTATAACCTACCTGCAGTCGTTTGTCATCCAAAATAATTGGGCGACGTAACAAACCAGGGTTCTCCTGAATCAAGTCAAAAAGATCTTGCATCGGCAGCTGATCGAAATCCACCTTCAATTTTTGGAAAACTTTTGAGCGTGTAGAGATGATTTCTTCCGTTCCATCCTCCGTCATACGGAGAATTTCCTTAATCTCATCCAACGTTAGCGGCTCGGAAAAGATGTTTCGTTCAGTGTAAGGAATATCGTGCTCTTCCAGCCATGCTTTAGCTTTTCGACATGATGTACAACTTGGTGAGGTATAAAGTGTAACCATACAGAAACTTCACTCCTCAATATTTTATGGTAGAACTTTAATTGCTTATTTTATTTGTAATCAATATAATCTAACCATGATTCTACTATAACACACCTGTCAAGTTTCATCTATAAAAACACGAACATATGTTACAGAAAGCAATTATAAATCGTTTCCATGTTCTTATACCACGTTATATATAAGGTTAAACCTCTTTTTTAGAGAAAATATAAAATTATTCTATTTTCAACTAATAGCCTTCCATTGAAAATACCCACCTTAATTAACGGTGGGTATATGTGATCAGTTTTTTGTTTTATCCAGTTCTTTTAGGATGTTTTCCATATCACGCTCTTCATCATGAGTCAGCACTTCATCGACAGGCTGATAGGATTTTCCGTAGAATTCTTTATCCTTATACGTATGGATTTCTGTGTACATCTCTTTCATCTGCTCATAAATTTGTTCCTCAGACGCATCTTCCGGAGACCAGTAAAGGATTTCCATTTGATTGAGTTCGTCTGTAACAACAGAGCGTCTTGTGTAACCAATGGATTTTGCGTGCTTAAATCCTTCACGCTGATAAAAGCGGAGTCTTGCTTCAGTATCCGAGTCATCATAATCGACAGGTTCGACTTCCAGGATGATCGGCTTCCCTTTCGCCTTCATTTTTTCGATGAGTTTATGACCAAGTCCTTGACCACGTGAAGCAGTGGAAACGTATACATAGTCGATGAAAAGAAAAGAATCAAATTCCGCGTACATAAGGACGTGGTGTTCTCCTTCATCTTTGTAGTACACATCACTTTTTTCTTTCAATAATGCTTCCATGTGTTCTTTTGATTTCATTTCCTCTACTGGGAAATACTCGTTCAACTTCTCATACCAATTCATTGATCTACTCCCTTATCATTAGTCATCTTCTATTATACCGAATAATCATTCAGTTGTTAAATGCTATTCTATACACTTTCTTTTGCATTTGTAGCGTCAGCTGTGTATAGAATGTGGAGGCTTCTTATAAGATATGCTCTATTTATCCATTTCCTAAAATAGCTCCGAAAAAACGTCCCCCTTCTTTACCTTTGGGCTGCGGGGAATAGCTCGCTTTCCGCGGGAGCGCGGTGAGCCTCCTCGGACTTCGTCCTGTGGGGTCTCACCATGCACTTTTTTCCCGCAGGAGTCTCGCCATTCCCCTCCGCCCCTTTGCCATATAAGTATCTCGAAACTACATCCGGAATAAGCTGCTTTTATGCACATGGTAATTGGAGGGAATCAACTCCCAAGAAGGCTATTACGTATGCGAAAAGGTTGTTATAGTGCGCTTTATGCTTAAAACACCAGGATAGTGGAAGGCACCCTCTCACAGTGAAAGGGTTCGTTTCCTCCTGCATCGAATGGGGTGGTTGAGAAGCTGCGAGACTCCCGTGGGAGAAGGAGACAGGCGAGATCCCGCAGGGCGGTAGCCCGAGGAAGCTCCGCGCTCCCCCACAGGAAACGAGTTGCTACCCAGCCACCCCCACCGCTCAATACGGCAAACGAAACCCGAAACATCTCGAAATCAAGTCTTCAAGAAACCTGCCATTATCTTCAATAAAGAAAAAGGTGTGGAATCTTTTTGATTCCACACCTTTTTACTAATCTAAGGGTGTATAGTCTACGTTTTTCGTGTAATTGTTTCCAGCATTCCATAGAAGGAATTCGTCAATCCCGTTTTCGTTTAAGGCACGAATTTGAGCTTCCACTTCTGCTTTTCCATATTGCTTCGTAGGTCCAGAATAAAGCCATGGAGCTTCAAAATCCTGCAGCCAAGGGCGCGAGGTTGGAGAATTCTCTAATGCTCCCAATACCTCGTTCTCGACTTTTGCGTATTCACTTATTAGACGGTAAGGTTCAGTATCCGGTTTGGAGATTCCAAAATACGGCCCCCAGTGACTTGGATAAATCATAGATGAAATAACATCAACATTTGATGAAATCTTTGAAAAGTTCTGTCCGATGTTAGGTGCTTCTGTAATGGTTGCTGCATAGCCAAAGATATCTACAGAGACATCAACACCATAGTATTCCAACTCTTTACTGGCATATTCGACAAAATCTGTAACGGCCTGCACGCGTTTTTGGACATTGTCCATATCCATATCTCCGTACTTCCCTTGGCCGTACTCGAGAACATCGTCACGGCTTCCAAAACCTTCTGGGAAGCGGACATAATCGTACTGAATTTCTTCAAAACCCATTTCTGCTGCTATTTTTGCAAGTTCTACGTTATATTCCCAAACTTCCTCCATAAATGGATTGACGAATGATTCACCTTTTCCGTTTTTCCAAACTTGTCCATTCTGAGTGAAAGATAAGTCCGGGCGTTTTTCAGCGAGTAAGCTGTCCTTAAATACAACGACACGAGCAATTGGATAGATTCCTTTTTCCTCAAGCTCTTCTAACATAGCACGAGGATCATCAATAAATCCCTCGGCAACGTCGGCATAAGGAGAACCTTCTTCTGGCTCGAACGTGATGTTCCCGTTATCCTCTTTTATATCAATGACCATCGCGTTCAGTTCTGTATCTTCGACAAGTTTCGTAAGCTCCGCCATCTTCGCTCCACCGGCGGAAGGCCCCGTAACAAAAATACCTCTAACGGCATCTGGGTATTCAAAAGTCAATCCAGAGTTATATGTAAATCTTGCCGCTGGACTAGGAACGGTTAATTCCTTCAAACCCGATTGTTTTTTCGTAAGCATGGCGACCTCTTTCGTTCCTTCTCCATCTTCCGCCTTCACGATATGTAATGACCCCATCATTCCGAAAAGGAGAACCCCCGTGAAAATCATCATCCATAGTTGTCTTTTCCCCATGTGCATCCTACTCCTATCCTAATTTCTTCTAATCTTTATTATAAAAGAGGAAGACCATTTATAACAGAGCTCTCTGACAATTTTTCATAATTTTTCCCTATAGCACAACAATTGTACTAAACATAGGTAAAAAAAAAGGCTCTGTCACCTCGACAGAGCCTTTTCACCTTATTATTCTCCGGTACCGTGCTCACGTCGGTACTGTTCGAATTCTTTTGTGGTACAAAGAACAAAGTGACCAGGACGTACTTCCCGGAACTCAGGTTCTTCACTCGTATCATGTTTCGTAGGATCATACGTGAAACGCTCACGAGAACGTTCGTAATCCGGATCAGGTAATGGAATGGCAGATAGTAGAGACTGTGTATAGGGATGAATTGGGTGCTTGTACAATTCATCTGCATCCGCAAGCTCAACCATTTTACCAAAGTACATAACGCCGATCCGATCACTGATATATTTGACCATCGACAAATCGTGAGCGATGAACAAATAAGTTAGACCTTTTTCTTCTTGAAGCTTTTTCAAAAGGTTAACCACTTGTGCTTGAATGGAAACGTCAAGAGCAGAAATTGGCTCATCAGCGATGATGAAACTCGGGTCTACAGCAAGGGCACGTGCGATACCGATACGTTGACGCTGACCACCACTGAACTCGTGCGGGTAACGGTTAGCATGCTCTTTATTCAACCCTACCGTTTCCAACAACTCGTGGACTTTCGCTTTACGGGCTTTTCCATCTTTCGCAAGTCCGTGAATGTCCATTCCTTCTGCAATAATATCTTCAACCTTCATACGAGGGTTTAACGATGCATAAGGATCCTGGAAAATCATTTGCATTTCACGGTTGAACTTCTTCAAGTCTTCACGAGATTTTTTCCCATGTACGTTTTCTCCGTCAAAAATGACTTCTCCATCTGTAGCATCGTACAAACGGATGATCGTACGTCCAGTTGTCGATTTACCACAACCAGACTCACCAACAAGTCCGAACGTTTCCCCTTTATAGATGTTGAAGTTCAAACCGTCCACGGCTTTTACAACACTATGACGGCCTGTTTTAAAATGTTGTTTAAGATTTTTTATTTCGACTAGTTTTTCTTGACTCATACTCGTTCACCTTCCGAACTGCTCGATGAATTCGCCATGCCTTCCATACGCTTCTTCACCGCTGCTGGTGGTTCAATCTTTGGTGCATGCTCATGCAGCAACCATGTAGCTGCGTAATGTGAATCACTTACCTTAAACATTGGTGGCTCTTGTTCAAAGTCGATCTTCATCGCGTATTTGTTACGCGCAGCAAAAGCGTCCCCTTTTGGTGGGTGCATTAAATCTGGTGGTGTACCAGGGATAGCGAAAAGCTCTTCATCCGCGCTGTCAAGTGAAGGCATAGAGCCTAATAATCCCCATGTGTACGGATGTTGTGGATTGTAGAATATATCATCTACCGTGCCGACTTCCACAATTTTCCCCGCATACATAACCGCTACTCGGTCAGCAACGTTTGCTACAACACCCAGGTCGTGCGTGATGAAAATGGTCGCTGAATCTGTTTTCTTTTGAATATCTTTCATAAGCTCCAGGATTTGCGCCTGAATCGTTACATCCAAGGCTGTTGTAGGCTCATCGGCAATCAACAGTTTAGGATTACAAGCCAAGGCAATGGCAACAACGACACGCTGTCTCATACCACCCGAGAACTGGTGTGGATATTGTTTCATACGGTTTTCAGCATCTGGAATACCTACAAGCTCAAGTAATTCCATGACACGTTTACGAGCCTGAGGCTTACTCATTTTTTGGTGTTTGATCAGACCTTCCATGATCTGATTTCCAACTTTCATCGTCGGGTTCAGAGAAGTCATAGGATCCTGGAAAATCATTGAGATTTCTTTACCGCGGATCTTCTGCATCTGTTTCTCGTTCATTTTCGCAAGGTCACGACCTTCAAAAAGGATCTCTCCTTCTTTGATCCGACCCGGCGGCTTTGGAATTAAGTGCATAAGAGCTTTAGTTGTAACGGATTTACCGGAACCTGACTCTCCTACAATCGCTAAAGTTTCTCCTTTTTTCACATCAAAGTTAACGCCGCGTACAGCTTTGACTTCACCACCGTAGGTGTCAAAGGAGACATGTAAGTTTTTAACATCTAGTAGTTTTTCCATTTTGTACACCTACCTCCTATTCGCGCATCTTCGGATCGAATGCATCACGAAGACCATCAGCTAAGACGTTAAAGGCAATCATGATAAGTGAGATTATAATTGCCGGGAATAATAGAATGTGCGGATAAATCTGCAATGAATCGAAACCTGCATCGATGAGTGTACCTAAAGAGGCCATCGGAGTTGGTAGACCTAGTCCGATAAAACTTAGGAAAGCTTCAAAGAAAATCGCTGAAGGAATCGAGAACATCGTGTTGATAATAATTAAACCTAATGTGTTCGGAATTAAATGTCTTTGCAATATACGTCCATCTTTCGCACCTAACGTTCTAGATGCAAGAACGAACTCTTGGTTTTTCAATTTCAATATTTGTCCTCGGACTATCCGTGCCATTGAGATCCATCCCGATATGGCAAGGGCTATGGTAATAGACATGATTCCTGGTTCTAGTATTAGAATCATTAAAATAATGAGAACCAAGTTTGGAATACCAACGAGGATTTCAATGAAACGCTGCATGTAGTTGTCAACACGACCGCCGTAATAAGCTGAAATCCCACCATATGCAACTCCAATAACCATATCTATTGCTGCAGCCAGCAGGGCAATATAAAGAGAGACACGTGTTCCCATCCAAGTACGGGACCACTGGTCACGCCCCAAACCGTCAGTACCGAACCAAAAGTTCTCATCCATGTCTTTGGCAGCATATACATCATAAGTGGCTCTGACTTCTGCTTGTTCACCATTGGAGCCATCATTCAATACTTCCGTCGTGATAAACTCTTCCTGGTTATTAAAACGCATCAGGGCTTTTGTTTGTGCGCCCTCTAATGTGTCGGCAGACTGTACATCAGAAAGTGTACCATCCATTCCAAGCCACGCCAGCCCCTCTATCTTAGGGGGCATTTTGGCACGAGAAAGGTCTTGTTCATACTGTCCATAATCGTTCATATATGGACCAAAAGCAGCCATTAAACCTAAAACAATCAAAACAGCCAGTCCAATCATCGCTCCTACGTTCTTGCGGAGACGAATAAAGGAATCCTGCCAGAAGGAAAGGCTCGGCCGTGATATCTTCTCATTTTCTGTTTCTGTCGTTTCTACGGGCACAAATAAGTCTTTCGATGGTTTGTGGTTATCCATAGTCGATCACTCTCCTTCCGCCAGTCGAATTCTAGGGTCGATGACTCCATAAAGCAAGTCGATGACCAGGATGATGAAGATGAATAGGAAAGCGATTAAGAGGGTTGTACCCATTATGATTGGGAAATCATTCATATTGATCGCCTTAACGAACTGTTCACCAATGCCAGGCACGGCAAAGATGTTTTCAATAACAAGCGTACCTGTCATCAATCCTACAGCTAGCGGACCTAACACTGTAATTAATGGAATTAATGCATTCCTTAAACCATGCTTAAATACAACACCGACTTTATTCACACCTTTGGCACGGGCTGTAACAATATAATCAGATCCCATAACCTCAAGCATTTCTGTTCTCATAAAACGGGCAGCAATTGCAATTGGGAAGATGGCCAACGAAATGGTTGGTAATATGGTATATTCCCAGCCTTCCCACAGGGCAACTGGCAGCCAGCCGAACTTAACACCAATATAAAACTGTAATAAACCTGCAAATACAAATGATGGTATGGACTGTCCTAATACAGCAAGGAATGTAGACGTATAGTCCATGATTCCATTATGGTAAATCGCAGATACCAGTCCCAACAGCATACCAATGATTGTTCCTATAATCATCGCTTGGAATCCTAGTTGAACAGACGGACCGATTCTCTCCATAATAATTGTAGTGACCTCTCGATTGTCGAACTGGAATGAAATACCTAAATCACCTTGAGCCAAGTTGACCATATAGTTGAAATACTGAACAGGAACTGGATCATTCAATCCATACTTTTCTAAAACTACCGCTTGCTGTTCGTCTGATAATTTATCTGCAGCACTTAGGGGAGTACCTGGTAAAAACTTCATCAGAAAGAACGTTAAGGTAGCAATTAAAAACATCGTTATAACCATATATATTAGACGCTGGATTATATAACGAGTCATATCAACACCTCCATATGTGTAAACCTACAAACTTATCATGTTGTCATAATTGACAGAAATTTGTCTATAATCTGAATAATTTGATGGCAGGGAAAAAGAGAGCATACGCCAACACGTTGGACATATACTCTCTCCCCTTTAAAGCAAGCCTATATGTGGTTGGAAATTGTTATTTCAATTATTTACCTTCGATATAAGCATACTTGTAAGTGTAGTCAGGTCCCATAGGCTGAGTGATTACACCTTTAACATAAGGCTTCCAAAGTTGAGCAACTGCACGCTGGTAAAGAGGTGCAAGAACTGCATCTTCTTGGATTAGCAATTTCTCAGCTTCTAGGAATGTTTCGAAGCGTTCAACCGGCTCTTGAGCAAGCTCAGTATTCGCTTTTTCAATTAGACCGTCGTACGCTTCAGAAGAGTATCCAGTCTTGTTGTTTCCGCCATCTGTTACGAACATGTTCAAGAACGTGTTCGGGTCGATGTAGTCAGGACCCCAACCAGAGTTTTGAATATCATATTCCATGTTTTCATCACGCTGAAGGCGCTCTTTGAAAGGTACGGACTGAACATTGACAGTTAGACCTTCCAGCTGCTCAAGCTGGTCCTTGATGTAAGCGTCCATGTTCATAGCCACTTCACTATCGCCACCAAGGTAGCCAAGTTCAACTGTGTCCATGCCAAGCTCTTCTTTAGCCGTAGCCCAAAGCTCTTGTGCTTGTTCAACATTTGTTTCAATTAGATCACCGTTAAGCTCACGGAAGTCCTCTTCTGTTTCAGGGTGCTTCGTGAAGTTCTGTGGAACGTGACCTACAGAAGGAATAGATCCATTATTCAAGATAACATCAACCATAGATTGACGGTCGATAACCATTTGAATCGCTTTACGGGCATTTACGTTACCCAATACTTCGTTTTCTTGGTTCATCTTCAAGTAGAACAATACAGGCTCTTCTTCAACTTTGAAGTCATCAGAAGTACGGTATTGGTCTACGAATTCTGCAGAAAGACCTGTACGATCAATTTCACCCGTATCATAAAGGTTTACAGCCGTAGATGTTTCTTTAACAACGTTAACGTTGATTTGTTCAAGTTTCACATTTTCTGCATCCCAGTAATCCTGGTTCTTTTCAAGCGTCCAGCCTTCACCGTGGTTCCACTCAGTTAGAACGAATGGACCGTTGGAAAGAAGTGTGTCCGCTTCAAGAGCGTATTGATCACCTTGTTCTTCAACGAATGCCTGATTCAACGGTAGGAAAGTACCGAAAGTAGTCAAAGATTCGAAGTAAGGAACCGGCTTTTCAAGTTCTACAACTAGTGTGTAGTCGCCATCAGCCTTAACACCAAGTTCTTCGACAGGAACTTCACCGTCAACGACAGCTTGTGCATTCTTGATAACGCCACCCATCATGTATGGGCCGTACTCAGAACCTGTATCAGGATTTACAGCACGTTGCCAAGCGTATACGAAATCGTTCGCTGTAACAGGATCGCCGTTTGACCAAACAGCGTCTTCACGAAGGTTGAACGTCCAAGTAAGACCGTCTTCACTTACTTCGTGGTCTTTAGCAATTCCTGGTTCTGGCTGAGCGTTCTCACCAAGACGATAAAGTCCGTCTGTTGTAGAACCTAACCATTGGAATGCTACAGCGTCAGTTGCTAGAGATGCGTCCATTGTTGGGATCTCTGCACTGTCTGTAATGTTAAGTACTTGTTCACCTGAAGCTTCTCCTTCTTCACCAGAAGTGTCTTCAGTTTCTGTTGTTTCCTCTGAGTCAGCATCGTCTGTGGAATTTGACGTATCGTCTGATCCACCAGAACAAGCTGCGAGGAACATGCTAAGTACTAGTGCAAGTACTAGCAATAACCAATTTGTCTTTTTCATGATAGAAAATGACCTCCCCTAAAAATTTTCTAAAAATTTGTTGTGGCGTTTTGTCCACATATCGAATTATACAAGTTTTCTAACTATTTTGCATTACCTTTTTTTTTGAAAACTCTCAGGATTCCCACCATTATTACGTTTCAGTAACACAAAATGCGACTAATTACCTAGTTTATTTTACAATATTTAAGACCTAAACTTATTATTTATAAGCTCATATGCATAAAAAAAGATATGGGATTTTCAAACAATGTTATTTATCACGGTTATCCGTTAAAGCGTTTGAATAACCCATTCATTATTTTACCAAAGCTGAATTTTCTGTTTATTTATAGTGTTAACAATTCCTTCATACTTGCTAAACATGCTATAATATAGTTCGAGTTTGTATGAAAGGTGGAAAAGATGTGTCCATCATAAAAAATAAATGGTTGATGTTCAGCTTAAACATGGCAATCGTAACGACCCTGTTTATTGTTCTTGCCCCTGCTTACGATTTATTTCATTATATTAACCAGCTTTTCTATATCGCTTACTTCTATATATTCGTAGGTATTATCATGTGGGTTATCCGAGGGGGATTCTTTGACGGGATCACATACGGTTTCAGACGATTTACAAACCGCATGTCCAAACAGAGGGATTACTTAGACGATTGGGAAGAGAAACCCCTCCCCTCTCAAACAGTACACAAAACGTTACCCAAGTTCTTCTTATTCCATGGGACAATGTTAAGCATAAGTTTACTGGCTTTACTTTTCCTTTACTATTCAGCTTAAGAACTTGCATAAAGCCTATGAATCCGATATAATACTGACTTACTAATATAGTACGAAAAGCAATGAAGAAGGATAAGTACGTAGGGTGGATCCTCTACAGAGAGGCTGTGGTCGGTGGAAACAGCTGAGGATACCATACGAAATTGGGCCTTTGGAGCTTCTAATGACGTAAATCGGCGTTAACGATTCAAGACGACTTCTATATTATTAGAAGTAATTAGGGTGGCACCGCGGATCATTCGTCCCTTCCATGATGGAAGAGACGAATGATCCTTTTTTGTTCAAAAATAAACGTTGAGGTGATGATGATGACAAAAACGATTTTCTCAGGCATTCAACCAAGTGGTACATTAACACTTGGAAACTATATTGGAGCCATGAAACACTTTACAAATTTACAGGATGATAACCACTGCTATTTTTGTATTGTCGATGAGCACGCGATTACTGTTCCGCAAGATCGTCTGAAATTGAGAGAAAACATCCGTTCTCTGGCAGCTCTTTACTTGGCTTCTGGAATTGACCCTGAGAAAGCGACCCTTTTCATTCAATCTGAAGTTCCCGCCCACACTCAGTTGGGTTGGATGTTACAATGCGTCAGCTACATTGGTGAGCTGGAGCGAATGACGCAATTCAAAGACAAATCCGCCGGCGGAAAGGAAGGGGTATCTTCTGGTCTCCTTACTTATCCTCCATTGATGGCAGCAGATATTCTCCTTTATAAAACGGATGTCGTTCCTGTAGGAGATGATCAAAAGCAGCATCTAGAACTTACAAGAAACTTAGCTCAACGCTTCAACAATAAATTCAATGACATTTTCACCGTTCCTGAAGTAAGCATTCCAAAAGAAGGGGCACGCATCATGTCCCTTCAAGAACCTACGAAGAAAATGAGCAAGTCTGATGAAAATCAAAAAGCGTTTATATCTATGCTGGATGATGAAAAGAAAATTATGAAGAAAATCAAAAGTGCGGTCACAGATTCTGATGGAATCGTGAAGTATGATAAAGAAAACAAACCTGGTGTTTCTAACCTGTTGACGATTGAGTCTGCTTGTAGTGGTGCCAGTATCGAAGAGTTAGAGCAAAAGTATGAAGGGAAAGGATACGGGGATTTCAAAGTAGGCGTCGCAGAGGCGGTCATTGCCGTTTTGAAACCGATCCAAGAGCGTTACCAAACACTGATTCAATCAGAAGAATTGGATGATATTTTAGATGCAGGAGCCGAGAAAGCATCATATGAAGCAAACAAAATGATCCGCAAAGCGAAGAAAGCTATGGGTCTTGGACGCGTCAAGAAGAAGAAATAACAAAAAGCCAGAATTGAGTATTTTCCTCAATTCTGGCTTTTCATATGTTGAGAGACACCTTCATTTTCTCCCTGCCATATGGTTTCAAAGAAAGGCTGCCCTTTCACCATCTTTTTGCATAGTTCTTCGTGGGCCATCGACCATCCATTACATGTTCCTTCATATAAACGATCCCATGCTTCATCGTTGGAGAACTGCTTGATCGTTGGATATTGAGCTGGATTCCATTCCGTCAACCAATAGCGGATTTCTTCCGGGTGATCGGATTGCTTCAATTGATCGAGTGCCATCATCAAAAGCTGTTTCAATTGCCTTTCTCTCCGCGTCAATCCAGACATCTTCCTTGGGTCTAATGATAAAATATGATGTTCTTTTAACATTCTTTCTTCTATTAAATAGTGCTCAGGTTCTTTGCCTTGAACCATTTCGAACACTAGACGTTCTTGTCTAGGTATTAAACGGCTCTTCTTAACAGGAAGCGTGTAGCCAATCGTATCAAATACAATAACATCTTTGCCATTTGTGACGACCGCTGCATATTCAACCGTGTGACGTTCTTGATTTTTCTTCATATACGTTTTCCGGTGGACATCCTGTAGCAGCGATGCTGGTAGATCTTGCAAATCATTCTCAATAAAATTAAACAATTCATCACTGATTAAAATCAAAGGGATTTGATCGATCAGCTCAATTCCATCCTCTTTGCGCCATTCATGAAAACGACAGACGTTATACCCATTCTCTTCACCTTCAAACCAGTTCACCCACAGATCATGCATGTATAACATTTCGGACCCTCACTTTCACTCGGTGATCTCTTTTGGTTACATTATGACCAATGCTGGCTTTTTTATTCTTTGAATCCATATTTTAGAAAATTAATCTTCCATAAGAATTAAGGCTGTCGTAATCAATATCAATCCGATAGGAAAAAAATAGCACTCCACCCGTGTACGAATCAGGATAAAGAATTCAATCCAACTCAACCCGGCAGGAACGAGATTCAAATACGTGATTGTTACCGTTCCTCCTGCGACAGCGAAACCGAAACCTGTCAATAGCAGCATCCAGTACCACATAACTTCATCCCCTCCGGCTCGTCCTCCTATTGCTATCTTATGAAAGGAAATGCTTTGTCATGCGGTGAATTCCCTTTAAATCCTAGTCTTTACTTCATTGGCAAGAACAGGTACATTTAATTACAGACAGACATTTATAAACAAGCTTTTTGGGTGAGTTAAGTTTGAAAGGATGATGACTTTGTCACAGTCGAGATCCTTGCGGAAACGCAGTAAAAGAAGGCGAAAACGCAAGCTATTTATTGGTATGTATGCTCTTATTTTTCTACTAATCATCAGTTACTCCGGCTACGAGTACTTAGCAGGCAAGCATCAAGCAATGAGTCAACAGGCTTCTGCTGCTGAAAGTATCGATCAAGTAGAAACGGTCGAAAGTGTGTACAAAGAAGACTTCAACGGAAGAGATAACGGGGACGGGAAGATGACCGTCCTTCTATTGGGAGTCGACCAGCGAGAGTCAGAGATTCCAAGGACGGACACGATCATGATTGCAGAATATGATCCCGCTTCAAAAGAAGCAAAGATCGCTTCTTTAATGAGAGACCTTTACGTTGATATCCCTGGACACGGATACAACAAACTGAATGCCGCATTCGCTTTAGGCGGCCCGGAGCTTCTCCGTGAGACCATTGCAGTGAATCTAGGTATTGAAATCGAATATTACTCGATCGTCGACTTTCAAGGGTTTACGCAAATCGTAGATACTTTATCACCAGATGGAATGCAAGTGGATGTAGAAAAGAACATGCAATACCGTTCCGGGGATGGAACGACAGACATCCAGTTGCAAGAAGGGATACAAACCCTCGACGGTGAAGAACTTCTTGGTTATGTGAGGTATCGCAGTGATGCCCGGGGAGATTTCGCCAGAGTAGAGAGACAACAGAAGGTTATTCAATTGCTGAAGGATGAACTCCTCTCTTTCCAGGGAGTTCTAAAAGCACCACGTTTGATTGGAAACATTCAGCCATATATTGATACAAACCTCGGTAGCAGTAAAATGATCCAGGTTGGTAAAGACCTTTTGCTGAACCCTGTAGAATCCATGGATATGATTAGCATCCCTACGACAGATAATGTATGGGATGAACGAAAGCCTTATCCGATCGGCCTAGTGCTTAACCACGATGAGGAATCTACGAAACAAACATTACAACAGTTTTTTGAACAAGAATAAAATAAACCCGATGTCTGAATCGCAGACATCGGGTTTATTTTATTCTTCGTACTTTTGGAAAATCAGACTAGCATTGTGGCCGCCAAATCCGAGCGAGTTACTCATCACCGTATTGATTTCTTGTTTACGCGCCTCATTCGGAACATAATCAAGGTCACATTCCGGATCTGGAGTTTCGTAGTTGATCGTCGGTGGAAGTATTCCGTCGTTAATTGCCTTTAAAGAAATGAGCGCTTCAACCGCACCTGCAGCACCCAAAAGGTGACCAGTCATGGATTTCGTTGAAGAAATCGCAAATTTATTCGCATGCTCTTGGAATACTGTCTTGGCCGCATGTGTTTCAAATTTATCATTGAGCTCTGTGGACGTTCCGTGAGCGTTCAAGTAATCGATGTCTTCTGGTTTTAAACCTGCATCATCAATCGCTTGTCTCATTGCACGCGCCGCGCCGTCTCCTTCAGGTGCCGGAGAAGTGATATGATAGGCATCTCCTGTAGAACCATAGCCTTTCAGCTCGCCATAGATTTTCGCTCCACGCTTTTTCGCGGATTCCAGCGTTTCCATAATAAGAATGCCTGCTCCTTCACCCATGACGAAACCATCACGGTTTTTATCAAAAGGACGGCTGGCTGTTTGCGGATCTTCATTAAGGGATAACGCACGTGCAGCGGCGAATCCAGCAAATGACATTTTATTCATCGGTGCTTCTGTACCACCGGCAATCATAATATCCGCATCGCCACGTTGGATGACTTTGAAAGCATCCCCGATTGAGTTTGCACCTGAAGAACAGGCGGTCACTGTACAGGAATTAATCCCTTTAGCTCCGAGCGCAATGGATACCTGGCCTGCTGCCATGTCCGGAATCATCATAGGAATGAAAAACGGACTGACACGACGGTAGCCTTTTTTCTGGAACGTTTCAAATTGAGACTCATACGTTCCCATTCCACCAATTCCAGAACCAATCCATACCCCTGTTCTATGAGCGACATCATCTGTGATTTCAAGGTTCGCATCCTCAACAGCCATATGAGAAGCGACCATTGCATACTGGACAAATGGGTCCATACGACGTGCATCTTTACGATCCACATAATCAGAAGGGTCAAAATCTTTCAGTTCTGCTGCCACATGGACAGGGTAGTCTTCTTTATTGACTTTCGTAATTTCTCCTACCCCGGACACGCCATTTTTAATATTATTCCACATTTCTTCTACTGAATTACCGACAGGAGTCACCGCTCCCATTCCGGTAATGACAACACGATGTTTATCCATCATTCCATTCCTCCTTGATTACTTCCCCCATCGAAGGGCCACGGCTCCCCATGTGAGTCCGCCACCGAATCCGACAAGAACGACTAGATCATTATCTTTTATTTTACCTGCCTTCACGTCCTCTGACAAAGCAATCGGAATAGACGCTGAAGAAGTATTTCCATAACGCTTCACCTGCGTAGACATTTTTTCTTCAGGAATTCCTAAGCGTTGTCTGGCTGCTTCCATAATTCTTATGTTCGCCTGGTGTGGCACTAAATAGTCAACATCCTGTTCACTCAGGCCAATTTTTTTAACGACATTGACTGAGGATTCAGGCATTTGTCTTACTGCAAACTTGAATACTTCACGACCATTCATGGACAAGGTATCTTCAGGCGTCTGATACAAGTGAGGTCCACCTGCTCCATCGGCCCCAAGTTCAAAGGAAAGAATTCCTTTATCATCACTTACCGGTCCAATGACAGCAGCTCCTGCTCCATCACCAAAAAGAACGCATGTATTACGGTCTGTCCAGTCCGTGATTTTTGAAAGTTTCTCAACCCCTACGACAAGAATATTTTTGTAGGCATTCGTTTCAATGAATTGTTTAGCTGTGATGACTCCATACATGAACCCGGCACAGGCTGCACTCAAGTCCATAGCCGCGACCTTGTTGGCACCAAGCCTATGTTGAAGCATGGTGGAGACAGATGGGAATGGCGTATCTGGAGTAACAGTAGCAACGAGGATCATATCAAGTTCCTCTGCTTTCATATCTGCATCTTTCAAAGCTTCTTCCGCTGCACGAAAGGCTAGATCAGAAGTATCCATTTCGTCCGAAGCGATACGGCGTTCTTCAATTCCAGTTCGCGTACGAATCCACTCATCACTCGTCTCTACCATTTTCTCCAAGTCTTTATTGGTCAGCACTTTTTCCGGCGCATAGTGTCCAACGCCCAAGAATCCTGCGTTCATATATTCATCCCCTTAAAGGTAATATCTAATATCAATTCTTATGACTTGGTACTAATTTTAATTCATCTTGGACCAATCTGCAAGTTTTGCAAAAGGCTACCCTTGAACTTGTACTTTTTTTAATATTTGTTGTACCTGCCTACAAAACACAGGGAGATCTTTCATAAATTGTAACAGAGGAGGTGTGCTTGTATGGGCAAAAGAAAGTCATCCCCCTTTGATGATTTTTGGGGGTTCCGTCAGCCAGAAGAAAACGAAGGAGAGAAAGATTCGCAACCGAAACTCAATGATCTCTTTCAAGAAGCTTCAAAAACGTGGAAGTCAGTGTCACCGATGATCAAACCAATGATCGATAAGTTCAAGAAATAAAAATCATTTCCATGAAACTCCTTTAGATTAATAATCAATTTAAGTTATTCCACTATATGGCTGGATTGTGGAAGACTCGAATTCGAGACTTTTCGGGGTTCGTTTGCCGTGTTGAGCGTCAGGGGTGGCTGGGAAGCAGCTCGCTTTCCTGTGGGGGAGCGCCGAGCTTCCTCGGACTGCGTCCTGTGGGATCTCGCCTATCTCCTTCTCCCACGGGAGTCTCCCAGCTTCCCAACCACCCCATTCGAGAAAATAAAAAAACGAACCCCCTATACTTAGAAGGAGCGTCTTCCATCCTCCTTGTCCAGTAGTCATAAAGCGCGCTGTAACAGCATTTGAATGGGGAGATCACAGACTTTTGCATTTCGACAAATCTTGGAAGCTCTGCTATCTATGGGAGTAGTTTCGAGACACTGATATGGCAAAGGGGCGGAGGGGGATGGCGAGACTCCTACCTTAAGTGTGGAGGCGCCTCGGTCAGCGGCGTATGGACTGGACTGAGCTGGCGGAGATAAAGGAAACACGAAGAGCGGAGCGAGTCGATGTTGACTTATCGTACAGAAGCGAGGGAAGTCTCACTAGCCGCTAGGCGCCGGAACCGGATAACTAAGAGGGAAAAAAGTGCTTGGTGAGACCCCGCAGAGCGGAGCTCGAGGAGGCTCACCGCGCTCCCGCGGAAAGCGAGTCATTCCCCGCAGCCCCAACCCAGGATACAAACATCTCGAAATCAAGTCTTCCATAAACGGGAGCTTATGTGAAATGAACCATACTCTGATATGAATCTATAATAAAAACCTCTGAAGCCGTTTGTGTGCTTCAGAGGTCTTTTTCAGGGAGCTCTCCTGTTTCTTTATAATTTTCTACGACTTCTTCCATTCTACTGCGGAAGTTTTCTGGGATACTTGGGCTGTATTCCCCCATCTTTATAGCACCTTCCTGAAAATCGAACGTAAGCATTTCTCCAGGTAAGTCTTCGTTCATATAACGCTCCATTGCTAATTTATATACTTCATCTACCTTTTGGACGGTACTCGTGAGCACCGTATTTTCAGCCACGGAAGATTGGTCCTGTACATAACCGATGGCATAATTCCCGTCGTTTTGAGCCTGTTCAATGACAGCAACATTAAAAACATCTCCCGCTGGATAAAACACATCCACTCCCTCTTCGTTCATCGATTCATAATACATGAGGGCCATCTCCGTATTTTCCCAGCTGTTCGTAAGTGAAATGTCTACTTCGGCCTCTGGATTTTGATAAATGACGCCTTCATAAAACCCTTCCACTTCTGGTTGCCATTCAAATACTCCAATGATTCCAACACGATCCGTTTGTGTCATTTCCCCAGCTACCATTCCTGCGAAAAATCCCATCGCTTGCGCATCAAAATTGAGACTTGTTACATTTTCGGCTGAGAATTGGCCATTAAAATAGACAAAGTCCATCTCAGGATAAACCTCATGCAATTCCCTGAAATGATTTCCATATAAGCTGCTATGTCCAAAGATGACGTCAATGCCTTTAGCTGCAAACTCATCGATCGCCTCGGCTGTATGTTTGTATGTTCGTATGCCTTCTTTAAAATAAATGTCTACTCCATATTCCTCCTGGATCGCTTGCAATCCTTTGTACCCTTGCTGCCCCCATGCTTTATCATGGATGGTCGTTTCGACAAGCATCCCGACCTTTATATCTTTCTTATAATCCGGGAGGCCTTGACATGCGACAAGGGAAAATAATAGAGAGAGGATCATGATGGACTGTAATTTCACATTCAAGCACTCCTAAGTACCTACTTATATCCTCTCCCTATTCTACATTTTTTTCATAACAAAAGTAAATGACCAACATGGAAAGCTTTAGATTTTGCGAATCAGCTGCTCACAGCGCCACAAAGCATCCACTCTTTCTGTGATGGTATCCTTGTCTTCGACTCGCTCCTCAATGCGAAGCGATTGATCGAAGAATCTCTCCAGGAAGGTCTCCATGAAAGTTCCAATATAGGTCGCCTGGTGATCTATGACCCATTGCACAAGCTCATCTTTTTCTTGCACCCCGGCCCTCTGGAGATCCATCCATTCACCATAAAGAAGGGGAAGCTCGATCCAATTTCTTTCTTTATCTCCTTGCCTGACTAACAAGCCGTCATCGACCAAGTCCACTTCCCACTCGTCATTCGATTGTTGGACGTGATTTTCTTTGTCACTTCTTTGAAAGAAATGCTGAAAATTACTGTTTCTGCCGACATACATATATAATAGATCACTCTTCGCATCCACGATGGGGTCAATACCGATGACTTCGATTCCTTCTTGAAGAAGATTTGATGTCAAATGATATCCAATCCAATGAAAGCAAGGGTTAACGGTCACCATCATAGGCTATCCTCCTCTTCCTTGTCTTCCTACATATTATTCAATGGAAACGTCAATCATGAAGCGATTTCATATTTCCTTTTCCTGTACTCTCTGATAAGATAAGAGTAGATTGTGTAAAAAATGAGGTGAATAATGATGCGGATGATTTGGACAATCATTTGGGCTTTCCTATTGAGCTTCATGTCCGCTTATGTAGTCAGCAACATGGCTGGGAGCAGTTTCGCTTTCTCTCAAGTCATCATTATGACAATTCTTTTCACACTGGCTGCAGTTGTTCTTGGGGAAGGAATTATCAAAGAAGAAGCATAAGCCACACTCAAGCGTTGCTATCCTTCGGGAGGCAACGTTTTTCATTTGGAAAATGATGAAATCCTCCTCTAGCCACAAGGACAAGGTTCCTTTATAATCGTAGAGTGCGTGAACATCATCACAATTGTTCTATCAACACAAATTATAAATATAGATATAAATAGGAAAACAGACGGGCAGGAGGAACAAGCATTATGGAACAACTATGGTTAATTATTAAATATTTATTTTTGGGGATCTTTCAAGGATTCACTGAACCGATTCCGATTTCGTCCAGTGGTCATTTGGTCATTGCCCAGGAATTACTAGGAATTAGACTGGAAGGACTTACGTTTGAGGTGCTCGTGAACTTTGGGTCTCTCGTAGCGGTATTAATCATCTACCGTGAAGATCTCATTCGGTTGATTCAAAATGGATTCGGATACTTATTCAATCGCAGCCAACGCGATCAACAGCAGAAAGACGATTTTGATTTCATAATCTACCTGATCATAGGAACGATTCCTGCTGGGGTGCTCGGCGTTCTTTTAGGAGATGCTATTGAAGTTTTATCTACCGTTCAAACGGTAGGCATCACATTAATTATCACAGGAATTGCCCTCTGGTTAATTCGTAACCTGAGAGGACGGAAAGGCGACGGACAATTAACGTGGAAGGATGCCCTGATTGTTGGGATTGGACAAGCGGTCGCACTCATACCGGGAATCAGCCGCTCAGGAGCCACGATTGTTGCGGCCATGTTTTTAGGCATGAAACAAGAAACGGCGCTCCGTTTTTCGTTCTTATTATTTATCCCTGTCAGTCTCGGGACAATGCTTCTATCCATCGAAGATGTGATCAAACATGCAAGTGCTGAGAATGCCTGGTTTGCTTATATCATGGCCTTTGCCGGATCCGTAGTTGCTTCTTATTTCTCATTAAAATGGTTCATGGGAATCATGGCTCGTGGGAATTTGAAATACTTCGCGTTTTATTGTTTTATCGTCGGTGGACTTGTCGTGCTATTCTTATAAATAGTAAAAGAGGCTGGGACAAAACTCAGCCTCTGAAACAAAAAGGAGCCCTGCGAACCAATTTGGTTCGCAGGGCTCCTCAATTTATGTTGTCTTTTTTCATTTCAATTAAAAATAAGAGCACACTCTGATAAAATTAAAGTTCCTACACAATAACCTCGGAGGTGCTCTTATGTTTAAAAATTATAACATGAATCAAGTGGTTTTGCCCATGGACGTTGAAATGAAACTTCAGGAAAATGACATCGCCTATTCGGTCCATGAATTGGTGGAAAGTATTCCGGATGAGGATTTCTCATGTTTCATGCGTGATACGGGATGCCCCGCTTATCATCCTCGTATGATGATGAA
>NZ_FNIZ01000015.1 GCF_900104185.1 Halobacillus aidingensis | reverse complement strand
GCGCCAAAGAGGGTACGAGTCGCGCCAAAGAGGGTACGAGTCGCGCCAAAGAGGGTACGAGTCGCGCCAAAGAGGGTACGAGTCGCGCCAAAGAGTAGTCGAACCGCGCAAAAAGCAGAAGAAAAGCACAAAAAAAGCCACCGGGAAGTCCCGGTGGCAACTGCCTATCATTCTATTATTTACCGATGAACATTTGTGTCCAGTAGTTACCATCTTCCGCATGACCTACACCAATGTGAGTGAAGTCAGGGTTCATGATGTTTTCACGGTGACCTTGACTGTTCATCCAGCCCTGGACAACTTCTTCTGGAGTCGTTTGTCCCATGGCAATGTTCTCGCCAGCTGTACGGTAGTCAATGCCATATGACTTCATCATGTCAAATGGAGAACCGTAGTTCGGGCTGTTGTGAGAAAAGTAGTTGTTTTGCTGCATATCCAGAGACTTGTCTTTAGCGACTGCACTTAGTTCAGTGTCTAGTTTCAGTGGAGCTAGTCCTTGTTTTTCACGTTCTTGGTTCGTCAATTCAACGACTTGCTTTTCAAAAGCGGATACTTCAGATGTTGCTTCTTCTTGTGTGTTTTCTTCTTTTTGTACTTCTTCTTCAGCAGGCTGCTCTGGTGCTGGAGCTTTTTCAGCTTCTGGCTTTGGAGCAGGTGCTTCTTGTTTAGTCTCTTCTTGTTTAGGCTTTTCTTGTTTAGGTTCTTCCTTTACAGGTGTTTCTGCTTTTGGCTGTTCTTGTTTCGGTTGTTCTGCTGGTGCTTGTTGATCTTTTTGTGCGAACTGATCAAAGAAAGATTGGAAATCTACTTGTTGAAGGTTATTATTCTTCAACGCATCTTCATTTTTACTGATCCAGTCATTCAATTGACCGGAATCTATTTGAATGGTCTTCGTTTCTACTTGTACGTCTTGCTTCACTTCACCTGTAGATGCAAGGGAAGTAGCTGGTGATGCTAGTAAGGATAGAGCAAGCGCTCCTGATACAATCAATGATTTTTTCATCATGTTGAAAATTCCTCCTTGAAACCTTTGTTTTTTGGAACGACTCTATCGTACCACTGAACTTTTGTAACATAGGAGGTTGATATTTCCATAAGATTATAAAAGGGGATTGATAGATTTGAAGGTGAAGCATGCTTCCTTTAATCTCAAGGATTTTTAAAAATTATTGTACGAGGCCTTTTTGGAATAAAAATCCTTTATGTAGATATTTTACTAGTTTATCTGGGTTGACAGACTTTTAAGAAAGGTCTGTTTTTTACGAGTGTGACAGCCGTTTTACAAAGATTAGAGTGATATTAATAGCATACTTTCGTTTATTTAAAGCTCGAATTATGGCACATCTTCCTTCCTGACAGGCTTCAGTCTCTCAGCGAACAGCTGAAGAAGCTTTTTCTACATAGAGACTTATTTTAAACAAGGACGTTCGGTGTGGTATAGTGGAGAAAAGAGGGAGGCGGATGTTGATGAACCCAACAACCATTCATGTAAAGCAACAAAAAGACAATTTAGTGCTCGTTCCATCCCGTGTTGTCTTTTACGAGCAAATGCAACTCGTTGAAACTTTTGATGATCAATCCGAATGTCATATGCTTTTCTTTTATAAGCAAAAATATCTAACTGCCGTCAGGACGACACGGCTTAAGATCCATTCCTATGTGGCTCGTGCATTCAAGGAAGGAACGGTTTATGAATCCCAGCATCCATTTTTACAAGCTTTAATTGAATCGAATGCCCCTCTTCAGAAAATCAGCTATCCTCAGCTGAAAAAGAAAATCGCACGTCCGTATTCCAGGCAGGAACAAGCGAAAATCCTCACCTTTTTTGAATCATTCATTCCTAAAAAACAACTATTCCAAGATATGAAATCACTCTTTTATCAATACCGTCGTGAAGGGAACATGTCCGGAGCTTATCGTGTGATCCGGGTGATGCGTGACTTTGCACCAAATAACCGATTCGTGAAGGAGATGGCCAATGACCTCTCTTATCGCAAGCTCGCCAATCTATACTTAGAACAATCGCACACGCTCATGGAACGCGACCCATTATTTAAGGAAGCGTGTACGTCATTTGAAGACCACCAACGTCTTTTGGAAAAAGAAGGTCGTTGGATTGAAGCGTCCTCTCGTCAGTTATCTCATTTTTACAACCAACCGACTCCAGAAAGCTACCAATCGTATCGAGCCTCTCTCTCCCGGCACTTCGATTGCGATAGCCGAACCTTCATACTTGAGCAAATGTCTCAAGCTATTCCATCCTTCCAACCAGTAACTGAAGACCTTTTCCAACACTATGTAGCAAATGAAAATGTAATGGGAGTGGCACGTCTCTACACAGAACGGGAGCTCCAGCTGAATGAAGAACAATTAAACCAGGTGGAGGTCTTACTTGAAAGAAATCGGTTCGACGAGACTCCTGACAACCTTCTCCCATTCATGAAACGACTTACAGCTCAGCATCCAGAACAAACCCGAGCGCTTTTGGATGCATTTATTATCAGATTGCTTGAAACGATGGAGCTGGAACAAGTCCATGATTCTCTCATGTCGTTTACCAAGAAGAGCTCGCTCATGAGGAAAGTGGAGCGAATGAATGAAATTCGTGAAGACCTTGATTGTATGCAGGAGCTCGGTGAACTGTACTATGGATTCCAGCAGCTTGAGAAATCCATCGAATGCTTCCAAATGGAAATGGAGCTGAAACCGAGTACACCAGAGCCATTAAGGTGGCTTTCGAAAGTGTATGCGGATAAACAAATGATGGATGAATCAAAGGCTTACCAGCAGTTGTGTGTCGATGTACAAAAATGGGCATAAAGAGAGAGAGCCCTATCCAATTTAGTGGATAGGGATCTTTTGTGTGCACGAATATCATGAAACGATAAGAAGTTTAATTGAAAAATAGAAGAGCAATGGAAATAGGAATAAAACTCCAAAACAGGATGATGACACAGAAGCCCATGATGTCTTTGACTTTCAACCCGGCAATAGCTAGAAGCGGCAAGGCCCAAAATGGCTGGATCATGTTCGTCCACGCATCGCCCCACGCTACAGCCATCGCGGTTTTGGCTGTGCTTACGCCGAGATCCATAGCAGCTGGGATCATAATCGGAGCCTGAACGGCCCACTGTCCGCCTCCGGAAGGGACGAAAAAGTTGACGATGCCGGCACTGATAAAGGCGAGCACGGGAAACGTGAATTCTGTTGAAATGCTCACAAACCAGTTCGACATTTGCTCAGATAAACCAGAAGCGACCATCATGCCCATGATTCCTGCATAGAAAGGGAATTGAATGATGATCCCGCCGGCATTTTTCACTCCATCATTTACGCTGTTCAAAAACCTTCTTGGTGTCTGGTGAAAAAGGATGCCGAGGAATAAGAAGATAAAGTTCACAATATTAATATTGAGGTCAAACCCGTTCCTAATAAAGTGATAGACGATGAACGCCAGTCCAAGCGCTCCAATTAAGTAAGAGATGATCTTGCTGTTTTCCATCCGTTCAGCCGGGGTCAGGTCGGCTGTTGTTGCGGCCATTTGCTGCTCGGCCTTATCTTCGTTTTCTAAGAAGTCGAGATTGTTTTTACTCAGGTCACCACTGGATTTTAACAACCATAAGTTAAGCAGAGGAAGAGAGAGAAGTAAAGTCACGATGATGAAAATATTCATGCTGCTGAACAATGTGTCCGTAATAGCGATGGAACCAATCGAATCGGCTAGAAAATGGTCTTCGGTCGCAATGGTTAATGGAATGGATCCTGAAAACCCCCCGTGCCAAAGAATGAATCCACTATAAGCACTGGCCATCAATAAACGGTAATCTACATTAGGAACTCGCCTCGCTACATGAACGGCCAGGAGTGCCCCAGCTACAAGTCCAAAGCCATAGTTGATCACACAAGCGACGCCAGCTACGAAAGTAACTAATAAAATGGCCTGTCCCGGAGTTTTCGCAAGCGTACTTATTTTTGATAAAGCGGCTTTGACTAAAGGAGTATTGGCAAGTATGTATCCTGTGACAACGATGAGTGACATTTGCATGGCGAATGCGAGAAGGTTCCAAAAGCCATCTCCCCAAAATTGCACCATCTGCCCTGGTGAGCTGCCTGTGAAAAAAATTCCTAATCCAAAAACGACGAGTGTGAGAATGATGGCGAACAAAAACGCATCTGGCAAGAAACGCTGCACCATCCGGTCGAAAAAGTTTGTGATTCCTCGAAGCATCCTAAACAACCTCCTAAATATGTAATCGCTTACAACATTCATATTAAGTGTCTATGAGTGAGAAGAAAATATCAAGGCCCAAGTGTAATTTTTTCCTTGTCAAAAGTTAGAAATAGTCATATACTACATTACAACACTAATGCACCCATTTAGAGAGAAGGCGATACATTGATTCTCGATACCGACGGCATGAAACCTATTTATATTCAAATTGCGGAATGGCTGGAAAGTGAAATCCTGCATGGGAATTTCCAAGCAGACGACAAGGTGTATTCGCAATATCAACTGGCCGATCTATATAACATCAACCCGGCAACAGCTGCCAAAGGTCTGACAAAGCTTGCAGAAGAAGGGATCCTTTATGACAAACGAGGACTCGGGAAGTTTGTCTCGACCCATGCAAAGCAGATCATTATCGATAAGCGAAAAAATCAGACGCTGAAAAACTTGGTCAATGACCTTGTCACGGAAGCCGGAAGACTGGAGCTTTCAGAAGAAGACACCATAAAGCTCATCAGGAATGCTTGGAAAGGGGAACAAGGATGAAGGCGATCAAATGTAAGGATTTGAATAAACGTTTTTACCGGAAAAACGCGTTGAACGATCTTTCTTTTTCTATCGAAGAAAATAAAATTGTTGGAGTAATCGGCAGGAATGGAGCAGGGAAAACGACACTGCTGAAGATCATCGCAGGGTTATTGAAGGAAAAGTCAGGAGTTATTGAAGTTTATGGGAGAAGACCGTTCAATAATTTGTTTGTGTCTGCGAATACGATTTATATCGATGATGCCATGAACTTTCCGACGGCGCTCACTTTGAAAGAGATTCTTGAAGAAGGGAAGCGATTTTACCACCATTGGGATCATGATTTAGCACTAAGATTGTTCGATTATTTCGGGTTCAATCCGAGTCAGCATCATAACGAATTATCAAAAGGAAAGGAAAGTACGTTCAATATGATAGTCGGCCTTGCTTCAAGATCGCCTCTGACGATTTTTGATGAACCAACGACAGGAATGGATGCAGCAGTCCGAAAAGACTTTTATCGTGCGTTGCTGAAGGATTACTTGGCACATCCTAGAACGATCCTATTATCGACGCATCATTTAGAAGAAATGGAAGATTTGCTTGAAGAGGTTCTTGTCATTCACGAAGGTTCCTTGAAACTGCAAATGTCCATGGATGACTTGAAGGAATATGGAGTGGGTCTCACAGGGAAAAAGGACGTTGTCGAACCATTTTTAAAGGAAAAAGAGATTCTGTGGAAAAAAGAGCAGGCGCTTGATACTTGCTATGCGGTAATAAAAAACGACCTTACGGATCATGAATATCAGCGCATGAAAGAAGCAGGGGTTCAAGTTTCACCTGTCAAAGCGAATGATCTATGTATCTATCTGACTGAATCTCGAAATGAAAAGGGGAGTGTGGATGATGTCTTTGATCGAAGTGCAGACGTCTGAAATCGTCAAAAAGCAAATCGGCTATAAATGGAGGGCTTATACAGGCGTATTCACTTCTCTTGTTGTCATCCAGCTCCTCGGGCTCTTGTTTTCTTTGAACGGATCCGGTTCGATGGGCAGCGGGAGAACAGTCTACGATGTGAACATCACCTATTACACCGCAGACATCGTTGTTGGTTTCACAATTTTTTGGGGCTTTTTGACGGCTTTTCTTTTAACGACGAAAGCGTATCGAGAAGATGATTTCGCATTTGTTACGAACAGGAAGACGAGTACACTCTCAACGATTGTTTTTTTGTTCATGATTTGTGTGATCGGTGCATTGACCGCTTTGCTGTCCGGTTTTGCTTTGAAACTGATTGCCTATTTTATATTGCCTGGAGAAGAAATGCTTCTTACCCAGGGAGTAGGTAATGTGAGTGCATGGCTGCTTGGGATGTTTGCGACCATTATCATCGTTTTTATGTTCAGCAGCTTAGGTTATTTGGCTGGTATGATCGTTCAGTTGAATAAAATGCTCGTCATTGTAATGCCGGTAGTCGTGGTAGGTTTGATGATTTTATTATCGCGAGGCGGATTTCAAATTCAGGTGTATTTCTTTGAATTCTTTTTTGAAGAAAACAATGCGTGGCTGTTCACTCTTAAGACGCTTTCCGCCACCACAATTTTCTATGCATTGTCTGTCCTCGTTTCCAATCGTTTGGAGGTGAAGCAATGATTGTGGTAGCTTTCATGCCGATTCTAATATTGCTTGCGGTCATCATTGCTTTGAGCCTTCTCATAAAAAAAAGTTCCCGGTTCGGTTTTGGGCGAGGGAAGGCAGGACTCTGGATGCTCATCAGTTACTCTGTCCTGTTAGTCGTCTCGGCGGTTATTTTTCTTGCGATTCCACTTGGGAGTATAGAACTGAAAGGACAAGAGAAGGAGGAGAAAGAAGAACAAAAGTCTCAGCAATTCTATGAAGCAGTTCAAGAGGGGAAGTTAGATGAAATAGAAGAATGGCGCATCCATGAATGGTCGTTTCCTTTTGATAAAGAACAATTGATTCTTCAAGTATTAGAAAATGACGTGAACGGGATCAACATTTTTGTAGAGCGTACGGATGACCTAACAGAGACCGTGGAGGCTTTCTACTATCAGACACCACTGATGATCAATGGGTATGAAGTGGAAGAAAAGTACATGCCCGCAGTGAGTATGGTTATGACGACACTTTCTATTTATCCAGGGGAGAAATTGAACCTGAAATACAAAATGTTTGGTTCTGAGTTTCCTTTCCGATTGTTTGATAAAGAGAATGGATCGATGTGGGGAGATACAACGGTTTCGCATTGGAACGGAACCGCTCTTTATATTCGTGTTCCAGAAGGACTGGATGTAGTTGGTGATCAGAATGCTTATACAGAAGTGAACCCATCATAAAAGGACCAGCTTCTCTTCGTGAGAGGCTGGTCCTTTTTTCCGTATATGAAATATAAGATAGCTTTATTTGGAGGTTAGGCCTATCTATTTTGAAAGGCGCCGATTCCTTACAGGACTCTGGCGCTAATTAATTTGGAGTTAACGACGCTTACCGCAGCAGCCGCCTGATTTCTTATATGCCGCCGTTCGTCTGCCGTTCTTTGTATCAATCACGATCGGAGCATCCTTGTCTCTTGTTACTCTTGGGAGAACACTTCTTCTTTCGTACTTCCTTCTCACCATCCATCTCTCCTTTCACTGATACTATATTCATTTTGAATCAAAAGGGGAGGGCTTTTCGTCCTCTACAACATGGACAGGAATGGAATTTGGCTGCCGATTTATTATACGATAGCCTTTCACATCTGGTGCAGAGTTTTTGAAAGATACGATGATCATATACACTTTAGCATCTGCATGCTGGAGAAGGTCGTAACTCGATGGTTTCGCCGAGGTTGTTGGATGAGAATGATAGATAGCGAGAATGTCATCCTTTTGTTCTACTGCTTTCTGAATAGCAGCTTCTACGTATTTTTCACTTACAAAAAAGCGTTTGTCTGATCGGGCTTCATTAAGTAAGGGCCAGAGGTGTCGCACGTAACGGCCCACCCCTGACAGCAGTCCACAACCTTCAAAAGGAAGACTATCACGGCAATGATCGATCATTTGTTGGTGAATGGACGCAGGTACCAGGAGACGAGTTTCTTTCATCCCCGCTGGAAAAGGGAAAAGAAGGCGTTTACGGGCTGGCGCTTTTCCGCTTTTTCATCTTCACTCTTCTCTTCTATAGAAGCTTTATAATCATTTTCCTCATGAATATTCTCTTGCGTCGTTTTCGTTTCTGCTTTGGTCTCCTCCACTTGGGGAGCTTCCTTCTTTTCATTCATTGCAACACTTTCCTCGGAAGGTGCCGGCTGGTCTTTTGCTGGTTGTTCAGCCATCTTGTTTTCTGGAGTTTCATCCATAAAAGGATGGTTTTCTTTGCTTTCCTCATGGGGAACAGGTGGGTTTAACGCTTGGTTGTTTTGCGCAGTGACCGCCTGTTGAGTGCTGGCGTCGGGATCATCGCTTCTTTGGATAGTAGGGTCTTTCGGTATTGGTGGATTTGATGCCGGTTTCTTCTTCTTTTGAGGGTTCATCTTATTTGATTTGACGGTTTTATTTTTTTTGCTAGAGGAAAGCGGCTTGTGTCCTCTAGGCAGACCGGATGGAGATTTAGGGGATTGGCTGCGAGTGGGGGATGGATGGTGGTTTCTAGGTCCTTGGAATTTACCCTGGTCATTCGGGTCATGCACTTGGGTGCCCGGACGTACCATATTTCTTAGTTGACTGAACCCTTTTGGTGTTTGGTCGACAGGAGCCGCTGGTGCTGCTTTTGGCTGCTGTATCGCTTTTTTCAGCTCAGCAATATCTTCGCGCAATCCTTTAAGATCATTATTCTCCATCAGCTCTTCCTGCTTCATTAAAAGAAGATCGAATTTTTCATTCAAGGAAAGCATTTCGCTGCCCAGTTCATTTATGCTTTCATGAAGGTAGCCGAACTGTTCGGAAAAATAATCATACGCTTCGGCTTCTTCATCCTCCATGTATTCTTCTTCATATTCGTTTTCGTTCAAAGGTATCACTTCCTCTTTCTTTTCTTTATGATCGTGTTGGAAAAGAAGCTCCTGGTACGCCTGGTGCTCAGCTTTCAACGATTCAATGGTAGCTTTATACAAATCGATCTTCGCTTTGATGACCTGCAAATCTTCCGGATCGAACATTTTTTTATCCATTTCGCAATCACCCTTTTCCCGTTCATTAATATACTATTTGAGAATTACCAAATCGTGACAACAGCACATTTCCTTGTAATATAACAAACTTCCGCTTTTGCACTATACCTTGTCTTGTACCCAACATATGCTACAAATGAAAGAAATATAATTCTATTTGGAGGTGTTTGCAATTATGCAAGCAAAAAATTTAAATGGTGGGCAAGAGCTCATCTGTATGAATGTCGATAAGGTTTATGATTGGGTTATAGAGGAAAGGAATTTTGAATTTACTTTACCATCAGCAACAGCTGTCACGTTTCTTCCTACACCAACTGCAGCACCAACTACAGCACAACTTTTAGGAGCTACAGTTACTTGTGAAGTAGAACCAGATCCTACAACCCCGATTGAAATCTTAGATCGTGACGATCGCCAATTCGTTATTAATGGTGACCCTGTAACACTCCAACAGCTAAATATTAGAAAAAACTTCGTCATTACCCTTACTGTAACTTTAGCTGACGGAAGGGTATTCACTTCAGCTCCACCTACGTTACCAGGAGCTACTACTCCTATAAACCCATTTTTAAGATTTTCAAGATGTGAACAAGTAACACTTTGTGCTCCTGAAGGAACTGATGTGGAAGTCGTGTTCACTGACCTGGATTGTTTTGTTTGTTCTTCAGGCACTATTACTGCAGTTCTTGATACAACAACAGGAGTACTCACATTCGCATTCTCCAACTTGCAAATTTCAATTGTTTCATGCCAAAGCATCCAATCAACATTCCCTGTAACAGTAGAGTTCCTTGCAGAGTTCTGTGAGCCACGTGATGTTCTTCCTACACCTTGCCCGGCACCAATCCGTCCAGACCAGTGCCCGGTTGTTTTCCCGGCATTCGGTAATGGCGACAATGGTGATAATGGCTAATCGCCAATCATAAGATAAAGAGAGGATTCTCTTCCTCTCTTTATTTTTGTTTTTTAGAAAGGGTGGAAACGATGAGCGACAGCCGGGGATTGACTTCCAAGATTCACGCTTACCACCAGCAAACCCAGGAATACTTGAATCAAATGAAAGAACTGCTTCAAAACGCTGCACCTCCCATACCATTCATCAGCTATTTTACATACAGCCTCAGCATTACCCACGGACCAAGTGATGAAAACTTATGCTTGGGATCTTTTCATATCCAAAATTTATCTCCGCGTCCAATTATTAATCCTTATCTCTGTATCAAGCTCTCTGAAGGGGCTCCGTTTTCCTTTTCCGGGCGGTTTGTATACGACGAGGCAAAAATGCCGCGACGTGCGCAGGGGGGGTGGAAGAGGTTGAATGAAAGAGAAAACAAGGAAGAGTATTGGCTGCAGCCGTTAGAACAATCCACAATCCCTCCAGGTCAAACGCTCACTTTTCCCAACTTTCAAATCAGATGGAGCGCGAAAGATAACTATGCAGGAAGTATCTCTGGATTTGTATATTGTGAGGAAGACAAGGAGGGGACGGCTTCATTGAACTCCATCAATCTGAACGGAGCCGTGCCGAAGGAGGTGGAGCCGGATGACGGATCAGAACAGTCATGAGTTATTAATGAAGCAATTGATGAAGCAGCTGCTGGAAAACCAACTGCAGGAGGTCCAACAAAACGATAAGGGAAACAGCAGTTTTGTATTCTTGGAAAACCATACATTGAATTTACTTCTCCTTAGTTATTTGACAAGGAATAGTGGTAATTCTTCTCTTCCTGCTACAAACGCATCCCCTCCAGGAGATTTCAGTGCTGCTATTCAAGAAGTTGAAAGGATGACGGAAGAAGGGAAAGAGGCGTTTGAAGAAGTAATCACGATAATGAAAGAGCGACTCTAACTTTGAACAGGGGGCTTTTACTATGAAAAAGGATCCGATTCAGCTTCAACAGCGGCTGATTTATTATAGGGCTGAACTGGACAAATACAAAAAGAAAGTTCGGGACTACCAAGATAATTATCACTACTCACAGTTGGAGCAGCTGAAAATGGAGAATGCTGAATTAAGAGAAGAACTGGAAAGGTGGAGCGATAAGGAAGCGGCAGTCAAAGGGGAATTGAGTAAGCGAATCCAGGGGTTTGAGGAGCAAGAGAACCGTTTTGAAGAACGGGAAGAAAGTTTGAGAAATGAGATACAGAACTGGCAGAAACAGTGTGACGAATTGAAGGACCAAAAGCGTGACCTTCTCTACAAAGTCCAGGACCTTGAAGGAGGACTTGGTGAAACACGCAGACGTTTGTCACAGTCGCAAAAGGATATGAATCTCCTGCATGTCAGCTATGTTCAGCTTCAGAAAGAATTTCAGGAAGTGAAGCGGGAGAAAGCAGCAGGAGATAAAGAGATCGGTACATTGAGAAAGTCTTTGTCCGACACGCAATATGAAATGGAAGAAAAGGTGGAGGGAGCCAATCAAACGGTTGTTAAATTACAGGCTATCCAGGAGTCTCTAAGCTCGGAGTTGAATGATCAAAAATCGGCCACTTCGCGGAAAGAACAGGAGTGTAAGGAACAAGCCAATGAAATTAACAATCTAAGACATGAAAACTCAGAACTTAAAACACATAAAAATCAGTGGAAAGATCGATGTGAAAAACAGGAAGAAAGCTATCAAAAGCAGGCCGCACACTATGAAGAGGAAATCACAAAGCTTCAATCAGATTTGGGAAGTTCGCTCAATGAAAAGAAAAAGCTGGCAGAGCTTTTGGAAGATAAGCAGGCTTCCTGGAACAAGCAGTCGGAAGAATATCGCTCACAATTAAGTGTTGTGCAGACAGAACAGGAATCCTTACGTTCGGAGTTGAAGGAACAAAAAGCAGTTACTTCACAGAAAGAGCAGGAATGTACCAAACAAGCCAATGAAATAAAGCATCTACAAAAGGAAAACTCGGAACTTACTCAACATAAAAATCAATGGAAGAATCAATGTGACAAACAGGCGGAAAGCTATGAAAAGCAGGCCAAACACTATGAGGATGAAATCGCAAAGCTCCAATCAGACTGTGAGCGTTCGATCAATGAAAAGAAACAGCTGGCGGAACTGTTGGAAACGAAACAATCGTCATGGAAGAAGCAGTCGGAAGAGTACCGCTCACAATTGAATCTGGTTCAGACGGAAACGGAGCGTCTGAAGAAAGAGAACGAGAAATGGAAAGAACAATATGAACACCAGAAGCAAGCGCTGGAAAAAGAAAAAGCGGAAGAAACAGAGCTTTTATATGATATGGAAAAGCAGATGCAGTTTTTGCTAGGTGGCTCTTTTGGGGAAAGACAGCCGATGAATGGAAAAGTGGCGATTGTTAGAGCGTTGGAGCAGAAATTGGAGGAGCTCACGAGTGATATTAACGACCTTGAAGATAGCATGGATGAGATGGACTGAGAGCGCCGGATATGGCGCTCTTTTTTAGATTCTATTAAAAAGGGGTGGTTCGTACTCATACCCTTTTCACACAATTGGGCGTACGCACATAAATTAGCTGTAGAGGTGGTGAGTATGAAAGACAGCCGAAGGGAATCTATGATCGACCCTTTACAAATGGAAAAACAAGAATGGAAAAAGCGGCAGATGCAGCACCGTCTGAAGCAGATCTTAACCATATCATCGCCGATCTTCATTGTTTTGCTGTGGGAGTTTTTATCACGAACGGGACTAATCGATGCCCGATTCTTCCCGCCTCCGACAGAAATCGTCGGCACGTTCTGGGCGATGGGGATGAGCGGAGAGCTGTTCCATCATGTCGGGATTTCTTTATTTCGTATTTTTGCAGGCTTTTTGCTCGGGGTCATACCGGCGATTGTAATTGGGCTATTGATGGGGCTTTACGGGCCGATCCGGCATTTTCTGTCGCCACTCATCATGGCATTAATGCCGATTCCGACGCTTGCGCTTTTGCCGATCATCATCATTTTATTCGGTGTCGGTGAAGTATCCAAAGTAGTGACGATTGCGGGAAGTGTGTTTTTCCCTGTCGTCATAAATACGGTAGCGGGTGTTGTCAACATCGACCGCATTTATTTGGATGTAGCAAAGAACTATGGCGCGGATTCGAAGCAGTTCTTTTTCAAAATCGCTCTTCCTGGTTCGCTTCCTGTCATGCTTGAAGGGATCCAGATGGGGCAGGCGATTGCGCTTTTGACGATTGTCGCGGCGGAAATGATGGGAGCTAATTCGGGGATCGGATATTTGATCTGGACGTCGTATAAAGCCTTTTTGTTGAAAGAGATGTTTGTCGGACTTGTGCTCATATCGTTCTTCGGCTACTTGTTCTCGATCATTCTCCGGGGACTGCAGGCCAAACTGCTGCCATGGCGCTAACTGATGAAAGGAGCGAGAGGGGATGGAGGCTAAAATATCGATTAAGGATTTAACGAAAGTGTTTTATAAAAAAGAGAGCCGCGTGACGGCACTCCAGGACATTTCACTGGATATTGCGGATGGGGAATTTGTCTGCCTCGTGGGCCCGAGCGGTTGCGGAAAGACAACACTCTTAAGGATTTTGGCTGATTTAGAAAAGCCGAGCGGGGGGACGTTCGAGATTGCGAAAAGCAAAAAAGAACGTCCACTCCAGTCGATGGTTTTCCAGGAACGCGGGGTCATTCCATGGTTGACGGTTGAAGGCAATGTCAGTTTTGGGTTGAAAATGAGGCACTTGCCTGCAGACGTGATCAATGAACGAACGGCTTATTACTTGAAAAAAGTGGGGCTCGAAAAATTCGCTAAACTCTATCCAAAAGAGCTTTCCGGAGGGATGAAACAGCGCGTCAGCATTGCCCGAGCGTTTGCGAACGATCCGGAAATTCTCCTCATGGATGAACCTTTTGCCGCGCTCGATGAGCAGAATAAATTCATTCTGCAGGAAGAACTTCTGAATATCTGGTCGGAGACGAAGAAAACGGTCTTATTTATCACTCATAGCATAGATGAAGCGCTCCTACTTAGCGATCGGATTCTGTTAATGAGTTCGCAGCCCGGCACCATCATTGATGAAAAACGGATCGATCTGCCGAGGCCGAGGAACATGGAACAGGTACGGGCGGATCCTTTGATGGCGGACCATTTTGTAGAGATTTGGAATCATCTCCAGGATGAAGTGCAGCGTTCGCGTAAATAGTGAAAGAAAGGGGATTGGAATCCCATGGTGAAAAAAGTATGTCATCTGTTTTCTTTTTTGTTTATCATTTTTGTGCTGTTCGGCTGTGCCTCCGCGGATAATGGGGAGGATACGGGCAGTGGCAGCGGGGAAATCACTGACGGCGATTTTGCTCCATTAGATAAGAAAGCGACGGTCGTCATTGCCGAAGACGGGGCCGCATCGGGAGCCGGTTTTTATATTGCTGAGGAAAAAGGCTATTTTGATGATTACAACATTGATATCAAGTTTACGACATTCGCCAATAGTGACGACATGCTTCCGGCGCTGGCGGCTGGCGAAGTGGACATTGCCGGCGGCGTTTCCACAGCTTCCTTTTTCAATGCCATCGCCCAGGGCATTGACGTGAAAATTATTGCCGATAAAGGCCACTATTTTGATGGTAGCTCATATTTCAGTTTTGTCATTCGTGAAGATCTACAGGATGAAATCAAAGATTATAGCGACTTGAAAGGCAAGCGGATTGCCGTTTCATCGAGAAACGCCGTGGATGATTATATCTTCCAGCGCATGCTTGAACACGCGGGACTGACCGAAGACGATGTGGAATTCGTTCTCATGTCTGACTTTGGAAACATGCTTGCTGCGATGGGCAACAAGTCGATTGATGCCGCTCTTCAAATCGAACCATTGATTACCCAGGGGGAAGCGCAGAACCTACACGTTCGTTTCGGTGACGCCACAGATTTCGCTCCAGATGCACAAATTGCAATGGTGCTTGGATCGCCTGATTTTATCGAAAAAGAAACCGACGTATCCGTACGCTTTATGGCGGCTTACCTGAAGGGTGTGCGCGATTACAATGATGCGTTCCTTCACGATGAAGGCCTTGATGAAGTGATCGATATCATGACAAAGCATACGGCATTGAAAGACGCTGACGTGTGGAAAAAAGTAGGCGTAACTGGGCTCGACCCGAACGGGGAAATGTTTATCGATGATATTAAGAAACAATTCGAGATGTATGACGCGAACGGCGCCATCAGTGGAGATATTGACTTCAATGATGCAATCGACACCTCTTTGTCTGAAGAAGCGATGGAAGTCATCGGGCGTTATGATCGATAACACTTTTTCTGAAAAAACACTTGTCATCGGATGGTTTTTATTGTAAAGTAACCATTAACTCAATTGAATAATTCTTATCAAGAGAAGCAGAGGAACTGGTCCTGTGAAGCTTCAGCAACCACCAACATCGGCTGGCCGGTGCTAATTCCAGCAAGTGATGATCACTTGAAAGATAAGAAGGAATGAACGGATACGATTCAAGAGCCTTCTTATGTGAGAAGGCTCTTTTTTGTTTGCGGCCTTCTTGTGGATCAGGAACTTTTCTCGGGATAAAACCAACTATTCTGATGAGTTATATAAAAAGGAGGTCAAATCATGACAAAACCATTGAGCAACGCTTTCGCACTTATCCCATTTGCGATCTTTATTTTACTTTTCATCGGATCGGGAATCATCACAGGAGATTTTTATCAAATGCCTGTCCTTGTCGCCTTGTTCGTAGCGATTCTCGCCGCGTTAGCCATGAACCGTAGAACGGATTTCCAAACGAAAATCTCCCAACTGACGAAAGGGGGAGGGCACCCGAACATCATTTTAATGGTCATCATTTTCTTACTAGCTGGAGCATTTGCTGCTGTGGCATCGGGCATGGGGGCGGTTGAATCGACCGTCAATCTTGGCTTAACTTACCTTCCTGGCGGCTGGATGGTCGTCGGATTGTTTGTCATCGGCTGCTTCATTTCGATTTCCATGGGAACATCCACAGGTACGGTTGTGGCTCTTGCCCCCATTGGTGTGGGTGTCGCAGAGCAGACAGACATCGGGCTTGCCTTGGTAATGGGGGCGATTGTCAGTGGTGCGATGTTCGGGGACAACCTTTCTGTTATTTCTGATACGACCATTGCTGCTGTTCGGACACAGGGTACAGAGATGAAAGAGAAGTTCAAAGCGAATTTCTTCATTGTCCTGCCCGCCGCCATTGTTACAGCTGTGATCTTTGGTGTGATGACGGCAGATGCATCCGCTAGTTTGTCGGAAAACTACACGTACAACATTGTGGAAATCCTGCCTTACTTAGGGGTGCTTGGATTTGCAATTGCCGGCGTGAACGTTATTTTTGTTCTTATTGGTGGCATTGTTTTTGCCGGAAGCGTCGGACTTATACTCGGCAAATTTTCCGGCATGGAATTTGTAACCCTCGTAGGAGATGGATTTACCAATATGCAGACACTTGCCATGATTGCGATTTTGCTGGGCGGACTTGTAGAATTGATTCGGGCAAATGGAGGCATCGAATTTTTATTACAGACAGTCAGCAGGAAAGTGAACTCCAATCGCGGTGGGGAGCTTGGCATCGCAGGGATTGTGACGGCCGTCAACTTTTCTACAGCGAACAATACGATTTCCATCATTACAGCAGGGCCGCTGGCAAAACAAATTTCTGATGAATATGGGATTGAAGGGCGTCGCTCAGCAAGTATTCTCGATATCTTTGCCAGTTCCGTGCAAGGAATCATTCCTTATGGCGGACAAATCCTGGCGGTAGCGGGTGTGGCGAGCATTTCTCCTGTCGCGATTGTTCCGTTTTGCATTTATCCGATGCTTACAGCCGTGGCCGGGCTTTTAGCCATTGCTTTCAGATATCCGAAATTCACTGTTGAAAAAGGAAAAAGAGAATTAAAAAACGCCTCTTAAGAGGGAAGGGCACCTGAATTGGGTGCCTCTTTTTATGTACTTTTTTACGCTCATTTTAAAATAATCTGACATAATATTTTAAAATGAGTCGATTGGAATAGTAGGAAAGGTTTGGAAAACGGGGAGAAAGAGAACGATTAGGGCCTTAAGTGGTATAGACGACTATATCTATTTCCGTTACGCTTTTATTACAAAATGTAAACGTTTACAACAATATTTCTCCTGAACCGACTTTTAAGAGGTACTTGTTTTAGAAACTTGTTTTGCAAAAGGGCCTTTTTGGATAGGAAGGCACCTTTTACAAATAGATAAATCAAGGAGGAATGGCGAATGAGAATGGCGGGCAAATGGGTATTCATCTTGACGCTGACCCTGGGCATGATGCTGCCGTCGTGGTTGATGGGTACAAAGGTGGAAGCGGCTGAAGAGGACGGATTATCGGATTTAATCATCTTTGAGAATGTACCGCAGGCAGATGAAACGATGGAAGGGAATGAGTTTACTCTTTCCGCACTGAACGTGTATGAAGACGGACATTTCACAAAGGTGAATGAAGGACTCGTTTGGAAATCGGAAAATTCAAACGTTGCCACTGTCGAGGATGACGGTACAGTCACTTTTACAGGGCAGCCGGGACGAGCGTGGGTAACGGTATCGAATGGCGATTTCGAAGATCGGATTGCGCTTGATTTTAAACCGGACCGCTCAACAAAAGGGAAACCGAATTTCAAACCGACCATTAAAAAGCAGGACGGTGATCGCTATGACCTCGTTCAACATGCACTTACCAACATGACGATGGAGGAAAAAGTTGGTCAGATGCTCATGCCTGACTTCAGGAAGTGGGAAGGAGAGAACGTTACGGAAATGCTTCCTGAAATTGAGGAGATGGTGCAGAAATATCATCTTGGAGGAGTCATTTTATTTCGTGAAAACGTTGTGACAACGGAACAAACAGCGAAGCTTGTCTTCGATTATCAAGCGGCTTCTGAAAAATACGGACTGCTTATGACGATCGACCAGGAAGGCGGAATTGTGACACGTCTTCAATCAGGAACGGACATGCCTGGAAATATGGCCTTAGGTGCCACTCGTTCGGAAGAAATTGCTGAAAATGTAGGTTCAGTGATCGGAGCTGAACTTGAATCCCTCGGCATCAACATGAACTTTGCCCCCGTCATGGATGTGAACAATAATCCTGATAACCCTGTCATCGGCGTTCGTTCTTTTGGTGAAAATCCAGAGCTCGTCGGAAAAATGGGTGTAGCTTATACGAAAGGCCTGCAACAGCACGGAGTAGCTGCGACGGCGAAACACTTCCCGGGACATGGGGATACGGCGACAGATTCCCACCTTGGACTTCCTGAAGTTCCGTATGATCTGGAGCGTCTGAAGGAAGTTGAACTCTATCCGTTCCAACAGGCGATGGGTGCTGGGATCGATGCGATTATGACCGCACATATCACGTTCCCTAAAATTGATGATACAAAAGTGATTTCCCAGAAAGATGGTACTGAAATTGCACTTCCAGCTACGCTTTCTAAGAAGGTACTTACAGGGCTGATGCGTGAGGAGATGAATTATGATGGAGTCGTCGTCACGGACGCTTTGAATATGAAAGCAATTGCTGACCATTTCGGACCGGTCGATGCCGTTATTCGTGCGATCAATGCCGGAACAGACATTGCGCTCATGCCTGTAGGTCTCGAGGAAGTGGCTGCAGGGGTCTATGAGGCTGTAGAGTCTGGGGAGATTCCAATGGCTACGATTGAAGATTCTGTGGAACGGATCCTTACATTGAAGTTGAACCGAGGGATCATTAAAGAAGAAACGCCGCAACCGATTGATGAAAAAATCGCAGAAGCGGAAAAAGTTGTCGGATCAGAGGCACATAAAGCTGTAGAAAAAGAAGCGGCTGAGCGTTCGATTACGCTTGTGAAAAATGATGGGGTTCTGCCTTTAGACGCATCAGGTGATGAACAGGTAGTGGTGATCGGAGACAGATTCATTGGCGACCTTGCGGATGCAGTATCTGCCCACCATTCAAATACGACCTTGATCAGCACAGATAAAAGTGAATTGACAGCTGAGCAAAAACAGACGGTAGCTGAAGCGGACAAAGTCATTTTCGGAACGTACACGTACAACGTATATTCTCGTTCGGCGAACCATCCTCAAATGCAGTTGATGCAGGATGTGATGGAGAGCACAGATACAGAAGTGATCGGCGTCGGAATCCGAAACCCTTATGACGTTATGGCTTATCCAGGAGTAGATGCTTACATCGCACAGTACGGATTCAGAGATGCAAGCTTTGAAGCGACGGCCGCTACCATTTTCGGTGCAAACAATCCAACCGGACAACTGCCTGTGACGATTCCAGGTACAGATGGTGGCGTATTGTTTGAATATGGTACGGGGTTGAGCTACTAGAATAGGACTATTTTCAGGTAGAGGGGCTTCACGCCCTTCTTCATCATAATCAAAAGGGAGAGGGTTATTTTGAAAAAATGGTTGATGCTTGGCGTCATTTTAATCATGACATGGTCGACGTTCTCGGTCGTTTTCGCTGATCATAATGGCAACCCTGGGAAACACAAAGGGCACGATAAAAAAGGAGAACCTTTCAAGCTTGGGGTGGAAGTTCTTTTAGATGAAGAAAAAGAATTGATTGAAGGCAAGAATGTGGGGCTGATTACAAACCCGACCGGAGTTGATCAAAACTTGAACAGCATCGTAGATCTGTTACACAACGATGAGGATGTCAACCTTACCGCGTTGTATGGCCCGGAACATGGGGTGAGAGGCAGTGCTCAGGCTGGAGAGTATGTGGATTTTTATATTGATGAAAAAACAGGAGTTCCTGTGTACAGTCTTTATGGGAAGACACGCAAACCGACCCCGGAAATGTTAGAAGACATCGATGTGTTATTGTTTGATATCCAGGATGTAGGCACACGTTTTTACACGTACATCTACACGATGGCTTATGCGATGGAAGCGGCTCAAGAAAATGACATTCCATTCATCGTGCTTGACCGTCCGAATCCGCTCGGTGGAGAAAAGGTGGAAGGACCTGTGCTAGATGAAGATTACAAGTCTTTCGTCGGAAACTACCCGATCCCACTTCGCCATGGCATGACGGTCGGAGAGCTTGCGAAGTTGTTTAATGAGGAATTTGAAATTGGTGCGGACTTGACGGTTGTGGAAATGCAAGGATGGAAACGTGGCATGAACTATGACGAGACAGGTCTTGAATTCGTTGCACCTTCACCGAACATGCCGACCGTGGATACGGCTTTTGTTTATCCAGGAGCGGCTTTGATTGAAGGGACGAATGTGTCGGAAGGCCGCGGAACGACGAAACCATTCGAATTGATTGGCGCGCCTTTCATCAATAGTACAGATCTGGCGGCAGAGATGAACGCCTACAACTTACCAGGGGTAAGGTTCAGAGCAGCATCCTTTACACCGTCCTTCTCGAAGCATGCAGGGGAATTGACGCATGGGGTGCAGATCCATGTGATCGACCGTGAAGAGTTCAATGCTGTCGAAACCGGCGTCTACCTCGTGAAGACCATTCATGACATGTATCCAGAAGACTTCGAGTTCCGTGCAGAAAACTCAGCAGGCGTTTCCTTCTTCGATCTTTTAGTCGGTAATGGCTGGATCCGTGAAGCGATCGAAAACGGCGAATCCGTCGAAGACATGAAAGACCGATGGGAAGACGGTCTCAAAGACTTCAACAAAGTAAGAAAACATTACCTCCTTTATAAGAAATAATAATATGATAAGGAAGAATTTGACACACCAGGTCATCCATAATATGGATGACCTGGTGTGTATATTTTTTCCAGTAAGCGGCAGTTGTTGAATCATCGGTCTTAAGTGGATGCGAATTTGTTACAAGAAGGGGTATTTTATGATAAAATTTGTAAATATTCATACATATTTGATAAATAGAAAGTGAGGTAATTAGCATGGGTGCACAATCAATGTTAAGTGGGGCGTGGAGTCGCCTTTGGACGATGCACTACGAGGCGAAGAATTTATTGAGGTTTACAGTAACGGGAAATGGCGGCGGATCTTCGACGGTGACGCAGACGAACCAAAAGACGGAAGGGCATGACCCTGGCCCATCCTTTGATACGCGCCAGAAAGTAGGGCTTTTTCTAGGACCAATTTTGTTTGCGCTTACACTTCTATTTTTAGAAGCCGATGGACTATCGCAAAGTGCTGTCGCTGTTTTGGCGAGTACCATTTGGATTGCCACATGGTGGATCACAGAAGCGATTCCGATTCCTGCGACATCCCTTCTGCCGCTGATTCTTTTTCCTCTGACTGGAGGGCTGGACGGTGGGACGACGGCTTCCTCCTATGGGGATAATACGATATTCCTGTTCATGGGTGGTTTCCTCATTGCCCTTGCGATGCAAAAGTGGAACCTGCATAAGCGGATGGCCTTGTTCATCATCGCATCCGTAGGGACAAGCACAGAACAAATCGTGCTTGGTTTCATGGTCGCAACGGGGACATTGTCGATGTGGATTTCCAATACAGCGACGGCAATGATGATGGTCCCGATCGGCATGGCGGTCATCTACCAAGCTTCTGAGCAGTTGAAGAAAAAAGGGGAAACGGTCGATCACGACAATTTCAATTTCGGAAAAGCTGTCATGCTCGGGGTCGCCTATAGTGCTTCTATTGGTGGGCTTGCCACACTAATCGGAACACCTCCCAACACGATTTTCAAAGCTGTTGTTGAACAAACCTACGGAATTGAGATCAGCTTTGCTGGCTGGATGGCGTTCGGTGTTCCGTTAACGATTCTGTTCCTAGCACTCGCATGGTTCTATTTAGTGAAAATTGCTTTCCCTATGAAAATTAAAGAACTGCCTGGTGGCAGAAAAGTCATCGGGGAAGAGAGACGTGCGCTCGGGGTCATGAGTGTAGAAGAAAAAATCGTCATGACCGTGTTCGCTGTGACAGCCGTGGCGTGGATTTCCCGATCATTTTTCCTCGTACACATCAATGAAAATATCAACGATACGATGATCGCGATGAGTGCTGCGATTCTTCTTTTTCTCATTCCTTCAAAAAATAAGAGAGGGGATTACCTTCTGGATTGGGACACAGCGAAAGGACTCCCGTGGGGGATCCTGCTTCTGTTTGGTGCGGGTCTTGCTATTGCCGCAGGATTTCAGGAAACAGGGCTTGCCGAATGGATTGGTACGCAGCTAACGATTTTAGAGGGCGTCAGTCTGATTTTGATCGTTGTCATCGTTGCAGCACTAGTCATCTTCTTAACGGAAATTACATCCAATACAGCTACAGCGACGATGATGTTTCCGATTATGGCTTCTTTAGCCAGTGCTATCTCGGTACACCCATACAGCCTGATGATTGCAGCGGGTGTAGCGGCAAGCTGTGCTTTCATGCTGCCTGTTGCAACCCCACCGAACGCCGTCGTTTTCGGGAGTGGCTATTTGAGAATTCCAGACATGGCCAAAGCCGGGCTTTGGCTGAATATTGCAGCCGTCATTTTGATCACAATCGCTATTTATTTCTACCTGCCATTCGTTTGGGGCATCGATCTAACAACATTTCCCGACCGTTTTAACTCATAACAGAGGATGATGGATATGGAAGCCGTACAAAAAAACAGACAACCCTATACGCCAGGACAAAGTGAATTTTGGCGCGTCACCATTGCCTTAATGTTGGCTTCCTTATCCATATTCTCAACGTTGTACGTTTTTCAACCATTGCTCCCTGTGTTCACAGACCAATTCCAAGTATCGGCAACGGAATCCAGTTTACTCATGTCAGCATGTGTCATCGCCATGGTCGTCGGTCTATTCATTCTTGGGTTTTCTGCCGATCGATATGGCCGTGCTGCTGTCATGAAAGTTTCTTTGTTTATAACAGCAGGAACCCTCATCCTTTTACCGTTCACTCCGACATTCGGTTGGATGGTTGTAGTGAGATTTATCCAGGGGTTCTTTTTAGCTGGCATCCCTGCAGCGGCGATGGGATATTTAGGAGCAGAGGTGGCTCATAAACACTTGGGTCTGGCTATGACCTTATATATTTCCAGCAATGCCTTGGGAGGGATGGGAGGAAGAGTCGTAGGTGGGTACGTGACGGATTTGTTTAACTGGCAGTCGACGTTATATATCTTTGCTGCCTTCGGACTGCTATCTGCTCTTCTATTTTTAGTCCTTTTTCCAAAAGAGCGCTTCTTCGAAAAAACAGATCAGGCCATCAGTGATGATCTCAAAGGGATGCTTGTCCACTTGAAAAGCCGTTCGATGCTCGTCTTGTTCATGATGGGGGTGCTGCTTCAAATCGTCTTTACGGCGATTTGGACTTATATCCCTTTTCATTTACAGGGGGATCCGTTCAACTGGTCCTTAAAATGGATTGCATTCACTTATTTTGCCTATGTTTTCGGAGTTCTTGCGCCTCCACTTGCCGGCCGAGTTTCTGATGTGATTGGTTTGAAAAAAGTGATGTTCACTGGTGTGACCATCCTCATCGTTGGTGCGGCTCTATCTGCGCTTCCATCTGGAACGTTTGTGCTCGTAGGGCTGTCTCTCATTTGCATGGGATTCTTTGTCGCTCACTCCATGGCTGCTGCCCTTGTCAGCAAATCCGCCACCCACCATAAGAGTGGAGCGTCAGGTTTCTACTTGATCAGCTATTACTTAGGAGTAGCCATCGGCAGTACAGCCATCGGAACCCTCTGGGAAAGCTACCAATGGACAGGAGTATTGAGTGTCACTCTTCTGCTCATAATTCTATTTATCTTCCTACCACTCTATAAAGACGAATGAGGTACCAGGTCATCCAGATTCTGGATGACCTGGTACACCTTTTTTTGGTAATTGTCCATGTTATAATCGAGGGAAAAGGTCATACTTTCGATGAGGAAGATAGAGATATGTGTGATTGATAGAAAGAGATATTTAAAGGAGAGAGTAGAATGGGGAAGACACCTCTCGTAAAAGGAAATCAGGTGGATAATCAGACACGCTGTGCCCATTATCGCAGTGAGGTCGATATTATCGCCATCCGCTTCCATTGTTGTGGAGAATATTATGCTTGTTATTCCTGCCACCAGGAACTGGCGGACCATGAACCGTCGCGTTGGCCGAAGCGCTTGTGGGATGAGCTCGCTATTCTTTGTGGCAGCTGCAACCACGAGTTGACCATTCATGAATATATGAATTTCCCCCGATGTCCCGTGTGTGAGCATGAATTCAATGAAGGCTGCCGCCTGCATTATCCTCTATATTTTGAGATGTAACCGTCCATCTTCGTGGGCGGATTTTTCATATCTGCGGCAAGGAGTCAGGGGAAAGTGACTAATCTCAGACTTAAAGTGCCCTATCTGCGTTAATAGTGACCTAACTTGAAATCAAAGTGACTTAAACAAAAAAATTCTCACAAAAAATCCAAACTTTTTTTGAAATACTGTGTCTAATACTGTGTCTAATAGATAGAAAAAGAAAAGGGAGGGGACTCTTTGGAAGTTTCCATCATAGAAAAAGCAATCAGCGGCGATGATGAATCCTTTCTCATCATGATGAAGAACTATAAAACGGACATCTATAAAACGGCGCTCGCTTTTTTGAAAAATAAAGAAGATGCAAGAGAGGCCTTGCAGGAAGTGACCGCTCGCGCTTACCAGAAGCGCCATCAATTGAGGAAACCCCTGTACGCGAAGACTTGGCTCGTTCGTATCACGATCCACTATTGCCAAGATCTCCTTACACACAAGAAACGCATTCATACCCGAGAGTATGTTGACCCTGTCCAAGAACGAAGAGATGAAACAGAAAGGATTGCTTTGGAAGAGGCCATTTCTTCTCTTCAACCTAAAGAGCAGGAGCTTGTTTACTTAAAGTATTTTCATGGCATTACGTTCCGAGAGTTATCCAAGATTATGAATGTAAAAGAAAATACGTTGAAGACACGCCTTTATACAGCGCTGGCTAAGCTAAAACAAGAACTGGGAGAGGAGGAGCAACATGAGCAAGCTTGATAGAGAATTGACTAATTGGAAAGAAATGTATGACCAGGTACATACCGAAGATGAACAGTTAGACGAAGCGGTAGACCTTGGTTTTCATCAGGCAACGAAGCGTCCGACACGACGGTTAAGGAAATTTGCTTGGCCCGTTCTTACCGCTGTGGCGGCTCTTTTTCTTCTATTTGGCGGGGTTCGTGTTTCGTCTGCTTTTGCTGAAAAAGTCTCCCAAGTCCCCGGTATGGAAAATATTGTTCAACTTATTCAAGGAGATAAGAGTAAGCAAGCTGCCATTGATGCCGATCACTTTCAGCCTCTAGGGATCACTGAAGAAAAGGGTGATTTGACACTCTCCCTGGAAGGTGTGATTCGGGATGACTACGGAATGGTGATTTTTTACACTTTGGAAGCTGTCGGGGAACATAGAAACCTTAGGTTAGGTACTCCGAAGTTAACGACTGGAGCCGGTGAAGAGCTGCCACCAAAGTCTGTTTCCTATAACGGCAGGGAGTTAGAAGAAAACAAGGACATGCAAATGATGGAGGTTTATACGCAAGAGGGAATGGGCGGGATAGAGAACTTCCATTTATCCATCTCAGGAAGTGGGATCATCGATGGTTCTTTTGTAAAAGAGGAATTCGCTGTGAGTTTCACGGCCAAAAATGATGCACAATCAAAAGAGTACACCTTAGAAGAAACTGTATCCATAGAAGGAGAACAATTCGTTATTGAAAATGTGACGATCCACCCACTAAGAACAGCCATTAAAGTGAGGGAACATCCAGAAAATGAAACCGAACTTCTATCAATCGAAGACCTGGAGTTAAAAGGAGAAAATGGAGAGGTTTGGTCCGGGGTCAACAACGGAGTTACTGCATCCGGTGGACCGGAAAATGATGAGATGACGTTTTATATACAGAGTAATTATTTTGAACAACCGGAATCTTTAGCTCTTACTTTTTCAAAAGTGATGGTTGCAGATCAGGAAAAAGAGTATATGGAGATTGACCTTGAGTCGGAGAAAATTCTCTATCAACCTGGAGAAATCGCTGAACTGACTGAAGCATCCACTTCCGCTTTTGAAATGAAATTTGATGAAGAAGTCTCGCAAAATATTGGATTCTCAAGCGTAAAGGATGAGAAAGGGGACACTCTTCATCCATCAAGTCAACAGGTGCACTCACTGGTGGAAGGACCGAAAACAGTTCATACATTCTTTGATGAAGCAGTGAAAGGTCCCATCCGGATCGATTTCTCCTCCTACCCTCATTGGTTGGAAAAAGAAATTAAAATCCCATTAGAATGAAAGAAAGCTGAGTCTGTAGTTAGACTCAGCTTTTTTTTGATGGTGTAAATTTATTCTCCTACAACAAACTCAAAGTTCCCTTCAAATTTAACATCTTTCCCTAACAGCACACCGCCAGTTTCAAGAGTCGCATTATAGGTTAACCCATATGCTTCACGATCTATTTTTCCACTCACATCGAAACCTGCAATCGTGCTGCCATCCATCGGGCTCTTCGACGTCCCGTTATATTCAACCGTGAAAGTTTCCTGTTGAGTCACCCCTTTAATGGTGAAGTCACCGGTCACTTCGAATTCATCATCCGATACTTTCTTAATGGAAGTGCTACGGAACACGAGGTTTGGATATTGATCGGCTTCGAAAAAGTCGCCGGAACGAAGGTGGCCATCGCGTTGTTCGTTTCCTGTATTGATGGAAGTTACCGGGATGGTAACGGTCACTTGGGCAGATGGTAGGTTATTCAAATCACCGGAAAATTCCACGTCGAACGTTTCAAATTCACCCTTCGCCTTTGATACCATCATATGTTTAATTTGGAAATTCAAGCTGCTGTGGACTTGATCCAACGTTAAATTAGTCATTTTACATTCTCCTTTGAAATAAAATAGTTTGAATTCTAAATAAAACTATACGCTCTATTTATTTTGAAGTCAAGATATTTTATGTCGAGATATTTAAAGTGTGCAAAAAAAAGCCCTGGACCTAGGGGTGTCCGGGCTGCCTGTAAGTGAATTCATTTATTCATTCGAAAATGGGCATTCAACTGCCCGCGAAGCATCCGTTCCATCACCTTCCCTTTGTTGGAAGACTGTAAATCTTTTCGGATCTCGTACGTTTGTACACCTTCCTCTCGTTTGTCAGCAATTTGCAAGAGGGTTTCAACATCAGAAAAAGAATACTTGCGTGTTCCTCTTTTGGTACGTTCGGGATAAATCAATTTCCGCTCCTCATAATAACGTATCTGCCTGAGGGAGAGGCCTGTGAGTTCGTTGACCGTACCAATCGAAATGACTTTTTTGTGCTTGTAAGATGACATCACTTCTCCTCCTCGATGTTGCACCTCCTTATGGTCGTTCGACCCTTGAAGCGAGAGCTTCGAGCTCCGTTAATGTTAACGACTGGAGCATTTCATCAGAGGCTTGATACATCCCTGCATCAATAAGTTTTTGAATGTAATGTTCTTTCATACTTTCAACGGCGGTCCTCAGATGGTTTTTCATTAAGGTTCACTCCCGTATGTGTGAAATATTTGCTTCTTTGGCATAACGAATCGTCGGGTTGGAAAAAGGACCATGCTCTCCTCCTATTCTTATCTGATGAATATAGAATAGCGGAAAATCATTTGTATGTCACTTAATATGTTAGAAAATCTAACATAAAATAATGATAATGTTATTTTTTATGACATGAACACATTCGACTTTTTTCACCTCTACCTCTGGGAAGGTAATGATATTATAATAAAGGAAAAATAATTGGATAGGTGGGAGCATGGATGGCTTTGATGACCTCAGCTCTAACGATGACAGATGCGCTGAATAGCATAGGAGAGAGCATCTTGCTTGCAGATCTCAATTATGACCTGGTGTGGATGAATGATGAGGCCAAAAATCTTTTCACGAAAATTGCTCCGTTATTCGGATACGAGCGCGCGGATGATTTAATTGGAGAGAATATGGACAAGTTTCATACCAACCCGGAAAGACAACGGGATCGTATGGAGAGGCTGACTGAGAAACATCAAGTGAGAATTAATATTAAGAATAAATTCGTCGCAGATACGGTAATTACCCCAATGAAAAATAACGAGGGGGAAACAAGCTACTATACCATCATGTTAATGGATGTAACGACGAAGGCTGAGGAAGAGGAGCGAAAGGACCATCTCATTGAGTCGCTTTCGATTCCTATTTTAAAAGTTTGGGACCATGCAGTAGCTGTTCCGCTTATTGGTGATTTGGATGAAAAAAGAGTGGATCATCTCATTTCTTCTCTCCTGAAAGAATGTACAGAAGGTGATATTCAATACGCCTTGATTGACTTGAGTGGAATCCATAAATTCAATGACCAGTTCAGCAGACACTTAAGGCAACTGAATCAATCGTTGCAATTGGTAGGAACCGAATGTCTTGTGGTAGGGATTACGCCAAAGCTTGCTCTTTCGTTCCGACACTTTGACAAAGGGCTTAAAACATTCAAAAATACGCATGCAGGATTACGGTACATCATACAACACGATTCTTAAAAAGACTTGCCAGCAGGCAGGTCTTTTTTACATAGGAAGTGAAACTGGTTAGGTTCCTTATTCAACTAATTGGCAGGATTGTGGAAGACTCAGTTTCGAGATAACCGGGGTTCGTTTGCTGTGTTGAGCGTGGGGTGGCTGGGAAGCAACTCGCCTTCCTGTGGGGGAGTGCCGAGCTTCCTCGGACTACGTCCTGCGGGATCTCGTCTATCTCCTTCTCCCACGGGAGTCTCGCAGCTTCCCAACCACCCCATTCGATGTAGGTGAGAAACGAACCCACATACACAGTAGGAGCATCTTACAAAACTACAGATTTCTAGTTGAAAAGGGGTCTATAGAAAGCTTCGGAATACAAGTGCTCCTGTTTTAAGAGTGAATTCACCAACTTCTATTACGCTCGAAAGCTGCTTATTTTGGGAGTATTTTCGAGACACTTAAATGGTTTAGGGGCGGAGGGGAATGGCGAGACTCCTGCGGGAAAAAAAGTGCATGGTGAGACCCCGCAGAGTGAAGCTCGAGGAGGCTCACCGCGCTCCCGCGGAAAGCGAGTCATTCCCCGCAGCCCCCATCCACTCAACAAAAGTCTCGAAACTGAGTCTTCCACAAACGGGAGCTATAATGAAATGGTGGATTTTTGGTCATGAATTCGGATCAATAGTTTACGATCCGTCCATTTAGTGAATGAATGGTGTAAAAGGACGGTGAAGGAACATGTGGATCAGACATTCATTCTTTAAGTACATCACAGCAGCTATACTTATACTCATCCTGTATTATTTCTTAGAAAAACTAGAGCTCTTGAATCCCGTCAAGACGATCTTTGGAACTTTATTTTATCCATTGCTAATTGCTGGGTTCCTTTTTTATATTTTGCGACCTGCCGTGCATTTTATGGCAAAATCAAAGTTTTTACCTCTCCCTGTTGCCATTCTGCTTGTTTTTGCACTGATCGGGGTTCTCATTTATGGGGGAATCCGATTTTTAGCAGATACCATAAAAAAACAGATTACGGATATATCGAATTTACCTGAGAAAATAAAACAGACAGCCGAAGAGGCAGGGCAAAAGCTGGAGCAAAACGATATGGGGATGGTGTCCGTTGTTTCCATTAAGCAGCGAGTAACGGAATACTTCGGTGGATTGACTCAACAGATCGGGGAACACATGATGAGTGTTTTCTCGACCATCGCAGGGGCGACTACCGTCTTGATTATCGTTCCGTTCGTTTTGTTTTTCTTTTTAAAAGATGGCCACAAACTGATTCCTTTCTTAAAAAGGGCCTTGCCTGAGAAACATAAACCACGCGGGGAAAAGGTGCTCAAAGATTTAGACTATACGGTTTCTTCTTACATTATCGGACAAGCGACAATTGCTGCTGTGGATGGTGTGCTGACGTATATCGGTTACGTCATCATCGGGCTTGATTATGCTTTGATACTTGGGATCTTTGTGATGTTAACGTGTGTCATCCCATTTGTCGGACCTGTCATTGGTGCGATTCCGGCAATTGTAGTCGCCCTCATGCAGGAACCTTCGATGGCTATTTATGTGATTATCACGTTCATTGTTGTCCAACAATTAGAGGGGAATTTGGTTGCCCCCTTGGTCTTTGGAGAACGCTTGGATATCCATCCGTTAACGGTTATTCTGTTACTCATTGTGGCGGCACCATTGTATGGAGTGGTCGGAATGATTATCGCTGTACCTACTTATTCCGTATTGAAAGTATTGCTGAAACACGGGTATGATTTTTACCGACTCTATCATCCCTGAATAGAAAAACGTCCAGGATTTATTCCTGGACGTTTTTTAGCTTTTAATAGTCAATTTTTGAAGTGGACATTGCTTATAATAAAACCGCTCTTCGGAAGGGAGGGCATCTTTTTCAAACTGTAGCTGTAGTCTTGTTTCGGCACATCATAACCCAAGTGTTTGGTTATGTATCGGAAACTGGCTTGCAATACTTCAATGGTCGGCCATTCTCCTGGACAACGGTGTCCTTTATAATATCCGCCTCCGCCTTGAGGAATCAAGTCGAACAATCCTCCATCCCAGTCGATGAATCTTTCAGGATTGAATTGATCCGGATTCCCCCAAATTTTAGGATCATGGTTAATTCCATAAATGTCGATCAGGACAAGTTGATCTTTCTTAAACGGGTATTGCTGCCATGTGAAATCATGGTCGACCCTCGCTCCGAGAAAAGGAACGAAAGGGAAATAACGACGGACTTCCTGTGCGAATCGAAATAAATATTCATCATCCAGAGAGACGCGCGTTTGTGTTTCTGGATATTCATGAAGGGCAACACCGCCGAATGCGATGAATTTAGAAATGGCTACAAGTGGACGAATCACATTCAACACCTCAATTGCTGCCATTCTTGCGTCTAAGGGTTGGCCCTCTAAATCTTTATGCATAGCCATTTCGTGAATGGCTTTTCCTTTTTCTGCTTCAAGTTTCCCTTGCCGGACTTGTAATATTAGATCTTCCATCCAGTCCTCCGACCGTTTCCGTGCTCTCCGGCTTTCAATGTGCTTCGGCCCGACCGCACTGAATCCATCGATCATGTTACTCAAATCTCTCGTTCTTTTCTTCACTTCTTTTTCTTCTAATGGGATGCCGGCCCATTCGCACGCTGTCCGGCAAAGTAGTTCCCTAGACTCGTCGTAAAGCGTCACCTTTTTCATGCTGCTCCACTTTTTTGTGAAACGTGCCCAGTTTTTCGTTGTGATTTCATACAGTTCCTGCAGGGCATCAGGAGTCATCAATGACATGAATAATAATTTGCGATGAGTGTGTGCATCCCCATCCATCGTCTGTATAGCATCTTCACCAAATAAAGTTTTCAAGACTCTCTTAGGGAGAGCATTTTTCCGGTTCATACGACTGGTGTCGTAAAATAGCTTTGCCCCCTCGATTCCGCTGAGGAGGGCCACCTTTTCTCCTAGAACTCTCGTTTCGTATACATCCAAATGGTGATTTTGAACCCGCTTTGGTATGAAGTTGTACCCGTCTTTAAAAATCGCGAGTGTATTGTCGATCGTCTTGTCTTTCGGCACTTTGACCGTCATTATGTAACGTCTCCTTTACTAGCAATCTCGTAGTCTTCTTTATTCCTTTTTCTTTGCCTGGATAAACCGTCTTAAAAAACTTCATGAAAACTATTGAATTTTCATGCATGGAAATGTATAGTTACTAACTATCATGCACTGTTTATTTATACTTAATTATGCATAAAAATGACGGAGGAGGACGAATCATGGCTATTCAACAATCAAAAGTAAGCAGTATTCAAACATCTACATCCTATACAACGAAGCAATGGATGAAATTTTTTCTACCATCTTTGGTCGGGGTTCTACTATTCCTCGTCCCTATCTCTGTCGATGGACGGGTGACGATCGGACTTGGTTTGATGGCAGATGGGCTTCAAGCGACGATCGGCCCCTGGATTCCTTTGTTCATGACTATTGTAATCTCGCTTTCTGCGATAGGGAGTGTCGGGGTCAAAGTCGCGAACAGCAAAATAAGAAATCATCCATTTATTGCGAATGTTTTTGATGTTGGACCGTTCTGGATGGTCTTGCGTTTCCTTGGAGCAGCTTTTGCTATCCTGACGCTCCTCGAGGCGGGCCCTTCCTTTATCGGTTCTGAACTGACAGGGGGCGTTGTCCTCTATGATTTAATTCCTGTACTTATGGTCTGGTTTCTATTTGCCAGTTTATTTATGCCGCTGTTGCTAGAGTTCGGTTTGATGGACCTGATTGGAACGGTCGTAAGAAAAGTGATGCATCCACTGTTCAAGCTGCCTGGTCGTTCATCTGTAGATGCGATGGCTTCGTGGATGGGGAGTGGGACGGTAGGTGTGCTGTTGACCACCCAGCAGTATGAAAATGGTTACTATTCCAAACGTGAAGCGGCAGTCGTTGCGAGTAACTTTTCGATTGCATCGATTGCGTTCAGTCTTGTGATTGCGAAGTTTTTATCGATTGACCATATGTTTGTATCCTTTTATTTCACGGTCGTGGTTTGTGGGGTGGTAGCCGCTGTTATCTGCCCGAGAATTCCACCGCTTTCCTTGAAAAAAGAAACGTATCACGAGCCGGTAGGGAAACAGATTGATGAAATCGTGCCAGAAGGGACATCCACGTTCAAATTCGGTCTCGACCAGGCGGTAGCCAAAGCGGATCAAGTGAAAAGCGCTGGATCCATCGTGAGAAAAGGAATGTTCAATGTGGCGGATATTTGGTTCGGCTTGATCCCACTCGTGATGGCACTTGGAACCATCGCGCTCGTTATTGCGGAATTCACACCAGTATTCACATGGCTTTCCTACCCGTTCATTCCGTTTTTGAATCTGCTGCAAATACCAGAAGCTGCAGAGGCTGCACCGGCGATGATTGTTGGATTTGCAGATATGTTCCTACCCGCTGTGGTTGGAAGCGGAATTGAATCAGAACTGACCCGTTTCATTATTGGGGTCATGTCACTGACGCAGCTCATTTACATGTCTGAGATCGGCATCCTTTTAATTAAGTCGAAAATTCCGATCAACTTTTTTGAGCTTTTTGTAATTTTCCTGCAGCGTACGGTCATTACTCTACCGATTGCAGCACTACTCGCTCATCTCTTATTCTTTTAGAAATAGAAAAGGGATGGTTTTGATGATGTGGGGTTCCTGCAGTTTGAATCATGAATTGGATTATTCCTAGTAGGATTAGGTAATAAAAAGGCGCAGCTGAAAATTCAGCTGCGCCTCATTTATTTACAATAGGGGAGGTCATACATGGATAGGTTTCGCTCATCCTTTCCTGTTTTTGGGGGTTATTACATAGCTGATTCTTTTGGGTAAGCGTTGATCTTTGTTTTCTTTTTTCTTGATCTTGTGAATAAGCGATAGATGGCCGGAATCAGTAACAAAGTAATGAATGTTGCAAAAAGAAGCCCGGATATAATGACTGTAGCCATCGGTGCTTGGTAGTTGCCTGCAGATCCGGTGGCAAGAGCAAGAGGTAACATTCCGCCTGCTGTGGTCAGACTGGTCATGAAAATCGGGCGCAATCGGTCTTTCCCGGATTGGGTGAGGGAGGTTTCTACGTCCCATCCAAGTTTTCTTAGCTGATTCGTTCTCGTAATGAAAAGAATTGCATTGTTCAGGACGATTCCGATCAGCATAACAATGCCCATGGCAGACATGACGCTAAGTTCTCTTTGAGTTAGGAATAAACCAAGGATGACACCGACCACTGTCATTGGAATGACGGACATGACGATGAGCGGGTGGAACAGGTGGTTGAACTGGACAGCCATAACGAGATAGACAAGGAAAATAGCAATGCCCAAAATGAGAAGCATTTCCTGTATAGCTTCTTGTTGGGCCTCTAAATCACCCGCAAGCGTCACATTATATCCAGTAGGTGTAACAAATTCATCGATAAGCTCTTGAACGTCACGGTTGATGGACCCAAGATCGCGCTCTTCAATATCAGCAGTCACTGAAATATATCGTTCTCCATCTACATGATTGATTTCATTCGGTGTATCGACTGTCTCAAGGGTTAGGAAGTTTGAAAGGGGTTGTTCTCCGTCTGTTGTAGGAATCGTGATACCAAGCAAGGACTCTTTAGACGTTGTCGGTTCTTCCCATTTCACGAGTAATGGTACATCTTTCTCATCAATAGTAAGCTCACTGATCGGCTGTTCAAGGAATGCTTGCTGAATCGTCTGACGTACCTGCCATTCATTCAAGCCTGCATCCTCAAGTGCTTTCTGATCAATTTGAATGAGCTCTTCTTCTGCAGTTCGATCCATGGAAGTTTGGCTGGCCACAATTCCATCGATTTCTTCTAAATTTTCTTTGAAATCCTGAGATATTGCTCGTAATTCTTCGAAAGATTCTCCTTTTATTTGGACTTGGACAGGACTCCCGACACCTCCATCCATCACACTAGATACTTGATTGATTGGGTACTTTTCTTCTAAAGAACGAAGGGATTTGAAAATCTGTTCATTCACTTCTTTTTGCTCTGTGGTAATGTCGTCTTCTTTCGTCATGTTGATAATGGTGTATAGCATCCCACCGTTATCCATGACATAATCTGATTCGACATCATCAATCTTCTCCAATTCTTCGTGGACCGCCATCACAAGTTCTTGTTTATCTTCTTGGGACAATCCTTCCTCCACATCAATCATCAATTCGGCATAGCGATTGAAAACGTCTGGCATAATAGTCATTGGAATTTTCGTAATTAGGAAAAGGGATCCTGCGAACAATGTCACAAAAAGAAGTAGTACGCCAAGACTGTGACGTTTTTTTCTAACGGTCCAGGAAACCAGTCGATCATAGAACTTTAGAATAGGTCCTTCATGCCTGATCTGTTTCTTATTGCTCAGCTTCATAAATTTCTCTGCCAGAGATGGAATCAACGTAAAAGAAATGATGACAGAACTGATTAAAGTAATAGCAACGACAATCGACAAAACAATCATGAATTGCCCCATTTCTCCTCCAAGGAGACCAATAGGGAGGAAAACGACAATCGTTGTCATCATGGAAGCAAGAACAGCGGTAGCGACTTCTTTTATACCCGAAGTAACGGCTTCCATCCCCTTCATTCCGCTTTCTTTCTTATTGTAAATGGACTCCAAAATGACAATGGAAGAGTCGACCATCATCCCGATTCCAAGCCCAAGGCCGATGAGCGTCAGCATGTTCAAGCTGTAATCGAGCATCCACATGGAAGCGAGTGTAAGCAGAATAGAAGTAGGAATGGATATACTGATGATAAAAGTGGCTCTTAAGTTTCGTAGGAAAATAAACAGGATGGCAATGGCAATCAAACCTCCGACGAGGATGTTGCTTGTTACGCCACTAATGGACTCTTCAACATAGTCGGCTTGAGCGACGACTTCGTTTATTTGAAAACGTTCAAAGAGACCTTCGTCTTCCATTGATTTTATTTCTTCCCTTACAGCAGAGGCCGTTTCAATGTCGGTGAAGTTATCGGATCCTCCGACTTGGATAAAAAGAAAATCTTTCGCGCCATTTTTCCATACAAAGGATGATTGCTCTTGAGGTCGTAGTGTCACTGTAGCGATTTCTTGAAGTGGGATGAATCCTGCTTGGGTAGGAAGGCTGATGTTTTCTAAGTCACTGACTTGTTCAATCGATGATTTCCACCGGAGGGATGGAGTGTTCTCTTCTTTAGATAATTCACCTAAAGTAACCTCCTCATCCGCTTGTTGTAAAAGGGGAATGATTTGATCCACTTGTAACCCTCTATTTGTTAACTCCTGCTGGTTAAATTGGACGACCATTTCATTTTCTTGAATGCCCATGAGGTCAACATCGCGTACTTCAGGGAGCTCTTCGAGTCTTGGCTCGAGCGTATTTGTAGCAAACTCACTCATTTCTTCCATTTTTCCACCTGAAAGATCTAGAAAGAATTGATAGCTTTGAGTCGTCCCATACTGCCCAGCCTCTACCCGATCCACAGGAAGGGAAGATGTGACTTGATTGGTTATGGCTTCTGCCTCTTTTATGGCCTCGGGACCTTCCCCGCGTTCAAAGGTCATTTGAATGGAACTTCGTCCGTCAAAAGAGGTGGACCGTATTTCTTCCACTTCCTTTATACTTTCCAGCTGCCTCTCGAGGGGGTTTGTAATCGTACGTTCGACTTCTGCTGCCGGTTGGCTGCCAGCATCAACATTGATGTATCCGCTATCCATAGAAAGAGGTGGAAGAAGCTCTTCGTCCATGTTCAACATGGCATAACCACCTATGATGAGGATGAGCATCGTTACAAGTCCAATTAAGATTTTCCTTTGCAAAATAAACTTCAGTACTCTCATATCCTTCTCCTCCTTATCGTGACACGAAATTAATTATATCCTGAACTCATGTAAACATGAGGGAAATTTTTCATTCAGATAAAAATTTTACAAATAGTTCCTGGACATTCTAAGCATAGGCGACTTAGATAATTTTTACCTTTAGCTTTAGGCGTATTTCATTTACGTCTCTGGACCTATTTTTTCCATTTGTCCAGAACACTTCTTAGAACTTGATATCTCATCTTCGTGTGTTGTAGAGTATGAAAGAGCTTATTAAGGTCTTTCTGCTTCTTACTAGACCTTATGAACGAATCCTGACTAAGGAGGATTTTTATGGAAACGAAAGAGTTGAATAAGGGGAACGGATGGGCGCTGATTCCTTTCGGGGTATTCATCCTGTTGTTCATCGGGTCTGGAATACTGACCGGTGACTTCTATAAAATGCCTGTATTGGTGGCTGTTTTCGCCGCGATTCTTGTTGCCCTTTTCATGAATAGAAAAACAGCTTTCCAAACGAAATTACAACAATTGACGGAAGGCGGAGGTCACTCCAACATTATTTTGATGGTGATCATCTTCTTATTGGCCGGTGCTTTTTCTACGGTCGCTGAAGGGATGGGAGCTGTTGATTCAACTGTCAACTTAGGTTTGAGTATATTGCCAGGGAACTTGCTCATTGTCGGTTTGTTTATCATCGCTTGTTTCATTTCCATCTCCATGGGGACCTCTGTGGGGACGATTGTTGCTCTGGCCCCTGTTGGAATGGGCATTGCAGAGCAGACAGATGTCGCAGTCGCCCTGACAATGGGAGCAATCGTCAGTGGAGCGATGTTTGGAGATAATCTATCCATTATTTCTGATACGACAATTGCCGCTGTCCGTACACAAGGGACAGAAATGAAGGACAAATTTAAAGCAAACTTCTTTATCGTTCTTCCGGCTGCAATTGTGACGGCTATTATTTTTGGTGTTCTCACAATGGATGCAGCGTCTACGCTTCAGGATGAACATCCGTTTAACATTGTAAAAGTGTTGCCGTACCTAGGAGTTCTTATTTTTGCTATTATGGGCATCAATGTCATCTATGTCCTTATGGGAGGCATCGGCTTTGCAGGCTTGATCGGCCTCTTTATGGGAGAATTTTCAGGGATGGAATTCGTGACCCTGATAGGAGATGGTTTTGCCGGCATGCAGGAATTGGCCTTGCTTGTCATCCTGCTAGGAGGACTTGTTGAACTGATTCGGCAAAATGGAGGCATTGATTTTCTGCTTCACAAAATAAGTCGGGGCGCTCATTCGAATAGAGGTGGAGAATTCAGTATCGCAGGATTGGTAAGCGCCGTGAACGTATCTACTGCCAATAATACGATCTCCATCATGACAGCTGGTCCGCTTGCTAAACAAATCTCAGAACGGTTTGAGATTGACTCTAAAAGGTCAGCGAGCCTTTTGGACATCTTCTCAAGTTCTGTCCAAGGCTTGCTTCCGTATGGCGCTCAAATTTTGTCCGTGGCAGGGGTGGCAAGTATATCGCCAGTCAGTATTGTCCCATACTGTTTTTATCCGATTCTGCTTGCTCTTTCAGGAGTTCTGGCTATCCTGTTTCGATTTCCAAGGTTTACGGTTCGAAATTAATGGGTTCAAAATAATAGGATAGGGAATATTTACAGTACCAGGCGTTCCGTCTGGTACTGAATTTATAATTAAGGTCTATTTTTAAAGAGGAGATTGATTTATGGAAGTTTCCATCGAGGACATTAACAGCAGTGACGTCGAAGTGTTGCATGAGTGGGAAATGGATGAAAAATTACAAGTTCAAACAGGTGTGGATGTCCCGCGTACATATGAACAATTTTTAAAAGCGTATGAAGCCTACTTCAATGGTGAAAAACCGAATCTATTTATGAAAGCTGTGGTTCTGGATGGTCGCTTAATTGGTAAGTTAGAATTGTTCCGGACCCCAGAAAGAAATTTTATCGGAATGGTCATCGCAGAAAAGAGGAATTGTGGTGTAGGAACGGAGGCGCTTCAATTATTCTTGGAAGAGATTTATATTCTTTTTGGTATGGATAACGTTTTTGCAGAAGTGTACGAGGATAACCAAGGGAGCCTGCGTTTTTTTGAAAAGAACGGATTTGTACCCACAGGGGAAGTCACAGAAGAATGGTTCAGAGGTAAAATAAGGCCATTGGTTACATTGAAAAAAGAGCTTAAATAAAGCCTGTCCATCACGGCAATGATGGGCAGGCATTTTTATTTGATCGTGATTCTTTTTTTATGTTTGTGTGAAAGAGCGGCTGCTTCGTTGACAGCGGTCAACTGAAGGGCATCTTCTTTCTTAATGGTCGGTTTCTCTTGATGGAGGATGTCGTCCACCCATTGTTGCAGAGGGGAATGGATTGCCGTTGGGAGGTCAGGATACGTCCATTCAGTCATTCCATGGGTGCTGCTTTTAATTCGCGTTTCATTTCCCTCAACCAAAAGTGTCCCGTCCGTCCCGTAAATCTCGAGCTGAAAAGGGCTTCCCATTGAGACAAAACTCGCTTCCAACACCGCAAGAATACCAGATTCATACTCTACGGTGGCGGCAGAGTGGTCATCTACACCTCGCCCCATGAGCGAATGCAGACGGGCAGATACGGCCGTAGGTTTTCCGGCAAGGCGGTTCGCCAAATAAATCGGGTGGGCACCGAGGTCGATCAACGTCCCGCCTCCGCAATGGTCCTTGTCAAAAAAGCGTTCAGGAAGCCACCCATTCGGATGGTCTTCATTTGGTACGGCTCCATTATGTGCAACACGGCAACGGATCATATTTACGGTCCCGAGCACCCCGTCATCTATAATCTTTTGGGCATATAGATAATATCGAGAAGTCAATCTAGGTAAAGAAATCATAAATTTAACGCCGGCATTCTCCAAACTAGAGAAAACTTCTTCATCGTCCTTTCTACTGAAAGAGAGGACTTTTTCTGTAAAAATATGCTTTCCGTGATTGGCAGCTGCCATGATGATTTCCTTATGAAGTTTTGTTGGACTTGTGACAATGACACCATCAATTTCAGGGTCTGAAAGCACGCGTTCGAGTTGATCATCGAAAGGTACCTCGAGTTCCTCGGCCCACACTTGGCCCCGCTCCACATCTTCATCCCAAACTTTCGAGATGCTAATATTGGGGTTTTCAGAAGCTTCTCTTGCATAATCCACGGCATGTACGTGCCACTTGCTTAATAAAGCTACACGAATCATCGGTCCAACTCCTTACTGGTTATCATTAATTGTAATCAGTGCCTGCTTGAGATCATTGAAGGTCTCCAGTTCCTCAAAATTCATTTCAGACTGGATCGCCGCAATGGCCATCTCTGTACGAATTCCGGTCAGCACCGTTCTTGTTCCCAGCAGTTTAATGGTTTTTGTTAAGTTGAACAAGTCATTAATGAAAACTTCATCAAACGTAGCGATCCCTGAAAAATCAATGAATAAAAGCCGTAATCCATGCTCTTTGACTTTATGTAACGTGTGATCTTTCACCACATCGAAACGTTCCGTGGAAAATTCCCCAACCAATGGAAGAACAGCTTGAAATTCATCGATGAGGACGACGGGGGTAGAGACAGCATTCAAATGCTTCTCCATTTCTTCATGTTCTCTTTCTTTGGTTTTGTTATAACTGTCTGTCGTCGCTCGAATAGCTGCGTCAAATGCTGTGACTACTTCTTCTGCTACAACGAAGCCTTCTTCTATATCGGCCTCTTGAATCAAGTTCGAACTCCGCATATGCTTCATGAGAGAAAGACGGAAGACGCTCAACACATCCACGGTCTGTTTCAAAAGAACTCCTTTAGAATAGAGGTAATTTTCGGTGTCATAGCCGATGGCAGCTGCATTTGTTTCATCTGGGGGCTGCAAGAGGCTTTTAGCTACGCGGTCAAGAAGTAGACGAAGCATTTCAAAATGATAATTCAGATCTTGATCTGTATAGTTGATTTGCAGCTTGTCCAAGGTTTTCGGGAGTAATTCGTTTACTAATGCGGTTTGGTTATCATTAAAATATTGGGCTAAACGTTCATTTAATCGATCCATATCGTTCTCCTTCCATTAACGTTAGTTTTTCTTATACCCCATTTTATCCTAGTATAACGATTATTGGGAGATTTTCATCAGAATTTTCCGTGGATAAAGAAATGAAAAGGTACCAGGTTCCAATTAACGCCTATCATGTACCTGGTACCAAACCAGTTGAATGTAGTGAATGTTGTACCAGGTACAGTAGGATAGAATCAACGTACCTGGTACCCCAAAGGATAGGAAGCATGTCAGATTTAGAAAAGATATTGCTTGTTAAGCGTCTGTACTCATTCCTAGGACAGCCACATATTGATTATCAAAGAAGGGGACAAAGTCATTGCCCTTCCACGTAAGCGGGGTTTGAACCAATCCTAATCCATCCGCATTATACTGGCCGATAATTCGTTGAAAAGCGAACAATTCATAAACCCCATCTCCGTCAAAATCGATGGGGTAAAGGGTGTTCAAACCAGATACGGATCCCTGTAACGGTGCTTTTAATGTTCCGTTCTCATTATAAATTTCTGATAGATACTCAGAGTCCCTGTTGCTGAGGTCGATGAGAAAAGAAAGACCGAGCGTTTTGTTTAGAACTTCAACTTTATACTGATTTTGATAATTAACTTCATATTCATAAGCTTCATCGAACGTTTCATAGTCAAAAAGGACCTGTGGTTGGTTGTTTATAAATGAAAACAAATAGTAGTATCCAAAACCGCCGCTCCCACCAGAATCCATGCTAATCAAGATGTCATCTACGCCGTCACCTGTGAAATCCCCAAGAAAAAGGCGCGGTTGATATCCCATGTTCGTTTTTAAGGGGACACTATAGAAAAGGTTCGTTTGTCCATCCTGAATGACCAGCGTAATGTTCGTGATATACGGACTATCCGGTGTTTTTTCTCCGACTAGAAAAACTTGGTCTTCGATGAAGTCCCCATTCACATCCCCTTTGGCATAGGAGAGGATGTTCGAAGTTGCTGAGGGCTGTTGCTGCCTGTAGAAATAGGGATACGTGTACATGAAAAAAGCCACCTTTTTTCAATACTTTATGCAGAATGGGCGAGGTGTGACAGTACTGTACCTTAAAAAAAAGAGCCGTATAAAACGGCTCTTGGTATATTAAAGACGGCTGAAGCCTTCTTGCTCCAGGAAGTTAACGGCTTCTTCATAGGAATTGAACGTACCTTCCAACTGTTCTTCAGCGTACACATGAAAACCATCTTCTTCACGCATAAGAACAAGCGACTGATCGTTGTCGTTCAGCCATTCCTCCATCACTGGATTTTTCTCGGCAGGGGAGAGGGACAAAGATTCGATCGCCTCCCGGATTAACGTGCGGAGTTCATCGGCGCTCATCTCCTTAATATTGACCATCCCTTTGTCGTCCGTAGCATAGTCATCCATTTCACCTGCATAAACAAATCCGTTGCCATTCGGGTGGAGCCGGTAAACAACAACTTTTTTATCATACACGCTTTCTTCATAATGGAAATTCACTCTTCCAAGGGAGATCTCTTTCTTTTCAAGTTCAGGAAATTCTTCAATGATGTTCAGTTTTTCTTCAAATGTAAGCATAAGTTCCTCCTGAGGTATTTTTGTAGCCCTAGTATAGCACAAGAAGACGAATGAACGTCTTGGTTTGCTATTCAGGAAGAATCATGGTATATTAAATGAGCGATGAGCTGTTTGTGTAAGACGAAGTACATGCTTTTTATAAAAGCTAAACGACGAATGTGGTCGTCGGTATATTCGCGACAAAAGTCGAAAGCCTTTCCTCACTGGAGGAAAGGCTTTTTTTGATGGAAATTATTTTTTTCCGAAATTCATACGAGCATATCGTCCACGTACCATTTGGTAGATACCATATAAAATCAATCCAATGGCGGCAATACCTAGTAAGACTTGTCCGTAAGGCTGCTGGGCAATTTCAGAAAGTGCTCCGTCCAGACCTTTGGCTTCATCAGGATTTGCGGACAAGGCGGTTTGAATGAAAAAGAATCCGATGAGGGCAAGTACAATTCCTCTTGCTGATAATCCGAATTTACCTGATTTTTCTGCCACATTCCTTTTATGGCGGTCCATTTCCGCTGTATTCATCTTTTTCATAAAGCGTCCTGTACTACCTTGATAAATTTCATAAATACCATATCCTATGACAATAGCTCCAACAATCCCGACAAGCCATTGGCCAAAAGGCTGAGACAAGAGTTTAGCTGAAAGCGTCTGTTCTGAATTTCCACTGCCGGAACCAGCATTGAGGGCAAATTTAATTGCATTAAAAGCCAGGGAACCATAAATAATGGCACCTACAATGTAACCAAGTCGAGTAATCAACCCTTTCCCATCTGTTCCTTCATTGTTGGGGTCCATGATGGCTTTTATCGCGAGCCAGGAGATATATCCGATCAAACCGATGCCAATAATCCAAAGTAATATTTCTCCAAAAGCGACGCCGGCAAGAGAGCGGAACATCCCTGTCGTTCCGGTTGTTTTCCCGCCGACTCCAAGAGCGGCCATCAGGGTCAATACTCCGATAAGAGCATAAACAATCCCCTTGGCCATGAAACCGGTCCTTCCGAATCTCCGCACCCATGGTTTGATTTCTTCGCTTGCTTCTGATCGCTTGTTTTTGTTTGTTGTTATCGTAGAAGCCATAGTATCCCTCTCATTTCGCTAGAATAGTTTTTAATGTATTTCCCACATTTGTAGAAAAAGAAACTTTCCGTAAAAAAAGAAATGGTATAATGCAAGGGAAAGAAAGGTGACGGATCATGTATTTAACAGTTAAAGAAACAGTAGAATTCCTTGAGCTTCCTGAAGACTATGTCCGGCAGTTGATCTTGAATCATAAAATTAAGACCATTTATGATGGGCGGCAGTATCTGATCAATAAAAATCAATTCCACAACCATCTGGAACAGATGGAAAACTACCGGAAAATGATTCAGGAATACCTGAGCGAACCTCTCCCGGAGGATCCGGATGTTAAAGATGAAGATTAGTGAAATGAAATAAAAGAAGCAGAGCCATTTCAGCTCTGCTTCTTTTAGAAGAATGTGGACAGAAAAACATTATGATTTTCGAATATTATGAATATAGACTTAATCTCGCGTAGCAATGGCTTCTATTTCCACTTTTGCACCTTTAGGAAGTTTGCTGACTTCTACAGCTGCGCGAGCAGGATAAGGCTCACTCAAATAACTTGCATACACATCATTGACTACAGCAAAATCATCCATCGAGTCTAAGTAGATGTTCATTTTCGCAACATTATTGAAAGAGAGGTCTACCTCTTCAAGTATCGCACGAATGTTTTTCATCACTCTGTGTGTTTGTTCTTTAATATCGTTAGAGACAAATTCCATCGTCTCCGGATCCAGAGGGATTTGCCCAGAAATAAAAATGATATGTCCAAGGTCTGTGGCCTGAGAATATGGACCAATCGCACTTGGTGCTTGATTCGTTGAAACAGCTTTAAACATGACTGCCACTCCTTTATGTAGGTTTTCATTCATCCTATCACGATTTTTGTGATAGAGAAATAGAATCATTACCCGGGAAATATCGACAATATATCTAAAGAACCACCGTAGAACAACTAGAAAATGACAAGAAAGACTTATTTCGAAATATTTTTGTCCGATATAATACTTATATAGCGTAGTTAAATAATCAGAAGAATTATTATGTTTTAAAGTTATTTTAAAATAGTAGTTTAGATTCGTTTATTTAGGGTAAGGTACGAGTGAAGGAGATGAAATTATGCCTTATAAAGTACGGTTAGAACAACAAATAGAAGAATTAAGAACGCGCATGTATGAAATCTATAACAATAACCCTACGGATGATGAACTATTGAGAATTTCACAAGAGCTAGATGACCTATTGAATCGTTTTAGTGAACAAAGAAAATACCAATGTTCCAATTAAATTAGATTAAAAGTACATAGGGCCATGTGTGCTTGAATCCCTACAGCCACTATGGTATCTTAATATCAATGCCACCCTAGCAATCGAAACGACTGCGGGAAACTTAACCATTTCTATAGGGTGGCAGGTTACATAACAATCATGGACCTCCTGCGAGTTGCGCAGGAGGTTTTTTATGTTTAATTTTCGGTTTCAGACTTATAAAAGACTGTAGAGAAATAACAATAGTGAATACTCTTGGAATCGCTTTATTTTTAAGAAAAAAAAGATAAAAATATAAATATTCAGAAAATGGGTTGTGATTCGACAAAATCAGCGCTAGAATACTTCTTACATTCAAATTTGAAAGGAGGCTCAGCGATGATCACATTTATCGCATCTATCGTTTTACTTGTCGTCGGATATCTTTTTTATGCAAAGGTGGTTGAACGAATTTTCGGGATTAATGATCAAAAAAATACACCTGCATATGAAAAGAACGATGGTTTTGACTATGTGCCGATGAGCTGGTGGAAAGCGAGTCTTATCCAGCTATTAAATATCGCTGGGCTTGGACCTATATTCGGAGCAGTGATGGGAGCTTTATACGGCCCCGTGGCATTTATCTGGATCGTTGTTGGTTCTATTTTCGCAGGAGCTGTTCATGATTACTTCTCAGGGATGCTTTCCCTTCGTCATGACGGCGCCCAATACCCGACACTTGTAGGGAAATACCTAGGCCGTCCGGCCCGCTCGGTGATCAATCTTTTATCTATTGGCCTTATGATCTTAGTAGCTGCAGCCTTTACTGCAGGACCGGCTCAATTGATGGCAGAAATCACCCCACTAGGATTTTTTACATCTGTTTTAATCATATTTGCATATTTTCTCATTGCGACACTTCTACCCATCAACAAAATTATTGGTAAAGTGTACCCGATATTTGGGGCAATTTTAATTTTTATGGCTGTATCAATTGGGGTAGGGATGTTTTTCTTTGATCATCCAATTCCAAATTTAACAGTCAGCAATCTTCATCCAGATGAACTACCGATCTGGCCAATGCTGATGGTGACGATCTCATGCGGAGCTATCTCTGGGTTTCACAGTACCCAAAGCCCGATCCTTGCTCGAACGTTGAAAAAAGAGAGTGAAGGAAGAAAAGTGTTCTATGGTGCCATGATCGCAGAAGGAATTATCGCCTTAATTTGGGCAGCTGCCGGTATGACATTCTTCGGTAACACAGGAGGTCTTCAAACGGCACTAGCAGAGGGAGGACCAGCAGGAGTCATTAATGAAATCAGTAGTACCACACTTGGTACGCTAGGTGGAATTCTTGCCGTTCTTGGTGTCATTATCCTGCCAATCACTACGGGAGATACAGCGTTGCGATCTTCACGTATGATGCTTGTTGATTTTGCTAGTCAGGTCAGTAAAAAGAAATTCGAAGGAAAATGGACACCGCTACTATTTGCAATTCCGGTTACGATTCCAACGTTCCTGTTAACACAAATGGATTACAGCTTTCTCTGGAGATATGTAGGTTGGTCCAACCAAGTTGTAGCAACAGTTATGCTTTGGACAGGAGCTATGTACTTGTTGAAGAATAACAAGTTTCACTGGATCTGCAGTGTTCCCGCCCTGTTCATGACAGCTGTAGTAAGCTCTTATATTTTCTACGCTCCTGAAGGGTTTGGTTTGGAGTATTCCACGTCCATGATCTTAGGGTCCATCATCTGGCTTGTTGTGGTAACATGGTTCGTATGGCAAGTGATCAAACAGAAAGTGAGAAAAGAAGATACGGTCATCACCTCAAAAGCAGGATAATAAAAAGTCGCTTAGCCCCAAGGCTAAGCGACTTTTTATTATTTTCCATCTTATTAAAGATAATGGCAGGATTGTGGAAGGCTCAGTTTCGAGATACCAGGGATTCGTTTGCCGTATTCAGAGTCAGGGGTGGCTGGGAAGCTACTCGCTTTCCTGTGGGGGAGCGCCGAGCTTCCTCGGACTACGTCCTGCGGGATCTCGCCTATCTCCTTCTCCCACGGGAGTCTCGCAGCTTCCCAACCACCCCATTCGATGTAGGTGAGAAACGAACCCCTTTCCTGTGGGAGGTTGCCTTCCATTATTCTTGTGTTATAAGCATAAAGCGCACTATAACAAGCTTTTCGCATGCAATTACCATATGCATAAAAGCAGCTTATTCCGGATGTGGTTTCGAAATACTTATATGGCAAAGGGGCGGAGGGGAATGGCGAGACTCCTGCGGGACAAAAGTGCATGGTGAGACCCCACAGGACGCAGTCCGAGGAGGCTCACCGCGCTCCCGCGGAAAGCGAGTCATTCCCCGCAGCCCCCATCCATTCAACAAAAGTCTCGAAACTGAGTTTTCAAGAAAAGGGTGCGTTTATGGGATTTGGTATTTCCTTGTAATGAGCTTATTCCTAGTAACCTTATCGGTTTTTTGTGATATGATGATAAGTAACAAGAAGAAATGGAAAGGAGTCGGTTCGATGAGCAAAATTTATATTCTCCATGAGAACGATGAATGGACCGATCATTTGACGGAGCGTTTAGAAGAGCTCGATCTTCCATATGAGCTCTGGCATTTAGATCAGGGGACGCTTGATTTGACAAGCGAGCCTCCGGAAGGGATTTTTTACAACCGCATCAGTGCTTCTTCTCATACAAGGAATCACCGTTACGCACCTGAGTTTACTGAAGCTGTCCTTGCTTGGCTCGAACGCCATGATCGCACCATAGTAAATGGCAGCCGGGCTTTAAGGCTTGAAGTCAGTAAGGTCAATCAATATATGGCTTTAAACCAAGCTGGCATTCGCACACCGAAGACGATTACTGCTGTAGGAAAAGAGAATATTCTGGATGCTGCGCGGCAGTTGGAAATGGGATCGTTCATAACGAAACACAACCGTGCTGGAAAAGGGCAGGGAGTTCAGCTTTTCCATTCTACGGAAGCGTTGCGTGAATACTTGGATAGTGACTCTTTTGAGGAACCAGTTGATGGGATTACATTGATTCAACAATATATTGAAGCTCCAGAGCCTTATATTGTCCGGCATGAATTCGTAGGCGGAACGTTTGTTTATGGGGTGAAGGTCGATACGTCTGAAGGTTTTGAACTTTGCCCGGCAGACGCGTGCTCGATTGAAGATTTGTATTGCCCGACGGATGTGGAACCACAAACACCAAAAGCGAAGTTTGAAGTTCTCGAAAATTATCGACCGTCCATCGTTGATGATTACGAAAGGTTCTTACGGGAAAACAATATTGCCGTAGCTGGAATTGAAGCGATTCAGGATAAAGAAGGTCGTTTTTACACCTATGATGTGAACACGAATACAAACTACAATTCGGATGCTGAAGCAAAAGCAGGAACTTATGGGATGCTTGAGCTGGCAAAATATCTCGGAGGTCTTTTACAAAAGTCACTCGTATAACAAAAAGATCGATCACATTTATGTGATCGATCTTTTTTAGTGGCGTTTGCTTAACCAGAGAACCCCTGATTTAGCAAGACGAGGAAGGACACCTGTCATCGGTTTTTGAAGCATGTTGCCAAATCCGTCATTTTTCCCAAGAGAGCCGAGAGCACCTTTTAGCTTCACCTCAGAAGGACGTTCAGGTACGCGGTCTCTAAGTACGGCATTAAGTACATCAGCTACCTTCTCTCCTTGCTGACCGGCAAGCTGTGCACTAGGAGAGTGTTCAGAAGATGCACAATCACCTACAACATAGACATTTTGATGGGTAGGCACTTGGTAAAAATCATTGACGATGACTTTTTCCTGGTCATCTTTTTCAAAAGGAAGCTCTCTGACAAGGAAGTTTGGACGAACCCCTGCGGTCCATACAGTCACATCGTTCAAATAACAAACACCATTGTTGCATACGCCATCTTTTTCAACGTATTCAACGTTTGCCCCGTGGATGACTTCAACCTCATTATCCTTAAACCACTTCTCCACATAATCTTGAATTTTGGAATCGAAGGCTTTCAATACCGTTTCGCCACGGTCCAACAAGCGAATGTTCAAGTCCGGCCTGCTTTCCCGGACTTCTGAAGCGACCTCGATCCCACTTAGTCCAGCTCCGACAACGGTCACCTTTCCGTAGGCCCCAAGGTTGTTAATAGAAAAGCCTGCACTTCTTGCTTTAGAGAACGTCTGCACACTTTCGGTGAATTCTCGCGCTCCTTCGATGCCGTGATAGTTATCCTCACAGCCGAGACCAATTAATAAGTAATCGTAGGGAAGACTTTTTTCTCCGCCTTTTATGATGATGGTCTCGTTTTCTGTGTCGATTTTCTCCACTTCATCGAAGACATAAGTGACTTGCTCGTGCTTCGGGAAATCAACGCGAGCATGACGGTCAGACTCCGTTCCTGCTGCTATAGTGTAAAATTCAGTTTTTAATGAATGGTAAGGATTCCTGTCGACGACAGTGATATGTACATCTTCTGGGATTTGATCGAGCAACCCGTGCAAAGTGTTCATACCGCCGTAGCCGCCCCCCAAAATAACGACTTCTTTCATCTTTGTTCCACCACCTTTTCCTTAATCCCCTATTCGAAAACGCTTTCTGATTGTTACAACCTTTAGAGTACCAAAATTACTGGTGAAAAACTAGAATGATTAAGCAAATTCTCTCATCTTTCCTTATTATTCGATTCCCTCTCCCAAAATATTTAAAAGTCTAAATGTATCAATCCCTAACCAATTCTTTCACATAAGCTCCCTATTGTGGAAGACTCAGTTTCGAGATAATCGGGGTTCGTTTGCCGGAATGGGAGTCAGGGGTTGTTGGGAAGCCACTCGCTTTCCTGTGGGGGAGCGCCGAGCTTCCTCAGGCTATCGCCTTGCGGAATCTCGCCTGTCTCCTTCTCCCACGGGAGTCTCGCAGCTTCCCAACAACCCCATTCGATGTAGGTGAGAAACGAACCGCTTCGCCCAGAAGGACAGTCTTCTACTATCCCAGTGCTATACGCAGAAAGCGCTCTATATCAAGTAGATGAGATTTAAGTACCTGAGCCAGGTGCTTAAACGACTCACCTCCATCAAATCGGAAATGAGCTGTTTCCAGAAGTGATTTCGAGACACTAATATGGCAAAGGGGCGGAGGGGAATGGGGAGACTCCTACCTTAAGTGTGATGGCGCCTCGATCAGCGGCGTATGGACTGGACTGAGCTGGCGGAGATAAAGGAAACACGAAGAACGGAGTGATTCGATGTTGACTTATCGTACAGAAGCGAGGGAAGTCTCACTAGCCGCTAGGCGCCGGAACCGGATATCTAAGAGGAAAAAAGTGCTTGGTGAGACCCCGCAGAGCGAAGCTCGAGGAGGCTCAACGCGCTCCCGCGGAAAGCGAGTCATTCCCCGCAGCCCCAATCCACTCAACAAATATCTCGAAACTGAGCCTTACACAATCCTCCCATTATGTTTAATAACAGTAGGGGAGAGTTCAATTTTGAAGTGGAATCTGGTACATTGAAGGCAGAAATGGTTAGAAAGGAAACGATGATGAAAAAAATACATAGCGATCTTTTGCAATTTAGAGGCACGCATTATGATTTTGGGTTTTATCAAGGACAACTGCTGAGAGATTCGTGGACAGTGAAGAATAGAGAAAAACAATGGCGGGTGAGGAAGCCTCGTTTTATTGTAGAAGAACAGGAAGTGAAGGAAGCGATCACACGTTTCGCTCCAGGCGTATGGGATGAGCTTCTTGGCTTGAGGGATGCGCTGGAATGGCCGATGGAAAGAGTGATGATGGAGTTTGGTGGATATCGCATCGACTATAAACGGAGTGGATGTTCGATTATGACCGGTGACGGCTATTTCATTCGGAATTATGATTACATGCCGAAGACATATGAGGGACGGTATAGTCTTTTTCAACCGACCGACCAAGGGTACAGCATTATAGGACCGACGCAGCGTATTACCGGACGTATGGATGGGATGAATGAAAAAGGGCTTGTGATGGGCTATAACTTTATGCACCGCAAGCGCCCTGGAGATGGGTTTATTTGCTGTATGATTGGTCGTCTTGTGCTTGAATCTTGCGCGAACGTAACCGAAGCTGTTCAAATGCTGCGTGAGATTCCTCATCGCCATTCATTCAGTTACACCGTATTCGATAAAAGCAATGTGACGTATGTAGTGGAAGCCTCTCCACGGGGAGTGGAGGTAAGAGAGTCGGACGTTTGTACGAATCATTTTGAAATTTTAAAAAAGGAAAATCGAAATCATCTTGTGGATTCTATGAAACGCATGGATGCGATCCAATCGAATCGTAAAAATATTAAAGATGCATATGATGCCTTCCGGTTAATGAATGATACAGATCGTGGCGTATTTTCTAAGCTGTACAGCAATTGGGCCGGGACAATTCACACGTCTGGATACTTACCAAAAGAAAACAAAGCCTGGTTTGCTTTAGGTGGGGATCGAGAACCGGTGGAATTTGATTTTTCCCGATGGTTGAATGGAGACGACCTTGAAGAAGAAAAAATTGATGGGGAAGTTGATACCGATATTCCTTTTGCTCACATGGAGGATGGCGCCTATTGGAGTGGGAAGAAATGATCCCGAAGAGATGTGTGATTCGTAAGGGGGAACCAGAAGATGCGACCTATACGATGGCGATTGCTAAGGAAATATTAACCGAAGGCTATGGGTTGAAACACCTTTCTGAGTTCCATGACTCCTTGGAAAAAGAAAAAGCATGGATCAGCCGGTATGAAGAACCTGAGTTTTTTCTGGTCGCTGAGATGGACGGTGATGTTGTCGGCTTTTTAAACTTTGATCTGGGCGCTCTTTCTTCCACAAGACACCAAGGCACATTCGGTGTTAGTGTAAAAAGGGGCGTAAGGAACAAGGGAATTGGGCGGAAGCTCGTGACAACAATGATAGAACAATGCCGGCGGATCGAAAGAATTGATATTATCCGGTTGAATGTATTGGAATCCAATGCCCGAGCCATTCACCTTTATGAGTCTCTCGGTTTTCAAAAGGAAGGCTGCTTTCTAGATTACATTCGAAAAAACGGGAGAAGTGAGAACCTGATCCACATGGCACTGCATTTACATTGTTAATAGGGAGTGGTGAGGAAGATGCCTGAGAAAGTTATAGTCTCTTGGAGTGGTGGCAAGGATTCTGCCCTTGCCTTGCAAAAGGTGATGGACGATGAGAAGTACAAGGTCGAGGGTCTTTTTTCAACCGTTTCTGAACAGTCTCTGCGGTTACCTGTCCATGAAGTCAGTGAGCACCTGCTTATGAAGCAAGCCGATGCGCTTGGTCTGCCAATTAGAATCGTTCCGATCGCGGAAAAAGCGTCTAATGAGGATTACGATGAGGTCATGAAGCGGTTCTTTCAAAGCTGTAAGGACAGAGAAATCCACAAAGTGGTTTATGCTGATCTTTTTTTGGAAGATATTCGATCGTTTCGTGACGATTTATTAAAGAAGAATGAAATGGCAGGCGTCTATCCTTTATGGGCAATAGGTTCACATAAGGTGGCGGCAGAGATCATTGAAAAGGGATTTCAGGCAGTGATCACTACTGTGGATACAGAGAAGTTGGATGAAAGGGTACCTGGGGTTCTCTATGATCAGCAGTTTTTGCATACCATGTCTCCTGAAATTGACCCGTGCGGTGAAAACGGAGAGTTTCACACATTTGTATATGGTGGACCTTTATTTCATGAACCTTTAAGAATTCAGCCAGGGGGACGATTCGACACACTGGGTGGAAGATTTTCTCATGTAGAATTGAAGGAAAAGTAGACAACTCTCTTTGGAATAAGGTATAACTAAGAAAACACATGTTGGAGGTTACTATGGAAGATATTTTACAAATGAAAGATAAAAACATCGTCGTCATGGGTGTGGCGAACCAGAGAAGCCTTGCCTGGGGTGTGGCTAAATCCCTTTATCAGGCAGGAGCCAACGTTATTTTTACATATCGAAAAGAAAGAAGTTATAAAAAGCTCGAAAAGCTGCTTGCAGACGGTGGTTTAGATGCGAAAGCCATCGTTCAATGCGATGTGAACAGTGATGAAAGTATTCAGCAGGCATTTGCAGAGATCGGTGAGAAAGTCGGAGTCATTCATGGGGTCTGTCATTCCATCGCGTTTGCACATGCGGAGGATTTGAAAGGGGATTTTGTTGAAACTTCCCGTGACGGATTCGCTTTTGCGCAGGATACAAGCGCTTATTCACTTATTGCTGTAGCGAAAGCAAGTCAACCTTATATGACGGAAGGCGGATCGATGATTGCCATGAGTTATCTTGGGGCTGAACGTGTCGTCGAAGGTTACAACGTCATGGGGGTAGCGAAAGCATCCTTAGAAGCCACTGTGCGTTATTTGGCATCCGATTTAGGGAAAAATCAAATCAGAGTCAATGCCATTTCGGCTGGTGCGGTACGTACACTTGCAGCAAAAGGGGTTCCAAGCTTCAATGAAATCTTACACAAAATTGAAGAAACTGCTCCACTGAAAAAGAACGTCACTCAGGAAGAAGTCGGAGATATGACGCTGGCCATGATGAGTCATTTATCCCGAGGAGTGACAGGAGAAATTGTTTATGTAGATTCGGGTTACAATATATTAGGTTAATGGAAAAGTCCCCTAGAGCAGGGGGCTTTTTTCTTTGCTGAAAACGTTTCATAGCTTCTTTTTGGGGAATGGACACTTAGATAAGGAAATCCACATAGGACCAATTCATTAGAACGGAGGCTGTCGGATTATGCAAAGACAACAAACCATTATCGAAGAGTCATTAAAAGCGATCATGGAGGATGAAGATTTTCTCCCGGATTTGAAAGCACAAACACGGGAGCAGGCCTACAACTCATTGGTGGCCCTGCTTTCGACCCCGAATCATGTCCACAAATCTTTCCTGCGCATCACTACAGAAAATGGAACGATTGTAAGGATTCCGTCATTCCGCGTACAACATAGTGATACAGTGGGTCCTTATAAAGGCGGGATTCGTTTTCATGAATCAGTCGATGAAGATGAAGTCTCCAATTTAGCAAAACTAATGACTTTGAAAAATGCCCTGCATGAACTTCCTTTTGGCGGAGGTAAAGGGGGAGTGGTCATCAACCCGAAAGAATACAGCGTAAAAGAACTCAATTTGATATGTAAAAAATACGTGCAATATTTCAATGATATCCTTGGACCTGACAAAGACATTCCAGCCCCGGATGTCGGTACAGGGGAACGGGAAATGGACTGGATGATGGGAGAATTCAAGAATATTCATCCCGGAGAGCCGTACCGCAACAGTTTTACAGGAAAAAGCATCGTAAACGGCGGGTCGCTCGGAAGAAGAGAGTCAACGGGAAAAGGGGTCTATTATACGTTTCGGTACATGATGCATGATTTCGTCAATGAACATAGAAAATGGTTGAGTGATACAGAGAACATTTTTGCTCATACGGCTCTTGACCATGCTGATAAAAAGTTAAAAATGGCGGTTCAGGGCTTTGGTAACCTTGGTTCTGTCGCTGCCCTTGAAGCGTATCAATGCAATCATCTGCAAAACCGTGTGGTTGCCGTGAGCGATGCGAATGTCATGCTGTATAATTCAGATGGCCTGGACATTCCTGGTCTTGTCAAATTCGCGAAAGAGCATGATGGTGATTTGCCTTCAACAGAACAAGAACTGAACGAGCATGAACTTGTGGCAGAGATTAAAGAGCGGGATGACTTGCTGGAAATGGATGTTGATGTTCTGATTTTAGCAGCGTTGGAAGATCAAATCCATAAAGATAATATGAAGGACATTCAAGCGAAGATCATTGTAGAAGGTGCAAACGGGCCAATTACAGAAGAAGCGGATCGGTATCTTGCGGATAAAGGTGTATTGATTGTCCCTGATATCTTAGCAAATGCAGGTGGTGTCATCGTTTCTTATTACGAATGGGTTCAGGGGAGAGAAGCACAGTTTATGGCGGAGGATCAGATTTTTGAAAGACTTTTTGATAAGTTGAAAGGTACGATGGATACGATTCTTCCACAGTTCTTTGGGGATCCGTTCCCCCTAAGACAAAATTGTTACATCCACTCCGTCACCAAACTATCCACGATTATGTACCGTCAAGGAAAACTTTATTAGGGTATAAAAACTCAGCCTTTCATGAGGCTGAGTTTTTTTTTTGCACATATTTTCTTAGAAAAGGGAAAATTAAAGGAAGAGTGTTTATTTTAAGGAGGAGTTGCAATGCTTGAAGGAAGATCAGCATTAATTACTGGTTCAGGGCAGGGGATTGGACTTGAGATCGCTACAGAATTTGCAAAAGCCGGCGCGAAAGTCATGCTTAATGATATCAATGAGGAGACCCTCAACAAATCAGTTGAACAGCTACGATCTCAAGGACATACAGTCGAAGGGGTCGTTGCCAACGTAGCAAAAGAAGAAGATGTAAAGAATGCAATTGAAGAAACGGTCAGTAAGTTTGGCAAAATTGATATTCTAGTCAATAATGCAGGAATTCAACATGTCGCTCCAATTGAAGAATTCCCTAGTGAAAAATTTGGATTGATTCTGGACATTATGCTGAAAGGACCATTCTATGGGACGAAGTACGCGTTCCCACACATGAAGGAACAGGGGTATGGTCGTATTTTGAATATGGCTTCCATCAATGGACTCATCGGTTTCGCTGGAAAAGCTGGTTACAACAGTGCCAAGCACGGGGTCATCGGACTAACGAAGGTAGCTGCTTTAGAAGGAGCGGACCACGGTGTAACGGTGAACGCAATCTGTCCTGGTTATGTGGATACGCCACTTGTCCAGAACCAATTAGAAGACCTTGCGAAAACAAGAAACATCGATAAGGAAAAAGCGTTAGAAGAGGTTATTTATCCCCTCGTACCACAAAAACGATTGTTGCAAGTCCAGGAAATTGCAGATTATGCAATCTTTCTTGTCAGTGAAAAAGCGAAAAGCATCACAGGACAAGCAGCGGTCATCGATGGTGGCTACACTGTTCAATAATAATAAAACACGTCCCCTTGTGGGACGTGTTTTTCATTTGTTCGATCAAATCAAAAAGCTTCCCTCCTTAAGAGAGAAGCTTGTGTTAGTTAATTGATGCCGATCATGGCAAGGAAAATAATCGCAATCGTTGCGACCATCGGAATAAGAAGGCCAACTACGAATACATCCTTGTAAGAATCCTTGTGTGTCAGCCCTGTAACGGTGAACAATGTCAATAAAGCACCGTTATGAGGGAGAATGGATGCTCCAGATGCTACCGATGTAATACGGTGAAAAGCTTCAAGACTCAACCCTTGATCGACCGCAATATTGTAATATTCCTGTCCGAGAGCTTCAAGGGCAATTCCCATTCCGCCAGAAGCCGACCCTGTAATCATCGCAAGCAGACTGACGGCAAAGGCTTCTGAGAAAAACGGGCTTAGAGGAATACTGAAAATCAAATCCTTTACGGAGTCAAACCCAGGTGAAGCCGTAACAACAGTACCAAATCCGACTGCCGCACTTGTGTTAATGGTAGCCATAACTGAACCGGAAGCCCCGCCATTGATGGCTTTTATGAAATCCTTATAATCCTGCCAGTTAAAGATCATGATTAAAATGATTCCGATGAGCAATGCGGCTAAAATACTGATTTCGAATACGTTCAACGTCAAAACAACAGCGATTAGTGGAATGGTGGAAAGAATCCAATTTGGAAGTTCTTCTTCGTTCACACTTTTAACTTGGTTGTCACCTTCAGGCTCAGTAAATTTCTCATCTTTATTGTTAAGTTGTTTTTCACGGAATTTCAAATAAAAATATCCGCCGACAGCCATAATCAATGCGGCAACTATTCCTAGAATTGGAGCTGCCATCGTGTCTGTCTTAAAGGTGTTGATTGGAATGATATTCTGAATCTGAGGTGTTCCAGGAAGAGCTGTCATTGTAAAAGTGAAAGCTCCGAGTACGAACGTGGATGGAATCAACTTTCTGGAAACATTCGCCTCACGGAACATCGCGACAGCCAATGGATACACAGCAAAGACAACAACAAACAGACTAACCCCGCCATACGTAAGAATCGCTGCAGATAAAAGCATTCCGAGAATGGCACGCTTTTTACCAATTACGCTCGAAATCTTATGGGCAACCGACTGTGCAGCTCCCGTATCTTCCATCAACTTCCCGAAAATCGCACCGAAGAGGAAAATCGGAAAGTAGTCTTTAGCAAAGTCAACAAATCCCTGCATATAGGTATCTGTATAAGCGGGAAGGATATCCATTCCACTTAAAATCGCGACAATACCTGATACGAGTGGCGCAATCCAGATGATGGACCATCCAAGATAAGCCAAAAGCATAAGTAATACGAGTCCAATTAGGATACTGATCATGATGAATCCCTCACTTTATTTAATTTCTGTTTTACTTTGTCCAAAACTGTAAAATACATGAGGGATTCCATATGAATTCAATTGTTTAAAAGAACTCAAGCGTTCGTTCCTCCACTAAAGCTCCCGTTTGTGGAAGACTCAGTTTCGAGACTTTTGTTGAGTGCATGGGGGCTGCGGGGAATAGCTCGCTTGCCGCGGGAGCGCGGTGAGCACATTCCCCGCAGCCTTAAGGGCAGCCTTTCTAGTTGAAATAATGTATGACAATTCCTGGCCATGGATACGGGGTCAGGGAAACGACGATTTGCAGTGTTTTGGAATCAGTCAGTAGAAAAACACACACGTTCGTGTCTCCATTCGCTTTTCATGCGGACGTTTCCCAGACCCTGTTCCCACACCTTATTCGTGCAGAATCTATGGTTAAAACGACTCTATAACGGCGTGGATGAGCAGGTCTTTCATTACCGAACTTGGCAGGTTACTATTAGAGCGATTTCGAGAACCTCATATGGCAAAGGGGCGGAGGGAAACGGTGAGACTCCTACCTTAAGTGTGCAGGCGCCTTGGTCAGCGGCGTATGGACTGGACTGAGCTGGCGGAGATAAAGGAAACACGAAGAGCGGAGCGATTCGATGTTGACTTATCGTACAGAAGCGAGGGAAGTCTCACTAGCCGCTAGGCGCCGGAACCGGATATCTAAGAGGAAGTGCGTGGTAGATGAGACCCCGCAGAGCGTTAGCTCGAGGAGGCTCATCACTCGCCCACGGAAAGCGAACCTTTTCCCGGAGCCCCTAAATACCCACAAAAGTCTCGAAATCGAGTCTTACACAATCCTGCCATATTGTTGAAAAAAAACCGAGTATAACCTGGGAAGGTTATACTCGGTTTTGGTATTTATAGATCAGCCTGTGTTGCGAAGGCCGGCTGCGATTCCGCTGATGGTGAGAAGAACTTCTGTCAAGATATCTTCATGATCGTCGACTTGGCGTAGTTCCTTGATGAGTTCCACTTGAAGGAAGTTCAATGGATCCACATAAGGATTACGAAGGCGTACGGATTCTTTGATTGTCGGTTGGTGATCAAGAAGTTCAGCATCCCCTGTGATTTGCAGCAAGATGTCTTTGGTGCGGTCGTATTCTTCTACGATGTTTTGGAAAATACGTTCCCCAAGTTCTTGATCATTGACAAGGGCTTTATATTCTTTAGCTGTCTGAATATCCGCTTTTGTCAGGGCCATCTGCAAATTGTTGATGGTAGAGCGGAAGAACGGCCAGTTCTCATACATTTGCTTGAGAACTGCGAGGTTATCTTCGTTATTATCAACATAACTGGCGAGCCCTGTACCTGCAGCGTACCATGCCGGAATGAGCTGACGGTTTTGTGTCCAAGCGAAAACCCATGGGATGGCTCTTAAGTTTTCAAATTTGGAACTGTCTTTACGCTTCATTGGACGTGAACCGATGTTCAGTTCACTGATTTCCTGTAACGGTGTCGCTTCGTTGAAGTAAGTCAAGAAGTCTGAATCACCGAATACGAGCGATTGATATTTTTTCAAGGATACATCAGAAATGTCTTCAAGAGCTTGCTCCCATAGTTCTTCCCGATGGTGACCTTGTTCGGACTCTTTAGAAATGTTCATGGCTCCCTCTAAAAGGGTAGAGGCTCCTTGCTCAAGACTTCGGTATGCGATATCTCTCAGCAAGTAACGAGAAGAGAGGACCTCTCCTTGTTCTGTAATTTTCACGCCTTCGCCAAGAGTTTCCACTGGTTGAGAAAGCAGGCTCCGGTTCAATGGTCCGCCACCACGGCCAAGAGATCCACCACGACCATGGAAGAATTTCAATCCAACATTGTATTCAAGAGCCATATCGTGAATTTCCTGCTGGGCTTTGTAAAGTCTCCAGTTGGCTGTGAGTGTTCCACCATCTTTACTTCCGTCAGAATATCCAAGCATAATTTCCTGGTGGTTTCCATGCTTGTCCAGATGTTTGCTGTAGACATCCATTTCAAAAAGGGTCTTCAAAATGTCAGGACCTGCGACAAGGTCGTCGACGGTTTCAAGTAGTGGGGCAACGTTAATATTGCTTTCCACTGTACCATCCGCATGCAGACGATAGATGCCTGCTTCTTTAGCCAATACAAGGACTTCAAGAAGATCACTTGCAGATTCCGTCATACTAATCAAGTAGACTTCAATCGAACGCTCACCGAATTCCTTATGAGCTTTGCGGATCATTTGGAAAACATTCAGCATTTTTTGTGTCTCTTCGGAGTAGTCTTCGTTCAATAATGAAATCGGACGTGGATCCTTCAAGACATCTTGGAGCACTTCAAGCTTGTCTTTTTCTTCTAGGGAAGAGTAGTCCTCGACAATTCCTACTTTTTGTAGAAGTTCTGAGACTGCTGATTCATGTTCGCCACTATGATTACGAATATCGAGTGTTGCGAGGTGGAATCCGAATAGTTCCACTTGACGAATCAGTTTGCGTAGCTTTTTAAGTTCGCGCTTGTTCGGCTGGTGTGTTCGGGCACTGTCACGAATTTGACGCAAGTCATTGAGAAGCTCATCCGCATAACCATAGCCGATATCAGACTTACCTACTTGACGAAGGCGTTCTAGGATAATGGCAAATTTACGTCGGTAAATTTCGCGCTCCACTCGCCATTTCTTACCTTTTGGAAGCATTGGTTCTTCTTTTTCAATCGCGTTCTTCAACTCATCTGTGACAGTCACTTGTGTTGACGAATGGCTGAATCGTTTCATCAGCTCGACGAGGACCGCATCATATTTTTTCAAAACAAGCTTCCGTTGTTTTTGAAGTGTTTGCCACGTGATATCAGGTGTTACGTTCGGGTTACCGTCTCGGTCGCCACCGATCCAAGAACCAAAACGAAGGAAGTTCGGCACGTTCCAGTCTTCATTAGGATAATGATCTTCCAACCGGGCTTCGAGTTCCTGGTGGATATCTGGCAGCACATCAAATAAGGTTTCGTCAAAATAATAAAGGCCATTGCGCACTTCATCCATAACGGTTGGTTTCCGTTCGCGTAATTCGTCTGTCTGCCAAAGAACCGTGACTTCATTTTGCAGGCTGTCCTGCAAACTTTCACGTTCGCTCTTTGTCAGTTGAGGCTGATCAAGCTTTTTAAGGATGGTTGCAATACGCTTCTGGATTTCAAGCACGGTCCGCTTTGTAGCTTCTGTAGGGTGGGCCGTAATAATTAATTCCAAAGAAAGCTTATTCAACACCTCTTGAATAGCACCCTTAGAAAAGTCATTGTTTTTCAAGTTCTGTACAGCGCTTTCGAGCGAGAATGGTTGAGCGCCATGATCTTCGCGCAATTGGTATTCGCGACGACGACGAATACGATGATTTTGTTCAGCGATATTTACGAGGTGGAAATAAATTGAGAATGCGCGGATGACTTGGGAGCGCATCGGTGGTTCGAGGTTTTGAATCTCATTTTTCAGTTGATTATATGTTGAGGGATCTGGACTCTTCCTCAAGTCTTTCGTTAATTGTCGGATCGTTTCTACTTTGTTTAGTAGTTCCTCTCCGCCGTGGTGGACGAGAATATCACCTAGCATTTTCCCTAATGCATGGATGTCCCGGCGTAAGGGAGTTGTATGATCGTTTGTGTTTTTTACAGTTGTCATACTTTCACCTTCCTGTCAGATCATTTAAGTAAGATAAAATTGCCTATGTGTTTCATAATGTTATCAGAATAATTTGCATAGTCAAACACTTCGAACCGTGTTACCATCAACGGTTGCCCCATTACCACTGTCAGAAGAATATGGTAAATATAAGAATGCCAAGACATGTAAGCGTTAACTTATAATCATGCATAAACATACTTCTTCTATTTTAAATTCTTTCCCCATAAAACACAAAATGAAAATCTTAGATGTGTTATTTGGAAGAATATGTATGACCTGGTCACCCAATCATTTACATAAAAAACGGTCTATGAGAGGTTTCGTGCGGGCGGGGGTGTATAGGAATGTGGGGAGTATGAAAAAGTAAGAGGAGAGAACGCGTGATATTCTCCCCTCATAGGTTTTATGTATATTTATTGAGACTCATTTCATAAAGGCTCCACATTTCGTCTTCGAAAGACCGGTGGTTTTTTAAGTATCGGTCTATAGTGAAACCGGCATTCTCATAACAGCGGATGGCTCCTGTATTAAAGTCGAAGACACCTAATGTCACTTTTTCTAGATCGAGTTGCTGAAAGGCGTACATGGAAATTAGCTGGATCATCTGTTGTCCATATCCCTTTCCTCTGTATTCAGGAGAAACGATGACCTTTCCAATTCGTCCCTGTTTTTGATCTTTATCTATACGTCCTATGGAGAGGTGTCCAATGATTGTATCCAGTGACGGATCATACACTTGGAAAGCTCGGCGGTCTTCGGCGTCTTTGTAATCCATCAGTTGCTGGTGGGTTAATGGAAAGTTGAACATCGGTCCACCCCACTGCATAAGGAATCTTGGGGAAACAATCCAATCGAATATTGTATTGAAATCTTTTTCTTGAAAAGGAATCAATTGTAGCATATTCCATCTCCTTTCATTACTTTTCACTTGATGATACACCACTTTTCAAAAATTATGAAAAAATTCGTGACATTACATCTATACACATGGGATGATAAACTATTGTACAGTTAACGTTGGTAGAGGAGGGAATTCTAGTGGCAGATAAAGATCAAAAAAAAGAACAAGTCATTGATGAAGCGTTAGGAGAAAAAGACGTACGGAAGTTAGAGTTTCGCGGAGGCGTCTTCACTGCTACCATACCTTTAGTGTTTTTCATCATATGGGCAATTGTATTAAGTGTCACAGGGCTTGTGACAGAACAAGCATTAGTCTTGGGCATGGTCATTGGTATTGGCCTTGGTCTATTCTTGTGTAAATCCAAATGGTCGGATTATGCCCAGAGTTTAATTTCCGGCATGGCCCAGCCTGTAGGAGTCGTTGCGATCATTGCCTGGTTTTGGGCAGGAATGTTTGCGAACATGTTGTCTGCCGGTGGATTAGTCGACGGTCTTATTTGGTTCGGTTTTCAGTCCGGGCTTGAGGGAGGAGCTTTCGTAGGAATTACCTTTCTTTTAGCAGGATTATTTTCGACCGCTGTCGGAACCGGCTATGGTACCGTAGCGACTTTTGGAGTCCTGATGTATCCTGCCGGGGTCATTTTAGGGGCGGATCCAGTCATTCTTCTTGCAGCCATATTAAGTGGAGCTGTCTTTGGAGATAATTTAGCGCCTGTATCGGACACGACGATTGTTTCTGCGACAACCCAGGATGCGGACGTACCTGGAGTTGTGCGTTCACGCTTTAAATATTCCATCACTGCAGCCATTCCAGCTCTTATATTATTTGTGATTTTTGGCGGTGGTGGAGAGATGGGCAGTCAGCAAGTAGTCAGTCAGCTTCAAAATGAAGTTTCTCCTGAAGGGCTTCTCATGTTAGCACCATTTGCATTAGTTCTATATTTGGCCTTAAGCGGTCATCATCTTTTGACGTCGCTATCATACGGCATTCTGGCAGCTGCCGTGTTCATCTTTCTTACCGGTCATTCCTTGAAAGATGTCCTGCATATCCATAAAAACGATGCCGGTGAAGCCGTCATTGAAGGGGCATTGATCGATGGTATCAGTGGCTATTTCAATATGGCGATCTTAATTTTATTCATCTTGGCAGCCGCTTACCTGTTGGATGTTGCAGGTACCATGGATGTCATCAAAAACTTCTTCTTGAAGTTGATCAATAATGTGGTGCGCCGAGCTGAACTTTCCATTTTCGGAATCGTTGCTTTCTTGAATGTATTTATTACGATTAATACAGCGGCTGAGATTGCTGCTGCGCCGTTTGTTCGTAAATTAGGAACAGAAATGAACATTCACCCGTATCGAAGAGCCAACTTCCTGGATACGGTCACCTCTTCACTTGGCTACATTTTTCCATGGAGTGGTGGAGTTTTGCTCGCATGGGCTACGGTCCAGGGGGCAGCGGATCAATACGACTTCTTACCTGTCGTGGGCCCTGGAGAAGTCTTCCCCTTCGTCTTTCAGGGCTGGTTGCTATTAATCGTTATGTTTATTGCGGCATGGACAGGCTGGGGGCTTCGTTACACCGGTAAAAATGGTGAGGAAGTAAAACCAGAAGATTTTAAAAAATAAGTCGTATGAGTAACCCCCTGAGTTATAAACTCAGGGGGTTGTTTTTGTATTACGCATGAATGTGGGCTTTTACTTCTTTCATTTGATCCAGGTGGCGTAGTTCGTGCCAACCGATAAACTCTACCCATTGTTCCAAGTTCATATCTCCAAAAGAGGGGTGAGGGAATACGCGGTTTTGCAAAGTTTCTTCATCCTTATTGTGAATAAGGAATAACGTCGCTTCACGTGTTTTTTTCAAACCTTCTTTCGCTTCATCCAATGTATTGAACTCGCCTTTCGGGCGAACGGCCTCTGGTGCCTCGACTTTATAATCGCGGTTGGTCGTCTTATGGATCGGTTTTTCTGTCGCTTGTTGTGTGTCACCTTGCTTGAGAGCCTGATTAATCTGATAAACGATTAATTGTTCCATTAAGTATAAATGTTCTAAAACTTCAAGGATGGACCAACGATTTTCTTCAGGCTTGACAGATGCTTCTTGCTCTGAAACTTCTTCAACAAAATGGAGCAGTTCATTTCTTTTTTCATCTAAGCCATACATACAGATTCTCCCTTTCAAGTGAAGTTACATCGAGTCTATCACAACTCTTATAGAAGTTTCTTTCCCTAGCACCTCCAAAAATGAAACCTTTCACACGCCCTTCCGTATGTAAAGTTAGGAAAAGGAAGATTTTTCATGACCGGGTCATACAGATTATTCCAATTGTGCGGAGGCCACGGACTAAGGCTGCATTTCAAAGAGTATGCGCCTGAGGTGTTGGATTGGTTTGACAAGCATTTGGAGGGAGAATGAAAATCCTTATTTACAGTAGGGATTTGTCCGTCTTTATTGAATAGTAAATGACGAAGGCTCATTAAAATCATAGCCACTAAGATCCGAAAACTTTAGGCCTCGATTTTGATCCATCGTGGTATAGAAGCAATGAGAAAGCATAAATAATCATAGAATACGCTAAGGAGGAACAGATGATGAGTGACTACTCCATTGATGAATTTATTAGAAAAACGAAGCAGGATGAATCCGAGAATGATTACTTTGAGCTGGAGACCCCGAGAATCCTTGAGGTGAATCTACTCGATCAAGTATGGGCTAAAGCAGGCGCGATGATTTCCTATAATGGGAACATCAAATTTGAAAGAGAGGGCATCCTTGAGCATGGCGTCGGTCGTTTATTTAAAAAAGCGATGACTGGTGAAGGGAGTTCTTTAATGAAGGCTACTGGCCGTGGTCGTCTTTACCTTGCCGATCAGGGTAAGAAGATTACTATTTTTGACCTGGATAATGAAACAATCACAGTGAATGGAAACGACCTTCTGGCATTTGAGCCGAGCATTGATTGGGATATAAAACTGATGAAAAAAGTGGCCGGGATGGTTTCGGGTGGTTTATTCAATGTAACCCTCAGCGGAAGTGGACGCGTCGCGATTACTTCGCACTATGAACCATTGACGCTGCTAGTTCGTCCAGGGGAACCTGTAATCACTGACCCGCATGCTACTGTGGCATGGTCCGGGCACTTGGAGCCGAATTTCAGAACAGACATCAGTTTCAAAACATTGATTGGACGCGGAAGCGGGGAGTCCATTCAAATGGAGTTTGAAGGCGATGGATTCGTCATTGTTCAGCCGTTTGAAGAAGTTTACACGACAGGGCAGAACTGAGCTGAAGCGGATTTTTTTACAGACAGGCATGAGCATGTTAAGCTCTGAATACAATGAAATCAAGAAAGACAAAACTCGATGTACAATCATTTGAAATTTTTAATCTGTTATCCTTTACTTCGTTACAAAAACGTAGTACTATGGATACTAACAAAAATAAATAACGGAAACTTCTTATCCAGAGAGGCGGAGGGACTGGCCCTTTGATGCCCGGCAACCATCGAATCAATCTACGGATTGACGAGAACGGTGCCAATTCCTGTAGAATGTATCCACATTCTAAGAGATGAGAGGATCGTGCGGATATTAGCGACCCCTTTTCTTACTGGATAAGAAAAGGGGTCTTTTCGTGTAAGCACCATAACCGTCAAGGCTCTCGATAGAAGTTGCGTTAAGGGAAAGGAAAGATGTTAAATGGCAACAGCTATTTTCGGTGCAGGATGTTTTTGGGGAGTAGAAGCGTTTTTTGAAAAATTCGAAGGGGTTACAGAAACGAAGGTCGGTTATATTGGCGGCCATCTGGATAACCCGACATACGAACAAGTCAAAGCGGGCAAGAGTGGACACGCGGAATCTGTGAAAGTGAACTACGATCCAACCGTAATCACTTATGCAGAACTTGTAAATATCTTCTTTGAAGCTCACGATCCGACTTCCCGCAACAAGCAGGGAATCGACGTTGGTCACCAATACCGTTCTGTCATTTTTTATTCGGATGCAAGCCAGAAATACATTGCTGAAGAAAAAATTAAAGAATGGGAAGGTAAAGGGATTTTCAAACGCCCGATCGTTACAGAAGTAGAAGAGGCCACAACTTTTTATGAAGCAGAAGAGCATCACCAGAAATATTTACAAAAGCATGGATCTGCCGCATGCTCCATTGGATAATAAGAAAGGACCCTTTCGCGAGGGTCCTTTTTATATAGGTAAACCTTCTTAATCTTCTTTTTGCCTGGATGCATCCATGGCTTTTAAGAAATAGGCTGTAGGGAGAAGGATGCCGATTCCCGATTCAAGCAAGGCAAAGAAACGAGCCATCCCCACAGGTAACATGTCACCATAACCTACGCTCAACAAGGTTTCCCCACTGAAGTAAAGCAAGTCCAAAAAGGTTGGTTCGACAGGTTCCCGGGATGATAAACTAGTAACTAGAATGACTCCATCTAAAGATAGCAAATAGTAGAGGACCGTAAACCCTAGTAATACACCTGTCAGTACAAAAAATAATTGAAAGAAAAGTGCCGTGCTGAAGTAGCTTTTTCTGTATGTTTTATTCGTGAAAAAGTACACGAGATTCGCTGCAATGAAAATGACCGCAACGATGAACAGAGCTTGTACCATTTCTTCTTCTCCTTTATAAAAAAATTGAATGGCTATGTTAGCGTCCACTGTGTAAAGACGAGCAAGCCATTATAGAAGAACTCCTACCCTGTGTAGAAGTTCCCGTAAACATTGATTAAAAAATGTAAGGAAGGGGCTGGGCTTTTGTGGGTTAATGACGCGATTCTAATTGTGATGTGTATTTTCATGGTATTGGGTGCCCTTGATTATTATGTGCTTAATCACCGGCTATCTCTCGGGTGGCGTTTTTACGAAGCGTTTATGATGATGGGACCGCTTGCTCTTTCGATGGTAGGGATCATATCCCTAGCACCCGTACTGTCCCAGTGGCTGGCCCCTGTCATCCGCCCGTTGTTTTTATGGTTCGGGGCGGATCCTTCGATGTTTGCATCTATGATGCTTGCTATTGACATGGGTGCCTACCCTTTGGCAGAATCTCTAGCTGTGGAAGAGGAAGCGGCCACTTTTTCCTGGGCACTCCTCGGTACGATGATGGGACCGACGCTTGTTTTTACAATTCCTGTTGCGCTTACGATTGTAAAAAAAGAAGATCGGCCTTTCTTTTCAAAGGGAATTTTAGCAGGTTTAGTTACGGTTCCGATCGGATGCTTTGTCGGTGGTGCACTGGCAGGATATGAAGCGGCGTGGATGTTACGTAATTTGACGCCGGCTATCTTGCTTTCCGGCTGTATCGGGGCGGGATTATGGTTGTTCACGAACATAACGATCCGGTTATTTTCTTATTTCGGAAAAACCATTGAAATCATCATCATTACAGGTCTTGCTCTCATTATTATCGAAACGTTGACAGGGTTCGTTGTCCTGCCGGGGATGGCTCCTTTATCGGAAGGGATCATCATCGTTGGAAGGATTACCGTTACATTAGCTGGTGCTTATCCTCTTGTCGCTTTCATCAATCAGCGGGGAGAGAGATGGATAGGACAACTGAGTGAAAGGTTAGGCATGAATGCTACGTCCTTAACAGGGCTGATCGCTTCTACGGCACATCACTTACCCATGTTAGCGACGATGAAAGATATGGATGAACGAGGGAAAACGGTCAATGCTGCCTTTGCGGTGAGTGGGGCGTTTGTCATCGGCAGCCATTTTGCGTTCGTGGCTAGTGTAGAAAGGGATATGATTTTCCCAGTATTGGTTGGTAAATTAACAGCTGGGGTATTAGCCGTTGGTCTTGCCTTATGGATGACGAGAGAGAGCAAATCAGTTTCTTCGAGTGTCGCACCCCTATATAATGAAAAGTGAATCCGCTGAAAAGGAGTTTTTTCATGAAGACAGAAATGAGAAAGCATTATAACGATTACATTGAAAAATTCAAGAAAGCAACTCCTGATGAAATACAAGAAAAAATGAAGAAGGCGATTGATGAACTTGAATCTTCAAATGATGGAGAAGGTTTGTCAGCAGGAGAGAAAGCGCCAAACTTCAACTTGCCTGACGCGAAGGGGGAAACGGTCGAGCTTTATGAACAATTAAAAAGTGGACCGGTCGTCCTTACTTTTTATCGCGGAGGATGGTGTCCTTATTGCAACATGGAACTGAGAGCCTATCAGCAAATCCTAGATGAGATTCATGGAGAAGGAGCTGAATTGATTGCGATTAGTCCACAAACCCCCGATCAGTCACTGACGACACAGGAGAAAAATCAACTGAACTATCATGTGGTGAGCGACGTTGGGAATGAAGTGGCCAATCAATACAATTTAGTGTACCAATTACCAGATTACCTTGTAGAGGTATATAAAGACAAAGGGCTGCAAGTGGACAAACATAATGGCGACGAAACTTGGACCCTGCCTGTCTCCGCAACATATATCATTGATACAGATGGGACGATTTTGTATGACTATACGAAGGCTGATTATAAAGATCGAGCCGAACCGTCTGACGTTCTTGAAGAATTGAAAAAAATAAATACGTAAGAACAAAGCGCCCTCTGGATCCAGAGGGCGCTTTGGTATTTTTTGTTTTACATAAAGAGATTCAGATTCATAAAAAAGAAATAGGCAGCAAGGACAAATATCAGGATACAAGACTGCAGGCAAATCCCAAGGATGCTACATACCTTTCCGCCTAAGGCGAAACGGTATCCCGGTTCTTCGGTGGAAAGTTTACCGAGAGCTTTATTTGCAAAAAGTATCCCTACCCATCCAAGAATGATACCGATAAGAGGAAGAAAGATGGACATGATTCCAAACACACAAGAGGTAACGGCTTTTTGATACAACCATGATCACCTTCCATTACTTTGTATATCGATTGGCATAACTGCTTGCGACAATGGAATCCGGTTTGATCTTCGCTTCCATTCCGAGCGACTCGATTCTTGCCATCATTTCATTTACATAGACTCTTGTCCTGTTTCGGTCTCCACTCCCGATATCGATGTGACCTTCGATTGTAAACGTTGCTCCTTTATAAATATAAGGGAGGACGACTTCGATGAGATCATTCTTCTTCTCTTCCGTAAATAAGGCAGCCACTTGCTCCGTTAAGGACGTTTCATAGGAAATACGTTCATGCAATGTCGTCATTTCTCTGTGTACCACTTCTTTGCGGAAACAGGCCCAGGCTCCTTTTCCAACTCGTTGGATGACAATACCGGTAATGAATAGGGTGTGGGAGGGGTGAACTTGGGAATCGGTCCCCATCATGAGCTTGTAATCCCCGATGGGCTCACTTTTCATAAACGTCAGAATATGAGAAAACACTTCTTCAAACTTCATTTTTTTATGCGTGAGGTTTTGAAACATATGGGATTGGTTCACATTAGCCAACTCCTTAAATTTTTCAAAAGAAAGAGATTGTACGTCAATGAGCTAGTGACCATTCTGTTATTAAGATATTCATAGACCTACTCGAAAGATAACATGAATTTATCGAGAGTATGTGTCAGTGTTGAAAAATTTATGTGCATTTTCACTTAGAAAAAGTTTTCCTCCCCCGTGTGACAAAGGAATCACCACTGTAAATCGAGAAGGAGTATTACACAAAAGTTCATGAACTAAGTGTTCAATTAAAGCTCCCTTTTCTGGAAGGCTCAGTTTCGAGACTTTTGGTGAGTGGATGGGGCTGCGGGGAATAGCTCGCTTTCCGCGGGAGCGCGGTGAGCACATTCCCCGCAGCATTAAGGGCAGCCTTACCTAGTTGAAATAATGAATGACAATTCTTGGCCATGGATACGGGGTCAGGGAAACGACGATTTGCAGTGTTTTGGATCAGTCAGTAGAAAAACACACACGTTCGTGTCTCCATTCGCTTTTCATGCGGACGTTTCCCTGACCCTGTTCCCACACCTTATTCGTGCAGAATCTATGGTTAAAACGACTCTATAACGGCGTGGGTGAGCAGGTCTTTCATTACCGAACTTGGCAGGTTATTGTTAGAGGGATTTCGAGAATCTCGTATGGTAAAGGGGCGGAGGGAAACGGTGAGACTCCTGTGGGAAGTGCGTGGTAGATGAGACCCCGCAGAGCGTTAGCTCGAGGAGGCTCATCACTCGCCCACGGAAAGCGAACCTTTTCCCGGAGCCCCTAAACTCCCACAAAAGTCTCGAAATCGAGTCTTCAAGTATACTGCCATATACTTGAATAGAAAAAATGAGGGAAAGGAGGGGAGGAGATGGTGGTTGAGGAGATCATTCGAAGAATTCCTTTATTAAATGAAGGAGAAAGATTCGTATTAGGAATCGATGGTTTGAGTCGTTCAGGAAAAACGACGTTTACGGAGAAAATAAAAAAGGAACTACAGAAAAAGTCTATTCCAGTCGTAACGTATCATATCGATGATTATGTTGTGGAAAGAGAGAAGAGGTACCATACAGGATATGAACCATGGTACGAATATTACTTTCTACAATGGGATGTCAAAGCGTTAAAGAAAGACTTATTCGAAGCACTAGAGAAAGAGAGTACATTAGTTATTATGGAAGGCGTGTTTTTACAAAGGAAGGAATGGCGAAGTTTTTTTGATTTTATGGTCTATGTACAGTGTTCGAGAGAATTAAGATTCTCAAGAGAAAGTGAGGAAACGAGAAAGAAAATCGACAAATTCAAAGAACGGTACTGGAAAGCGGAAGATTACTACATAGCAACGGTCGAGCCTGAAAGACAAGCTGATTTTATTGTGAAGTCTTCTTTGTGAAAACAAAAAAGGAGAAAAGGCGCACCTCTTCTCCTTAAACGTGTTAAAAAATGAAAATCCACATAAGAATGACTGTAATGACAAACGTGATGGCGTAGATGGTCGTCAGTAACGGAATGCTCCCTGTGTCACTTCCTGCGTTTTTCAACTGCTTGGCGTCATCTTCTGGTGAAGATGTGTTTTCGGGTTTGTTTACATTTTTAGCTATAACGATCGTGCCTATCAATGCGGCTACCGAGGCAATAATGGCAAGTCCATAATAAATCGGGTACATAGGATGAGCTCCTCTCCCTTTTGTTACTTTTATTATAATAGAAGAAAGGTGGAAGTGCTAAAGTTCTCTATGTTACATATTTTCAGGTGCCTGGATCCCGAGGATGGACAAACCATCTTTTAATTGATAGTTAACGGCATAAATCAATGATAGAAGCGCTTGTTCTTCCTCACTTCCCACCACTTTTGTATGGGCGTAAAATTTATTGAAATGACGTGCGACATCTAGGAGGTGTCTCGCAAGCTTGGATGGATCATATTCTTGATATGCCTTCTCAATCACTTCTGGGAAAAGACGGATGGTTTTAATCAATGGCCACGCGGCTTCTGCTTGGACGTCTGTGACAGGATGTTTGTGATCAAAGTTCCCTTTTTCTAACAAAGATACGGTACGCGCGTAGGTATATTGGATGTATGGAGCCGTATGGCCTTCAAAGGTAAGCATATCCTCTAAGGAGAATTCCACATCATTGCGACGATCGTGTTTAAGGTCGTGAAAGATGACGGCACCTACTCCTACTTGTTCCGCGACCTTTTGAGCATTCTTCAAATCAGGATTCTTTTCTTTTATATTTTTGGCTGCCTGTGAAATAGCCTCCTGGAGCGCTTGTTCAAGTAAAACGGTCTTCCCCTGGCGAGTAGACATTTTCTTGCCATCTTGAAGCATCATTCCAAAGGAGATATGTTTTAATTGATCCGCCCAGGAAAACTCTGCTTTTTTCAATACATGCTTGATCTGCTGAAAATGAAGGGTTTGCTCATGACCAACGACATAGAGTGCTTCATCAAAATCATATGTCTGCTTGCGATCAAGCGCAGCTGTTAAATCTCTCGTTGCATAAATGGTCGTGCCATTACTTTTTCGAATCAGGCAAGGAGGTAACGCTTCCTCATCGAGGCGGACGACTTGTGCGCCATCCGATTTTTCCAACAATCCTTTTTCCCGCAGCATGTCGATGGTCCCATCCATCTTGTCATTGTAGTAGGCTTCGCCACGGACCAAATCGAATGTGATGCCTAAGAGTTTATAAATCTTTTCAAACTCTTCCAGAGATACGGCTTTGAACCATTTCCACAAGGTAACAGCCTCTTCATCGTTATTCTCCAATTTCTTGAACCATTCTCTTCCTTCTTCAATCAAAGATGGATCCTCTTTCGAAGCGTGGTGAAATTTTACATACACGCGGGTCAATTCTTTAATCGGCTTCTGTTTGAGACTTTCTTCCTCGCCCCATTTAAGATAAGCGGCAAGTAGTTTCCCGAACTGTGTCCCATAGTCTCCGATATAATTGATCTTCACCGTTTCATATCCACATTTTTGTGCAAGGTTAGCGAGAGCATTTCCAATGACTGTAGACCTTAAGTGCCCCATGGAAAAAGGTTTGGCAATATTCGGAGCTGACATATCAAGAACGACGGTTTTTCCTTTTCCGAATTCGTGAGCTCCATAGGCTTCTGGATCTTGGTAAAATTGTTTCAATGTGTGTTCAGCGACAAACTTCTGATCAAGAAAGATATTGATATAGCCGCCTACTGTTTGCACTTCTTTAAATATCGGATGTTTTAAATGACTGGAAATCTCTTCAGCGATCAGATGCGGGCTTTTTTTCAATGTCTTTGCCAGCGGAAAGCAAGGAAAAGCCAGGTCGCCGTGGTTTGGCTGCTTAGGAGTTTCAATCTGTTGCTGCACCCAATCTCGCTGATAATCCTCCCCAAGGATATGAGCAATTTGCAGGGCAAGTATTTGTTTTTCCATAAACGACACCTCCATAAAATAAAAAACCTCGTCTCTAAAAAAGAGACGAGGTTTGTGCTCGCGGTACCACTCTTATAGCTATCGTATAGCCACTCGATGTTGTTAACGGGGACGTCCCCGGCTTTTCCCTACTCCATGATTCAGGAAAGCTTCTCAAAAGTCCGTTTCACTACAGAAATCCTGCTCAGGCTTCCACCACCCCTGAGTCGCTGTTCTGTTTCTGGTAGCTACTCTCTTTTTCCTAGAATTTCTATATTTGAAAAGATTATAGCGGAAAGCATTCCCATTTGCAATCCCTTCCTTGCGAATATCCTGGTTTATTTAGGTGAACATACGATATAGAGGTGATTGATGATGGATTGGATTTGGAAAGCCGTTCTCATTATTATTGTAGGAACAATCATTCTACGTATTGCTGGCCGGAAGTCTATTTCTCAGATGACGTTATCACAGACGGTTATCATGATTGCAATCGGTTCCTTATTGATCCAACCTGTCGCGGGGAAAAGTATATGGGTGACGTTCGGCGTGGGGGGAGTGCTTGTTCTTACACTGATGGTTATGGAATTCAGCCAGGTGAAATTCGATTTTATGGAACGTTTCCTCACAGGCAGGTCTGTTTCCATTATTGAAAACGGACAGCTGAACGAGAAGAATATTAAGAAGTTACGTTTTACCGTCGACCAACTGGAAATGAAGTTAAGGCAGAGCAACATCACATCCATTGATGACCTTAAGTCGGCGACCCTGGAACCAAACGGGCAGGTCGGGTATGAATTGAAAGAACATAAAAGGCCAGCGACAAAGCAGGATATTGATGATTTGTACCAACAAATCCTTTCGTTAAAACAGATGTTAAATCCCGATCAGGCTACACAGATCCCAACTGCAAAACCACCTGCTGAGGATTTATTTAAAGAAGTAGAAACAAAGCAGCACCAGCAGGTTCATCCTGATCGCTTGAATTAAGTTTCCATACAGGCATTTCGATCTATTCCTTGATATAATGGAGCAGAGGTGAGAAAAGTGGAATCCATAAACACCATTGAAGAACTCAATACGTTTGTTCAAGAAAAATCGCTTTCGATTGTCTATGTTTCGAGGCCGGGATGTTCGGTCTGCCATGGTTTGCTTCCGCAAGTGGAAAACTTGTTGAAGGAATATCCTGACATTGAGTCCAGGCATGTTAACGCTGATGAAGTTCCACAAGTGGCGGGAGAGTTTTCTGTCATGACGGTGCCTGCCGTTTTGATCTACTCCGAAGGGAAAGAACTATTCCGCAAAGCACGCTTTGTTCCAATCGGGGAGCTGAACCAGCAACTGGCTAAACTGAATCATTTCATTAATGAAGAATGACCATCTGTTGATTTCCTCAACAGGTGGTTTTTTCTGTTTGCATACAAAAAAATAAAGTCAGATAATTCCCTCAATTTTGCTTTCTCCGGCTTTTCTTGAAAATTCAATGCCCAAATATATGTCTGAGGCGAGATTATTTGCGATGAGAAGCGATGAAATGGAAATACCTCGCAGTGAAACCGTTTACACTAACTAATTGGCGTATATAGACCCGACTTGCCAAAAACCCCTTGAATAAGTTCTGCCCAGTGTTATGATGAAAAACGTCTTAAATAAAGCGAACAAAAAATGCGAACGGGAGAGATTAACCCAATATGATTAAACAAACGATTGCTTTTCTAGGTGCAGGCTCAATGGCTGAAGCGATGATTTCAGGCATGGTGGAATCCGGTAATATTCCAGCTGAGAACATCATCGTGACCAATAGAAGTAATCAAGAACGTTTAAACACAATCAATTATAAATACGGCGTACGCACGGTATTAAAAGATGAATTGAACTTTGCAGAAGTCGACCAGTTCATTTTGGCGATGAAGCCGAAAGATATTGATGCTGTACTTGCCGATTTGAAAGATAAATTGACAGCAAACCAAGTACTTGTTTCTGTACTTGCGGGAATCTCAACATCTTATATGGAAGAACGATTGAATGAAGGCCAGCAAGTGATCCGCGTAATGCCGAATACGTCAAGCATGCTTCGCGAATCAGCGACAGCCATTACGCCAGGGCGTTTTACGGATATGGACAATGTACTTGTTGCAAAAGAATTACTGAAATCCATTGGCGAAGTTTTCGTCATTGAAGAAGATAAAATGGACGTTTTCACCGGAATAGCGGGAAGCGGACCAGCTTACTTCTATTACTTGATGGAACACATTGAAGAAACAGGCCGTGCAGAAGGCATGGATCGTGAAACTCTTCGTGAAATCGGAGCTCAAACATTGCTTGGAGCAGCAAAAATGATGCTGGAACGCGATGAAAGCCCGACTGAACTACGTGAAAATGTAACATCACCGAACGGTACGACAGCAGCGGGGCTTAACGCTCTTGATCAGGCTGGTGGAGGTTACGCCATTTCTGAAGCAATTAAAGGAGCAGCCGGTCGTTCGAAAGAGTTAAGCAAAGAACTTGAAGGACTACTTGTAGGCAGTAAGTAAACGAAGCAAATCGACGCGAAAATGTTAAACAGGAGTGATATGTTGAGTCAAGATAAAAAAAGGGTAGTAATTAAAATAGGGAGCAGTTCCCTCACCAGCATGCACGGAGAAGTCAGCCGCCGTAAATTAGAAAAATTAGTAGATGAAGTCGTCCAACTAAAAGACGACGGCCACGAAGTTTTACTCGTATCCTCAGGAGCCGTAGCTGCAGGTTATCGTAAACTCGGTTGCCTCGAGCGCCCGAGCTCTTTACCTGAAAAGCAGGCAGCCGCATCCATTGGCCAAGGATTGTTGATGGAATCTTATTCCGATCTTTTCCTATCCCACGGTTATATGGGTTCTCAGATTCTCATTACACGTAGCGACTTCTCTGATGAAGACCGCTATAACAATGCACGTAATACGATTAATGTCCTACTCGAACGCGGCATTATTCCAATCGTCAATGAAAATGACACCATTACAATCGATCGCTTGAAATTCGGAGATAACGACACTCTTTCTGCTAAAGTTGCAGGTCTTGTCGATGCCGATCAATTGGTCATTTTATCCGACATTGATGGACTTTACGATGCAGACCCTAGAAAAAATGAGGACGCGAAACTACTTGATAAAGTCCACGAAATTACCCCGGAAATTGAAGCCGCAGCTGGTGATCCAGGTAGTGCAGTCGGAACAGGTGGCATGAAATCCAAAATTGACGCATTTAAGATTTCCATGGCATCCGGCATCTCTTCCTTCTTAGGAAAAGCCAACACACCAAACATTGTTTATGATGCTGTATACGGAAATGCAACAGGAACGTATTTCGAAACAACGACAGATGCCGAAAACCTTGATCAGAAGAAACAGTGGATTGCGTTCAACTCTGGACCGGAAGGCGAAGTCATTATCGACCATCGCGCGAAAGAATCAATCGTTGATATGAAGAAGAGTCTTCTACCGATGAACGTTCACCATGTAAAGGGACGTTTTGAAAAAGGTGCCGTTGTCCGCATTCACGACCTGGACGGAGACGAAATTGGATTAGGCGTTGTTAATTATTCTTCAGATGAAATGGAAGAAATGATCAGCCTGACTGAACCTGAACTTGAATCATATGAACAAGCAGCCATTGAACGTAAAGATTTTGTCTGCCACTTAGATGTTGCCCTGCCCGTAGGTGTTTAAAATAATCAAGGAGGTCTTTGATGACACTAACAACAAATGTGAACGTTGAAGCACAAGCAATTGAAGCGAAGAAAGCTTCGAAAAAATTGATGATTCTTTCTGAAGAAGAAAAGAACCAGGCGCTTAATCATTTAGCCGATGTACTTGAACGTGAATACGAGACGATTCTAGCGGCCAACGAGAAAGATTTGGCGAATGGTCGTGAAAAAGGCTTCACCGATGCATTTATGGACCGTCTATCCCTTACTAAAGAGCGTGTAGCTGAGTTTGCCCAAGGGTTACGCGATGTTTCCAAACTAGAAGATCCAACAGGTCAAGTGGTGACGGATTGGACGCTTGAAAATGGTCTGCAAGTTGAAAAAGTAACCGTACCTTTAGGTGTTATCGGTATGATTTACGAAGCTCGTCCGAACGTGACTGTTGATGCGACTGGTCTAGCTTTGAAATCCGGTAATGCAATTGTTCTAAAAGGTGGATCTTCTGCAATCAACTCGAACCAGGCGATTGTTGAAGTGATGCACCGTGGTCTAGAAGAAACGAAGATCCCGAAAGAAGCGGTACAATTCATCGCATCCACAGACCGCGCAGCAACAAATGAACTTTTCAAAATGAAAGAACACATCGACGTACTCATCCCACGTGGGGGTGGCAAATTGATCCAGGCCGTTGTTGAGAACGCAACAGTACCTGTACTTGAAACAGGTGTTGGAAACTGCCACATCTATGTCGATAAGCATGCAGACGTTGAAAAAGCGATCAACATTCTCGTGAACGCGAAAACAGACCGTCCGGCGGTATGTAACGCTGCCGAAACACTCGTTGTCCACAAAGAGTGGTTGAGTGAGCATAAAGATGCGCTCATCGCTGCATTGAAAGAAAACAACATTGCTGTGCACGGCGATGAGTATATCCTGGATATCATCCCAGGCTCTGTACTTGCCGGTGAAGAAGACTGGGCGAACGAATACTTGAGCACAGATATCGCAGTGAAAGCTGTAGACGATCTAACCGATGCGATTGCACACATCGAAACGTACGGCACGAAACACTCAGAAGCGATTGTGACAGAAGATGCAGAATCAGCAGAGACATTCTTTGCACTTGTGGATGCTGCTGCTCTTTATCACAATGCATCCACACGTTTTACGGACGGTGGTGCGCTAGGCTTCGGAGCTGAAATCGGTATTTCCACACAAAAATTGCATGCCCGTGGCCCAATGGGACTTCCTGCACTAACGACAGTGAAGTTCTTAATGAAGGGTACCGGCCAAATTCGATAAGCTTTTTAGCGGAAGGGAAACTCTCAGGAGTTTCCCTTCTTTTTTTGCTGAGGAGATGAGGCGAGGGTGTCGAATACTTAATTAACGTTGTCGAATTCTTAAATAGCGCTGTCGAATTCTTAATTATCTTTGTAGAATACTCAAATAACCAAGTCGAATTCTAAAATAACAGCTTAATGATATATTTTCTATTCCTAGTACGCCCGAAATTAGGACTACAGCATTCATTCAAAAGCTTTCTTGCAATATATTCTGTTTTAACTCCAGCAATTTTCCTGAATTCTGCATTTGTTATAGTATCACCGATCAGCAATTGATGATCTCTCAACAAATGTAAATGCGCATCCTTTGATTTCGATCCACACCGTCCGCAAAGCCAGTGATCACGACGGCGAATCATACCAAGTAAGCGGCACGAGGGACAAGGGGCTCCCCAAATGAGCTCACCTTTAGAGATCCCATATTGTTTCATGACATCCGAATCGTAGGGGGTATACTCTGATTCAATCTGTGCTGAGAATTCGTTCAAGTAATCGTCAGACCACAAATCCTCTCCTTTGAAACCTTCCAAGAATGCTGTCAGATGAGTAGGGAGCTGTTTCACTAGAAGGACTCTTTTTCTTTTGTTACGATCTTCTCCTTGAAATGTAAGGGAGGCATTTGAGTTAGCGATGACAATGAAGGAGTAGATGGGGATGGAGGGAAAGCCAGACCTCTGGATCCAGCGCTGCAACTGGAATTTCTGTAGTTCTACTTGTACAAAGGGATCCTGAAATATTTCGCTTTTTCCTTCTGTCATTCTAATGAGTTTCCTGTGATCAAGGTCAAATTGGAGCTCTCCTTTGTAGTTCTTCACCTCTAGAATGACCAAGCATTTCTGTGAAAGGAGGAGAGCATCAATTTGAAAAGGTTGGATACCATCGTGAAGCCTGATGTCTTGTATGCTTTTTCCAGGCAGGTATTTCATGTAATGATCCGCTGTTGATTCGCCAAAATGCCCAGCAGACAAGCGCCCTAGATGGTTTGCTATTTCTTCTCGGAAGGGATGGTGGATGGAAATTCTATTAAAGAGAGATTCGAGCTTTGCAATTTCCGGTGTTTTTTGTCGAGACATAATCAGACTCCTTTTACAAAAAATTCATTCTATTATATGATGGTGTAATCTTTATTTTTAGGAGGGGTTGGATGAGACAGAGAGAAGCAGTTGAAGCGATAACGGAAAGTTTGAAAAAGGATGATCTTGTGAAGGCTGTGTTTTTAAAGGGTTCGATGGGGAGAGGGGAGGATGACGAGCACTCGGATGTAGATTTGTATGTGCTAGTCGATGAGGCAGATAAGGAAGCTTTTTTGAAAAATAGACAAATGCATCTCGAAAGCTACCAACGAATCATTTTTTATGATGATATTTTTATTATCGCTCCTCAAATCATTGCTGTATATGAAAATTTGCTGCACGTCGATCTTTTTACGGTTACGGACGACACACTCATACATAAAGATTTCTTCCATGTTGTCTATGATCCAGAGAAACGCATGGAAAAGCATGAAGCGCATCAAAATCTATATTTGGATAAAAAGGACTTTTTGTATGCGGTCGATGATATTGCTTTCTTTTTCCTTCAATATAAGAAAGCGGCTGACCGTGGAAATGATCTTTGGGCTGTAAAGGTAGCCAATGATATAGGCTTGAATGTGGCGAAGGTTCTTCTGCAAAGATACGCACCGGATCGAGCACAGCTTGGTTTGAAGGCTGTTCCGCATGCTCTTTCCTCCTCTCGCGTTCAGGAGATGGAGAACGTGTATCGATGGATTTCTTTGGACCATCATGAAAAGGCTGTGGTTCAAATGGCTGCTTTGATGGAAAAACATTTGGAGTGGCTTGAAGATTGTTGGGGGAATGAAACGTACACCATTCCTTTCTTGAAGAGAATGATTGAAGAAATGAAAAATAGAACCCCCTCATGAGGGAGTTCTATTGATTAGAATGATTGGCCGGCCATCGCTTGGGAAAGCGTAGCGGTTGTTGTGACATTTCTGAAGTCGACACCGAGCTGCACGGCGGTCTGAGCAATTTCAGGTCGAATACCGACTACGGTCGATGAAACACCAATTAATTGTAAACTATCAATCAATTGAAAAATCTGATGAGCCACCATCGTATCGACGAGATAGACACCGGATAGATCGATATAAAGGACATCAATGTTTTCTTCCGTACAATTTTTTAGTGTGTTTTCCAAAATCGCTGTAGCGCGCTCGGTATCAATATTACCGACTAGTGGGAGTAGGGCACGCTCATTGGATAACTGAATGAGCGGAGAACTTAATTCGTTAATAACCGTACGCTGCTGATCAATCTTTTTATTCAACTGATTGGATTTTTCTTCTGTCACCTTGTAAATGATCTCATCAAAGACTTCAATTAACAAACGCTTCCATTCATTTTCCAACTCCCTGGAGATGGCGGCTCCATGTTGGAAGATGAATTCTTCCAAGAAATCCAGATATTGTTCACGAACGCGCATAAATTCCCTGATGATTTCGTGTGTTGGAGTTTCCAGGTGATGGGGGTCTCGACCGATTCCAATAATCCATCCATTAATATTGTTAAAGAATTGATCGCGATCCAAAATGAAAAGTTGGGGCATATATTTGTTAAATTCATAATTCTGAGCTTTTAAATGATTGATGATCTCTTTGTCCTGGGCAGCATATACCCCTGACACATCATGTTGGTTTAACGTATTGTACCAATCTTCGGTTAAAACCTCTGCTTTCTGCAAAAGAAAGTCATGTAAAGCTTGGTTCGTTTCCATTCGCAAGCTCCTCTCTGTTCTATGAGCCTCTATTTGAGTGGGTTGAGAGGATCATCAGTTATTTCCATTATAAATGGTATAACTATTCTTTTCCAATAGGATGGACTTAAGGTTCTTAAAAAAGGGAATATCCAAACGAGGAGGTGGTGAAATGGCTTTAAGAGAAGTTTTATTGGAGCAGTTGAAATCCGTTCATGATGAAAACAGCTGGTTCGTTTGCTTCAACTATGCCGTAAGAGAATTGGAAGAACCACAAGCGGTAGAAAAAGTGCAAGGCCAACCTCATTCCATTGCGGAAATCGTCCATCATCTTTATTTTTACAACGAACGGTATTTAAGCCGATTCCGTGGTGAGGAGGTGGCAGAGCGCCCGCGTCACTATGATACGTTTCAAAATCACGGACAAATGGAGTGGCATTCAAGAGTGGCTGACTTCCAAGTGGTCATGACGATGTTCAGACAAGAGATTCAATCATGCAGTCAAGAAAAGCTGGAAATGTGGGCAGAGACTCTGTCGAATTTATTCATGCATAACGCTTACCATATCGGTCAGATCGTAACCATTCGAAAACGAAACGGATGGTGGGGTGTAAATCCAGTGGTGAAAGGTTAATTTTATGAAGAAATATAGTGTAATCATCGTACTATTAGTGGTCATTGCGAGTGTAAGTCTCTTTATTGGTAATGGAAACAATAAACAAGAAGCTTTGAAGAAAGAAACCATCGGAGAGATCACTTTAGAAATAAAAGGACAATCTCTTCCTTTAAGGGGAAAAGTGGTTTGCATACACGAGGAAGATTGCTCTGTTTCTGAAGAACAACGTTCCATTTCTCAATTGGAGAAAGAATTGAAAATTAAAGAGTACGAGTTGGAACGAGGTTCAGAAATTACGATTAGTTTTTCTACAGTAGATCCAGATATGATCTTCTATGATGAAATGGATAAAAACTCTGTTACAACCAAATCTGTAGAGGGGAAGAGTTTCGAAGTCTATGGATTGAATGGCTCTGAAAAGGTTTACCGCATTGGGGTTCAGTGGGAGGATGCCGATGGAGAAATCACGCGCGCTTATTATCCGATTCGTGTATCCATTATGTAAAAACGTGCAGGAATAGGATTCCATGCACGTTTTTTAATTAATCTTCGAATTGAGACATAGCGTCGTCCATTTCCTGACGTGTTGCCATCAATGGAGTCGTAGGCTCTAGACATGTGATGCTGCAGAAGCAGTCAAGGTCTACAGTAATGCAGACTCCTGTCGCACGCAAATTACGAATGGAACTTCCAGGGAAGTAATCACATACCTGCTTTCCACCACCGGATGGACCAGGCTGTGAACCGCCCATGGTTACAGGGATCAACAGCTCAAGCTTGACGCATTTTCCATCGTTCGTGAATTTTTTTGCTCTGAAGATTGGAGAGTTCAAGCAATCAAGAAATGTGTTATCAGACATTCCTAGTTGCTTACGAATGACTCCACTACCGATAAATGGCTTGCAGTCTTTGCAGTACAAAATGAAAGGGACAGTTGTGTTACGTGGTGTTTCGGCAGCAGGTGAAAGCAAATCACGAATGGAACGCTCACAGCTGACATCACAACACCCATTATCCATCAATCCAGCTACTTCATCTTGTGCTTTAATGATTTCTTTAATGACATCACGTACGCAGCTGCTATCTTTTCCTTTACAACTCATAAAAACATCTCCTTCTTTGTTTTTCTCTACATTCTATGGCTTTTCATAGTGAGTGCTTGTATAGGTGCCTATTATTCTAAGAATCTTCATAGTTTGTAAAAATGGTAGGTGAACGCCAAGGCAAAGAGAGGATAGAGGCATATCTTATAGTACTGAGAGCTCATCAAAGCTCAAGGTTCATGGTTTGCCACGCCATGGAAAATTTCCCTACGGTCTGATGCCAGCGTACACTGGCATCTTTTTTATTTCTCCTTATTAAACATAATGGCAGTATTGTGTAAGGCTCAGTTTCGAGATTTTTGTTGAGTGGATGGGGGCTACGGGGAATAGCTCGCTTTCCGCGGGAGCGCGGTGAGCCTCCTCGAGCTTCGCTCGCGGGGTCTCACCATGCACTTTTTTCCCGCAGGAGTCTCCCCATTCCCCTCCGCCGCTCTATCATAATCAGTGTCTCGAAACCACTTCCGGAATAAGCTCATTTCCTACCTAGTGGGGCAGGGAACATCCAATCCAGTTATTAGAGGTCCGAAAGATTGACGCAACGCGCTTTGTACATATATCTCTGGGATAGTGGAAGACACTCCATCTGGGTATAGGGGTTCGTTTCTCTCCTGCATGGAATGGGGTGGTTGGGAAGCTGCGAGACTCCCGTGGGAGAAGGAGATAGGAGAGATCCCGCAGGACGCAGTCCGAGGAAGCTCGGCGCACCCCCACAGGAAAGCGAGTGGCTTCCCAACCACCCCTGACAATAGGAGCTTTAGTTGAATTAATAATTAATACGATCTATCAAGAGATATGAATAATCATTCACTTTTTGTTGAATTTTCAGAATAGTAGGTATAAAATGAATACATACTAACCGTTTGGTATGTTTTTGTGAAGAAGGGGGAAAAAGGGTGAACTTTGATTATTCCGATAAGGTAAAAGGCTACCTCGAAAAGCTGCAGCGGTTTATGGATGAACATGTTTATCCAAATGAGTCAGTGTATGAGGATCAATTAAATGCACAAAAAGATCGTTTTTCGGAAGTGCCTCCTATCATGGAAGAGCTGAAATTGAAAGCGAAGGAAGAAGGACTTTGGAATTTATTTTTACCTGATGATACATATGGAGCGGGTCTGTCGAATCTTGAATATGCTCCGCTCTGTGAGATGATGGGGCGCTCGCTCATTGGTCCCGAAGTTTTCAATTGCAATGCACCTGATACTGGTAATATGGAGGTGCTTGCCCGCTATGGAAGTGAAGCTCAAAAGGACGAATGGTTGGAACCTCTTCTGAAGGGGGAGATCAGATCGTGTTTTTCTATGACAGAGCCGGACGTAGCTTCTTCTGATGCTACGAATATAAAGTCTAGTATTAGGAGAGATGGAGACGATTACGTCATTAATGGTCGGAAATGGTGGTCTTCGGGTGCAGGAGATCCAAGATGTAAAATAGCCATTTTTATGGGCAAAACGGATCCGGAAGCCAATCGTCATGAGCAACAGTCGATGATTCTTGTCCCTTTGGATACAGAGGGCGTTAACGTTAAACGCATGTTACCTGTGTTTGGGTACGACCATGCTCCTCATGGTCATGCGGAAATTGATTTCCATAATGTCCGTGTACCGAAGGAAAACATGATTTGGGGAGAGGGAAAAGGATTTGCCATCGCTCAGGGCCGTCTTGGACCTGGAAGGATTCATCATTGCATGCGGTTAATCGGAGCAGCAGAGCGAGCGCTTGAGGATTTATGTAAGCGCGTTCAAAAAAGAGAAGCTTTTCATCGTCCTTTAGCTGAGCAAGGAGTCGTGAGAGAATGGGTCGCCGATTCCCGGATTGAGCTTGAACAGGCACGCCTGCTCACTTTGAAAGCCGCTTATATGATGGACACGGTCGGAAATAAAGAAGCGAAAACCGAAATCGCCATGATTAAGGTCGTCGCCCCGAATATGGCATTGAAAGTGATCGACCGGGCGATTCAGGCTCATGGGGGGGCGGGAGTCAGTGATGATTTTACCTTAGCTGCTCAATGGGCGAACTCCCGAACATTGAGGTTGGCAGACGGCCCGGATGAGGTCCATCGGAGACAAATCGCTAAACTTGAATTATCCAAATATGAGGAGTGAGATCATGCATGTCAAAGATCTTTTTGATTTGAAAGGGAAAACCGCACTCGTTACAGGAGGCGGCCGTGGCCTTGGTGAGCAAATTGCGGAAGGTCTTGCGGAAGCAGGGGCGAATATTATTGTTTGTTCCCGTAAAAAAGAGGCGTGTGAACAAACAGCAATCAGGCTGGAAAGTGAATGTGGTGTGGAGTCGCTTGCGCTTGGGTGTGATGTTACGAACCCTGAAGATATTGACCGTGTAGTAGATGAAGCGATAGCCAAATTCGGGACGATTGATATTCTTGTTAACAACAGTGGGGCCACTTGGGGCGCGCCAACACTTGAAATGCCACTCGAAGCTTTTCAAAAGGTAATGAACGTCAATGTGACCGGGACATTCCTAATGTCTCAGAAGGTTGGCGAGCATATGGTCAAGCAGAATTCAGGAAAGATTATCAACATCGCTTCTGTTGCTGGACTTGGCGGAGCGGATCCGAGGTTTATGGAGACGGTCGGTTACAATGCCAGTAAAGGCGCGGTCATCACTTTTACTAAGGATCTTGCATTGAAATGGGGAATGCATAACATCCAGGTGAACGCATTGGCTCCCGGATTTTTCCCGACGAAAATGTCGAAAGGAGTGCTTGAGCATGGTGGAGATTTCATTCTTGATCGAACGCCTCTCGGACGATTCGGTTCTGAGGAGGACTTAAAAGGAGCTGCTCTATTTTTGGCATGCCGAGCATCGGATTATGTAACCGGAGACGTTCTCGTTGTCGACGGTGGCATGCATGCATCCTGTTAATCGATTTTGCTGAGTTAGGACGGTAGACATGAAAGAAAAAATGATGGACACAATCATAGAGTTATTTGGTAAAAAGGGGTTCCAGGGCACTTCAATCCAGGACATCGTCGAAGCGAATGGAGTGACGAAAGGGACATTTTATTACTATTTCAAAAACAAAGAAGATGTGCTTATTCACATTCACCAAACTTTTATTGATCACCTTCTGGAAGGACAAGAGAAGATTATCACGAATGTGGATCTTTCTCATAGTGATCAGTTGTATCAAATCGTAGAGTTGTTGATTCATAATATTCGCACGAACGGTCATAGTGCACTTGTTTTTTTTCAAGAAATGAGACACCTGAGTGAAGAGAAGACAGCCATCATCTTGCCGAAGCGCCAACAATTTCAAGAGAATATCCAGAAAGTGTTGGAAGAAGGGATGAAAGCCGGAGAGTTCAAGAAAGACTTGCGTGCAGACATGTTGTCCTACGCGGTCCTCGGGATGGCGAACTGGAGCTATTTTTGGTACGAACCTGATGGAGAAGTGGACGAAAAGTCGTTGACAGATTTGTATATGCGATTGATTTTTAAAGGAATTGAGGAGGAGACCAATGACCATTAAAAATTTAGCGGTTGTCGGAGCGGGCAGCATGGGGCATCAGATTGCCATGCTTGGCGCAATAGCTGGATATGAAACGAAGCTGCAGGACATCAGCCAGGAATCATTGGAAAAGGCAGAGGCGAAATTGGCAGGAATAATGGATAAATGGGTAAAAAAAGAAAAAATTTCAAAGGCCGCGCGTGAAGAAGCTTTTACCCGCCTTCATTTCACAACAGAACTGGAGGAAGCCGTCGCAGGTGCAGACCTTGTCATTGAAGCTGTCGTTGAAAAGCTGGATGTAAAACGACAAGTGTTCGCAAAATTGGATGAGTATGCTCCTTCCCATACGATTTTTGCGACCAATTCCTCGACCATCGTCAGTTCGCTGATTGCTGATGCCACATCGAGGCCTGAGAAAATGTGCAACATGCACTTTTTCTTCCCGCCACTCGTCATGGACTGTGTGGAAGTCGTCAAAGGGGAACATACCTCAGAAGAGACGGTTACTGTGGCCATGAAGGTATGCGAAGAGATGAATCGCACAGCGGTCCTTTTACAAAAAGAAATCTCGGGATTTATCGCCAACCGTATTTTATTTGCAATCCAAAAAGAAGCGATGAGCTTGTATGAAGGTGGATACGCCGATTATGAAGATATCGATAAAATAATAAAAAAAGCGCTGAACCATCCAATCGGACCGTTTGAACTGATGGATTTGTCAGGGATAGATGTCGGGTATTATGTCATGCAGCAACAGTATCAGGAAACAGGTGATCCTAAAGACCGCCCATCTAAAACTTTGGAAGAGAAAATGAAAGCCGGGGAACTTGGGCGTAAAACAGGGAAGGGTTTTTACACGTATGAAAACCCCGTGAAAAGTTGAGGAGGAAGACGAATGCATGAAATAGAAGTGAACGTCAGATTTTGTGAAACCGATTTATTAGGGCATGTAAACAACAACAATTTCTTTGTCTATATGGAGGATGCCCGTATTCAGTTTTTTAATGATTTAGCGCTTGTAGGTAATGATTGGAACTTCATCCTTGCTTCGACGAAGTGCGATTTCATCAAGCAGGTGTATTTTAATCAGACGCTGATCATTCGCAGCCATGTCGTGAAAATTGGACGCTCCAGCTTTCATCTGGAACAGGACATGTTTGAAAAAGAATCAGGGGAACTTGTGGCCAAAGGCTTGTCGGTCATTGTTCAATTCGATTTTGAACAACAGCAAAGTGTTGCATTGACATCTGAGATGAAAGAATCCTTGTCATCCTATCAAATGGTAGCAAAATAAGGGAGGTTCTTCATGGTTTATACACAAGATACAAGGCCTGTCCGTCATGGGGAGGAGCTCGATGTAAACAAGCTTGAGCGTTTTTTGAGACAAAAGTTAGAAATTCCTTCGGGTGACATGCAAATCAGACAGTTCGGGGCGGGCCATTCCAACTTGACTTATGAACTGTCGGTCGGTGAAGAGTGGAAAGTGGTCTTACGTCGTCCTCCCATGGGGCCGGTTGCTCCAAAGGCACATGACATGGAACGTGAATTCAAGGTTCTTCAATCCTTACATCCGGTCTATCCTTTGGCACCGCAACCCTACCTCTATGAATCTGGCAATCTGATTGGCCGACCTTTTTTTCTCATGGAACGCAGAGATGGTCTCGTTTTTGATCATAGCTTTCCGGAAGGTGTGGACGCGACGGAGGAACTAGGAAGGCAACTGTCTGAAACCATGGTCGACCGGTTGGCAGAACTTCATTCCCTGGATTACCGCAATACTTCATTGAAAGATATGGTGAAGCCTGATGGTTTTATGGAAAGGCAAGTGCACGGCTGGATGAAAAGGTATGAAAAAGCGAGAACTGATGATGTGGTTTCCGGGGAGCGTTTGAAAAAGTGGTTGGCCGATCATATTCCCACATCCAAAGATGCATCCATCATTCATTATGATTACAAGCTGAATAATGCCATGTTTAGTAAAGGTGATCCTTCAAAGATGGTAGGTTTGTTTGATTGGGAAATGACGACCGTCGGTGACCCGCTGGCCGATGTTGGTGCTGCCATGAGCTATTGGATCCAACAAGATGACCCGGAACTTCTAAAAACAGGACTAGGGAAGCCTCCGCTCACTGTTCGTGAAGGGTTCTATACAAGGGATGAATTCATTCACCGTTACGCTGAAAAGAGTGGTCGTGACGTGGAGGACATCGACTTCTATGTGACCTTCGCTTATTTTAAACTGGCAGGAATCGTCCAGCAAATCTATTATCGTTACAAAAATGGACAAACCGAAGATCCAAGATTTGCAGGGATGCACGTTTTCGTCAATCATTTGATCCGTCATGCGGAAGAAACAGCAGGTCTCTAGTATGGGGGAAGTTCAAGTCATCTTTAAGAAAGAAGACATACAGCCGGAAGAGCTGAAAGGGAAAGTTGTCGTCGTCTTTGATGTCTTATTTGCCACATCGACCATTACAGCAGCGATCGCAGATGGTGCGGCCAGTGTCATTCCTGTATTCAGCGTGGACGAAGCTCGGAAAAAAGCAGAACAATTCAAAGATCCCTTCGTAATGGCTGGAGAAGATAAAGGGAGAAGGATTGATGGGTTCGAACCACCACTAAGAACCTATTTGAAGTCGATCATCCAGAATAAACACCTGATTTTATCGACAACAAATGGAACGGTCGCCTTACATCAATCAAGACTAGCATCTTCTCTATATGCCTCTTCACTCCTGAACAATCCAGCGATGGCGGTTCATATGGCAGAGCATCATAAAGAAGAAGATGTCGTGCTCGTCTGTGCAGGGTCAAGCGGGAAATTTACGGTCGAAGACTTTTATGGTGTCGGTAGTTTAGTCTATCACATGCAAAAGAAGGGCAAGTGGGGGCTTTCCGATGCAGCTGTTACGGCTCTTGGTTTTTATAGAGGTAGTGGTGCTCCAAGGGAATTATTAATGAACTGTAGGATAGGAAGATTACTGGTTAATGCCGGGCTTGATCCTAAAGAAATTGATTTTGTTGCTGAGGAAGGTTTATTTGAATCTATACTAACGTATGACCGTGAAAGCGGACAAATCAAGGAGGGTAAAAATGCAACCAGTTCAGCATAACGTTCGAGGTGGGGAGTTTTTGATTTCGGAGATTTCAGAGGAATCAGTGTTTACACCGGAAGACCGGACCGATGAGCATAAGATGATGGCTGCCACGGCTCGACAATTTATTACCCGGGAAATTCACCCGAATAGAGATCGAATAGAAAACGGAGATTACAATTTCGTAGCGGAAAAAATGCGTCATGCTGGAGATTTAGGACTGCTCGGTCATAGTATTCCTGAAAACTACGGGGGACTGGGTTTAGATAAGATCAGTAAAGGGATCGTCGGTGAAGCATTGGGGAATGCGAGTGGCTATAGTGTTGCGCATTCGAACCACACATGTATTGCCACTTTACCGATCACCTATTTTGGTACAAAGGTGCAAAAAGAAAAGTATTTGCCTAAACTCGCATCAGGAGAGTACATAGGGGCGTATTGTCTTACAGAACCGGAAGCAGGGTCAGACGCCCTATCAGCAAAAACGACCGCTGCGCTTAATGAAGCAGGTACCCATTATCTATTGAACGGGACTAAGATTTATATCACGAATGCAGCTTTTTCCGATACGTTTATCGTCTATGCGAAAGTAGACGGAGAGCACTTTTCCGCTTTTATTGTTGAAAAGGATTTCCCTGGGCTTTCAATCGGACCAGAAGAACAGAAAATGGGAATTAAAGGTTCTTCGACTTGTTCTGTAGTGATGGAAGATTGTGAGGTACCGGTTGAAAACTTGCTTGGGGATGTCGGTAAAGGACATCTGATCGCTCTTAACGTTCTGAATTTAGGGCGTTTCAATTTAGGGTTTGCCACAATGGGAGCAGCGAAATACAGTTTTCAGTTAGCCATTACCCATGTGAAAGAACGGAAACAGTTTAAAAGAAGCATTGCAGAATTTCCGGCAACGAAGGAAAAACTCGCCATGATGGCTGCAAGAATCTATGGTACAGAATCTCTGCTTTATCGAACAGCAGGACATATAGAAGCTTCTCTTCATGGCCACTACGATTCAGAGGATCGACAGGCCACGGCTAAAGCGATGAATGAGCATAAGCTCGAAGCTGCGATTTGTAAGGTCACCGGATCAGAAACTCTGGACGAAGTGGTAGATGAGGCCTTGCAGCTGCATGGAGGAGCGGGATTCATCAAGGAATATCCGATTGAACAAGCTTATCGAGATTCAAGAATCAACCGGATCTTTGAAGGAACCAATGAAATCAACCGTCTATTGATTCCGGGTGCCTTTTTCCAAAAAGCAGCGAAAGAAGAATTTGATGCGGCATCACTTATGGAAAAAGCAGAATATTCATTGAAAAATGGTGGGTATAAACGATCTGATCCATGTCTGGAAGTTCTCGCGCTTATGAAGGATTTGTATCTTGTTTGTGCAGGAGCAGCTTATCGCATGTATGGAAAAGCCATACAGGAAGAACAAGAAGTATTAATGAAGCTTGCTGATCTTGCTATTGAAATTTATCGTGTCGAGTCCGCGGTCTTAAGGACGAGAAAAGCGGAACATGCGAAAGACCCAAGCCTTCCATTGAAAGAAATGAAGACCTATACGTTAATTGAACACTCAGCATTGAACGTACAGCGTTCAATCACGCAGCTCTTGTCCGCGCTGTTACAAGGGGAGGAACGTGTTCAAACGTTACGTCATATCCCCGTGCTATTGAGTGAATATCAATGGGAAGGGTCGATGGAAAGGAACCGTCAGCTTGCCGATCGAATGATTGCAGCAGGTCAGTATGTATCATAAAAAAGGAGATGACAAGAATGAAATTAGGTAATGATCACTTAACTGTCGACATAAAAGGTCCGGTATTATCGTGTGTGCTGAACAGACCGGACGCTTTGAATGCTTTTTCGGATCAAATGATCATCGGGCTGCAGGAAGCCCTCGGTGAAGCTGAACGTAATGATGATGTGAAAGTTGTGGTCCTTTCAGGCGCTGGACGATCTTTTTCAGCGGGTGGAGATGTGAAATCCATGGGGACGGCTGATGCAAAACAATTGTATGACCACGTGGGGGAACTAAATCAATTGATATTAAAAATTAAAGATTTAGCTAAGCCAGTAGTTGCCGTGGTGCATGGATACGCAGCGGGGGCCGGGTTCAACCTCGCCCTTGCCTGTGATCAGATTCTGGCAGGGGAAGAAAGCAAATTTGTGCTTAGCTTTGCACAAGTCGGACTTGTTGCTGACGGTGGCGGCCATTACTTTTTATCAAGGTTGCTGGGCCCTTACCGGACGAAAGAACTGCTGTTCCGCGCAGAACCAATTCCTGTCGAAACAGCAGCCGAATGGGGACTTGTCAATCGTGTCATTCCACTGGCTGATTTAGAAGAAGAGGCGATGAACTATGCCCTTGCTCTTTCCAAAGGTCCGGGCCGAGCCATGGGGATGATGAAAAAGATTGTGGACCAGGCCGACCGTTCAGACTTAGCTGCCATTCTTGAACAAGAAAGAATGACACAGGCTATGATGATTTCAACGGAGGACCATAAAGAAGGCGTGCAGGCATTCAAGGAAAAGAGAAAACCTAACTTCGTTGGGAAATGAGGAGGAAAACAATGAAAGCAATCCAGTTCAAAGAATATGGAGGACCTTCCGTATTGGAAAAGGTTGATGTCGAGCGTCCAGAACTTGACGAAGGGGAAGTTCTTCTCAAGGTTCAAGCCATAGGAGTGAACTATGCGGACACAGCAAGGCGTGAAGGGTCGTATGTAGTACCTACACCACTTCCTTTTATCCCTGGAGCAGAAGTAGCCGGGATTGTGGAAGAAGTTGGTGAAGGGGTGAGCCGTGTTTCTAAGGGAGACCGTGTAGTGACTCTCATTGGCTCAGGAGGTTATGCAGAATATGTTAAGGCGAAAGAGAGTACCTTGATTCCCATTCCAAACGAAGTTACAGATGAAACGGCTGTTGCTTTACCGTTACAAGGGTTAACCGCTTATCATATACTCACAACAATGGGGAGGCTGGAAAAAGGGGAAACCGTCCTTGTCCATGCAGCGGCTGGGGGAGTTGGTTCTCTCGCCGTCCAACTAGCCAAACTTTTCGGCGCAGGAAATGTGATTGCGACAGCAAGCTCGGAAGAAAAGTTGGAGCTGGCCCGTGATTTAGGGGCTGATCATGCGATCAATTACACGAGTCCAAATTGGCGTGAAGAAGTAATGGAGGCGACAGGGGGAAGAGGCGTCGATGTGGCACTTGAAATGGCTGGAGGCGATATTTTTCACGAGACCGTTAAATGCATGAGAGCATTCGGAAGAGTCGTTGTTTATGGGGTAGCCAGTGGAGAGCCAGCTCAAATGTATCCCTCTGGGTTAATGAATCGCAATCTATCGGTGATCGGATTCTTTTTACCGCAGGTTATGAAGAAACCCGTCCTTTTTGAGAAAAGCTTGAATCATTTACTAAAAATGATTAAGTCGGGAGAATTGCAGTTGACCGTTGGCGGGGTGTTTGATTTAGAGGAAGCGGCCCATGTACATGAGGTCATGCAAGCTAGAAAAACAAAAGGAAAGCTGGTCTTGAAGCCATAAAATATAAAAAGTACGGCAGACTTGTTCTGTCGTGCTTTTTTTGCAGGAAGAAACGAGGATTCTGTCGAATATAAGTGACCACAGGTAAAAAGGGGGAGAAGACCAATGTTTGAACACAGAATCGATGAAGAATTATCACTGAAAATGATTGATCACCGCGATGCGGAAGAGCTATTCGAATTATCAGATCGTTCCAGGGACCACATAAGGACATGGCTTCCATGGATCCATTTTACGAAAGAGGTCGAAGATACAAGGAATTACATAAAGATGAGTTTACGCCGCTATGCAGAAAACAACGGTCTGACCGTTTGTATTCTTTATAAGGGAAACATCGCAGGCGTCATTGACTTTCATGAAATTGATGAGAAAAACAGAGTTACAAGCATCGGCTACTGGATGGGATCCGATTACAAAGGGAAGGGACTGCTTACACGTTCTTGTAGAGTTCTGTTCGACTATGCGTTTGAAACACTGGGGATGAACCGCATTGAAATCCGAGCGGCATCTGAGAATAAAAAGAGCCGGGGAGTGCCGGAGCGTTTGGGTTTCATGCAGGAAGGTGTCATCCGTCAAGCAGCTCGGCTTTATGACGAATATACGGATCATGTGGTTTATGGGATGTTAAAAGAGGATTGGGTGAAAAAGGAGGTCGTCACTTGAACGTCACATCCGTAGAGCATATCCAAAAAAAGAGCCCGGTAAAAAAGGAATGTGAAGATGCCCTGGTACTAAACGAACAAGCTGGTATTTATGGCGTTTTAGATGGGGCTACCCCCCTCGTCTGTTTTGAGGATGAAGCAGGCCATAATGGAGCATACCTTGCCGCACAAATTTTCAAAACGAAAATGGAGCGGTTAAAGGGTGGAGAAGGGTTAAGGCAAGCGGTAGCAGAAGCGAACCTTCATCTGAAGGAAAAAATGGAAAGGCATGCTGTCCAGACAGACCTCGGAGAAGAACGTTGGTCCACATGTGTGTCTGTTGTTGAAATCAAGGATGACCACATTCATTATGTCCAACTTGGAGACTCTATGTTTCTCATAGAGGATGAGGCTGGAAATTTTACAGTCGTCACAACGGACTCTGTAAAAGGAATTAGCGAAAGAGCGAAGCAAAAACGTGCCGAAAGAAGAGAGGGCGGGGAGGAAATACCTCCCGAAAGTTATTATGATATACAAATAAACAAGCTCCGCTACAATCGTCGGCTCGCGAATGTGGAAGGTGGCTATACCGTTGCTAATGGAATGCCTGAAGTGATGGACTATCTTGATCAGGGAGTAATAGATAGAAAAGGTATCCGAAGCCTCTTACTTATTTCTGATGGTTTCTTTCATCCGGAACTTACCCTCGAAGAGACGTATCATAGAATCCGAGAAGTAGGGTTGGAAACCTATGTTCATGAATTGACGGACCACCTAAATAAACATTCACTCCATATCGATGACAGGACAGCGGTGTGGATCAAATTAAAGTAAGTGTACCTTTTATGTAAGGTACACTTACTTCTGGTGTATCATGTTACGACCGCAAGGACAAAACCGTCATACCCTTTGCTTCCCACAGTCTGAAAGGCTGTGGAATCTAGTTGTGGGTGGTTATTTAATAAGTCGAACATCTCTCGTATGCCCATAATACTCTTATCCTTGCTTTCTGAGTCGAGCAGTCTTCCATCCCGGACGACATTATCTACTAAAATTGTCGTTCCGTGTTTAGATAACTTAAGAACTTCTTTGATATAGTGAGGATTATTATTCTTATCCGCATCGATAAAGATAAAATCAAAGGGTTCACGCCCTTCTAATGTGGGCAGTGTATCAAGCGCGGGACCGACAATCACTTCTACCTTATCCCTTACTCCTGTCATTTCCATATTCCTGGTGGCCACTTCCGCATGCTTCGGATTAAATTCGAGAGTAGTGACATGACCATTTTCAGGTAGGGCTTTCGCCATCCAGATGGTGCTGTATCCACCGAGTGTGCCAATTTCCAATACATTTTTCGCGGCTTTCATTTTCACGAAAAGTTGAAGCATCTTCCCCTGGGTGGCAGACACGTCGATGGATGGGAGTTCTGCTTCTTCGTTTGCTTTTAGCACGTTCTCCATGACAGGGTCTGCGGGAATTAACTGATCGATAAAGTATTGATCCACTTGCTTCCAAGTATCCAAATTACTCAACCAAACCACTCCTTATGTATAGGTTTCTTCCAGTGTAATCCTCCTCCATTAAAAACACGAGCAAAAAGGTTCTTTGGAAAACCAGTCCCCTTATTAAAGTATATGTAAGGATTGTGGATGACTTGATTTCGAGACTTTTGTGGGAGTTGAGGGGCTCCGGGAAAAGGTTCGCTTTCCATGGGCGAGTGATGAGCCTCCTCGAGCTAACGCTCTGCGGGGTCTCATCTACCACGCACTTCCCACAGGAGGCTCACCGCGCTCCCGCGGAAAGCGAGCTATTCCCCGCAGCCCCCATCCACTCACCAAAAGTTTCGAAACTGAGTCTTCTACAAACGGGAGCTTTTGTGTATGAAAAAAGAGCTCAGTGGGACTGAGCTCTTTGGGGAGGTTAACCGAATAGTTTTGGAATGCCCTGGATGAGCGACATGACGCCCATGTATGACATGGCAATGACGATCAGGACTCCGAAGATGGTCAACCATAGCGGATGTTTGTAATCTCCGACAATTTTTTGTTTATATGCCGCAACCAGCATAACACCTAGTGCAATTGGCAGAATCAAACCATTTAACGAGCCAACAAGGATCAATACTTTGACAGGCTCACCGACAGAAACGAAAACGGTGGTTGAAATAACGATAAACGCGACAATGAACCATTTGTGATGCTTGTTGATTGTTTTATTGAATGTACGAATGAATGAAACGGAGGTGTAAGCGGCTCCGACTACAGAAGTTACGGCAGCAGCCCACATGATGACACCGAAGATTTTGTAACCGACATTTCCTGCTGCTGCCTGGAAAACAGAAGCGGGTGGGTTTTCAGGGTTTAGTGTGAAACCTGAAGCTACAACACCTAAGGAAGCAAGGAAAAGGAAGATCCTCATGACGGAAGCAATTCCAATTGCCGACACGGAACTTTTTGTGACTTGTGGGAGTGCTTCTTTTCCTTTCACCCCTGCATCTAGAAGACGGTGGCCGCCTGCGAAGGTAATATATCCTCCAACGGTTCCACCGACGAGCGTGATGATAGCCAGAAAATCAATAGTATCAGGGACGAAGGTTTTCGTTACGGCTTCTCCGACAGGTGGTTGGGCAGAGAACATGACAAAGATCGTTAGTGCAATCATGACAAATCCTGCAATCTGTGCGAATCGGTCCATGACTTTCCCAGCTTCACGCACGAGGAATACGGCGACGGCGACAACGCCGCTGAATAATGCCCCCATTTCAGGCGAGATTCCGAAAAGTACATTGGTACCAAGGCCAGCCCCTGCGATATTTCCAATATTAAAGGCTAATCCACCGGCAACAATGAGTACAGATAGAAATACTCCAAGGCCTGGGAGTAGGTTATTGGCGATGTCCTGAGCCGGTTTTTCCGATACGGCAATAATTCGCCATATGTTCAGTTGGGCCCCGATGTCGATAATAATGGAGATTAATATGACAAATCCGAAACTTGCTGCAAGTTGTTGAGTGAAGTGAGTCGTTTGTGTTAGAAAGCCAGGACCGATGGCGGACGTTGCCATCAGGAAAGCGGCCCCTAACAGGAGACTTCTTGTCGATTGTTCCTTCATGGAGTAGCTCCTTTGCTATGTTTATTGTGATATATGTTTTCTATTGTTTGCTTATTTTGTGATAAATTCACCAATGGATTGGAGCGTGATTCCTGCTTCTTTCAAGGCTTTTGTAATATAATTGGCGAAATCGATGGCGCTTTCTCCATCACCATGGATACAAATCGTGTGCACATCAATATCGATATCCGTGTCTTGTACGGTACGGACTTTGTTTTCTTTAATCATGCGAATCACTTGTTCAACCGCTTGCTCGTGATTGGTGATGAGCGCGTTTGGCTCTCTTCGTGAAGTAAGTGATCCATCTTGTTGATAGGTACGATCCGAGAATACTTCGCTTGCAGTCTTAAGTCCTTGTTCATGTCCGGATTTCACGAGTTCACTTCCGGCCAGTCCAAAGAGAACTAGTTCTGGGTCCACATCGTAAACAGCTTTGGCAATGGCACGTGCCAACGGTTGATCTTTCGCAGCCATGTTAAACAGAGCACCGTGGGGTTTGACGTGTTGTAATCGGCCACCTTCCGTATCCACAAATCCTTTGAGAGCTCCGATTTGATAGACAACCATATCATAAGCTTCTTCTTCAGAAATATCCATTGGTCGTCTCCCGAACCCGGCTAGATCTGGCAGGCCTGGGTGTGCTCCAATTCCAACGTTATGCTCCAACGCTCTCTGCACCGTTTTTTTCATTGTGGTTGGATCTCCTGCGTGATATCCGCATGCAATGTTCGCGGATGTTACGTATTTTAAAATTTCTTCGTCGCGGCCAATGGTATAGCGACCGAAACTTTCTCCCATATCACAATTCAAATCGACGATATGCATGGAATCTCCTCCTTAACGTAGTTTTGTTTCTATTCCTCTTTGTAACTGTTTCAAGTTTTTTTCTTTTTCTAAAAGCAGGCGTTGAGCTTCTTCATGAGTAATAGGGGAGAAACTGACACTTTCCCCTGGGCGCATTTGTGCGATTCTAGGCAAATCGATGGAAGCCACTTGTCCAATCTTTGGATAACCACCCGTGGTCTGGTGGTCCGCTAATAGTAAGATCGGATTTCCATCTGGAGGCACTTGAATGGTGCCGAATGTAACGGCTTCTGAAACGATATCTTTCTTATTTTCAAGATTTAAGGCCGTGCCGTTTAATCGGTAGCCCATACGGTCTGATTTCGAATCGATTTGAAATGGCCCGTTAAAAAAATCTTCTTTACTCTGCTCTGTGAATAAGTCAAACTCACGGCCAGGCATGACTCGGATCGGCTGATCGTTTTTTGTATAATTGGTAAACTCAGGACCGACGAACCAGGACGCTTCTTTAAAAGATAGAGCTTTGTCCACAGTTTTGAGTTGTTCTTTCAAATGTTGAGGTTGAGAGTCGAGATGACCAAAACGGAGCTGGTCTCCTTTTTCTAATGTCCGTCCATCAAAACCACCCATGTTTGCGCGCAGATATGTAGACGAGCTTCCCATGACTTTCCGCACCTGAAATCCTCCGGCTATGGAAAGGTAAGTTCTAAACCCTTTCTTGGGTTGGCCGAAACGAAGCTCACTTCCTTTTTTTATGTACAAAGGTTTCCACATGGAAACACTGTCACCGTCAATCATGGGCGTAAGGTTACCACCGCAAATAGCAATGAAGGCATCTTCTTGAAATTCAAGGACAGGCCCCATAAGCGTGATTTCCATTGTAGCGGCATCGGCAGAATTGCCGAGGAGGAGGTTCGCGATCCGGTGGGCCAGTGGATCCATGGCGCCACTGACAATAACTCCATCCTTTTGATAGCCATACCGGCCTGTATCTTGAATGGTCGTCATCAATCCTGATTTTAATACCGAAATCATTGGCCGCCCTCCTTTAATTGGTCATATTCCGCTTTATCAATACGTGTAAAACGAATGCGGTCTCCTGCTTGAAGGAGAGAAGGTTCATCTTTGTCAGGTTCAAAAAGTTTGAGTGGAGTTCGGCCGATCAACTGCCATCCTCCTGGAGTTTCGATAGGATATACTCCTGTTTGCTCTCCTGCAATTCCAACTGAACCTGAAGGGATAGAGAGCCTTGGATCATCACGGCGAGGGGCTGCGATTTTTTTATCCATTCCTCCAATATAAGGAAAACCAGGTGCAAATCCTATCATATAAACAAGGTAATTCCCCTTCATGTGGGTGTCTATGACTTCTTCTTCACTCATGCTATTGTGTGAAGCGACAAAAGAGAGGTCCGGCCCCCATTCTCCTCCGTAACACACAGGTATTTCTATTGTTCTCTCCTCAGAATAATAGGAAGAAGATTGGGATAACAAGGTTAATACTTCTGTTCGAGCCCATTCATAGGGAAGGATCTCTTTTGGACTTATTTGTATTTGTTTAGCTATGTAGAAGGGGTTATAAAGAATGGTTAGAGTAGAAAAAGCTGGGATGTATTCAATCATCCATTTGGGCTTTTGTTCATCTAGTTTTGCGGCAGCTTGACGTACTTGTTGATTGGTCTCCTCATTTATAGATTCTCCAAAATCAATAAGGAGAGCCTGATCTCCAAGAGGATGAATGCTTATATTCAAGAAAATACCTCCTATGCCCGATTAAAATAGTGATGCAAAGCATCCATAATTTTGGTAATAAAATATCAAAGTATGTCATTTTTTCTAACTTATCGACGTTAATATCGTATCTTATTTTTCCTCTTGTTTCAATTCGACGAAGGTCCCCGATTGGTTTAATGACGCTTTGTTGAAGGGAATGGTAAAGATAAACAATCAACGAGGAGGACGATTAAGATGCCATGGGATACAGACGATTATCCAAGTTCTTTTAAAAATTTGGAGACACCCATTAGGAAAAAAGCGATTGATATAGCGAACGCCATGATTGACGAAGGGTATAAAGAGGGGCAGGCCATCCCTATTGCTACAGAGCAGGCGAAAGAATGGTATGAAAATGCAGATGAAAAAGAAATCAATCGTGTAAAGCAAATGAGCGATAAAAATCTGAAAACAAGGGATGAAGAAGGAAGGCAGGGAGAGAGTCGTCCAGAACTCCTGGAAAAAGGACAGCATGTAGTCGCACATGAAGAAGGTTGGGCAGTTAAGACGGAAGATGCAAGACAACCATCCGATGTTTTTGACAAAAAGCAGGATGCGATTGACCGAGCGAAAGAGATTGCTGAAAACAAAGGCACACAAGTAGTCATTCACAAAAAAGATGGAAGGATTCAGGAAAAAATGTCAATGGATGGAGAATCTTAGGTTTACGACTTATCGTTACAGGATATATAGCTTATATAATAATTATTCAAGGAGGAATTCAAAGTGGCTGAAAGTAGAAATCAAGCTGAACATGTAGTTTCTCATGAAGAAGGTTGGGCAGTAAAAGCGGAAGGTGCGGAACAACCGACGAAAGTGTACGAAAACAAACAGGATGCGATTGATCGCGCGAAAGAAATCGCTCAAAACAAAGGGACTCAAGCGGTCATCCATACAAAAGAAGGTAAAATTCAAAATCAATTTAATTACAGCAGTTAATCAAACATAAAAAAAGCACTCACTTCAGAGTGCTTTTTTTATGTTCATCTTTATAAAGGTAAAGTATTATTAAACTAAATGGCAGGATTGTGTAAGACTCGATTTCGAGACTTTTTGGGTATTTAGGGGCTTCGGGAAAAGGTTCGCTTTCCGTGGGCGAGTGATGAGCCTCCCTCAGTAAACGGATCCGTTCTCAAAAATCCTTGGTTTTTCTCTGGTATTCTTCTTCTTTGAATATTGAAACATAGGTCATTCATTCAAATATATCCCATTTTTTAATGAATATGGAATACGTATAGGCGCTTAAACAGACTGGAGAGGTTAAGTTCCAGTAAATGGGTTTTATAATCGCACCTTGGATCTCCACATTAAACATGGTGGTGGACCCTCCCATATCTCTCGGCGTCTGTGCGCGCAAATTCCTTCGTTCGACCTGACCATGTGTGGATGCCGGAAAAGCTCCTCGGGTGGGTCTGTGCCCTAATGCTCGGAATGTG
>NZ_FNIZ01000006.1:7111-201020 GCF_900104185.1 Halobacillus aidingensis | reverse complement strand
AGCACGGATAAGCTGGTCACATTCCGAGCATTAGGGCACAGACCCACCCGAGGAGCTTTTCCGGCATCCACACATGGTCAGGTCGAACGAAGGAATTTGCGCGCACAGACGCCGAGAGATATGGGAGGGTCCACCACCATGTTTAATTGTGGAGATCCAAGGTGCGATTATAAAACCCATTTACTGGAACTTAACCTCTCCAGTCTGTTTAAGCGCCTATACGTATTCCATATTCATTAAAAAATGGGATATATTTGAATGAATGACCTATGTTTCAATATTCAAAGAAGAAGAATACCAGAGAAAAACCAAGGATTTTTGAGAACGAATCCGTTTACTGAGGGAGGCTCACCGCCCGCCCCATGGAAAGCGAACTGTTTCCCGGAGCCCCTAAACGCACACACAAACATCTCGAAACTGAGTCTTACACAATACTGCCATTTTATTTAAGATCCTTTAAAGCTTTCGCATAAACGTGTAGCTATGACAAATGCTATGGAAAAAGGAGCACAAGCTTATGCGATATGGGGTTATCTTTTTTACATGCCTATTTATATTGACCGGATTCAGTGCTCCTGAACCGAACGATGAAGTGACCATCATTGTCGAATTAGACGAATCACCCGAGAGTTTCTTAAAGGAAGTAGAACGAAGGCTTCCGCGGCTTGAAGTGGTGACGAGTTACGATACGATTTTTTATGGAGTAGCGATTAGAGGGACAGCAGAAGAGTTGGAAAAAGTGGCGAGGATGGAAGCTGTGAAAAATCAGTATCCTGTCCACACATACGAAGCACTAGAGGTGGAAGAAGGTGTGTCTTTTTCTACTGAATCCATCAGAAATCAAATGCGCCATCCGCAAACAGGGGAAGGTGTGAAGGTTGGTATCATAGATACGGGGATCGACTACAACCACCCAGATCTAAAAGAGAATTTCAAAGGTGGCTATGACACGGTTGATTTTGACGATGATCCTATGGAAACCGAGGAGGAGGGGGCGACGATTCATGGCACGCACGTCGCCGGTGTTGTAGGGGCGAATGGAAAAATGAAAGGAATTGCACCAGATGCTGATCTTTATGCATACCGCGCGTTAGGGCCTGGAGGGGTAGGGTCGTCTGTACAAGTCATTGCAGCGATAGAAGAAGCTGTCAAGGATGGGATGGATGTCATCAACCTTTCTTTAGGAAATGACGTGAATGGTCCAGACTGGCCAACGACCCACGCTGTTAATAAAGCCATAGAGTTAGGAACAGTTGTTGTTGTAGCCGCAGGCAATTCTGGGCCGGATGGTTGGACGATTGGTTCTCCCGCTACTTCTTCAGACGCGATCACGGTAGGGGCTTCTGCTTTATCTATGAAGTCCCCTGTTCTGAAGGTCCCGGGTGAAAGGGAAAAGGTTTTGATTCAAACGATGTCTGGATCCGTTCCTTGGGAATTAACGAAAAAATATCCGGTCACCTATGCAGGGACGGGGGAAGCAGAGTATGGTGATGCGCGTGGAAAGATTGTCTTGTTTGAAAGAGGTGGCATTCCTTTTAGCCATAAAGCTTTAAAGGCCTACCAAAAAGGTGCGGTCGCTGTACTGATCTTCAATAATGAAGAAGGCAATTTTCAAGGAGGATTAGATGGAGTGAAACTGCCCATTCCTGTAGCCTCTCTATCGAACGAAGCCGGAAACTGGTTGAAGGAAAAAGTCATACAACAAAATCAATGGGTTGAAACAATAAATGTTTCTTTAGGTGATCAGGTTGCTCCCTTCAGCTCGAGAGGGCCAGTCACAACGAATTGGGAAATCAAACCGGATATTCTGGCACCTGGGGTCGATATATACAGTACAGTTCCAGGAGGTTATCAATCGTTGCAAGGGACAAGTATGGCTGCCCCTCATGTGGCGGGGATGGCGGCGTTAATTAAAGAGGCCCATCCGGATTGGAAACCTGCAGAAGTCAAACAGGCGCTGACAAGTACAGCGGATTTAATCCTGACAGGAAAACAGTCTTTTCCACCTACAGAACAAGGGGCTGGTTATGTCGATCTTAACGAAGCTCTGAAACCTGAACTGCTCATCGAGCAAAGCTCACTCTCTTTCGGAAAAATCGAAGATCGTATTTACCGTAAACAATTGCCTTTAACGATAAAGAACTTAAAAGACGAACCTGTTACCATTTCAATTGAAAAGCCGGTAATGGAAAGTGGAGTTTCTTGGGCGATGCCAATGTCGGCAAAAATAGATCCTGGACAAACGGAGGAACTGTCTGTTGAACTCCGTGTATCTGCCGCTTTTTTAGAAGATGGGGTTCATGAAGGTTTTCTTAAAATCCAAGAGAAAGAAAAAGTGTACACCGTCCCCTATGTGTATGTAAAAGAAACATCGAGTTATGAGATTGTATCAGGGTTTGAACTGGAGACGTCCTGGCAAAACGATCGGGTGGCGGCTTATCGTTTTCACTTAGCTGAAGATGTAGATGAATTGAGAGTTGATTTATACCGGGCAGGTACGATGTTAACGGCGGGTACTCTATTGGATGTAAAAGATTTGCAACCCGGACTGATTGAAGGTGAAGTGAATATTGATGACCTGAACTTAGAGGGAAGTTATCTTGCCATCATAACCATTGGCAAAGATAAAAAAGAGTCGATCTATCCATTTCCTATTTATATAGAAGGAAGCCGGTAAAAAACGCTGCGCATAGAAGCGCAGCGTTTTTAAATGAGGGAAAAAATGGTGTGTAGAACGAGAGTTGGAATAGATAATATTTGTATTGTGTTCCATATATTTGAATGGTGTGTAAATTCGACGTAAATGTGACGAAAATGTGATCGAATTTTGTCTTTCATTTGTACTTTTACTCACAAACTCATTGACATCAAACCACCCCTATTGTATTCTTACATAGTGTGGAATGATAAGGTTTTCATAGGTGACATACAAGGTTTTCAGCCACTAGAAAATTGTGGAGGAAGAGCGGATGAAACAGACCGAACCACCCTTCAAAGCAATGGCTTTAACCAGCATGATCACATCCCAACTCGCAGGCGGCCCTTTAGCCGGCGTTTTCCTCGGGAAATGGATCGATGGTCACTATTCCACGGAACCCATTTTCTTAATCATAGGATTACTCCTCGGGTTAGGGGCAGGTACATATGGGACCATTCATTTAGTACGGACGTACACGGGAGACGATTGACATGCAAGGATATCAACAGATGATGACCCGTCAGCGAAAATGGATGTTCTACCTTCTGGCTATATTTGTACTTGGTTGGGGCATCACCCCTTGGCAACCGATTTTCCTCGGACTTCTGTTAGGAAGTGCATTGAGCTTCTACAACCTCTGGCTCATGCAAAGAAAGATCCGCAAGCTCGGCGAAGCTTCCGCAGATAACCGCTCCGTAAGAGGAATTGGTACGTTTACGCGACTGGCTTCCGGTGCATTAGCCGTAGTCATCGCCCTTCAGTTTGAAGAATATTTCCATTTGATTTCAGTAGTTTTGGGCTTAATGGCAGCCTATATTGTCATTTTAATAGATTATCTGTTCAATAAATCAACAGTTTAGCATGATGGAAGGTAGGTGAACAGTTTGAATCACGAAGCACCGATGTGGGAGGATGCGTTTGGAATCTCTTGGTTGGATTTCAACTTATCAAACGTTTTGATGATGTTTGTCGCGTCATTGATCGTATTCATCCTCGGCGTAGCGGCGACAAGAAACATGCAGCGATATCCGACAGGTTTTCAAAATTTCATGGAATGGCTGATCGATTTCATCAAAGGAATTATCGGTTCCAACATGGATTGGAGAACAGGTAGGCTCTTTTTACCGCTGGGACTGACATTATTCGCCTACATTTTCGTAGCGAACATGCTCGGGGTTGTCACCAACGGTGTTGTTGGACACACACTATGGTGGAAATCACCGACAGCTGATCCGGGGATCACTTTGACACTCGCGACACTAGTCGTCGTTTTGTCCCATTATTATGGAGTGAAACTGAGGGGCGGTAGAGAATATGCAAAAGGATTTGTACGTCCATTGCCATTTTTGCTACCATTCAAGATTATTGAAGAGTTCTCAAATACGTTGACTCTTGGTCTGCGTCTTTACGGGAACATTTACGCAGGTGAAATCCTATTAAGCTTGCTCGTTGGACTTGCAGCGACTGGCGTAGGAGGATTTATCGGAGCGACCGTTCCGATGATTGCATGGATGGGCTTTAGTACTTTCATTGGTTTCATCCAGGCGTTTATTTTCGTTATGTTAACGATGGTTTACTTGTCTCACAAGGTGAGCGAAGACCATTAATATAAAGCATTATATTAATTTTTTTAAAAATATTGAGGAGGATTTTCATTATGGGTCTTTTAGCAGCTGCAATTGCAGTAGGTTTAGCGGCACTAGGTGCTGGTATTGGTAACGGTTTGATTGTTAGTCGTACAGTAGAAGGGATTGCGCGTCAACCAGAATTGCGCAGTGCACTTCAAACAACAATGTTCATCGGTGTTGCCCTAGTAGAGGCGATTCCTATCATCGGCGTTGTTATTGCATTCATCGTAATGGGACAATAATTAGGACGAGCATATACGCTTATGGCGAAGTTCAACTCCATCGATCTTCGCCTTTCCTTTATACCTTACGAAAACTTTATACCCGAAAGTCACGGTAAGAAAACTTCGACGGAAGCTGTATTTACAGCGGAAGCCGGGTTTTTCGCTTGTCTAGCCCTAGCACCAATGAAAGGGCTGCGGAATTAATGAAGTGTAAACCTGTTACGAGATGGTGTGGAGAGGAGTGAAAACTGTGCAAGGATTCACAGAGAGTCTGGTCCTCGGAGCTGGAGGGCTTAATATAGGTGACATGATCATTCAGCTTGTTTTCTTCCTTGGTTTACTTGCTCTTTTAGGTAAGTTCGCATGGGGACCATTGATGAACATGATGAAAGAACGTGAAGATTACGTAGCAAATGAAATCAACACGGCCGAAAAAAGTCGTGAAGAAGCGCAGCGCATGCAGCGTGAAGCTTCTGAAGAGTTGAAAGCGACACGCCAGGATGCACAGAATATCATTGAGGATGCTCGTAAAACAGCAGGCCAGCAAGAAAGAGATATTCTTGAGTCAGCACGTGCTGAAGCTGAACGCATCAAGGAATCTGCTCGTCAAGAAATCGAGCAGGAGAAAGAAAAAGCTGTCCAGGCCCTTAAAGATCAAGTGGCAACCATGTCTGTCATGATTGCATCGAAAGTCATTGAGAAAGAACTTTCACAAAAGGATCAAGAGGCGCTGATCAACCAATATATCGATGAGGCAGGCGAAGAGCGATGAGTCAATCTATCATTGCTAAACGCTATGCAGACGCACTTTTTCAACTTGGAAAAGAAAAGGCGAAACTAGAACAATTTGAATCCGAATTGGTAACTTTACGTGATGTTTTTCGCGGCAATAAGGAAATCATCTCATTCCTGAACCACCCACGGTTCTCCATGGAACAAAAGAAGAAGTTTGTTAGCGATTCTTTTCAGTCTTTTTCTGCTGAAATCGTTAATACTTTAAAGCTGTTGGTAGAAAGGCACCGTGAGGAAATCATTGTTGATATGATCGGATTTTATATCGAAATGATGAACGATGCAAAAGGTATTGCAGATGCGGATGTTTACTCTGTAAGGGAACTTTCTGAAGCTGAAAAACAGCGCATTTCAGAAACATTTGCACCGAAAGTAGGTAAACAATCCTTGAACCTTACGAATATCGTAGACCCTTCCATCCTCGGCGGTCTTCGCCTGAGAGTCGGTAATCGCATATTTGATGGTTCTGTCAGTGGAAAACTTCGCCGCATAGAGCGCAAGTTAGTTTCTGCGAACAATAGATGATAGGGGTGAAATGGCATGAGCATCAAAGCTGAAGAAATCAGTGCGCTGATTAAGCAGCAAATTGAAAACTATGAATCAGATATAGAAGTCAATGATGTGGGAACCGTAATCGAAGTTGGTGACGGTATTGCCCGTGCTCATGGTCTTGATAATGTCATGGCTGGTGAGCTTGTTGAATTCTCTAATGGTGTCATGGGATTGGCACAAAACTTGGAAGAAAGTAACGTTGGTCTTGTCATTCTAGGACCATATACAGATATTAAAGAAGGCGACGAAGTACGTCGTACAGGACGCATCATGCAAGTACCCGTCGGGGAAGAAATGCTTGGTCGTGTCGTAAACCCACTCGGACAACCGGTCGATGGACGCGGACCGATTGAAACGACAAAAACACGCCCAATCGAATCTCCGGCACCAGGGGTTATGGATCGTAAATCCGTTGATGAGCCACTTCAAACAGGTATTAAAGCTATCGATGCTCTTGTACCAATTGGACGTGGACAACGTGAATTGATCATCGGGGACCGTCAGACAGGTAAAACATCTGTCGCAATTGATGCCATCCTGAACCAGCATGACCAGGATATGGTTTGTATTTATGTAGCGATCGGTCAAAAAGAATCAACCGTTCGTGGGACAGTAGAAACTCTACGTCGCCATGGTGCGCTTGACTACACGATCGTAGTAACGGCAAGTGCTTCTCAACCTGCCCCATTACTATACCTTGCACCATATGCTGGTGTAACCATGGGTGAAGACTTCATGTACAACGGCAAGCACGTATTGGTCGTGTATGATGATCTTTCCAAACAGGCGGCTGCCTACCGTGAACTTTCTCTACTCCTACGTCGTCCTCCAGGCCGTGAAGCCTTCCCGGGAGACGTATTCTACCTACACTCTCGTTTGCTAGAGCGTGCAGCGAAGCTAAGTGATGCGAAAGGTGGCGGTTCCCTGACTGCACTTCCTTTCGTAGAAACACAAGCTGGAGATATCTCTGCATACATTCCGACAAACGTAATTTCCATTACTGATGGTCAGATATTCTTGCAGTCTGATTTATTCTTCTCCGGTGTACGTCCAGCGATCAACGCAGGTCTTTCTGTATCTCGTGTTGGTGGTTCCGCACAAATCAAAGCGATGAAGAAGGTTGCCGGTACGCTAAGGCTTGACTTGGCTTCCTATCGTGAATTGGAAGCATTCGCTCAGTTCGGTTCTGATTTGGATAAATCCACTCAGGCCAAATTGAACCGTGGTGCTCGTACGGTTGAAGTCTTGAAACAAGGTCTTCACCAACCACTAGCCGTTGAAAAACAAGTCATGATCATTTATGCGCTGACAAAAGGGTTCTTAGATGAAATTCCAGTCGGAGATATCACTCGCTTCGAATCTGAATTCCATAACTGGTTGGACAACAACCGTAAAGAGCTTCTGGCTCAAATCCGTGAGACAGGCAAGCTTGCAGAAGACGAAGATATGAGTGGTGCTGTGAAAGAATTCAAGAAAACGTTTGTCGTTTCTGAATAAATGAATCATAGCTAGAAAGGGTGGTGAAACAGCGTGGCATCCCTTAGAGATATTAAAGGTCGGATTACGTCAACGAAAAAGACGAAGCAAATCACGAAAGCGATGGAGATGGTATCTGCCTCCAAGCTGAACCGTGCCGAGCAGAATGCGAAAAAGTTTGTTCCTTATAGTGAGAAAATCCAGGAAGTTGTGGCAAGCATCGCCCAAGGTGGCGGAGATGCGAGTCACCCGATGCTTGAAGCCCGTGATGTCAAAAAGACAGGGTATCTCGTCATCACTTCTGACCGTGGACTTGCTGGAGCATTCAACAGCAGCATTCTTCGTAAGGTGTACCAGCAAATCAGAAGCAAGCATACGTCAGCGGATGAATACACCCTGATTACAATCGGACGTATCGGGCGTGACTTTTTCCGTAAACGGAACATGCCTGTCGATATGGATATCACGGGAATATCTGATCAACCAGATTTCTCTGATATTAAAGATATTGCTTCAGATACTGTACAGCTGTACACAGATGAGCGAATAGATCAGTTATATATCTATTACAACCATTATGTCAGTGCCATCACTCAAGAAGTGACTGAGAAGAAAATTCTTCCTCTGACAGACTTGAATAAAGAGGGCAAAGCGAGCCAAAGTTCGTATGAGTATGAGCCGAACCAAGAAGAGATTTTGGAAGTCTTGCTTCCTCAATACGCTGAGAGCTTGATTTATGGCGCTTTACTCGACAGTAAGGCCAGTGAGCATGCAGCACGTATGACGGCAATGAAGAGTGCGACAGATAATGCTGATGATTTGATCGGAGATCTTACTCTTTCTTATAACCGTGCCCGTCAAGCTGCTATTACCCAGGAGATTACCGAAATTGTCGGCGGTGCAGCTGCCCTCGAATAGGATCTCTCGGATTTTTGAACAGTAAGTTAGGAGGGAAATCGATGAGTAATGGACGCGTGACCCAAATCATGGGACCCGTTGTTGACGTAACGTTCGATGATGGACATCTCCCTGATCTTAATAACGCATTGCACGTAAGTTACGAAGCGAAAAACGAAAACGAAAAGAGCGTCGATCTTACATTGGAAGTTGCCCTTCACTTGGGTGACAATACCGTTCGTACCGTTGCCATGTCATCTACGGATGGTGTCATGCGTGGTACCACAGTTACGGATACAGGTAAGCCGATTTCTGTACCTGTAGGGGAAGTAACTCTTGGACGCGTATTTAACGTAGAAGGCGACACGATCGACCTTGATGAGCCACTCGGTGATGTCCGCCGTGACCCAATTCACCGTGAAGCTCCTAAATTTGAAAACCTGGCTACAGAAACTGAAATTCTTGAAACAGGAATCAAAGTTGTAGACCTTCTAGCCCCTTATGTAAAAGGTGGTAAGATCGGTTTGTTCGGTGGTGCCGGTGTAGGTAAAACCGTACTGATCCAGGAATTGATCAACAACATCGCACAGGAGCACGGTGGTATTTCCGTATTCGCAGGTGTTGGTGAACGTACACGTGAAGGAAACGACCTATACTATGAAATGACTGACTCTGGAGTTATCAAGAAGACAGCCATGGTATTCGGACAGATGAACGAGCCACCTGGAGCACGTATGCGTGTGGCCCTATCTGGACTAACGATGGCCGAGTACTTCCGTGATGAAGAAGGACAAGACGTTCTATTCTTTATCGATAACATTTTCCGTTTCACCCAAGGTGGTCTTGAAGTGTCTGCCCTACTTGGACGTATGCCGTCAGCCGTTGGTTATCAGCCGACGCTTGCTACAGAGATGGGTCAGCTTCAGGAGCGAATCACATCGACAGACAAAGGATCCGTTACTTCCATCCAGGCGATTTATGTCCCTGCCGATGACTACACGGACCCAGCGCCTGCGACAACCTTCGCCCACCTGGATGCAACGACAAACCTTGAGCGTAAGCTGTCTGAACAAGGGATCTACCCAGCCGTGGACCCACTTGCTTCCACTTCTCGCGCTCTAGACCCTGAAATCGTCGGCGATGAGCACTATGAAATTGCCCGCGAGGTTCAGCGTACGCTTCAGCGCTATAAAGAGCTTCAGGATATCATTGCGATTCTAGGTATGGATGAGCTTTCTGATGAGGATAAATTGACGGTTTCCCGTGCACGTCGCGTTCAGTTCTTCCTTTCTCAGAACTTCCACGTTGCTGAACAGTTCACTGGCCAACCTGGTTCTTATGTGCCTGTTTCAGAAACGGTTAAAGGCTTCAAGGAAATCCTTGACGGCAAATACGACGATATTCCGGAAGATGCGTTCCGTCTTGTTGGACGAATCGAAGAAGTCGTTGAAAAATCAAAACAAATGCAATAAACAGGTCTGGTGGATAGAGGGGCTTGAATAAAGTTCCTCTTCCTCTTCATGATCAGCCAAGGAGGAATACGAATGAGCACACTGACGGTGAGTGTAGTCACTCCTGATGGCCCGGTGTTGGAAGATGCATTTGAAATGGTCAGCTGTAAGGCGGAAAGCGGTGAACTTGGAATTCTTCCAGGTCACATTCCGATGGTCGCGCCTTTGACGATCAGCGCTGTTCGTCTTAAAGGGGAAGGCAAATCAGATCGTATCGCGGTAAGTGGCGGTTTCTTGGAAGTTCGTCCAGATAAAGTCACGATTCTTGCTCAATCTGCTGAAAAACCAGCGGATATTGATATCGATCGTGCCCGTATGGCCAAAGAACGTGCCGAACGTCGCCTTCAGGACAAACAAGCCGACATTGATTTCCAACGGGCTGAAATGGCACTCAAGCGTGCCTTGAATCGCTTGAATGTTTATGAGAACAACTTTTAAACTGCTTTCTTTATGAGAGCAGTTTTTTTGTGAAAACTACCAGCTTTTTTCGCTAGCGAAATTTGGATAGTCCCGTCAAAAAGATGTAAAATGTCTATTATTACCCGGGAAATGGAGTGGGATATTTCCTCTTTTGTCAGTTTATCTTGATTAGTTGATGAAGAAATGAGGAATCTCGACATACACCAGGGAAGGAGCAACACCTATGGAACAATACTTCGCGGAAGAAGCGATTCTTAGCATGACCTCACATTTGATATTCATTATCATTACCTGGAGGGTATTGCAGTCGATTAATTTTGATGCATTCTTCAGGAAAAACAAGGTCTTTGAAGCAAGAGCCTTGCTCATTTTAGTAACCATCGCTCTGGGTACAACAGTCAGCAATTTCTTTCTTGATTTTATTAAGTGGTCAAACAGCCTTATTTATTTATTTTAATGACGATAGGCAAATGTCTAAAGTTGTTAGGAAATGTTTCGTATGAATGTCCTCTTCTCAGGTCACACTTATAGTAAGAAAATGCTTGGGGAGGCATTCAAAATGAAAAGTGTTTTGGCTGGAATCATTGCTCTATTTATTATAGGAACAGGTGCTTATCCACAGGAAATGACAGGAGCTCAAGAAACCCTCATGGAGTTTTCGTCATTTGCTGCGGATAAGCAGCTTGAAGTGAGTGGCTGGACGATAACGCTGAAAGAAAAGGTGTCTAGAAAAAAGGCGGACCAATTGAAAAAGGATCTCATGAATTTTTGGTCTGATCCTGTCGTTACGGAAGAGATTACAGTGAATGCCGTGAAGTACACCGTCAAAAACAGTCATAAAAACGAACAAATCATCGAAAGGTTTAGCATGATTGTTCCAAAAAATGCGTGGAGCGATGTGGAAGTGGTTTATACCACTGAAGGACAGGGAACACCTTCATTAACAAGCATTAATCAAACAAACATGAATGAAATATCTCGTCGATTTTTCTCAAAAAATGTCACTAAATTCTCTTGTATTAAGGCCAAGTTTAGTGGTATTATTGATGATGTTTTAGTGTATAAAAAATTCAAACAAGCTTTCGACATAACAACAATAGATGAAATCGACGAAAACGGTTGGACGAGCAGGACCGGATACACCAAAAAGTGGGATCAGGCCATTGATGCTGGGGATCGAATGATGAACGTTCAATTCGCAACCCGAACTTTGGGCGGGGAGACAAACATCACGATTGGCACACCCATAATAACTGCTGAATATTAATAATAGTGAATATGGACGCGGAGGAGAATGAACCTTGGAAAAAATCATCGTCCGTGGTGGGAGGCAGCTGAATGGTACCGTTAAAGCAGAAGGTGCCAAGAATGCCGTACTGCCTGTCATCGCAGCAAGTATTATTGCAAGTGAAGGAAAAAGCGTACTGCACGAAGTACCCGCTTTAGCTGATGTATATACGATCAATGAAGTGATCCGACATATGAATGCAGATGTAAATATGGTGGGGAATACAGTCACGGTAGATGCTTCTAGTGAATTGGAAACAGAAGCACCAATAGAATATGTAAGAAAAATGCGCGCCTCTGTTCTTGTATTGGGACCACTTTTGGCCCGGTATGGCCATGCTAAGGTTGCTATGCCAGGAGGATGTGCCATTGGTTCACGTCCGATTGATCAGCACTTGAAAGGCTTTGAGGCAATGGGAGCTGAAGTAACCGTTGGGAACGGCTATGTTGAAGCTGAAGTTAAGGGCCGTTTAAAAGGTGCTAAAATATACTTCGATGTCCCAAGTGTTGGTGCGACAGAAAACGTCATGATGGCTGCAGCTCTTGCAGATGGAAAGACGATTCTTGAGAATTGTGCAAAAGAACCGGAAATTGTCGACCTGGCAAACTATTTGAATAAAATGGGCGCAAACATTGTCGGTGCAGGAACAGAAACCATTCGCATCGAAGGTGTTGAGAAGCTTGTGGGTACGACTCATACCATCATTCCAGACCGTATTGAAGCAGGTACATTCATGGTAGCTGCAGCGATTACTGGCGGGAATGTTCTCGTACAAGGTGCGATGCACGAACATTTACGTCCCCTTGTTTCCAAAATGGAAGAAATGGGCGTTATCATTCAAGAAGAAGAAAGTGGTTTACGTGTGATCGGACCAGATATTCTACAAGCAACAGACATTAAAACGATGCCACACCCTGGCTTCCCGACAGACATGCAATCTCAAATGATGGCTCTCATGCTGAATGCAGCAGGCACGAGCGTCATTACAGAAACCGTCTTTGAAAATCGCTTCATGCATGTGGAAGAATTCCGTCGTATGAACGCGAATTTGAAAATCGAGGGTCGCAGTGTCATCATTGAAGGACCATCATCCTTACAAGGTGCAGAAGTCGCCGCAACCGACTTGAGAGCCGGAGCAGCCTTGATCCTAGCTGGTTTAGTTGCCGATGGATACACAAGGGTAACGGAGCTTAAGCACCTGGATCGCGGATATGTGGATTTTGCTGAGAAATTAGCTACACTCGGCGCTGATATTGAGCGTGTTAGAGAAGAAGAAGTTTATTCAGAAGACCACGAACCAAGCGAATCAGTATCGACATTATAATATATACATCTTTATAGCTTGCCTGTTTCAATATTTTTGAAATAGGTAAGCTTTTTTAGTTCTATCATCTTCTATTTCTGGATACATTTTTAGTAGAGGGATTTACTTTGTAACCAGGAGGATGCGGATGAAAAAAAACAATGGAATTGGAATACTTGCTGTATGTGGTTTATTTGCAACAATACTTATCCTACCAACGATGATCGTCGTCCCATTTACGAATTCCGGGGGTACGGAAGAAGTGAAGGAAACCCCGCAAACAGAAAAAGTAGCGAGCGTGGAGGACTCTCCATTTGCTGTCAAAGTATTGCGTAGCACCACAAAAGAGATCGAAGAAGTGCCTTTAGAAAGTTATGTTGCTCGAGTCGTTGCTTCTGAAATGCCCGTAAACTTTGAAATGGAAGCATTGAAAGCCCAGGCCCTCGCCGCAAGGACTTATATTACCCGCCACTTGGTCCAGGGTGAAAAAGTTTCATCAGAAGCAGACGTTACGGATACGGTCAGCCACCAAGTTTATAAAGATGAAGATCAACTCCGAAGTCAATGGAAAGACAATTATGAAGAGAATATGAAAAAAATCACAGAAGCTGTCAACGCGACAAAAGGTGAAATCATTACGTACGATCAACAGCCCATCACGGCAGCGTTCTTTTCAACGAGCAACGGCTTTACAGAAAACGCAGGAGATTATTGGGAGCATGACATTCCATACCTTCAAAGCGTAGAAAGTCCATGGGATCAGGAATCACCGAAGTTCGTCGATCAAAAAATCATTACCGTTGCTGAACTTGAACAGACCTTAGGTGTAAGCATAGGATCAGGAATCCAACAGACAACGATGACGAAGACAGAAGGAAACCGAGTAGATGAAGTCCATTTTGGGGATCATACGTTTTCCGGAAGAGAAATCCGTGAAAAAATCGGGTTGCCCTCCAGTGACTTCAGCATCAAGCAAAAAGGGGAACATGTCATCTTCACAACGAAAGGTTACGGTCATGGTGTAGGAATGAGTCAGTACGGGGCCAATGGCATGGCGAAATCAGGTAAGGATTACAAAGAAATCATTCATCACTATTATCAAGACACAGAAATCGCCCCACTAAGCACACAAACAGCTTCGTTAACCATTGAAAAAGAAGACACCGTAAACTAAAGAGCTGCCCTAAGCAGCTCTTTTTTCTTTGTTTAAAATGTATCATCTTAAACAATATGTCAGGAATGTGTAAGACTCGAATTCAAGATGTTTCGGGGTTCGTTGCCGTGTTGGGCATCAAGGGTGGATGGGAAGCTACTCGCTTTCCTGCGGGGTTTCGCCAGCCAATCCATTCTCGCGGAAAGCGAGCCATTCCCCGCAGCCCCCATCCACTCAACAAAAGTCTCGAAACTGAGTCCTTAACAATCGGGAGTTATTGTGGAAAACGAAGTCTAGGATTTAATAAATTTTTCCTTTGGATGTATATAATCCCATAGAAGTGTTCAGAATGGTTTTTGAGGTGATGAACATGAAAGAGGAAGGTAAGAAAAGCGTGACTAAATTAAAGTTCAAACGCTTGATGCGCAAGAAGTGGTTGTATCCAGCATTGTATTTGTCAGTGGCTGCATTAGTACTTGTCGGAGTGTTCTGGTATCAACAAGGAGCTAGTGATTTGGAAGACCAAATCGCAGAGCAACCAGATTCCAAAGTCCAGGACGAATTTTTGACGGCGGATAACGAGAAAGATACTGTACCAGTAATGGAACATCAGGAAAACTTGGAAATGCCTGTTGCTGATGAAAAGGCAGCATCCATTGTCACTAAATTCTATGATTACGACGCTTCCGAGCAAGATCAAGAAAGTGCACTGGTCCTATACAACAATAAGTATTACCAAAGCGAAGGCGTAGACATTACTAGAGAAGATGGAGAAGCTTTCGAAGTTACCGCAGCTTTGTCAGGAACAGTCACTGAAGTTAAAGAAGATCCGCTATACGGCAATGTTATTGAAATCACACATGATGAAAACATTTCAACTGTGTATGCTAGTTTAGAAGATGTCGATGTATTAGCAGGATCTGATGTAGCACAAGGCGATGTACTTGGTTCAGCAGGTAAGAACTCCTTTGGTCAAGCAAGTGGTGTTCACGTACACTTTGAAGTACGCAGTGATGGACAGCCTGTCAACCCTGAAGAGTTTTTCGGTCAGCCAATGAGTAACATTATTGAGAATGCTGGACAAGAAGTTCAGGAAGAAGAAGATCCTCCAGCAGAAGAGCCACAAGAAGATGGCGAAGAGCCTTCTGAAGGTACAGAGCAATCTTCTGACGATGCAGAGCAGTCTACGGAAGAAGAATTAAATACGGATGAAGATCCAGCTGGTTCTGAAGATGAAGAGCAAGCACCAGATGAAGATAGTGCCTCTTCCATCTCTACCACACAGACTTAAAAAATGAGGGTTCTGCCCTCATTTTTTTATTTGTTTGAATGATTACGGTGAAGCTGGTATCTGTTTGTCAGGGCAATGCGTTTAAGCATGTATGAAGCCTTATGTGTTACATAAGATGAAGAAATGATTTTCAATGATGTGTATCAAGCATAAAATTACAAGAAATCACACCAGCCCATGCATCATCTGGCATATCTTAGAACTTTTATTAATACAATGAGGATAACCGAGCACTCGGTAACATCCAGGGTGATCCAGCATGAGTTAACTTCCAGAATACACCCACACAACACAATTGAAACGCTTTCCTAAGAATCCCACCCCCTTGGATAGTCAATCACAGGAGGCGAGTGGAGTGCATGATTACATCAAAGAGAGGACCATCAAGATTGGAGAGCACATTATCGAAACGAAAAAAACGGTGAGAGTGATTGCCAAAGAGTTTGGTGTTTCAAAAAGTACGGTCCATAAAGACTTGACTGAAAGACTTCCGGAAGTGAATCCCGAACTTGCCAAGGAAGTGAAGAAGATCCTCGATCACCATAAAGAAATACGCCACCTCAGAGGTGGAGAAGCGACCAAGAGAAAGTACAAAGCCCAATTTGTGGATGATCAACCTGTTCAACCTCTAGCATGAACTCTGATTTCCTCCCTTTGTCACATTTCCTCGATATTTGGTAACTTTTTTCATATCTCAAGAGACGGATGTCGTAATTTTGTGATAGAATAAAGAACTAGATGTGCATGATTTAAATCGAAAATAGAACTGAAACAATAGGGAAATATAAGTTGAGGGAGATTGATCTCCATTGCCGGTGTAACGTAACGGATTACGAGGGTCCTGTACGTTACTTGGATTATGTTTTTTACAATAGGGAGGATCTACAGAACATGTTTGCTAGAGATATAGGAATTGACCTGGGTACAGCGAACGTACTCATCCACGTGAAAGGCAAAGGAATTGTATTGAACGAACCGTCCGTGGTTGCCATGGACCGTAACACTGGGAAAGTGCTCGAGGTAGGTGAAGAAGCCCGCCGGATGGTCGGACGTACGCCAGGCAACATTGAAGCCATCCGACCGTTGAAGGACGGTGTCATTGCAGATTTTGACGTTACTGAGGCGATGCTGAAGCACTTTATCCAAAAAACGAACGTGAGAGGATTCTTATCTAAACCGCGCATGTTGATCTGTTGCCCTACGAACATTACGAAAGTGGAGCAAAAAGCGATCAAAGAAGCGGCTGAGAAATCCGGTGGTAAAAAAGTATATTTAGAAGAAGAGCCTAAGGTAGCAGCGATTGGTGCCGGTATGGATATCTTCCAACCAAGCGGGAACATGGTTGTCGATATCGGAGGTGGCACAACGGATGTCGCTGTTTTGTCCATGGGCGATATTGTCACGGCTTCCTCAATTAAAATGGCCGGTGATAAGTTTGATCATGAGATTCTACAATACATTAAAAAAGAGTATAAATTGTTGATCGGAGAGCGGACAGCTGAAGACATTAAGATCAGCGTGGCGACGGTTTTCCCTGGGTCAAGAAACGAGGAAATCGAAATTCGCGGTCGAGACATGGTGTCCGGATTACCACGTACGATCTCCGTCAACTCTGAAGAAATTGAAAGATCTTTACGTGAGTCTGTACAGGTCATCGTTCAAGCAGCGAAACAAGTGCTGGAACGTACACCACCTGAATTGTCCGCGGATATTATTGACCGTGGAGTCATCATGACGGGCGGCGGGGCTCTTTTACATGGGATTGACCAACTGCTCGCCGAAGAGTTGAAGGTTCCTGTTCTTGTAGCAGAATCTCCGATGGATTGTGTCGCTACAGGTACAGGCATCATGCTTGAAAATATCGATAAGCGTATTTCAACGAAGCTATAGATTAAGATGGGACGGAAGGAGTGAAGACACCTTGTTAAGGGGATTTTACACAGCAGCAGCAGGTATGATGGCCAACCAGAGGATGCAGGAAACGTTGTCGAATAATATGGCGAACGCGTACACACCAGGGTACAAAGCAGACCAGGGAACGATGCGTGCTTTTCCAGAGCTATTGATAGAGCGGATGGGAAGCAAGACGATCCCGACGAAGAATGGATTCAAAATACCTGATGGCGGCCATGTAGGATCCCTTAACACAGGTGTGTATATGCAGGAAGCGATTCCTTCTTTTGTTCAAGGAGACGTGAAAGAAACTGGGGTGGGGACAGACCTTGCCCTTGTACAAAATGCAGTACCTGATGAATCCGGTTCTCTTTTCTTTCGTGTCCAGAATGAGGATGGGGAAGAACGGTACACGCGTAACGGGAACTTTACCGTAGATGGCGAAGGTTTCTTGACGACAAATCTCGGGTATTATGTTTTGGATGGAAACGGAGATCCGATCGATACGGGTGGCATGGAGTTTAATGTTTCACAAACTGGAGAGCTTACGGTGGATGGACAGGCATTCACACTCGGGCTGTCTTATACACCGGATGCTTCTCAAATGGTCAAAGAAGCAAACGATCTATTTCGTCTTTCTGAAGAGGGGGATATCATTGTAAACCCTGGAGCGGAAGAGGGAGTGGGTTACTCGATCCTTCAACACCATCTGGAGCGTTCAAATGTCGATCCAAACAGGACGATGACAGAAATGATGAATACATACCGTTCATTCGAAATGAACCAGCGTGTCTTAAAAGCTTATGATCAAAGCATGCAAAAAGCAGTGACGGAAATCGGAAGAATTAGGTAAGGAGTGTGGCATCTTTCATGAATCGTTCAATGATCCAATCGGCTGTGACGATGGGACAACTGCAGAAGAAGCTGGACCTTGTCGGAAACAACTTGTCCAACAGTGAAACGACAGGATACAAAAGCCGCAACGCCGATTTTTCTTCATTATTGTATCAACAAATCGACAACCAGTCTCATTCTGATGCAGAGGTCGGCCGGCTGACACCGGAAGGCATCCGGATTGGTTCAGGAGCAAAGCTTGGTCACACAAACCTAGACCTGACTCAAGGGAGCTTGAAAAATACGAGCAGGGAGCTGGATGTGGCTTTATTGGAAGACCGCCATATGTTCGGCCTTCGAGTCACAACGGCACAAGGGGAAGAAGTTCACTATACACGTGCAGGAAACTTCTATTTGAACCCGGTCGATGACGGTCAATTGCTGCTGACAGATGCGAATGGTCACCCTGTAATGGGAGCGGACGGTGAAATTATTATACTTGAAGACAACTTTCAAGCCATCAATATCGATCCAAATGGAAGAATTCTCGTCACAAGAGACCAGAACCAAGTGGTGGAAGGTACGTTGGATGTTAGTGAAGCTGTCCGACCTCGTATGTTAGAATCGGTAGGGGCGAATCGTTTCCGTATTCCTGACAATGTAGAGGAGGATGGAATTATGGGAGATGTGCTTTCTGGAGATGTAAAAATGCAGTCCCAGACGCTTGAAACATCGAATGTGGATGTCGCGAAGCAAATGACAGAAATGCTGATGGCTCAGCGTGCCTATCAATTCAACGCCAAATCCATATCCACAGGTGATCAAATGATGGGGCTTGTGAGTCAACTGAGATCATAAACGTAAGGAGTTTGACGGACCATGGCAACAGATCCTAAATCAAAAGGCAAAAAGCTAAATAAAGAGCAGGAAAGAGAAAAAAAGCGTCAAGCTTTAGATGAAGCCACGAAGCAGAAGCCTGCGAAAGCATCGTCCAAAAAGCAGGAATCGGGAGCAAAAGAGAAAGCTCCGAAAAAAGGACGGCGGCGAGTCCTGCCGATATGGCTGCGTATCATTCTTGTCCTTCTTTTCAGTGCGGCTGCCTTACTGATTGGATTGATGGTCGGATATGGAGTTATTGGTGATGGGAACCCGACAGACGCGCTTGAAATGGATACATGGCGCCACATTTGGGATATCGTTACGAAAACAGAATAATCTTTAGCTTGTACTTCATTCTATGATATAAGCCTATTCAATATGCAGAACACGAGTCGTTACGGCTCGTGTTCTTTTTGGTTACATTTGTGATTATTTGAACACAAAGCCTGGCATCTGTTTTTCCTTTCTCGGTACCAGGTACAGAAGAGGAGGAGTGGTGTACACGGTACCTATTTGCAGAATGCCGTACCTGTCACCAGACTATCTGTGCATGGTACCAGGTACGAATATTTCTTTTCTCGTACCGGTTAAGCGAAGCATCGAATGTTTTCAAGCTATGGATTAGGGAATTACATCCGTACAGAGAACAAAGCAGCGGGGAGGGATCATAATCATGAAGACAGATGTATTCATTGCAGGCGGTGGCGTAGGAGGGCTTGCTCTTGCGGCGAAGCTGGCGAGCCGTGGTGTTCACGTGGTCATAGCGGAACAGCTGAAAAGAGAATCTCCTGTATATAAAGGTGAACTTTTGCAACCGAAGACTTTGGCTATTCTTGAAAGGTTAGGCGTATTGGACGAAGTGGAAGAGAACGGTCATGTTATCGACCAGTTGCGTTTTCAGGAAGTTCATCGCAACCGCGGCAGTACTCCTGAAGAGATCAACCTGACAGAGTTGAGTTACAGCCGTGTGGCAAGCATTTACGATCACGCGTTGATGGTTCCGCATGAAAAAACAAAAGAGATTCTCAGGAATAAGGGGAAGGAGTTTGATGAATTTTTTCATTACCTCCCCGGCGCAAGGTTCATGGGGTTTGAAAAAGGGATGGCAAAAGTGAAGCGCAAGAAGGAGACATTCTACGTCCAGGCTCAAGTGTACATAGGGGCAGAGGGGCGGAGCTCACCGACGCGTGATGCGATGAATGTCCACGTTAAAAGAAAAGACTACAATCACCATTTTCTGACTGTGACTATTCCCCGGCCAGAATCATTCACAAAAGGGAAGATCATTACGACATCCAGTTGTTTTCTAGGGTTATTCCCTCTGCCTGATAATGAAGTACGGACCGTATTCTTAATCAAAGCGGGAGAGTATAAAAGAATCCAGGAAAAAGGTTTGGAGTCCCTCTATCAAGCTTACAGTGAACTTGAACCTGAGCTTGCAGAAGGGGTGCGGACCATTAAAGATTGGAAAACGGTCCAACTGATGATTCCGTTTACGTATCATGTCGATCGCTATTATTCCGGTAATTTAGCGATCATAGGGGACGCTGCGCACACCGTTCACCCCATGGCCGGAGAAGGGATGAACCTTGCCATTCAGGATGCTGATGTTTTAGGTGAGCTTCTGGCTTGGTGTAAGGAAGAGGGGAAAAACTACTCGGATTACCTTCATTATTATGAAGATATTCGCAGACCCCGTGTAGAATTTTTACTTAACTTGAGTCATTTATCCGCTCTTGTGTATTCGTTCCAATACGAATGGTGGAGGAAGTTCCGAATGAAAGCCGTCCAGAGAATCTATGATGATGACCAACTCCACGTCAAACAAATGTTGAACATATCAGGACTGGGAAAATGGGATTTCACTTTGGTGGACAGAGCCGTCCAAGGCAGTATGCTTCCACCGAGACAAAAAAGGGTATCAGATCAAAAACAGCGTCAGTATCTCTTTTCTGAAGCAGAAGATTATCCTTGGAAAAGAAACGAGAAAGGAAGGATATCATGAATGAATGGGTAACAGCGATACAGGCAAGGAAATGGATGAAAAAGAACGAATCATTCTTACCAAGCTGGCACGCTTATGTGGGATCAGAACTCGGTCTTTTTGATGAATTCAGAACAGCACGGACGGTTGAAGCGATCAGTGAGAAAACGGGCTACCCTTATGACCTGCTCAGCTCCTGGGTTAAGGTGGGAGTGGCGGTCAAGCACATGAAGAAACGCCCGAACAACCGCTATCGAACATCAAAGAGGAAATGCGCAAGCTTGATGGGGGATGATCAATCACCTGGAGTCAAAGCCTTGCTGAAAGAAATGATGGAACTACACCTGCCGACATTGTTGAACTATCCAGACATCATGAAATCCCATGAACGGGCGGAATTCAATCATGAGCGCCATGGAGAAGTGGTAGCAGAAACGTCCGCTCTCCTTGAGCATTTTGCCATTAAGAAAATTAAGCGGATGATCAAAGATAAACAAGTGACTTCTGTCGTTGATTTAGGTTGCGGACATGGAGGTTATTTAAGGAAGCTCGCCATGGAATATCCACACCTGGAGATGATCGGGGTAGATATCAATCAGAAGGTCATTGAAAAAGCGCGTACCTTATCAGAAGGTTATCCGAACATCAGCTTCGAAGTCGGGGATATTAATGAGTGGAAACCACGTGAAGGTGAGAATGTGGATGTTGTTTTACTGCATAACATCTTTCATTATATCCATCCGGCAGACCGCAGGGATCTATTGAACCATCTCCACACCTACGTGAAAAACCAAGGGCTGATATCTGTAATTACACCGATCAATGAAACGGAACATGGAGAAGCATTCTCTTCAGCATTTAACAGCTTCTTTGTCGCTCACTCCAACCTTTTTGCCTTGCCAAACAAAGGAGAATTGAAAGAGATCTCTCAAAACTGCAAATATGAACTGTTCGACCTTGATCCAATTATTAAAGAGGGATCGTGGTACACGTTTTGGTTGACCCCTACGAGTCCGGTAAGGGAAATGAAACATACGCAGATGGCGGGAAGTAGTGAACAAACACTTTCTACAAGCACTTCCTCTACAAATGAACTGACACGCAGCTCATAAATAAAAACCGCTATGGACGCGCCCATAGCGGTTTATTTACATTGACTATAATCGCCCACGGCCTTGCACAAGACGGACAATGAGTACAACGAGGGCTACCACAAGCAAAATATGAATCAAGTTTCCTGCAATACCCCCGAGTAAGCCTAATAGCCATAGAACGAGGATAATAATTAAAATCGTCCAAAGCATCGCAGCGGCCTCCTTTTTTGTAATAAGTAAACTTACTAGTATATTTTCCCTTAAGTGCATATTTAAAACGGACCCTCAGAAAAACTTTGTCCCTGGCTTGTGCTTCTTTTATAATGAAAGCATGGAATAGGAAAGGAGTCAGATTATGCTGGACATACAACAAATCAAAGAAATTATCCCACACCGTTATCCCTTTCTACTAATTGACCAAGTAGAAGAGATTGTAGAAGGCGAGCGCGCGGTCGGATACAAGAATGTAACGATGAACGAGCCGTTTTTCCAGGGGCACTTCCCTGATTACCCTGTCATGCCAGGAGTCCTGATTACAGAAGCCCTCGCCCAAATGGGTGCGGTCGCTATGTTGAAAAAGGAAGAAAACCAAGGGAAGCTGGCCTTTTTCACAGGAATCGACAAATGCCGTTTCAAGCGCCAAGTAAAGCCTGGTGACCGTTTGAAATTGGAAGTGGAAATCGTCCGTTTGAAAGGTCCTGTAGGAAAAGGAAAAGCAACAGCCTCTGTCGATGGAGAAGTCGCATGTGAAGCGGAAATCATGTTTGCCTTGAAATAACTAAGAAAAAGAATGCAGCCGCCGCTGCGTTCTTTTTTAGTATATGGCAGGATTGTGGAAGACTCAGTTTCGATACTTTTGTTGAGTGGATGGGGGCTTCGGGGAATGGCTCGTTTTCCGCGGGCCCCACACGAGGTGGGGTCGTTCGATGTTGGCACAGGACGTGCTGAACTTAATCGAACTTCCTCGTTCTCTTGAGCCTCCTCGAGCTTCGCTCTGCGGGGTCTCACAAAGCACTTTTTTCCTCTTAGATATCCGATTCCGGCGCCTAGCGGCTAGTGAGACTTCCCTCGCTTCTGTACGATAAGTCAACATCGAATCACTCCGTTCTTCGTGTTTCCTTTATCTCCTCCAGCTCAGTCCAGTCCATACGCCGCTGATCGAGGCGCCTGCACACTTAAGGTAGGAGTCTCGCCATTCCCCTCCGCCCTTTTAGCATGGGAGTGTCTCGAAACCACTTCTCGGAAACTCTGCTGGTATGCTCAAGCGAAGTGGATCATATAATACTCTCCCCAGTGTGAATCCGAATGTGAAAGCTTGGTATAGAGCGTTTTATACCTACTTCTAAGTGGGGTGGGAGCCGCCCCAGTGGGTAAAGGGGATCGTTTCTCACATGCATCGAATGGGGTTGTTGGGAAGCTGCGAGACTCCCGTGGGAGAAGGAGATAGACGAGATCCCACAGGACGAAGTCCGAGGAAGCTCGGCGCTCCCCCACAGGAAAGCGAGTGGCTTCCCAACCACCCCTGACACCAAATACGGCAAACGAACCCCGGTTATCACCAAACTGAGTCTTCCAGAAAAGGGAGCGTTACTGGAATAAGGGGATAGATGAAAAAATTTTAGTATATATGGATGAACTTACAGGATATGGACATACTAGTTTGGGAAATCATTAAAAGGAGGAAACATCGATGAAAGCATTACTTATGAAACTTTTGGTCGCGTTTTTTGCCGTATCCCTACTAGGAGCTTGTGCTTCTGAAGAAGAGCCTCAAGAAGAAGAGAACAACATGGAAGAAGAAGAAAATATGGAAGAAGGAAACAACAACGAAGAGGACAACATGGATGACGCTACGGAAGATGAAGGCGACATGAACGAAGAAGAAAAAGAACAAGATGATATGACTGACGGCGAAAATGGCGGAAATGGTGAAGACGGCCAAGACGGCATGACAGATGATGGTGCCACAACAGACGAAGAAAATAATAACGAATAAAAGAAAGCCGCCCTCTCAGCGGCTTTTTTTCATGGACAGAAAGGTGGCAATGGCAACCATACATATTCCTCCAATTGTAAAAACAGGGATGAAGAAATCCACAATGCTTAATGGTTGGAGGAGGTAGAGCCCTATGCCTACCATAAATAAAGTGAAACCGCTCAACGCTAATCCTTTCCCTATTGACATCACCCTCTTAAAGAGGAGCCAGTAGGAAAGTTTCCTACCAGCTCTAACTTTTTTATCCCTTTAAATCAATCCGGTTGCCGAGATCAGGGTGAGGAGCGGATTGGTTAAGCATTTCCACCATTTGGTTCCCCTTTTCTTCTGCATCCCCTTTTACTTTATCCATCAAAGCTAGACTGGATTGTTGCTTCAGGCTTGTTGTACTCATAGCCATTGATATTGCTGCGATGTCCATCTTATCCCTCCTTTTCTTATACCATCGGTTGGTTCTTCATAAACTCAAGCGAGAGAGGGGACGAACTATATCTTAGTCCGGATCTTTGAAAACCTTTGGAAAACGTTAGAATCTTATGTAGAATGGAAGTAGAAATATTCATAAAAACTTTACAATCAGGAGTTTTCAGGTTTCTCATGTGTGGAATAAGCGAATAGAGGTGATTATTGATGAAATACAGAACGGCAAGCGACCTGAAAGATTTGATCTTGGAAGACTATGAAAAAGTGGTGAACCGGATTCCACTGGAAAAATTGGATGTGTATCTCTATCTTCATACCGTCTTTCAAGATACTTATGTACCGGACGATACGCTCTATCAATTCATCTTTCGGCACTTCTTCCGCCTCGACAATCCAAGTCTGACGAAGGAGTTTGAAACGTACTATTTCAAACTGATGGAAGAACAACGTGGATATGAACGCCCGAACATCGTCCACATTACGAAAAGCCTTTATGAGGTGAAAAATCACAAAGGAAACCCGACGATGCAATTTCCATTAGCTGCTTCTATGCTGCATACCATTAATCCGAGTTTCCCAACGTACGATAGTGATATTGTCAAAGCCTTCGACTACTCATCCACGTATCATTTATCAGGCTTTGATAAAAAGATGAAGCGTTATATCGGACAGTATCAACATACATTCCGGACTTATGAAGAACTACTGGAAGATGAAGCACTAGAACCTGTTTTCGCCCACTTTGATGAACGTTTTCCAGGCTATGAGCTCCCGAAGGTCAAAAAGTTGGACTTGATCGTCGCCCAGCTCGGTAATAATCTGCAATAATACGAAGAAGCTGAACCTGATCCAAGAGGTTCAGCTTTTTTGTGCACTTTTTTATGCCGTTCATTTGATAACTAACTATTCATAACCGGTACGAGGTGCATGTCGGTCGGTACCAGGTACAGCTTTTTATCCTGCCGTACCTGGTACCGGAAAAAGCAATGGAGGGGCCAGGTATGAAAACGAATCACTTCCAAAATTAGTCACAATTTTGTCATTTTCGTAGGAATACTACAAGTTGCATTACAAATCGCGATTTAGTAACATTAATCGTAATTATGACTACATGGTCAGTGCGTTTGAATAGGGTATCCTCTCATCGGTTGAGGGGGAAAATAGAGAAGAAAAAGAAGATAAGTCCGGGAGATTTACGAGAGTCTGATATGGAGAGGAAGTCTTAGATGAAACGGTTGATTTTCATGTTCATGGTGCTCTTCTTTGTAACCGCTTGTAATCAGGAAGAAGCCAATGAAGAAATAGAGGAGCGGATCACGCCGGTCAAAGTGGAGTCCGTGAAAAAAGAAGATTTTGTCGTGGAACGTAAACTGGTGGCCCGTGCGACCGCTGCTGATACTTCACCTGTCCTGCCTGAAACCCCAGGAGAATTGGCAACCTTGAACGTTGCCAAAGGGGACAGAGTAGAAGAAGGTGAAACAGTGGCCGTCGTCCGTCCAGGAGGCAATGTAGATAATCAGGTAGAATTGCAGCAAATCGCCCTACGTCAAGCACAAACACAGCTTGAAAATGCTCAGGTATCAAAAGAGCAAGCGGCACAGGGTGTTGAAAATGCGAAGGAGCAGGTCGACCTTGCTAAGCAGGCCTCGCAATCGGAGGCAAGTCAAACCGCTCAGGCAGCGGAAGCAGCGAAGCAACAATACGAACAAGCCAAGCAACTGGCTGATGAAACGAAAAAATTGGCCGATGAAGGGACCATTCCTGATGCGCTCTATCAACAAGCGAAGAACCGTGCTGATCAAGCGTATGCTCAATACCAGCAGTTAAATGGACAGCAGCCTCAGTCTTCGTCTGCAGTAGCGCAAGCAGAGGCGCAAGTCGATCAAGCAGAACAACAATTGGAGCAGGCGCGTGTAGCCGTTGAGCAGGCCGAGCTTCAGGTAGAACAAGCCAATGTTCAATTAAACCAGGCGCAGGAACAAGCCGAAAATGAAGCGATCACTGCACCTACTTCCGGCGAAGTGTCGACATTGAATGCTAGTGAAGGGGATATGGTAAGCAACCAACAGCCACTTGCCACCATCGTCAGTCTGGATCCCATGACGATCACAGCTTCTGTCACCGCCGATCAACTCTCTCTTTTTGAAAAAGGAGCGGAGCTCACCGTCGATCTTCCTTCTTTGGAAGAACAGGTATCATCAACCGTCAGCTACGTCTCTTCCGTTCCTGATGATACTGGACTTTACCCGGTCGAAGCAACGGTGAGTAATGGAGATGAAAAGATTAAACCAGGAATGATGGCGACTTTCTTACTTCCAGAAAATGTTGTGGAAAATACACTCATTGTCCCGACAGACAGTCTGGTAGAACAGAATGATGAAACCTTCGTTTATCAGGTTGTCGATGAAAAAGCAGTCCAGGTTATTGTATCAGTTTTAGAATCTCAGTCGGACTTTACAGCGGTGTCCGGGAACATCCCTGAAGATGCGACGGTGATTACAACAGGGCAGCTGACCCTGTCAGACGGGGATCAAGTCACCATCATGGAGGAGGATTCCTGATGAAGCTTGTAAACCTTTCCGTCAAAAGACCAGTCGGAGTCATCATGATCGTTGCTGCGATACTTGGTCTGGGATTTGTATCTCTAAGAAGTTTGACCATTGATTTATATCCGGAAATTGACTTGCCGATCGCAGTGGTATCGACTTCCTATGAAGGAGCAGCACCACAGGAGGTCGAAAAACTCGTCAGCAGGCCAGTGGAGTCTTCCGTCAGTAGTATTGAAGGACTCGAGGTGCTCCAGTCTCAATCACAGGCTGGGGCCTCGCTCGTTCTTATGCAGTTCAATACAGGGGTGAATCTTGACAGCACGCTCTTACAAGTCAGGGAAAACGTTGATCAGGTGACAGGGCTTTTACCAGAAGGGGCGTCAGATCCAAGTGTGCTCCGTTTTGATCCGCAACAGCTTCCAATCATGACGGTCGGCCTTTCAGGAGATACGCCGGATGAGCTACAAAAAGTAGCAGAAAACCGGCTGGTTCCTTTTCTTGAACGGCAGGAAGGGGTCGCTTCGGTCAGCATTGAAGGCGGACAGACAAAAGAAGTGCAAGTTCTCGTCGATCGCGCCCAAATGGCTACATACGGCTTGGATTCCCAAACGTTGATTCAGGCGCTGAATGCAGCCAATCAATCAGCCTCAGCAGGAACCATCGAGAAAGGGCAGAAGGATCTGCAAATTCGGATTGATGGAGAATTCACCTCTGTGGAAGATGTGAGAAACACAAGGATTCAATCTCCTTCAGGGGCACAAGTGACGCTTGATCAAATTGCTGAAGTGAACGATACACTTACCAATTCCAACACCATCAGCAAGGTCAACGGTTCGTCTTCTGTCGTGCTCTCCATTTTGAAGAAAACGGATGCGAACACCGTTGAAACCGCCGATAACGTGAGGGAAGCGATGGATGAGCTGGAAGCAGATCTTCCCGAAGGTGTTGGCACAAGCATTGTTTTAGATACATCAGAATTTATTAAAATATCGATCAACAGCGTTGTATTGAACATCATCCTCGGCGGTATTTTTTCCGTCCTGATTCTGCTGTTGTTTTTGAAAAGTGTACGCGCGACGCTCGTCATCGGGTTGTCGATACCGATTGCAATCATATCGACATTTACTTTAATGTACTTCACCGGTGAAACATTGAACGTGCTGACGATGGGGGGACTCGCCCTCGGGATTGGAATGATGGTGGACAGTTCTATCGTCATTTTAGAAAACATCGTCAGCTACCGTCAGCGAGGATATTCGATGGTCGAAACGGCTAAACAAGGGGCGTCAGAACTTGCCCCCGCTGTTGTGGCCTCAGCGACAACGACACTCGTCGTCTTTTTACCGATTATCTTCGTAGAAGGCATTGCATCTGAATTGTTCACACCGCTTGCGTTGACGATCATGTTTGCGCTCATTGCTTCCTTAGCGGTTTCTGTGACTTTGATTCCCATGCTGTCTTCGAAACTGTTAACAAAATCTTTGAAAGAAGAAGGACGCCGGTACTGGTTTAACCGCTTTTTAGAAAAAGTGAATGATGGCTACCGCTCGATTTTAAGGTGGGTATTGAAATTCAGAAAAACGACCATTGCGATTACATTTGCTCTTATCGCAGGGAGTGTAGCCCTCATTCCATTGATTGGAACAGAATTCATTCCCCCTTCCGATCAAGGGCAGGTGGAAGTGCGAGTGAACATGCCTGAAGGGACATCTCTTGAGGAAACGGAAGCTCTCACAGAAGAAATTGACACAGAGATTGAGAACTATAGTGAAATCATAGATGTCAGCTACCTTTCTATTGGCGGAGGTTCGATGGGAAGCATAGGGAACGGCTCGTCTGACTTTGCTTCCTATACGATTCAGCTTGTCGAACCTTCACAGCGGGAAAAAACGACCCAAACCGTCATGGAGGAAATGAGTGAATCCCTCTCCAACATTCCAGGTGCTGAAATAGAAGTGAGTGAATTAGATGCTGGTCTCGGAACTGGTGCACCATTGCAAGTGCAAATCAATGGTGGAGAATATGAAGTATTGGACGAGCTTGCTGGCCAAGTCGCTTATTTGATGAATGAAATTGACGGGGTGCAAAATGCTACGTCATCGACGGATGAAGGACGCCCTGAAATGCAGATTGAAGTGGACCAGGATAAAGCGGCCCAATACGGCCTGACTGAGCAACAAGTGATCAGCCAGGTACAGCTCGGTTTCAATGGTCAGGTAGCGACGCGATATCGAAATGGAACAGATGAAATCGATGTGCGTTTTATCCTTCCGGAAGATGAGCGCCAGACGATTGCAGATTTAGAAGGGATGTCGGTCCAAGCACCGAATGGGTCACTCATTCCACTCGCCACCATTGCGGAGTTGAAACAAGTTCAGGGACCTGTGTCTCTGCTCCGTCAAAACCAACAGCCGCAAGTGAATGTGGAAGCGGAGATTTCTAATATTGATCTAGGGACGGCAACAGAAGAAGTGCGGACAGAGTTGGAGCGTCTGAATTTTCCTGACGGCTACTCCTACACCATAGGAGGACAGGCGCAGGATATGCAGGAAGCTTTTGGCGACTTGTCTCTTGCCTTGATTTTTTCGATTTTCCTTGTCTATGCCGTCATGGCGATTCAATTTGAGAACTTCTTGTTCCCATTTATCATCATGTTTTCTTTACCGGCAACCATTATCGGAATTTCAGGCGGTTTATTTGTGACCGGCCTTCCATTCAGCTTGCCGGCCTTTGTCGGAATCATTATGCTGGCAGGGATTGTCGTCAACAACGCCATCGTGCTTGTCGATTACATCAACATCCTGAGACGGAAGTCGTACGATCGTTATGAAGCCATATTAGAGGCGGGACCTAACCGCCTTCGTCCTATCCTGATGACGACCTTGACGACAGTGCTCGGTATGGTCCCATTAGCGATCGGAATTGGACGAGGCGCTGAAGCACAACAACCTCTAGCGGTCACCATCATTTTCGGCTTGACCGTATCGAGCTTTTTCACGCTTGTACTCATCCCTGTCGTTTACACATACTTTGACGACCTATCCAACAAAATCACCGGCTTCTTCCGAAAAAGAGCCCAAAAAGAATAACTTACATTTTTTGGTGTACCAGGTCATCCAAATATTGGATGACCTGGTACACCATTTTTTTACATATCAACAATTCAATGGGTGCCAGGCACCAATATTCATAAAACTGTGCCTGGCATCCAAAACAATGGCCATCCCAAAATAAAAAAGCCTCCATTACGGAGACTTCGTTTCCATTGAATCATTCTGAACATTCTTAAGTGAATCCCCAAGCTTTGCAATGATCTCTTTTAGTTGATCTGGATATTCAAACACGTGTACACCACACGTCATATACTGCTCTTCCATTTTCATCCAAATGAGTCGCCCTTCAGCTGTAAATGTCTTATTTTCATAAATGAAGGTGAGGAACAACTCATCTTTCATAGACAATCCAGGTTGAGAATCACAGGAAAAACGTAATCCGTTCATACTGATGTCTTTCACTTCCATAGGACCTGACAAATGGCTGCTGAACTTTTTGTTGTAAAAACCCGGGAGAGGTGTTTGGAATGGATACCGAAAGGGTTCATGTCTGCGTTCATTCATGCTTACATCCCTCTTCCTAAACTAGGATGGTTTTATCATATCCTCTTAAGGATGAACGTTCAATAATTTTAGCTATATATCTTCGAAAAAACTCAATCTTCCTCACTTTCACGTCGGTCAACTTTAATTAGATCCCATGTAGTTACAATTCCCATCGGCATGTCATCAGGGTTTCCCGTTTCGGTCAAAATAACAGCCTTCAGTTTCCGGTTTTCATTTAAACTTCTCTCAAACCGTTCTTCCAGGTCAAATACAGTAGCACCCGCTTTTAAAAATTCTACACTACGATCCTTTTCAACGGGGAGGACGTCTGAAGCGCAAATGTTCTCAAGGACGATTCTTTCATTTTTATGATTTTGAGACAACCAACGGACGATGCCGTCATTGGTTAGTAACCCTGAAAAAGCCCGTTCTTTTGTGTAGATAGGGAACTGAGAGATCCCGTGCTGGTCGAACGCCTCCATCACGTGACTAAGCGCTGTATCTTCTTTGAAAAAAAGGACGGGACGAGTGGCGAATTCCAGGGCTTCAGGCGGTTGGTCAAGCGTTCGTTTAATTCGTTTCAATGCGTTTACGACATCCTCATGAGGGGTGGCGATAAAGTAATCCCCACTGATCCGTTCGTGAACGATCGCATTTCGGAGTTTTGCGTACTGCTTCAACTGGTCAAAGTGGATACGGATGACGCTATGCTTCAGTTTGGAACGCTGAAGAAGCTCCACGAAATTATCATTTTTCGGGAAGCCATTCAGTTCTTTCAAATGTTGATGGATCTGGTTGAATGTAATTTCAAACTGTTCCACAATGTCATTCATCTTGTTCACCTTTTTCCTAAGGATTCTCACTCATTTTTACAGTTAGTGTGTGAATCCTAGACGAAAGTGATTCATTTTTACTTCCATTCAATTTTGAGTCGGAGGAATACACTGTATGCTAAAATCATTGAAGTCACTGATAAAAGTATGAAAGTCACCGATAAAAGTACGAAAGCCACTGATAAAAATACTTAACCTACCGATAAAAGCTTAAAACCTACTGATATGGGGAATTTGTATTGTTCTATCAAGGTTTTTATTCGCTCTCCCAGCTTCCCCACCACCCTTGATGCTCAACATGAAAACGAACCGCGGTTATGTAGAGATCAAGTCTTACACAATCCTGATATATACTTGAACAAAAGCAAAAAAACGTTCGTTAAAGTAAAACTTTCACTAAATAATTTGTATGATTGTACGATAATAAAAGATAGGGAATAGGAAGTATACATATAGGGGAAATGAAAGCATACATAGGACTCCGTATTGATTTTTCGTGCTTTAAATAGAACGGTTGTTCAATCTGTGCTATACTCATATCAACAGGAAAGAAGGTGAGATCATGATCGGTGAACGCATTCAAAAAATTCGTAAAGACCGACATATGTCGCTATCTGAATTAGCCGAAAGGGCGGGAGTCGCAAAATCTTACTTGAGTTCGATTGAGCGGAATATCCAGACCAATCCTTCCATTCAGTTCTTGACTAAAATATCCCAGGAACTAGACGTTTCCATCAACTTTTTACTCCACGGAGAAAACGAACCTCAAGATGAAACGCTGGACAAAGATTGGATGAATTTGGTTCAGGAAGCGATGAATTCAGGGATCTCTAAAGAACAATTCCGTGAATATTTGGAGTTTAATAAATGGAGAATCCACCAGAATAAATAAAAAAAGCCTGACTCTTTTACGAGATCAGGCTTTTCTCTTTTTCTACCGGGAAACTCTGCTTGATGCTGAATATTTTAGAGATGGTAACGTAAAGAAAACCACCCAAAATAGCTCCAATCAGTACATCTGAAACATAATGGTGACCAAGGTATACTCTTGATACAAGAATAACCAATCCAGTAAGTAACCCAGCCCACCTCAGTCTGCTTCTGATTATCCACAGCAAAGCGATAAAGATTCCGACAAACAATGCTTGTTCGCTGGGGAAGGATGCACTCGCTTCTTTTTCAATTAATGGTGTGACTTCTTCAAGGGCTGCGAAAGGTCTTTCCCGCGGCGCAATCCAGCGAATGGTTCTGCTTATGACTAAGCCTGCTAGTGAGGCTGCGATCGCTGCGAGTCCGAGTTTGCGAGTCGCTTTCAACAAAGCCAGTAAAAAGAATAACCCGATTATCGCTTTGTAACCCCATGATGAAAAGAAGATCATAGGTGCATCCACCCATTCGGCTTCAGAAAAATCATAAATCCATGATACGAATGCTTTGTCCATTTGTTTCTCCTTACATAAAGAAGGAGCGTGAAGAAATCACGCTCTTCCGTTTATTTATTCAATTGAGGGAATTTCTCTTTTAAGTAATTCATACTGATTTCCAAGCTTTCTAAAGGTGTGCGTCTGCTTTCATCCTGCTCGACGATCCAATATTTCACCCCGGCTTTCTCACCAAGAACAAACACCGTATCTAAATCAACGCCGCCTGTCCCGAGCTCAGCGAAATATTGTTCTTCATCAAGGGTCATGTCCTTCAAATGAATCAATGGCGTACGTCCCTGGTAGCGGTCGATCCACGCAGAAGGTTGATCGCCTGCTTTTTGAAGCCAGTAGATATCGAATTCCGCCTGAACCTGGTTCTCATCGGTTTCCTCAAGGATCGCGTCCAGTGGCTTTCTTCCATCCGGCAGCGGCTCCAATTCGAAGTCATGATTATGATAGCACAAAGTAAGACCATGCTGACGGCATTCATCACCGATTTTTTTCAAATCCTCAATTAACTGCACATAGTCCGCTTCATTTCGATTCTCGATGTACGGACAGACGACATATTGGCTTCCAATCGTTTTTTGATCCTCGATGACCTGCGGAAGATTGTTTTTTAGTTCATCCAGCGGGACGTGGCTGGAAGCGGCTTTTAAACCAAGTTCATCTAATAAGCGTTTGACCTCGAGAGCTGTCATGTCACCAAAACCGGCAAACTCGACGGCATCAAAGCCTAAGTCGGCTACTTTCCTTAACGTTCCAGCAAAGTCTGCGGCGGTTTCATTTCGTAAAGTATAAAGCTGTACTGCGATAGGTATAGGTGTATTCATATCGATCCCTTTCCTTTCATCCTCATTGCATTTAATTTTCTACTCTTATCAAAATTAGATTTCCATTGTCGAATTCCCTTCCGAAAACGAAAAATAACCAGAAGAAAGTAGAAAAAGAACAACCAAAGGTAGGGGACAAAGGGCATTTTGCTGATTTTGAAAGTGTCTGGGTACCGCGTAAGATAACGCTATAGCCAAACAATCAAAGGTGGGATACGAATGGGTTGGAAAGAGACGATGCAGGAAATGAATGAAGTTCACAGCGTTTGCTGGATGTGTAAAAAAGAGCTTCGTGAGTATGAAGTGTGTACGGTTACAGATGGAGCGACTCTTGAGATTGATTTTTGCTTTGAATGTTACGGGAAGCATGGGGGTGATGTAGGTTTGTCCGAAAAAGACACATTCCAAATGTTCTAGAATAGGATATCAGAAGAAAAGGTGAGGTGAATAGGAATGCCCGTATCTGTCGTCTTCAATCAAATCGCTGTCAACTCCATTACTGAAAATGGAATCATATCCACAGGGCAGAACAATCAACCCGATTGGTCCTGGCAAGGGAAGAACAATAATGCTGCAGGAATTCCCGTCGGTTTTTTCATTGCGACCAACAATGTGAATACGATTATTGATAATGATGTTAATGATACACCGATCGTTAACCCTACCGTCAGCAACCCTCAACCAAACGTCCAATATTAGGGGGGGCTTCTGATCGATATTCAATTTGACTCCATCTATGTCAATCACATGACGAATAACTCCGGCATATTTGTCGGTCCGAACACCCAAACCCATTGGGAAGCGCAGGAAAAGCAAAATGCTGCCCTTGGTACAGTCGTAGGGGATGGAAACATCATTTCTTATAATGTGAATGTGATTCATGATAACGATGAAATCGATATGCCGATAACGAAAATGGCACGTCCATCCAAAAAGGAGAATGGAGCCGATCAATCTTCAGGATGATCCTCCATTTTCTTTTCAATGAGTTTTTTTACCCATTCCGGGATTTCCTGGCCGTTTTCTTGGGACATCAGGTCAAGAATGGCTGAGTCACTTAAAATGGAACGTAATCCTTCGAGGGTATTGCCATCTCCATAGACGTTCCCAAAGCCCTGGTTATGTTTTTGATAACTCTCAAATCCTGTCGGGATATTGTTTCCCATATTCAAACAGGAGGCATTTTCAATCGTTCCAATCCTTATGTTCCCTATGAAAAAGTAAGGAGTCAGACCGGCCATATTAGGAATCCTCCTTTGATTTGAAGCTGAACTTCAATCCATTGTCCGTTCGGCTCAATTCAGGACGTGAAGAGTTTTTCGGTTTGACGTTCACACCGAAATTGTTTCCCATATTAAGAGCTCCGCTCAATTCATCGATATCTAATTGATCCAACTGGAACGTCAATTGTTCAAGGTTGGGGTCATGGATATCGACTTGGTCAAAATGAATATGGTATTCCACATGCTTCCCCTGCATTCCTTGGATCACTTGTTTTAATTCATGAATCTCTTTTACAAGATGATCGATATCCGCTTGCTTGTCACGACGTTTTTTAAACAACATATCGTCTACACTCTTTTAGAAGGCCGTTTGATGACTAGATGTTTATTATGCTGGAGGGTGTTTTTATGACCAATGATTTTTCCGTTTCCCTCCCATCTCTGTTCCACGGCCTTAAATCCGGACTGGAGGTTGGTTCCTGAAAAGATTCCAGATGCATCACTGATTTGGTCAACGGACAAATTCTTAAATTGAATGTGACTCATATCATCACCTCCTATGACTAATGTATGAAAGGAAAAGATAAGCATGAAAGACATTATGAATTGGTTCAATCCTTTGGGGAAAGAGAGTTCTTTTCTTCCTGATGATTTGATGGATATGGGGAAAATGAATGATTTCGTGCAAAAGTCGATTCAGGATGCTCTGACGCCAAATGATCAACAAAAACCAAAACATCCGAGCAGTGATTATAGAGTGATGGAGCTGATGAAGGAAGTTGTCGTCACCATCCCTATTCCTTACGAAGTGGATGTAGAAGCGATAAGATTGAGTGTTGGAAGCGGGAAACTGTTTGTTAGCGGGATATGGGCTGAAAGGATGGAGATTGCGCTGCCTGCTCAGACGAGCAGAAGAAATGGGTATGCACAGTACCAGGACGGGGCCATCGAAGTTCGTTTACAAAAAAAGAGCTCTGATGAAAAAGAGATCTTTTTGCATTATTGATGATCCTCTAATTCAATGGGAATATCCTTGTTTTTGTGACGTTTAAAAATGGTGACGATCAACAGGCCTTCTTTGTAGGCGGTCACGATATCTTCTGCAGTAAAATGAAAGGGCACTGGGATCACACGTTTGAAGCTCCCTTTCAAACGTTCGTTATGGATTAAATCTTCTTCCGCTACGGGGTAATCGGGAGTAATCTCCCCCCGGATAATCATGGACGTGCCTTCCTGGGTCAGATAGACTGGGTCGTTCTTTGTTAAACCTGGCAGTTCAATCACAAGGACAGCCTGATCTTCCGTTTCAAAAAAGTCATAAGAAGGACCGCGTTTTGGAATAACATGATGCATGTCGTTCCAGAAATCTTCTCCTAACACCTTCTCCACATTTTCTGAAAAAGCCTCCCAATTGATCGGACCGTTCTTTTTCTTCATTTCTTTCACCTCACTCTTACAAAGTATGTGGAATCGCGTATGTTCATGACATGACACATAAAAGACGGAAAAAACGAATCCATGTAAACGCTGTCTATTTGGAGAATTATTTGAAAAATAGTGTTGTGTTTGGAAGACCCCCGTGTTATGATTTACTCAACTTCATTAATCAATGAATTTTGTGCAAACGTATTCACATCTTAATCAAAAGCATTTTTATAACTCATTGTTGGACAAGCGGATGAGTTTTTTAACTACCATTTGCGCAAACGTATGCGCGCATGTTGCACAAGTTAGAAAACTCTTTTCTTAGATGTGATATGTAAGCGGATTCAACGATTAATAAATTAATAGGGGTGGATCAGATGAAAAGAAACAAATTTTATTCTGGGATTGCGACAGCATTGTTGGCGTCTACTGTAGCTCTTACTGGTTGTTCATTTGGATCAGACGACAGCAGCAGTTCAGACGACAATGCTTCAGGCGATGCCGTTACCGTCGATGTCTTTCAGTTTAAAGTAGAGTTCAAGGACCAGTTTGAAGAGCTTGTCTCCATGTATGAAGAAGAAAACCCAGACGTGAACATCAACGTGAAAACCGTCGGTGGAGGAAACGACTATGGGGCTTCATTGAAGACTTCTTTCTCTTCTGGAGAAGAGCCTGACATTTTCAACGTTGGTGGACCGACAGATGTCGATGAGTATGAGCAGTACTTAGCAGACCTTTCTGATACAGATGCAGCAAACGCAGCACTTGAAGGGACGCTTTCCGGCGTATCCCGTAATGACCAAGTATTAGGACTTCCTTTCAACCAGGAAGGATACGGTCTTCTTTATAACAAAAAAGTTTTTGAAGAAGCAGGAATCAATGCTGAAGAAATCACAACGTTTGAAGCTCTAGAAGAAGCTGTTCAAACGTTGGAAGATCAAAAAGGCGAGCTTGGAATCGATGCACCATTTGCCTTCCCGGCTAAAGAGAAGTGGGTCATCGGTAACCACTTAGCCAATGCGTATATTGCAGATGAATTCAACAATGACATTATGGAAGCTTATGAAGCGGACACGATTGAGTTTCAGATGGGTGACCAAATGAAACGTTTCGTAGACCTTCAAAATGAGTACTCTGTTCAGCCAACACTTAGCCTTGACTATTCTCAACAAGTTGAAGAAAACTTCTCTCTTGGAAAAGTTGCGATGATTCAGCAAGGAAACTGGGTTTATAACACGATTGAATCCATGGATCCTGAATTTGCTGAGAACAACGTCGGCCTTCTTCCAATCCCTGTAGAAGGTTACGAAGGAAGCATCCCTGTTGGTGTACCAAACTACTGGGTTGTAAACAAAGAGTCTGAAGATGAAGTCGTACAAGCAAGTAAGGATTTCTTGGACTGGATGTACACATCTGATCAAGGTAAGAAATTCGTAACGGAAGAATTCAAGTTCATTCCGGCATACGAAGGATATGAAGATCAGGAAATCGCAGATCCGATTTCTCAGGAAATCTATGAGTATGCAAACGAAGGCAACACACTTGGATGGGTCTTCCTTGGCGCGCCTACTGGCTGGACTGAGGACGCATTCGGAGTAGCTGTACAAGAATACCTTGCTGGAGATATCAGCTGGGAAGAAGTAGAACAAAGAGCAACGCAAGCTTGGGAAGATGCTCGTCAATAATTAGTAGAATTGGAACCAGTAAGGGCTTGCTGCCCTTACTGGTACTATAAAAAATCCCCTCTATTAGGATATTTAAATAGGTAAGTATGTTAATAGATGGGATGTTTTATCCAATCATATGAGATCGATATCATAACGCGCGGTTCGTGCCGCTTAAAGCATTGGAGGAGTAATACATGCAGAATCGAAGTTTATCTTTCTGGCTGTTCCTGACGCCGGTGATCATGGGTCTTGGTATAGTCGTCGTCATTCCTTTCTTATATGGTCTCTTCTATTCCTTCACGGATTGGAACGGGATTACAGCAAATGCATTCATAGGTTTTGAGAATTACATTAACCTTTTCCAAGAAAGTGAATTCATGGATTCGATTTGGTTTACGGTTAAATTCGCCGTTGTGACCGTCATCCTCTTGAACATTATGGGCCTTGGACTGGCTCTTCTTGTTACTCGTAACATCAAGTCAGGCAACCTTCTGCGTACCGTATTCTTTATGCCGAACTTGATCGGTGGGCTGATTTTAGGATTTATCTGGCAGTTCATCTTCATCAGCGTTTTTGGAGATATTGCCGGTCTTACTGGAATTGAAGGATTGAACGGTTGGTTGTCTACAACGAACACTGGTTTCTGGGGTCTAGTCATCCTGACCGCATGGCAGATGGCTGGGTATATCATGATCATTTACATTGCTTACCTTGAAAACATTCCGAAAGAGTTGATCGAAGCAGCGAAAATCGACGGAGCAAGCAGCTTCCAACGCTTCAAAAACATCACGTTCCCGCTCGTTGCACCGGCCTTTACGGTCAGTATGTTCTTGACGCTTTCCATGGCCTTCAAGATCTATGACCAAAACTTGTCCCTGACAAACGGCGGACCATTCAACTCGACGCAAATGGTTGCGATGGAAATTGTCCGTACCGCGTTCTCTGATAATCAAATGGCTTACGCTCAGGCCAAAGCCGTTATCTTTTTCTTGATTGTTGCTGTTATTGCATTGACTCAAGTGTATTACAACAAGAAACGGGAGGTTGAGATGTAATGAAAAAGAATAAAGAAAAACGGAATTTAATCTCCATTGAAATTCTCGGCCTTCTGCTTGGTCTCATCTGGATTGCGCCCTTCTACTTGATGATTGTCAATGCGTTTAAAACAAAGCGTGACATCTTCTCAGGCGTTTTAGGGTTCCCGGAAGAAGTTGTATTCTCAAACTTTGTAGAAGCATTCATTGATTTGGCATTCTTGAAGTCACTGTTCAACTCTGTCTTGATTACAGGCTTGAGTATCGCCATCATCATCCTGTTCTCTTCTATGGCCGGATATGCCTTAGCAAGGAACAAAAGTAAACTCAGTGGCATCATCTTCTTCATCTTCGTTGCTGCAATGTTGATTCCGTTCCAGTCCGTTATGATTCCACTCGTCTCTATTTTCGGGCAGGCGGACATGTTGAACGCTGGTGGATTGATCTTCATGTACCTTGGTTTCGGTTGTAGTTTGTCGATCTTCCTTTACCACGGAGCGATGACAGGGATTTCGAAGTCCATGGACGAAGCGGCCATCATCGATGGAGCGAACCGTTTCCAAACGTTCTGGTACATCATTTTCCCATTGTTGAAGCCGATTTCCGTAACCGTAGCGATCTTGAACGTCATTTGGATCTGGAACGACTATCTCCTTCCATCTCTTGTATTGAGTGAGTCCAATGCAACGATTCCATTGAAGATGTTCTACTTCTTCGGTCAATACACGAAACAATGGCACCTGGCACTTGCAGGTCTGACCATCGCAATCCTGCCAGTCATCGTCGGCTACTTCTTCGCTCAGAAACAAATCATCAACGGCGTATCCGAAGGAGCCGTTAAATAGGGTAGAAAATGAAAGATGAATAGAGGAAAGGAGGCGATGGACGTGTCTGTCACGATTAAAGATGTGGCGAGAGTTGCGAATGTCGCTCCTTCTACGGTATCCAGAGTCATCTCCGATAGTCCGCGTATCAGCGAACGGACAAAACGGAAAGTGAGAAAAGTGATGGAGGAACTGGGGTATCACATTAACTACAACGGTCGCGTCCTTGTCAGTCAATCGACACAGACGATCGGCATTGTAACCAAAGTTTCTACCGTTCATTCTTTCGATAACCCCTTTTTCTCAGAATTGTTGAGGGGAATCAGCGATGCATGTCATGAAGAGGATTACAGCATTTATTTGACGACAGGCAACACGGAAGAAGCGATCTTCAAAGAGGTTGTCAAAATGGTGCAGGGGAAGCGGGTCGATGGTGTCATCGTCTTGTACTCCCGTGAAGATGACAAGGTCGTTCCGTATCTAAGGGATTGCAATTTTCCTTTCGTGATGGTCGGAAAACCTGTGAATCGAGCAGGTGAAACGATGTTTGTAGATAATGACAACATCCTCGCAAGTAAAGAAGTGACGGATTATTTGATTCAACTGGGTCATGAGAGGATCGGCTTTATCGGAGGGGATTCTCATTTTGAAGTAGCCAGGGACCGTTTAGAAGGATTTCGACAAGCTTTGGCGAATGGTCATTTAGAGGAAGACAAGAATTTACAGAAAAATATTCAATCGGGACTGGCGGATGCCGATCAAGTGGTGGAGGAACTGCTTCAGGTAAAGGACCCGCCGACGGGCCTTGTCATCACCGATGATTATAATGCATTGACCGTCATGAGAGCTTTAACCTCCAAAGGTTTGAAGCTGCCGGAGGATATGAGCATCGTTGGGTTCAACAACACGATGATTGCCCGTTTATCAAATCCCGCACTAACAACAGTAGATACACAGTCGTTTCAATTGGGTCATGAATCAGCCAGGAGCTTGATTGATTTATTGAACCGTCCGGACATGATCAAAAAAAGTGTGATCATCCCGACGGTCATCGTAGAACGGGATTCCTGTCACCCAAGGAAAACGATCAAACAAAAAGATTAATTTTTTTCGCATAAAGAGAGCGCTTATTTTACAGAAAAGGGGAATGAACATGAACGTACTAGTATGGAATGAAAACCGTCACGAAAAAGAAAACCAGGTCGTTGCTGATATTTATCCAGAGGGCATTCATAGTGCAATCGCTGATTTTCTTGGGGAAGATCATGAGAATGTGAAAACAGCGACATTGGATGAGGAAGAGCATGGATTGACCGATGAAGTACTTGCAGAAACGGATGTACTCGTTTGGTGGGGACACAAAGCCCATGATGAAGTGCAGGATGAAATCGCGGAAAAAGTAAAGCAGCGCGTACTCGAAGGCATGGGACTGGTCGTTCTTCACTCTGCCCACTTTTCTAAGCCATTCAAAAAGTTGATGGGCACATCCTGTGACTTGAAATGGCGCGAGGCGGATGAGAAAGAACGCATCTGGGTCGTCGATCCAAGCCACCCGATCACGGAAGGCATCGGCGAGTTCATTGAAATTGAAAAAGAAGAAATGTATGGCGAACATTTTGATATCCCTACACCTGAAGAATTGATTTTCGTCAGCTGGTTTGAAGGTGGAGAGGTGTTCCGTAGTGGGGCTACTTTCCGTCGTGGCAGAGGAAAGGTCTTTTACTTCCGTCCGGGACATGAAACATATCCTACCTATTACAACAAAGAAGTACAAACCGTCATCCGTAATGGTGTGAAATGGGCGAACAACACAGAAACGCCGACACCTGTTTACGGTAATGCTCAACCTTTAGAAGAAATTTCAACTAAATCATAAAGGAGCTTTTAACTATGACACAATTGAAAATTGCTGTAATTGGATGCGGAAGTATTGCTCAAAATCGTCACCTTCCGGAATATGTTGCAAATGAAAATGTTGAAGTCACGGCCGTATGTGACATCGTTGAAGAACGCGCGCGAGAAGTAGCGCAATTGCACGGTGCGACTCTTTACACAGACTATGAAGAGCTATTACAGAAAGAAGAAGTGGACGCGGTGAGTGTTTGCCTGCCGAACTATTTGCATGCACCCGCTTCGATTGCTGCACTGAATGCCGGTGCTCATGTCCTTTGTGAAAAGCCGATGGCAACGTCCAAAGAAGAAGCAGAAGAAATGATTCAAGCGGCTGAGAAGAACGGAAAGAAATTGATGATCGCTCACAACCAACGTTTTGTTCCATCTCACGTGAAAGCGAAAGAACTGATTGAATCAGGTGCAATCGGAAAAGTGTACAGTTTCCGTACGGCTTTCGGTCACGGTGGACCGGAAGGATGGAGTGCAGAAGGGGAAGACAGCTGGTTCTTCAAAAAAGATCAAGCGTTCATCGGTGCCATGGGTGACTTGGGAGTACATAAGGCAGACTTGCTCCGCTACATCCTTGGCGAAGAATTCGTCGATGTGGCAGGTTTTGTCGAGAACAATGCGAAGAAAGACATTACGGTTGATGATAATGCTGTCTGTATTCTACGTTCTCAATCCGGTGTCGTCGGAACGATGGCAGCGAGCTGGGCCTACAATCCGAACGAAGACAACTCAACAGTGATTTACGGGGAAAAAGGAACACTTCGCCTTGAAGACGATCCAGAATACTCCTTGATCGCTCAATACACGAATGGCGATATCGTCAATTATCAGCTTGGAAAAATTCAATCCAATGAAGAAGGCGGACAAAGCAATTCTCATGTCATCGACCACTTCGTTGAAAGCATTGTGAATGATACCGAGCCGCTCATCACTGGCGAAGAAGGTATGAAATCACTGGAAGTCATCCTCGGTGCCCTCCGCTCAGGCGAAACGAGACAAATCAGCAGCCTGGAGAAAATCACGAAATGACTCGCTTAAAAATGGGAATCATCGGAGTAGGGGGAATTGCCCAAGGACGGCATATTCCCTCTTTCCTTGATTTAAAAGACAAAGTGGAGCTTACGGCTGTCCAGGATGTGAAAGAAGAACGAGCGGAAGAAGTAGCCGAAGCCCATCAGGTTCCCTATGTTTTCAAAGATTATAAAGATATGTTCTCAAAAGTTGATGCGGTCACAATCTGTACGCCGAACAAGTTCCATGCAGAGATTTCCATTGCCGCCCTTGAAGCTGGTGTGCACGTGCTATGTGAGAAACCGATGGCGATTACGACAGAAGAATGCGAAGCGATGATGAAAGCCGCGGAGAAGAATGACCGTCTTTTATCGATTGCTTATCATTACCGGTACACACCGGAAGCGCAGCTGGCGAAAAAAGCGATCCTAAATAATGAAATTGGCGATCCTCTTGTTACAAGAGTCCAGGCCATGCGGCGCCGAAAAGTTCCAGGCTGGGGTGTATTTACGAATAAAGATTTGCAAGGCGGCGGCAGTTTGATTGATTTTGGCTGTCACTTGCTTGACCTTGCGCTTTGGCTTCTGGATGATCCAAAACCTGTAGAGGTGATGGGACGCACCTACGATCGATTGAGTAAAACTCCGGGACAGGTGAACGACTGGGGAGCGTTCGATCATGAATCGTTCAACGTTGATGATCATGTGACGAGTTACATTACGTTCGAAAACGGAGAGTCGCTTCAATTTGAGTGTTCATGGGCGGCTAATATCAAGGAAGACCACACGTCGCTTTCGATTTCTGGTGTCGACGGTGGCCTCAGTGTTTATCCATTTGAACTCTATCAAGCCAAATACGGGGCGCTGCTCGATAGTACAGCGAAAATCCGTGAAGGCGAACCAACCCCTGGTCTCGCTCAGGCAGAAAATTTTATCGACAGCTGTTTAGGGAATGACGAATTAGTCGTGAAGACGGAACAGGCGTTAAAAGTGACGAAACTGATGGAAGCGATCTATCAAAGTAGTGAAACAGGTACGAGTGTGAAACTATAAACCTAGCAGGAGGAGATTGATCATGAAATTAGGCGTTTTTACTGTATTATTTTCCGATAAATCCTTTGAAGAAATGTTGGACCATGCAAAAGAAGCAGGTTTGAAAGCGGTCGAAATCGGGACAGGCGGCTACCCTGGCAATGCTCACTGTAACGTTGATGAGCTCTTGGAAAGTGAAGAGAAACGAAACGAGTACTTAAAGAAAGTTCATGATCGCGGACTGACCATCAGTGCTTTCAGCTGTCATGGAAATCCGGTTTCACCGGACAAAGCTTTCGCAGAAGAGTCTCATGAAGCATTTGTAAAATCAGTGAGACTAGCAAGCTTAATGGATGTCCCTGTCGTGAACACCTTCTCAGGTACACCAGGCGGGCACGAGAACGATACCGCTCCCAACTGGCCGGTCACTCCATGGCCACCGGAGTATTCAGATGTGTTAGAATGGCAGTGGAACGAAAAACTGATCCCTTATTGGAAAGAACAAGGGAAGTTTGCCGAAGAACATAACGTCAAAGTCGGTCTTGAACTGCACGCAGGATTCCTTGTCCACACGCCTTACACGATGTTGAAGCTTCGTGAAGCAACAAGTGATGCCATCGGGGCGAACCTTGACCCAAGTCACTTATGGTGGCAGGGCATCGATCCAGTAGCGGCTATCAAGATTTTGGGTAAAGAAAATGCGATCCACCATTTCCATGCGAAAGACACATACATCGATCAGGATAACGTCAACATGTACGGTCTGACAGACATGCAGAATTACGGAAACGTGCAGACACGCGCATGGAGTTTCCGCTCCGTCGGTTACGGTCACGGAATTGAAGAATGGTCCAACATTATCAGTGCACTTCGTACGTACGGCTATGATCATGTCGTCAGTATCGAGCACGAAGATCCGATCATGTCGATCAACGAAGGATTCAATCAAGCCGTGAAAAACTTGAAGTCTGTGCTGATTGAAGAACCAGCAACGGAGATGTGGTGGGCTTAATTTAGAAACAGCAAAACCCCTCTGACTTTTGAGGGGTTTTTATATTTAGGAAGGGGAAACGTATGAAACAAACATCAGGAATCAGAGGCGGCCTTTATGCCGTCAGCGAGTGGATCAGTAAATTTGCATTAACCAACCTTCAGTGGGCGTTGTTCAATCTGCCTGTTGCGCTATTATTGTTGAGCTTATTGAACATTGGAGACGTAAAAGAATTGTGGTATTTGCTGCCACCACTTGTCCTTTTGCTGCCTTTCATATTTTTCCCTGCTACCACCGCCATGTTTGCAAAAGCACGTGACTGGGTGAGGAAGGATCATAAAGAAACCGCTGATCGGTCTTATCTCAGCTATTACAAAGAGAATTATAAAAACAGCATGAAGGCTGGAATCGTTCTTACAATCTTGTGGAGTGTGCTGGCAGCCGATCTTTATTATTTTTCTACGACGAGTTCCCTGCTCATGAATCTGTTTCTGATCTTAGGAATCTTATTGTTCGTGTACACGATCAACACATTCAGTACGCTTGTCCATTTTGATTTGAAAGCAGGAGCGGTGCTGAAAAAAGCGTTTATGCTTACGTTTGTCAGTCCGGTGTTGTTCTTGACGGTTGCGATTAGTTCAGGGTTCATTCTGGCCGTCAGTCTGTACATCTTCCCGCTGATTATTCCGATCTTCACAGGATCAATCATCGCCTTTCTCGCTTTCTCCGCCTACTACAGGCTATACTTGAAACTGAATAATATGGAAAATACTGTATGACCTGGTCCATTTGGATGAGGTCATCTTTTTTGTATTGCGGACAATTAAGAAAGCGGTTACAATTTAAGTAGTTATTAGTGATGAGCAGGGTGGAGATGAGATGATCCAAACAGTGAAAATAGGGAAGCTTGCGATGCTGCTTGCTTCTCTGAATGAGAGTGAGATGGAGTATTTTGCGCCCGCGTTTGAACAGGTGAATTACTGCCAAGGGAAAGCGGGTTCAATGGAAGTTCAAAAAGTGATTGCTGCAGTCGAGACCGCCGCCAAACGAAACGGCATCATTGCAGAAAACGTCTACAGGGAGACGCATGCGTTATATCATGCGATCTTAGAATCCTTGCAGGGCGTGACGCGGGGGCAGATCGGTGTCGGCAATATGATGCGCACCGTCGGTTTGCGCTTTGCCGTCGTGCGTGGGAAACCTTATGACCGGAAGGAAGAAGGCGAGTGGATCGCTGTCGCTTTTTACGGAACAATCGGTGCTCCGGTAAAAGGTTTGGAACATGAGACATTTGGACTCGGAATCAATCATATATAAAGAATAGGTGGCCTATAGTCATGAGCGATGAGGGGGCGACAATGGTATTTCCTATGCCATTGTCGCCTCTTTTTGTAGAAAATCCACCAGAATCTTTTCAAGCGAAAGGGGGATTGTGGATGATCGAACTTAATGGAAGAGACTTAACAATCGAGCAAATGAAGGAAATCTGTTTCGAGAGTGCCAAAATCGGCTTATCAAAAACGAGCCTGATCGATGTCAGGGCAAGCAGAGAAACCGTCGAAGAAATCGTCACCCGAGGGCACTCGGTGTACGGCATCAACACAGGTTTCGGAAAATTAAGTGATGTCCGAATTGCAGCGGAAGACGTCGACAGCCTGCAGCACCATCTGATCCGTTCGCATGCGTGCGGAGTGGGGGAACCTTTTTCTGAAGAAGTGAGCCGTGCCATGATGGTGCTCCGGTTGAATGCCCTTATGAAAGGCTACTCGGGCGTCCGGGAAGTGCTCGTCCAAAGGTTATGTGATCTCGTTAACCTTCACGTCCATCCGGTCATTCCTTCACAAGGGTCACTCGGGGCTTCCGGGGACTTAGCTCCGCTCGCCCATTTGGCGCTCGTCTTGATGGGAGAAGGGGAAGTATTTTATGAAGGAGATCGACATGCAACGAAGGATATATTACAGAGGCTGTCGTTGAAGCCATTATCGTTGAAGGCAAAAGAAGGGCTTGCGCTCATTAACGGAACCCAGGCGATGACGGCGGTCGGAGTCATCAGTTATATCGAAGCGGAGCGGCTGGCTTTGCAGTGTGACTGGGTGGCAAGTCTTACGTTGCAGGCGTTGGAAGGCATACGTGATGCTTTTCATCCGAGCATACATGAAGCGCGTGGCTATCCGGAACAAATGGCTGTCGCCGAAAGGATGCGTCATTTGATCAACGGCAGTCATCTTGTCACGTTTCAAGGAGAAAAAAGGGTGCAGGACGCTTATTCCTTACGATGTATTCCACAAGTGCACGGCGCGACATGGCAGACGCTGCATTACGTGCGGCAGAAATTAACGATTGAAATGAATGCGGCAACGGACAATCCACTGCTGTTAGAAGGTGGGAAAGTCGTCGTATCCGGTGGTAACTTCCACGGCCAGCCGATCGCTTTTGCGATGGACTTTTTAAAAATCGCGGTCAGTGAGTTGGCTAATATTTCAGAGCGGAGAATTGAACGTCTCGTTAATCCACAGCTCAATGATTTCCCCCCGTTCCTCAGTGCGAATCCGGGGTTGGAGTCAGGGTTGATGATCGTCCAGTATGTGGCCGCATCGTTAGTTTCTGAAAATAAAACCCTCGCCCATCCCGCAAGTGTCGACTCGATTCCATCGTCTGCGAACCAGGAAGATCATGTGAGCATGGGCACAACGGCTGCCCGGCACGCGGCCATGGTCATCGACAACGCGACAAAAGTTGTAGCGATTGAGTTAATATGCAGTTTGCAGGCGTTGGAACTGAGGGGAATTGAGCGCGCATCGGTACTTGCTCAGGACCTTTGGAAATCAGCAAGGACTGTCGTTCCGAAAGTGACGAAGGACCGGGTGTTTTCCAAGGATATCGAAAACGTGGAGAAATGGTTGAAGGAGAGTGCTTTTGACTGGAGAAAGTGGAAATCCGTTCATGAAGGAGGAGAAACGTATGTCGACAACACGTAAAGTGAAAGCCAAAACAGGAACAACGTTGGAATGCAAAGGATGGGAGCAGGAGGCTGTCTTAAGGATGCTCTGCAATAACCTTGATCCAGAGGTCGCAGAAATCCCTGAAGAACTCGTCGTCTACGGGGGCATCGGTAAAGCGGCAAGGAATTGGGAAGCTTTTGATGCGATCGTTGCAACCCTGAAGCGTCTGGAAAAAGATGAAACGATGCTCGTCCAGTCCGGGAAACCTGTGGGTGTTTTTAAAACTCATGAAAATGCGCCGAGAGTGCTGTTGTCCAATTCCGTGCTGGTTCCGAAATGGGCGAATTGGCAGCATTTCCATGAACTCGATCAGAAGGGTCTCATGATGTACGGACAAATGACGGCAGGAAGCTGGATCTACATTGGGTCGCAGGGCATTTTGCAGGGAACATATGAAACGTTCGCATCTCTTGCTGAAAAACATTTCGGAGGGTCATTGAAAGGGACAATTACCCTGACGGCAGGCCTTGGCGGAATGGGAGGGGCCCAACCGCTTGCAGTCACAATGAACGGCGGTGTGGTCATTGCTGTCGAAGTGGATCCTGACCGGATTTCCAAGCGTCTGCAGTCCGGCTACTGCGATGTGAGCACAGAGTCTCTGGAAGAGGCGGTTTTATGGGCGAAGGAAGCGAAGGCGAACGGGGAGGCTCTTTCAATTGCTCTATTAGGAAACGCGGCTGAAACGCATGAACGGCTTTTACAAAATGGGTTGGAAGTGGATATCGTCACAGACCAAACATCTGCCCATGACCCTTTGAATGGCTATGTACCTGTTGGATATTCGCTGCAGGAAGCGGCCGTATTGAGGAAAAAGGATCCGGGTAAGTATGTACGCCTTTCATCAAAATCCATGGCCAAACACGTTGAGCTCATGCTCCAGTTCCAAAGAAAAGGCCGCATTGTTTTCGACTATGGCAACAATATCCGTCAGGTTGCATTAGAAGAAGGTGTAAAGGATGCCTTCGACTTTCCAGGTTTCGTTCCCGCCTACATCCGTCCATTGTTTTGTGAAGGGAAAGGGCCGTTTCGCTGGGCAGCTTTGTCAGGCGACCCGAAAGATATCTATCGTACGGACCAACTTATCAAGGAACTTTTTCCTGAAAATGAGAAGCTGCTGAGATGGATTGACATGGCACAGGAAAAAGTCCAATTTCAAGGGCTTCCATCAAGGATTTGCTGGCTCGGGTACGGGGAGCGGAAAAAGATGGGGATGGCGATCAATGAACTGGTGAGAAAAGGGGAGTTGAGTGCACCTGTGGTCATAGGAAGGGATCACCTTGATTGTGGATCAGTCGCTTCACCGAACAGAGAAACAGAATCGATGTTGGATGGCAGTGATGCGGTTGGGGACTGGGCGGTGTTGAATGCACTCATCAATACAGCGGCCGGTGGCTCTTGGATTTCCTTCCATCATGGCGGAGGCGTTGGAATGGGATACTCGCTCCATGCAGGAATGGTTGTTGTGGCAGATGGCACAGACCTCGCAGAAGAGAGACTGGAACGGGTCCTCACGACTGACCCAGGCATGGGCATTCTTCGTCACGCCGATGCTGGCTACGATAAAGCCATTGAAGAAGCGGATAAGCATGAAATTGATATCCCGATGAAAAGGAGGGGACAGTGATGTACGATACGCTGATTGAAAATATCGGACAGTTGATTTTACCTGCAGAGGGTCCGCTAAAAGGGAATGCGATGAAACAGTTGAAAGTAAAAGAAAACATGGCGATCGCTTTTAAAGATGGCAAGGTCGCATGGATAGGCACAAATGAAGAAAGCCAAAAACTAAAAGCCAGCGAGCGGGTCGATGCTATGGAAAAAACTGTAACACCTGGTCTCGTCGATCCGCACACCCATCTTGTTTTCGGAGGGTCGCGGGAACATGAGCTGGCGTTGAAGCAGGCCGGTGTTCCTTATTTGGAAATTCTACAAAAAGGGGGCGGGATATTATCAACAGTAAAAGCGACGCGGGCGGAAAGTGAAACGCAGCTTTACGAAAAAGCGAAACAGACGTTAGAGCAGATGGCTGCTCATGGGGTGACGACACTTGAAGCGAAGAGTGGCTATGGACTTGAGCGCCAAGCAGAGTTGAAACAGTTGCGTGTCGTCAAACGATTGAACGAAGAAAGCATACTCGATTTGGTTTCGACTTTTCTAGGTCCTCATGCGATCCCACCGGAGTATAAGGGGGAGGAAGAAGCGTTTCTTGATGAAATGATCCGTCTGTTGCCGGAGATTAGCGATGAAGGGTTGGCGGAATTCACGGACATTTTTTGTGAGACGGGTGTCTTTACCATCGAACAGTCTCGGCGGTTTATGAAAGCTTCCCAGGAACTCGGCTTTCAAACGAAAATCCATGCCGATGAAATCGATCCGCTTGGAGGAACGGAGCTTGCCGTTTCCATGGGAGCGGCATCGGCAGATCATCTTGTTGCGGCTTCTGACGCGGGGATCGACAGCCTTGTCGAGGGTGACACGGTGGCTGTGCTGCTTCCGGGAACGACCTTTTACTTAGGAAAAGACCATTACGCGAATGCTAGAAAAATGATTGATAACGGAGCGGCCGTCGCCCTGGCCACCGATTTCAATCCCGGCAGCTGTGTGACATACAACCTGCAGATGATCATGTCGCTTGCCGCCTTAAAAATGAAAATGACACCGGAGGAGATATGGAATAGTGTGACGGTGAATGCCGCACATGCGATTGGAAGAGGAGACGTTGCCGGGTGTTTGAGTATAGGGAGAAAAGCGGATGTCGTTTTGTGGGATGTCCCGAATTATAAGTACATTCCGTATCACTATGCAGCAAATCATGCGAAGGCTGTATGGAAGAATGGAAGAAAGGTGTGGGAGAGGAGGGGCGCTCGTGTCTTTTCAGTACCTCAACCCGGGCAGGGATGCTAGATTCAAAGATCGTTTTACGACAAAGGTGGATGAAACGTTCTCACATTACAAGCCGGGGAAAACTGGGGATATAGGGGTCATTGGACTTCCTTTATCTAAAACTTCCATTTCATTGTCGGGTGCATCAGAAGCACCTGCAACTATAAGAAGGGCATTGGGATCTTACAGTACGTATTCAGGGGAGAAAGACAAAAGTTATGAAGATGTGCAGATGTTGGATTTTGGGGACGTTCGCGTGCATCCGACGGATAACGAGGAAACACGGAAACGTTTGAAGATGAGTGTGAAAGAAATGATCGACACCGAAGCTTGTTCCAAGTATGTAATGCTTGGCGGGGATCATGGGGTTAGTTTTCCTAGTATTTCTGCCTTTCATGAAAAATACGGGAGAGTCGGCGTCATTCAATGGGATGCTCACCATGATTTGCGGAATGTGGAAGATGGAGGACGAACAAACGGGACCCCATTCCGCAGTTTAATCGAAGGGGGAGTCATTCGCGGAGAAGATCTCGTCCAAATCGGCATCCGCGACTTTTCCAATGCCAAAGCCTACGCCAACTATGCTAGAAAACACAACATCCACACCTACACCATGGCCGACGTCGAAGAGAAGGGCATCCATAATCTAACAGACCAGGTCTTACAGATATTGGGAAATAAGTGCGACTGCATTTATTTGTCTGTCGATATGGATGCAGTTGATCAAGCGTATGCACCTGGATGTCCAGCCATTGGGCCAGGAGGTTTGACGGCAAGGGAGCTGTTAAGCAGTGTGTCCCTTGCGGCCGCCCATCCCCTTGTCAAAGGAATGGACATCGTAGAAGTTGATCCTACCAAAGATTTCAGGGATATGACGAGCAGGCTTGCTGCTCACGTCATGCTAAGGTACATGTATGTTTGATATGGAAATAACTGTTAGACCTGGTCATCCATGAAATGGATGCCCAGGTCTAACAGTATTTGTAAGAAAGCATATACAAGCGTTTCTCCTTATGGTATTTTTAGTTTAATCTTGTGATTTGTTTTAGCTTTTGAGATGGGAGAATGAGAGACTAGCAATGAGAGAAGTTATTTTATTGTTGGCTGATGTAGTCAATGTTTGGCATGACGTCATTTTGAAATTCACGCAAATGATGGGGTGGAATCTGACAGATAAGGACCTCCACTTCTGGGTCATTGGTATCCTTGGAATTATCGGTCTTATTTTCGTTGATATTCTTTTCCATGCCATAGCAAAATGGAGCATAACGGCCATTTCGTTTTTATTTACATTCGCCATGGTGCTTGTTTTTGTTTTTGCCGTGGAGATTCAGCAGAAAATAACCGGCAGTGGAAACATGGAGTTTGCAGATGCCTTTGTCAGTGTGCTGGGCTTCTTTCTGTTTTCCGGCATTTATTTTGTTTTCATTGGGATTATCCGTGCCATAAAAAAATATACAGCAAATAAAAAGGAAGATCAGGATGCTGCCTAAGCAAGGCGTCCTGTCTTCAAATGAAAAGCCCCCTTCTCAGGCGAGAAGGGGGCTTTGTATTATTCAGAACCAAAATTAACAATCATGTCATGTGTTTTTTGTATTTCTTCTTCAGGCATGTCGATCAAATACATGCCGTTAGCCCGGAAGTTTTCTCCCTCCATTTGATAGGTGGTCGAATTTTTACGAGCACTGCTGTAATTCGTGACGAGTCTGCGCATATCCGCGAACTGCATGTTTGTGCTCACATTGTCACCGAGCACATCCATAACGTCACCGACTTTGTTCACAGCGTCAAGACGCGCTCCTTTATCGATGATGCCCTGGATGACCTGACGTTGCCGTTCATTACGGCCTAAGTCTCCGTTTGGATCATTCTTGCGCATGCGGACGAAAGCAAGCGCTTCACGACCATCCAGTTTAATTTCGCCTTCTTTGAAATCAAATGGACCTGAGCTGAAGGCACGATCGTTATTGACTGTGATTCCATTCACAGCATCGACAACTTGAGATAATCCTTCCATATTGACCCGGATGTAATAATCCAACTCAATATCAAGGAAGTTTTCGACTGTATTCACGGCCATGTCACTACCCCCATAGGCGTAGGCATGGTTGATTCGTGTCTTACGTCCGTCGCCTGCAATTTCTGCATACGTATCCCGCGGGATACTGACCATCTGCATTTGGTCGTTATTCGGATCAAGAGTCATGACAATCATCGTATCGGAACGACCGACATCATTCTCCCTTTCATCAACACCGAGAAGGAGGATATTCAACGGTTCCTTGTTATCTACTTTTTCTTTGGTTTCATCTGTATCGATCGAAGTTACATCTTCGTGTAAATCCTGGTTCACCGTCGTACGAACTTCATTATAGATGGTATATAAATAAACGCCTCCGATTAAAAATATGAGTGCGACTACAAATAGGAGGACTTTCCAACGTTTGCGTTTACGCCTTTTCTTTCTCTTCAGTTCCCTGCGTTCCATTCACCCACCTCTTTCTATAAACTACTATCCTATTATACGATTTTTGTAGATACATGTAAAAACTCTCCCATAAAGAGAGGGAAATTTGGAATGTAATTGTTAAATATTGGTGTACCAGGTCATCCAGAATATGGATGACCTGGTACGTTATTTTCTGGAAGGTGTGGTACGAGGGGAGGGTTCGGCATATAGTGGTATAAGCTATTCTTTTGGAGGAATGTAAATTGAGAAAGTGGTTGGGACTGGTGCTCGTTTTGGGTCTTTTAGTGGGATGTGCACAGAATGCGACAGAGAGGTCGATCCAACAGTTTACATCCTCAATGGAGAATGAACTGCATTTTGTTTATTTTTATGATCAAGAGCCGCCCGATAAAAAAATCCGTTCGCAATTGAACGGAATGAAGGTGTATCTGGCTCGAAAAAATATCATCGCAACCATCAGCTATCAAAAAATCGTGTCCGAAAAAAATTATGAGGAACTCCTCAATGTGAAAGATAGCCAGATTCTTGTTTTTGATTTCAAAGGGATCCGGTACAACGCAAGGAACATCCATGTGTTAGAAGGAATGGTCCTGCAAATGCAAATGAATCCATAAAAAAAGATCCTGCCGTATGCTTCAAATTGCCGGCAGGATCTTTTATTATCTCGAGAAAAATTCTTCTAATATCAATACGCATGCCCCGATCGCTGATGCGTGCTCTTCTAATTTAGATAAAACGATATGCGTTTCCTTCGCTTTACTTGTCAGTCCCCTGGAATGGATCGTTTCTTTGATTCCATCCATCAGAAAGTCCCCGGCCTTCGAAACGCCCCCACCAATAATAATTCGCTTCGGGTTCAATGTATGAATTAAGTTGGTCAAGCCGATACCGAGAAACCTTCCTGTCTGATTCAACAGTTCAATGCTGAACTCGTCCCCTTCACAGGCTGCTTCATAAACAAGCTTTCCGTCCACTTTTTCAAAATCGTGATCCACAAGGTCACGAATCATGGATGGCTTCCCTGTTTTCAATTCTTTGCGAGCTCTCTCTGCAATGGCTGGACCAGCAGCAAGCGTCTGCAGACACCCGTAATTGCCACATGTACATTTCGGTCCGGAAAGGTCAATCGTGATGTGGCCGATTTCTCCTGCGATATTGTTTTCTCCGTGAAAAAGTTGTCCTTTGATCATCATCCCAGCGCCGATCCCGTTCCCGACGTTGACACCGACCATGTTATCCGCATCGTTTCCGTTACCGAACCAATATTCTCCAAGCGTCATCGCCTTCGCGTCGTTCTCAACTTTGACAATCATATCAAACTCATTTTCAAGTTCCGCTTTTATGGGGATATCGTAAAGCTGGAATGATGGAGCGAAACGAGAGACTCCTTCAATCGGATCCACGATCCCGTGCATCCCGATGCCGATGCCGAGAAACTTTTCTGGATCGCATTTACCTGACGTGAAAAATTCACGAATACCGCTTTTCATCGTATCTAGAATATCCTCTTTTGACGGGTAAGAAGGAATGTCTTTTTTTGCGACATCCTTCAGTTCTCCATATAAGTTCGTAACCACAAAGTTCATATGGAAGGTCCCTACATCGACTCCGATGATGTAAAAATGATCCGCGTTGATCTCCAGTAATGTTGGTTTACGTCCACCTTTGGACTGCCCCTGTGTCGTTTCAATAACAAATTGTGTTTGGATAAGTTCTTTCACGATATTGCTCACTGTGGGTGGAGTCAATCTCGATTGCTTCGCGATATCCGCACGGGAAATAGGCCCATGCTCGCGAATCATATTCAAAATAATCGAGCGGTTCATCGATTTCATCAACTGAAAACTACCTCTAGTATAGTGCGTGCTCATACGATTCCTCCAACTATGTTCTACTACTTCCATTTTACCACAAAAAGAAACTTATTAAATTTATTTTACTAAGTTACTGTCATTAACGTTGTCTCTATGGTATCTATTATAGAACAGCCTTCTCTTTAAAAGAGTTAATTTTGAAAAAACTCTTTTCATTTGCATGGTTCTGTGCTACCTTATAACTAGTTAGTTAATTTATTTTATTAAGTTTTGAAAACGCTATCAAATATGGGGGAGGAAGACAGAATGAAAAATTGGTTGAAAAGTTTTCTTTTGGTAGGCCTTGTGGCTGGTGGACTGGCTGCTTGTTCCGGTGAAACAGGGGGAGAATCCTCTGGAGAGAGTGGAGAAAGTGGAGAACCATCCGGCGAAATTACCGTTTGGGGCTGGAACGTAGCTGCTGAATCGATGGAGCTTGCTGTTGATGGGTTCAAAGAACAATACCCAGATGTTGAAGTGAATGTGGAAGATATCGGACGTTTGGATGTTTATGAAAAGTTAACCGTAGGCCTGGCATCCGGTGGAAATGGACTTCCTGACGTAGTGATGGTCGAGTCTGATCGTCTAGCGAACTATCATGATCAATTCCCAGATGCGATCGCTAACCTCTCTGAGCTCGGTTATGATGAGCACGCAGATAAATTCGGAGAGTATAAAAAGTCTGTGACTCAAAACGAAGACGGTGAGTTTTTCGCAGCTCCTTGGGATGTAGGACCTGCAGGTGTCTTCTATCGTACAGATATTTTTGAAGAAGCAGGCGTCAACCCAGATGATATCAAAACGTGGGACGACTACATTGAAGCAGGTAAAACGATTCAAGAAGCAACAGGAACAAAAATGGTTCCAATTGACATCGCAGCGGACGATGCACTTTACCGTATGATGATGAACCAGCAAGGTGCTTTTTACTATGATGAGGAAGGCAACATTGATGTAGCTTCCGAAGAATCACAAAAAGCATTTGATGTGATCCAGCGTTTGCATGAGGAAGACCTTGTCCTGAACAACAACGGTTGGGATGGCGTCGTTTCTGCAACGGTTAACGGCGAAGTGGCCACCGTTCCATTCGGAGTATGGTATTCCGGTACGATCATGGACCAGGCCCCTGATCAAAGCGGCAACTGGGATGTCTTCTACTTGCCGGCATTTGAGGAAGGCGGCAACCGCGCAGCAAACCTTGGTGGTTCTGACTTAGTGATTCCATCTTCTACGGACAACGAAAGTTCAGCCTATGCATTCGTTGAGTATTTCACAACAGAAGTAGATCCGCAGATGAAGGCGCTTAAAGAAAAAGGAATTTTCCCATCTTTGGAAACAACGTATGAAGAAGACTACTTCAGCCAGGAATCCGAATACTTTAACAGCCAACCTGTTTTCCAACTGTTTGCGGATGAAGTATCTGATATTCCTGTAGCGAATTACACGTCGGATTATGCACGTGCGTTCGATACGATGTCTGATACACAAGCATCCATCCTGCTTGATGGCACGCCGATTGAAGAAGCGCTTCAAAACGCAGCGGACAAGCTTGAAAGTGAGACAGGACGCAGCGCCAACTAATCCGTTTCATTGATCTCCCTATATCAAATAGAATGAAAAAAGGTCGATCTCCCAACATGGAGATCGACCTTTTAGTTTCAACCCTTTATTAAAGTATATAGCAGGATTCTTGAAGACTCAGTTTCGAGACTTTTGTTGAGTGGATGGGGGCTGCGGGGAATGAGTCGCTTTCCGTGGGAGCGCGGTGAGCCTCCTCGGACTGCGTCCTGCGGGGTCTCACCATGCACTCTTTTCCCACAGGAGTCTCTCCATTCCCCTCCGCCCCTTTATCATGTAAGTGTCTCGAAACCACTTCTCAGAAATTCTGCTTGTATGCTCAAGTGAATGGGATAATATAAACGATCCCCCAGTGATCATTTTGAGCATGGAAGCTTGATGTAGAGCGCTTTATACTTCTAAAAGTGGGATGGTGGAAGACAATCCAACTTGGTAAAGGGGTTCGTTTCTCACATACATCAAATGGGGTGGTTGGGAAGCTGCGAGACTCCCGTGGGAGAAGGAGATAGACGAGATCCCGCAGGACGCAGTCCGAGGAAGCTCGACGCTCCCCCACAGGAAAGCGAGTAGCTTCCCAGCCACCCCTGAGTCCCGTTATGGCAAAACGAAGCCCAAAAACATCTCGAAACGGAGTCTTCCACAATCGGGAGCTTTATTGAAGTGAAAATGAATGTAATTTTTCTGAAAATGGAGCAGACAAACGGAGGAGGCTATGTTACTATTAAGTAAATTAAATTAATTAACAAAGTCTGAAGCCGCGAAAATGAAAGCGCTTTTAGTACTAACCAATATCTTTGAGGGGGTAGAACATTGTGAGTCAACCGAATGCTGAACAGATGGCAAATACCAACCAGGAAACGAACAAGCAGCCATCTAAGAAACCGGGTCCGTCCAGCCAAAAACCGAAATCCCGTAAGAAATGGATTACACCGAAAACGGTGCCGTACTTATTTATTCTTCCAGCCGTAACCTTCTTCTTGATCTTTACCGTTTATCCAGTCATTTCGTCTTTATTATTGAGTTTTCAAACGCGTGCAGGATCAGGGTATGAATTCGTTGGACTAGATAACTACATTCGTTTGTTCCAGGACACATTATTTTACAAAGCCCTCGGGAATACGTTCCTCATTTTGCTCATTCAAGTACCGATCCAGTTGTTCTTAGCTGTTGTCATCGCAGTGGCGCTTAATTCGCAACTGGTAAAAATGAAGAGCTTTTTCCGGATTGCTTTCTTCATGCCGGCGATTACAGCATTGGTCGCATCCTCAATCATCTTCATGATCATTCTTGATGAAAACTATGGTCTTGCCAACTATGTACTTTCACTGTTTGGTATTGAAGCGATCGCTTGGTTGTCCGATCCATTCTGGGCAAAAGTTGCACTGATGGCAGCGATCACGTGGCGCTGGACCGGTTACAACATGGTTATTTTCCTTGCAGGTCTCCAAAACATCCCTGTTTCGCTTTATGAAGCAGCAGAGATGGACGGGGCAGGAAAGGTCCGTCAGTTCTTTTACATTACTGTGCCACAGTTAAAGCCGATTTTCTTGTTCACTTTCGTCTTATCAACGATCGGTACGCTGCAGTTGTTCGATGAGCCTTACATTCTTACACAGGGTGGTCCAAACAATGCCACACTGACCATCACCCTTTATTTGTATCAAAATGGCTTCCGTTACTTTGATTTCGGTTACGCATCCGCCATTGCTTACGTTCTTGTATTAATCATCGGGGTCCTTTCCTGGGCACAAATGAAATGGGCAGGTGAAGATAAATGAAGCAACAGATCAGTCCGCTTAAAAAGACGTTTCTATACGCTTTCTTATTCCTAGGGGTTATCATTTCCGTCTTCCCGTTCTATTGGATGTTTGTCGGGGCGACGAACCCGTCAGGAGAAATTTTCAAGGTTCCGCCGAACTTCCTTCCTGGTGATTATGGATGGGAAAACTTTAAAAATCTGAACGAAAACATTGGCATCATCCGCGTCATGGGGAACTCCTTGTTCATTACACTGACCTTTACTGCCATTTCCGCCATCGTTTGTACGGCGGCAGGCTATGCGTTTGCGAAGTTCCAATTCAAAGGACGTAACGCGATTTTCTTCATGCTGCTTGTCGCGATCATGATTCCTTATCACGTAACGTTGATTCCTTTGTTCGAAATCTTCGGAAGTGTCGGCTGGCTGAACACGTTCCAGGCGGTCATCCTTCCACAAGTCGCTTATCCATTCGCGATTTTCCTAATGAGACAGAACATGCAGTCCATTCCGGATTCTTTGCTTGAAGCTGCGCGAGTGGACGGGGCCGGAGAGTTTCATATTTTCTTCCGGATCGTACTTCCAGTCATGCGCCCGGCGCTTGCCGCTGTTGCGATTTTCTTGTTCATGTTCCAGTGGAACAACTTTATTTGGCCGCTCGTTGTCCTGCAATCACAGGAGATGTACACCTTGCCGGTTGCCCTCTCCAGTCTTGTCGGAATGTCACGGATCGACTACGGGCAGGTCATGATGGGAACGACACTGTCTACCTTGCCGATCATGATTTTCTTCTTGTTGCTGCAAAAGCAGTTCATTTCCGGTATTCTCGGCGGATCTGTCAAAGAGTAGAAGGAGGAGCAGCCATTGATCTTTATTAATGAAGAAACACAACAATTTCATCTAACCAACGGTCAAATCAGTTACATTTTCCACGTCATGAAAAACGGCCAGCTCGGTCATCTCTACTATGGCAAAGCACTCCGAGACCGGGACTTCCGCCACTTTCAAGACTATGAAAATACCAACCCTTCGACGACACATACGTTTGAAGGGGATCTTGGTTTTTCATTGGAAACCGTCAGGCAGGAAGCACCGGTTTATGGAAAAGGAGATTTTCGTACGCCGGCGCTCATTTTAGAAGAACAAAACGGCGCATCCATCGCTGATTTTCGTTATAAACACCACCATACAATACAAGGGAAGCCGAAGCTGGAAGGTCTTCCAGCAACTTTCGCTGAAAAGTCTGAAGCAGAAACGCTTGTGGTTACGCTCGAAGATGACCAAGCGCAGGTGGAGTGGGCGCTCATGTACACGATTTTCCGTGACCTACCTGTCCTCACAAGAAGCAACCGCCTCACCAACCATGGTGAAGAGTCGGTGACCTTGAAGCATTCCATGTCTTCATCCATCGACCTCCCTGACGCTGATTATGAAATGGTTCATCTATCAGGCGCATGGGCCCGGGAACGTCACATCGAAACGAGAAAACTAACGCCCGGCGTTTCATCAATAGGAAGTGTGCGCGGGGCGAGCTCTCATCAGCACAATCCTTTTCTCGCTTTGAAAAGGGAAGAGACGACCGAAGACAGCGGGGAGGCGATTGGGATGCAATTCGTCTACAGTGGGAACTTTCTCGCTCAGGCTGAGGTCGATCATTATGATACAACACGCTTGACGATGGGCATCCATCCACAGGCTTTTCAATGGAAGATAGCACAGAATGAAAGCTTCCAAAACCCGGAAGTGATTTTGACTTATACAGAAAACGGTTTGAACGAAATGAGCCAGACGTTGCATGACTTACACCGCAAGCATTTGATTGCACCACGGTGGATGGAAAAAGAACGTCCGATTTTAATCAACAACTGGGAAGCGACGTATTTTGATTTTAATGAAGAAAAGTTGGATCGTTTCACCGATGAAGCAAGAGATCTCGGAGTCGAGCTGTTTGTCCTTGATGACGGCTGGTTTGGACAACGCAATGATGATACCACTTCGCTTGGCGACTGGTTTGTCGATGAAAAAAAACTCCCAAACGGGATCGGAACGTTAGCGAAAAAAGTAAAAGAGAAAGGACTTCAGTTCGGGCTCTGGTTTGAACCGGAAATGATCAGTCCTGAAAGTGAACTGATGAAACAGCACCCGGAATGGGTCGTCGGTCCACCACACAGACATCAGACGTTGGAACGGAATCAAAAGGTGCTCGATTTCGCCAACCCTCAGGTGGTCGATTACTTGTTCGAACGGATGAGTTCTCTCATCGAAGAGACTGGACTCGACTACATCAAATGGGATATGAACCGCAATATCACAGAACCACATTCCCAATATCTGGATGACCAGGTCAACTTTTTTCATCAGTACATTCTCGGAGTTTATGAATTGTATGAGCGTTTGACGACGAAGTACCCGGATGTATTGTTCGAATCTTGCGCGGGCGGAGGCGGACGTTTTGATGCCGGGGTTCTTTATTATGCTCCACAGGCTTGGACGAGTGATGATACGGATGCCGTTGAACGGTTGAAGATCCAATACGGCACCTCTCTTGTGTATCCACTGTGCAGCATGGGATCGCACGTATCCGCTGTACCGAACCACCAGACCTACCGTAACACACCATTAAAGTTCCGTGCCGATGTCGCCTACTTCGGAACGTTCGGCTATGAATTCGATCCCAGTCAACTGACTGACGAAGAAAAGGCCATCGTAAAAGAACAAATTATCGAATTTCAATCACTTCGTCGTTTGATTCATTCCGGCACATTTTACCGACTGTCCAATCCGTTCAACCATCAGGATACGGCCTGGATGGTGGTCTCAGAAGAAAAAGCACAGGCAGTGGTCGGCTGGTATCGGGCTCACTATTACCCGAATCCGAAGAACGATCAGGTTTTAAAACTGCGCGGTCTGGATTCTGAAAAACAGTATGAAGTAGAGGGAACAAGCTCAACATTTTATGGTGACGAACTGATGTATCACGGACTCCCACTTGGTGTGGAATTTAATGGAGCGAATCATCAAAAAGCAGAACGCAGCGGAGATCACCAGTCTCAGCTTTTCGTTATCAAAGAGAAAAAATGAAGAAGGAGGGAATAGAAATGGAAGATTTACTTTCCGTTTTTTATGAGAAATTCAACGGAGAACACGAAGCGCAGACGTTTTTCGCTCCAGGTCGTGTGAATTTAATCGGTGAGCACACGGACTACAACGGAGGACACGTTTTTCCATGTGCTCTGAGTGTAGGAACGTATGTAGCAGCAAGAAAAAGAGACGATCAGAAACTTCGATTTTATTCGATGAATTTTCCAGACAAAGGAATTGTCGAATCTCATCTAGAAGGACTTGTATATGAGGAAGATCATGACTGGGCCAATTATCCGAAAGGCGTCATCGATGTTTTTCGAAAAGCCGGCTACGACATCGATACAGGACTTGATCTTGCTTTTTATGGAAACATTCCGAATGGTGCTGGGCTTTCGTCTTCAGCATCGATTGAACTTGTCACAGGAGTTGTGCTGGAAGAACTGTTTGATTTATCGATCGACCGCGTCAAAATGGTCCAGCTTGCTCAACAAGCAGAAAACGAATTCGTCGGCGTCAACTGCGGAATCATGGATCAGTTCGCCATTGGCATGGGGAAGAGCGATCATGCCCTGCTTTTGAACTGTGACACACTGGACTATCAGTACACGCCTGTTCAACTCAAAAACCATGTGTTGATCATTGCGAATACGAATAAGCGCCGCGGTCTCGCCGATTCCAAATATAACGAGCGGAGAGAGGAATGCGAACAGGCGCTGAAGCAATTGAAACAAGTCGCTTCTATTAATAGTTTAGGAGATTTGAGTGTCGAAGATTTTGAAACACACAAATCACTCATAAAAGATGAGACCGTTCTGAAGCGCGCCAAACATGCCGTCTATGAAAACGAGCGCACGATTGAAGCGGTCCATCAGTTGAATGCCGGCGACATTGAAGGGTTCGGGAAGTTAATGAACGCCTCCCACGTATCACTGCGAGATGATTATGAGGTGACAGGAAAAGAACTGGATGCACTTGTCGAAGCGGCCTGGTACGAAGGGGCTGTCGGGTCTCGCATGACAGGGGCTGGATTCGGTGGATGCACCATCAGTATCGTCAAACGAACGCATGTGGATGGTTTTATCGAAGCGGTCGGACGACGGTATCAAGAACATACAGGCTTAGAAGCTGATTTTTATGTCGTAGAAATTGGAGATGGAGCGAAACGTTTGGAGGAGGAGAAAATATGACCGTACTTGTATGTGGAGGAGCAGGATACATCGGAAGTCACGCCGTAGCACAGCTCCTGGACCAGGGCGAAAACGTTATCGTCGTCGATAACCTCCAGACAGGTCATCATCCCGCAGTGCTGGATGGAGCGAAACTCTATGATGGAGACTTGCGTAATGAGACGTTCCTGAACACCGTATTCAATGAAAATGATATCGATTCTGTGCTCCATTTTGCTGCCGATTCTCTTGTTGGAGAAAGTGTAGAAAAGCCGCTTCAATATTATGATAACAACGTCGGGGGAGCTACGTCCCTTTTGAAAGCCATGGCTGCACATGACGTCAAACGGATTGTCTTTTCTTCAACGGCCGCTGTTTATGGAGAGCCGGAGCAGGTTCCGATTCAGGAAAACGATCCGACACAGCCGACGAACCCTTACGGGGAGACGAAGCTTGCCATTGAAAAAATGCTGAAGTGGGCCGAACAGGCTTACGGTATCCAGTACACCGTCCTCCGCTATTTTAATGTGGCGGGAGCGGACGTCCAAGGGCGGATCGGGGAAGATCATCGTCCGGAAACCCACCTTATTCCGATCGTTTTACAAGTAGCCCTTGGAAAAAGGGAGAAGATCATGATCTTCGGTGATGATTATCCAACTGCTGATGGTACTTGTATCCGCGATTACATTCACGTCGAAGATTTGGTAGCTGCTCATCTGCAGGCGATCGACCGCTTGAAAAAAGGAGGCGCAAGCACCATCTACAACCTTGGAAACGGGCAAGGTTTCAGTGTGAAAGAAATCATCGAAGCGGTTCGCAAAGTGACAGGACACCCGGTTCCGGCGGAAGTAGCTCCGAAACGCGCAGGAGATCCGGCTCAGCTTGTTGCCTCCTCTGAAAAAGCGAGGAAAGAGCTCGGGTGGGAGCCTCAATACCCAGAAGTCGAAACAATGATAGAATCCGCATGGAAGTGGTTTCAAGAACATCCACATGGGTACGAAGATTAAAAGGGTGGTGAGGATATGACGATTTATCAAGACATTGAACATCTCATTCAGTATGGGCTGCACAAAAAAATGATCTCGGTATGGGATGTCGATTATGTCCGGAACCGTTTATTTCATTTGTTCAAACTTGAAGGCGCTTCCGTGGAAGTTTCTCATGAAGACGAAGACTATACTACTCCTGTCGCCATCCTTGAACGAATGCTTTCTTATGCGGTTGAAAAAAAAATCATCGAGGAAGATACCGTCACGGACCGGGATCTCTTTGACGCGAAAATCATGGATATCCTCGTCCCGCGCCCATCGGAGGTGAACCGGGACTTCTACTACAAATTTGAAAAAGAAGGACCGGAAGCAGCGACGGATTATTTTTATCAACTATCCAAGAACTCCCATTACATCCGCACAGACCGCATTGCTAAAAACAAGCACTGGTACAGCCAGACGGAATATGGAGATTTAGAGATTACGATCAATCTATCAAAGCCTGAAAAAGATCCAAAAGCAATCGCAGCTGCGAAAGCGAAGAAACAAGCGTCTTATCCGGATTGTCTGCTATGTAAAGAAAATGTCGGGTACGCCGGCAGGCTCGACCACCCGGCTAGAGACAATCATAGGATTATCCCTGTCGATCTCGAAGGCGAGCACTGGTTCCTGCAGTATTCCCCGTATGTGTACTACAACGAGCATGCGATCGTTTTATCACGGGGACACCGTCCGATGAAGATCTCCAAGGAAGGCTTTGATCGTCTCCTTGATTTCACGGATCAGCTGCCTCACTATTTTGTCGGCTCGAACGCAGATCTGCCTATCGTCGGAGGGTCGATTTTGAATCATGATCATTTTCAGGGCGGTCACCATGAATTCCCAATGGCGAAAGCACCGGTGGAAGAAACGTGCGATATTTCAAGATTCAAAGATGTAAAGGCAGGAATTGTACGCTGGCCGATGTCTGTCATTCGACTGAGAGGGGAAGATCGTCACCGGGTATCTGAACTCGGAGACGTCATTTTACAGTCGTGGCGCAGCTATTCCGATGAAAAAGTGGAAGTTTATGCAGAGACGGAGGGCGAACCTCATAACACGGTGACCCCGATTGCCCGCTACAGAAATGGGCATTATGAGCTTGATCTCGTCCTTAGAAATAACCGGACGAACGAATCCCATCCGATGGGAATCTTCCATCCTCATGAAGAAGTGCATCATATTAAAAAAGAAAATATCGGTCTGATCGAAGTCATGGGTCTCGCCGTGCTTCCAGGACGATTGGTTGATGAAATGGAGCAGTTGAGCCGTTTCATCAAAGAAGAAAAGTTAGACGCTGCGGTGAATGATGGAGCTGTCGCGAAACACGTGCCGTGGGCGAAAGAGATCAAGTGGAAAACAACATCAGAACAAGCCGTTTGGGAACAAATGCAGAAAGAAATCGGCAAACGATTTTCTACAGTTTTGGAACATGCAGGGGTGTTCAAACGTACAGAAGAAGGGAAGGAAGCGTTCCGGCGTTTCATGAAACAATTAGGTTAAGGAGGCGGTGACCATGGTCGATGTTTGTACGTACCAGAAGACAAAATTCAAGAGTCTGGATGCCGTTGTACTGGAAAATGAGAGTGTAAGAGCGGTGATCCTACCGGGATACGGAGGGAAGATGGTCAGCTTTTTTGATAAAGAAGCCGATTATGAATGGCTGTATCAGACCGATCGTCCGAATCTCGAAATCCCGCCGTACGGAGCGGATTTCTCCAAGTATGATTCTAGTGGTTTTGACGAAATGTTTCCTGGGATCGACAAGGGCCCTCATCCGACAGACTGGAGGGAGATTCCCGATCATGGTGAAGTATGGACGCTTCCATGGGAATATAAAGCGACCTATGATGGGGTTTCGCTTGAGGTCCACAGTCCAGAATTCCCTTATGCATTAAAAAAGAAAATCTGCCTGCACGGCGATGGCGTCACAATCAAATATGAAGCGATCAACAAGAGTGATGAGCCTTTTCCATTCATTTGGACGCCGCATGCCTTGCTCAATCTTGATGAACACACAGCCATCGAAGTGCCGGAAGACTTGAAGAAAGTCATGAACGTGGAAAAAGGATCCCAGCACCTCGGCGACTGGGGAACGACACACGCTTATCCGGAAACAAAGTCAGCGAAAACAGGAAACACGATCAACCTCAGCGAGCTTGAGCCGATGGAAGAAGGGACGGCAGAGAAATTTTATTTCACAGAGCCACTTTCTAAAGGATGGTGCTCGCTCGTCCAACCCAACTTGAATAGAAAATTGACGTATCGTTTTCCTGAAAATAAAGTGCCGTATCTCGGCGTTTGGAAAACGCGCGGCGGCTACCGTGGAGAGCATAATATCGCCTTGGAACCTTGCACAGGCGTATACGACGATGTGTATCTTGCTGAAAAAATCGGCAAAGTATCTTACATCCCGGCCCACGGCTCTTATACGTGGACATTGAACATCGAGACAGGAGGCTTATAAATGACGTATTTAGGTGTCGATTACTATCCGGAACACTGGCCGGAAGAAATGATGGATGAAGACTTTCAAGGCATCAAAGACATGGGCGCGAACATCATCCGAATTGGAGAATTTGCGTGGCATCTCATGGAAAAAGAGGAAGGCGCTTTTGACTTTTCCTACTTCGATCGTGTGATTGAAAAAGCGAAACAGAACGGCCTGGATGTCATGTTCGGGACACCGACAGCGACATTCCCAGCCTGGCTCGCTCAAAAACACCCTTCCATTTTGTCTAAAAATGAAAACGGTAACACGAGGGTGTTCGGCGGTCGCCGTCAATACTGTTTCAACTCAGATAAATACCGTCAATACGCGGCGGGGATTACGAAAAAACTTGTTCAGCACTATAAGAACGAAGAAGCGATTGTCTCCTGGCAGATTGACAATGAATTCGGTCATGAAGGAAGTGACATGTGCTTCTGCGACCAGTGTCATGGCGCTTTCCATCAGTATTTGGAAAACAAATACGAAAGCGTGGATCAGCTGAATGACGAGTGGGGAACAATTTTCTGGGGACAGACGTACAACGACTTTTCTGAAATCCCGGTACCGAAGCCAACCGTGACAACTCACAATCCAACATTGAAAATGGAGTGGGCACGCTTCCGTTCCGCTTCTGTCAACGGGTTCACCCACGAAATGACAGCGATTGTGAAGGAGCACAAAGGAAGCCATCAGACGGTGACGACGAACGTTTCCGGTGGATTTTTCGATAAATGGTTCGACCACGAGGAAAATGTGAAGCCGATGGACTTCGTATCTTATGATAATTACCCGGTGTGGGGCGGCCTCGAAAAACCGATCCCTCCAGAAGCTATTGCGATGACGCATGATTTCAACCGTGGCTTGCTTGATCAAAACTATTGGATCGTCGAAGAACTGATGGGAGCCCAGGGCCATGATGTCATCGGCTATCTGCCACGACCGAATCAGGCGAAAATGTGGTCGTATCAAGCATTTGCACACGGCTGTTCCAACATGCTTTATTTCCGTTGGCGTGGCATGACGAAAGGCGCTGAGCAGTTTTGCTACGGTGTCGTTGATCATGACAACGTATATGGACGCAAATATAAAGAGGTACAATCCCTTTTCAAAGAAATCAAAGAGCATGACGAGTTGTTGAATGCGGACATCAAGTCTGATGTGGCGGTCCTCTATGATTATGACAACATCTGGTCATGGCGTTCACAAATCCAAAGCAAAGACTTCGACTTCAACGAAGAATTGCTTGCGAACGATCCTTCCCCTTGCAATTCAAGCTGATGCGCAGCTGTTAAGGATTCGATTTCCTCGACACGAGCACCGATCAGATCGCGGACTGGACCTGGCAGGACTTCAGGTACCAGCGTCTATTTCCGTCTGGCGCGACCTTCTCGTTCCTGAACAAGCAGAAACGCTTTATTCGTATCAGGATCAATTTTACAAACAATATGCAGCCGTGACGAAGAACACGTTTGGAAAAGGAAACGTCTACTACGTCGGCGGGGGCTTGAGTGAAGAGGCCTTGGAGAAGATTGCTGCCGATGTGACGAGTGACTGTGGTATTGAAACGATTGAATCCGATCGCGATGTGGAAGTGTACCGCCGTCATATCGGTGGAGATTCCTACCTATTCTTGATGAATCACAGCGATAAGGAAAAGTCGTGTGGGAATGAAAAGCTGGGTCCATTTGAAAGTAGAATTGTGAAGGGATAGAGAAAGTGCAGGAGAGAGCTCCTGCACTTTTTTAGTTTGATTGATATATTTTTGATTTGGCCGATATATTAGGAGTTTGGTTGATATATGTAGATTTTAATTGATATATCTAAAATTTAATTGATATATCGTAATTTTGGTTGATAAAAGCCTCCCGTATAAACGAGAGGCTCTATGGTTTACTTATCGCTGTTATTCTTCTGCAAAACTTTCAAACCTTGGTTCATGTCCGATCCGAGCACGTAGTTACGATCAACGAACGTCCCCCAGAAATAACCGCCTGCTGGATTATAAACACCAACCTGCTCCGGATTGCTGGGATCCGTGATATCTACGGCACGAATGCCTCCCGCATAGTGGGACAGATATAAGGTGTTGCCATGAACTTTTGGATCGTGGACGGTGTTAGCGAAGGTTATACCATCTTCCACGTCATCGACAAGCTCTGTCTTAAACGTGCTCAACAGCTTAGGATTCTGCTTATCTTTAATATCAAAAATTCTAGTGTAGCCGTAGGATTCTTCATAGCCTTCTTTCGTAGGGTTGTACACTTCGCGTGTCTCAATCAGCACATTCCCACCTTTCGCAAGGGCAGCGGAGTGTGCAGAACCCTGGACGTCCGGGGCATAGTCTGTCCGACCTTCAAACTTCACGTTGTAAGGATCAGAGATATCGAGAATGATCGTACCGAGATCCCAGAAGGAAAGAAGGGCGGTATCTCCATTGTTATCCGTCATCGTACTGTGGTTGAAGACGGGGCGTGTTTTCCCATCAGGAGAATTCCAATTGTATCCATCAAAGTCTTCATCGACTTCAGGAAGAATACGTGGGTCGAACTCGTAAATCGTTTTCGGAGCAGAAGGATCACTGACATCAACTAAAGCAAAATCTTTCTCTTCGCCGTGTGTTAAGAGATCCGCATATGGATTTGCTGCTAACACGAAAGGCTTTCCTTCTTTCACAGTCAGATAAAGTTCATGGGTGCCTGGCACGCGCTTGTCCATTTCCCAGAAACCAAGTTTTTCAGGGGACTCAGGATTGGATACATCATACAAAAGAAAACCACCCTTAGAGTCAGGGTTGCTGCGGTTAAGTTGTTGGACGCTTACGACAGCAAGGTCTCCTTTGAATTCTTTCGTGTTCACTTTTTTAACGATGACCTTCTCCTGCCATGTGCCCGGAATGTCATCGGCAAACTTGGCGATTTCAACAGGATTGGATGGGTCTTTCAAATCAAAGATACGAACGCCACCTTCGCCGCCGTTCTTTGTATGTGTACCAACATAAGCATAGCCGTCATAAGCATATACGTCAGCGGTATTATTTTGTACTCCGTCATATTTTTTCAACTGCGCAGAACCGACTTCGTTCCAGTTCCCCACGTTTTTCGTCCCTTCCAAAACAGGAATCTCATTAAGCGCTTGAGATCCCTCCTGCCCTTTCTCTACAAAGGCATCATCAAACATATCATGGGCAAACGTCGTCGGTGTAGCAGAAAAGACAAGAAGCCCAGCCATAGCTGAACTGAGAACGATGTGTTTTTTATTCATCAAATTTCCCCCTCTAATGAAATTACTTCCAAAATATAACACGAGAGGAATTTAATTTCATTAATATTCAGAAAAATGAATCAAATGAACAGGTAGTCCATAGGATATCTATCCTGATTCTCAAATCCTTCGTGTGTCTAAAGAAATACAAACCAAAAGTATAATTAAGGAGAAAAGGGTGATTGACAAAATTTGGTGTACCAGGTCATCCAGAAAATGGATGACCTGGTACACCAAAAAAAGGAAACTAAAACACCAACAAAGCAAAGGTTGTAGCGATGATTAATCCGAGCATGACTGGGAAGAAGTTTTTCCGCACAAGCTCCATAACGGGGACGCCGCAGAATCCGGCGATCGCGATCAAGGAGGACCAGGCGATGATGGTCCCGCCTCCTGTCCAGATGGATCCCATCTGTCCGATGTCAGCAAGGGTCGAAGCGTCAAGCGTGCCGTTTGCGAGTGAGGCAGATAACGCACCGGTAAGCGGAAGTCCTGAGAAACCGGAGCCATCCAATCCGGTAATGATTCCGATGATCAAAATACTAAACGCGGTCAAAAAGGCGCTCTGTGGCAAATAATCCTGACTTGATTGGACAAGGTCGAACAAGAAGGAAGGAGTCGATTCAGCAGGAAGGACAAGAATATCTTTGGCAAAATCACCACTGCCAAGAAAAAAGAAACCGGCAATCGGAATCACGGGCCCCATCGCTTTAAAGGCAAAAACGAACCCTTCCGTAATATGCTCACTCACATCATCGAGTGCTTTCTGCTTTCCGAATGCAACACTGGAAAGCAACAGTAAAACAACGGCGACGCCTCCAATGAAGGCCGCTCCGTTTCCTCCTTCAAATCCACCCATTCGTCCTGAGCCGAGCTTGGTCGAAACCATATAAATCATTACGGCAAGCATGGAAAGCGGGACGAGAACGGCAAAAACTTTACTCCAGACATGAACGCGAGAGCTTGTCGTTTCTTCTGTTTCTTTGAGCCCTTGCATCTGAACAATTTCCTGTTGGTTCTGAGGGTCATCTTTGGTACGGAAACTTTTCCTGTTGAAAAAATAAGCAAGACCAATGGCTACGACACCTGTAACCACCGATAAAAGAAGGGCCTGGTCCATGACGCTGCCCGTATCGATCCCAGCTGATTTTGCAGAGAGCTCAGGAGCCACTTGGATGATGTAGTCCGAAGACAACGCCATTCCCTGTCCGGCAAGCGCCACAGCCATCGCAGCCACCATCGCAGGCATCCCCGTACGGATGGCAGCAGGTACAAGGAGTGCGCAAATGAGCGGAACGGCAGGAGTCGGCCAGAAGAAAAGCGAGACGACATAAGTGACCCCAACGAGAATGAAAAACGATACATGACTGTTGATCATCACTTTTTGAATCGGCTGGATCATCCTTGTATCTGCCCCGAGATCTTTCAAAGAACGCAGCAGGGCGACCATAAAGGTGATGATCAAAAAGATATTGAACAATTCTTTTGCCGCCACAAGGTTGGCATTGAAAACACCGACAAACCCGCTGATCAAACTTCCATTAAACATCCAGGCGACCAAAAAAGTACCGAGTAAAGTGGGGAGCACGACCCCTTTACGGAAAATCATCGTCAAGATGATGAGAAGTGTGAATAACCCGTAAATCCAATGAGACATTGTCAATTCCATAAAAATGCCTCCTCTTTTTACATAGGCTATTCAATCAGTTCTGGAGGGGTGAACCGGGAGGACTCTCTTTTTGTCAAAAATTGACCTTGAAATAAATTTTCTGAACATTATAATGATTAGTATTATTTATTTTTTTAGGGGGGATCATCGATGAAACAACAACTGACGAACATTTGGAAAGATTGGAGGCTGCATGCCATTGTACTCGCCATCGTCTTACTAACGGAAACGATCGGTACACACTCCTTCAATGTCGGCCCTGGTGTCGTTCTTTTATTACCGATGCTTTATGCCATCATTATTGGTCTTGCTTTATTTTTCACACCAGTGATTAAAGAGAAACAGTCGAAAAATGCGGAACCGCTCATCGTGCTTGGAGTCACAGTCCTCATTGCGAAAATTGGTGTCATCATCGGTCCGTCGCTTCCGCAGATCATTGAAGCGGGCCCTGCTTTACTCTTACAGGAATTCGGAAACCTCGGAACGATTTTAATTGCCTTGCCTGTAGCTGTTTGGCTGGGGCTGAAACGCGAAAGCATCGGGATGGCCCATTCGGTTGCGCGTGAACCGAACGTAGGATTGATTATGGACAAGTATGGATTCAACTCACCCGAAGGGCGCGGAGTCATGGCGATTTACATATTCGGGACCGTGTTCGGAGCTGTCTTTATGGGGGTGATCTCAGGTTTTCTTGCTACGTGGACACCGCTCCACCCGTTATCTTTCGCAATGGCTTCTGGAATCGGGAGCGGAAGCATGATGGCAGCTGCCAGTGGGTCTCTCGTTGCGGCCTTTCCGGGAATGGAAAATGATATCCTCGCCTTTGCAGGGGCGAGTAACCTTTTATCCTTATCGACAGGGTTGTATATGAGCATCTTTATCGGCCTGCCACTTACGGAACGTTTATATCAACTCATGACAAAGAAGAAAAACAACACAAGTGTAAGGAAAGGGGCGTAAACGATGCTGAAAAATATACAAGAATGGGTTTTGCTGCTGGGGATTTTCGGAGTGGTTGCGCTTGCTGGAAACTGGATCGGCTATGAAATCCTACCAACAAGCGCTATACCTGGAATGCTTATTCTCATCGGTATTTGCCTCGTTGGATTAATCTTAGGTGACGTCCTTCCAGGTTCGCTGCCAAGTATCGCTTACGTGGCACTCGTCGGCGTGCTCCTTTCTATGCCGTGGATGCCGGGATCTGAGTATATCGTGTCCGCAACAAGTGAGGTGGAGCTGCTTGCATTGACGACACCGATTCTCGCTTATGCAGGAATCGCGATCGGCCGCTCCTGGACAGACTTTGTCAAACTCGGATGGCGCAGCATTGTCGTCGCGGTTTGTGTCATGCTTGGCACATTTTTAGGTTCCGCACTCATCGCTGAAGCCATCTTAACGTTCCAGGGAATCATATAACGCCTAACTCAAGTAAGCAACGATTTAACCTGATGCAACAAAAAAAGCCGCGGAACCCCCGCGGCTTTCTTCCTATTTATTTTCCCCAGGCACTTCACAGCCATCTTCTGTACAAGCCGCTCCGCTCTCACTAGATAAATCCTCAAAAGCAGGTGTCTGTTCTTCCTCTGCAAAAGCTTTTTCAAGCCCTTGAACGAACACTTCCGTCGGCTGAGCGCCAGAGACGGCGTATTTCCGGTTGATGACAAAAAACGGTACGCCCTGGACGCCGATTTGCTGTGCTTCTGCTTCTTCACGGCGAACCGCTTCCGAATAATCCGCCCCCTCAAGGACAGAAGCCACGACATCACGGTCGAGTCCTACTTCTACCGCGAGCGTTGTAATCGTTTCATGATCGCCGATATCTTTGCCATCCGTCAGAACCGCCTTGAAAAAGCGTTCAGCAAAAGCTTTGCCTAATCCTTTTTCATTGGCTAATTGAGATACTCGATGAGCATCGAACGTGTTCGTCGGTACGACTGAATCAAAGCGGAAATCGAGACCGACCATCTTCGCCTGCTCGGTCATGTTCTGCGTCATCTCACGCGCTTCTTCCAAAGACCGGCCATATTTAGCGGCAAGTTTCTCATGCATGTTTCTTCCCATGTTGCGCTCGGCATTCGGGTCAAGTTCAAAGCTTTTATAGACGACATCCACCTGTTTGCCCGGAAAATGTTCCAATGCTTCTTCTAACCTGCGTTTTCCGATATAACAAAAAGGACAGACGAAATCTGACCAAATTTCTATTTTCATTGACGTTCACCTCTTCATTAGATTCCCTTCCATTTTACGATGCCCGTCGACGGAATTCCATGATTCTGTTTGAGACCAATCCAGCGTATATATGGGGAAAAAGGAGGTTGGACTTTATGGGGATTACGTTGATTAAAATTTCAGCCGTCTATTTTGCCATAGGAGTCGCGATTGGTTATTACATGTCGAGTGCGCATGACTATGCGCTCACACCGGTTCACGTCCACATCAATTTACTCGGATGGACCGCCCTCACGCTTGCAGGTATTTTATATCATACTTTTCCTATCCTTGCGAAATCGTTATCGGGAAAAATTCATTTCTGGCTTCATAACATCGGTCTTCCGTTAATGATGCTCGGCTTATTTTTCGTCGTCGTTTTTGAAAATGAAGCCTTGCTGCCGCTTGTGGCAACCGGAGCAACGGTGACATCCCTCGGTATTTTTTCCTTCGTCTTTAATGTGTTGAAAAACTTGAAAGCTTCCTGACACCAAATCCCTCTCCGCTTCGATTATAGAAGCAGGGAGGGATTTTAATGATTACTGTGGACACATTGAAACAACGCAGCCTGAACAAAATGGGAAACGTTCAACCGATTGTGAAAGAAAACGCGTGGAAAATGATCAAGCAAGCTTATAAGGATGGGATTTTTGTTCAAATCTCCTCCGGTCATCGCACGTATGAAGAACAGGCTCACCTGTATGGACAAGGCCGCCCGGACTATTATTGGAACGGGAAAAGGTATGGACATAGCGGCAACATCGTTACTTATGCCAAACCCGGAAAAAGCAATCATCACAGCGGCCGGGCGATCGACTTTTTCCTCGTCAGTTCAGATGGAAAAAAAGCGCTCTGGACGGTGAATCAGGATTGGCGCCACGTAGCTGATATCGCTAAGTCTCTCGGTTTTCAGTGGGGTGGGGACTGGTCGAGCTTCAAAGATTATGCCCATCTCGAATGGCCGGAAAAATCCCATAATATCCGTGATCTTCAAACAAAGCTGCAGAAATTAGGCTACCAACCCGGACCGATTGATGGCATTTATGGGCCGCGAACAAAACAAGCGATCATCGCTTTTCAACATCAGGAAGGGTTGGAAGTAGACGGGAGCGCAGGCCCGTTGACCACAAACAGACTCCACGCACGCACCTATCCCGGCTATCCCGTTCACTTCGGCTCCAAAGGGTCCGTGGTCCAACGAATCCAACGAGTAGTGGGCACAAAGGATGACGGCCACTTCGGCCCATTAACAGAAGCTGCCGTCTGTGCCTTCCAACAACAGCACCGTCTTAAAGTGGACGGGGTCGTCGGACCAAACACGTGGCGCAAGATGTTCGGTAACCAGCATCCCTCGTAGGGTGCTGGTCTTTTTTAAAAGAATCGCTCAGATAAATGTGGAAATCGATCAAACTCAAGGGGGAATCGCTCAAAGTAGCGTAGAAATCGATCAACCTCGAGAAAGAATCATTCAAAGTAGCTTAGAAATCAATCAAACTCACGAAAACTTCACACAAACGAGTTGGATAATTACACAAATCCTCGAAACTTGTCTAGTCATATCGTACCTGTTGACAAATAATGAGAATTTTAGAATAATACAAGTTGTAATATTCAGTTAAATCTAAATATTCACAAAAATTTTTACACAATTATGTTAACGCTTACATAAAGGAGGGTAGAGTCGTTGCTGATTCCGATTATTCTTTCTGTCATAACCGTACTTTCTGTTGTTTTCGCACTGAAAAAGAAGCGGCCTTTCTTACTGGCGGTTCCGTTCATTGCGCTCTTTGGTGTCGCTCTTGCCAAGATCATTATGGTTCCGATGCCGTTCTGGGAAACAGTACAATTCATTTTTAACTTAAGGGGATAATTCGAAGGGAGGTGAACCGTTGTGAAAAAGATGGATCCACAGAAGGCGAAAGCGTATTTCCGTTTACGTACGACTTTGATTATCATCTATCTCGCCGTTGGGGCAATCGTATCTTTCGGTGTTGTTCTTTTCGCCGAAAGCCTTCAGTCCTTTACAGTGATGGGCATTCCCCTTCCTTATTACATGGGAGCCCAAGGAGCCATTGTTACCTTTATTGCACTCCTTTTCTTCAATGCCATTATCAGTGATGTCGTCGATAAAAAATTCGGTTTAATTCCAAAAGAAGATTCCGGTCAAAATCAAGCAGTTAACCAATAAGATAGGGGGAGAAATATGGACGTACAGTTTATAGTCTCCCTTGCTTTAATTGTCGCTACTTTTGCTCTGTACATAGGTATCGCTGTCTACAATAAAGCAAGGGCTACATCAGATTTCTACGTTGCCGGCCGCGGGGTGCCGCCCGTTTACAATGGCATGGCCATTGGAGCGGATTGGATGAGTGCGGCTTCATTCATCGGACTCGCCGGTACGGTCATGATTCTTGGATATGATGGACTCGCATACATTATGGGATGGACGGGCGGATATTTGCTGCTTACGTTCCTTTTAGCTCCACAGTTAAGAAAATATGGACGGTACACGGTGCCGGAATTCATCGGAGACCGTTACCGCAGCAACACCGCTCGATTGATTGCCGCTGTAGCAACGATCATCATCAGCTTCACCTATTCTGTAGGACAACTGTCCGGATCGGGCGTGGTTATCGGGCGTCTGTTCGAAGTCGACACCGTGATCGGGACATTGATTGGCGTTGTGCTGATCGCCTTTTACTCAGCGATGGGTGGTATGAAAGGAATCACCTGGACACAGGTCGCACAATACTTGGTATTGATCATCGCGTATTTGATTCCGGTTATCTTCATGTCGCTGCAGCTGACGCAGAACCCTGTACCTTGGATCTCTTACGGGGATGTCGTTTCGGAAATGCGTACGATCGATCAGGAGTTGGGCATTTCTGAATACATCGTTCCATTTACTGAAGGATCGAAATGGCAGTTCATCGCCCTGATGTTCACACTGACGGCGGGAACAGCTGGTTTGCCACACGTCATCGTCCGTTTCTATACGGTAGCGACGATGAAAGCCGCTCGCTGGAGTGGAGCCTGGGCTTTGCTATTCATTGGATTACTCTATTTGTCCGCTCCTGCTTATGCTGCTTTTTCCCGTTTCATCTTGATGACCGAAGTGGCTGGATCACAATTGAACAATCTACCCGCCTGGACACAGGCCTGGGTGGATACCGGCCGGCTTTCCCTTGCGGACAATAATAGTGATGGCGTGCTGCAATGGTCAGAACTCGTCATCAGTAATGATATTGTTGTCATGGCAACACCAGAGATCGCGAACCTTGGCATTTTCGTCATCGGTTTGATGGCTGCCGGTGCGATGGCGGCTGCCTTATCGACGGCCGGTGGTTTGATGATTGCCATCTCCGCAGCCTTGTCCCACGACATTTATTTCCGCTCCATCAATCCGAATGCGAGTGAGAAAAAACGTCTCGCTGTCGGACGCTGGTCGATCGTCCTTGCTACTGTAGCCGCAGGTTTAATCGCTTTGAACCCGCCAGGTGCCATCACGCAAATCGTTGCATGGGCTTTCGCCTTAGCATCAGGATCGTTCTTCCCGGCCCTGCTTCTCGGGGTATGGTGGAAGCGGGCCAATGGGCCTGGGGTTATTGCCGGTTTGGTTGTCGGACTTTCCGTGACCCTTGGGTACATTTTTGCAGCAAAATACGGAGGATTTACTATCCTTGGAATCATCGATACAGGTGCTGGAGTCTTCGGAGCGACAGCCGCTATTTTAGCGAACGTCATTGTCTCCCTCATGACTGCACCACCATCCAAACAAACCCAGGATGAAGTCACAGACCTCCGCTACCCGGAACAAATCGAATACAAAGACGGAGAATACTGGCTCAAAGAAAACGTCAAATAAATAATGGAAAAAACAGGTGTACCAGGTCATCCAAATATTGGATGACCTGGTACACCATTTATTTACATATTACAGACGGTGAAGTTTGGCAAAGTCGGTTTGCAGTTTTCCTGAAACGGATTCGTACACTTCAAAGAGGGCTTTGTATTTCTCATGATTTTCAGCGTTCGGTTCATACTGTTCCTTCATTGGAATGGAGGATTTAATGGATGCTAAGCTGTCCACATGACCAAGGCTATAGAGAGCTACCCACGCGGCTCCCCATGCGGAACTTTGGTGACTCACCGGGATATCGATCCGCTTGTTGAAAATGTCTGCAAGCATCTGAACCCACATTTCTGAACGGGCAAATCCGCCGCTTGCGTAAATTTTGTTGTGCTTGTTGCCGAGGCGCTCCAGGGCACTTCCAATATGTAAAATGGAAAATAGTACGCCTTCCATCGCTGCTCTCATCATATGACCCTTGCCATGAGAAGGCGTCAGGCCGATGAAAGATCCTTTCGCTTCCGCGTTCCAGAATGGCGCGCGCTCCCCGTTCAAGTAGGGAAGAAAAATCAAATTCCCTGCACCAGCTTCCACTTCACTCGCAAGCTTCGTCAGTTCTTCTACTGGAATTTTATCCTCATTCGAGAACAGCTGCTGGATCCATTTCAGCACAAGGCCACCATTATTGGACGGTCCGCCGGTAATCCACAAATCATTGGTGAAGCTGTAAGAGAACACTTCCTGTTGATCATCAAGTAGCGGTTCACTGGAAAATTGACGGATCGCTCCACTCGTGCCAATGGTTATCGCTGTCTCGCCAGGTTGAATCGCACCGATTCCAAGGTTCGCCAAAGGTCCATCACTTCCCCCGATGACAAAAGGAGTTCCGGAATCCAGACCAGACTTTTCAGCGGACTCCGCACTCATGCCTTTCATTACATATGTAGGTTCGACCGGTTGGAAAAGCTGCTCGCGGCGAATGCCTGCAAGGGCCAGTGTTTCTTCATCCCACTCGTGTTCGTGAATGTTGAAAAGACCAGTGGCTGCAGCAATCGAATAGTCGACCACTTTTTCCCCGAACCAGCGATACAACAAAAATTCTTTCACAGAAACAAAGTAATCCGCCTTCTGCAGTGGTTCGTAGTGGTTGTTTTTCATCCATAGTAGTTTTGATAATGGAGACATCGGATGAAGCGGCGTCCCTGTGCGCCTATACACATCGGGATGGTTTTCCTTCAACGTGGATGCTTCATCAGCACTGCGTGCATCCGCCCAAATCATTGACGGCGACAGAGGTGCTCCTTTTTCATCCATACAAATGAGAGAATGCATGGCAGCAGAGATTCCCACACCGACAATGTCCTCTCGATCGATGGATCGTGTACTCAAACTCAACGCTTCAAGTGCGGCTTGTTCCATTTGAAGCGGGTCCTGTTCGGCGTGGCCGACGACAGGGTAGGAGAGAGGATAGGCCACTTCGTATTCAGCAGCAACCTCTCCATTTTTATGAAAGACGACGGATTTCGCACTCGTCGTTCCAAGATCTAATCCAATCACATAACTCATCTTAAACTTCCTTTCTACACACGCTTCCTTGAGATCGCATCACGCATGCGCTGCGTAGCGGTCTGTGCTTGTTCCTTCATTTTCACACTATAATTGACAAAAAGCGAGTCGATCAGCGAGAGGCCGGCGATCCTTGAAGCGAGGGCTTCCGAACGGAATTCCGTTTCCTCTGCGACGGTGTATAAAGACAAATCGACCACTTTTGTCAGTGGAGATTTAGCGAAGTTCGTAATGGCGATAATCTTCACATTGTTTTCCTTCGCGACATCCACAATATCAAGAATATCCTGGTTCGATCCGGTATGGGAAATGACGACCGCCACATCCGTTTCTCTCATTTGAGAGGCAGACATCAACTGCAAGTGCGTGTCCGGATATGCATACGCTTCCATTCCTGTCCGCATAAACTTGTGCTGAGCATCCATAGCAAGGATGTTCGAGCCACCACTTCCGAAAAAGAACACCCGATCGGCTTCAACCAAATATTCCATCGCTTTTTTTAAAGAAAGCGGGTTTTGGACATCACGTGATGTTTCGAGCGCTCGGATATTCGCTTGAAATACTTTTTCAGTAATTTCAAAGTCCGTGTCTTCTTCAGATATCTTTTCATGGATATCCTGGATCGGATTGACGATTTCGGATGCTAAAGCAATTTTCATGGCCTGGTAGCCTTTAAAACCTAAGCGCTTACAAAATCTGAAAACGGTTGCATCAGCGACCATAAGATCATCCGCGACCTGGTTAATGGTAGAGTGAACAATATCTTCTGTATTTTCTAAAATGTAATCAGCGATCAGTTTTTCTTTTTCACTGAACTGTGAATAAGAAGAACGGATTCTGCTAATGACGTGTTTCGTGGGAGCTTCAATCATAGGGATTCCTCCTTCGAATTTCCACTTTCTCTTATTGTATATGAAATTTATTTCAAAAGAAAGATTGGGGTCGGTGAAATTTTTTTCTAAAAAACTATTGAACTAAAAAAGATTTATTGTATAATCGGAATTACAGAAAATAATTTTCAGAGTTTTCCACAGCTTTTTTTTAGGTAATCTTTGAAAGCGCTTCTATTAGGGGGCGGGTGGAACTTGAACAAATGAAAGCTATTTTCTATGGAATCGATTCCTGTTTTTTGGCTTTTTGTTGAAAGCGGTTACTAGGAAGACGGGATGCACGCAAGCTTTGTGAAAAAAATTTTATATACAAGGGGAGAGGTAGAACATGAAGAAATTATTTGGTTTATTGTCGATGGTCCTTTTGATTACAGTATTAGCTGCTTGTGGTAACGGCGGAGCAGAGTCCAGCAGTGGCGATGGTGAAAGCGCTTCAGGTGACAGCGGCGAAACAAAAACGATTAAAGCCGGTATCGGTCTGAACAGTGATCACCCTCAGTACAAAGGTCTATTGAAGTTTAAAGAAATTGTTGAAGAGAAAACAGACGGCGCGATTAAAGTAGATACATATCACAGTGGTCAGCTAGGTGACGACCGTTCCATGACGGAAGCGCTTCAGCTTGGTACACAGGAAGTGGTTGTTCCATCTACAGCACCACTAGCGAACTTTGTACCAGAATTCAGCGTATTCGACATTCCGTTCCTTTTCCCTAACGAACAAGTAGCGGACGAAGTATTAGACGGTGAAGTTGGACAAGAATTGCTTGGAAAACTGGAAGAACAGAACCTTGTCGGGCTGGCATATTGGGAAAATGGTTTCCGTGACCTTACAAACAGTGAGCGTGCGGTAGCATCCGTTGATGACTTCGATGGTTTGAAAATCCGTACAATGGAAAACGATCTGCACTTGGATGCCTTCAAGGCACTAGGAGCAAACCCTACACCAATGGCATTCACAGAATTGTTCACAGCGATGCAGCAAGGTACGGTTGACGGTCAGGAAAACCCTTATGCAACAATCTATCTTCAAAAGTTCTATGAAGTTCAAGATCACGTATCAAACACACACCACATCTACAGCCCATTCGTATTCTTGATGAGCAAATCTTTCTATGATGGTTTGTCAGAAGATCAGCAGAAGATTGTAAAAGATGCAGCGGTAGAAGCAGGTAAGCATGAGCGTAAGTTGAACCGTGAAGCGAACGAAAAGTATTTGAAACAGCTTCAAGAAGAAGGCATGGAGTACACAGAAATCTCAGATGAAGCTCGCCAGGAAATGGTCGATGCTGTAGCTCCTGTCATTGAAGATTACAAGAGCAAGATCGGTGAAGAAACAGTAGACAAAGTTTACAAAGCGATTGAAGAAGCGCAAAAATAATAGAATGACAGAGGGTACGCTGTAGCGGGACTGCAGCGTATTCTTCTCCATTCAGGGTCAGTTGAGGTGAAGAAAATGAACATCATTCGAGCGATCGACCGCAGATTTGAAGAAGTATTGCTTGTCATTTTCTCGACCATCATGGTCAGTGTCATTTTCCTGCAAGTCGCAATGCGTGTGTCAGGAAATTCATTGTCCTGGTCAGAGGAACTCGGACGGTACTGCTTCATCTGGTTAGTGTATATCGGAATCAGTTACGGAGTGAAGAAACAGCGTCATATCAAAGTGGACGTCATGCTGCTTTTACTTAAAGGAAAAGCAAAATTGTTGCTCGCTATCATTGCGAATCTACTATTCTTAGTTTTCAGTTTGTATGTTGTCGTCAATGGCTACAGCATTGCTTCCCAGCTGCTATCGTTCGGCCAGCAGTCACCGGCCTTACATATACCGATGGGACTTGTTTACATGGCGACACCCGTCGGATTTGCCCTAACAGCGATCCGTCTCGTACAAAACTTGATTGTGCAGATCAAAATGTTGATTGGTAAAAAAGAACTCGATGTCGACGATGAACGCGATCGTATGCAGAAGCAGGAAGGAGAGGATGAATCATGACAACAATCGTATTATTCGGGACATTCGCCCTCTTCCTTTTGCTTAGTGTACCGATTGGAATCGCTCTCGGATTATCGACACTTGCGACCATCTTCTATACTGGCGCCATTCCGGTCCAGTTTTTAATGAAGGAACTCGTCACATCTGTCGACTCATTCCCATTAATGGCCGTTCCCTTTTTCATCTTAGCCGGTGAAATCATGGGGAAAGGCGGCATATCCGAAAGACTGTTCAACTTCGCGAACGCCCTCGTTGGTAACAAAACGGGTGGATTTGCGATGGCGACCATCGTTACATGTATGTTCTTTGCGGCGATTTCTGGTTCCGGACCGGCAACCGTTGCAGCCATCGGTGGGATTATGATCCCTGCCATGGTAAGACAGGGATATGATAAAAAGTTCGCGACAGCTACCGTAGCTGCTGCAGGTTCCATTGGTGTCATCATTCCTCCAAGTATTCCGATGGTCATCTACGGAGTTGTAGGTGGAGCATCCATCGGAGACATGTTCATCGCAGGAATTATCCCAGGATTTATCGTCGGTGGAGCACTTCTTGCTTGGGCGTACATTTATTCAAGACAACAAGGGTATAAAGGTCTGGCAGAGAAAACGTCCCTCGCAAACATCGGAAAAACATTCTGGGAAGCCAAATGGGCACTTGTCATCCCGGTCATCATCCTGGGTGGAATCTACGGCGGAATTTTCACACCGACAGAAGCAGCTGTTATTGCTGTTGTGTACGGTATGATTGCCGGCTTGTTCCTATACGGTGAACTCAGCATCAAAGACATGCCGAAAATTTTCGCAGATTCTGCTTTGACGACAGCGACTGTCCTCATCATTGTTGGATCCGCAACAGCCTTCGGTCGTCTGTTGACGATCGAGCAGATCCCGACACAAGTAGCCAACTTCATGTTATCTATTTCTGAAAATCAGATCATTCTGATTCTGTTGATCACATTGCTTCTGCTCATTGTCGGATGTTTCATGGATACGCTGGCAGCGATCATCATTTTGACGCCGATCCTGCTTCCGATTGCCGTAAACCTTGGTTACGATCCGATCCACTTCGGAATCATCATGGTCGTGAACCTGGCGATTGGTTTCATTACACCACCACTTGGCGTAAACTTGTTTGTCGGATCCGGAATCTCCGGGCTCTCCATCGAACAGCTGTCCCGAGCGATCATCCCATACTTTTTCGCGATGATTTTCTCGTTACTGATGATTACGTTTATTCCAGAGTTATCTCTTTGGTTGATCAGCTTCGCTGAATGATGAAAAAAGGACTGATCCTCCTTGTACGTCACCCGAGATCCCTTGCTTTTAGGCAAGGGGTTTTTCGGTTTATGGCTGGACTGTTATAAGACTTGAGTTTGAGATGTTTTGGGGTTCGTTGCTGAGTTGAGCGTCAGGGGTGGCTGGGAAGCAACTCGCTTTCCTGTGGGGGAGCGCCGAGCTTCCTCGGGCTACCGCCCTGCGGGATCTCGTCTATCTCCTTTTCCCACGGGAGTCTCGCAGCTTCCCAACCACCCCATTTGAAAATAAGAGAAATGAACCCACGTCTACTGATGGAGCGTCTACTCATAACCACTGATTTATCGAGAAAAAGCGCCATATATCAAGCTCTCACCACCGGTATTCCTAAATCATGGATGTTTAAATTCCTACACTTCCCTTATGCTAAAAGCTACTTATTCAGGAAGGGGGGTTCGAGAATCTCATAGGTTAAGGGGCGGAGGGGGATGGCGAGACTCCTGCGGGAAAAGAGTGCTTGGTGAGACCCCGCAAGGCGCGAGCCTGAGGAGGCTCACCGCGCTCCCGCGGAAAGCGAGTCATCCCCCGCAGCCCCGATCCACCTCACTAAATGTCTGGAACCTGGGTCTTCCACAATCGGGAGCTATAGTGGAAGAATGAAAAGTTAGTATAATGAAATCAATCAGTTAAAAAAGAAAGGCGGTGCGGACGCTGTCTAATGGATGGCGGGACGCAGCCGAACGGTAATTTTGTTATGAGTGTATTCATCCAAGTCGTATTGCCGGTTATTCTGATCTTCGGAGCCGGCTTTACCATACAAAAAATCGCTAAATTAGATGTGAAATCTGTATCGACGATCGCGCTGTATGTGATGCTGCCCTGTTTGGTTTTCCAAACATTTTACGAAGCGGATTTGAATGGAGAATATTTGATGATGCTTGTCTTCTCCGGACTGTTGCTTTTCAGCATTCTTGGGATCAACAAGATTGTCAGTAAGGTGAAAAACTACGATCAGAGCATGGAGAGCGGGTTGATTTTATCGACGGCGTTCATGAATTCCGGGAACTACGGCGTACCAATCATTCTGTTTGCTTTCGGTGAAGAAGGCTTTGTTTACTCCGTTTCCTTTATGGTCCTTCAGGCGATCATTATGAACTTTTTCGGCGTGTACTATGCGGCTAAAGGTACATCTGGATTGAAAATGGCGTTGCTTTCTGTTTTGAAAATGCCGCCGACGTATGCAGTACTTGTGGCACTTCCGATGAACCTTGGGGGAGTGCCTGTGCCTGAGAACCTCATGAACAGCATCGACTTGCTTGCAGCCGCGACGGTTCCGATGGTGATGGTCGTACTCGGCATGCAGCTCGCAGGAATTCCATTGAGAAACCTGGAATGGCCGAAAGTTTCCTATGCAACGACTCTTCGTCTTGTTGGTTCACCACTCATCGCCTTCGTTTTGACATTAGTGTTGCCGATGAGTGACATGATGGCCGCCGTGCTGATTGTTTCTGCTGCAATGCCATCGGCTGCAACGACGACGATTTATGCTGTTCAGTTCAACTCGAAGCCTGACCTTGTTTCAAGCATCACTTTAGTGACGACGTTATTCAGTATCGTCACCATTCCTATACTATTGAACCTATTCATTTAAAGGAGGAGTAAAGAAATGAGCGAAAAAGTATCCAAAGATGTGAAGGTACACATGAAAGAAACCCAAACAATTATGGAGCTGTCCCAGATCATCCAGAGCTACGATTCAGAAATCATTCTGAAGAAAGTGGTCCAGGGAAGCGTGCATGAAGCTAACCTGAAAAGCTTCTTAGGTTTGATTAACTTGAGGCTACAAGAAGGCGACGAAATCGAAGTCACCTGCATCGGCCCCGACGCCACCCAAGCCCTAGAAGAAGTTGAAACCTTCCTTCAGCCTTAATTGGGATAGTATGTAAGACCTGGTCACCCATTACTTGGGTGACCAGGTCTTACTTTATTTGCCAGTTGAACAAAAAACTCATACTGCTTCACGTCTTGGAAATAAGACAGAATGGTTGAGGTTGTAACGAACTCGGAGTAATAAGGGGTGGGGGATAAGTAGTGAGCGTAACTGCTCCACTTGTAGTCTTCAGGCTGGAAGGTGATGAGTGCCCGGCAAGGATTCAAGTGAATGTAGCGGCTGACTTGAAGCACGGCGTTCACATCATTTTCAAGTTTCGCTTTATAGGGGCCTTCGAAAAGATGACCGACATAGCCATATTTCTTGTTGAAGTACATCGCGTATTGGGAGTGGAGATCTTTCATGAAGGTACCTGGTGGAAGTTCGATTGTTTCGATGAGAAGGTGTACGTGGTTGGACATGAGGCAAAAAGAGTGGAGGTGGAACGGATGGGAAAGCTTAGCTTCCTGCAAGAGTGTTAAATACTTATACCTGTCCTTCTCATCATAAAAAATATCTGCTTTTCGGTTTCCTCTGGCCGTAATATGGTACCAGGCCTTCGGAAACCATCGACGTTTACGCATAACATCAATCCTTCCTCATTCAAATTCACACCTCTCCTTTATTCGACAAAAGCACTTAAACTCCTGCACCATTTCCAAATATTGTTGTACCAGGTATTACAATTTCTGGTGGACCAGGTCATACAAATAATTCCATTTATAATTCCACTTTGATTCCAAATTTAATGCGGCAATAAAAAAGATCCGTCGTTTTAGACGGATCTTTTTTATGTGGAGCTTTGTTTTTTCTTTTCTTTCCAGAACATGTAGAGGTTCAGGCATAGAAACGCGACACTGAAGATGGCGCTGAACGTCGACATTTCGATGGCGTTCGTGAACCATCCCAGAATTAAATAAATGAGAAAAAATCCGGCAAAACCGAGATAAAGCATCGTCTCTTCCTTTCCATAAAACGTCGCTTCCATTATAACATTCTATGGAACGTGGAGGAAAATCACGATCATTCCGGTGGATACATGTGAAAACGGTAGACGGTGAATTCATTGCCAGCTTCGATGCTGTAGGACTGAATGGGGAGGTGGGCAAATAATGTGCCGTCGGTTTGTTCGATGGAGATGTCGAGTACAAGTTCTCGATCTTCTAACAGGGGCAGAGGAAAAGGGTTGACGATTTCAACCATCCATTCGTAAGCCAAACGCTCGAGGAACGCATGGGTGAATGTTGTAGGCGCATCATCGAGCCAAATATTCGCAAGAGGAAACAAGGATCGGGACGTTTGTTCCAAAGAGGATTCCTCCGTTTTTCTTAAGTTAATAGTACTTTCCCTTTTCATTCCACTAATAAACCATTGGATATTTTCCTTTTAATTTGTTTCCGGGCTCTTTTAATAGTAGAAGGACTTTTACCAGATAAGCGAGCAATTTCTGCCACGGTATAACCGATATAGGTTTGCTCAAAAATAATTTGTTCATTAAGGGTGAGAGATGAGTAATGCTGGATGTCAAAAAGGAGAAGAGGTTCTTTCAGAGGGTCTTTCTCTAGAGGTTTTTGTTGGATGGAGAAGAAATGGACGGCTTCCCTGTCGCGACGGTTTTTTCGGTTCTCCGTTTGGAAATGCCTGTACAGGGTTTGAAAGAAAAAGGTGGAGAATTTGCTTCGTTCGGGGTCATACTTTTCCACACATCGCGCGTAAATGAGGTAGCTTTCCTGCTGGCAGTCTTCATAGGGCTCAGGGAGTTTCCAACGACGCAGGCAGGAATGGATAAGACGTTGATATTCATGGAATTCGAGGATAGAATCTTTCATGACACACTCCTTTCTATATATCTATTATCCTGTATTTCCCAATGAATGGGAAGCGAAAATCAATTTTTCCCTAGAGAAAAATTGAAAAATTTGCAAAATCATGACACCAAAACCCTTTTTTCTATCGATTATAGTATGAAGGATTATTTAGGAGGGTGTGTCGTGGTCACAGATGAAATGTTTGAAAGACTAGTATCAGAAAGTGAAGATTTGATCCATTACCATATTCATAAGCTGAACATCTGGGACAGAAATGGAGACTTTTATGCCGAAGGTCTTTTTGCTTTATGGAATGCCTACCGTACATACGACCCAGAAGCGGGAACATTGAAGTCATACATGCACTGGAAAGTCCGCAACGCCTTGATTGATAAAATTCGCAAAGACTCAAGAACGTATGAACAGGAAGAAGAGATCGCCGAGCAGATGGTGCAGGAAGGGCGCGATACATGGGAAGACGAGATTACGGATGAACTTCTATGGAAACAGGTGAAGGCGAGCCTCACACCTAACCAGTGGAAGTGGGTGTATCACTATATCATCATGGACCGTTCCATTGCGCAAATTGCCCATTTGGAAAAAGTAACCCCGGACGCCGTGAAAAACTGGGGCAGACACGCAAGGAAAAAACTGAAGGAACTTGGAACGAACATGTAAAAAGCCCCGGAGAAGGCCCCGAGACTTTGCGCTTATCTATTAATAGTTATGTTAATTTTGCTCAGTCCCAAGGCGCGTGCCGCTTTAATCATGCGGGCAGCTTCTTGCTCTGCATCCTGGATATGGACGTCATTTCTGGATATGCTCAGCGTCGTCCCGCCAGACAACATAGTCGCATCCTCTGATGTATTTTGATCTTCTTTAATAGACAAAAACGATTGTGGTTGTTCTTCAATCATATCTTCCTGACGCATACGATTGACGCGTCCGCGAATCTTACGACCGTGATACACGACGCTCGCATACGGGCATCCTGTCTCAGCAGCGATTTCTCGGTAGTTTTTATCTGTCTCGCCGATCAGACGCTTTACTTCGCTGAGGTCATAGTCGTACTGCTTACTCTTCTTCGCCATTTCGAATCCCCCTTTTTATTTTCTAGTAACATTGTATACAAATTTCACTCATAATAATAGTAGGAGTTAGTAATTCTTTAAATCTTTTAAATTTACTTACAGTTGTTGTAAACTATTAGGTATGTCAAAAGAAATGATAATAGAAAGTGTGACTTATTTTGTTTAAGAGAGTTATTTATAGTTTATTACCCCTGGGTGTAATGGGGTTGATTTTTTTCTTTTCTTCCCAACCTTATGAACAACAAGACCTACGTCCAACAATGAATTTTTATATGAATTTGGACCTATTAAAACCATTTCTGTCTCTGATTGAATTTACCTATTACGGGGAGACGATCAATATAGAAAACCGTGGAGTCGATGGAATGCTTGAGTTTCTCATTCGGAAAGTCGCCCACTTGGCCGTATTTTTCCTCCTCATGGTCACAACATTTCTCGCTTTTCATCACAACACTAATTGGAGATTTAATAGAAAGGTGATCGTTTCTTACATAATCACCGTTCTCTATGCTTGTTTTGACGAGTTTCACCAGTCGCTCACGCCAAACCGCACACCCTATGTTGGGGATGTGGTGTTGGATAGTGTAGGTGGTTTGATCGGGGTCTGCTTGATTCTTTTCTTTTTCTTAAGAAAAAGGAATCTTAAACGTTAATGCTGGATGTTCGTTCTGATATATAGCGCGCCAAAGGGAGAAGGGAGGCCAGATCGCGCCAAAGGGAAGCCGGATCGCGCCAAAGGGAGCGCAGGTCGCACCAAAAATCACGATCCACAGAAATGGGGAACCTTTGAAAAGAAAGCAAAAAAGAGAACCAGCGGATGATCCAGCTGGTTCTCTTTGCTATTTTTCAGGAGCTAATACGAATGTTTCCGCACCACTCAGATTCACTTGGAGCGGTTCAACTTGATAATCTTCCAGAGCCAATTCAAGCCGTTTTCGTTTACCTTCATCCCATACATCAAAAAGGGCGACGGTGGTCGGTCCTGCCCCACTGATGTAGTGGCCGAGCGATTGTTCTTTTTCCAGGATCTCTTTAAAAGAAGAAAAGCCGGGGATGAGAACCTGCCGGTAAGGCTGATGCCAGCGGTCGCTCTGCATCATTTTGCCGGCAAGCGCCCAATTTTTCGTAGCTAATGCGGCGACGAGGACATTGGCGCTCCCGCTATTGTTGACCGCCTGTTTGTAGTCCATTTCCACAGGCAGCAATCCACGGGCTTTTTCTGTTTCTAAATGATAGTCCGGAATGATCGCGAGCCAGGTCAAATCATCCATTCCTTCTGTAAAATGGACATAATCCAAATGCTCGCCATCGTAATTGGACACCATGATTCCACCAAAGATCGCTGGCCCTACATTGTCGGGGTGGCCCTCGATTTCGCAGGCGATTTTGAACTTCTCATAACGGCTCAAGCCGAGCCCGAGGAGATGATCGGCCAGTTCAATGCCTCCGACGACGGCGGTCGATGAGCTGCCGAGGCCGCGGGCGATCGGCACATCATTCGTTAGCTCTACATGGGTCGAAGGAAGCTCTTCATAACCCATGGCTTCTGCTGTGAATAACGCCGTTTTATAAATCAGGTTGCTTTTACCCGAAGGAATGTAGGGCTGGTCTTCTTCAGGAACGGAAAAAAACCACTCATCGGCCGGCTGACAGTCAAGCGTCACGTATTTTGATAGGGCAATGCCGACAGAATCAAATCCCGGGCCAAGGTTTGCGGATGTCGCAGGCACTCGGATTTGAAACCGGCTCATGATTGGACACCTGTCACTGCAGAAGCGAAAATGTTGTAGTCATTTTCAATGAGCGTCGGTTTGACCGGACTCTGTTCCATCGCTGTGGTTGGATCCTTCAACCCGTTCCCTGTTAACACATGAACGATTTTAGAACCTTGTGGAATCGTGCCGTCTTTCACTTTTTTGATCATACCTGCGATGGAAGCACAGGAGGCCGGCTCAGCGAACACGCCCTCTTTTTCCGCTAAATATTGATAGGCTTCAACGATTTCTTCGTCCGTGACTTCATCAATCAGACCATTCGATTCATCGCGTGCGCTCAATGCTTTATCCCAGCTTGCCGGGTTACCGATCCGGATCGCTGTCGCCAGTGTTTCCGGATCTTCGATGATCTGGTTACGTACAATCGCTGCAGAACCGCTCGCCTCAAAGCCCATCATCTGTGGCAGACCGGAACCATGTCGCTCATTGTATTCTTTGAACCCTTTCCAGTACGCTGTAATGTTGCCGGCATTACCAACCGGGATGCTTAATATATCCGGTGCAGAGCCAAGAGCATCACAGACTTCGAATGCGGCCGTTTTCTGACCTTCGATGCGGTAAGGGTTCACAGAGTTCACGAGTGTAACAGGTTCATTCTCCGCCATTTTCCGGACCATACGAAGAGCGTCATCAAAGTTCCCTTTGATTGCAAAAATTTCCGCGCCGTACATGACAGCCTGCGCCAGTTTTCCTTCTGCGATTTTCCCATCAGGAATGACAACGATGCAGCGCAGCCCTGCCCGGGCGGCAAACGCAGCAGCCGAAGCGGAAGTGTTCCCTGTTGAAGCACAAATGACAGCCTCTGAACCTTCCTCGATCGCTTTTGCCATCGCCATCACCATACCGCGGTCCTTGAAGGAGCCTGTCGGGTTCGCTCCTTCAATTTTTACATAGCCTTCAATTCCAAGGTCCTGCGAGATGGACGGAATCGGAAGGAGAGGAGTATTCCCCTCATGCAACGTCAGCTTTGGTGTTTTTTCGGAAACGGGTAAAAACTCTCCATACTCATGAATCAATCCACGCCACATGTCAGTTTCCTCCTTCTACACGGAATATGCTGTCGATGCTTCTTACAGAATCGAGCGACTCTATGTCCTGAATCGCTTTTTCAAAATCTTCCTCACTCACCTGATGAGTCACCATCATCAATTCACGTTCACCTTCCTGGTCGGTGGAACGCTGGGTGAACTGATCGAAGGAGAGGTCATATTGAGCGAAAATGTTCGTCAAGTCGTTCAGCATTCCAGCTTTGTCATCGACGTGAAGACGGATATACTTCTTCGTCAGCTGATCTTTTTTCGCTTTAACCTGCTTCGGAAATTGCGGCTGTACATACGCCGTACCTGTCGTACCAAGGCGAATGTTTTTCAGAACAGCAATCAGGTCAGCAACAACGGCTGTAGCTGTCGGCAGCTTCCCTGCGCCTGGTCCATAAAACATCGTTTCGCCAACAGCATCTCCATAAACGTAAACCGCATTGAATTCATCGTTAACAGCAGATAATGGATGCTCGAGTGGAAGCAGTGTCGGTTCAACGCTGACAGAAACTCCGTTGTGGTTATTTTCCGCAATTCCGATGAGCTTGATGCGATACCCCAGCTCTTCCGCGTAGGTAATATCATCAGAAGAAATGCCACGGATTCCTTTGATATCCACATCTTCTAAACTATAAGGCATAGAAAAACCTAAGATTGATAGAATTGTCATCTTTCTAGCCGCATCCAGACCGTCCACATCAGCTGTCGGATCTGCCTCTGCGAAACCTAGGTCCTGCGCTTCCTTCAAGACGCTGTCAAAATCAACGCCGTCCTGCGCCATCTTCGTCATGATGTAGTTTGTCGTCCCGTTGACGATTCCCATCATCTTTGTAATACGATCGGAGGACAAGCCATCCATGATCGAACGGATGATCGGAATGCCACCGGCCACACTCGCTTCATAATACAAGTCGCAATTATGCTTCTGGCAAGCTTCGAAAAGTTGCTCTCCGTGCTGGGCGACAAGATCCTTGTTCGCCGTTACGATATGTTTCCCGTGTTCAATCGCTTCTAATAATATAGTAAGCGTGTGATCGATCCCACCCATCACCTCTACGATGACATCAATCTCCGGATCTCTCGTAATATCCTGGTACTGATCCGTCAACTGGGTCTCAGCCGGAACCTCGCGGGGCTTAGACATGTCACTGACGAGCACAGACTTAATCGTGACATCACACCCTGTCTTATGTTCAATGCGTTCTTTATGATCGCGGAGGATCTCAATCACTCCACTTCCGACCGTTCCAAGTCCTAGTAGTCCTACGGTAATGGCTTTATTCATCGTTCACACTCCTTGTCTACTTGAAATAAACATTATTCTTTGTATAAAGGACATTGTAACGGAAAGGAAATTGAAGCACAAGACCGAATTATCCGACGATTTTAATATCCAGATATTGTATGACCTGGTACACCAATAAATGGAAGTCAAACTTCCCATTATAGACACTTTTTATAGTGAGCAGGTCATACATATTATGGAAGGTAGATTAAAGGAATTTACAGAACATTTACAATTAGTTAATAAAAAGCTGAAAAAAGAGTTTTATGGCTACTTTTATTCAAAGAAACTAAATTCTGAATATATATTAAGGGGGAAAATACATTTTTTTAGAATAATTTATTGTAAATTTTGTAAGGTCGAAAACAGAAGAAGATTAGGATATATTGACTATTCATGCAAGGTACTTTATAACTAATATGAAAATATATTCCAGGAGGTGGAAAGTATGAAATATGGTGAACCCCCGATGCTGCCAATTTCATTAATGCTTTACGATCGTTACATTAATGATCTTGTACAGAAATGGGGTGTATATACGAGAAAAGATGAATTTATTCGAGAAGGCATGAGGACGGCCTATCGAGTACACAAAGAAAAAGAAAATGTTTGTAATCAAGATACGATGCATATGGAAGTTTGTGGTGAAATCCACAAATCCCTACTTAATTTTTTCCCCTCAGATTAAAATCACACATGGAGCAGGAAAGGAAGAAGGCCGCTAGCCTACCTCAGCGACCTTCTTTTTTTTATGGAAATGATAGGGAGACCAGGTCATACAAATATTACCATCAACAATTCGTATAATAGAATCCCCATAAACAGGCCTTATTCTATTGATGGTAATAAAAGGTGTACCAGGTCATACATATATTTCCATAAGAGAACCCTCCTACTAAAATGTTACAATAATAGGAGCGGTTACATAGTTTATTAGCGTCTCGGTGTAAAAGGTTAAGAAAATGAAAAGATTTCTATCTAAATGCGCCGAAAAAACAGGAATTCCACCAAATAGTGGCGAATGAAAAGAACTAGAGAAGAACGAGTAGGAATCCTATGTCGGGCTGGGCTGATTCACCTGTCACTAGACGAATTTCCGCTCTTAGAAAATGACTTCCCTAAATAGTTAATGAAAAATAATCACGAAGGAGTGTTGTGCATGTGGAAAAATGATTACAACCGTTGGAAAGAATTTACCGAACTTGATGCCGATCTTGCATCAAATCTAGAAGAACTAACATCAGATGAGCAATCTTTGGAAGATGCTTTCTACAAGAACCTGGAATTCGGGACAGGTGGAATGCGCGGAAAGCTCGGACCAGGAACAAACCGCATGAACATCTACACGGTGAGAAAAGCAGCCGAGGGTCTGGCTACGTATGTCAACGATCAGGGCTTGTCCAACAGGGGCGTAGCGATCGCTTATGACTCTCGATATATGTCCAAGGAGTTTGCTGTTGAAACCGCTCGTGTCCTTGGTCACCACGGCATTCCTTCTTACGTATTCACGTCCTTAAGACCGACACCGGAATTATCTTTCGCTGTCCGTCATTTGAACGCTGCGGCAGGCGTTGTCGTAACGGCAAGCCACAACCCTCCGGAATACAATGGTTTCAAAGCCTACAACGAGGACGGCGGTCAACTTCCTCCTGAGCAGGCGGAAATCATGATTGATTTTGTAAACAAAGTGGAAAACGAATTGAAAGTCGAAGCAGCTGATCAGCAGGAGCTTGAAGAAAAAGGACTGCTTCGCTGGATTGATGATGAAGTTGATGCGGCTTATCTGGAAGCACTGAAAGGTGTAACCGTCCAGCCGGATATCAAAAAGGACCTATCCCTCGTGTTCACACCACTGCACGGAACCGCTCGTGATCTTGTGGAAAAAGGACTGGAGCAAAGTGGATTCACGTCTATTCATATCGTAGAAGAACAAGCGAAGCCGGATCCTGAATTTTCTACCGTCGCATCTCCGAACCCTGAGGAACATCAGGCTTTCGAAATGGCGATTGAACAAGGGAAAGCCATCGGTGCTGACTTATTGATGGCGACAGATCCTGATGCCGACCGCCTTGGGATTGCTGTTCCGAACGAAAAAGGCGAATATGTCGTCCTTACAGGTAACCAGACTGGAGCGCTTTTACTGGATTACATCCTCGGTCAATCCGAACAATTGCCGAAAAACGGTCTCCTGATCAAGACGATTGTAACGTCTGAATTCGGTCGGGTCATCTCAAACTCTTACGGCATCCGTTCCCTCGATACATTGACAGGCTTCAAGTTCATCGGTGAAAAGATCCGTGAATACGAACAGACAGGCGAGCACACGTTCATGTTCGGTTATGAGGAAAGCTACGGGTATCTCGTCAAAGACTTTGCCCGTGATAAAGACGCCGTCCAGGCTGCTGTCCTTGCAGCAGAAGTTGGTGCGCACTGGAAGAATCAAGGCAAAACGTTGCTGGACGCTCTTGATGAGTTGTATGAAAAGCACGGCTACTTCCTGGAAGACCTTCAATCCATGAAGCTCGAAGGGAAATCAGGGACTGAACAAATCCAGGCTATCATGGATGACTTCCGTAACGCTGAAATCAAACAAGCGGGTGGAAAGAAAGTCGTTGCCATCGAAGATTACGCGACGACCATTCGTAAACATGTACAGGACGGAACGGAAGAGGAAATCGATCTTCCGACATCCAATGTCGTCAAGTTCATCCTCGAAGACGATTGCTGGTTCTGTTTACGCCCATCAGGCACAGAACCGAAGATCAAGTTTTATTACGGTGTGAAGTCCGGGACTAGAAAAGAAAGTGAAGAACTACTGGCCGCAGTGAAAGCAACTGTTAACGAACGCTTGCATGCGCTCATCTAAATCATTAATCCTCGATTCCGTTTCCCGCGGAATCGAGTTTTTTTTATTATGGATTTACGTTAAGTCGTTATGAACCTACGTTAGGGCGCTATGCTCCTCAGTTAGGTCGTTATCCCCCAGCGTTAAGTCGCTATTCCGCTTCGTTAGGTCGTTATCCATCATCCTTAAGTCACTATGCACCCACCCGCCAACACCATCCTCAAAACAAACGAACACCCACAGCCCATTCCATATAAATCGCTTTCATTTTGTTGACAAATACGCGATAATAGAATAAAATACTGAAAATTCAGATTTAACGAAAAAGGGGTGGGCCCATGTTGAACATAAAAATGCTTAAACCATACTATGTTAAAGAAGACAAACGCTTCATTCGAGTCGTTCTAGCCTACCAGTACTTTTCGCTATTTATTGACAACGAGTTGTATCAGTTCATCCCAATGGAATCAAGAGAAATTATAATCGACCGCAATCGTCAACGGGTGCATAACGTTTTCGATATATTCGTCTTCCAGCGAGGCAAGAAAATGGTTTATGTTTCTGTCTCCGATTTACTCCAACTGCCTGAATTTATCAAGCACCTTCATTCGATTGTGTCGCCGTATTATGAAGAGGGGATCGAAATCAGTCAGCAATCATCTAAAGAAGTGAAGGAAATCATCCGTGAATTAGAAAAAAACAACCTTCGACGCCTCATCGACAAGGCGATCGATCAAAATGATGAAGACGCCTTCCGTCTTCTCACTGAAAAATGGAATAACATGTACACGTAAAAGTACCCAGGTATGACGGCTCTCATACCTGGGCATTTTTACAGAAACTCTATTCTACATAATACTACAATAAATTTATAGAAAAATCAGAAAACTATCTGAAATTTGTGATAAAAAAGTGAATAATGTTAAATTTCCATCTATACCCATCTATTATAATAGTAATTAATAAAACGATTAGCGAGAGCACGGAGCTCATGTGAATAAAGATTACGATCGTTCATGAAGCTCACCTCATCAGATCTAACCAGTATAGGGGGAGGTTGTCCGGATGGAGACGATGCGTAGAGAGTGTAAGTTGGATGACGAGTGGGTTACACTTTTAAAGGAAGCGAAAGCGCTGGGATTAAGTACGGAAGAGGTTAAACGCTTTTTACAAAAGAATCAAAAACAAAAGAAGACGGTTTGACACCCTTTACTTGAAAGGGTGTTCTTTTTTTGACATGATAGAAGTAATGAGTATTATGACGCAGTGAGGGGTCTATCATGACGAAATATGAAATTATAAATTTATTAAAGGATTGTTCCATCGCTCTAAACACCCCGGTTTTGTTAATTAACGACCGTAACAAATTGTCCTACCATTTTCCTGACAGCTTTCAAAAACCACCGTCCGTGCTAAGAGACTTACATAGAAGTTATATTAATGAGAGCAGAAAACGTCCATACACCATTCAGATGTTTACAGACCCTTATGACCAACATCTTTTTTTATATCCTATAAAGATGGAAGGAAAAGAATATGTGTTAGGTGTAGGTCCATTTTTGCAACAGGATGTATCAAGAAAACATGTGAAGATGAGTCTTGTCATGAATGATCTTGATGCGACTTACGAAGAACAGTTCGTTCAATATTACCAACAGCTTCCTATATTGAATCAAGTTCAGATTCAGTCGGTTAAACGGTTGCTTAACCAACTATTTCCGAAAAAAGAAAAGAAAGTAAGGTATGCACTAGAGGAAGAAAAATCCGCAGCCAATATCAAACTTTTACACAGTCGCTTCACTCATACCCTGAAATCATCGCATCGAAACAACATTTTATTGATCTCTTTAAAAAAGGGGATGCACGAGCTTTGGAAGAGTATCAGGCGCACAGAGAAAAAGCTCTCATCAACCCTGACGTGCGAACGATGAAGAATCATATCATCCGTCTTGTATCGGAGTTAGGTTACATATGCATTGAAAAAGGATCCCAACAGGATGAAATCACTTCCCTTTGTGACTTCTATATCAATTTCTTAGAGTCAAAGGCTTTGGTGGAAGACTTGAAATCTCTCGAACTGAACATTCTGCAATCATTTTTAGATCGGATTAAAAAGGTAGATGAACAGCCTTTCCATTCGCCACTTGTCGAACGAGCCCAGAAATATATTTTTCAGAATTTGACGAAGGAGCTCACACTGAAGAGCATCGCAGAAACGTTGAAAGTAAATCCCAACTACTTGTCAGGGGTGTTTACGAAAGAGAAAGGGGTGTCCATCACTCATTTCATTAACCAGCAGCGAATTAAGGAAGCGAAAGAGCTCCTCTTAATCACCCAGCACTCGTTGATGGATATTAGTACGTTACTCGGATACAACAGCCAAAGCTACTTCACGAGAGTTTTTAAAAGTATAGAGGGCATCGGTCCCAAAGAGTTCAGACGAAAATATCAAATGGAAAAGGGGTAAACAGCCAGGGAAAGTTATCCTGGCTGTTTTTTTGTTCTCAAAAAAGAAATGAAAATAGAGGATATCCATGATATCAGTAGTATTTTGTTTATAAAACGTAGATAGTAAACAAATTCCAGTGTTTCTTTTTAAGAACTGAAATATTATAATATTCTTTATAGAGAACACGAGAATGGAAGATCAATTTCAAAGAAGGTGAGGGAACATGGATGATGTCTATTGGGGAGAAAATCCGTGTGCTGCGTGTAGGAAAAGGGCTGTCTGTCAACGAATTTGCGAAAAAGTCCGGTGTTTCTAAGTCGTACATTAGTAATATTGAGCGAGACGTACAAAAAAATCCATCATTGATTATCATGGGAAAGCTAGCAAAGACACTAGATGTTCCATTAGAAGAATTACTGACACATAAGTACGGTGAAGACGACAAAACGAAAGTGAAATGAGGCTTGAATGAAAGGAGAAAAGGTTTGGGGAATGATGAAAATCGAATAGATAACGAGTGGCTGGATCTAATTAAAGAAGCCAAAGAACTGGGGCTCTCCATAAATGACATCAAAGGTTTTCTGCAAAACAAAAAATACTAAGAGCTTCTTAAAAAGGTACGGGAGGAGGAGCATGTGTGAAAAATAAAACGATATTTAAGCGTGAAGCCACCTTTAAAAATAGGATTAATCTTCCCATTCCTCCCATCCCACTAAAAACGGAAGAAAGCATCCGTTTAGATGGTGTGGTCGATCAGTATTCGCAACTATACCTGAAACATGGATGGTCTTTATTGTGTTCAAACAATGATGTTTTTGCGAATCACCATGAACGAGGCATTGAGAATGAATTTATGTTAAGCATTGCAGGAGATGAGTCTCCCTTATCTTATGTACAAGCAACGATTTGTTACCATCACCTGTTAGAGTATAGTGATCAAAGAACGGATGTCATATCACAGGCGATCATTGATGATGATTATGTTCGTCAATTGGATTTACTAGGAAAGTGGAAGTTAAAAAAGGTGAACAGAAGTTTCAATCCCATCTTCTTTTATGATTCCTTCATGCACCCTGCGGTCATCTTCTTCACTTACCATGTAGAAGGCTTGGAGGTCATCCAAAAACATGTGCACAGGTTTGACGTTGGAGGGAGTTATAAGCTCAGGACACTCCGGAGAACATGGGCTACCGTTTCTTAAATAGAGCGTCGAACGTCTCCTGTAAAATGTTATGAATGATGGAAGCTTAGTTCAACCAGATTATTTTGGGCTAGGCTTTTTAATTGTTTCATTCACGGGAGGTTGGAATTTTCATAAATTAATAATAAAATGCTTTTAATTATCTAAAAATTAAGCTATTATTATATGAGCGTTTGTTATTTAGACATATTTCCCAGGAAATAAATAGATTTTTGAAACCTTTTAACAGATGGAGTCGTCTAATATCGTAAATACATAGACAGCCGTCAGAAAAAGTCGTTTAAAGACGAAGGTTTAAGTAAATATAAGAGATTAAGAGAAAAGAAAAGGTGGGTAGCATGGATAATTTACAGGAAGTGTTACAGAACATTATTCAAAGAACAGAAAATGCTGAATTGCTATCGTCTAGAGAAGTTATTGATCAATTAATAGAGCAGCTTCAAGAATAAAAAAAAGACGCCCTTCGTGGACGTCTTTTTTTATTGCGGCTTTACGGGAAATGCTTTTTCCTTAAGCAATTGAATGGATGTGGTCAGAAAACCTGCAATGAATAAGAATATTATGAACATGAAAGGTTGGTTGTACCGGTCATAGGAAAAGAAAATATTGTTTAAGGTTGTCGTGTAGAGAATGAGCAATAGCAAAAACATGTATTCCCTTTTCCCTTCCCTCAGCATGAAAAAGACCGTTAAGGAAGCTAATCCTAAGTACATGATCCAAACTTGGATTTTATTGATCAGTTCCTTGCTTATGTTGAAAATTTCAATCCAGTAAAATTGAGTTTCCCATTGATGAATGGTTTTAAATTCGATATAAGACTTTAAAAACAGCCTTGGGTCCTCTTCCCACCATGTTTTAATTCTTTCTATGGCTGCTTCTTTTTGCAGACTTAATCTTTCGTAGGCATGTTCAGTGTCCATCTCTTTAATCTCTTGTTTGACTTTTTCATAAGGTTCGCCAATATTATATCCATGTCCCTGATAGGTTCCTAGAAGAAGAGGGTTCCCAGAACCACCTGTGAGTGGGATGAACTCATCATAATGGATATAATTCCTGACCCACCATGGGCCGAGAGTGATGAGTAAAATACCAATCGCGATCAGCGCTTGTTTTACCGCTAGTTTGAATGGGTACTTTTTAGTGATGAGATAGATGAGCAGTACAAATGGATATAAAGCGATCGTAGCTTTAAACATGATTGCACTAACGTAAAAAAGCATAACAAGAAAGAATTGAGACATTTTCTTTTCATTGGCTAATTTAATGGAAAAATAGATGAGACCAAGCAAGCAGGTCATAAATGGTGTTTCCGTCAACAATAAATTATCCGTCAATACTTGGGGTACAAAAATGGCTAAGAAAAAGGCGGCTATAAGCCCGACCTTGATATTGGCTATGTACTTGCCAAGGCAATAAACGAGATACACATTCAATGTACCTAATAGGATGAATAAGGTTTTAGCTGCATAAATGCCTACATCTCCATGGCCAAGAAAAAAGAAGACGCCTGCTAACAGGACTGTCTGGCCGGGCATGATGTGGACGGTCGGATGTGTAGGGTCATGATAGGTAAGCATACCCGTTTCAAGAAACGTAACAGCACTAGAGATATATCCAGCATCGTCACTGTTTAGAAAAAGAGACAATCCATAATTGAAAAGAGCAGTTAACCGTATGGCCAATGCTAGTCCCACAATTACCCAGATGAAGTGGTTTTGATATCGTTTAAAAAAAGAAATCATTATGTCGTGCTCCTTACATGCTGTTACTGGAGAAACCGATCAGTGAAACCCCGATCATGATTAATAGGACACCGGCGATTTTAGTCGTAGAAAGAGGTTCATTAAAGATAAAATAAGCGCCAAATACAGCAAGAATATAGGCGATGCTTTGAATAGGGTAAGCTACACTGAGTGGGACTCTTGTTAAGATAAACAACCAAAGGACGGTTGCAAATCCGTATAGAGTCAGTCCTCCAATGATAAAAGGTGATAAAAATAATGAAATGATTTCACTGATATTTTGAAAGTTGACTTCTTTCTGCATGAGGCCATACTTCCATAAAAATTGTCCGGAAACTAATACAAGGGTGTTCAAAAAGATTAAACCAAAGTTCACGATTCCCATTTAAAACATCTATCCTTTGAGTTGATTTTTCTTTATTTCTCTTATTTCTTTATTTAAATAAGCTAATTCCTGAGTTAAATTTTTAACTTTGTTTTGTTGTTTCGTAAGACTGATGGTGTGAAAGATTAATAGATTCAAGATGATTAAGAACGCGAGTACGAAAATAAGGGATGGCATATAAGCAATCCCGATGGAACCAGCGAGCTGATTGATTTTATCCAAGAATAATGCCAGTAAGACACCGATGCTTGCAAACATCAACCATATAAACGCTTGTTGATCTTGTAATTTATTTTTGGAAGTGAAGTACATCACTTGTGCGAAAAAGAATAAAGCTGAGACAATAACGATGATTTGTACGATGCTCATATGTCCTCCTTAAAATATCGACCTGATTAAAGAGAAGTATGTGACTTTTGTCATATAATAAATAGACTTGACGGGAGTAATGGAAGATTGCCCTCCCTGTCGGTTGTTCATTTCAACTTTAATTTCTTTGATTTTGAAATTCTTCTTCGTCAAATGAACCAACACTTCCACTTCTGGATAATCAATAGGATAATGATTGGCAAATTCCGCAATGACTCTTCGGTTAGCTACTCGATAACCAGAGGTCGGATCGGTAATTCTGATTCTAGCAAGTAGTTTAAGCATGGCATAAAAGTAATAGATTCCGATTCTTCTTGTGACGCTGCCTTTATAACCACTGCGCTCCACAAATCGGGAACCTATGATCATGTCATACCCTGTATTTTCAATTTCATCTATCAAGTTTCTCAAATCTACAGGGTTATGCTGACCGTCGGCATCCAGTTGAATCGCGTAATCATAACCGTTCCTTAACGCATACTTGTAACCGGTTTGCATGGCTCCCCCAATTCCTAAGTTATTAGGAAGGGTCAGGTGATGGATGCCATTTTCTTCGAGAATATAGGGGGTGCGGTCTTTTGAACCGTCATTAATAACGATATAGTCATAGTTCGTCGATGCTTTTACACTTTGAACGGTATCATAAATCGAATCTTCTTCATTATAAGCTGGTATAATGATAAGAACCTTCATACGTTCTTTTTTCTCCCTTCCATAATGGAAAATAATGTTTCAAATATTTCTGCACAAAGAATATTGTAACATACAGTAGGAAGAGGTACATGCTCAAATTCTCCTGTGAAATTGGAAATTAGATAATTTTTTACAATAAACGACATGATGGTTGCATCCGTATGATATAATGTAACCGCCAAAATCACGTAAATATTAAAAATAAGTGAGGATTTTTATGAACATATATGTAGAAATGACAATAGCGATTATACTTTCCATGACCGTCAGTTATCTGCTCGTCTTCCCGGTTATGAAGTTAGCGGTGAAATGGAAGATGATGGACTATCCTGAACTACGGAAAATACATAAAGAAGTGACTCCTCGGATGGGGGGACTTGCCATATTTGGAGGGGCTGCAGCGGGGATTCTTTTTATACGTCCGGATCTGCCTTACATCATTCCCATCTGTATCGGAGCCATCATTATCGTGTTGACAGGGCTTTTTGATGATCGTTTTCAAATACGCCCGATCATGAAACTTGGGGGACAAGTGTTAGCTGCGGCTATTCTGATCTTCTCGGGGTTGAAAATCGATGTGTTGAGCATCCCTTTTATTGGGATGGTCACATTAAATGAGCCCCTCAGTATCCTATTCACATTCTTTTGGATCATTGGAATTACGAATGCCATTAACTTAATTGATGGACTTGATGGACTTGCAGCTGGTGTTTCGACCATTTCCTTAATCAGCATTGCTGTTATGGCGCTGGCCATTGAACCGCAAGTGGCTATTGTTTACCTATGTATTGTCTTAATCGGAAGCAATATTGGCTTCCTTTTCCATAACTTTTATCCAGCACGCATTTACATGGGGGATACCGGCTCTCTTTTCTTAGGGTATTCGATGGCTGTCATTTCAATGGTCGGCTTATTTAAAAACGTGACCCTGTTCAGCTTTGTGATTCCGATTATCGTTCTGGCCATTCCGGTATTTGATACACTCTTTTCCATATTAAGAAGGCTTATCAACAAACAGAAAATCATGATGCCGGATAATAAACACATCCACTATCAAATTTTAGCTGCGGGCTTTAGTCATCGAGCCACTGTGCTTATCATTTATGCCTTCAGTGCATTATTCGGGTTTTTAGCTCTATTATTCTCCTTAACGTCTTTCGGGATCTCTTTGATCATCACGTTCGTTTTGCTATTATTGCTGCACTTATTTGCGGAAATGACTGGTGTCGTGTATCGAGGGAAACGCCCACTCATTGACCTCTTTACGAAAAATGAAAAAAAGAAAGAGAAAGACCATTAAAAAAAGTCTTGCTGACAGAAGTCAGCAAGACTTTTTTAGGTTCGTTTAAAAGGAGTCTACATCTCCAGGTGTAATAAACCACTTCTCTGGGTTTTCCAACCCGACGGTATGGGCTGAAATTTCTTTACCAACAAGGGGCATAGGACTGTCTTTATGGACAAATCCTTGTTTCTTCAGCGCCTTAACCGGTGGGGAGTGTTCTAAACACCAGGTCTGGATGATATCGGCATCGTGAAGATTGAGAAAAGCCTGGTGCAGAAGCAATGGCCAGACATCATCATGAAGGGCAAGCCAATCCACGATGAATCCGTTTGTGAATTTCCCTTCTTCCTTTGTCGTTACCACATATCCTTTTAACTCTTCGCCTTCATATAAACCGTACATGTCATAGGTGTTTTCCGGGTGATCATGATATCTCCAATTCAAGTAGGCGGAATCTCTTACTACCATAACGTGTGAATGGTCTCTTACTTGATCGGCAAGGCGGTCAAAGGAGTGGTCGCACTTGTTGATTTTCTTGAACGTATAATCATTGTCTATTCGTTTAGGTCCTCTGAATTTCTTATAGATCTTATCGAATGGTTTAAAAATCCCTATAGGACTTACTTTTGTTGATAAAAGCGAAAAAGGCTGCTGGATAAACATCCAGCGAGGCATGTCAGTCATATGATGGGCTCCTGTATAGCGCAGGAACAACTCTTTAGCTTTTGGGGCAGGGAAACCATAGAGGTAGTCTATGCCCGCATGTTCAGCTTCGACGAGCAACGAATCGTTTAATTTCTTATAAATGCCTTTGCCTCTGGCTTCAGGATCCACCATCGTATCGGCTCGCAGCCCAATCTTTGATTTCTTTCCGTCGATATAGGCTTCAGTTATCCATAAACTAATGTGGCCGAGAATTTTGCCACCTTCATCGTACAAGAGAATAAACGGCTCCGTTTGTTTTGGGTTATCTATAAATTTCCAACTCCAAGACTGGAGGGAGCGATCTTGGCGAAACGTTTTCTTGAAAAGTTCCTGAATTTGATTTTCATCTCCAGGCTGATAATGTCTGACAGTCATAGTTTTCTTTCCTTTCAAGGTGTATTGCTTTCACATTATAACAGATGAAAGAAAGTGAGGACTCCTGAAATAGGAGTCCTCACAGTCGTTAAGCTTTACGCAAACGATTATTAAGATGAAGCATATTCGTCAATAACAATACGATACTGATGGCAAGATAGATACTTACCGCGGGGGCGTAGAGCACGTGCCCTGCTAAAAACGCGATTCCCGTACCAAATCCGATGGACAGTAAGATCAAAATGTTTTGTGGATGTAACATTTCTCCCGGCGCTTTAAAGAGCAGCTTCAAGAACAGGCCAGCGATAATTAAGAATGGTGTAAGGATTAAAAGGATTCCTAGAATACCGAAAGAGAAAAAGAGGTCAAAGAAATCCATTTCTATCAACTTTCGAATGTCCTCATAATTTCCCGCGTACCCCATTCCGAAGGTCTTCTGTACAACATCTGCTTCTTCATACATGCCGTAGATGTGAGCGAAATAAATGTTCCGTGAACTCAAGATGATTTTAAGGATAGGAGATTCAATCAGTGCCTGCTCGCCAAGGGCTGCAGCAGCATCATCTCCGCCTTTGGTTCCATCTCCTTCTTCTCCTGAAGGATCCTCACCGGCTCCTTCTTCAATTCCATCTTGATCAGGGTCTTCCGTGGCTTCTCTTTGTTCATTGATCTGACCGACATCTCCTGAAACGTTCGAGAAAGTCGGAGAGAATGGCGTGGCAACCAAGAATAGAATCAAAAAGATCAGAGAGCTGATCAATCGTAAATGCAGGTGAGATTCTTTTGTCGTTGCTTTCACTTTTGAAATCAACCAATAAATAAGATAGCTCACAAAGACAATGACCGAAGCACCTAAGACGGCGAAGAAACCGACTTTCGTCCCGAGAAGGATGGATACAAGTGCAATGAAGATCATCGGGATAAAGTAATACAGCTTTTTAAGGTTGTCGACTTTATTCAACGTATAGATATAGACCAATGGGAATGAAATGGCGATGATTGAGCCGATTTCATTTCCGGAGTTGAACCAGCCTTTAAATCCGAACTTGTTCCATTCATACGTTTCTGAAGACGTTCCAGTAAGGATGGCAATGAACATACTGACAGCGATGATGACCATCGCAATCGTGATGGCTTTCATGATTCGCATACGTACGATTAACGTTTTATCTAACGTGGTAAACAATAACAGATACGCCCCGAGCATAATCGGGAAATAGACGGTTTTCGCCAGGAACTGCAGTTCAAGGAACGGATTAAAGATCGGTTTTGCAAAAAAGTTATAAATCAACCCGATCGTGAGCACAGCGGCTAAGGCTATTAAGTAAGTAATGACGTATTTCTTTAAGCGGCTGGAATTACCAAAGAAGATAAACCAGAGGGAAGCGGCCATGAAAAGGACTCGGACGATTATGCCGATTGTCAGGCTCGCATTCAACGCTTGCATTGAAAAGTATGTTAAAATATCTAGTATTGGCTGTATGATGATGAAGATCAATAAGAGCTTTTCGAACAGTTCTCTGTTTAATAATTTCGACATGAATAACACCTCAGTAAGTTTCCTTGAATATGGGTTTAGCCACATTGAAGTATAAACCATTACATGGAAGCTGTCTATAAATGATCGAACTTGTCTAACGGCGTTGAGAAGTCGAAATTTATGTTGATGCTCCAAGGGAAAAACAAGTATAATGAATAGTTGTGAATACATGATCATAATTGAAATTCCCATTGGATCTACAGGATAGAATGCTTCGTGTAAACAGATAATACGAGTAATGGAAACAAGGGATTATTCGCAATAAACAGAATAGTATGAATGTCTGAATGGAACGTCACAAACCGGCTGAAGAAACGAATAATATAAACAAAGCGCTTTTAAGCATAATCGAAACAAAGATATTCAAAGAATAAACTAATTTCTACATAGGAAATTATGTTTTTATATTATCATGGAACAAATCATTACAATTCATCCACATCAGGTCGCCTTTTAAGGATTACCGGCCAATCGTGAGTGCATCTGGTTAAGATGATCAGCAGGAATGTTTGGAAGAGAAAGGGAGTATTGGAATGAAGAAGTCATTATGTGTTGTCGGGTTAGGTTATATCGGGCTGCCCACATCAGTAATGTTTGCTATTCACGGCCATAAAGTTCATGGAGTGGATATCAACCATAAAGCAGTAGAAATGATCAACAATAAACAACTTCATATAGAAGAGAATGGATTGCAGGAACGGTTGGAAGAAGCCGTTGATGCTGGATTGTTCAAAGCTTCGGTAGAACCTACGGAAGCAGATGTCTTCGTCATTGCCGTACCATCTCCAATCCGTGAAGATAAAACAGCGAACCTTGATTACGTAAGGAAAGCGACAGAAGCGATTGTGCCTTTTGTTAAAGAAGGGAACTTAGTGATCCTGGAATCCACCGTACCACCGAGAACGGTTGAAGATGTCATGATTCCAGTCTTAGAACAGACGGGACTATCCATCGGCGAAGAACTTTTCGTTTCTCACTCTCCGGAAAGAGTTATTCCAGGGAAAGTTTTCCAAGAATTAGTGGATAATGACAGGATTGTTGGTGGAATCAATGATAAGTCTTCTACGATGACAAAGGACCTTTATGAATCTTTTGTTAAAGGAAACATCCATTTAACGGATGCCACAACAGCAGAAATGGCTAAGGTTATCGAAAACACATACCGAGATGTGAATATCGCTTTTGCCAATGAATTGGCTTTAATCAGTGATAAAATCGGTGTGAATTCATGGGAAGCGATCAAGCTGGCCAATTATCACCCACGTGTGAACATTCATACGCCGGGCCCTGGTGTCGGCGGACACTGTATCGCTGTTGACCCATGGTTCTTAGCAGAAATTGAACCTGATCTTTCTAAAATCATTCAGCTGTCTCGGAATACGAATGATTACATGCCGACGTATACGGCTGAACAAATTCAGCAAATATCGAAAGAACAATTCATCAACGATCCGAAAGTGGCTTTGTTCGGTCTTTCGTTTAAAGCAAACATTGATGACCAAAGGGAAAGCCCATCTCTGAAAGTGATCATGGAACTCGTTGAAAAAGGGATCAGTTTCACTACGTTTGACCCTCATATTAAAGAAAATGTGGCTTCTAACCAAACACAGGATATGGACGAAGCGCTCAAGGATGCCGACATTCTTGTCATCCTCACAGATCATGATGAGTTTAAACAACTTGACCCTGAGTATATAAAAGGTAAAATGAAAAATAGGCTTGTCTTTGATACGAAAAATGCGTTATCGTTAGATGAATGGAAAAATGCAGGATTCGTAACGAAGCGCTTGGGAGATTCAAAAAACGGATAAGGGTCTAGGTGAAAACATGAAGGAAAAGTTTTTAGGGGTTGACGTTAGTAATTACACATACGATCAGCTCAAGAAAAATATAATGACGGATATTAATGAGCACCGCAAGTCCTTTATTGTGGCCATCAACCCTGAAAAAATATTGCAGGCGCAGAAGGATGCAGACTTGTTACATTTGTTGAATACCGCCACCTATCAGATTCCTGATGGTGTGGGAATTCTTATCGCTTCCAGAATGACCGGCGGTACGATACGTGAGCGAGTCACCGGTATTGATATGCTGCTCGCCTTATGCGAACAAGCTTCCCTTCATGGAAAATCCGTATTTTTATATGGAGCAAAGCCTGGAGTAGCAGAAAAGGCCAGTCATCGTTTAAAAGAAATGTATCCGGATTTGAAAATAGCCGGCATCATCGATGGTTATGAAAAAGACCAGGATCATATAAAAGATACCATTAATCAGGCAAAACCTGATATTGTCTTTGTGGCATTAGGCAGTCCTAGACAGGAATACTGGATTGTCGACCACATGGAAGAAATGGACGCGAAAGTCTTCCAGGGAGTAGGGGGTTCTTTTGACGTTTTGTCCGGACGGGTGAAACGGGCACCAGCTGTCTTCCAAAAAGTCGGTCTTGAATGGTTGTACAGACTCATTAAAGAACCGTGGAGGATCAAACGTCAAATCAAGTTACCTACATTCTTGTTGAAGGTTTTGAAAACGAAAAAATAGAGAGCATCCACCTCAAGATGCTCTCTATTTTTTTTGTTGGATGTGATGCAAAGCCGCTCGCGCCGTTTCCTTCGCTCTCCTCGATAAGGTAGAAACCGTATGTTCCAGCTTTTCTTTGTGAGCGGGCAAATCTTCATACAGTCGCTCGACTTCTTTCGTAATGGCTGAAGACTCCCAACCCGGGTCGTTGACATCGACGGTGACAGGAAAATCGAGTTGGTCTGCCAATGCATCAATTTTAGGATCGTAGGAAAGGGCGACAAACGGCACAGAGCAAACACCTGCAAAAATAAGGGAATGAAGGCGCATGCCGATCAATACGTCCGCCTCTGACAACAAATGCAATTTTTCATCGATCGACATGTGGCCGGATACGACCTCTACATCCTGATTCAAACGTTGGGCAACTTTATTAGAAAAGGCTTCATCCGATTCTCCGTGCATAGGGATGAAACGAAGGCGATACCCTTTTTCTATACAGCCGGTGAATGCTTCCGTTAACTTCTCTACAAGTTTATCTGAGCCGCCCCATTCACGAATACTCACAGCAATCAAAGGTTTTTGTGAATTTCGGTCTTCTTCCATATCCTTGTAGTCGTATCCGAAAACGGGATCAGGGAAAAGATGAATGCTTTTTCTTACCCCGATTCTTTCAAGGAATTCTTTTGATTTCATATCACGAACAGAAATTCCAGTGACCCCATTCAAAGCGATGCGAACCAACAGTCGATGGAAAGGTTTTCGTATAGGTCCCATCCCTTGAGCATATATGAAAACAGGCTTCCTTAACCATTTGGCCATATGCATGATTCCTGTATAATACAAAACGGACCTCGGCCCGGTGGCATCTTGTAATAAGCTGCCCCCACCACTGATCAAGCCATCCGATTCCTTTAATATTCGAATGATTGCCTTATAATCCCATCGATTCACGGCTGATACTCCATAATCGCTTTCCGTCTTAGATGGACTCTGAGATAGAACAATGATTTGGATTCCAGGTTCGATGGCCTTCAGATGTTGGATCATCGATTTTAATATCGCTTCATCCCCTGTGTTATCGAAACCGTAATAACCGGAAAGTACGACTTTCATTGTTCCCACCTCTTCCACTCGCATAAAATATTTAATAACCTCCACCTGTTTACACGTATGGAGAAAACTTCTATATCATTAATTTCAACTAAACTAGAGCGATCACTTAAGCCATTTCGACAATAGAGGAACATGCTGAATCATCTCATGGTCGAAAGCCTTTAACTTCAGTAGCGATGGACAGTAAACCACTACAAAAAGTAAACCGGTCATGGCAACGAACGAAAAGGAGAAAACTCTGGACCATTCAAAGGGGTTAGCAAGTAAGTAAGTGGTCGCCGTCATTCCCCCCAACAGGACAGACATCACTAGAATTTTCAACAAGTGTGCCGGAAAGACAGGAACTTCGACAAGTCTCCTGATCATCCTGTTATTGATAACTACAATCAAAATGTAAGTAATCAATGTTGCTATTGCAGCACCTTCTATACTGTAAAAAGGAACGAGAACGGCATTGGCTATTGCTTTGATTAGAGTACCGAACAGAATGATTGTCGCCGCTAACCGGGAAGCATTCATTCCTTGTAAAATGGCTGTTCCGACGAGAGTCATAGAGATGAATACAGAGGAAAAGCCAGTAATGCTCAGCATGAGACTTCCTTCAGCGTTGGTGAAAAGTGCAACGTTGATCGGTACAGCTAGGGTGAGAAGAAGGACTGCTGCCGGCCATGACAAAACATGTGTCGCCCAGCGCGTCGTCTCGATCAGTTTTCTTGCTTCCTTTATATTCTTTGATTCTAAATGTTTGGTAAGTGATGGAATCAGCGGAAGCACAACAGATGTTGCGAAAACGGTCGCGATTTGCACGACCGCGAGTCCACGGCCGTAGATGCCATACAAATAGGTGGTTTCGCTTCCACTTTCCGTCCGTAAGAAATGAGGGACGGTGAGTGAATCGACCACGTTAAAAAGAGCCATAGTGATAGTACCTATGGCAATGGGCAGGGAGACAGATAGAATTCTTCTTCCCCAGACTTTAAATGTATTCAGATTATAGTTGTATTTTCGGTCAACCTTCATTTCGGAACGGTATAGTCGCGTTTTTAAATAGGCCATGGAGCTGAGTACGCCTAATAGCGAACTTACCATCACTCCAGCAGCTATATAAGGGGGGCTATACTCTAACGAAACCATATAAGAAGCAACACCGATAATAAAAATCACTCGAATGAACTGTTCAATGACCTGTGAGACAGCTGTAGGTCTCATATCTTCATACCCCTGGAAAAATCCCCGGTCTACAGCCATATAAGGAGCGAAGAGTAAGGTTAAGGAAACAGCGATTAAAGCAGGTTCTGTCGAGACACCGCCAATCAGCTGGGAGATCGAACGGGAAAAGAGCAGGATGATGCCCAGGCTGAATGCACCCAGCAGCAAGCCAAGGATCCGTGCAGTCTTTTGGATATTAAAAATATCCTGTTTTGTTCCTGATGCTCGTGCTTCAGCAATCAACTTCGAAATAGCGATAGGGATTCCAGCTACAGAAAGAATGAGAGCGACCATATAAACGGGATAGACAAGACTAAAAATCCCGAGCACTTCGTCTCCCGCAATATTTTGCAAAGGCACACGGAATAAACTTCCTAAGATTTTTGATAGTAGAGTAGCTACCGTTAATATTAAGGTGCTTTTTAGAAAAGTAGAAGGTTTCACGATTGAGAATCAGACCTTTGTCGGAAGACTTGGTAGGCAAATCTCGGCAGAGCAAGCATCCGTTTCCAACGGCTCGGCTGTTTGAGCAAGCGATAAAGCCACTCTAAATTCATGTTCTGCCACCGTAAGGGTGCCCGTTTCACATCACCAGCCACGACATCAATACTTCCTCCCACACAAATGAATACGCCCCGGTCAAAGTCAGAGAAGTTTTCTGCGATCCATCGCTCCTGTTTCGGTACGCCGAGAGCGACAAAGACAATATCCGGCTTCTTTTCTTTGATGTCTTCCGCCACGGAACAATCATTCCAGGTGAAGTACCCATTTCTATGGCCGACCACTTCGATATTCGGGTAGTCGATATTTATATTTTTTATAGCTCGATGCAGTGTTTCTCCTCTGGCGCCGAGCAAATAGATTCGATAGTTGTTTTCGTTCGCTTTTTCAAGGAATTCCATCATAATATCATAACCGGTCACCCGCTCAGGAAGAGGGGCTTTCAAGAGTTGTGAAGCTTTCACAATACCTATTCCATCAGCAGTTATATAGGAAGCTCGTTGAAGGCAGTCCATATAATAGGAATCATCATGAGCACGCATAACAATTTCAGGGTTTGCTGTTACGACGAAGGATTTTTCCTTGTTTTCTATATGTTTTTGTAATTGTTGGACTAAGGTGATATGGTCCATGTTGGTAAAAGGTATTCCTAAAATGTTTACCTGCTTCATTTTATGATGTGACTCCTTTAATTTACACGTTCATGCTCTCCATAATATAACATAAAACGGGGAGTAACATATAGTTGTTACTCCCCGTTTTTCGTGTAGTCGGAATTATTCAGCTATTGGGAGCTTCTCTAAGCTCGTTCCATAAGCACCGTAACCGTGACTGTAAACGTAAGCTTGTTCATAATCATGGTCACTGTAGGCTTTTGGCGTGATTTCATACCATGTGCCATTTCCTTCTATGGTGTTTAGAATCTGCACATTTGATGCAGGTTTTTTCATTTGGTAAAGCAAGTTGTCTGTCCCTGTTTCAGGCGTAGAACGGACATTAACGTTTGATGTTACGGTTTTTGCAAGTTCATATTGACCGTATTCCGGCTCTGTATCGTATTTCTCGCTCAAATAGGCATCTGCTCGATACATGAATCCAGCGATTTTCTGTCCCCAATAAGGATCTGATGCCCAGCGGACATTCATGCCGGAACTCTTGTTTCCTAAGTGAGCTCCATTAGCTTTCCAATTCTCCTGGTTGAAATACCCTGGAACAATAAAGTCTTTAGCAGCTTCTAAAATACCTGTTTCATAATTATCATATGTCTTTGCACCTTCCATTGGATCTGAATCAATGGCATTAATCCCAAATAGATTATTTTTAGTTACTGCAATCTGGCTTGTTCCCCATGTACTCTCATGAATAGCGTGTGCCATGAGGTAAAGGGCATTCGTGCCATGAAGTTCTTCTGCCTTTTTGAAAGATTCCCCCGTCCCAATCAGCATGTTATCCGGACGTCCATATTCTAGATACTCATTCAATTGTTCAGCTGTGTATTTCGTTTCTGTGTACAACGGCATGCGGTTGAAGTATTGATAAACTTCCCCTGCATGATTTCCATTTTCATCGTAAAAGCTATTCCCATTGTCACTATAGTATTTGGTGCCTTCTTTCATGAAAGAAGGTGCAGGACCGTACATGTAAGTCTTAAGGTCATCTGTGATAGGAAAGTAAATATAGTGGTGGAGATTCCCTTCCTTAACGGAATAGTAGCTTTCACCTTTAACTAAATGTGCTGGAATCAAGTTGAATTCTTCTTTCTTAACGAAACCCTCTGTATCTGCGACTTTGACTTCTAAAGAGTCTTCATTTACATTCAATAACTCTACCTCGATACCAGCCTGGATGTAAGTGGCGTGAGAAGTAAAGGATTCGCTTGTGAAAATGGTAGCCTTAGCATTCGCCACAGCTGTTCCTTCTGAAATCCATACGATCTGATTTCCTCTTAATACAACTTGGTTACCTTCAGCGTTCTTCACAGCTTCTTCATATGTTTCATATTCGCCTTCAATCACTGGATCTTCCAATTCAGTAAGAGACGCAACTTTAAAGTCCATCTCCACAGGCGGATAAAGAACTTTCAGTAAACGATTGATCACAGCAGCCGTTTCCCCACGAGAAGTTTCATCGTAAGGGGCAAAGAACAACGTTCCATCTTTTTGCTGCTTACCGCTGATAATCCCTAAACTCGTCAAGCGTTCTACTGATTCAACGGCATAATCACGGATCTTGTCGTTATCTTCAAAGGCTAACTCTTTCCGTTCAGAAATGACATTCTTGGAATCAGCCGCATTCATAATCATGACCGCCATATCCTGGCGGGAAATGATTTCTTTAGGGCGGAACGTCCCATCCGGATACCCATTGATTAACCCTTGGCTGTAAGCCGTCATAATGGGGCCATAATACCAATCTTCTGGTTGGATATCACTGAAATGATCAGGAGAAACATCCAGTTCCGTTTCATCCAATTCTAAAGCTTTGTTAATAAAAACAGTAAATTCTGCACGAGTGACTGATTTCTCTGGTTGATATGTACCATCTTCGTACCCGGTCATAATTCCGGCTTCAATTAATGCTCTTAAGTCTTCTTCGAAAGGTGTTCCTGTGATGTCATCTTCGGCATGAACAGCGGAGCCGAAAGACGCGAAGAAGAGGAGAAAAAGCATAAGTAACGATATTTTTTTCACAATCCATCCTCCTTTATTTACCACTATTAATCTATCAAATAATGAACAGGATGAATAGTTTAATTCAAGAATTTTTGGAAAAGTGGGGTCAAAAGAAGGAGAAAATACCCTTTTTCATGATAAATAAATCTATAATTCTACAAAAAATCATAAAATGAGACTTTCGTATGATGTAATTCCTTGATATAGTGAACGATATAAATAGAGACAAAAATTTGGTTTCGTTTACATAAAATTACAAAATAGCACAGGAACCCATAAAGGAGTGGTCGGTGAGTCATTTTTACAAATGTCAAAGTGAACGCGAGGATTATGGACAATCTAAAATACTATTTAGAAGGAGCATGAGAATTACTATGCTGAAGAAAATTGGAAGTCTGCTGTTTGCCCTTTCTGTTTTGTCCCTGGTCATTTTCCATCCGATTCAAGAAGTTTCTGCGGAGACATTAAGTGATATACCGGATCGATCTAAAGAAAACATTAATCTTTTAATAGAAAAAGAGATTATCTTTGGTTATACAGATGGTACATTCAAGCCGAAAAATCCTGTTTCCAGACAAGAAGCTACAGCAATGATTGGTCGTGCTTTAAATTTAGACAACACAAAACAAAAAACGACTTTTCCAGATGTCACCTCTGATATGTATGCTTCAGGTTACATAGCTTCTGCGACAGAAAAAGGAATCATTACAGGCCATTCCGATGGAAGCTTCCGCCCGAATGAAACCGTAACGAGAGCTCAAATGGCTATTATCATTTCCCGGGCTTTTGATATTAAAGGGGAGACGAAGAAATCTTTCCCTGATGTTGCGAATGACAGCCTTTACTATGAAGCGATTAATTCCATCGCTTCCGCGGGGATTTCTGTCGGGTACCCGGACGGCACATTCAAACCGTACAATAAGCTGACTCGAGAAGAGTTCTCGATTTTAGTTGCTAAAGCCATTAGTGAAAATGGAGATTACGTTGTTCAGGAACCATCAGAAGAAAAGCCTGAACCTCAAGAACCAGAAGAGCCAAAAGATGAAACCCTTGATGTGTTGGATGAAAGAATCGTAACTGCGGATTCTTTGAATGTACGTCAAGGTCCAAGTATTGATTACGATATCGTTGGAAAATTAACGACAGGCAACGCCGTGAAAGTTCATAAACTTGAAGGGGACTGGGCTTATGTTTCTTACGGGGGACTAAAAGGCTATGTCCACACCTATTATCTTGTCGCTAAACCAGGGGAGGCAACACCTCAAACGGTAGCCATTGATCCAGGGCATGGAGGCAAAGATCCAGGTGCATCAGCCAACGGCTTAGTAGAAAAAGAAGTCGTTTTGGATGTTTCTTTGATGGTCCGTGATTATCTGAAAGACTCTGGGATCAATGTGGTGATGACACGTCAGAGTGACTGGTATCCATCTCTGGATGGACGAGTAGCCATTGCTCAAAAAGGCAAAGCAGATGCTTTTGTCAGTGTCCATGCCAATGCATTCATGAGCAGTGCGACAGGGGTTGAAACTTTCTATTATGCGGCGGGCATGACCGATCGTGAAAGAAAGAGTTACTATCTGGCGAAATTTATCAATGATCGTTTATACAAAGCGATGGATATGAATAACCGCGGAGTCAAAAATGCAGGGTATCGAGTGATCAAAGCGACCACTCTACCATCTGTTTTGACAGAGATCGGGTTTCTTACGAACGATAATGATGCAAGAAAACTTAAAACTCAACATTATCGTGAAGAAGCGGCTCAAGCTATTGCTTTAGGGATCATTGATTATTACAATTGGAGAGATTGATAAATGAAGAGCGGGATTTTGTTCCGCTCTCTTTTTTTTAGCTTCATAGATTATATTCCTAGGAGGTCCTTAAATGAAAGAATGGGTAAAGGTCTGTTTGATCGCTTTTCTAGTAGTCGCTGTAACACCATCCCTCGTCACTGCATCAACCGAGATAGAAGACCCAAAAAGAGTGATTCTTACATACGAAAAGGATGAAGGGTTGGGCTTCTTGGACGAGATTCCTCACACGATTCATCATAATTATGAACGGTTAGGAGCAGTAGCGGTAACGGTAAACCAAGACGATCTTCCATTATTGGAAAACGAAGAGGCGGTTACTTCTATTGAGGAAGACCAGCAGGTGAAAGTAAGTGCTCAACAAGAAGGGTGGGGATACACAAGTGTAGGCACGCAAAAATCTGAACACCTCGGCCTGGCTGGTGATGGAGTGAAAGTGGCTGTCATTGATACAGGGATTAACACAAATCACCCAGATTTAAAGGTCACTGGTGGAGCGAGTTTTGTGGAAGGCGAGACATTTGTAGATGATAATGGGCACGGCACCCATGTAGCGGGAATTATCGGAGCTTTAGATGATGATGAAGGAACGATAGGAATAGCTCCTAAAGCACAACTCTATGCGGTGAAAGTATTGGACCAGGATGGAAATGGTCTTGTCAGCTCTGTACTTGCTGGGATTGAATGGGCCATAGAAAAAGAAATGGATATCATCAACTTAAGTTTGACGGCTTGCACTCCATCTGATCTAACGAAACAAGCGTTGCAAGATGCGAAGGATGCAGGGATTATAGTGGTTGCTGCTTCTGGAAATAGAGATGTATGTACATACAATGATGTAACGGATGTTCTTTATCCAGCCAGGTATCCGGGGATCGTAAGCGTCGGGGCGGTCGAAGAGGACCAATCGGATTCTGGCTATACCTATGGAGGGCCATCGCTTGATTTTACGGCTCCTGGGATGAATATAAAGAGCACCTATATCACTACGGAAGATCAACAGAGTGGTTATGAAACGCTGAGTGGATCTTCAATGGCGGCCCCACACGTCACTGGCGTTTTGACCTTATATAAAGAAATGTTCCCGGAGTTCGATAAAGACGAACTGCTGAATATCGCGATCAATAACAGTTTGGACCTTGGAGAGGATGGCAAAGATAACATTTACGGACATGGGATGATCCAGGCACCTACCACACCTTTTTCTGATTTTGAAAGAGACCGTTGGTACAGCGTAGCCCTTGAATTGATGGCTCGAAACAATTGGATCAGTGGATATAGAGATGCTTCTTTCATGCCACAAAAAGAGATTACGAGGGAAGAAGTTGTTTCCATAATCGGTAGAATCCTGGACTTAGACAATGAAAAGAGAGAAACACGATTTTCGGATGTCCCCAAAGAAACATTTGGATCTGGATATATAGACTCAGCGGTTGATGCTGGATTTGTTAATGGATATCCTGATGGCACATTTAGGCCGAAAGATTCGGTCACACGTGGAGATATAGCTATTCTTATTCATTATGCTTTCAATATAGAGGAGGATAAAGAATTAGAATCTTTCCCGGACATATCAACAGAAGATTATTATTACGACAGTGTAACCACCCTGAAAGACTCAGGAATTGTTAATGGATACCCAGACGGGACCTTTAGACCTATGGAAAACATCTCAAGATCCGAGGTCGTTTATATGCTTTATAAAGTAATAGAATTGAAATAATCTAGGAATAAAATTGAAATAGCCCCACCGAGTATATATTCGGTGGGGCTATTTTTTTGAAAAAATACCAGTAAAATGTTAAAGATCTCATACATTATGCCGATATTTTCTATGTAAACGCCAAATTTATGTAAATTTATTGGCGCTTTTGGAAGGAACACCCTATTTTGTGTTGTATACCTATGTAATGAGTTTGTAATTGGAAATCGAATCTACTAAAAATATTTTCTTCCAATTTATTAGGTAAAATGGTTGACCTTCCATTATAAGTGAAATATACTAAGACTTGTGTCATCAGGAATTTGTTGTAGTTTTATTACTTATCTTGGAGATTTGTATACATAAAGACTCATGATGGCATCTACGATCTATGAGTCTCTGGGATCAGTATTATTTTATAGTATATTCAAGGAGGAATTATTTACATGTCTTACAAATCAAAGTCACAACGTAAATTGTTTGCTACATCATTGACAGCTGCTATGGTAGCTTCAGCGGTAGCACCAGTTGCAGTTTCTGCAAGTACGGATTCAAACTTCCCTGACCTTCCGGACGGTTACCAGTTCAACGAAGCGATCAATGCACTAGTAGCTGAAGGTGTCATTAACGGTTATCCGGATGGAGAATTCCACCCAACAGACAGCATCAACCGCGGTCAAGCAGCAGTAATGCTTACAAAAGCTCTTAAACTTGATACAGACGTTGCAGCGGCTGACTTCCCTGACGTTGATCAAGAAGCTTGGTATGCAGAGTACGTAAATGCACTTGTAGCTTCCGGTGATATCAACGGTTACCCGGATGGAACATTCGGTCCACTTGATAACATCAACCGTGCTCAAATTGCTGTACTTCTAGTGAATGCATATGACATTCCGACAAAATCTGCCGATACTACTTTCGAAGATGTAGATGGAGATGCTTGGTACACAGAAGCAATCGAAACTCTATACGCACACGGTCTAATTTCTGGTACGAACCAAGAAGGAACAGAGTTCAGCCCGATGGAAGACATGCGTCGTGATCACTTTGCATGGTTGCTTTACAATGTGGAAAAAGAATTCGGCAGCCTATTTGATGAGGATGCTCCAGAAGTAACAGTATCCAGCGCGACTGTTGTCGATAAAGATACAATTTCTGTAACGTTCTCTGACGGTGAAACGATGGAGTACGATCTCGATGAAGTACTTGTTGACGGTGAAAACGAAGTAACTGTTGAATACAAAGGTGAAATGTACACAGTAACCGTTGACTTTGACGCTCCAGACAACCCTGGTGACGATGGAGACGATCCTGATGTTGAAGCGGATACAGCTATCCAAGGTTTCGTAACTCCTGGCGCGACAGTTAAAGTCGGTGACGAAGAAGTAGTTGCTGATTCAAATGGTTATTATTCCATCCCAGCAACTCCAGGACTAGTTGAAATTGAAGTAAGCAAAGAAGGTTACTTCACGAAGACGGAAGAAGTAAATGTTACTCGTAACCACAAAACGGCTGAGAACATTTCTCTTGAGCTTGTAAACGTAAGTGAACTAGCGATTGAAGGTAACATCGTTGATGACAAGACTGGTGAGTCTGTTGAAGGGGCTGAAGTTACTCTTCAAGAGAAGAATGGTGATGAGTGGCTGAACCTTGGTACGGCAACTACACTAGAAGATGGCAAGTACGGATTCTATAACAGTGGTGTTTCTGCTGACGATGGCCGCACATCTGTAGAGTTTAAGAACGTCTTGAACCAGCGTGTGAACGAAATCAGCACAGACAGTGAGTACCGCGTAGTAGTTTCTAAAGACCTTTCAAGCAGTAACCTTGACGAGGTTTACCACGAGACTACAACAGAGTTCACTTCTAGTGATGACATGGCTCTTACAACAGTTGGAACTGAGTTTACTCCAGTTAAAGAAATCGAATCTATGAACCTTTCAGGTGTTTGGAACACTCAAAACGGTTCCGTAGAACTTCTTGATGTAGATGGATCCAGTGTACTAGCTTCCCTTGAAGATGCAGATCTTAGTGATGATACTAAGAACAGTAACGATAAATACGAAGCAGAATTCAACTTGGTTGAAGCATTCGGTAAAGAAGTAGTAACTCTTCCATCTGGAACATACTTCCTTCGTATCAACGATGCTGACGCTGCAACTGAGATTGTAGCTGTTGAAGTTACTGAAGGAAATAACACGACTTCCACTGTTTCTCTAGAAGCAGCGCAGGAAGTACAAGCTACAAGCACATTCACTAGCTTCCCTTCTGATTCTACAGGTGAAACATTCGCTGGAAGCCTTAACGTTTACAAAGAGGTAAACGGAGTGGAAGTATTAGTTGATACATTAAATGATGGCGACCTAGAATATAAAAAAGATAGCAATGCCCTAGTAGCTTCTTATGATTTTGATACAGCAGAAACTACTGATTACAAGTTTGAAGTTAAGGGTGATTACATCCTTGAGCCAGTTTCTGAAACTGTTACCGTTGTTAAAGACAAAACAACTTCTCCATCACTAGAAGTTGAACCAGCAGGAACGGCTTCTGCAGATGTAGCATTGTTGGATAATGACGGAAAAGCACTTGATCTTCCTGAAGGCACGCATGTTCCTGTTAATGCTGAACTTGTAAATGCTGATGGTGAAACAGTTAAGACTTCAAATTACCTTGAATTGGATGCTGTAAATGATGGAACAGGTGATTTCACAATTGCACCTAATTCTCCATTCTTCGATAGCGTTGAACCTGGTAAATATACAATCAAAGTATCTGCACCAAACTTTGAGTCTAAAACATCAGAAGAGTTTGAAGTTGTAGAATTCACAGACCAATCTCCAGCTGATTTCGGAATCAAAGCTGATCCAGAAGTTACTGTAGAAGGATATGTACGTTATGACGGAGATCTTGAGAACGAAGAAGTCTTTGGTAATGTATATGTTTACAATCAAAATGGTACTCTAGTTGCAGTAGATGGAGTTAAGTGGGATGATGCTGCAAATAAAGGTACTTACATGATTGGTGATGATGAAGATCTAGCGGAAGGATCTTACACATTCGTCGTTCGTGGACCAGGTGTCTTCGAAACAGTTACAGATACAATCACTGCTAATAAAGGAGAGCAAACGCTTAACTTCGCTGTTGAAGGCGGATCTCAAGCAATCGCTAACCTTACATTGGTAGATACACTAGGTAATAAAGTGTCTGGAAACGATGTTGATGTTACGATTACAGATAAGTGGGATGACCCAACAACAACCGCTGATAACGTTTACTCTGTAAACAGTTCTAAAGCAGGTAGCTTCGTAACTCCAGCTTACCTTTCTGAAGGAACATACACAGTAGATGTAGACGGTGATGCTGGCGTTTACAACGATACAGAGTTCGGTTTATCCGTTGGTAAGAACGAAACAGTTTACGAGCGTATCACAGTTCAAAACACTGAAAATGACCTTCTATTCAACGTATCTGGTACAGTTACAGGACTTAATGGATCAGACGTTGTTGTAGCAGCAATCGATGAAAATGGAAATGTTGTTGCTAAAGATTCTGGTGTTACTGAATCTTATTCCCTAGACGTACCAAACGGTAACTACGAAGTAGCTGTCTTCGCTGACGGTACTTATGTAGGCGACCAAGAGGTATCCGTAGAAGATACAGATCTTGATAACATCAATTTCTCTCTAACTTCTACATCTCGCTAATTTAATCAAGCTTATCAACCCTGCAGAGGATATTCTCTGCAGGGTTTTTTATGAATCTTTGAAAGTACAAAATTTGTAAAGAAATCGTTTGAAAATCTTTAAAGTTATGAAAATTGTGTAGGAAATGATAGAAAATTCTTGTAAGATAGAAATGTATGGGGGTATTTGTCCCTTATTAAGTTACATAGAATGGGACCGAAGTCCGCCAGAATATATATTCAAGGAGGAGTCATTTTAATGAAGAAAGTTAATAAGAAAAGTGCTTTATTCCTATCCTCAGTGAGTGCCGCTCTAGTTGCATCAGCTGTAGCCCCAGGTACAAGTGTATCCGCAGAGGATGTATTTCCAGATGTCCCTTCCGATCATCCCTACCATGATGTGATTCATGCTCTAGCTGAAGCTGGAGTTGTAACCGGTTACGAAGACGGAACTTTCCAATTGTATTCTTCTGTCACTCGTGCGGAGGCAGCAGTCATGATGGCTAGAATTCTTGATTTAGATATGGAAACAGGAGAGGGTTCTACTTTTTCTGATGTATATGAAGGAGATTGGTACGCTGCCTCCATCAATGCCCTACATGAAGCGGGGTACATCAGCGGTATGGAAGACGGTACTTTCCAACCGAAAAAAGAAATGACTCGTGGTGAATTTGCTCAATTGATTGTAGAAGCCTATGGTCTTGAGAGTGATGCAAGCGAACATCCATTTGAAGATGTCCAAGAAGGTGCCTGGTATGAAGATGCCATTGCGACCCTTTATAATCTTGATCTCGTAAGCGGTCAAAGTGAGACGAAATTTGGACCGAAGGATGACATCCGCAGAGGGGACTTCGCCTGGTTGCTTGCGAACACAGATTATGAGTATGGATTCACACTAGGTGATGAACATTTTGAACTTTCTTTAATGCACACCAATGATACGCATGCTCACTTGGATGATGTCGCTAAACGTGTGACAGCCGTAAATGAAGTGAGAGCAGAAAATCCGGATGCACTCCTTCTTGACGCTGGGGATGTTTTCTCTGGAACTCTATATTTTAATGAATTCAAAGGCCAGGCAGATTTAGAATTTATGAATATGATGGGTTACGATCTGATGACACTTGGAAACCACGAATTCGATCTTGGTTCAAGTGCAGAGGGACATAAGGCTCTTGCTGATTTCGTCGAAGGAGCAGATTTTCCTTTTGTAAGTTCGAACGTGAACTTCTCTCAGGATGAGAACATGAAAGGACTTTATAACAGCTACATCAGCAAGAAGCCTGCAGATGGTGAAATCTACAATAGTGTCATTAAAGAAGTAGGCGGGGAAGAAGTTGGTTTCTTCGGATTGACGACAGAAGAAACGGCTGATATCTCTAGTCCTGAAGCTATTACTTTCGATAACTATATTGATACAGCTGAAGAGCGAGTGAAAGCACTGGAAGCCCTTGGTGTTGATAAGATTGTTGCTCTGACACACATTGGGTACGATGATAACCCGAACTATGACAATGATCAGTTGTTGGCCGAAGTGGATGGAATTGACGTAATTGTCGGAGGGCACAGTCATTCGAAACTTTCAGAACCAGTGGAAGTGACAACCGATGAGAATGGAGATCCTAAAGATCCAACCGTCATCGTTCAAGCCGGCCAATATGGAGACTACCTGGGTACATTGGATGTAGAATTCGATGATGAAGGTGTCGTCGTCGGTTACGCGGGCGACTTGATCGATGTGAGTGAAAAAGAAGCAAACGCTGAAGCGGCTGCCGCTCTTGAAAAATACACTTCCAAGATCGAGGATATCCGTGACGAAGAGAGTGGAGCTGTTGCTACAGAAGCCTTCCCGAATCCACGTCTGGAAGATGGCGACGAAATCAGTGTGCGTAACAGTGAAACGGCACTGGGTAACCTCATCACCGATGGAATGCTGGATAAAGCGAAAGAGTACAACCCGGATACAGTCGCAGCCTTCCAAAACAGTGGCGGAATTCGTGAAGCGATTGACAAAGGACCAATTACGATTGGTGAGATCTTAACGGTTATGCCATTTGGTAATACACTTGCAACTATGGAACTGTCCGGCGCTGAAATTATGGAAGCATTAGAGCACAGTGTGAGCAATGCACCTAAAGAATCTGGTGGATTCCTGCAAGTTTCTGGGTTGAACTATACGTACGACAGCTCCCTAGCTGTTGGTGAACGCGTACAATCTGTTGAGCTGAATGTTGATGGAGAATGGGTTGCATTAGATGAGTCTGCGACTTATACGGTTGCAACAAACGCATTCACAGCTAAAGGCGGAGATGGTTACGATGTCTTTGCCAACGCCTATGAAGAAGGGCGCGTGACAGACCTAGGTTCATCAGACTGGGAGAACTTCCGTGACTATGTTGCTGAACTAGGAGAGGTAACACCAGTAATTGAAGATCGTATCGTAGACGTAGCATCAGAGGAACAATAAAAAACAAGGAAAACGCAGGAGATAATCTCTCCTGCGTTTTTTTAATGTGAATATATGGAATAAAATGCCACACCAGGTCATCCAATATATGGATGACCTGGTGTGGCAATGTTTACCATTGATATTCACTTGGAGTTGGGGCGGTTTTTCAGGGCTTCTAGTTTTGCTTTGGCTTGTTGTCTGCGTTTTTTGGTTTGCTTTTGAAGGATACGGTAGTCACCGATGTCAGATGTCTCTAGTAGGTCTCCTTCTTTAGCAGACTCGGGTAATAAATTTCGATCTACCAGTTTTTCTGTAGCCTCGTTTCCTTTTAACAACAAGACAGCCTTGTTACCTTCAAACCGATCGATCGTGTACGTTGGCATAAGATCACCCCAGTGTAATTTCTGGTCGCATTTCTTCTAATGTAACTTCTCCAATATAGCTGACATTTAACAATTCGCTATACGTCTCAAATGGACCATTCGCATTTCGATAATCAATAATATTTTGGGCTATTGTCGGGCCGACGCCTGTAATTTCCTGAAGCAATTCAAAACCAGCAGTATTTACATTGATAGGATAGGAGACCTCTCCATCATCGGATCCATTTCCACCACCAGATCCTGAATCATTATCATTGTCTTCAGTCGTACATTCATCACTTCCGTCAAAGGAAGAACCATGGACATCATAAGTGGTTCCATTTGTAGTGATAGTAATGTCGCCTGTATCACATGTGGAATAAAGATCCGTTCCGTGATCCCATAAGCGGTTGGTTACTTCGGATTCAGGGTGACCGTAATGGTTGTCCCCATAAGATAAAATCCCGACTTCCGGGTCTACATAATGGACAAATTCATCTGAAGTCGAGGTCTCAGCTCCATGGTGGCCGACCTTTAGGATTTCTGCTTCGACATCATATAAACGACTCATCGTTTGTTCGTTTTCTACCGTAGCATCCCCTGTTAATAAGAAATCAATCTCATCATAGGAGGCCTTCAATACAATCGATGACTCATTGTTATCACTCGATGTATTTTCAGAATTAAGGACTTTAATGTCCAGTTGTGAAAAATCTAAAGTAGTTCCTTCTTCCGCTATTTCAAGAGGAATATCTTTTCTCTCAATTAAATCCAAATACTCAAAATACGTATCCGTCGTATGCGTCTTTCCGCTATCCAGGACTTTATTTACTTTGATGTTTTCCATAACATCAATCAATCCACCGATATGGTCCGCATCCGGGTGAGTGGCGACAAGTAAATCAATTGTATCGATTCCTGCCTTAGACAAGTAATCCACGACTTCTTCTCCCGCAGATTTCCTGCCACCATCAATCAGGATCGTTTTTCCTGAAGGTGTTTCAATCAGTGTGCTGTCTCCCTGGCCAACATCAATAAAATGAGCCTTCATTTCAGGGTCTGGCCGTAAATCTTCATTAATAGTAAATGCAAGGATAACAGAAAACTCAGCACGAATGATTGATTTCTGCGGTTGGAAAGAACCATCTCGATAACCATTAATGATTTGAAGTGAAGCCAATTCTTCGATTGATTCTTTGGCCCAGTGATATTCCAGATCATTAAATGTTGCTGTGTGATCTGTCCCTTCAACGTCATAGGCTTGGTCGATCATGTAAGAAGCTTCGGCACGGGTGATGGGTGCTGATCCTCTGAATGTACCATCCGGGTAACCACTGACCAGTCCTTTTTCTTCTGCAATGGCTATGGCCTCATAATAAATACTATCTTTATCCAGATCACTGAAATCCGGGTGAGATTGAGGCGTTTCATTCGGATACAAGTCATTCACGAGCATCATGGCTGCCTGCTGGCGTGTAATGGGATCCCTCGGCCCAAATAAGCCATTTCCGTAGCCGTTGATAATTCCTTCATCATTAAGGTATAAAATTTCTTCTTTCGCCCATGGCGTCTGGTCTAAATCATGAAAGGTTTCTTCCGCGCTCACCATATTCCACTGTCCAGTTAACAAAAGGGTGAGCATGATGATCCATGTTGTTAAAAACCTCATCCAAGTTTCCTCCTCATTTTATGTTTAATATCTCTAATACTAGGAAATTAACATTATAGAGTGGTTATGTAAATAAAAAGTAAAAGATTGACAACTTTTGTAACATAAATCTTATAATCAGCCGTTTATGTTACAATTAGATTACAAGAAATAGAATAGTAGGAGGAACTCTCATGATAAAAAGACCCCTGTTTTTAGTGCTAATTACTTGTTTTATGATAACTTTGTCGGGTGTCTTCATTCATACGAAGGTAAATGCATCATCAGATTTTCAAAACATCCAAGAATCCTATGAAAAGGAACAATACCAAAAAAGTTCATTGAGAGTAGATCTATCACAAATAGACCAACGTAGTATAGTAGTGAAAGGAAGTAAAACCTCCGTTCAACACGTTATACATACATATAATCTAAAGCCACTGGATGTATCAGAGGCGCTAAGTAAGCGAAACTTTCATGTACTTCAAGTGCCGGAATCACAAAATTACCAGGAAGTTTTGCAGAAACTGAAAAGTGAAGCGAATCTTCAACGTGTGGAACCGAACTATATCCGAACATCGACTGCTGCACCTCAAGACCCTTATTACGAGGAACAATGGCAATTCGATCCTTTAAATATGAGTGGGGTTTGGGGGATGCGCGGCTCCCATGATACAGTGATCGCTGTTTTGGATACAGGAGTGAACGCTGATCATCCCGATTTGAAGGGGAAGATCTTACCGGGTTATAACTTTTTAGATGATACAACAGATTCCTCGGATGATCATGGCCATGGAACCCATATTGCTGGATTAATTACAGCGAATGCAAATAATGAAGGAATTGTCGGTGTGAATCCATCAGCTAAAATCCTTCCCTTGAAAGTAGCTGGAAATGAAGGGAATGTCAGTTTTTCCGCAAGTTTGGATGCGATCTACCATGCTATTGATCAAGGTGTCGATGTGATCAACATGAGCTACTCCAGTTATCAAAAGATGGACAGTGAGCGGGAGGCCCTCTATGAAGCCTATAAAAAGGGGATTGTATTGGTAGCTGCTGCATCCAATGATGACTCTTCCAAACCTGCGTATCCAGCTTCTTATCGACCAGTCATCAGTGTTGCGGCAACAGACGAAATGGATCGCCCAACAAGCTTTTCTAATTATGGAAACTGGATTGATTTGACAGCCCCGGGACAGAACTTAGTAAGTACCCATTACAAAGGAGGCTATGCCTATAATGATGGGACTTCCTTTTCATCTCCTCTTGTGGCGGGAGTGGCAAGTTTAGTGAAAAGTCATCATCCTTCCTGGGATCCTTCGGAAATTGAGTGGGCCATGCAAAATACAGCGAAGACGTTTACGGGAGTGACTTGGAACTTATATGAGGGATTCGGTATTCCTGATGCATCTCTATCTATCAATAGTCAGCCCTATGACTCAAGTGCAGATGCAGCGGACACGTATGGAGATGCTTACCAGATGACAAGTACAGACGTAAGCAACCGAATTGGAAAACCGGGAGACACAGACTGGTACACGTTCGAGGTTGAGGGAGATGGAGAAACAAAGATCAGCCTTGACCAGTTGGATGACCATATGGACCTGGTGGGAGTTCTTGTAGACGAAGAAGGAAACCACACCATCCTGGATGACTATGGAAAAGGTGAGAAGGAATCCTACACATTTACAGCAGAACCAGGTCAATATCACTTGCAGGTCTTTGAATATTACAATCATTGGTCATCAAAATCTTACAAACTGAATGTAACGACTCCAAATCGTGAATATGAACCAGCAGCTCAAACGTTCCCGGACGTCAAAGGGACGTGGGCTGAATCTTATATCAATGATCTAGTAGAAGAAGAATTAATGGTCGGCTACCCAAATGGCAATTTTGGTTTCAAAGATTCGATTACACGCGCATCTGCTTCGGTCATGATTGCCAAAGAGATGGATTTACCACTGAAAGAATCACGCTTTTCTGATGTCAGCCCCGACCATTGGGCAGCGAAGTATATAGGAGCGATGGAAGAAGAGGGAATCTTTCTTGGCTATGACGACGGGACATTCAAACCGAACAGAGCTTTATCACGTGAAGAAATGGCGAGCTTGGTTGTCCGTGCTTACGAGTTAACAGGCGATAAGGAGAATGAGTTTACGGATATTCAAGAGGGAACATGGTCGTATGAACCGATTTCCATCCTAGAATCCAACGACCTCGTATCAGGTTTTCCAGACGGTACATTCCGTCCTAAGAAAGAAATCAACCGCGCTGAATTTGCAACGCTCATGGCTCGTTTATTACAGAATAATAGGTAAAAGAAAAAGCCAGCTTCTATCCAAGAAGCTGGCTTTGTTAGGTCGTCTAGTTTTAAACAGGCAAGATATCTCTCAAATAATCAGTCGAATGAACTTCAAATGACTTAGATGAAAACAGGTGTGATCAAAGTTATAAGAAATAAACGATAAAATCATATACTAATCTAGTGATTCAGAGGTATCAAAAAGAAACAGTTGAATACATATGGTCTAGTATTAAACAACTAACATCTATAATAAAAGGCCTAGGTAAAAGGATGATGGTAGAAAGAAAAAGTTTACAAATTTGGTGGAATGTTAATAATCCTTATGATAATCTATGAATAATAATCTTAACAACCATAGGTAATGGCAAAAGAAAAACAGGGGGACATCAACGAAGATGAAAAAGCAGGTAAGTGTAAGGGTCAGTGAGTCATTAAATGATGAAATTGAGCAGAAAGCGAAAGAACTGGGGCTTAGTAAAAGTTCCTTTATTTCATTCTCCACACAATTTTTTCTGAATCAATTGAACCATATGGAAAGCTCACCAGCTTCTAAAAGTGTAAACATGTATGAATTGTTAAGAACAAATATGGAAAATACATATAAAGAACAATAAAAAAGCCACTAAAAAGTGGCCTTTTTTTATGTTTATTTAGGGTAAACCTTCCATCTGGACAAGTCGACCTCATCACGGTTTACCTTGTTTTTTGGGAATACAAAAGTCCATGGCTTACTTGTATGGGCTTTTACTTTTAAATCATTCAGTTTAAATCCACCCTTAGCAATGACCTTTCCTGTTGCATCTTCAACTATAAGGGGAATGGATTTTAAAGTAATATCTTCTTCATTTCCATTTCTCACAAGAAGAGTCACATGCAAATTGCCCTCGTGGCCAAAAGTCACTTGCAATCCTAAGAAGTTGACTTCTCCGGGCTTTGGTGGGGTTATATTACTCACATATTCTTCAAGTTTATCAATTTCTTTCGTATCCAATGATTTTTCCCAAGTCTCTTCAAGATCCAGGGAGTGTTTTCTTGTGTGGGTCTCGAAAGCTAACTTCCAACCATTGACCGGGATGTTGGTATCACCATTGATAAAGTCCTTTTGATGAAAGGCGAAAATCCATGGACGGCTGGATCGCCCCGGTAACAATCCTACATCAGTGAGATCAAAATGCTTTCGAGCCATTATTTGTCCTTGCTTATCTAATAGCAAGATTGAGGTAGGTTTGAAATTAATTCCTCTTTGCAAAGAATTACGTAGAAAAGCTTTGACGAGAATATTTTGATCCTTCTTTTGAATATCAAACCCAGAGACACTCACTTGATTCGGTTTGAGCGGGGGCAGATCACTGTTATAAAAGCGATAAACATACGCTTCTTCTTCCGGAAGGTGCCAGTCCGGATGGAAAGACAATTCCGTGTAGACTTCTTCCGTATCCTGAACCTCTTCTTCTTTTCCGGTGAATAAGGAAGCATCGACCGCGCCTTCATCATACACTGTCGCTTCTTTCTCTTTCTTTCTCCATTTAAACATTCGATTCAGCCTCCTTTTCCTGTTGTTTCATGAGCTGCGGCTTCATCACTTGAGCTAGCATGAACACCATCTCTTTATTGATTTCGGCATAATTATGCTGGAAGATGTCATACCCATCTTGTTGGTAGAGGCGCAGCGGATCTTCTTGTTGGTATTGTCTGATCCCGACACCTTCTTTTAATCGTGTCATCATTTCTAAATGGCGCACCCAAAGCTTGTCTAGGATATCAATGGAGAACTGGCGCAACTTCAGTTGGAGTGATTCATCCTCAGACCATAACTGAACTCGTGCGCAATACTCATCGGCATAGGAAAGAACATCTGCTTTTAATTGCTCTAAATCCTCATAATGCTTTTCTGTTAACGCTGGAGTGGCGCCTGGTGCACTTCGCTGAATTTCATTTTCAAGCCTTTCGAGCGGCCAATTCTCTGGGACAACAGTTTCCGGGCATAGTTTCTCTATTAGATGTAAGAAGTGCGTGCGAACTTGTTTGGAAATAAGATTGAGAATATCTTTTTCAACCAGAAGTTTCTCTCTGAATTCATAAATGACCTTACGTTGATCATTGACGACATCATCCATTTTCAGTGTAAACTCCCGAACGTTATAGTTGCTGCCTTCACTGATCAATTGAGCGGTATCGACGAACTTGTGAATGTCTTTGTTCGTCACCTGTCCCTGGTCATTCGTTTTGATGGATTTCATTTTTCTTTCCTTCTCATCACTGGCAAAACGAACAATCAAATCGTCCTCTAGTGAGATAATGAATTGAGAAGAACCTGGGTCCCCTTGACGGCCGGATCTTCCTTTTAATTGATTATCGATTCTTCTCGCTTCATGACGCTCGGTTCCGATGACATGAAGACCGCCTAACTCCGCAACTCCTTCTCCAAGAACAATGTCGGTACCGCGGCCAGCCATATTGGTAGCGATGGTGATCTGTCCTTTTTGTCCGGCTAAGGAAATAAGGCGTACTTCTTGTTCTACACTTTTCGCGTTCAATAGTTCGTAGGAAAGATCGGCCTCGTCCAAATAGCTGGCGACTTCATCGGATTGCAAAATGGAAGTGGTACCAATCAGAATTGGTTGGCCGGTACGGTGGACGCCTTGAACTTCGCGCACCAATTCTTCGTACTTCTGTTCTTTTGTAAGGAATACTTTATCAGAACGGTCTTTTCTGGCTACGGGTTTGTTCGTAGGAATTTGGACAACATCCATGCCATAAACCGTTTGGAATTCTTTTTCTTCTGTTTTAGCTGTCCCCGTCATTCCAGCTAAAGAAGGGTACATACGGAAATAGTTTTGAACGGTGATGGATGCTTGAGCCTTGTTTTCTTCCGTAATCTCAAGACCTTCTTTTGCTTCGATGGCCTGATGGAGACCATCAGACATCGTGCGCCCTTCCATCATCCTACCTGTAAACATATCAATCAGTTTGATTTCCTGGTCGTGCACGATATAGTCCACATCTCTTTCAAAAAGAACATTGGCTCTTAATGCTTGAATCATATAATGATAGAGCGTTTGATGTTCGAGATCATAAAGGTTATCAATACCGAAAGCACGCTCGATTTTGTTCATGCCATCATCCAGCAGATTGACGGCTTTCGTTTCAGGATCAAAGTGATAGTCGACATCTGCTTTGAAGGAACGAGCGAGCATGGCGCCTACTTTATGTAAATTCGCGCTAGGTTTCATTTTTCCAGCAATGATCAAGGGTGTTTTCGCTTCATCGATCAAGACGCTGTCGATTTCATCAACGATGGCATAGTGGTACGGACGTTGGACTTTTTGATGGACGGCTGTCACCATGTGATCCCTTAAGAAGTCAAAGCCGAACTCTGTTCCGATTCCATAAGTGAGGTCAGCCAGGTAGGCTTTCTTTTTATCCGCCGGTGAGATTTCAGGAACATTCAATCCGACCGAAAGACCTAAGAACTCATATAAAGGCCCCATAATCTCCGCATCTCTCCGGGCAAGGTATTCATTGACCGTAATGACGTGGACGCCTTTGCCTTCTAAGGCTCTAAGATAGGTGGGCAGGGTAGCGACCAGTGTCTTTCCTTCACCTGTCGCCATTTCGGAAATATCCCCATCTGTCAGCACAAGGCCTCCAATTAGCTGGACATCAAAGTGGCGCATGCCAAGGATCCGTTTTGCAGCTTCACGTACGACCGCAAATGCATCATTACGAATATCATAAATCGATCGGCCATCCTCTAGTTCTCTTTTGAAATGATCTGTTTTCGCTCGTAGTTCCTCATCACTAAGTTTTTTATAAGTTTCCTCTAGTTCGTTAATCTTTTCTATGTATTTATTATACTTTTTAAGCTGCCGTTCACCTTTGTTCGGCAGTATACGCTTCACTGAATCTATCATTAGTCCTAGACGCTCCTTGATGTAGTAGTCATTATCTTTCAGTTTACCATGTTCCTGCTAGTCATTTCTACACAACGAAGGGAGTGTTTGGAAAATTTGTAGAAAGGAGCGGGTAATTGTTTGATTAGTAAGAATAATACGAATATAATGGAGAGGCATGAAGAAAGGGGGAGTATGGTAGCACGATTCTGGAAATTATTGAAGGAGGAGAAAAATTGAATTTGAAAAAGACGTTAATTTTGTTCTTTGTATTCCTTCTAGCATTCTCTCATTCTGTTTTCGCTGCAGCTGGAATTCCAAACAAAAATTTGGAAGGTTCAACCAATTCTGCAGATAAAAAGACAGAACGAGTATTCTCGCTGGAAGATGACCGTGAGAATTATGGACCAAATGATGAAGTACGAATCATTGTTGAATTAGAGGATGAGCCTACCATATATTCGGCTCAGAGTTTAGGGAAGAGTTACAGCGAATTATCAGAAGCGAATAAGAACAAATTGCGGGAGGAAGCTTTAGATGCGCAAGCGAAAGTGAAAGCTGCCATCAAGAAGCAATCCGTCCCGATGGATTACAAGCAAAGCTTTACAACAGTAGTGAACGGCTTTAGCGGTACAGTTAATTTCAAAGCTGTAGAAGTGATTGAAACACTACCAAATGTCGGCAAAGTACATATCACAAATGAATACGAGCGCCCGACAGAACAGCCGGAAATGCTTTATAGTAAAGAGCTTGTCAAAGCCCAAAAAACCTGGCAGGAGTACGGATACAAAGGCGAAGGGATGACTGTAGGTGTGATCGATACAGGAATCGACCCTGAGCACCAGGACATGGTCCTGAGTGAAGAGACGGATCCTGAAATTAGTAAGGATGATGTCGATACACTAAGACAGTCCGGTGAATTGAAAGGGAAATATTTCACGGAAAAAGTCCCTTATGGTTACAACTATGCAGACGAGAATGACACGGTACTAGACCTGGGTCCTGATGCGAGTATGCACGGCATGCACGTTTCCGGAACAGTAGGTGCCAACGGAGATGAAGACAATGGAGGAATTAAAGGTGTCGCTCCGGAAGCTCAAATCCTTGGATTGAAAGTTTTCGGTAATGATCCTCAAATGCCATCCACTTATGGAGATATTTACATTAAAGCGATTGATGATGCGATTCTACTAGGAGCGGATGTCATCAATATGAGTCTTGGTTCAACAGCAAGTTTCGTTGATGCTGAAGATCCAGAACAGAAAGCGATTGCAAGAGCTGTTGAAAATGGTGTCATGATGGCTATTTCCGCAGGTAACTCTGCACGCTTGGGAGAAGGCTTCGCTAATCCGCTGGCTTCAAATCCTGATATCGGGGTAGTGGGAGCGCCAGGTCTTTCGACAGAGTCCCTGCAAGTCGCTTCTTTTGAAAACGAATACCTGATGCTGGACGGATTTAATACGCGTGTAGATGGGGAAGAAGGCATCCCTGTACCATTCCTTTCAGCGAGTGAGGTGCATCCTGACACGTTAGAAGAAGGATACCATGAATTGGTTTATGCTGGACTCGGACGCACACCAGGTGATTCAGATGTTAACCCGGAGGCGAACGATTTTGAAGGCGTTGATGTTGAAGGGAAGATCGCTCTCATTCAGCGCGGGGAATCCACATTCGTAAGTAAGACGCTGAATGCCCAAGAACGTGGGGCAAAAGGGGTCATCATCTTCAATAATGTTTCTGGTTATATCAGTATGGCATCAAGCGGGGAGATCAATATTCCTCAATTGTCCATTCTGAAAGATCTTGGGGAGAATTTGAGAGATCAATTACTAGCAGGAAGCACCGTTGAAGTTTCCTTTGGAGGAGAAGAAGTAAAATCGATCAACCCTGAATTCGGAAATCTTTCTTCCTTCACTTCATGGGGAGTAACACCGAACCTTGATTTCAAACCTGAAATTACAGCACCAGGTGGGAATATTCTCTCCACTTTGCAAGATGATCAGTATGGTTTGATGAGTGGTACATCCATGGCTGCTCCACACGTAGCTGGAGGTTCAGCGTTAGTGATGCAACGCTTGGAAGATGAATTCGACCTTTCTGGTGAAGATCGTGTAGAAATGGCTAAGAATCTTCTTATGAACACATCTAAGCCGCAAGAAGATACAGGCTTGTACAATGACTTCTACCAATCAGGACTTGCATTCTCTCCACGCCGACAAGGGGCAGGTCTGATGGATCTTCATGCGGCTATGCAGACTCCTGCCATTGTTACTGAGAAAGAAACAGGTTTAGGTAAAGTCGCTTTGAAAGAAATGGATGGCAAAGAATCCTTCACATTGACCGTTGACAATTTCAGTGATGAAAACACGGTGTATAATGTGTCGGGTACCGTTCAGACAGACCTTGTATCAGAAGGTGAAAACCTTGTAGAAACACAAGGAATCTACAAGGAAGGAACAATCAGTGAAGAATCACCGTTCGCAGGTGAATTTCCGATTGAAATCACTTCAAATGCTGGAAGTGAAGTGGATGGCGAGTATCAAGTACTTGTACCAGCCAATTCTTCTATCGAAATTGACGTAACCGTTGACTTAACAGAAGGTATTGACTGGTTCGGAAACCAGCCGTTGGATGAAATCTTTGAAAATGGCTACTTTGTAGAAGGTTTCGTAACCCTTGAAGACCCTAATGATGTGAATGCACCACTTAATGTTCCTTATGTAGGTTTTGATGGAGAGTGGGATCAAGCACCAATCGTTGATGATACCATCTATGAAAAAGATGGCGATTCTTTCTATGGTCAATCAGGTCTCCTTGCTCCATACGGAACAGAACTTCATTATCTAGGTGTTGACCCATTATTAAGTGAAGAGGAAGCCCTTGTTGGTTCCCGCAATAACATTGGTTTCTCACCGAATGGAGATGAAATGGCAGATCGAGTCATGCCGATTCTTTCCTTCTTAAGAAATGCAAAAGAAGTAGAGTTCAATATTCTAGATGAGGATTTGAAAGAATTGCGTACACTCCGTTCCCTTAAAGAAGTAAGGAAAAATTACTTTGATGGAGGAGCTGCGCCATCGTATTCGATTTACGATCAAGGTGTATGGGACGGTAAAGTAGATGGAGAGTTCGTTGAAGACGGTCTTTACTACTATGAAGTAAAATCTGTTGTCGACTATCCAGATGCTGATTGGCAGTCCAAAGTGATTCCGGTCCGTGTCGATACGAAGACCCCTAATCTAGAAGTATCCTATGATTCTTTATCAAAAGAAATCACCTGGGATGCGGAAGATCAAGGTGCTGGACTTTCCCATTATGACGTCATTGTTAACGGAGAAGATGTGACGGAAACACCTTTAGCTGCAGATACAGATGCTTACACAGTTAAGGCTGAGGAAGTTTCAAGCGTGAAGGTCGTCGCTTATGACTATGCGGGGAACACGACAACAGACAGCGCGCTTGAAGGTGAAGATGATACCGTTCCATCTGTGAATGCTCTGACACCTCTAGCACTAGAACCTACAGACAGTAGAGAAGTAATCGTCACTGGTTATGTGACGGATGATTCCAAAGTGGAAAAACTTACAATGAACGGTAAAGAAGCGAAACTGACATGGGATGCAGAGAATGAACGTTATTCTTTCAATGAAACTATCAGCTTCAAATCTGACGGATTCAAAGAAATCGAATTCCATGCCGTTGATGACAGCGGAAACGATATTTCTTTCGTTCGTCGTTTCATGATTGATTCCACAAGCCCAGAGTTGGCGATTGAAGGTCCACACTACACGGAACAAGATGAAGCAACACTTGATGTATTCATGGCAGACAACTTTGATGAGCTTCGCTTGACTGTCAATGGGGACGAAGCGTACGCTAAAGCCTTCAAAGAGCCATATGAAATGAGAGCGATTGAAGAAACGCTCGAGCATACGGTCGAATTAGAAGATGGCAAGAACACGTTCACGTTAGAACTCGTCGATCTTGCGGGCAATACAACGACGAAGCAAATTACAATCTACAAATCTGACGACGCACCAGCTTCCTTCGATGATGTAGCGGATGGTTACTGGGCGAAGGATGCGATTGAAAAGCTGAACGTTGCTGGTATCATTTACGGTTACCCGAATGGTGACTTTGGTGTAAACGATGATATTACACGTGTTCAAGCGGCTCAAATGATTACTCGTGCGCTTGGTTTAGAGACAGACAATGTCGAAGATCCAGGATTCAGCGATGTTGAAGCGGGCGACTACGGATATGATGCCATTGCAGCCATTGCCGAAGCAGGCATTATGGTCGGTTCACCAGATGGTGAGTTCAATCCGAAAGCCACGTTGAAACGTTCTGAAATGGCGAAAATCGTTGTCGATGCCTATGACTTGAAAGGAAGTACGGATGATCGATTCAGCGACGTTCCTGTCGCGCATTGGGCTTCCAGCTATATCAACACACTAGCAGCCAATGAAATCACTGTCGGTTATCCGGATGGAACGTTCAAGCCGAACAAAGAAACCACACGTGCAGAATTCGCTCGTTTCCTTGCGAAAGCAGAAGACGATCGTTTCTAATCACAATGAATAAGTAAAGCCGGATGGGACCCTACCCATCCGGTTTTTTTATTTTGAGTGTGGGATTCATTGTTCGTAGGTTAACTATTAAAATTTGAAAGACTTGTGGATCATGATTTAAACAAATTTTCAGGTGGATCGGGGCGAGGGATATTTTAGATATTTTTGACTTACTTGGAGGGCTTTCTTCTTAGTAGCAATTAAGTAAAAACACACTATGATAGTGAATAGTTTCCAAGTATAATAGCAATAGAAACGAAAAAACTCGAGAAAGGGAGATTTTTGGAGAATGTTGCAAAATCGTATTAAAATGTTGGTGTTCCTTTTAGCTTTAGTCACAGCAGCTGTTTGGCCATCGAATGTGGCAAAAGCTGCTTCTTTATCGGATATACCTGATCGGTCAGAGGAAGAAATCAATTATTTGATGAATCAAGGAGTATTGAGCGGTTACCCGGATGGAACCTTCAAGCCCCATAAGGAAGTAACGAGGGAAGAAGCGGCGACATTAATTGCTCGAGCGCTCAAGCTCGACGGTACTCAAAGAAACACGGTATTTTCGGATGTTTCACGTTATTCTTACGCTTCTGGATACATACAGTCTTCTTATGAACAAGGAGCCATTTCAGGATACCCTGATGGTACATACAAACCAAAAGAAACGATGACACGTGGACAAATGGCTGTTTCGGTCTCTAACGCTTTTTCATTAGGTTCTGGCACTAATGGAAGCTATGGAGATGTCAGCCCATATGCGTACTATTATGACGCCGTTAAAAGTGTAACAAGTGCCGGGGTAGCTGCTGGATACCCTGATGGTACCTACCGGCCGGAATCAGCGATTACAAGAGAAGAATTTGCATTATTTGTAGCTCGTGCTTTGAACGATCAATTCAGAGTTTCCACGGACATTGATTCTTATGGAGAACGAGTGGTTACAGCGGATATTTTAAATGTCCGTTCAGGCCCAAGTACGGGTTATTCCATTGTCGGTAAACTCTCCGAGGGAACAACGGTTCAAGTTCACAAAGATTTAGGTAATTGGCTGAAAATCTCGTATGGTAGTTTGAACGGTTATGTGCATGAAGATTATACGACCCCAAGTCATTCGTCCCGTTCACATATCATTGCAATCGATGCAGGTCACGGGGATGGAGACGGCGGCGCTACAGCTAACGGATTGGTAGAAAAAGAAATCAACCTTGATGTAGCGAAGCGTGTTCAGAAGTATTTAGTGGATGCAGGTATTCAGGTAGTCATGACAAGAGATGATGATACTTTTGTTGAATTGGAAGACCGCGTGGATTATGCCGTCAACCGTAATGCGGACACGTTCGTAAGTATCCATTCGAATTCTTTCTATATGGAAAGTGCCAATGGAATCGAAACCTACTACTCTTCCGCTAGTCTGGACGACCGGGCTAGAAAGAGTATGCAGCTGGCAATTTATATTCAAAACCGGCTGGTCCCAGCCCTCGACTTAGCGGATCGTGGAGTGAAGGATGTTCCTTATCATGTGATTAGTAAAACTCCATTACCGTCTGCCTTAGTAGAACTAGGGTTTGTAACGAACGATACCGATGCATCAAGACTCGGATCAGATTATTGGAGAGAGCGTGCAGCAGAAGCGATCGCACAAGGTATAAAAGATTATTATAATTGGGTAGATTAACAGACGCCCCTCTGCAAACGCAGAGGGGTTTTTTATGTTTGGTTTTTGTTAAGTACAAACGGATATTTATCGAGTATTAATAAGAAAAGCAGCTTGTTTAGTTAGAAATAACAATCTTGGATGCTTTTAACTCTTCCCTGGTACTGATGCTTGTGTTGATAGCTTGTTCTTCAGCCAGGACGACTTTAACACTTCTGGGGGTGTTTGTTTTTTCTACATCGAATTCAGCCAAATCATTAACCTTTAATTTCTGCCCATCTTCTGTTTCAATGATTGTATTTTCAGTGACCTCTACCTTACACATATAGCCTATATCTGTACCGTAAGGATCATTTTTTTGGACCGCTGAAGAACAATCTATTCTTAGGGTGTTAGAAGATTCGACAGTATGAAAATAACCTTCAAAGGATTTAATAGGTCCAGAGTTGGTGCATCCAGTTATCAAAAAAAGCGACAACACCAGAAATATATATCTTATTCTTTGCACCTCCCAGTCTAAGTCACATATTACTGCTCCGTTAGTTGAACATGAAATAATAGTTACATTGAAAATTTGACTTGTTTAAGCTTAGCGTATCATAAAATACAAAGGTGTACTCCACCAACTAAATGTATGAACAAAATCATTTTATGTAGGAAACATGGGAAGGGAATCAACTCGCTCTGTGGAAAGTGGTCGCACCACAGCCTGCATTCTGAAAGAAATCTTCAAGAAGAGGGAGACTATTTTGAACCTGGTTAGTGAATAGAGGTGAAAATATTATAAAAGGATGTTTGGATCTTAAAGCGAGCGGGAAATGTTTTGATAGTACCAATCAAATAGATGTATAAAATATAGTCTTTCATATAAAAAAAGACAACAAAAAAGCCCAGAGTCTGAAACTCTGAGCTTTTATACGAATCTCTTATTGATAGAGAGCTCTGTACAAGAATACAGCGAACTCACTACGGATGGTTTCTTTTCCTGGCTTGAATGTGTTATCAGAATAACCAGTTGCAATAGAGCTTGCAGACAATGTTTGGATATCTTCATAAGCCCAGTGATCGGAACTTAGGTCAGCGAAGCTGCCGGAGCCGTTTGCATCAAGGTTGAATGCACGAGTGAAGAGAGCGGCGATTTCTGCACGTTCAATTGGCTCGTCCGGTTTGAAAGTACCGTCTTCATACCCGGAGAAATAACCTTTTGCTGTAACACCGTTGATGTAATCAGAAGCCCAGTGAGAACTAGATACATCAGAATACTCGCTATGAGAAGAAGTCGGAAGATCCAGCGCGATGCTTAACATTGTAGCGGCTTCCGCACGTGTAACTTTGTTATCCGGCTTGAAGAGGCTTCCTTCATATCCGTTGATGATGCCTGTTTCTCCAAGGTGGCTTATGTGATCAAAAGCCCAGTGGTACTTGTTGACGTCGTGGTATTCCCCTGCTGGAAGTTCTTCAACCGCAGATTCTGTTACCGTTTCTCTTTCTTCAATGACACGTTTTGCACCGGCATAGTTGCGTCCCCAGTAACCGGTCAGGGAAGCGACTTGAATGTCGTCTCCAGGGTTTTCAGCTGAAATCATTTTGTTGTTTCCTATGTATATTCCTACGTGCCAGATCGGGCTGCCGAAGAAGACTAAGTCTCCTTTTTGTAAATTGGAGCGGCTTACATATTCGCCTTGGGTGTACTGTTGACGAGAAGTTCGATTAAGGTCAATGCCCGCTTTTGCGAAAACATATTGCGTATATCCTGAGCAATCAAAACCGTGTGGCGATGTGCCTCCATAAACATACGGTGAACCTGAGTAATCATATGCTATATCTACTACTTGGTCCCGAACACTTTGTCCTGCGAAAGCATTAGGTGTAAATAGTAGAAAAACCGTGGCAAAAGCGACAATCGACGTTAAGAATTTTCTCATTCTAGTTATACTCCCCTTGTGTTTTTTTGTCTGTCCTTGTAATCCTTTACAAGCGTAACATAACAAGATTCGTCATAGTTTTACAGTTGTGTAACAATTAAGTTTCATAGATTTTACCAATAGGGAATAGTCTCTAGATACATAACAAAAACGACCAGCAGAAGCTGGTCGTTTTTCCTTGTTTTTAGATTAACTTGCTTTCATCTTTTCTTTCAATGGTGCGGATGACTTAGGAGCATTGAACTTACCGACAATCAAAGCTCCGTATGGTACCTTGTTCAAGAGATAGGTAACCAATATCGGGCCGCCGACGCCCATGATGAATAAGAGTAAGATGTGCACGCCGAAGTTTGTGTAGAAGGGCATGCTTTGCAAAAAGTCGATCGTATTGAACTGGAATAGTGGGTGAAGCAGGTAGATTCCATAGGAGCTGCTGCTGATCCACATGACGATCGTCGGTGTTTTCTTCAGCTGTCTGGCAATGAGATAGAGTAGACAGAAGATGAAAAACGTATAAAGCACGACGTCAAATCGCTTCGATGATACGACCGAATAGATATGGTTGTATCTCATCAGTAACGGTACCATTCCAGTCAGTGCTGCACCTGCAAGCAGATAGTATTTATACTTTTGAATGAAGCTTAGGAATATATCAATATTTTTCCCTGCATAGTAGGCGACCGTAAAGTAAAAGATCCAGCCTAGGAATGGCAGCTTATAATAAGGCCTTAGAGCAGCGACGAATGAAAAATCATGGAACCAACTGAAATTATAGATCGCCAGGTAGAACATATTGACGATAAGAGAAATTCCAATCATCAACAGCGCCGGGAACCGGTCGAAATATTTCTTCAACAAGAAATGTAACGCATAGAACTGGAAGATAATTAACACGAAGTAACCATGCCACAGTCCTAAGAAACCTTTCTCAAAGAACAATTCCATAAAGCGCCCCCACGTAAAGCCTGTCCCTACCAATAGAGGATAGGCGGAATAAATGACGGCCATCACGATATAAGGCACTAGAATATATAAAATTCGTTTCTTCCAAAAAGCCTTTGGAAGTTTGTCTGGATAAGAGTAGGATAATAAGAATTCAGAAATCATAACAAAAACGGGTGTTGCAAACATAATGGTAAGTTTGAACATATACATCAGTTCATCCGTCAATCGGAACAGCTCATAATTATGCTGGGTCATCGTCATGGAATGGATGAGCACGACACATAAGCATGCAACCGCCCGGATGAAGAAAATCTCGTTGATCATCGTACGTTTCATAGGATGCTCCTTTCTCATAACTCCTATATTTTATAGGGTATAGATGGAAAAGAAAAGGAGAAATTTCACCCATCTTTCGTCGTGCTTCCATGTATTCCGTTCACCCATACCCGTAGCTGTGGTAAAATCATGCTAATGGTTTTTTATTGTCAATTTATGAAGAGATATGAAAGAGGTATAGAAATTGAAATCGAAGTTAGGGATCGCAAGTCTATTATTTATCGGAGCGACACTGCTCCTGAAAGTTTCTGGTTTGATCCGGGATATGGTCATTGCCTATTATTTCGGTGACAGTTATGTCGCAGATGCGTATTTAGCTGCTTTCATCATCCCAAACATGCTTATTCTGTTCATGACGAACGGGATGAAAAATGCGCTTGTACCGAGTTATATCGAATCTGTAGAAAAGAATAAAGGGAAGAGATACTTAGGGCAGGTGTTCAAAGGGACGCTCGTCCTTGCCTTCATACTATCTGTCATCGGTATGCTGATCGCTCCTGTGCTCATGCCGCTGCTCTACCCGAACTTCAGTGAGGAAGCGACGCAGATTGCCACATGGGTGACGATCATCTTTTTTGCCTGCATCTCATTTGTCGGGATGAACAGTGTTCTAGAAGCGTTCTTTGATGCAGAGAGTAAGTTCTCTTTGTCGATTGTTTCTCAAATCATCGTCATTTTAAGCTCGATCGGAGCGGCCTTTTTATTCGCCAATCAAATCGGTGCCTATTCACTAGCGCTCGGTTATCTAGTGGGAACGATTTTGTCGTTGATCTTCAAGTTGTTCCTAGTTGTGCCGCGTAAAGTGATGGATGTGAAACAAAAAATCGACTGGCCGGAGGTTAAACAGTTTTACTGGATATTCTTACCCGTAGGACTTACCGTTGCCGTTGGTCAAGTGAACTTGATGGTCGGGACGATTTTCGCTGGGTATCAGGGTGAAGGGGCCGTGACGTACATCAACTACGCGAAAAACCTTGTCCATATGCCACAGGCCATTTTCGGGGTGACGATTGCAACAATTATTTTCCCGTTGTTATCAAAAGCGGTCACCGCAAACGACAACGGTCAGTTCAAGAAAGGCATCGAAAAGGGACTGACGACGATGTATCTCGTCCTGCTTCCTTCGGTTATCGGGATGATGCTGTTGATGCCGAACTTAATCGAGCTTTTCTACGAACGCGGAGCCTTTTCAAACGAAGCGACGGCCGCTACGACCCAAGTGGCGTACTTTTATTTCGGTTCGGTCGTGTTCTTCAGTTTGAATAACGTCATCAACAAAGGGTTCTACACGATGAAAAAAGGACACCTGATTTTGATGATCAGTATCGGTTCGATTGCACTCAATGTTTTGTTCAACTTCCTTTTCGCTGAATGGCTCGGCTACTTGGGAATCCCACTCGCCGCATCCGTCATGGCTTTGTTCTACACAGGCGCATGTTTAATTGTCTTCGTAAAACTCGTCGGCGGACTGGACTTCAAGTATTTAACGATCGATTATTTGAAAATCACCTTGGCTGTTGCTGCGATGAGTGGGGCTGTGATCGGTATCCAACAGCTGATCACCGATTGGCCGAACATCGTGCAGATCATTACAGTCGCCATCGTTGGTGGTATCGTGTTTGCAGCAGCAGCTTTTGTACTAAAAACACATGCCTTCTTGTTCTTGCTAAGAAATGTCACGAAACGTAAGGGGTAGGGATTATGAATAGAAAAGAAACCTTAATGAATATCGCAAGACCGGTCAACCGACCTGTCACGCGTAGAATTTTGAAAAGACATTATAGTGCCGACTTAGATGTAACGTCTCTAGAAGAGGAGAAAAAGGTGCTTGTCCTCGCGCCTCACATGGATGATGAAACCATCGGGCCTGGAGCGACCCTCCGTAAACATGCCGAACATGGCGCCGAGATTTACTGCCTTTTTATGACCGATGGAGGCGGAAGTGTCAGTGATTTAAGTGAGGAAGAACTGAAACAAAGCCGTAAAGAGGAAATCCATCAAGTGATGGACATTCTGAAACTATCCGACGTTTCTTATATGGACCTTCCTGATGGCGGCGTATCTAGTAGTGAAGAGAATATCCAATTTCTTAAACAAAAGATCGAAGAAGTTTCACCTGATGTCATTTATACAACACCTTATGTCGATGCCCACACCGATCACACGGCAACCGCCCAGCTTCTCGCGGACACGCTGAAACAAATGGATTACCGAGGAATTGTCCGTATGTACGAGATCAATTGTGCGTTTCCACCGGACTTCATCAACTGTCTTATTGATACATCTGATCAGTACGGCAAGAAGGTCCAGGCGACGGAAGTGTTCGCTTCCCAGGCAATTGCTTTCGACGGCTTCCTTGAGTTGAACCAGCTGAAAGGAAATCTCGCCAAACCCTCCGTGCAATCGGCCGAAGGGTACATCCAACTGGACAAGGATGCGTTCATTAAGCACTGTGACACGCTGAAAGAAAAGGAAATCAACTTCCCGAAAACGTTCAAGCAAGTAAACCGCACGGATACGCTGCTGTGGGCGATCTTCAAAAACTATGACCAAAAAAAAGATTTCTATCGTCACTCGATCAAATAGTGGCCGGGGAGGATTCATCTATGAGTAAACGTGTACTAGTTATCAGTAATATGTATCCCAGTCGGAAGAACCCGACCTACGGAATCTTTGTTAAGAATCAGGTCGAAGCTTTGAAGAAAAAGGGGCTGAAGATCGACATCGCCGTCAACCGTGATAATCGTGGCGGGAAAGTAAATCTTTTGAAAAAGTACGGCCTTTGGCTCCTGAAAACGCTCAGTAAACTGCCGTCCGGCCGTAACTACGATGTCGTCCATGCCCACTACATCTTTCCAAGCGGGCTGCCTGCACTCCTATTCAAGAAGCTCTTCGGGACGAAGCTTGTCGTCACTTCCCACGGTGGGGACCTCGATCAGATGGCGAAAAAGAACAAGTGGATCCGGAAGATGACAGGATATATTTTGAAAGAAGCGGATCATGTCATTGTCGTTGGAGAAGCACTGAAAGAAGAAGTCATCCAAGGGTTTGGCATTGCGGAATCCAGTGTTTCTGTCATCAACATGGGAGTGAACCGGAACGTCTTCGCTCCGAGGCCGAAAGAGGCGACGAAGCAGGAACTCGGCCTCTCAACAGAAGACCGTCACATTCTTTTTGTTGGAAACTTGATTGAAGCAAAAGGTTTGCGTGAATTATTGGTTGCTTTCCAGTCCTTGAATGAAAAATCAGAGGATCTCGAGCTCCATATCGTCGGAAGCAAGAAGAGTGATAGTTACTTACAGGAACTAAAGTCTTCGATTCATTCTGATCAAAAAGACCGTGTCCACTTCCATGGAACGAAAGATCAGGCGACTGTCGGGAAGTGGATGGCAGCAGCTGACCTTTTCGTCCTGCCGTCCCATATCGAAGGATTCGGACTTGTCGCGCTTGAAGCGATGTCCGCCCATACCCCAGTCGTTGCTTCTGATGTCGGTGGGTTGTCTTATCTTCTGAAAGACGGAGCGGGGGAGCTTGTTCACCCGAAGGATGCTCAATCTCTTGAAGAAGGAATGGCCAAAGTGTTGAATGATGCTTCCTTAAGAGAGGCTAGAGTTCAAAGAGGAGAACAGCTTGCTCAGGAGAATGATGAAGAAGTGATGCTGGAGCGGATCATAAACATTTATACACAATGAAAGTAGAAAAGCCATGAGATCACAGTGATCTCATGGCTTTTCCTTTATTCTTCTTCTACATCAGATTCGTTCACTTGTTTAAATACTGCCGTGACATGTTTGTTTCGGTTCATCTTTATCGAAGTGCTTGTCGACCCTCCTGATGTTTCGCCTTCCCATCGGACAAACGTCCAACCTTCAGCTGGAATGGCTTGAACGGAGATCCTTTGCCCCGCGGGTACCGTCTGTTTGGAAACTCGAATATACCCTTGTCCATCCGTGGATGTTGTTAATGTGTAGAGTTCCGGTTCGGGCTCTGGTTCAGGTTGGGGGTCTGGCTCAGGCTCGGGATCAGGTTCCTGGGTGACCTCTTGGAACACGGCCTTTACAGAATAATGACTGTTCATTTTAATTGTAACTGTACGGGACGAATGATTAACATCTCCCCGCCAACCGACAAACTCATAACCATTAGATGGAGTAGCGGTTAACGTAACAAGTAATCCATCTTCAAAGCTTGAGCCGGACCGACTTTGCTTAATCGTACCTTTTCCGCTCTTCCCTACGTTCAGTCGGTATTTCGTTGTTTCTTTTACTTCTTCTTGTTCCTCTTCTTCTTGCACTTCCTCGTCCTCATCCTGTTCTTCTTCAACGAAAACGGCTCGCACCTGCTTATCCTCATCAAACGTCAAGCGAGCAGAGGTTGTTGATGATGTCAGATCACCTTCCCAGGCGGCGAATGTCCACCCAGTGGCTGGACGTGCCCGCAACGAGATGGTCTCACCATGCGAGTAGGTGTTGGTGAGGGAGTCACGGAATATTTCGCCTTCTCCTTCAATCGTAAGGTTTAACTCATGACTATTGGATTCAAAGATGGCGGTGACATTCAGGTGTCCATCGATCGTATGCTCAATGGTGCTCTGAGTTCCTTCGATATCGCCTGTCCAACGGACGAACGTCCAGCCTTGTTCTCCAATGGCTTGAAGCTGAACGACATCTCCCGTTTCATAACTCTCTTGATCTGGTGTAACAGCAATACGGCCTTGTCCTTCAACGTTTGTTTGGATGAAGGATTCGGATTCGCTTTCCCCTTCAACCATCACCGGAAGTTCTTTCGTAAAGTCTTGATAGGAGAGAGTTAACACATCCAATCCGGACTCTTCAGCCGTTAATGTGGCTGATGGACCGTCGGACGTGAGTTGAACTTTTCCTTCCGTTACTGCCCATTCCGGTTCAAAGGACATCTCTTCACCGGCCGCATCTTTGCCTGTTGCTTCAATAGTAAGACTTTCTCCGAGAGAGAACGCGTCCAATTCTTCAGGTGAAAAGGTGACTTCTTCCAATACCTGTTCTTCGACGTTGACATTCATCGTTTGGGTGAAATCCTCCCAAGTAACTACAACATCTGTCTGGCCGGTTTTTATCCCCTTTACCGTAACTGCAGGCTCTTCTTCCACAGGAGTCACTTCTCCAATCGTCGGATCCTCGACCGTCCATTCTGCTTCAAGTGGATAATGATTTCCATCGCCATCCGACCAGACAAGGTGGTATTCCCGTTCGTAACCTTCTTGGACATACCTTCTTTCTCCGTCGATGGTGATTTTGGAGAGAAGATGATCGTAAGTTTCTTGAACAGATGGGTCTTCACTATAGCGGAGGCCTTTTTTTAGCGTCCGGTACGCTTTTTCGATATCTCCTTCGTTACTATACACGTCAGATAGAAGGGTGTATAAAGCACCCGCTTCAGGTGCAGCATAGATTCCTTCATTCAAGGTTTGCACAGCTTCTTCCATCCGGTCTAAATGTATGTAGGATTGCGCAAGTTTCCGTCTTGCTTCCTGATGGGAAGCGTCCATCTCCAGTACTTCTAAATACAGCTCCACACTCTTTTCGAATTCTTCTGCTTGGAAAGCTTCATTTGCACGCTCATACTGCTCTTCAAGCGTATTCGCCTGGACAGCATTTACTGTGAAAATAGTGGCAGCCGCCGCTATACCGAGCAGAGCGATAAAAACCAGCAGTCTTTTGACGTTCATCACATCACATTCCTTTCTTAGAAACTAGTACCAATTCCTCTTATTGTACCTCGGATAGAGAAAAATCGGAATACTAGGATAATTGTCGTGTTTTCACTATATATATCGGTTTATCCTACAATTTGTCGAAGAGATAACCGATAATTAATTTTAGAAAGACGTCATTTCTTTGTAAAAAAATAGTTAAAGATTCTAGATTCCAAGGTCAATAGAAAGATATCTTATGCTATAATGCTGATATCTGTTTATTCGACAAACAACAGGAGGTTTATTCATGGAGGAAACAATTTCCTTGAAAGAGATTTTCGAGGTACTGAAGAAACGTATAGGGCTGATCATCAGCTTGGCCATTTTAGCGGCAGGACTAAGTGCGGCGTACACCTTTTTCCTAGTCACTCCCACGTATCAAGCGTCTTCACAATTCATTGTCAGTCAGTCTCAAGGTCAACAGGAGAATACCCCGTATGATATCAATGACATCCGTACGAATGTGGAGCTGATTAATACATATAACGATATCATCAAAAGTCCAAGAGTTTTAGATATCGTTGTTGAAGAACTTGGAGTAGATTACTCCTCTGCTACATTGGCAGAAAAATTGCAGGTTTCAAGTTCTGAACAATCCCAAGTCGTGAGCGTGACAGCAACGGACAGTAATGCGATGCTTGCTGCCGACCTGACGAATACGACGGTTCGCGTATTTAAAGAAGAAGTACCACAACTGATGAACGTCGATAACGTCAATGTGTTATCAAGTGCAGAAGTTGGATCTGATCCTTCTCCTGTAAGCCCGAACCCGGCATTGAATATTGCCATTGCTCTAATCGTTGGCCTTATGATTGGTGTAGGAATTGCATTCTTACTGGAATACTTAGATAACTCAATTAAGAGTGAACAAGATATCGAAGAAAGTCTTGTTTTACCCGTCCTTGGGGTGGTCTCTACGATAACTGCTGATGAACTCCCAGCTCCGGGCCGATCCCGAAAAAAGTCGAACGTGACAGAAATGAGAGGTGAGTCTGTTGGCACGTAAAAAGAAACAGATGGTAAATACGAGAGCTCGAAATATTATAGCCAATGAAAATCCGAAATCACCAATCGCAGAACAGTTTCGTACGATCCGTACAAACTTGCAGTTTACAACCGTAGACAGCGAGTTGGAAACGATGCTCGTTACCTCTGCAAGCCCATCGGAAGGAAAGTCCATTACAACAGCAAATACAGCAACCGTCTTTGCCCAGCAAGGGAAGAAGACATTGTTGATTGATGCGGATTTAAGGAAGCCGACGGTGCATTACACATTCCGCGTATCCAATACGAGTGGTTTGAGCAATTATCTTGTAGGTAAGCAGCGAGTGACTGAACTCGCCCGTGAAACCGATGTAGACAACCTTGATGTTATTACCTGCGGTCCGATCCCTCCAAATCCGTCAGAATTGCTTGGCTCTAATAAAATGAAGCAGTTTATCGAAGAAGCGAAACAAACGTACGATATGATTGTTTTTGATACACCCCCGGTACTTGCGGTGACTGACTCACAAGTCTTATCAAACTTCGTAGATGGTGTGCTACTTGTCGTTCGCAGTAAGCAGACAGAGAAAGAAGCGGCTGTTAAAGCAAAAGAAACACTGGAACAAGCCAAAGCGAATATTTTAGGAGTCGTTCTCAACGATCAAGATTTAAAATCCAGCAATTATTATTACTATTACGGACAATAGTTTGTAAGAAGAGCTGCCCCAGCTCTTCTTTTTTGTGCCTTTTTCAAAAAAAATATATGAATCTCACAAATAGAGTGATATTTTTTAAAAAGAAGCTATTTATTTTAAAAAACCGTGAGAATCCCTTCAAAAAGATGTATATAATTGGTATAATCATTATCAGATTATAAAAATAGAGATAGAATTATAACAATAGGTGTAGAAAATTTAGAGGGGAGTAGGTCTTTTGATTGATATTCACAGTCACATCCTACCAGGCGTTGATGATGGGGCACAGACAATCGAAGAAAGCATCCAGATGGCGGAAGCAGCAGTGAAAGATGGCATTACGCATATTGTTGCCACCCCCCATCATAACAACGGAACGTACAACAATTATAAAAACAACATCAAGATTCAAGTCGCAGAGTTGAACCGGACATTCAAGGAAAAAGGGATTGACCTGCAAGTCCTGCCCGGGCAGGAAACAAGAATATATGGAGAGATGATTGAAGGATTGTCAGCTAGTGAGATTCTTCCAATCAACGATGACACGAACTATGTGTTTGTCGAATTCCCATCCAGTTCCGTTCCGCGCTATGCCTCCCAGCTGTTCTTTGATATGCAGGTAGCAGGGTATCAGCCGGTCATTGTGCATCCGGAGAGAAATAAAGCGATCATCGAAAATCCTGACCTTCTTTACTCGTTTGTGAAAAGAGGAGCATTCGCACAGCTGACAGCGGCAAGTGTCTGCGGTAAGTTCGGCAAGAAAATCAAGAAGTTCTCTGAACAATTGATCGAAGCGAACCTCGCTCACTTGATTGCAAGCGATGCGCACAATACCACATCCCGCGGTTTCTGCATGTCAGAAGCCTACAGTGAAGTCAGAAAGAACTATGGTCTTGATATGGTGTACATGCTTTCTGAAAATGCGGAAGATGTCATTGCAGGACAAGTCCTGCAGGCAGAGCCGCCACATCACGTAAAGAAAAAGAAAAAGGTTCTTGGTTTGTTTTAGTAGATAAGTAGAGAAGTGATTTTGGCTTTACATGCTGGAATCACTTTTCTTATATCAAAAAATAATAAATGAAAGCGTTTTTTTACAAAATATATAAAAATTATGTAAATATCCACAAGAATCCCCTTTAAAGGATACAAGTATATTGATACAATAACTTGTGTTACAAAATAGTTACAATGAATTGTTAATCATATCCAACAGATGTAGAAAAAGGTCGTGAAAAGATCATGAAAAACAGAAAATTGCCTAAGTCTGCGATTAAAACAATTCGTTATATCAAATACGAAGCTCCGGATGAAAAGCTGCCACTCTTAGAAAAGGAACTGGCTAAAGCTATGAAACAACGAAAAGCATCTCGCTTAGACAAGGAGGGAATGTGTTGACAACGGCTTATAAAAAAAGACTCCTATTACTTATTTTGATCGATTCCTTTATCGTATTCTTCTCAGTTTACATGTCCCACTTCTTTTTAAATCCTTACGTCGCTGTCTTTGACAATGTCATGATTGTCCTTTCAGCTACTTTACTCATCAGCCATCATCTATTTTCCAGTATTACCGGCATGTACAAGAAGAAATGGCGTTATGCCAGCACAGAAGAATTGATCGGAATTATAGGCGTAGTGACATTATCCATATTAACAGCAGTAATCGTTCAATGGGTGGCGTTTGGAAGTGTCTATGAACGTGCTCTGACCATCACCTGGATGCTACATATATTACTTATTGGTGGAGTCCGATTCGCCTGGCAGTATTATAAAAATTATGGCATAACACTCAACCCTAAGCTGAAAAAAGCGAAAGTCATCAATGACCCAAATCGCCAACGCACATTGATTGTCGGTGCAGGTGCCGCTGGACGGATGCTTGCCAGACAAATGAACAACTCTAAAGAGTTCAATGGCGATGTTATTGGTTTTGTCGACGACGATTTTAAGATGCACCATCTGACGATTTCTGGCCTTCCTGTCCTGGGTAGTACGAAAGAAATAGAGAATCTAGCTAAAAAGCATCATATTAACCATATCGTCATGGCAATGCCATCTGTTAAGCAAAATGTTGTAAAAAATTTAATTCAAATGTCTAAAAAAGCTGTTAAAAATGTCCAAACGCTTCCGATGATTGAGGATATCGCCCTAGGTAATGTGTCCGTGAATCAAATTCGAGACGTGCAGATAGAAGACCTTCTCGGTCGTGAGCCAGTGGAACTCGATATCGACTCCATCGAATCAGAAGTTAAAGGACGCACCGTTATGGTTACAGGTGCCGGTGGAAGTATAGGTTCGGAGATTTGCCGCCAGCTCGTCAAGTTTGGTCCGGAACGACTCATTTTACTCGGTCATGGTGAAAATAGCATTTATACGATCCATATGGAATTAAAACAATACGAAATTGATACAGAACTTGTGACCGTCATTGCGGATGTTCAGGACAGAGAGCGTATTTTCCAAGTCGTCCAAGACTACGCTCCATCCTACATTTACCACGCTGCGGCTCACAAACATGTGCCGTTGATGGAAGCAAATCCGAAAGAAGCGGTGAAGAACAACGTGATTGGGACGAAGAATGTTGCCGAAGCTGCTCACCATGCAGGGGTAAAAGCCTTTGTGCTCGTTTCCACAGACAAAGCAGTCAACCCGCCTAACGTTATGGGTTCCACGAAACGAATAGCAGAAATGATTGTGCAGAACCTTGGGCGACAAAGTCAGACGAAGTTTGTTGCTGTGCGATTCGGTAATGTTCTTGGAAGCCGTGGTAGTGTTATTCCACTGTTTAAGAAGCAAATTGCTGCAGGTGGGCCGGTAACCGTTACTCACCCGGATATGACGCGTTACTTTATGACTATTCCAGAAGCTTCGAGACTGGTCCTTCAAGCAGGGGCTCTTGCTCGTGGGGGAGAGGTTTTTGTGCTTGATATGGGTGAACCGGTGAAGATTGTCGATCTTGCGAAGAACTTGATCCATCTTTCCGGGTTTACGGAAGAGCAGATTCCGATTCAGTTTAGTGGGATTCGCCCTGGGGAGAAGATGTATGAGGAGCTTCTGAGTGATAAGGAAGTAAATAAGAAGCCGGTGTTTCCGAAGATCTTTATTGGGAAGACGGTGGAGTTTGATTATCAGCTTGTGGAGTATTTGGTTGAGCATCATGCGGAGAGTAGTGTAGAAGATTTGAAAAAGTATGCAATTGACTTGGCTAATAATAGGCTTCCAGCTAGTAAAAAAGTTTTAGAGCAAGTGTTATAGGATTGTAAGGGGGAGCTCGTTATGAAAAAGGTGAAAAAAGCAATTATCCCAGCTGCCGGATTAGGAACTCGCTTCCTTCCGGCGACCAAGGCTATGCCTAAAGAGATGCTGCCTATTGTTGATAAGCCCACCATTCAGTATATCGTGGAAGAGGCAATACAGTCTGGGATAGAGGATATTATTATTGTGACGGGAAAAGGGAAGCGTGCGATAGAGGATCACTTTGATAAGAACTTTGAGCTTGAGGATAACTTGATGCAGAAAGAGAAGTATGATCTTCTTGAGAAAGTGAATGCGACATCCAATGTTGAGATTCATTTCATTCGTCAAAAAGAGCCAAAAGGACTTGGGCATGCGGTTTGGTGTGCGCGTAAATTTATCGGTGATGAACCGTTCGCTGTTCTTCTTGGAGATGATATTGTTCGTGCGGAAAAGCCTTGTCTGCGTCAGTTGATGGATCAGCAGGAGGAAACATTATCGTCCGTTATTGGTGTTCAAACGGTTCCAGAAAAAGAAACGCACCGTTATGGAATCATCGATCCGCTTGATCAGGATGGTCGCCGTTACCAGGTGAAGACGTTTGTTGAAAAACCGTCACAAGGAACTGCTCCTTCTAATCTTGCGATAATGGGGCGTTACATATTAAACCCTGAGATCTTTATGTTTTTGGATAAGCAGGAGAAGGGTGCTGGTGGTGAGGTTCAGTTAACGGATGCGATTCAGAAATTAAATGAGATTCAACGTGTGTTTGCTTATGATTTTGAGGGACGGCGTTTTGATGTTGGGGAGAAGCTGGGGTTTGTGAAGACGACGTTGGAGCTTGCGTTGGAGCGTCCGGAACTGAAAGATGACGTTATAAGCTATATGGAAGATGTTTTGCAAAAAAACAAAGTACCTATGAATTAATAAACTATATAGAAGGTTGCCAAACGGCAACCTTCTAATAATGAAGAAAAATGAGTTGGATTGTTTGGAGTTGTTTGTAAGAAATATACAAGTAAGTCCAAGCAAACCAAATATAGAAGAAACGAATGGAAGGAAGTTGGAGACAATGGGAGATCGGATTTTTCTTTCATCCCCTCATATGAGTGATGAAGGGTATGAACAACAATACGTACAAGAAGCTTTTGATACCAACTGGATTGCCCCGTTAGGTACAAACGTTAATGAATTTGAAAATGAACTAGCAGCTAAAGTTGGATCTAAATCAGCCGCGGCGCTATCTTCAGGGACAGCTGCTATTCATTTAGCGTTAAAGGCCGCTGGTGTAGGCGAGGGAGATATTGTCTTCTGTCCAACATTAACATTTTCCGCAACAGCAAACCCTATCATTTATCAGAATGCTACACCCGTATTTATAGATAGTAACTATGAAACTTGGAATATGTGTCCTGGCGCTCTCGAAGAAGCTTTTAAGAAATATCCGGAAGTGAAAGCTGTTATTATTGTTCATTTATACGGACTTTCAGCGGATATGTATCGAATTATGGAGGTCTGTAATAAACATAATGTCACCGTCATTGAAGATGCAGCCGAGTCTTTGGGTGGTTATTATAAGGGTCAACATACAGGAACGTTTGGAGACTATGGAATCTTTTCTTTTAATGGTAACAAAATAATTACAACATCCGGTGGCGGGATGCTTGTATCTAATAATGAAGAAAAGATAAAAAAAGCAAGGTTTTGGGCAACTCAGTCACGCGATCAAGCAAGACATTATCAACATAGTGAATTAGGGTTTAATTACCGTATGAGTAATGTAGTTGCTGGTATAGGACGTGGACAACTGAAGGTGCTGGAACAAAGAGTAGAAAAGAAAAAATACATCTTTGATTACTATAAAAATGAACTTATTCACCTTGATGGAGTTGACTTTATGCCAGTCAATGATTGGGATCAACCGAACTTTTGGTTGAGTTCAATGACATTGACTTGTGACGTTAGACCAATTGATGTGATGGAAGCTTTGGAGAAGGAAAATATTGAATCTAGACCGATCTGGAAGCCGATGCATATGCAGCCTTATTTTGAGAAATATGATTTCGTTGGTAGTAGAGTTTCTGAAAAGTTGTTTCAGAATGGTATTTGTTTACCTTCTGACACAAAAATGTCAGACGAAGACCTGAAAAGAGTTGTACGAATAATGAAAGGTTTGTGGATGAAATAATGACACATACAAAGAAGGGCATTTATGAACGTTATCTAAAGAGGTTAGCTGATATTACACTCTCTGCTCTTGCCATTACAGTATTAAGTGTTCCAATGATATTAGTGTCTATTATGGTGAGAAAGAAGCTAGGATCTCCTATCTTGTTTAAGCAAGAACGCCCAGGACTTAATGGTAAGCCTTTTTTTATGTATAAGTTTAGAACGATGACAGATGAAAAAAATGAAAAAGGTGAATTACTCCCAGATCATATACGGTTAACTAAATTTGGGACGTTCTTGCGTTCAACCTCTCTAGATGAGTTGCCTGAATTATTCAATATTCTAAAAGGCGAAATGTCTATTGTTGGACCAAGGCCTTTACTTATGAGGTATCTCTCTCTTTATAACTCTCATCAACAACGAAGGCATGAGGTGAAACCAGGGCTTACTGGATTAGCTCAAGTTAATGGTAGAAATGCGATTAGTTGGCAGGATAAGTTTGAGATAGATGTCCATTACGTAGATAATGTTACGTTTCAACAAGATTGTAAAATTGTCCTTTCAACAATCAAGAAGGTGTTTGTTAGGGAAGGGATTAATTCTGAAACTGCTGCAACAGTAGAACCTTTTAAAGGCAATAAAGAGGAAGATTATTAAAATGAAGAATAAATTACTTATTGTTGGTGCGAGCGGACATGGGAAAGTAGTTGCTGATATTGCAATGGAAATTGATAAATGGGATGAAATTGCTTTTTTGGATGATGACGAGAATGTTAAGTCATCAATGGGTTTAGAGATCATTGGTACTTCTGATGATATTTTTACACATATAGATGAATACGAAATTTTCGTGGGTATTGGTAATAATACAACTAGACAAAAGATACACGGTATACTTGAAAGAGTTGGGGCTAATATTCCGATTTTGATTCACCCTAAGGCTGTTATTGGGAGACAAGTGGAGGTAGGAATTGGAACCGTTGTAATGGCCGGTGCAATTGTTAACTGTTGCACTCACATTGGTAAAGGTTGCATTGTTAACACTGGAGCTACAATAGATCATGATAATTGTATTGAAGGTTTTGTTCATATATCACCGGGAGCTCATTTAGCTGGAACGGTAAACGTTGGCAAAGGTTCGTGGTTAGGAATAGGTAGTATTGTGAGTAATAATGTTAACATCCCAAAAGGATGTACGATAGGTGCTGGGTCTTCTGTTATTAAGGATATACAGGAGGCTGGAATTTATGTAGGAACCCCAGTAAGAAAGCTAGATTACTAAGTATTGGAGAATTAGGTATGAAAATATTATATGTTACGACAATTTCAAATACAGTAAATGCATTTTTAATTCCTCATATTAAAATGTTAATTAACCAAGGACATCAAGTTGATATAGCTTTTAATATTGTTCAAGAAGTAAGTCCTGAGTTAAAAAAACTTGGTTGTGAAATATATGATATAGAATTTCAGAGATCCCCACTAAAGAAAGATAATTACACAGCTTTTAAAAAGTTGAAGAGACTAATTTTAAGAGAAGAATATGATATAGTTCATACCCACACACCTGTAGCATCATTTATAACGAGATTAGCATGCAGGAAAATTCAAGGAATAAAAATAATATATACTGCTCATGGTTTTCACTTTTTTAAAGGTGCTCCACTAAAAAACTGGTTAATATTTTATCCAATGGAGTGGCTTGCAGCGAAATGGACTGATTGTTTAATTACTATGAACGAAGAAGACTATTTGTCAGGTCAAAAAATGATGAGAAATAAAAAAATGGTTTTAAAAGTACCTGGGGTTGGGGTGGATTTGAAAAAGTTTTCACCACATAAAATTGAAGTTAGAAATCAACTTCGAAGTAAATACGGTTATAAAAATGATGAATTTATATTAGTATATGCTGGTGAATTGAGTTTTAGGAAACATCAAGATTTACTTATAGATTCAATTTACCATATAAAAAAGAAGATACCGGAAGTTAAATTGTTACTGGTAGGAAATGGACCTTTGTTAGAGAAGTACGAACACCAAGTTGAAAAATTAGGACTTAACGATTGTGTTGAATTCTTGGGCTTCCGTAATGATATTAACAAGATTATGACTCTTTCGGATATCGCTGTTTCATCATCCCGACATGAGGGACTACCGGTTAACATAATGGAGGCTATGGCTACAGGGTTACCTATAATTGCAACGGGGTGCAGGGGGAACATAGATTTAGTTGAAGATGGAGAAAATGGGTTTATTGTTGAAGACAATGATATTAAAGGTTTTTCAAATGCAGTAGAGGAATTATATTTATCGGGAAAATTAATGAATAAATTTAGTGTGAATAGTTCTGTGAAAGTGAAAGAGTTTACAATTAATAATGTATTGAAAGAAATGCAAAGAATTTATTTATCACTATTCTAGAGTATTGTTGTGATAGATATTTGTTCTAGCATTCTAATAAGGAAGAGGAATTATCATGAAAATTGCTTATGTAGTTGCAGATAGTCTAGAAAAGCCTCATGGAGTATCAAAAAAAATATATAACCAAATGAAATACTGGAAAACAAAAGGGGAAAAGGTCAAGTTATTTTATTTCTCAAAAAGACCATTAAACAAGATGTTTCATGAATTTGATTATGAAATTATCAAATATAACTCGAGAATTGATTTTGTGTTGAATACAAAAGGGTTTTATGTGATTAAGAAATGGGCCCCAGATATTATTTATTTCAGAATGTATCTTTACAGTATTAGTTTCCATAAAATGGTTAAAATTTATCCTAGTATTATAGAGATAAATACAGACGATGTTATGGAGAGTAAGATAAGTTACCCGAAGATTGTAAGGTTATTCCATCTAGTTACAAGGAATAAATTATTGGAAAAAGCAGCTGGTTTTGTATGTGTGACTTACGATTTAGAGAGAAAGTTTAAATATTACTCTAATAATACAATTACAATTCCTAACAGTGTTTCTAATCCTTTTATTGGGAAATTCAGTAATTCTAAGGATCGCAAGGAGCGTTTACAAGTTATTTTTTTGGGATCACCTCATCAACCCTGGCACGGACTAGATAAGATAAAATTCCTTGCAGCAGAACTAAGTGAAGTTGATTTTCATATTATTGGCACAAATGAATTGGAAAATACAACCAGTAATTTAATTCAATATGGATTTCTTTCTGAAGGGGAATATCTGGAAGTATTAAATAAAAGTGATGTTGCTATTGGGACCTTAGCCCTCCACAGAAACAATATGAATGAAGCAAGTCCCCTTAAGACAAGGGAGTATCTGAAATATGGAGTCCCAGTTATTATCGGATACAAAGATAGTGATTTACTAAACAAGGCACATTTTGTTTTAGAATTACCAAATGAAGAAAATAACATTATTAACAATATGAGTTTAATTGAAAAATTTATAAAAAATTCACGAAGAATACAAATACTAAAGAGTGATGTAGAACACATATTAAGTGATTCCAAAGAAGAAAAAAGGCTAGAATTTATTAATGAAGTAATTTATCAAAAATCCCATTAGAACTATATATTCTTAAAATTTTATGAAGATATTATTGATTGAAAGGTTGTAAGGCTATTGATTACAGCAAAAAAAAATGATAAAGGTTTATATCAAAATATTTCTTTATCACTGATAATTGCAATGTTTTATATTTTCTTTTCTTTAAGTGGATCTACTGGTCAAAAATCACTTTATATTTCAATAGGCTTACTTATTTTGTGGGTAACAGTAGCACTTTTAAGTAATGCAGAAGCATTTTATAATGCTATATCAACACGGCAGGTAAAAGCGTTTATAGTTTATCTTTTCTTCTATACATTCACGGCTGTATTTGTTGGTGGTGTAGTGTACACCTTGAAATTGGTTGGCTCCGCATTAATTATGTTTTCCCCAATGATAATTTACTTGTATTATAGAAGGTTAGATCCCAAAAAGTTGAAATTAATCTTAATAGTTTCCTTAATATTTTTCTGTTATTTAGTTATAAACTCACTGCTGTTTTATTCTATACATGAAAATGCTGCTCGCCAACTTGCTGCCGGTACAGAGAAATTTGGTGACTTAGCAATTGGTGGGGGATACACGCTCGCTTATGGATCAACAATTTTAGGAATATATTTAATAGATTTATTGTTTAATAGCGTAATAAAGAAGAAAAAATATAAGATAATAACTATAATTGCAATTGTTTTATTGTGTTATTTAGTAATCAGCACAAAGTCAACGCTGACAATTTTATGGTTTTTTATAGGTGCTATTTTATCACTATTCTTGAGATATCCAAGTTTCAAGAATGGGCTTGATCTGGAAAAAAACAAAAATAATTTTTTATTGAATTTATTCAAGATAATATCATTTTTATTCTTGGCTGTATTGTTTTTTATCTCATATGAAAAAATAGGATTATGGATACTAAACCAAACAATTGGTAGTTCAGATGTTGTTTCAATGAGATTAAGAGATATTGGGGAAAGTATGGCCTTTGGAATCCAAAATAGTGAATATTTAAAGATGAGATTAGAGATTCCGCTCAAATCACTTTCGTCCTTTTTAGACAATCCTTTAGTGGGGCGTGGATTTGAATACGGTTATGCTTGGGAAGATACATATTTATACTTAGGCGGCCATAGCGAATGGGCAGATGCAATTGGTAGAATGGGGATTTTGGGCGGTGTTCCATATTTTTTAATTTTCTTATTTGCTGTAAAGGATGAAAGAAGATTTTCGGGTAATTATATACCAGTTACGTATGGTTGGACATTTTTATTACTAGGAATATTTAACCCTTTGAGTGGTTTCCCCACTATGTTTACACTCATGTTTATTATTCCATCTTTATCATTCTTTTTATTTAACAGATTTAAAAAGTATCAAGAGAATGCAAACATTCAAGTGAAATAGTATTCTCCTTTTATGATAAACAAGGAGTGAAAAGTATGAAAATATTCGTAATACCTTCTGCTTACCCCAATGATTGTAACCCAAATTCAGGTACTTTTGTACATGAACAATGTAGGGCACTAAAACAAGATGGTCACGAAGTTATTGTATTGGATGCAACAGCTTATGGATACAAAAATTGGTTTATAAGTAATGTTAACAATTTTGAAAAGTCGAAGATTGATGATGTGGAGATATATGCTATGCATTACCGTGGGTTGATGTCCACCCGTATACCGAGATTGGCTGTTCATTGTTATCTGAATAGACTAAGAATATTATATCAACATGCAATTGCAGAGCATGGGCTTCCAGATTTGTTTTTTGCTCATTTCACTTTCACTTCAGGTTATGGGGCTTTAATTTTATCTAAAGAAACTGGGATACCTTATATTGTAACTGAACATCATAGTCTATTTTTAAAATCAAATTTACATCCATTTATCAAAAGAATTACAATTGAAGTAATAGAAGGTGCCAGTGCATTTATATGCGTTTCTGAACATCTTCGAACAGCTATGAAAAAATTCGAACCGGCAAATAAAAAAATATGTGTAGTTCCCAATTTAATAGATGATAAATTTAGATTTGCACCCATGCCATCTGCCCCCCCTTTTATTTTCTTTTCAGCAGGTAACCTAGTAGAAAATAAAAACTTCCATTTATTAATAGAGGCATTTTGTAGAGCTTTTAGTAAACAGGAAAAGGTAATTTTAAAAATTGCTGGGAGTGGTCCAGAAAAGTCTCGTCTGGAAAAACTAATCCGCTACTATGGGAGAGAAAAACAAATATATTTACTAGGAAATCTTAAGCGTGATGTAATCATGAATTTTTTTAAAGAGTGTCATTGTTTTGTGTTGCCAAGTAAGTATGAAACATTTGGTATAGTATATCGTGAAGCAATGGCTGTTGGTAGACCAGTAATATCAAGTAGGAACGGAGGGGTTTTAGATGGCTGGAATGAACAATATGGTAGGTTATTATCATCGAATGATATTGAAAGTTGTAAGAGTGAAATGATCTATATGTATAAAAACATTAATATGTACAACAGTAAACTAATATCTAAATACACTGTTGAAAAATATTCAAAAGCAGCGGTGGTAAAAAATATTAATAGGATTTTAAAAAATATAATGTAAAATAGGATGTTTTTGTTGTAGATAATGCTTTAAAAAGGAGAAATGTAACTAAATGAAAAATGTAATTTTTATAACCTATCTAAATTTATGGTCGATGGATAAAAATAAAGGGGCGCCCTCACTTTATAAAACGATTGATGCCTATATAAAAAACGGATGGAATGTAACACTAATTAACCCAGAATATAATCAAGGTGTCACACCGGAATTAGAAGGGGTAAGTAATATTACATTTAAGCCAATATTTTATCCACTTCTAAAAGTTAATAAAATTAGCTTTTTTGGTAGAATTCTTCATAGTATACAAGGGGAGTATATGTTCAATAAATTAGCAAGAAAGGCATTGAATGAACTGGGTGGTAAAGCTGTTATTTATGCTTATGAAGTTCATGGAGTAAAAGCTGGTCAAAGATTAGCAAAAGAACTCAAACTTCCATTCATTACACGTTTTCAGGGTACTATTTTAGCTCCTATAAAAGAAAATACAATTAATAAACTTAAACTATATCCCCATTTTGATGCAATTAAATCATCCGCAGATTTAACAATTATGACTGATGACGGAACCCAGGGGGATAGGGTTTTACAAAGATTGAAAAACAAATCAAAAGAAATATTTTTTTGGAAAAATGGAGTAGATATAGATGTAAACGAGCCAATAAATGAAGAAGCAGTGTTAAAGTTGAGACGTAATTTAAAGTTGGCTCCAAACGATAAAGTATTGGTAACTGTTTCAAGGTTAGTATCATGGAAGAAGGTAAATAGGGCAATTGAAGCAATGCCAGAAATTATAAAGGAAAATCCCGATGTTAAACTTGTAATAGTGGGGGATGGGGAAGATAAACTAAACCTTCAACGTTTAGTAGAAGAACTAAACTTGAAATCAAATGTCATTTTTGCAGGTGCTGTTCCTCAAGTAGAAGTGAAACATTATCTATCTTTAGGAGATGTATTTTTGTCTTTATATGATTTAAGTAATGTAGGAAACCCTTTATTAGAAGCTATGTCAGTAGGGAAACCACTTATTACACTGAACGTTGGTGACACTAGTACATTAATAGATCATGAAGAGAATGGGATCTTGTTAAACTTGGACCAAATAAGTTTGATTCCCAAGTATATATTAGAAATTTTAAGTAATCAGGATTACTCTAAGAAGTTGGGCGATAATGCTAAACAATATGCTGAAACCAATTTCTGGACGTGGGATGAAAGGATGAAAGCAGAATTACGCGTTGTAGATGAGTTGGTTGAAGAAAAGGGGCTCTAATCAAAATGTATAATGGCTCGAATTCACAGTGGAGAGTATGAAATTGAAAACAGATATAGGTTCTGATGCTTTAAAATTGACAATCTCAAAACTAGTATCTTTAATAGTTTCGTTTGGAAGTGTGATGATACTTGCCCGTTATTTATCATTAAAAGAATTCGGAACATATACTCAATTACTATTAATAATTAATATACTAACAACTTTGTTTGTATTAGGACTTCCCAATAGTATAAACTATTTCCTTGCTAAAGCTGAAAATCGTATGGAACAACAAAGTTTTTTATCTGTCTATTATTCTCTATCAACAATTTTAGGTTTTGTAACGGGAATTTCCTTACTAATGAGTGCCCCGATAATTACCGGTTTCTTCAAGAATCCGTTATTAAATAACTTTATTTACTTTCTAGTGATTTTCCCATGGGCAAAAATAATTTTAATGAGTATAGATCATGTGCTAATTGTTTATAAAAAAGCCAATTACTTGTTTTTGTTTCGCTTAATAAATAGTTTATTATTGTTATTAATTGTGGTATTAACAGCCTACCTACAATTATCATTTAATATTTATATTACCATGTTTTTAATTGTAGAATCCATTTTGGCAATATGTGTCTATCTAATTGTAAAAAATATTTCTGGAAGCATTTCGATTAACCTAGATATAGCTTCAATAAAGCAGATATTTAAGTTTTCAATTCCAATAGGATTAGCTTCTACTGTTGGGTTGTTAAGTATTCAGCTTGATAAAATTGTTATTAGCCAATTTTTTTCTGCAGAGGAACTAGCGATTTATGCAAATGCAGCACGGGAACTTCCTATTGCGATTATAGCTACATCATTAACAGCAGTATTAATGCCGCAAATGGTACGTCTATTAAAAGTGGGAGAAAATATTAAAGCGATCAGAGTATGGGGAGATACTATATATATTTCATATACCATAATGTGTTTCTTTTCAACTGTTTTATTCATTTTTGCTTCCGATATTATTATTTTACTATATAGCGAAAAATATCTAGGTGGAACCGTTGTGTTTCAAATTTACAGTATTTTTCTTTTGTTGCGTTTTACTTATTTTGGAATAGTCTTAAATTCTATTGGAAAAACAAAGTTAATATTATATAGTTCATTAGGGTCTTTAGGGTTAAATTTAATTTTAAATTATCTTTTTTATTATTTATTCGGTCTCATTGGTCCTGCAATTGCGTCGGTAGTATCAATGTTGTTAATTGCGTTTCTCCAGTTAATTGTTACTAGTAAAAATCTAAATGTCTCTTTTAGTAATATTTTTCCTTGGCATTCTTTGTTCAGGATAACTGTGATAAATGTTATTTTAGGTCTATTATTTTTATATATTAAGAGTATTATCCCTATAGAAGAAGGGAGGGGGGGAGTAGTTGAATCAATTGTATTAGGGATTATTTGGCTTGGAGTGTATTTTATTATCATGGGTAAAAAGGTGAAATATCGTTGGGATAATATAAATCAAAAATAATGCTCTAGCATACAAATTTGTTTGATAATTTTAGAGCGTCTTAATATTGAGGTGTTTATATTGTGATAAATAAAATCTTTATAGGAATAAAATCCATTCCTTACTATATTTTGGGTAATATTCTAGCTGCTTGTACTTATGATAAGAAGTATTTAAAAGGAAAGTATTTTTCGGGTAAATTCCGCGGCTTAGGGAAAATTGGTTGGCGTTGGGTTGTGAGTGATTGTTTATCTAGAATAATCTTTGGTATAAATCGTGGAGTCCCATTTCCTGTATCCCCTAAAATAAGTATTTCTAACCCAAGGAATATTCATTTCCATGTTGATGATTTAAATAACTTCCAAGGGTTTGGTAACTATTACCAGGCTGCAGGGGGAGGAAATATCATAATAGGGAAAGGCTGCTGGATTGCTCCGAATGTTGGTCTGATTACAACTAACCATGATATAAAAAATCCGAGTAAACATGCTCAAGCAAAAGATATTAAGTTGGGTGAAAATTGCTGGATTGGTATGAACAGTGTGATTTTACCTGGAGTAACTATTGGACCAAATACGACAGTTGGGGCTGGATCTGTTGTGACAAAGAGTTATCCCGAGGGCTTTTGTGTTATTGCAGGAAACCCCGCCAAAGTTATTAAAAGATTATAAGTGATTAAAGAATTTGTTGAACGGCGGTGCGGTAGTGATTAAAAGTCTAGAAGATTATAAACGGTTTTTAGAATGTGATTATAAAGCTACAGGTATATATAAAAGCGGTCTTAAGAATAGACTTTTAGACAGAAGGTTTAAGTTTTATAAAAGTCTTCGAAAGGCGGAGTACTATACTAACTGTAGAAATGATTTTTTTGGTAAATTAAAAGCTAAGTTTTTGCGAAATAGGCATAAGTGGTTATGTGATAAGTATAATTGGACAATTCCAATCAATGTTTTTGAGGAAGGTCTTGCAATAGTTCATGTAGGACCAATTGTTGTTTCGCACAAGGCGAAAATTGGTAAAAATTGCCGCTTGCATATTTGTGTGAACATTGGTAGTGCATGGGTGAACGGTGAAGCGGGGGCTCCTGTGGTTGGGAACAATGTTTATTTTGCTCCGGGAGTAAAAATGTTTGGTCCGATTTCAATAGGAGACAATACAGCAATTGGAGCAAATTCGGTTGTAAATAAACCGTTTCCAGAAGGTAATTGTACTATTGGTGGAATACCCGCTAAAATTATATCAAACAACACCAGCAAGAAATACATTTTGGAGTATTAGGTAGCAAATGAAAAGTTGATATTCCTACGAAATTTTAAAAGAATTATTATTTCTATATGAAGAAAGGGCATTGATATAATGAAATTAATAACAATTATTGGGGCTCGACCACAATTTATTAAAGCAGCCCCATTCTCCGAGATGTTTAGAGAAGAAAATGAAGAAATATTAGTCCATACTGGTCAACATTACGATACCAACATGTCAGATGTATTTTTTGATGAGCTGGGGATACCAAGACCTGATTACAATTTAGAAGTAGGTTCTGGGAGTCATGGATTACAAACAGGGCGTATGCTAGAGAAAATTGAAGAATTAATAACAATTGAAAATCCTGATGGGTTGTTGGTCTATGGTGATACTAACTCCACATTAGCTGGTGCTTTGGCAGCAAGTAAATTACACATCCCTGTTTTTCACGTGGAAGCCGGTTTGCGTAGTTTTAATAAAAGGATGCCCGAAGAGCAAAATAGAATATTAACGGATCATGTATCTGATCTATTATTATGTCCTACACAAACAGCTGTAAATAACTTGAAAAAGGAAGGGATTACAATTGGCGTTTTAAATACGGGAGATATAATGTTTGATGTAGTTCTAAGAAATATTGAAATATCGAAAAGCCGATACTCTAATGGTGTTTGGATAGATAAATTAAGAGAGAAAAATGAAAATATTCCTAGTCTTAAAGAAAAAGAGTATTACCTTGCAACTATCCATCGCGCAGAAAATACAGATGATGAGATGAAGTTATTTGAGATTTTTTCTGCATTTGAAAGAATGGACAAGCCGGTGATCCTACCAATTCACCCAAGAACAAGAAAATTGATTGATAATTTAGATATTAAATTAGACAATGTAATACTTATTAAACCGGTTGGTTATTTAATGATGTTATACCTCACAGCAAATGCCTATATGGTTGTAACAGATTCTGGCGGACTTCAAAAAGAAGCTTATTTTCTTAAAACACCATGTACAACACTTAGAGAACAAACTGAGTGGGTTGAAACCTTAGAAAACGGATGGAATGTTTTAAGTTCAATTAATATTGATACAATTTTAAAAACAGTTAGAAGAGAATTAGACTGCTTGAAATACCCACAACCTATGCTATTTGGTGATGGAAACGCTGCGGAGCATATATGTAATGCTATCTTAAAAGGAGGAAAATAATTATGAACACTGTTACTTTAACTAGTAATTTAAAAGAAAAACTATTAAACAAAACTGCAACACTAGGAGTCGTAGGACTCGGTTATGTAGGTCTACCATTAGCAGTTGAAAAAGCAAAAGCAGGATATAAAACAATTGGATTCGATGTTCAAGAATTCAAAGTGAAAATGGTTAATGATGGGGAAAATTACATTGGTGATGTAGTTAATGAAGACCTTGAGTCTCTTGTCAACTCTGGAAATTTGTTAGCTACTTCTGATTTTGCAAAAGTAGCACAAGCAGATTGTGTAAGTATTTGTGTTCCAACTCCTCTAGATAACTATCAACAACCTGATATAAGTTATGTCAAGGCTTCAGCGGAGAGTATTGTACCTCACATGCATAAGGATATGCTAATAGTATTAGAATCAACAACTTATCCTGGGACAACTGAAGAACTTTTAAAGCCGATCCTTGAGGAATCTGGATTGAAATGTGGTGAGGACTTCTTCCTAGCTTATTCTCCAGAACGTGTAGATCCTGGTAATTTAAATTTTAAAACCAAGAACACACCTAAAGTAGTGGGCGGATGCACAGAGAAATGTACAGAGGTGGCAGCAGCGCTATATGAGAGTATTTTAGAAGCACCTATACATCGGGTGTCTTCACCAGCAATAGCTGAAATGGAAAAAATTCTAGAGAATATATATAGAAATATTAATATTGGCTTAGTGAATGAACTTGCAATTCTTAGTAATAAAATGGGGATTAACTTTTGGGAAGTTGTGGATGCAGCAAAAACGAAGCCTTATGGATTCCAAGCATTTTATCCTGGACCGGGACTAGGCGGGCATTGTATCCCACTAGATCCATATTATCTTTCTTGGAAGGCGCGTGAATATGGTTTTCATACATCGATGATTGAATCCTCTATGATGGTTAATGACCGAATGCCTGAATATTGCGTAGAGAGAGCAAGTAAAATCTTAAATAGATATAAGAAAGCTATGAACGGATCTAGAGTTCTAGTAATTGGTGTTGCTTACAAAAAAGATATTAATGATTATAGAGAGAGTGCGGCTATTGATGTAATTAATGAGTTAGAAAAAGAGGGAGCAAATGTTACTTATTTTGATCCGTATGTTAATGAGTATAAAGATCAAGGGAAACTTAAAACTGGAGAAATGGATTTGACAGTTGATCTTATTGAAGAAGCAGATTTGGTTATGATAACAGCAGATCACACTAAGGTTGATTATCCCCTTATCCAAAAGCACGCAACGGCTATTTTCGATACAAAAAATGCAATGAAAGATATAACGAATAGAGAAAATATTGAGTTGCTATAGAAAGGTTTCAATTGGACTTATTCCTAAGTTAATTATTTCAAGGAATAGATAGGAGAAATTATGATGCAATATTTTGTACATGAAAGTAGTTACATTGATGATGATGTACAGATTGGGGATGAAACAAAAGTATGGCACTTTAGTCATATCCACTCTGGTGCAGAAATTGGAAAAAATTGTTCAATTGGACAAAATGTAAATGTATCTAACAACGTTAAAATTGGTAACGGAGTAAAGGTTCAAAATAATGTTTCTGTATATGAGGGTGTGGAATTAGAGGATTATGTGTTCTGTGGTCCATCTATGGTATTCACTAATGATTTAACTCCGAGAAGTAAGTACCCTAAAGGTAGTGCTGCATATAAAAGAACTTTGGTTAAGTATGGGGCTTCTATAGGAGCAAACGCAACAATTATATGTGGAAATAGCATCGGTTCCTGGTCCATGATTGCTTCTGGTGCCGTTGTAACAAAAGATGTTCCAGACTATGCACTAATGGCAGGAGTTCCGGCAAAACAAATTGGTTGGGTTTGTGAATGTGGTATTCCTCTAAAAGTAAATTATCATTGTAAAGAATGTGGTAGAGCCTATGAATTGAAAAAACATGGCTTAACGGAAAATAAATAAGAGGGAAGAGGTAAAGTATGCAGTTTCGTGACTTAAAAGCTCAATATACTCAATATAAATCAGCTATTGATGATGCTATACAAAATGTGTTAAATACAGGTCAATATATTGGTGGCAAACCAGTTAATGAACTTGAAAAAGAATTAGCTGAATACGTAGGTGTTAAGCACTGTATCACGTGTGCAAATGGGACTGATGCATTGTCATTGGTTTTAATGGCTTGGGGTGTAGAGGAGGGGGACGCAGTATTTGTACCTGACTTTACATTCTTCTCAACAGGGGAAGTGGTTTCTTATAACGGAGCTACACCAATTTTTGTAGACGTTGATGAAAGAACTTTCAATATAGATACTGATCAGCTTATACAATCAATTGAGAAAGTGAAAAAAGAGGGAAGATTAAAGCCTAAAGTAATTATACCAGTTGATTTGTTTGGACTCCCAGCTAATTATGATGAGATAGAGAAGGTTGCTAAACAGTACGATTTGCTTGTATTAGAAGATGGGGCGCAAGGGTTAGGTGGAAATATTGATGGGAAAATGGCCTGCAGTTTTGGAAACGCAGCTACTACATCTTTTTTTCCAGCTAAACCTTTAGGTTGCTATGGAGATGGTGGAGCAATCTTTACAGATAGTGATGAAACAGCTGAACTATTACGGTCATATAAAGTACATGGAAAAGGTAATAACAAGTATGACAATGTCAGAATTGGTGTTAATTCTAGATTAGATACGATGCAGGCAGCTATCTTGCAAGTGAAATTGCGTGCATTTAAAGAACATGAGCTCGATGAAGTAAATAAAGCATATCAACTGTATAGTGAAAAACTGCAGAATATTGTTGAAACACCTTTTATTCCAGAAGGTTATTATTCCAGTTTCGCCCAATACACAATCAAGCTCGATTCAAAAGAGCAACGAGATGCTTTACAGGTCAAACTGAAGGAAAATGATATTCCGAGTATGATTTACTACACTAAACCAATGCATAGTCAACAAGCATTCGCTGATCTGAAATTTGAAGAAGAAGAATTTACTGTAACAAACAAACTTTGTAATACTGTGCTTTCACTGCCAATGCATCCTTATCTAAAAGAGGAAGAGATTATAAAAGTATGTGATGTGATACAAGAATATATGAATGTTTAAATCAATATATGATTAGGGAAGAGGTTTTGTTATGAATTTTGCAATTGTCGGATGTGGCTTTATAGCAAAAAAGCATGCAGCAGCAATTGATAAAATTGATGCTGCAAAGTTAGTAGCAGTCTGTGACAAGGATCCAGCTACAATGGAATTTTACAAAGAAGAATATGATGCAGAACCTTATACTGAGTTAGAACAAATGCTGGGAGAAGAAGATATTGATGTAGCTTGTATTTGCACACCTAGTGGTTTCCATGCTCCTATTGCAGTTCAAATTGCAGAAGCAAAAAAACATATTATTGTAGAGAAGCCAATTGCGATGACAGTCGAAGATACCGATAAAATTACAAATGCTTGTAAGGCTAATAATGTAAAACTAGCGGTGGTGCACCCAAACCGATTTAGACCGGTTGTTCAAGAACTAAGAAAAATTATGGACCAGGGCTTATTGGGAAAGATTAGCCATGCAAGTTGTATAGTGAATTGGAACAGAAATCAGGAATATTATGACCAAGCCCCTTGGAGAGGAACTAAACAGCATGATGGTGGAGTTCTAATGAATCAAGCAATTCATAATCTAGATTTATTGTTATGGTTTATGGGTACTCCTGACCAAGTGTTTAGTATGGAGGCAACACGATTTAGAAATATAGAAGCTGAAGACGTATCTGTCGGAACAATAAAATTTAATTCAGGTGCACTAGGAACAGTAGAAGCTTCCACTACTGTATATCCTAAAAATTACGAAGAATCTATCACAATTTTCGGCGAAAAAGGTACAGTTAAAATTGGTGGGACAAACGCTTTAAATTTCGAGCATCTTGATATAATGGATATGTCGGATAACGAGATAGAAGATTTGAAAGAAAGTATTAAAGCTGATCCATGGGGAACTCCAGGTCATCAGTGGATTATTGAGGATATGGTTAATGCTATTAATAAAAATCGAGAGCCGGCTGTTACTGGCGAAGACGGTAAGAATGTTCTAAAACTAGTTTTATCTTTTTATGAATCTGCGAACCAAAATCAACCTGTGCAATTTTGAAGGGTAAATACCTATTAATAGATTAGTACCGGATACATTTAAAAGTTAATGGAGTGGATGTGGTAGAAACCTATGGCAATCTTGATAACCGGAGGGGCAGGATACATCGGCTCCCATGCAGTTAGATATTTATTAAATCATAAAGAAGATGTTGTTGTTGTTGATAATTTACAGAGTGGTCATAGAAAATCTATTAATGTAGAGGATTTTTATGAAATTGACCTTAGAGATAAAGAGGCTTTAAACAAGGTTTTTAAGACTCATAATATTGAATCAGTGATTCACTTTGCTGCTAACTCGTTGGTTGGAGAGAGCATGATAAAGCCCTATGACTACTACCATAACAACGTTTATGGCATGATGTGTCTATTAGATATCATGAAAGATAATAATGTTAACAAAATAGTATTCTCATCAACAGCAGCTACTTATGGTGAACCTAAGAGCATTCCTATTGTTGAAGGAAATGAAACTAATCCAACTAATACCTATGGTGAGACAAAACTTGCCATGGAAAAAATGATGAAATGGTTTGATCAAGGTTATGGTATTAAATATGTTTCTTTAAGATATTTTAACGCTGCTGGAGCGCATGAAGATTCCCATATAGGGGAAAATCATGATCCAGAAACCCATCTAATTCCTTTAGTTTTACAGGTTCCACTTAACCAAAGGGAAAAAATATATATGTTTGGTGACGACTACCCTACAGAAGATGGGACATGCCTTAGGGACTACATTCATGTAATGGACTTAGCATCAGCACATTATTTAGCACTAAAATATTTAAGAGAAGATAGTCCGAGTGAGATTTTTAATCTAGGTAATGGAAACGGCTATTCAGTCAAACAAGTTATTGATGTAGCAAGACAAGTAACGAAGCATCCGGTGCCAGCTGAAGTAAAAGAGAGAAGAACGGGAGATCCAGCAGTATTAATTGCTTCTTCAGAGAAAGCAAAAAGTATCTTGGGTTGGAAACCGCAGTTTGATTCACTAGAAAAAATTATTACTGATGCATGGAACTGGCACCTGAATAATCCAAATGGTTATTCGTCCTGATTTTTCTACATGCTTCTAAGTAGAAGCTAGAGGACGGTTCTAACGCTTCTATATGTGATATATTATTGTTTAACTTTGTCGGTGCTTGCAAGACTGTTGATTAACCACAATATGGAAGTTGAGAGTATTTATGTCGGTGCCTGACCCCATCACGTTAGAGCGTTAAAGGATGGCTTAGTATCAGTGATTTGTACATGATACTAAGCTGTATTATATACTTATATGCGTATGTGTTCATATAATCATTTAAATTGGTAGTGTGTCGGTGCCTGACCCCCAGTGCGTTAGAGCGTTAAAGGATGGCGTAGTATCAATGGTTTGTACGTGATACTACGCTGTATTTTATAAATTATATATGTGTATATGTTCATGTAAACATTTAAGTTAGCAAAGGAGTTACAAGGTTCATAAAAGAATCATTCTAATAAGAATTTTATGAGATAAGGATAGAGAGCTGAAGGGTATAGGTAAATAGGAAAATGAATAAAGAAGGAGGTATAAGGCAATGATTGATCCCTCACATCTGCCAATGGAAATTGTACGGGATTTTCAAATTTTCCTAGATTATATAGATCAAGAGAACGTAACGTTGACGAAAAGGAATAGGCACCTGCAGCGGAAGCACTGCTGGGAGTTGAATCAACGGTTTGAAGTACAGACGGAAGAAGTGACGGAGAAAAGTGATCAGATTTATTATCCACGCGTTCATCTTTTTTACCACCTAGCTATTCAAGGGAAATTAATGACGATTAACGGAAATCGAGCTGTCCTGCAGGGACGGGTGGCGGACTATCAGGATTTCACAGTTCTTGAAAAGTATATGTGTTTGTTAGAAACGTTGTGGGTGGATACGGACTGGGTCGTGTTTACGGATGATGAAAGGCATGTTTATACCTCGGTCATCAGAGCCTGTGGAAGAGTGATCTCAGAGTCGCCTGAACAAAAAATAACAACGTCGGGGGAATTTGCGGATTTTGGACATATGGTCATGATCCTTTCTTATTTTGGCATATGGAAATACACGATAAGCAAAGAAATGAAGGCGTACAAGCAGATGATTCCCGTTGAGTCTATCCAGACCACCTTTAGTGGCTGGAAGCTGCTAAGGACACTGGTGCTCGAACGTCCGATATCTGTCTGGAGTATTTCAGGAAGAAAACGATATGGGGAATGGGTGGTGAACCCGGGACAATTTCCGAATCGTGAAACCTCACTGATGCAGGCAGAAGGGTTTGTAGAGTTGCTGCATGGTTTGAACTTTTGCCAAGGCGACGATGGCGAATGGTTTATTGATGTGTTTAAGGAACTATTTGTAGGTGATGAATTGAATGAATCATTTTCCAGAGCATGTAATGAGATTTTTGAAGGAACTTATACACTTAGGTTGAAAGCAGGTGACCGAACAGAAATCATCGAATGCTCCTCGGAACACACAATGGAAGATGTGCATGAGGCCATTCTGGAGGTGTATGAGCTGGTGGATGATCACCTCTACAGCTTCTTCTTGAGTGGAGAAGCATGGAAAGGACACTCCATAAGCAGTCCTGGTGAATGGATGTCAGGTAGTCCGGCTGATGAGATCACCATTGCGGAAACGGGTGTAAAAGAAGGGGATACGATCCTCTACATTCATGACTTTGGTGAGGAATTCAGAGTGAAAATCGAGGTGATGGAAAGAATTGCAGAGAAAATGCGGGAAGATTCAACAACTTAAAACGTCCTACTGACTTGACGCCCCGTGCAGCAGGATAATGCAAGACATTGACACAAGTCCGTCCTTCCATCCATGGTGTCTGACGCTGGCCCGGATGCCAAAGAAGGAGGCACTGTTACAGAGAATGCTCCATGAGCTTCAAGGCTCTCAACACTGTGGGTCTGACTCCATGTGTGCTGTCCTACTTACCTGCTCCCAAAGGCTGTCTTATTAATAACTGGCCTCCAATATTATCAAGGTGTTAGTATCGTGTTGATACGAGATTAAGTCATAATGGTTTTATTGTATTACCACAACTAGATAAAAAAAGCTAATGAGTTGTATAATGGTATAAAAAGGAGCTTGTGTAATTGAAATTAACTATTCCTTCATAACCATAAGCTAAGGAGTTGTTTCTATGACAAACCTAAAAGGGGAACGTTGGCGACAAAGGTTTGAAAATTTTGAGAAGTCCTATTTGTTACTTTCCAAATACGCCGGAGAGAAATTAGATAATGAACTGGAGCGTGCAGGGGTCATACAGTTCTTTGAAATGACTTTCGAACTAGCTTGGAAAGTTTTAAAAGATTACCTTGAGTCGCAAGGGTATGATGTAAAAAGCCCAAGAGAAACAATCAAACAAGCCTACCAAATTGAAGTCATTGATGATGGTCACACATGGCTCGAAGCTTTATCCAAGAGAAACCTAACTGCTCATACTTATGACGATCAGATGGCTGAAAAAATGGTGCAGGAAATTAAAGAGCATTACTATCCAGAGTTACAAAAATTATATGCAAGACTGAAAGAGGAAGTTTAAAATGTCTGGTTTGTTAAATAAAGATAAAGAGTATATTAACAAAGCATTGTCACAAGTAGAGAAAATTGATTCTGCTATTCTATTTGGCAGCCGTGCTATGGGAAATTATAAAAAAGGATCTGATGTAGATTTAGCGGTAAAGGGAGAGGCCTTAGGCTTCTATGAATTAAGTATTTTAGATGATTTATTGAATGAAGAATACCCATTACCTTATTTTTTCGATATTGTGGATTATCATAGCTTGTCAAACCAAGCGTTGAAAAAACACATTGATGAGTACGGGGTAATGATTTATCAAAAAGAAGAGAGTTGTGGAGCTTGAATCCAACTCATACATGTCTAAAAGAAAGCCCCATCATTAATTACATAATGATGGGGCTTTCTTTGGTTTACTGCAGGTCTCTTAAAGCTTGTGTTAACTCTTTATGTTGGTTCCAGGCCCATAAGGTGTCGGATACCACAACAGCAGCTTCGGTTTTGTCCCTCACTCCATAATAATCAGATAACTCATCCGGACGTTTCTTAGGATAAAGTACCAGGTCTTTTACGTGGGGGTTATGATGATCAGCTTTTTGAAGCAGCGTTTTTGTTTTTCCCGTCATCCCTTCTTCTAAGTACGCGTATATGGCTTCATAAAACAAGATGAACGTATCCGCTTCCTGCAGATCATCAAGCAGAGCCCGTGCTTCTGTACGATATCCATGTTCCAAATAAAGAGGGAGCAGCTTGTACCAAATCCCCTGATTATCTTCTTCATTCAAGCGCATCAATTCCCGATAATGAAGAATAGCCCCATCAAAGTCGTACTCATTAACAAGCTGTTCCGCATAGGCAGCTTTCGCACGTAAGTAAGGTCGGGCATCGATTTCCATCCAGAGCTCTCCCATTAAGTCCGTCATGATAAAAGGTTCAATTGCGTTTTCTCCATTGATCATAGCTTTCGTAAGAATCCTCTTCTTCACATGATTATGCTGGGCAAGTTCTGCGACGATGATGTACAGGTCTGGATGATACGGATGTATCTCAAACAATTCCCAGCACAACTCAACCTTTTCAAAGAATGACGTTCCATAGAAATTGGAAAAGAGTTCTGCGAGCATAAAATGTTGATCCTGAGAAAGTTCCATGCTGAAGTTTCCAGGATAAGTAGAAACGGCAAGTATATGATTGATGAGGTCGTCCAACTTCTTGGAATGTGAAAGAGATGGGTTAAACCTTCCATCAACTGTCGCTCTCCAATAAGACGATATTAAATCATTCACCGTGTCACTGAGCTGACGATACGCCTGGGATACTTTATGAATAGAAACGCCATATTTTTCAGCACATGCTTTTTGTGAAAGTTTCGGTCCTAAAAAGGTTTTCGAAGCCAGATATTCAAGCCCAGCAGCAAAGCAGGCCGGCTCCTTTATGTCAGGTGATGTTCTTTGACAGTAATCATTCCATAAGTGTGTCATTTCTTCCATATGATTGTCGTAGTCCAATTGCTTTTGTTGGAATAATGTAAGCACTGTTTGCTGCGCGTGATTCATGAGACCGTTCTCCTTTTAATAAAGTTCATATTTGAAGTTTATCTGGTTTAACATGCAAAGTAAATTTTAACTGAATTTTATATGTGAGTGCTTGCTTCCAAATTTCTCAATTATGGCCACCTGTTCTTTAAAAAATCCAACATGAAAGAAAGCCATCTATATAGGTTCGACGTGCAATCCATGGTGTCCGACGCTGGCCCGGATGTCAAAGAAGGAGGCACTGTTACAGATGAAGCTCCATGAGCTTCATCTCAACATTGTGGGTCTTACTCCATGTCTGCTGTCATCTTGCCGCGCTTCACTCATACATACAGCAACGTCATTCCTCCCTGTTCGTGCTCCCACCCACACGATTCCTATATCTCATCGTACTCTAAAAGGTAAGCGAATACGGATAGGAGAGAACGATATGGGGGATTTGATACCTTTTAACCCGACAGGAAGAAAAGAACTTGATGATGTGATTCTAGAATTCCTAATGCACAGAGAAAAAATGTCAAATGCAAAATCAAGGGCGGAAATGGAATATCACTATAATATGGCGTTGTGGGTTCTAGAGGAAGCAAGATCTAAACGAGAAGATTGATCAGGAAAGGCTGGCTCAGCATCGTTGTTTTTTGGTGCTGGGCTTTTTAATTGGATGGGACACATGATGTTGAAGTCGTACTTGATGAGCTCGCTGGTATGGCAGATCAGGGATATGCAGCAATTGTTTATTGTGGCAGAACGTTGTTTATACCTTATGGAAGAGGAATGGTTGAAGTGGATCGGCCACATGGAGTCAGACCCAAATGGATGGGATCATTGGATTTTACGAAGCGTTACCGGTAAGAGTGCCTCTCGCTGGGGCGTGTGGGCCAGCGTCAGACACCATGGGTAGCGGGCTGTCGGTGTGTTGAGGTCACGCTGGATAATGAACCATAATAAATTCTGTCAGCTGTATGTTAGGAGAGATTGATAGAATGGTGGGGAAAGATGTGAAATTTGTTTTTTTGGGTGCAAGAAACACTAGAAAATACAATTTTCCAATACAAGAAGTTATTTTATCAAATCTATGATTCTTTGAATTCCCAACTTCGTGGATTCGTGCTCCAGAGCAACCTCCTCTATAATAAAGGCAGTTTCAAGCTAAGGAGGTGACGGTGTGTCCAGAAAACCGCGACAATGGTACAAAGGGGCAAGGTATCATATTACGGCAAGGGGAAATCGGGGAAGTGATTTGTTTTATGATGATGCAGACTTTGAAGAATACATTCGTTTCATCCGCTGGTGCCAAGAGGACATGCCGTTCATCCTCCACGCCTACTGCTTAATGACCAACCACATTCATTTTCTACTCGAAGTGAAAAATCATTCCCCTGGGGAGATCATGAAGTTTATTCAGTTTCGATATGCAAAGTACTTTAACAGCCGTCATAAAGTGTATGGTCATTTGTTCCAAGGTCGGTATTACTCCAAGCTCGTCGATACAAGAGCCTATTTTCTTGCAGCCAGTAAATACATACATCTCAACCCAGTAGAAGCGGGAATCTGTTCGAAACCTCAGTCCTATATGTGGAGCAGTTATCCTTGTTATCTATCCAATAAAGAATGTCCGATATTAACTACACAAGCACTCCTGGATTGTTTTCATGAACCAAAAAGATTACGGTACAGTGCTTATATCATGCAGGAAGGAGAGGAAGCGTTTGGCGACTATTGTAAAGAGTATCGGCCTCAAGGGTCTTGAAGGGTATATCATTGGCGTGGAGGCGCAATCGCTTAGCGGACAGGAGCAGATTTCTGTGATCGGTCTGCCGGATGCCTCTATAAAAGAATCCAAAGATCGGTTGAAAGGAGCCTTGCATTCGGTTGATGCAGATGTGTCAGGAAGGCATATGATCATACTTCTATCTCCGACCGAACAAAAAAAGAACGGTCCGATGGCAGATCTTGCAATGGCTATTGCTATGCTCAAAGAAACGCATCAGCTTGTTGGAAATATCCCCAATCATACAGCCTTTCTTGGTACGCTTTCTCTCGACGGATCTATACATGAAACAGAAGGAATGCTTGCAGCCGTCATGCAGGCGAAAGAGCTTGGCTTCCATCGCATCTACGTTCCTGCCCAAATGGGAGGTATCGAACAATTGGGAGATAACGACCTACTTTTACCCATTTCTCATTTGAAAGAAGTGGTCGATCATTTGAATGGCATTCATCAGCTTTCTTTTTCTATGCCTCGCAAGACGACTGTCCGTGAAACGGCAGGCACTGAGTGGACAACCGATTTCTGTGAGGTGATCGGTCATGAGGTTCCAAAACGTGCGTTAATGGTCTCAGCCGCTGGTGGTCATCACGTTCTCATGAGTGGTCCACCTGGATGTGGGAAAAGCCTTCTCGCGTCAGCTTTTCCATCGATTATGCCTCCGATGCCGGAAAAGACGATGATTGACAGCTACAGTCTCTATCAACTCGCCCACGAAACACGGGGGATAACTCCTGTCCCTCCCTATCGTCACCCCCACCATTCTGCTTCAGCTGTTTCCCTAATCGGTGGAGGTACCACTCCTCGACCAGGTGAAGTTTCTCTTGCTCACGGAGGTGTTCTTTTTCTCGATGAAATGGCTGAGTTTCCGAAAAAGACGCTGGACATGCTGCGGCAGCCTCTTGAGTCAGGAAAAGTGACCATCAGCCGTGTCAGTGGAACGGTTACTTACCCCTCACGTTTTATCCTGATCGGTGCAACTAACCCCTGCCCCTGCGGATATCAGGGGGCGAAAAATAAATATTGTACATGCACACCGAAACAAATCAACAGTTACCAGCTGCGAGTGTCGGGGCCCATCATGGACAGAATGGATATTCTGCTTATACTTGAGCCGGTGACAATTGAATCCAATACGCAGAGGATGAGTTCAGCTGAGATGCAGAAAAAGGTCATTATAGCGAGGGAGCGGCAGTATGTGAGGTATGGAGCTGATCTAACCAACAGTGTTGTTCCCTACGAAACGCTTATCCAACATTCGCCCATAGATCCACATTACATAGATATCTGAAAGAGATCAGTATTGCTTATCATTTCAGTAACCGGGTTCAAGTGAATATCATCCGGACAGCGAGGACCATCGCTGATTTGGATGGTGAAAGGGAAATTACTAAAGAAGCTCTTTCAGAAGCGGTTAAATATCGAGGACATAGCAGCATGGTCTCAATTTAATGCACTGGAAATCAGACACGGACATTTAGTAATGTTTATTTAAATACAGGAGAACTATCCACGCTCTTTACAAAAGCGCTGGGAAGGTTCTTGCTCTTCCTATATATGTAAATACATTATTGCACTTCATGAGAAGTATAGTATAATCAAAAATTTAGTCAAAAAATCCCCATTTCATAGACACATGACCTACACTTTCTTCGATTATAGAAATGATGAAGTGTTTTTCTATGCACAAATCCCTCATCTTTCCATAAGAGAATAGGAGAATCGAATGCACTTTTTTTAGCCATCAGCTCCTTCTACAATCACCAAGAATTTAACCCTCTGACTTCCACTGCCATCAACCTTTGGTACAGCCTCATGCATGTAAATAACAAATCCCGTTGGAAAGAAGAGTTTACTGCTTCAATGACCGGGATCTGGTAACAAGAAGCCCATCTATCGAATGCTCCCTTTATTATGAAAAAATGGACAACGAGAACGACAATGTGGAGGAGAACAGTGGCGGCAAGTGGAACGGCAGTGATAGCGGCAAGTCGAACACATTAATTAAACAAAACGAAACGAAAGAAAAAAAGAAGTAGTAGTAGAAAAGCAGGAGGAGAATCCCCATCATTTTTACGAGAACAACATCGAGACGTTGTCGTCGTTTTGCACAAATAAAACAATAACAATTGGTGTGAAGAGATGACTGATGATATCGTGATGGCTTAGTACAGTCAATATTCTATGATCACCTTTTAATACATAGGGACTTCTGTTTTTTGTAAGGGAAACTGTCGGTTGTCACTGCTAAGCTATACTGGTTCTTACGCGATTTTTGGGAAAGAGATTTTTAAAATATTCTTTTCAGGGTACAGGTAACTAAAACCCTATAAGCCGGTGACACGGATTTACTCAGCTATTATTAAGGAAGTCCAGCCCTTCACAATGATGAAACCGTCACTGTGCTTAATAGTGATTCTCTTCGATGACCTTAGCGGAAACATTTCAAACGTTGGTCTCTTGTTGATTCGATAAATCCATAACTCTCGCTCATTTCTGGCGCTCTTCCCATGCTTAATAAACTAGGTCATTTTTCTGAGTTTGCTTTTAAACACTAGGAAAATATGAATATTTTATCATTGCTTCCTTAATTTGTAGTACAATTAAAATGGAAAAAATTTAAGGGGGAATGTGTACGTATGAAGAAACTGTTGACTTTGGTATTGTCACTTTCGTTTATGTTTTCATTTTTCATTACAAGTGTAAGTGCTGCTGATTCTTTCCCGGATTTGGATAAAGTAAGCTGGGCAAAGGATGAAATACTATACTTGAATGAAGAGGGAATTGTTTACGGGTTTCCGGATGGAACGTTCGGTCCGATGGAAAATGTGACACGCGCAGAGGTAGCAGTCATGCTTATACGTGATCTTTACCCAAATCAGTCCCATGAAGGGGGCATACCATTCGATGATGTATCCAAAGATGCTTATTATTCTGATGAAGTAGGGGTCGCCTATGAAGAAGGTATCATCAAAGGTTACGACGGAAATATGAGACCAGAAGATCCAATCACCCGTTCAGAAGCAGTGGCTATGGTTGATCGTGCCTACAACATCAAAAGAAATGGAGAAGTCGATGGTTTTCCTGATGCTGAAGATGTTCCATGGGCAACCGAGAGCATCCTTGATCTGACCTCTCAGCAGATCATCCATGGGAAGCCTGATGGCACGTTCGCTCCTTTAGAAGATATTACGCGTGCGGAATTCGCCAGAGTGCTGGCTGCAACCATTGAGCCTTCCTTCCGATCTGACCATTTGAGTGAGAATGAAATCGCTCAAAAAACAGAAACTTTGCAGGAGGAAGTTTTCACAATTTTATACGATGATTTAAAGGAATACGGTGCAGATAGCGAAGACCGTGATTATCAAAGAATTGAAGACGAAATGGCTGAGTACGTAACGAGTGACTTCAACGAAGAAGTCGAAGAAACCTATTATGAAGCATGCTTAAGCTGTGATACCTTATACTATGACAATAACTTCGCCTGGGACATTCATATGAATGTGATGGAGAATAACAGTGAGAAGGTCATTGTTGAAACGGCACAGCTGCAAGCTTTCACATACACGGGGGCATTTAAAACCATTAATCTCATCAAAGAAAATGGCAAATGGAAGCTGGATGCGATTGTTAGTGAAGTCTTTGATGCCGATCGCCACCTCAATCTGACCGTAGAACAGGCCGAGCAGAGAATTTATGATCAGTTTAAAGTAACTGATGTCACTTACCTGCACACGTATGAGAAAGAAACACAGGATTATGATGGAGATTCTTATACTACCGAAATCCATGTGTTCAAGAACAACGAAGATGGTGCTGAATTTGAAGTGGATGCATCAACCGGCGGGACTGACATCTAAGTAATGAATAAAAATGAAAGAGGTTGGGACAAAACTCAGTCTATTAAACAAAGAAGAACCCTACGAACCAAATTGGTTTGTAGGGTTCTTCTTTTTATGTTGTTATTTCTCATTTGAGTTAAGTGGAACTGGCCCTGCGCATACAAATGAAAAACCGCTGCAAAGCTTCTTAGCTTTGGAGCGGTTTTGAAGGTCGGTGCCTGCACAGTTACACATATACAAGCTATAAAAAAGAGCGTAGTATCACCTATAAACATTTAATACTACGCCATCCTTTAACACTCTAACGCACCGGGAAGCATATATACATATTGAATTTGGATCGATAACGGTATCTGTTAGACTCTTATTCAATTATTTTTTATTCGATCCCCGTCTTTTCTTCTAATAGGATCGTCTAATTGTTAGCGGGGAAGGCTCTTTTAATTATTTAATGGGGTACATTGGAGCAATACACTACATAAGGTTGGGGAAATAAGCTGTGATTTTGTAATGATTTTATCTCAACAAATAAGAGTGGAAAGAAGAAACGCTTGAAGAAAGGGCTGCTTCGTTCAAGTGACTGTAAAGAATTCGTAGTTAAAAAAACTTCATAGAAAAGGAAGGAAACGAAGAAGTTAGTTGCAAGTGCTGATTGAATGATGAACGATCATAAGACACGCATACCTATAAAATTTCAAAACCAACAAAGACGCATTGTCAAACGACTTATTTGCGTTTTTACACTGGAAATAAACAATCAAAGGAGACGGGGAACTATATGGGGGAAAAAATTCTGAAGTGGTCATTGTATTCGTTAGGAGCAGTATCTCTTATTGTAATTGGTGCAATTGTTTGGGTTGTTTTTTCTGGGTTTCAATCAGAAGGTAATTCCATGACGAAAGAACAAGAACAGATTATGAAGGAAGTTAACGAACCAACGGATCAGAAAGAAATAAAAGCAGTTGAAAAAGACGGTATTCCTTCTGAAGGTTCTTTCAGGCAGGAACTACACGAAATGACGCACCAAAAGGTTCGAGCTAACAAAAAGCGCGGAAGTCAACAAATGACGGCAGAGCAAATTGATCGTATGCTTGGAATATTGAAATCAGTGGAAGGAACCGAAGACCATTACGAACATTTTGATTTTTATAAGAAGTCGTTGGAAGCATGGGACAAAGGTGACTTCTCCAACGCCGTGACTGTTCACAATACCATTTGGGAATGGCAAAACGGAACGATCGGTAGGGCAACGGGGCTTATGAGCGAAGAAGAAGAAAGTGAATATATCAAACGAAACTTCTAACAATCAACTCTTTATAATACATCTGCTTTCCAGATAAAAACCGCTCCAAAGCATCGTAGCTTTGGAGCGGTTTTGGATAATGTTTAATAAAGCAGCAATCCTTCTTCCCCTTGAGACTGAATGTCGTAAATCTTCCATGTTCCATCTTCCTTATAGAAACGGTAAGTTCCCACCTCAGAGATGGAGGAAGTCCATACATTACTTCCATTTCGTTCATAAGGGAAAGTCACCGTTCTTTCCACTTCCCCCTGAGTAATCTTCACATCAGCAAATCGATTGGCAATATGAACGGCATGTCCTTGTTTCGGTGTAGTTACTTCATAATCCACCGAAGTTCCATCTTCCATTCCTTTGATGTCATAGGAATGACTGATCGATTGCATCGCTTCATAATATCCAGTAGTTCGATCTTGTGTCGCTCTTAATTTTTCATAATCCTTCGTTTCAAGAGCAGAAGTCCATTCTTCGGATAATTGGTGAATGAGGTTTACCAGATATTCTTCCGTAGGAGCATCACTTTGTTCTTTGTCTAACGCACGCTTGATCATCACAATGGATTCCGCACGATTAGCGTTTCGGTTTGGTTTGAATTCTGTCGTGGATACCCCGTGAATGATGCCGACTTTACTCGCGTGATTAATCGCATCTAATGCCCAGTGCTGAGATACGTCTTCAAACGTTTTGACAGTTCCTTTAGAAAAGTCAATACTGTCTTCCATTGCTCGAATAACGATGGAAGCAATTTCTGCTCGTGTAATAGGACGGTTTGGTTCGAACTTATTTTCACCCATTCCATAAACGAGTCCATGGGAAGAAGCAATACGGACGCTTTCTTCATACCACTTTCCTTTAATATCTTTAAAATCCGTGCCACCCTCTACTTTCTCCAGGTCTAAAGCACGATTCAAGATAGCCACGAATTCTGCGCGCGTTATGGACTGGTATGGTCGAAACTCTCTTCTCCCATCCGACAATTCATACCCCTGCACAAGAGATGCTTTTGCAAACTGATCGAGTTCTTCATACGCCCAATGCCCCTTGATATCGACTGGTTCAAATGGATAAGCATGAGCTTGGAGATTAGGTATCAAAAAGAAAACCATAACAACAGACGTCATAAACATTAATTTTTTCAAAATATTCATCCTTTATATTATTTTTGAAAGGGCTCTGACTCCCAAATAGAGGACTGGGATACAACGAGTGCTTTCATTGATATATTCATAGATACTATTAATTATTTAAGGAACAGCGACAACAATAGTTTGATATGTAAAGGTAAAAGTACTAAAAAATGACAAGAAGAGCTACGCATCAGATTAGCACAATCATCGCACTTTTACAATCCTTCGTTCCAGAAGTTGACATCTTCGGTATCCACAACATTTAGAGGTGATTTTACGTTGTTTTTATATAGAATTTATATGCTTAATTTCCCCCTATCATTGAAACTTTTTCCATCCTGTAATCGACTTATTGGAGTGTAAGGGATTAAATTGTAGGTTTATCTGATATATGGCAGAAAGTTGGAAGGGGGGATGGAGAGGTTAACTTGATCGCCCCTATGAACAGCTTTTTGAAATCATTTATACCTTGGACTAATTAAACAGTGAGAGCAAATAAAGCATAGAGCTTAAGTAAGATAGAATTGAATATTTTTGAAAAGGTTATGAACTTGAACAGTGGGAATGTACAAATTTTTTGAGGAGTACGTAATAAGGAACATAAGGATTTTTAATCGTGAGCATTGGTCCTCGTACATAGTGGATCTAAATTAAGAAACGAAAGGTATAGTGGCTAATAACATTAAGAACGAAGGTGGAGGTTGGTTATGAAACCATTTATAGGGATACTGCTTTTTATGGTGATGGTAGGTTGCTCTGTGGTTGGGTAATCACGAAACTGTTTCATTAATATTGCTGGTCATTATATGGAAGGTGTGACTCTTTGAGAACGTTAATCATGATTTCAGTTGCTCTCCTCTTAACTGCTTGTGGTTATGGTACCGTCGGTTCAGACGATGAACCTAACACATTGTTGCCAGGCGACTCTCCTGATATTTACGGTTATATCATGGAAAAAGATAGGGACGAAATCCTGGTGGTAAATCCGGAAGGCAAAGACTTCTCGCATACTAAAAAAGAAGAAGATTACCACGAAGCTGTTCGAGTAAGGATGAACACAGATGCTGAAGTTGGTGATGTGGTAGAAGTTTGGTTTGACGGGGGAGTTGCGGAATCCTATCCAGGTCAAGCCATTGGGGATAAGATAAAAGTCGTTCCGGAGAATAAGCCCGATAGTGCGGATCTTTACCCTTCTGAAGCTTTAAAAAAAGCAATAGAACAACACACACTCGGGCAAGGTGTCGTTGTTGTGGAGTCTTCTACTTATGAGGGTGAAGAGGACCAATGGCAAATAACACTAAAAAATACGTTTTCGACGGAGGAAGAAAAAGAGCGAATCGTTGTAAAAGACTGAGACTGTATTTTTTGGAGGCTGTCCCAAGTACAAGAGAGGCTGAGAAAGCGTAGGATCAACAGTTCATCGTTGATCCTACGCTTTTTCACACTTTACATGCCTATATGTTCATACAAGCACTTTTGTTGGTTCTATCGGACATCGAAAACAGAACTGAAATGGGATGTTCGATTAAGTAGGCTATTTCGGAAACACGTGTTTTAAAGATAAGTGTAAATGTTACTAATTGTAACCTTACCTGTTCAAATCTGATGGTATAATTTTCTTCCCTTATAACTACTGAGAGCAGGTATAGCTTCAATGGTAATAAGGAGAAAGATAGAGGCTTTGTTACATAATTGTAAAATAATGTCGAAATATAGTGTGCTACGATGGTAGAGGAGAATAAACAATCCATTCATACATAATCGGGAGGTACAATCTTTTGGGGAAGAAATTTTTCAGTGTCGTGTTAACAAGTCTTATGGCCATGGTCTTATTTGTACCACATACTCAGGCAGCATCCTTCTCAGGCGATGAAGTAATCAAACTTGCAAAAGACCATCTTGGAACGCCATATCAGTGGAGTGGAGAAACTCCCGCTGGGTTTGATTGTTCCGGATTTACATACTACATAATGGACAAAGTAGGAGTCGATCTTTCAAGGGGTTCCTATGATCAATATAAACAGGGGACCTATGTTGCGAAATCAAATTTACAAAAAGGTGACTTGGTTTTCTTCTCGGGTACACATAAACAAGGAATTTCCCATGTAGGGTTTTATATCGGAGACGGGAATATGATTTCGGCTACTAAAAGTAGAGGAATTGCCATTGATCCAGTCTTCTCTGGTTATTGGGGAGATAAGTACACGGGTGCCAAAAGGTTTTTACATAACAGTTTTTTCAATGATGTATCCAGTGGTTACTGGGCTTATGATGAAATTAAACAATTAAATAACGAAGGAATCATCAATGGTTATTCTGATGGAAGTTTTGGACCTACAGATAATGTCACCAGAGCACAAGTAGCTATGATGGTGGGCAAGTCATTAAATCTTAATCCCTCTTCTTCCGCCCAATTCAAGGATGTTTCTTCTGCGCACTGGGCATATGGTTACATCAATGCGGCAGTGAATGCTGGTCTGGTCACTGGTTATGGGAACGGTACATTCAAACCAGATGAGGCGATTACCAGATCTGAAATAGCAGCAATCATTAATAGAGCTTTCGAATTTAGCAATAAAAGCAGTTCTTATCGTTTTAAGGATATGAACTCTTCTCATTGGGCCTATGATGATGTGTATGCATTAGCGTCGAATTCTATCACTTCAGGATATAATGACAACACATTCCGCCCTAATCAAGAAGCAACTAGAGCTGAATTCAGTGCTTTCTTGTATCGTGCATTAAATTAAAGCATTTCACAAAGGTCTATAACTCAAATGGTTGATGATTAAACCTCTTTTTAAGTCTGGGTGCCGAATAAGGTATTGGTAATGAAGGGGCTTAAATCCTAAAATCATTATTGTAATATGAAACATACCTGTATAGCCCCCACTTCTTGAGTGATAAGAAGTGGGGGCTTTCGTTGTTGAACGCCATTAAAAAAGGTCGCTGGCTTATGGGTGGTTCCCTTTTATATTTTTGAACCTAATATGATTTATCGTTTGGATTTGTCGATGAAAATCGTATGGGGGTTTCAAGTTTCTTGGATTATATAGATCAGGGAAAGTGACGGTGACAAAAAGAAACAGGCACCGGCAACAGCGAAAGCACTGCTGAGAGTTGAATCAGCGGTTTGAAATACAGACAGAACGCTTATTGGTGGCGCTCTGTTAAATCCAATCTTTCCCTCACTGTGACTCCATGTGTTTTGTGTTAAAAATGGTATCATATTCGACACCTGCGTATTACACTTTTAGCCAGATGGCGTCCTAATTGAGGGTGCTCACTCGAGTGTTAGAAACGCACTTACCTAAAAAAAGCAGCTTGAGAAAAGCTGCTTTAAGATAAGCTATTTTTTTAAGTTAGGATTTTCTCTTTTGGCTTCTTTCACTTCATTTTGGCGATACCCACCAGCAATGTCGGCTTGCTTAAATTCTTTTGGATAAATGACTTCCTGTGCGTCTGATGGTTCCTCCCCATTTCCTCCTATAGGTTGATACTGTGCTCTTTTGGACATAGTGTTCATCCTTTCTATTGGAATTGGGTTATGTACATAATTTACCCTCTCAAAAGACCTGATAAACAAACCATTGTATTGGTCCCGAGTCTATAGAAGAAATGAGACCATATATGACGTTAGGAAAGGTGAATAACTTGAAAAACGAAATATATATGATCAATCGTAGTCATAAATAACCCGTTCATCAGTCCTTTGCCGAACCGCCACTAATAAAACGTTTAGCTTTCGAAACACTAAGAGCGAAGGGAGGGATCATCGTGGCTCAAGGAAATAAAAAACTTTCAAATAAAAATGCACAAATTCATGATCGTAAAGAAGAGAAACAGCCAAGGACGAAACGATAATAGGTTGTAAATGGACTATCGGACAGTGAATTTTCGTTTTAGAAAAGAGGGCGTAACACCAGAGGATATGATCCATGGTGTTACGCCCTTATGCTTTAATAAAATTGAATGTTAAAGTGATCCGTTATATGGTTAACTGGATTTCTCCAATACCAAATTCTCCTCCTTCGCATTAGCAGTCAGTACACTAACGATACCCATAATGACAAAGGCCGCAGCAGCACTGAAGAACATGGCGATAAAGATATTTCCGATCAAGTTAAGAGACGTAAAGGTGACATACAAGGAAGCCCCCGTAACCACTGCAGCAATCGCGCCATAATGATTCGCCCGGTTCCAGAAATACCCGAGGGTAATCGGCGCAATGATCCCGGATATGATCGCGGAAAAGCTGAATTGGATCAGGAAGGCCAGGGACTCTGGTCGTTCTAAGGAGAAGTAGAGGGACAGGAGTCCGACGACAATCAGTGATCCCTTCGCCACTTTCAATGATTTGTTGTCCAGTTCTTTTGCTGATAGCTTTCTTGATGAAAGGAACGGTGCGACGACGCGGTACAAGTCGTTGCCGATACTTGTCGTGATTCCTAAGTACAAGCTGTCTGTACTGGATAAAATCGCAGAGATGATTCCGACAATCATGATAGCTGCGATGACACTCGGGAAGGCCTCGATGACATAGGTCGGAATCGCTGCATCGGCACTTTGCAAGCTTGGGAAAAGGACGCGGGCGGCGAGTCCACCTAGTACCATCAGCGTAGAAATGATGCATAGCACGAGCCCTGCGGATAAAGTGAATGGGGCCAGGTCTTCCTCTTTTTCAATCGACAGGACTTTGTTCAACAGATGTGGCATTAATACGAAACTGAATAGCAGGAACTGGACTGCCATGATGGCGAGCGCACTGTTATAGGGACCGCCGTCCGCAATGGCAGCGGTCAAGTTCGGATCGATGCTATTTAGGCGGTCGGTCAGTACTCCGAAGACATTCCAACCTCCACCGATGGTCCAGAAAAAGGATACGACGATGAAGATCGAAGTGATCGCCATAAGAATCCCTTGGATGCCGTCCGTAATGATTTGGGCGAAGGCACCGCCAAGGCCGATGTAAAGTATCGTGATGGCCACACCGATAATGATGCCCCAGAAATAAGGGATACCGATGACAGTTTCAAAAATGGTCGCAAGTCCGACGTTTTGTCCGACGATATAATAAACATTGAATAAGATCAGTAAAGAGACGATGGCTTGCAGGGCTTTCGAGTTATAACGTTTTCCAAGCCACTCCGGAAGTGTCGACACGTGACCGAACTTTTTCCCGTAACGCCAGAACGTTTTGGCGAATAGAAGCAGTCCGACCCAGGAAACGCCAAAGCATCCGAGGGTGTACCAGAGCACAGCAGTCCCGTGCTCGTAGGCGAGGCCTGGAACGCCGATGAATAGGTTGGCACTGGCGTAGGAGGTGGCAAAACTTGCGCCGACAAGCCAGGGGCTCACTTTTCCCCGGGCGGTAGCAAAGCCGGACATCGACTGGCTGTGAGCCCGCCCTTTTTTACCCACCCACGTCACAGCGGCAAAGTATACAGCTAATAAAAGGATGACGGTCCATAATAATACACTGGAACTTGTAAGCATCGTTTATCGCTCTCCTTTCTTCGTCGTGTAAAAATTCTTCCATATGAATAGTCCAAGCAACCAGAATAACGCAACAGCGATGAAATAAGTAAGGATCATTTTGTTTCCTCCTGTTTTTTGAAAAATGGCAAGGGGTGTGGTCCGATTTCACTGATTTCTATTTCTACTTTTAGGTTATGTTTTAGGGATGTTTCCTCTATCAGTACATGAGTCAATAGTGAAGGTCCTTCTTCCAGAGCGACCACACCGACTACATAGGGTGTATGTTCCTGCCAGGCAGGGTGTCCGGCCCGATGAATCACGCTCCATGTTTTCAAAAGCCCCCGGCCGGAGGCTTTTTTCCATGTTAACGAATCATGAAAACAATGAGGACAGTGTTCGCGAGGGTAGAAGATCCACTGTTCACATTTGTCACATTGCTGAAGGCTGAGGTGTCCGGCTTGGATGCTTTCCCAAAAAGGCTGACTAACGGGTGTAATCGTAGGACCTGGCAAAGAAATGTTTGGTAGTTGGCTCATCGTTCTCCTCCTAACACAAGGGCCGTCGTTTCACTTAAGGTGGCTCCGTTCCCTGTCACAAGAGCGTTTTTTGCATCAGGGATTTGTCGGTTTCCAGCTTCGCCTCTCAATTGATGGACGGCTTCCACGACATGCGACATGCCGCCCGCTAAGTCCGCCTGGCCGAAGCCCAACTGGCCGCCATGCGTGTTTAGTGGAAAATCTCCGTCATGGCCGAAGCTGTGGTTTTTGACAAACTCTCCGAATTCTCCGGGCTTACATAGACCCGTGCTTTCAAGGGTTGTTGCAACGACACTTGTATAACAGTCATACAGTGAGAAAAGATCAATGTCTTCCACGTTCGTCCGCGCTTGTTCAAGCGCTCTCGGGATTGAATAATTGAAAGGCAAGGCGTCTATGCCTGGAGCCTGGCTGACCGCGCGGTGGGTGATTTTTTCACCCGCTCCTTTCAGATAGACTGGTTTATGCTTCCCTTCCGCTGCTTTTTCTGCAGACGTTACGACGACGGCGGCTCCACCAGCGACGGGCATGACGATCTCAAGCAGGTGTAGCGGATCGGCTATCATTGGAGAGGCGAGAATATCTTCGACTTCAACGGGCTTGTTATAAAAAATCGCATCCGGGTTCAACTGGGCATTTTTCCTGTGCCAGTAGGCGATCCTTGCAAAATCCTCCTGAGTGGATCCGTACTCTTCCATGTGCTGTCTTTTTAAGAGCGCATAGGAAGTATTGGCTCCCGATGCACCGAAAGGCACATCAAATTCGCGGATCGGATTGCGGTTCGGGGATCGTAATGTTTCTCCTTTTTCATTTTTGTTTGCTAAAACACAGACGACGGTTTCGCACATGCCTGCCTGGATGGCCGCGGCAGCTCTCCAGATCATCCCCGGCCCAGTCGCTCCACCGAGGTCCACCGTGTTGGACATAGTGGGATCGATTCCTAGATACTCAGAAACCGTCGCCGGCACATGCTGGGGCGTTTCCCCGACTTGTGGTCCGACGAGCAGGCCGTCGACGTCTTCCTTGGAGATGCCGGCATCCTTGATGGCGAGGCGGACGGATTCTGCAATCAAACTTAAGGTCGTTTTTCCTTCTGAATAACGGACGGGCTTCAGCTCACCAATTCCGATGATCGCCCCTTGGGGTTGATTGACCATTACACGAACTTCCTTTCTGGTAGTTGACGAAATGATTGTAGGCATGTTGGGTTACGTAACGAGGCTTCGTTTTTCACTTCACGCCCTAAAGAAGCTGTTTTCGCTGCTCCTTCGACTCTTTTTCCATTGATGGTATGCGGGATTTCCTCCACTTGATAAATCCGCTTCGGGACGTGGCGTGGAGAAGCTTTGGTCCGGATTAGTTGGCGTATTTCTTTTGCTAAGCCTTCTGTCAGTTGTTCCGTGACGACACAAAGGACGATCTCTTCATCATGATCTTTCGGTAATCCGAATACAACGCTGTCTTTGATTTCTTTGATATGATCGACGACACCGTAAATTTCTGCAGTTCCGATTCTTACGCCACCAGGATTCAATGTCGTATCGGCACGTCCATAAATGATGAAGGACTGATCGATGGTTTGTTCGGCTAAGTCTCCATGTGTCCAAATCCCTGGTCGTTTGGAAAAATAGCTCTTACGGTAACGTTCCTCTCCACCTTCACCGAAAAAGGTGAGCGGCATGCTTGGGAATGGTTTCGTACAAACAAGGTCGCCCTTTTCTTCGTAAACAGATGCTCCTCGTTCATCCAATACATCCACCGCCATTCCTAACGCTTTACACGCGATTTCGCCTTGCTTCAATGAATGAACGGGTGATCCCATCACAAAACAGCCGATGATCTCTGTTCCGCCGGAAATGGAAGCAAGGAACAGATCCTGCTTGATTGTTTGATAAATCCAGTTATATTGTTCAGGTGCTAAGGGAGCCCCACAGGATAGCAGACTTTTCAAAGTGTTGAGCGAGTGACTGCTTCTCAGATCGACACCTGCTTTCATCAATGTATCTAAATACTTCGGACTTGTGCCGAAATGGGTGATGCCCACTTCATCCGCAATGTCCCACAAATGGGTGAGGGAATCCTGACTTACGGGAGAACCGTCATACAATAGAATCGCCGCTTCACTGGCTAACCCTGAAACGAGCCATGGATACATCATCCACGCGGTATTGGTGTACCAGAACAACACATCATTTTGCTGGACATCACAATGGAGTTGGTGCTCTTTCACATGTTGCAGGAGCGTTCCGCCGACCGAATGGATGATCGCTTTCGGAAGTCCCGTCGTTCCCGATGTATATAAAATATATAAGGGATGGTTAAAAGGGACAGGTTCGAACGTCGGCTCACTAGCTTCATTGTTACAAAGCTCGTTCCACGAAAGGGATTCAACCCCTTTAATATCAGTTTCCCCTCCGAACGTGACAAGTGCGGATAGGCCTTCGAGGTGATCCGTCGTCTGCTTGATTTTGTCCACGATATCGAATGGTTTCTGCTTATATTGATAGGCGAGCGCAGCAATTAATACTTTCGGTTTCACCTGGCCAATGCGATCGACAATTCCTTTGGTCCCGAAGTCAGGGGAACAGGATGTCCATGTCGCCCCGAGTGAGGTCGTCGCAAGCAAGGCAACCAGCCCCTGGATATCATTCGTCGTGACCCCGGCGACACAATCGCCTTTTTGCACACCTAACTGTTTCAACCCTTCCTGGGCTTTTGCTACAGATTGCCTCAGTTCTTCTAAAGTAATGCTTCGATGAACCCCTGTCTCATTCGCTTCATAGGCAACCACCCGATCAAGAGAACCCCGCAGTAGGTTTTCAGCAAAATTCAATCGTGCTTCGGGAAACCATGTACTATCCGGCATTGAAGGGCCAGGGACAAAAACACGGTCGCCTTTATCTCCAATAATGTCCGCATAATCCCACACAGCTGACCAAAATTCAGAAAGGTGGGAAACGGACCAGCGGTGGAACCGTTCATAAGGGAAAAGTGGCTGGCCGGTATATTCGGCAAAAGCTTTGATATGCGATTGTTCTATTCGTTCGCTCGATGGCTCCCATAGATAAGGTGAACGCTGAGCTGTGATCGATGTATTCATTGGATTTATCTCCTTTCGCATTATGAATGGGGAACTTCAATCAACAGGGCCATGCCTTGACCGCCACCGCCGCAAAGGGAAGCGATGCCTTTTCCACCGCCGCGCCGTTTCAGTTCATGAGCGAGTGTCAAAACAAGTCGGAATCCAGTGCCACCTAAAGGGTGACCAAGAGCAATCGCGCCACCATTGACATTGACGCGGTCATAATCGAGGCCAAGCTCGCGGCAGCTGGCGATCACGACACTGGCAAACGCTTCATTGATTTCAAACAGATCGATTTCCTCAGTCGTCAGTTGGTGTCTGTCTAATAGTTCTTGGATCGCTTGCGATGGTTTCGTTTGTAAACTCGGATCTGGTCCGGCAATCTCTGACCAATCGATGATTTCCGCCAGCGGATCCTGTCCGAGTGATTCAGCTTTCTCTTTCGTGGTAACGATCCCAACGCTCGCCCCGTCCGTCATTTGAGATGCATTGCCTGCCGTAATCGTGCCTTCGTTGGAAAAGGCGGGGGAGAGGTTGGATAACTTCTCTACTGTCGTTCCTTTGCGGATGCCTTCATCTTCTTCAAGCAAACCTGAAAAAGGAGTGATTTCCGGCTGCAGCCATCCTTTTTCTTGAGTCTTAGCTGCTCGTTGCTGGGAAAGGGCAGCATACTCATCTTGTTCTTCTCGACTGATTTCGAAGGAGCGGTTTTTCTCATCAGTAAGAGCTCCCATCGATACATCCGTTAAGGCACACCATAAACCGTCATTCAGTAAGGTGTCTTTCAGCATGCTATGACCGAGTCCTGAAGAAGCCCTTACTGGAGCGGTATGAGGAGCGTTCGTCATCGAGTCGAAGCCACCGACGATGTATAATTCTCCCTCGTTCAATTGCAGTCTTCGAGTGGCATCCGCGATCGTAGCGATCCCGCCCAAACAGACATTGTTCAATGTGATGGCAGGTGTATCGATCTCCACCCCTGCCTTATAAGCGACTTGTCTCGCAGGGTTTTGGCCGCCACCAGCCTGGATCACTTGGGCAAGCAGCACACCATCTGCCTGTTTGGCTATCGGATTTTTCTCAATTAATGCGTTTAGCGCGTGCGACCCGAGTTCTGTTGCGGATTTCTTTTTCAAGGCCCCTTTCCATTTACCGAACGGGGTTCGAATGCCATCTAAAAGTACGATACTCATCTATGTAGCCACTCCTTTTTAAAAAATAGAAAGAGCCCTCTTCAAAAAAATAAGAAGAGGGCTCTTTGCTCTTCTTATCTTCCAGGATCATCTCCTGCAGGAATTAGCACCTTTTCAAGCGGATGCTTGATGGTTGCCGGGCGTCAACGGGCCAGTCCCTCTGCCTCTCTGGATAAGAAATAAGTATTCAATTGGAAAATATAAAGCCTCTCTATCAGTGATAGAGAGGCTAGAGATTATGTAAATCTCTTATCTTCCTGAGCATTCACTCAGTAGGATTTGGCACCATGCTATGAATATAGCGGTTGCCGGGTTTCACAGGGCCAGTCCCTCCACCTCTCTGGATAAGATGTTCTTTCGTTATTTGGTTAAGTGCCATGTTAGCAAGTGAAAGGAACGGTGTCAATGCATTTTATAGAAAAGTGTGAAAATTTATTTTATTTGGTCCCTGATCCTAAGCGTGTTAGAGACCGAAAATATAGCTTAATAGCAATGATTTTCGCTTGTGCTTATCATCTTTGTGATTTTATATGTGCTTATGTTAGTTGAACACTTAATTTTTTGATTTACACGTGGTTTTATTCTCAATAGTGCAGTCGATTTTTCTATGAGAGGCAGGAAATTGGATGAATGATGTAGTAAATAATTAAGTACAAGAATCTATTTTAATTCTTGTCTTCCTCACTATTACTGACACTCACAAGGATCTAACGAAAGAATGTAAAGGTGAGGTTTATATCGAATAAGGGGGCATACACATGGCAGAGGTATCTTCGATGAAGCAGGCCGTTGATGTTTTACTTAAAAAGGGATTATCCAAGCGGGATATCCTAACCAATGTGGATAACAGCCATTTCCCGTTTGAGGATGAAGAAGTTGTGATGACTTTTATTGATCTACAAATTGAGTGTTCCTCTGATGATGAATTTAACAAGTTGGTCGAGTATTTATATGGATTTAATTTGAATCAATAATAGATTTATTCAATTTCACCTCTTTGAGTGTCTGTAAGAGAATGCAGACTGACTTTTTGCTTAGTAAATGATAGTGTCTAACTTCAACTGTAAGATCGAACTAAAGGCTGGCGTAGTATCAACCGTTTATGGATGATACTACGCCATTTTTTATTGGTTATTAAAGCATATTAAATGAAGCTTAAGTGTTGTTTTGATCTAAAAACTTTAGTCGTATTTATTTAAAAATAATTAACAATTCATCATGCTTTTATACTAAAATAGAGGTTGTGTGAATAATGTGAGATTCCATAAAGAGAAGGTTTTTCTTCGTAAAAGAAAGAGGAGAGTGAGTGAATGTTATTTGAAAAAGGAAAAATACAGTGGGTACTTGTGCTTGCCATTTTGGCGCTTATGATCTCGCTGGGAGCTCCGGGGGTTAATTATGCAGCTTCGGATGTTACTCCACCAACATTAAATGAGTTAACTGTTTCGAAGCAGGAGGCTACAGTCGGAGATGAAGTGAAAATCACGGCTGATGTGAGTGATGATTTATCAGGAGTAGAGAGTGTCACTGTCAAATATAAAGCACCCATAGGCACCGCAAATAAATATATGAACTTGAGGTTAAATACAGAGACAGGTAAATATGAAAGTAGTTTTGAAATCGGGGAGTATGATGCTTCAGGGAACTGGGGAATAGATTACATACTAATGAGAGATAAGCAGGATAACACGTATTCTTATCATCATTCCGAAACTGGTCCCTATCAGGGAGAAAACTC
>NZ_FNIZ01000006.1:0-6556 GCF_900104185.1 Halobacillus aidingensis | reverse complement strand
GATAAGCAGGATAACACGTATTCTTATCATCATTCCGAGACTGGTCCCTATCAGGGGGAAAACTCTGAGAGTAAAGATCTTAGTCAATATGATGTAGTCGTGGAGAAAATTGCACCCATAACAAAATTGGATATGACGTCTTCCACCCCAATGAAAAATGGTTGGTACCCTTCAAATGTTACAGCTGCTTTAAGCGCAACCGATAAAGAATCCGGTATTAAGAAGGTAGAATATCGAATAAATGAAGGAAGCTGGATTGAATATACAGAGGCTTTCGAAATTAGCCAAGAAGGCATAGTTCAGCTTGATTACCGAAGCGTAGACCATGCTGGGAATGTAGAGGAATTTCAAACCGAGACCCTCAAAATAGATAAAACATCACCAGTGACTTCAACTTCTGAAATTCCTTCCGACTGGAGTAATGAAGAAATAGAATTATCCTTAACGGCTAAGGATGAATCTTCAGGCGTAAGTTCTATTGAGTACAGAATGAATGAAGGCGACTGGACTTCCTACGATACACCTATTACCATCGCTGAAGAAGGTAAGCATGTAATTGAATATCGAAGTACAGATGAAGCAGGGAATCAGGAAGAGATTCAGACTGTCAATGTTAATCATGATTTTAAAGCTCCTGAAACTTCAATCAGTTCTGTGAGTGATGAATGGCACAATTCCAACATGGAAGTAACATTAAGTTCTTCCGACGGTTTGTCAGGCGTCTCAAAAACGGAATATAGAGTGAACGAAGAAGAATGGGTAAACTACGATACTTCTATTCTCGTTGAAGAAGAAGGAAGCAATAAAGTAGAATTCCGTAGCATCGATCATGCAGGAAACGTAGAAGTGATACAAAGCAAAGTGATTAAAGTGGACAAAACCGCACCAGTTACCACAGCTGAAGAAGTACCGACGGACTGGTCGAATCAGGATGTTGAGCTAACCTTATCGTCTTCAGATGAGCTGTCAGGCGTATATTCCATTGAATATAAAATCAATGGTGGCGAGTGGAAAGACTATAGTGATCCTATTACGTTAGATCAAGAAGGATCGACAACCATTGAATATAGAAGCATCGATAAGGCTGGCAATGAAGAAGAAATTCAAAGTGTAGTAGTGAAACTGGATCAAACATCTCCGGTTACCACAGCTTCTGAAACTCCTATTGACTGGGTGAGTGAAGAAGTGGAACTGACACTAACAGCCAAAGATGAATTATCAGACGTATCTTCCGTTGAATATAAAATAAACGGAAGTGATTGGAAATTGTATAATGGCACGATTACGTTGAAACAAGAGGGTGAAAATGTAATCGAATATCGTAGTGTTGATGTAGCTGGAAATCAGGAAGAGACGAAGAGCTTAACTGTTAAGCTTGATCTAACTGCTCCAGAAACTTCGATTAGTGATGTAAGCGACCAATGGCAAACCTCTAGTGTAGAGGTAGCCTTGAGTGCGACAGACTCTCTAACAGGTGTTAGCAAAACAGAGTATAGAGTAAACGATGGAGAATGGACAGCTTATAGTACACCAGTGGTATTTGAGAAAGAAGGCGCCCACAAGCTGGAGTACCGCAGCTTTGATGAAGCTGGGAATGTAGAAGAAATTCAAAGTGAAACGATTAAAATAGATACAACTGCTCCAGTTATTTCTGTTAACGGAGTACCTGAAAAATGGGCGAATAAAGCGACAGAAATCACATTAACGGCTAAAGACCAATTGTCAGGTGTAGCTGCGATCAAGTATAGAATGAACGAAGGGGAATGGACAAACTATAGCGGTCCTATTACCTTCCAGCAGCAGGGCGAGAATGTCATTGACTATCGCAGTGTCGATACAGCTGGGAACGTAGAAGAGTTTAAGAGTATAACTGTAAAATATGACGATAATGCTCCACAAACATCGGCTGGTGATGTAGGCGACCAATGGCACAACTCCGAAGTAGAGGTAACCTTGAGTTCCACTGATACATTATCAGGAGTGGCTAAGACAGAATATCGGATCAATGAGGGAGAATGGAAAGAATATACGACTCCTGTGTTGATTGATGAAGAAGGCGGCCACACCGTTGATTATCGCAGTATCGATTACGCTGACAATGAAGAAGAGGTTAAAAGCATCAACGTTAAGCTGGATTCAACCGCTCCAGACACAGCTATGAGTACTGAAAAGCGAGACAATGATGTGGAGTTAACCCTGAGTTCTTCCGATACACTGTCTGGGGTGAGTAAGACAGAATATCGAATCAATCAGGGAGAATGGCTGGCATATAACTCTACTGTTATTGTAAGCGAAGAAGGAACTCACACCGTCGACTATCGTAGTGTCGATCATGCAGGAAACGTGGAAGCAATCCAGTCTAGTGAGGTAACGATTGATAAGCCTTCCAATGATGTTACTTTTAAAGATATCAAAGGTCATTGGGCTGAAGACAAAATAAATTATTTAGTAGAAAACAACTTATTATCGGGTTATAAAGACGGTACCTTCCAGCCCGATGTAAATATAACAAGGGCTGAAGCAGCAACCGTTATTTCCAGGGAACTTGAACTTGAGAAGATTGGGTCTGACTTTACAGACGTTTCAGAAGAACACTGGGCGAGCGGGTACATTGGTGCAGCCGCCAAGGCTAATATCCTCTCAGGCTACAAGGATGGAACCTTTCACCCGAATGAAAATTTAAGTCGAGCAGAAATGGCAACGATCGTTTCAAGAGCCTATCAATTACAAGGCCAAACCAATATTTTCTCTGATACGAAAGGGCACTGGGCGGATTCCTATATTCAAACCCTTGCAGCCAATAATATAACTGTCGGGTACCCGGATGGAACCTTCAAACCGGAACAGGAAATTACTAGAGCAGAATTTGCCTCTTTTGTAGCGAGAGTTTTGGAAGACAGCTTCAGAGTAACTGACTGACAATAATTAATCATCATAGAATTTGAGCATAAAAAACACCTTCAAAGTCTTATAACGACTGTGAAGGTGTTTTTTAATAGGCCTTCCCCTACTCCCCAGCTTGAAAATGGTCGCCATTTGGAAAGGAGTTCCTGTACTTTTACTGAATAAGTATAGTAGGTGGTTGTCCTTGTTAATGAGAATGTGGTTATGTGATCGCTCAATAGATTGAAAACCTTTAAAAATAATGTCTATTATTTACTGTGTTTTTTTCATAAAAGAGGCATTTCCAGGAGGTAATGATATGATTAAAAAAATATTCTTTTATGTATTCATTATTTCCGTTCTTAGTGCTTGCAGCTAACAAAGCGTAAAAGAAGAGGATCTTATCACATTAGAAAAGGTGCAAACGGCTATTACAGATCAAGGGTTGGTTTTAGAGGATGCAGATTTACCAAGGATCAATGCTTTCACTAGAGAGTTAAACGGTGTTACTCCCGAAGCATTTTTTATAGATGGTGATACACTTTCTATTTATGTATTTCCATCCACAGATGCACGGAAAGAAGGAATGGATGATTTTGAAGAAAAATCAGCTGCAGCTGGAGTCGTTGAACACGAAAAGTACACGCATAAAAACATTTTGGTATTTTATGAACTTGGAAATGAGGAAACGAATAATAAATTAAAATCAGCAATAAATGGATTAGAGTAATACCATGATTTATGGAAATTGCCTTTAAGGTATTGGCACAGCTCTCCCCCTGGAGCATTAGCCTGCATTCACACGTTTTCCAAATCCAAATCCATTCGTATCCTATCAAAAAAAGAAGACTACTAAACGTAGGGTAGCGTAGGATCAAGGTTTTATTTTGATACTACCCCTTTTTTAATGAATGAAATATAGAGAAAATCTTTTTTTATTAGACCAAGAAAGGTCGAAGAATGTTGTAGTGCGTGTAATTAGACCCTCAACGCCGGGGGTGAATTTGTGAAAAATTTACATGGTTTTGTCGAATGTATTCCTATTAACCTAAAACTTTATTAGAATATTAAAAAATAACTTAAATAAGTTAAAGGAGTTTTGACATGAAAAAGAAGTTTTCTATTACGTTTATTGCATTTGTTTTTGGGTTGCTTACGTTCGTAGGCAGTGCTTCAGCTGATCCAGTTACATATCCTCCATCACTTGCTCACAAAGATGGAGCGGTGGCTTATGAACATATGAAATACCTGGCTGATGACATTGGTCCGAGGGTCGCGGGTTCGCAAAATGAAAGGGAAGCTGCCCAATATATTCAGGGCCAATTCGAACGCATCGGGTTGGAGACAGAAGTTCAGGAGTTTGATTATTCTACTTCAAGATCTTCTTCCAATGTGGTGGCTTACAAAGAAGGAAAATCTACGAAACAGATTATTGTAGGGGCTCACTATGATTCTGTTTCCGTTGGTCTAGGGGTAGATGATAATGCTTCAGGTGTCGGTGTGTTATTAGAAACGGCAGAAGTATTAAAGAATATAAAGACCCCTTATTCTATTGTATTCATTGCATTTGGGGCAGAGGAAGTTGGATTACAAGGATCCAAATATTATGCCAATCATATGTCGGATGAAGAAATAAAAAATACTATTGGTATGATCAACCTAGACAGTTTGGCAGCAGGTGATCAGATGTATGTGTATGGGAATGCTGGAGAGGACGGATTTATCCGTGAACAGGCCTTGGCAATTGCAGATAAGAAAAAGTTAGATGTCGAAACCAACCCTGGTCTAAACCCGCATTATCCAGCTGGAACAACAGGTGATTGGAGCGACCATGCCCCGTTTAAAGCGAAGGGAATTCCATATGGTTATTTGGAAGCGACAAACTGGGAGATTGGGGACCTGGATGGCTATCAGCAAACGGTAGAACATGGTGGAATATGGCATTCAGAGAAAGATACACTTGCATTTATTGAAGAGGAATATCCGGGACGTGTACAGGAACACTTATCTACGTTCAGTACTTTGTTAACGGATTTACTCAAGTTTATGAACAAAACGAGTACATCAAAATAATTTAAACTTTTAAGGTCCCTGTTTTATTCGGGGGCCTTTTAATGTTAAAAACTATTTATTCTTCTCTATTCCAAAAAAATCTATAAAAAAAGCACCCCCAGAAAGAGGTGTGAACTGTACCCCCAAAAATGGACAGTTTAATAAAAAGTGCTAGGCTGCTAATAGGTGACCTCGGTATTGTGCCGGGGTCATTTTTTGTAAGGACCACTGATATCGACGATGATTGTAATACTCCATATATTCTTCAATCGCTTGCTTGACTTCAAATACAGAAGAACACGCCTTGAAGTCGATTCCATCTTTCATATGCCCAAAGAAAGATTCCATCGGGGCATTATCCCAACAGTTACCGCGACGTGACATTGACTGATCCAAGCCAAGTTCGCTCACTTTCTTCTGGAACTCAGGGTGGGTATAGTGCACGCCTTGATCGGAATGGATTAAACAGTCAGGGTGAGGGATAAAGTCCTCCCGTTCCATTAACTTATCAAGCGTAGTGTACACGATATCCATCTTCAAGGAGGTAGAAATATGATAAGCTAAGATTTCTCGTGTCGCTCCATCTTTAATGGCGGATAGATAGGCTTTTTGTCCTTTTTCATAATAAACATAAGTGATATCCGTTAAGAGGACTTTGTGTGGTTCCTGTTGATCGAACTGGCGATCCAACTTATTTTCACACGTTTGATGTTCTTGCGTCGCTTGGGCGATTTTTTTATAGGGATTCGCTCTCCGGATCTTGCACACGATATTGTACTTGTTCATAATTCGGCGAATACGTTTAAGGTTCATCACAATCTTCTCATCATTCTCTAAAGCCATCTTGATCTGGATGGCACCCACTTTTCCCTTAGATTGGTCGTACACTTTCTTGATGATCGTATAGTCCGCTTCATCGCTTTGTTCCCTTTTTTGACGGGTTTCCTCTGCTTTCAACCAATTATAATAACCGGAACGACTTACTCCTGCCACTTCACAAAAATACTGAATTAAAGGAGGAAATCCATTTTCTCTTACCACTTTTTCAATGAGTTGAAATTTCTCTGATGTCGTTACTTTTTCTTCTTCGCCTGCCTTTCGAGTTCGTCGAGCTTTTTTACGAAATCTACCTCTGCCTCTAGATACGCAATACGCGCTTCTGCTTTCTTCAATTTCTCTTCCGTAGATAGTTCTTTGGAGGATGGACGTCCTGTGGCGCCTTTCCCTCTACGTTCTGTATAGAATCCATCTTCTCCGTACTTCTGGAACGTTTCCCGCCAACGCTTTATACATTGATTAGGTTTCTTAGATCCAATAATAGACATATCAAACCCATACTCTAAGAAAATTTGGTAAGGACCTTTCCCTTCTATGTTTTCTTTCACTGCCGTTACCTTAAAATCAGGAGAATAGGTGATGGAGCGATCGGATACCTTGATGACATTTGGGTTGGATTCTAGTTCTCTTCTTTGTGATTCAGTAAAAGTAATTTTGGACATCTCTATAACCTCGCTCTTATTGTTAATTTGATTATAAATGGATATCCGAGGTCATGAAACACAAAAAACCCCGAATAAGGGCACTTTTTTATCAGTGTCCATTATTCAGGGTATAGTTCAGT
>NZ_FNIZ01000032.1 GCF_900104185.1 Halobacillus aidingensis | reverse complement strand
AAAAAGCGCGCAGGAATCGTTGTAGCTCATGCGATGTTACGAATCTCCTACTACCTCTTAACACGAAAGGAAATGTATGTAGATTTAGGAGAAGATTACTTCGATAAACAAAAACAACAAGCCATTGTTAAGCACTCATTGCGTAGGTTAGAGGGGTTAGGTTACACAGTGACAATTGAGGAACCAAAGGTATCCTAAGTCCATTCTCCAACTCAATAGATCTTTGAATGAGACGCTCTCCTCAAAAAGAAGAATGAGCTGCGTCTACTTTAGTATTGCCATTTTTCCATATTATAGAACTTTATTTTCATGGTAGGAGTCTCACCGTTCCCCTCCGCCCTTGGCCGTATGAGTGTCTCGAAACCACTTCTAGAATATGCAGTTATTCAGCTTGATGGGAGTATAAGGTTAAAACTCCCATGCCCAAGTATATGAATCTTGAGAGATTGATACAGAGCGCTTTATTCTTCTAACAGTGGGATAGTGGAAACAATCCAACTTGATAAAGGTGTCCGTTTCGTTTCTCACATTCATCGGATGGGGTGGTTGGGAAGCTGGGAGACTCCGCGGGAATGGATTGGCTGGAGAGACCCTGCAGAGCGGAGCTCGAGGAGGCTCTCCGTCATCACCGCAGGAAAGCGAGCGGCTTCCCAACCACCCCTGACTGCCAACAGGGCAAACGAACCCTCATTATCTCGAATCTGAGTCTTCTACAAGAGCGTTTGTGGATTTGGAGTAAAGAAAATCCCCCTCCACGGAAATCGTGGAAGGGGATTTTTATTAGCCTTCGAGCAATAGGTCGAATGGATCTTCAATCATTTCTTTAATTCTGCGCAAGAACTGTACTGCATCTTTTCCATCAACGATTCTGTGATCGTAGGAAAGAGCAATGTACATCATCGGACGAGCTTCGATTGTGTCATCCGGCATGACTTTCGCGCGTTTTTCAATGTTGTGCAAACCAAGGATTCCTACTTGAGGTGCATTCAAAATCGGTGTGGAAAGCATAGAACCGAATATTCCACCGTTCGTAATAGTAAATGAACCACCTTGAAGGTCATCAAGGCCCAGCTCTTTGTTCCGTGCTTTTGTCGCAAGGTCAGCAATGCCTTTCTCAATACCTGCAAAGTCCAAACGGTCCGCATCACGGACAACAGGAACGACGAGACCTTCGTCTGTTGAGACAGCCATACCGATATCATAGAACTGTTTCTTAATGATTTCGTTTCCTTGAATTTCTGCATTCAGTAACGGGAATTCCTTCAATGCTCCAACCGCAGCTTTTGTGAAGAAGGACATAAATCCTAATTTGATGTCATGTTTCTTCAGGAAGGATTCTTTACGCTCACCTCTCAACTTCATAACATTGGTCATATCTACTTCGTTGAAGGTTGTTAACATCGCAGATTCCTGCTGTGCTTCAACAAGTCTCTTAGCGATCGTCTGGCGTCTGCGGGACATTTTCACCCGTTCGACTGGCTTATCAAATTCTGTTTTCTTCGTTTCTTCTTTTTTCTTCTTAGGTTTGTCCTCAGAAGAAGACTTGGAAGAACCTTTAGATTCCTGCTTACTTTCTCCTTTAGCAGCTGCATCGACATCTTCCGGACGGATGCGGCCAAGGGGATCGCGTGCGGAAATCTCACTCAAGTCAATTCCTAGTTCACGCGCGCGTTTACGAGCGGCAGGAGTAGCAATCACGTCTTTAGAATTCTTACTGGAAGACTCTTTCTTCTCTTGAGAAGATTGTTGCTGCTCTTCTTTTTTCTGAGATTCTGTTTCTTTGTTGGATTCTTCTTCCTTTTCTTCTTCTGGTTCAGCTTCTTCCTCATCAGAAGAAGTGTCTTCATCTGAACCTCCGGCTTCGCCGTTTTCATCGACTTTAGCGATCACATCGCCAACTTCAACGTCGTCTCCTGCTTCTCTCAACAATTCAGCAATAACCCCGCTAGCATCTGCATTCACTTCAACGTTTACTTTATCTGTCTCAAGCTCGAGAATGGGATCGCCTTTTTCCACTTGATCCCCTTTTTTGACGAGCCATTCTGATATTGTACCTTCTGTTATGGATTCAGCTAATTCAGGAACCTTAATTTCCTTCATTTGTTTCTCCTCCTTTAGACATCTGTAGCGCTTCATGAATGATTCGATTCTGCTCCGTTTTATGGATGTTCGGCTCGCCGACGGAAGGTGAGGCACGATGCGGACGACCGACAAAGCGGTGAATCTGCCCCTTTTTCAAGAGTTTGTGCAAAATCCCTTCGACGAAGTACCAGCTACCCATGTTCTGTGGTTCTTCTTGGACCCATACTAATTCTTCTAAATTCGGATAAGACTCTAACATCTCAGCTAATCGTTGTTCAGGGAACGGATAGATTTGTTCAATTCTTACGGCATCGATCGTCTCAAAGGTCTGATCGGTTCCATCTACCGTATCTTCAATATCGACCATGATCTTCCCGCTTCCAAGAAGGAGCGTTTTCACTTTTTCTTTATCCTTGTTTTCAGATAAAATTGGTTGTTTCATAATCGGTTGGAATCGCCCTTTGCTGAACTGTTCTCCGGAAACCGCCACTCGTTGATTTCTCAAGAGACTCTTCGGAGTCATCAACACAAGAGGACGTGCTTCTTCCTGATTACTGATTGCTGCCTGTCTTCTTAACAAGTGGAAATATTGAGCGGAAGACGTGACATTGGCAACCGTCCAGTTGTTTTCAGCAGCAAGCTGTAAGAAACGCTCAAGACGTGCACTGGAGTGCTCCGGCCCTTGACCTTCGTATCCGTGAGGAAGCAAGAAGACCATATTGGATTTTTCGCCCCATTTGGCACGTCCAGCAGATACGAACTGGTCAAAGATGACTTGTCCAGCGTTAGCGAAATCACCGAATTGAGCTTCCCAAAGGACAAGAGATTCTGGTGCTTGCACACTGTATCCATACTCAAACCCAATGACTCCTGCTTCAGACAATGGACTGTTATGAATATCAAAGGACGCATTCGCCTGTTCTAATCCATGCATTGGACAGTACGTCTCCCCTGTTTCCACGTCGTGAAGAACAAGGTGACGGTGAGCAAATGTTCCGCGCTCTGTGTCTTGACCTGTGATTCGAATGGGACGACCATCTTCAAGAATTGAAGCAAAAGCCAAGGCTTCTGCTGTCGCCCAGTCAACCTTCTGTCCGTCATCAAGCATTTTGCTGCGTCTTTGAAGAATTTTTTCGAGCTTTTTGAAGCCATTAAATCCTTCTGGACGTTTCAGCATGCCCTCATTCAAACCTTTAAGACGATCTAGATCGATGGCTGTATCAATTTCGTCAAGGTTTCGCTCGACTCCACTCGGACGATCTTTCACATCAGGAGAAGACGTTTCATGCTCGTTCATATTGTTATAGATGTCACGGAGTTTTTGCTCTACTTCCGCTTTCATATCTTTAAGAGCATCTTCGCCTACGACAGATTCTTCTTGGAGCTGCTTTTCAAACACAGCAGCAGCCGTAGGATGTTCGTCGATTTCTTTATAGAGTTTCGGTTGTGTAGAGCGTGGTTCATCCATTTCATTGTGACCAAAACGGCGATAACCTACGAGGTCGATTAAGAAATCTTTATGGAATTTCTGACGGTACTCATACGCAAGGGCCATAGCTGATAAACATGCTAGCGGATCATCAGCATTTACATGAACAACAGGAATTTCGAACCCTTTGGCAAGATCACTCGCATAACGTGTCGAGCGGCCGTCTTTCCTATTCGTCGTGAAACCTACAAGGTTGTTAGCAATAATGTGGACCGTTCCGCCCGTGCGATAGCCTGGGAGGTCACTCATATTCAAGGTTTCTGCTACAACACCTTCTCCGATGAAAGCAGCGTCACCATGAATCAAAAGGCCGAATGCCTCGTCCTCATCCATTTTTGCATAACCCGGCTCTGAGCGGTCATCCTGAGCCGCACGTGTAAATCCTTCAACTACCGGATTGACGTATTCTAAATGTGAAGGGTTATGGCTTAGAGTCACACGCGTAGCGGACTGTTCGCCATTCTCAATTTCTCTTCGCGCACCAAAGTGATATTTCACATCGCCTGTCCACCCGTAATTGATTCCCATTGAACCTTCGGATGGCACCAGCTCCTTATCTGGAGAAAGGTGGAATTCAGAAAAAATGCGATCATAAGGCTTGCCAAGGATATGAGCAAGTACATTCAAACGTCCACGGTGGGCCATGCCCATCATGATATGTTTGATTTTGTCTCCGGAAGCCGATTGAATGATATGATCAAGCATCGGCACCATAACGTCTAAGCCTTCAATAGAAAATCGCTTCTGAGCAACGAATGTTTTCGCTAGGAAGTTTTCAAAACCTTCCACTTCAGCAAGACGGTATAGCAGTTGCTTCTTCTCTTCATCTGTCAATGACACCGTATAGGAACCAGTGTCGACTTTATCCTGGAGCCATTTTCTTTCATCTTCGTTATTCACATGACCGAACTCAAAAGAGATGGTCCCTGCATATCGTTCTTTTAATGTTTTGACTACTTGAAGTGCATTATCCAGTTTCATTGGGGCATCAGGCCACACCCAATCAGCCGGGATTTCTTTTAAATCCTTTTCTTGTAGTCCATATGTTTCTAATTCAAGCAAATTTGTTTTAGGTCGCTCATCACTGCCTACCGCGTATATATTCGCTTGTAGGTGACCATGACGACGAATAGCCTCAACAAGTTTCAAAGCTGAGGTAATTTTAGCTATGTCCCTTTCAGAAGGTGAAGCAGATCCATTGGTTTCAGTAACCGTATCGCTTCCCATCCATTCAGGAGCCCCGTGCTCATCAAAAATTTCCTTCAAGGAAGGATCGACAGCACTAGGATCGTTTTCATATTGTTCGAATTGTTCTTCGATGTACCCCATGTTGGGGCCATGGAACTTTTCCCAAAAATTTTGAGTGGAGCCTTGTTTAGACACGTAGAATACCCCCAAGTAGTTGTTGGCTAATGTTTCCTCGAAAACGTTTCCAAGTCCATGTACTATTATAGAATTGAAACGCTTCCGTATTCAACAAATTTCGCTTATTTTTTTAATGAATGACCAAATCCATTCCATTATAACAAGAAAGACGCACCGATGGGTACGCCTTTTTCACTTTTTGCCACTAAAGTGATATGTCGTTGTTATTCTTCATCCTCTAAGACACGGTAAGCCATATCATAAAGTTTCATCTGACTGTTGATCGGCTGTGCGTTTTCAGGGCGTTTAACATGCTCATAGGATCCATCATTCTTTTGTTCCCTCGCTTTGACATTGTCACTCAACATGACAGATAAAATCTTTTGCAAACGATTTTTTATCACTGGTTCATAGATTGGGAATAAAAGCTCGACACGCTTAACCATGTTTCTTGTCATCATATCAGCAGAGGATAAAAAGACACGATCATCTCCGTTATGGTGGAAGTAGTAAATCCTACTATGCTCCAGGAACCGGCCGACAATACTAATCACACGAATGTTATCGCTGAAACCCTGGATCCCGGGACGCAGGCAGCAGATTCCGCGCACGATCAAATCAATCTGCACCCCTGCTTGAGAGGCTTCGTAAAGCTTCATAATTAAATTTTTATCCGTCAATGAATTCATTTTTAAAATGATGCGCCCATTGCCATGTTGTTTTTGGAAACGGATTTCATTATTAATATAACGAATAAAGTCATTTCTTATATCAAACGGAGCCATTGACAGGTGATGAAATTGCGGTTTCTCGGTAAACCCGCTTAAATAATTGAAAAAGTCTGTGGCATCAATTCCAAACTTCCGCTTGGCTGTGATGATTCCCATATCTGTATAAAGCGATGCTGTCTGGTCATTGTAATTCCCTGTTCCCAGGTGAACGAAACGTTCAATTTTCTCATTCTTCTTCCTGACCACCAGGGTGATTTTGCTGTGGGTTTTCAAGTAGGTCATTCCATAAATGACATGACAGCCCGCTTTTTCCAGTTCTTTTGCCCATTGAACATTGTTTTCTTCATCAAAACGTGCTTTTAGTTCTACAAGTACGGTGACTTGCTTCCCTTTCTCCGCCGCCCGCTTGAGAGCCTCTATAATCGGGGAATCCCCACTCACACGGTATAAGGTCTGTTTAATGGCCAACACATGGGGATCATCCGCTGCTTCTGCTACGAAGTCAACGACAGGTTCAAACGATTCAAACGGATGGTGTAGGAAAACATCACGATCCATCACTTGTTCGAAGATATTTTCATCACTACTCAGATCTCGAGGGGGCTGAGGCATCAAGGTTTCGTAATAAAGATGATCCTTAATGTCTTCAAACGTTTTATGGAATTTGAATAAGAAAGTTAAGTCCAGCGGTCCATTTGTGATGTACAAGTCATCTTTATGAATTTCCAGGACTTTTAATAAAAAGCTGATTAGTTTCTCGTCATATTTTCCGTCCCGGACTTCTAGTCGGACAGCCGCTCCCCACTTCCGTTTCTTCAATTCTTTCTCAATCTCTTTCAGTAAATCACGAGCACCTTCTTCATGAATTGTCATATCGGCGTTTCTTGTGATTCGGAACTCTGTGATCGATTCAACTTCATACCCTTTGAACAACTTGCTCATGAAATGACCGATGATTTCTTCCAATAGGACATATTGATATTTATCTTCGTGATTCACAATTACGAAACGATCCAGTACGGATGGCACTTGAACAATCGCTGTTTTCGCCGCTCCTTCTCGATCAAGTTCGTCACGAATGACGACAGCAAGGTTAATGGATTTATTCAACAGCATCGGGAAAGGACGATAGGCATCCACCGCCATCGGGGTCAAAACTGGAAAGATCTCCTCATCGAAATAAGTTTCAAAACGTTGTATTTCTTCTTTCGTCAGATCATCAATGGACAAGATGGAAATTCCCTCTTTTTCCAATTCCGGTTTCATAGACTGATAGGCGGCATATTGTTTTTCCACATTTTTGTGGTTAATCTCGGCGATTTTGTTAAGTTGCTGTTTCGGAGTCAAGCCGGCTTTGTTTTCCGGTTTATTGAAACCGGCTTTGACTTGGTCCTTCAATCCCGCGACCCGCACCATAAAAAATTCATCAAGATTGGAAGATACGATAGCTAAAAATTTCAACCGTTCGAGCAAAGGGTTGTCCATATCAAGAGCTTCATCCAAAACCCGCTCATTAAATCCAAGCCAGCTGAGCTCTCGATTATTATAAAAAAGTGGATTGTCTAATTCTTTCGTCTTTCCTTCTGTTGACATTACGCACACCCTTTACACATGTATTCACATTCAGGTTAGTACATCAATATATCCCACATATAAATGCTGAGTTAACTTTTTGTAAAAATTTGATTTAAATTGTCGAACGACTAGACACACGATTGAATAGCAAAAAAGCAGCCCGGAACGGACTACTTTTTATTTTCCACAAAAGAGAGCTCGATAGTCTTCTTCAATGACTTTTCCAAATGTTTTTTCTGTTTCTCTGCTTGATATTCTTCAGGCATGTAAGCACCGTTACAATAGAGTGTGACACGAAGGTCATCTCCATCATTGGATAGTTCCAGCTTTTCCACCGTCTGCCTTCGAGTACTATCCAGACTGTAGCAGAATTTCAACATCGACCCGAGAAGGCGGATCTTTTTCCGTTCATCTTTCAAGAACCACTGTTTGTATGGATCAAGGAATTGCTTGAATACCGTCTTGTTTTTGAAAGAGGCCATTAAAGCCATACGTAGTCTTTCCATATGCATCAGCCCGTCAATCGTCCGGTTAGCAAGGAGGTAAAAAGTATGCTGAGAGCTTGATTCATTGTCAATATATTCACCGAGATTGAAAACATAGCTCGCCCTTTTCACTTCCTGCCAGTCCCTTTTCCTCAAAGCGCCGATTCCACGATCATGAAGCTGATGGAACAAGTCATGAGCCAAATGCTGAACGTGCTGGATGTGTTTCACATTCAACTCATAATCACTGATCAGTTCCTGAATGCTCTCCTCTAACACATTCGGAAATAAGGCTGTCCCCATATCACTCGTCAGCTGCTCGAAAAAAACGCCGTCGCGCAATCCTTTCCTGCTTAAAATAAAACCTGAAGCATGGACCGAATCATATAAAGAATGGAAGACTTCTGTTGCGGGAAGGATAATGTCCGCACGGTCCTTCGATAACCCCTCAACCTTCTGCAATTTTTTCATGTTCAAGGTGAAAAGATAGTTCTTGATAAAAGCGAGATCACTGTCTTTCATTTTATATTGATGTAAACCTGCGAGCGGATATTCTTTTAAGTTCTGATCAATTTGAACAAGGTTACGCGCACCTCCACCGATTCCGATCAAAGGGACGTTCTTTTTCTTCAGCCAAGGGAGAGATTGAAATTGTTCAATCAAATAATGTCGAAGATCGGACATTTCTTCCTCTGTAGGAAGATCTTTTTTAAAAAAGTCTTGTTTAAGTGTGAGCGCTCCGAATGGGAAACTATGTGATTCGATCAGTTCCCTGTCCTTAAAATATGTAACTTCTGTACTTCCTCCACCGATGTCTACAGTAATTCCTTCCGTCACGGGCGTCGAATTAACCACAGCCAAATAACCATAATAAGCTTCTTCATGATCAGAAAGAATGCGCATGTCGAATCCTGTGTGTTCGGATACTTGATGAATGATCTCGGCTTGATTTTGCGCTTGTCTGATGGTAGCGGTCGCTACACAAACCATTTCTTCCAATGGATAAGACTCTGCTACTTGCTTGAAGCTTTTTAATGTGGTCAAAAGGATTTGGATACCTTCTGTGGATAATAGGCCATCGTCCATGAGGTGATTCCTCAATCTGGCAACAGCTTTCACATTCTCCACTTCACGAAGACGTCCACCTTTTTCCCTCAAATAAATGACTAGACGCATTGTATTCGATCCGACATCAATAATTGCATAATAACTTTTGGCCATCGTCTCACCCCACTTTGTTTTTTGCCATTATACCATAAGAAACCGCCCTCTTAATATATAAGAGAGCGGCTGGGTGTTGCCATTATCTATTCAACAAGCTGCCGACATACTTCAATAATTCATTGGCAGAGCTCGAATTGTATCCATGCTCATCGATAAGAGTAGCGACCACTTCATTGATTTTCTTCAGTTGCTGCTCATCCGGCGTCTTCGTAGATGTCGTAATCTTCACAACATCTTTTAGGTCTGCAAACAGCTTCTTCTGAATCGCTTCGCGTAAGCGCTCATGAGACTGATAATCGAACTTCTTGCCTTTTCGAGCATAAGCAGAAATGCGGATTAAGATTTCTTCACGGAACGCCTTCTTCGCGTTTTCCGATACGCCAATCTGTTCTTCAATGGAACGCATGAGCCGCTCATCCGGGTTCAATTCTTCCCCTGTCAGTGGATCTCTGAGTTTGGCTTTATTACAGTAAGCCTCCACATTATCCAAGTAGTTATCCATTAATGTGACGGCAGACTCTTCATAAGAGTAGACAAAAGCTTTCTGTACTTCTTTCTTCGCAATTTCGTCGTACTCTTTTCTAGCGAGTGAAATGAAGTCAAGATAACGCTCTTTATCTTCATTGGAAATGGAAGCGTGACTTCCGAGACCATCCTTCAACGAACGCAGAACATCCAGCGCATTGATCGAGGTCAACTCTTTCTTAATGATGGTAGAAGAAATGCGGTTGATGACATAACGAGGGTCAATGCCGCTCATTCCTTCATCCGCGTGCTCTTTCTTCAACTCTTCCACATCTACATCGCTGAATCCTTCTAAAATCTCACCGTCATACAAGCGCATTTTCTTAAGTACATCAATAGAAGCTTTTTTCGACTCCTTCAGTCGAGTCAAAATCGTAAACATTGCAGCTACCCTCAATGTATGAGGGGCGATGTGAACATCTCTTATATCACTTTCCCGGATCATCTTTTCATAGATTCGTTCTTCCTGACTCACTTTCAAGTTGTAAGGAACAGGCATGACAATCATCCGGGAATGCAAAGCTTCATTTTTCTTGTTGGCAATGAAAGAACGATATTCCGCTTCGTTTGTATGGGCGATGATCAATTCATCTGCAGAAATGAGAGCAAAGCGTCCAGCCTTGAAGTTTCCTTCCTGCGTTAAGCTGAGCAAGTGCCATAGGAACTTCTCATCACACTTCAGCATTTCCTGGAACTCCATGATTCCACGATTCGCTTTGTTCAATTCTCCATCAAAACGATAGGCCCGAGGATCTGATTCGGAACCATATTGAGCAATGGTAGAGAAGTCAATCGAACCCGTTAAGTCAGCAATATCCTGGGACTTCGGATCAGAAGGGCTGAACGTTCCAATGCCTGTACGTTTATCCTCTGAGAAAAAGATACGTTCAACTAAAACGTCCTCAATCCTTCCCCCATACTCTGTTTCTACTCTCATCGTATTTAATGGAGATAGACTGCCTTCAATACGAATCCCGTACTCTTCCTGGAAATCTTTGCGCAGATGGTTCGGGACAAGATGTAAAGGGTCCTCATGCATCGGACAACCCTTGATGGCAAAAACAGCCCCTTCATCAGTATGTGTGTACTTCTCCATCCCCCGTTTCAGTAAGTTAACGAGCGTTGACTTACCACCACTGACAGGTCCCATCAGTAAAAGGATACGTTTTCTAACATCCAGCCTTCTCGCCGCCGGGTGGAAATATTCTTCAACCAGCTTCTCCATCGCCTCATCCAAACCATAGATATCCTCATCAAAAAACTTGTAACGCTTATGATCGTGCTCTTCTGCTACTCCCGCACTTTTAATCATATTGTAAACGCGGGAATGGGCGGATTGAGCTAAATACGGACGCTCTTTCAGTAAATCCAAATATTCTGAGAATGTACCTTCCCATTTCAGTTCCTCTTCTTGTTCCCGGTGGTCTTGTATTTTCTTTAAAATGTCCACTTCGCGACCTCCCCCGTCGTAAGAGACGAATTTTAATACATCCTATGCCTGGCTACTGTAAAACATGTGTAAATTAGAAATGTGGAAGCGGCCTGGTTAGACACGACTAGCATAAGACAAACGGCATAGTGGTGTGTTCTTCCACCACGGAGCCGGTTGACTTATGTCTCGAGTGTCTGGCCGCTGCAACTGGACCATGAAAACGAAATGCGGAGACGCCTTGGGAGATGCGACAAGCATAAGACAAGGTTCGGAGTGAAGCGTTTTTCTTCACGTAGAACATTGACTTATGTCTCGAGCATCTAGGCGTCGGAGCTGGACACTGTGATACGAAATGCGGCGGCACCCTGGTAGACGCGACAAGCATAAGACAAACGGTGCAATGGTGCGTTCTTTCACCACGGAAGCGGTTGACTTATGTCTCGAGCGTCTGGGTGCCAGAGCTGGACACGACAAGAAGAAATGTGGAAGCGGCCTGATTAGACACGACTAGCATAAGACGAACGGCGCAGTGGTGTGTTCTTCCACCACGGAGGCGGTTGACTTATGTCTCGAGTGTCTGGCCGCTGCAACTGAACAAATACGCACCCACCTTGCTCATTGATTTCGGCTGCCTGGCGAACACAGGACTTACGAAGAAACAGAAACTCGCAACCCCGATCATTAAAAGACAGCTGAAAAGTGAGGGAAAAGCCCCCTTATCCACCCTATGCCTCCCTTGTTCATTCATGACAGAAAAAAGAGGACTAACATGAAGTCAGTCCTCTTCGTAATCCTTCTCTTGAATATACCTGCGCCTTTTTGACAACCCCATGACCAAAAAAGCAATAAAAAGAAACAAATTGAGCCACCTGAAATCATCATAAAATATAGCTAATAATGCCCAAATTGCCGCACTGATTAAGAAAAGGATGCTGGAAATCAACGTTTGGCTCACGATCATCCCTCCTTCCTTTATTATAAATCAACAGAAGCGGATTGTATGTCCATTTTTTCGCAATGAGCAAGTAGTCCTAAAGGTTGAATTGACCCTTGTTAGTAAATTTTGACACGATGATATCCCCTTGTTAGAATTGTTACGAATATTTTAATAGGATAAAGTGCTACACAATAGAAAGAAGGACTGCAAATGGAAACATGGTACTTTGTCGATTCAGGTCATTGCACCCCTGCTATGAATATGGCATTGGATGAAGCCTTGATGAATTGGCACCGAAATGGAGACATTCCTCCTGTACTCCGTTTTTATGGATGGGAGCCTGCGGGATTATCTGTAGGATATTTTCAGAAAGTCAAAGGAAAGATTGATTTGGAAGGCGTCCAAAAGCATGGGTATGACCTTGTTCGTCGTCAGACTGGAGGACGAGCTGTCCTACATGACAATGAACTCACATATAGTGTAATTGTGTCAGAAAATCATCCGGACATGCCTGACTCTGTGAAAGAAGCCTATCTTGTTCTATCCAAAGGTTTGCTTGAAGGATTCACAAACCTTGGTATTCAAGCCGAATTCGCTGTTCCTGAAGGAAAATTAGATGTCGCAGGATCCGCTGTATGCTTTGAAGAACCTTCCTGGTATGAACTGATTGTAGAAGGTAAGAAAGCAGCGGGAAGTGCACAGACAAGAAAAAAAGGGATTATCCTTCAACATGGATCCATCCCTATTGATGTCGATGATGTTAAACTATTCGATATGTTTATCTATAAAAATGAACGCATTAAAGAACGCGCTCGAAAAGCCTTCGGAGACAAAGCTGTAGCCATCAACCAGATTGTCGATCAACCAGTAACTTTTGAAGATACTAAAAAAGCTTTCAAAAATGGGTTTGAAAAAGGACTGGGGATTAAACTAGAACCCTTAAAACTGACAGAAGCACAATGGAACGAAGTCAGAAAGATTGCAGAAGAACGTTATGACACCGACGAGTGGAACTACGCTCGCTAACGAAAAAGGAGTGAACAAATTGGCTAAAAAACAAGAGTACATAAGAAAACCTGAATGGCTGAAGATTAAAATCAATACGAATAAATCTTATACAGGCCTGAAAAAGCTGATGCGTGATAAAAAACTCAACACCGTTTGTGAAGAAGCTCGCTGCCCGAACATTCACGAATGCTGGAGTGAACGTAAAACGGCGACATTCATGATTCTTGGAGATACTTGTACACGCGGATGCCGTTTTTGCGCGGTCAAAACAGGTCTCCCTAACGAATTAGATTGGGGCGAGCCAGAACGTGTCGCTGATTCTGTGGAAATCATGGGGCTGAAGCACGTCGTTGTGACAGCTGTAGCACGTGACGATCTAAATGATGGAGGCGCAGCCGTTTTTGCTGAAACCGTGAAAGCAATCCGCCGACGTGTCCCAGGTTGTACCGTTGAAATCCTCCCTTCTGATATGAAAGGAGATTATGAAAGTCTACACACTTTAATGGACGGAGAGCCGGATATTTTCAACCATAACATTGAAACAGTCCGCCGCCTGACGAAAAAAGTACGTGCCCGCGCGATGTATGATCGTTCTCTAGAATTGTTGAAGCGTGTAAAAGAAATTCGTCCGAATACACCAACCAAATCAAGCATCATGGTCGGATTAGGTGAAACGAAAGAAGAAATCGTTGAAGCTATGGATGACCTTCTTGCCCACAACGTAGACATCATGACAATCGGTCAATATCTACAGCCGACGAAAAAACATTTGAACGTTGAGCGCTACTACCACCCCGATGAATTTGAAGAGCTTAAGAAAATTGCGCTTGAAAAAGGATTCAAACATTGCGAAGCAGGTCCTATGGTCCGCTCCTCTTATCATGCAGATGAACAGGTAAACGCCACATCTGCCCAACGCCGCATCAAGTACATGCAAGGGTATGAGTCCCAAGGAAAAGAACTAGATACAACAAACTTCTAAAAATGGCCCCTCATGAGACGAATCATGAGGGGCGTTTATTTTACCATGGCCCTCCGTAATAAGGAGGTCGGTTATATCCATAAGGTCCTGGTCCACCTGGGCCACCCGGGCCGCCATAATAAGGTGGTGGCGGAGGCGGGGGACCAAACCCTCCATAAAAACCGGGCGCCAGTGCTCCACCTAAGAAACCACCGAGCAGTCCACCAGCAAAAGGTCCTAAAAAGAAGAAACGTTCATCTTCGTCGCGGAAGCCCTCTTCGACTTGGTACGGATCATAATAATATTGGTAATGGTTCATTCATGCTCCTCCAATCCATCCTTGGTTATTCACCTACCCTTCACTCTATGTAAACGCCCGCCCTGACGTATAGGCATGTGTCATCAAGCAAAGGATAATTTTAACTGGACAAACAATTCACATCCACCCATAATTAGGGTATAATATGAATAAATCATGCTTGTCTGGCTACATAAAGGAGGACCACTCATGAATCTTACATTGATTATTCTTGTCTGTGTCGCATTTCTTACTGCTATCTTCAGTGCCGGATATGACACAAAACCAGGTACGCCAAAAAAATAACAGCAAAAGCGCATCCAATATGGGTGCGCTTTTTTGTGTTCGTTTTGTTTTTGAAGCCATTTATGGTGCCTGCCACATTTTTTGGTGCCTGGCACCATTTCCTTCTATCCGGGTGCCAGGCACCACAATGACTCATCGCAGTGCCAGGCTTTATGTTCATCTCTTCACATTAAAAAGAAGACCCTCTCCTCTTTATTGAGTAGCAGGGTCCTCTACATCTTGAAATTTCATAAATTCTTCGTAAGATACCATTAAATAATTTCGCAACATTTCCGTATCCACTAGTGGATCTGGTTCGTTATTTATATATGCACTGTGCGATGTCCACAAATGATTAGATAACAGACGTTTTAAATTCGCTCTTTCAGGGTTCTTGTGTACATACTTACAAGCAGTCAAAAAATACTCACTATTAAGGATAATTTCATCATGATACCTTCCTTGAAACAAATGACCGGTATACTCATATTTGGAATTAAAATACTTGGAATATTTCGTGTGGAGTTGCTGGATGATAGAACTCGGTGGGGAATGATTGATCTCAATAATTAAATGGACATGATTACTCATTAAACAGTAAGCATGTAATTTAAATCCATGAACTTCTTTCACTTCTTTCAAATAACTTAAATAGGATAATCGGTCTGTATCATTTAAAAAGATATTTTGCCTTCGGTTTCCCCTAGCAGTAATATGAAAGATTGCACCTGGGAACCAAAAGCGTTTCTTTCTGGCCAATAAAACTACTCCCTTCATGAATTTCTATAAAATACAATTCGACATAATCCTAATTAATCCTCTTTTTACCGTAATCTTTACATGGTGTTTCCCCCGTTGATTTTTGTGTACCATTAGGGTGCCTGGCACCCTACCAATGCTCCCCAGTGCCTGGCACCCTACCAACGCTCTCCAGTGCTTGGCACCCTACCAACGCTCTCCAGTGCCTGACACCCTACCCACGCTCTCCAGTGCCTGGCACCCTACCCACGCTCTCCAGTGCCTGTCACCCTACCCACGCTCTCCAGTGCTTGGCACCCTACCAACGCTCTCCAGTGCCTGACACCCTACCCACGCTCTCCGGTGCCTGGCACCAAAAAATGTGGCACCAACAACAAAAATCAAAAGACAAAAAAGACGACCACTTCGGTCGCCTTTCCGCTTCATTTGATTAAATTCGGATGCCCTTGTTGCCTCAAAGCCTCAAAAAGAATGATAGAGGCTGTATTTGACAGGTTCAGGGACCTTACTTGATCGGTCATCGGTATTCTCAAACAACGGTCCTCCAACCCTTCTAACAAGCCCTTAGGAATCCCGTCACTTTCACGGCCGAAAATGAACAACAAATCCTGCTCAACATCACTAAAGTCAAAATCTACATAGGATTTCGTGCCGAAATTTTCAATATAGTAAAATTCGCCATCTGGAAATGCCTCGTAGAGTTCCTGAATGGAATCGTAGTAATTCACACGAACTTTATGCCAATAGTCCAACCCTGCACGGCGGACCATCTTATCGTCGGTCGAAAAGCCTAAGGGACGAATCAGATGCAGTTCAGAATTGGTAGCAAGACATGTACGGGCGATATTTCCGGTGTTTGCTGGGATTTCCGGTTGAAAGAGTACAATATGATTAGGCATGCGTTTCACCTCAGTCTTATCTTAGTCAACTAGACTATTATACCATACTCCTCAGCCGTCGATTTTATAAAATTTGTACTGAATATCAGGCGTATAAGCGGTAGAGTCTTCATACGCCCAGTAGCGGTGCCGGCTGTTGGATGTATGAGCATTTACAAGCGGCATTCCATTGGCATCTTTTTTGACGACAAAGGTGTTGTGATCAAACCTTCCATCCCCCTGAAAATCATAGCAAATGATGTCACCTGGTGAAAGTTGTTCGGCAGAGGAAACTTCTGTTGCTGTGAGTCCTTTTCTCGCTCCTCCCAAATACCACCGCAGCGCATGTGCGACCGTCCAGCTATAGCTCCAGGTTCCGCTTCCATACCACCAGCCTCTCGTGCGGTTAGGTGCCCCCCAGGTGGTCGCTCCACCTGCTCGTATGCACTGGGACACATAATTCGTACAATCCACATCAAAGCTTTTATATGCTGGATTGTAGCTGTCCCACCAACGGTCCGCATAGCGAACAGCTTCCCTGCGGTTGTAAGTGGATCTTGAGAGTTCTCGATCTTGATCCCCCGTAAAATCCATAGGCAAAGGCTTGGAAATCTGTTTCCCTTCAAACATCTCTGTCATCACTTTGTGGTCGAATAACTCTTCCCCGATGAACCGCGCATCGCCATGATAATGACCTTCTTCCAAGAAGTCATATCGCCCAGACTTAATAAGAAGTGATAAAGTCAAAAGATACTGGATGTGCGTTTGATTTTCATAGGCGACGCGATGATAGGGATGTATGTTAAAAGTCAGGCGCTGCAGTCGTTGCCCCCGTTCTTCAATGCCGTCTACTTTTTTTCTTAACCAATGATGATCTTCCTGATCGAACAATCGATCCATGACTCTTTCCCAGTACACTTGCAGTTGATATGTATGGCTCATGCCTCTCCCCTCCTATTAACATCTTATGAAATGCAAAGAAGGACATGAACAGCAAAAAAAGCAGCCTCCATTTGGTGGAGCCTGCTTTATTGGTTTTGTTTGATCGTTTGATGCTCTTTTTCAAATTCCAATAGTTTCTGCTTTTTATCTAAACCGCCGGCATAACCGACCAACTTGCCGTTACTTCCGATAATCCGATGACAAGGGACAATGATGGAAAAGGGGTTTTGATTCACCGCTCCCCCTACAGCTCTGATCGCTTTCGGAGCATGCATGGAAGAGGCGATGTCCTTATAGGACCTGGTCTCCCCGTATGGGACATGATGGAGAAGCGTTCTCCATACTTGTCGTTGAAAATCAGTGCCGTAGCAGTTTAAAGGCACATGAAATTCGTTCCGATGTCCTTCAAAGTAGTCGGAGAGTTCTTGTTTCGTTTGTGCTACATATTTGTGTTCGGGGTCATACACCAGTTCACCTTTGAGAAAATGCTTCTTTTTCCAAGATTGATAGGTAGCGAGCCGGTCTTCATAATGACCATAGTCGATTCGACAGACGCCTTCATCATTCGCTAGTACAGTCATTGGGCCCAAAGGAGTTTCGAAAGTGTCATAGTATAAGAACGATTGATGGTTCATATTCAACCCCTTCTTCTTTTACAGTTTTTTCTATTATACAAGAGCTTTCTTATATTGAAAAGGTACATTTGGTTACTGTTCTTGAAATTGGACGCCCTTTTCCATTTCGTAAAGCACTTGTTCATTCTCTTCTCTTCCCATTGCTTCCTCGATGGCTGCAAAGCATTCGGGTTTTCCGATCTTCCCAAGCCCCCAGGCAGCCGTTCCACGAATGACAGGACGTGGGTCTTCCTTCATCAAACGAATCAACTCATCAATAGCGGTTTCATCCCGGTAATGCGCCAGAGCAAGAATAGCGTTTCGTTGGATCGGTTTTTTTCCACGCCACGAACCTGAAATGAAACCGAATTTCTCTTTGAATTGCCGGTTTGAAATGGATAGCAATGGGGTCAATTTCGGCTTGACGATTTCAGGATCTGGTTCGAACTCTTCATGATTATGAAAATCCTTCTTCCGGTTTTTTGGACAGACAGTCTGGCACGTATCACAGCCATAAAGACGGTTCCCGATTTTCGTCCGGAATTCATCCGGCAAAAAATCCTTCGTCTGGGTTAAAAATGCGATACAACGATTGGCATTCAACTGTCCCCCCTGAACGAGGGCATCCGTCGGGCACGCATCGACACAGATGTTACAGTCCCCACAACTGTCATCGACCGGTTCATCCGGAGCAAATGGAATGTTCGTAACCAACTCCCCAAGATATACATATGAACCAAATTCAGGAGTGATCACGGCACAATTTTTTCCACTAAAACCGATGCCCGCTCGTTCTGCTACGGCACGGTCAGAGAGCTCCCCCGTGTCGACCATCGATTTCAATTCCACATCCGGAAACTTTTCCTGTAAAAATGCTCCCAAACGGTTGAGGCGATCACGAACAACATCATGATAATCCTGTCCCCAGGAAGCCCGGCAGAAAATACCCCGCCGGTCTCCTTTTTTACTTTTAGGAGCATCATGCATTTTCGAAGGATAAGCCAGGGCGATGGAAATAATGGATTGAGCACCGGGAAGCAATCGGCCAGGTTCTGTCCGCTCTTGAACAGACCCTTTTTCAAAGCCGGACTGATAGCCAAGTTCCTGCTGCCGTTTCAGTCGCGCTTTCAATTCACCGAAAACGTCGGCGGAAGCAAATCCAATTTTGTCAATGCCGATTTCTTTACTGTAGGCAATAACTTCCTCTTTAAATTGATGAAAATCCACCCTGACACACCTCCTTTCTATCTTATATCTTTCACTTTCGCTGTCCGGATCCGGTTCAGCGTCGCTGCAATTTCAAAACGTCTCGGTCTAGCCAGCTCACCTGGGTGCTGGTCTTTGAATGGGGCAAATGAAGCGAGACCTTCTTGATCCAATTGATGTTCAATCATATCAAGTAGTTCATGAAGAGAATTTCCACGCTTCAGTACGCCTTTTTTATCTATATGAAGCAGTAAATCAGCAATCATCCTTGTCTGTGATGCATCGACGAGCTGTTCCACATGATCTAACGCTATGTCTTCACGGCCCATCAAAATCTTATGCATTCCTTTGGCCTGGACTTTTTCTTTCTTCCCTTTACGTGTCTGCAAGCTTTGAGGTAAAAAGGAACGTTTCGGGACAGCTCCGAAGGCATCATCATCCGATTCCATCCGGCCATTTGGATACTTACTCGCAATTTGCTTCGCTTTTTCCGTGACATTATGAGGAAGATACTGATCCATCATGATGACATCATCAGCGACATGAAAGTAATCCCCAGAACCACCCATAACAAGAATAGTAGAAACTCCTAATTCATCGCGCATCTGTTTAATTTTATCGATGAACGGGGTAATCGGTTCTTTCTCTTTCACAACGAGCTCCTGCATACGCTCATCCCTGATCATGAAGTTTGTTGCACTCGTATCTTCATCAATCAGTAAGCTCGATGCCCCTGCTTCCAAGGCTTCTATGACATTCGCCGCTTGTGACGTACTGCCACTGGCATTCTCCGTTGAAAACCTTGTCGTATCTGTCCCATGAGGAAGGTTTTTAATGAATGGAGAGATGTCTACCGTGGATACTTGACGTCCATCTTCCGCTCTCACTTTTACAGCAGAAGGATCTGTCAGCACATACTCACGGCCATCCCCTTCTATATGAGGATACACGCCACGCTCCATGGCATTCAACAGGGTACTTTTACCATGATAACCGCCACCGACAATTAACACAATTCCCCGCTTCAGCGCCATTCCCGTAATCGGTTCATCCCTGTGAGGAAGGTCGATCGTCACCCGATTGGATTCAGGGCTCTCAAAAGGTACAGCATCTCGCATAGGTCTTTGACTAATGCCACTCTCCCGTGGAAGGATCGCCCCATCGGCAACAAAAGAAATCCAATCATTCTTCTTCATTTCATCAAGAATCGTGTGATGCTGATCGGCGAGTTGGCATACCGATTCGATTGTTTTATCTTTTATAGCAAAAATAGATTGGTTCATGATTTCTGGAAGAATGGAAAAGAAAAGCTTTTCCGCTTGTTTCCCATTGATCCGCCTACCATTCGCCGGCAGACCGACCGTAAGACAGACTGTCATATCCTCAGCGTTCAAAGAAACGGACGTCCGTTCCAGAATTTCCTGTCCCGGTTGATCAATCGCAACCATTCCACTTTTTCCTGAACCTTTTACACTTGTTTGAGTTTTATGAATGGTCTTCGCAACCGCTCTTGTTATCTGATCTTCTGCATAATACTTCCTTCGAGCATCTTGTTTCCACTCAGGAGAGATTCTCCGCTCAGATTCCGGAATACGAATGCGGATTTTAGAAGGAGCCGCAAAAGGGTCTCCCTGGACATAATCAATCATCAAATCATACCTCTCGAATGAATACGTCCCTTGAATTTGTTTATAAGCTTTATAGCTTTTTCCATCGATTTGTTTTAAATGTTGCTGCATTTTTTTCATCATGGATTCCTCCCTTGAACGAATAGGTCTATTATAGGGTTTATCCAAATTTCATCAATAAAAAACGCAATGCTTCGTTACCCATTTAACGAAACACTGCGTTGGTTCACATAAGTATAAAATAATAGCATTGGAGCGGGTGAAGGGAATCGAACCCTCGTCATCAGCTTGGAAGGCTGAGGTTTTACCATTAAACTACACCCGCATAAATAAAAATTCATTATTCTTGTTTTGTAGATATTCAATCGATGCCCCAGTTGTTCGAACAACCCTTATCGTTTATATTTGTAATGATAACATTCGAAATCTAGCGACGCAACATGAAATTTACGATTTTTTGTCGAAAATTAACTTCTTCTTTACTTTAATAGTTTCATAATTACGCTTTCACATAGTATACCAAAAATCCTCTCTTACTAAACGACACATTATTGAAGACTCAGTTTCAAGACATTCTGTAAGGTGGATCGGACAAGGAGTCACAACATCCCCCGCCGCTATCCCATGAAAAGCGACTTGTTTTCCCAACCATCATCCTCTCACATAAACATCTCGAAACCGAGTCTGCCACAATCATGCCGTATAGCTGAAGGTTCATAAACGAAAAGAACTGTAGAAAACTTAATTGGTGATATTAACTTTTCTTGGATTGATAAACATAAATCATGGAGAAAACGAGAAAGGCAATGAAGTGAATGGAGTCGATAAACAGTTTAAAGAGATCAATGAGTGTGGTGGAATCCATAAGTGTCACCCCCAACAACTATTTAACCGCATCCGCTAAACATCGTTACTATGAAAATGGCAGCGCTTGAGAGGGTTTACTAGTTTCAATTTTGCAAGTAAAAAGACGCTTTCCCTTACCATGCCTCATTTTCTCTTTATTATTCTGAGATTTTTCTTTTTAAGACTTTCGGCTGGGTGGTCATCACCACTCCAAGGATAACAAGCAGCGCTCCAGTCACTTGTGCGACGCTTACCTTCTCTCCTAACCAGAAATAGGCCCCGGTCATTGTCACTACAGGGAGAAGGTTAAGAAATACAGAAGCTTTAGAAGCCCCTAAACGTTCGACAGCTGTATTATAAAACAATAAGGCAATGAAAGAAGGAAAGATACCGAGATAAAGGAAGCCTATAATATTGGAAAGGTTCCATATAGATGGGATTCCATAAACCAGCCATTCAACCGTTATAAAAGGGAATAGGATGACTAAAGACAAACCTGTCATGACCAGGATCGTTCCTAATGGTGGAAACATAAACATCACTTGCTTAACGACAAGTGAGTACACAGCCCAACAAATAATAGCACCGACCATAATTCCATCACCGATGTTCCATCCTAAGTCAGCTAAATTGAATAGGTTTCCATTCATCACAACCCCTAGAGCTCCCAAAAGCGATAAAGCTATACCCACCACTTGTAAGGCGCTTAAATGTTCTTTCAAAATCGCCCAGCTTAATACCACGGTCAACACTGGGATGAGTGTTTCGAGAACAGATACATTTGTGGCGGTGGTAAATTGTAATGAAGCATAAATGAACGTATTAAAAAAAGCCACGCCTGTCACAGTCATGACTAACAACGGCTTATAATATTTAAAAAAGACAGGTTTAGCCTTTCTCGCACTTTTGTATCCTACAGGAAATAAAAATATAAAAGCTATAACAAGCCGAAGGTAAGCAATCGTGAATGGTGGGAGGTCATTCAGTGCTTTACCAGTAAGAATGTTCCCCCCATAAAAAATGACGACTAAAATGAGCAGTATGTATGGATACACTTTTCTCCCCCTTCCCCTGACTACTAAGAATAAAATGATACACACATAATACACCGGGGAAGAGCTCATCCCCCGGTGTATCATCTTCTTTTCACTTTTTTACATCTATAAGATAACCGTACTCTTCAATGCAGCGATTAAATGTTCAAAGTCTTCCTCGACTTGCCTTCCAACATCATCCCGTTGGTAATCTTTATTTTGTTTTTTAGAGCTTTCAGGCTCTATCAATAATGTGCGTCCCTCCATAAAGGTGATTTCAATCTTACGTGGAGGGGTGTTTTCTGACAAACTGTAGTCTTCGAAGTATTCCTTCATAGAAATAATACGATCTGTAAACAAGGTTTCTTTTTTCAAGGCCATGTCCTGGGAAAGGCTGAGCACCGTTAACGTCCGGTCGTTACGATTCACAATAAACAATTGTTGTTGATCAGAGTCGATGACTTCTAACAAACGGTATTGGTCTGATTCGAATAACTCCTCCGTAAATTCAAGAATTGCCGCGGTCTTCAAATGACTTAACTCTTCCGTACCCAATCTTTCTTTTAAATGGATGGACATGTATTTGTAACCTCCTTAAGAATTTGTTCATACTACTCATCCCCCTTACCTTGTAAGTGAAAACGTGAAACGAGTAAAATAAACAAATTTTACCACAAAGAAAAGGGGGCGGGGTTCCGAATGGCTGATTCATTCGACAAACTTCCCTTTTTTATGTGTATAGATAGAGGTGTCCTATAATGGAAGCCCATTAGTGAAGGAGGAGAGACGCCGATAAAGATTGACCTTGAAACGGAATAACTCCATGTTGTTTAAGATCTCCCCCACCTCCATCCTCCTTATTTCAAAACTTTTGTGATTTAGGGAAATACACCAGTCCTATCTTCTATGGTACGGGCACTTTTAATCGGCAAAATAAAAACGAATACAAATAAAAGGACACTGACTTCTCATTCTATGTAAAATTGGCCGGACCACCTTCTACATTAAATTTTACAGCCGCTCAGAAAGAACCTTAAAGGACTCAACCGCTTCTTTGTAATAGGTGAACTGACGATTTTGAATGGTTCGCTCTAGTTTTTTGAGAGCAATAGAGGCTAATTGCTTTAAATCTTCATGACTGGTCATCTCCATCAGCTTTTTAACCATTACTTGCTTTTCTTTCGTGTCTTCCTCTAATTCCTTCCATTCTTCATCTGTATCTACGTGATGCTCCCCCAAGTCCGCCTCTACTCCCCGTCCAAGACCATCGATCAACTGTTTCATTTCATCATTCTCATCCACACTTTCCCGAATGGACCGGAGTGTTCTGGTATCCACAAGCTCTTCTTTCCCTACCGCTTCCCTTTCTTCCGTCTCTGCTTTATCAATAATCACCGTTTGGTAGGATTGCTGATCATCACTTGGCAGGGATTGCACATTCACATTTTCCTGCTGATCGACTTCCGTTATCTGCCACACTCCAAACCCTAGTGCCAATACACCGAGAATGGAAGTTCCTTTTACAAACTTACTCATTTTCCATCCCTTTCTCATCTAATTTCTATAATTTTATATTTTCCGACATTTCATTGTAACGTAATTGTAACATTCCATGAAATAACAGTAAATAAAAAAGAGAAGCTGTATGGAAGCTTCTCTTTTGGATCAATCTATAAGTTTTCTAAAAATAATCGAATGACATCCGCACCGCCTATGAATGTCCCTAATGAACTTCCGATATTCGCAAGAACAACAACAAGAAGGATACGAGTCACTTTATTGTTCCAGAACCCCTTGACACTTGTTACATCATCAGACAACGTTTCAAAGTCTGCTACATTCGGACGTCGGAAGTAGGCTTGTACAATTCCTGCAAACCAGCCTGCCGCAATCAATGGATTTAATGAAGTAATCGGAGCCATAATAAATGCTGACACAATAGCTAACGGATGGGCAAGGGCAGCTGCTGCTCCAATGGCCGAGAAAGACCCGTTCCAAAGCACCCAGCTGATGGTTTGTTGTGTGCCCGCCGCCGGATTCGAAAAGAAGGTATAGAGAATGATGGATACAATCAACACCGGGATACTCCACCCAATGATCTTCGGCACCTTCGATTTAGGAGGCCTTTGTTTCAGCTTTTTCAAATCGTGTTCTTTATGGATTTCTTCCTTTATTCCAGGTACATGGGCCGCACCGAGTATCGCAACTACTTTCTCTCCGGGTGCATCTTTAATTTTCTGTGCAAGGTACTGGTCCCTTTCATCAATGAGTGGTTTCTTCAACTTTGGAAAGTTATCCGTCAAATCCTGCAGCATCCCATCAAGCATATCCTGGGATTTCATCTTTTCCAATTCTTCTTCAGAGATTTTGTCATTACTGAAGATGCCATAAAAGATGGACAATAACAGCTTCATCTTCCCTCCAAAGCCGATGTTACCCCATATCCTTGAAAAAGTGATCTGAATATTTCGGTCAGCTAACACAAGCTCTGCTCCGATTTCTTCAGCTGATTCAATCCCCTGAATCATTTCCTGACCCGCTTGAATACCGAACTGCTTCGCCATACGACGTTGAAATGAGGAAATCGCTAAGTTGACGAGTAACAAGGTGGCTTTTTTATTCTTAATCACTTCAAAAATATCTGTGTTCTTCCAGCGATCACCATCTTGGATGGACTGAAACCTCTGCTCATCAAGTTCGACACAAACCGAATCCGGTTGCTCTTTTTCAATGACACTTTTGACTTGTTCAGCACTTGCCTTTGAAACGTGAGCGGTGCCCACAAGAACGTATTCCTTATCATCTATGTGAATTCTCGTAATATTTTCTTCCAATGCAGACATCTGAACCTTCCTTTTTGCTTTCCGTTTATTTTCTCTCCACTCTCATATTAAACTAGATGAGTCCAAATGAGAATGCTTTCGCCTAAAAACATGTCATTGACAAGCACCTTCAGGAAGGATAGAATCTCCTATAATTATATAAACCAATCAACCTTGCGTATAAATTTGGAAATAAGGTCCAAATGTCTCTACCGAACCACCGTAAATGGTTTGACTACGAGAGGGATTTTTTAATCCTTCTCTTGTTTTCTGCACACGCAATGGCTTTAAAAAGAGGAGGAACAGAACGATGAATATTGAATCACTAACGAAAAAGATAAAGGTAGCAAATAAAGAATGTCCAGCAGACCTAGTCATTAAAAATGCGCAAATCGTTGATGTCTTTAATGGGGAAATCATTCATAAGGATGTCGCGATTGTCGATGGGTTCTTTGCAGGTTTAGGAGAGTACGAAGGAAAAGAAGTGATCGATGCTCAAAGACAGTACATGGCACCTTCTTTCATTGATTCTCATGTCCACATTGAATCATCCATGGTTCCGCCTTCGGAGTTCGCTAAAGTCGTCATCCCCCACGGTGTGACCACAGTTATTACCGACCCTCATGAAATTGGAAACGTTCTGGGAGCAGAAGGCATCCAGTTTATGCTCGATGACGCTAAGGATCTTCCTATGGACTTTCATTTTATGCTCCCTTCCAGTGTTCCCGCCACCCCTTTTGAAACGTCAGGGGCAGAATTACACGCACCTGACCTTCAACCTTTTCTTGGTGACTCACAAGTCCGGGGACTCGGAGAAGTGATGGATTATTCATCACTCCGAAACGCTGATCCGCGGTTATTAGAAAAAATCGCACAAACGATAGAAGCGGGTGGTTATGTCGACGGACACCTTGCTGGTTTGAATGAAGATGCGGTCAATCTATATTCGAGTGCAGGGGTTCAAACCGATCATGAATGTAATACTGCAGAAGAAGCCCTCGCACGCCTTCAGCGAGGCATGTATGTGAGTATCCGTGAAGGTTCCGCTGCCAAAGACCTGCAAGCCCTTTTGCCTGTAGTGAACGAAATGAACGCCAGACGTTGTCTTTTCTGTACAGATGATAAACATATCGATGACCTTTTAAATGAAGGAAGCATCGATCATCACATCCGTTTAGCTACAGCCCAGGGCTTGGACCCCATCACCGCTATCCAAATGGCCACATTAAATGCGGCCGAGTGTTACGGACTTCATGATAAGGGAGCGATTGCGCCAGGCTACATGGCCGACTTCCTATTTTTTAAAGACTTACACGCACTGGAAGTGACACAAGTGTTTAAGAAAGGAAAGAAAGTGGCTTCCCATGGAACATTAGTAAAGGATCTACAACCTTCGTCTTCAAGTTCTCAAAAAATCACAAACAGTGTTCATATTCCAAACCTTTCAAAAGCACAAATGCGTATACCTATAAAGGATTCCCAAAAAGGAAACATCATAAAAATAAACAAAAATCAAATTAGAACGGACCACCTTATTGAAGAGGTTGAGCTGGAATCAGGCTCCTTTCAACCTTCTGTAAGCAAAGACCAATTAAAGTTGGTCGTCGTAGAGAGACACCACCAAACGGGTAACATTGGACTTGGGATTGTAAAAGGGATGGGGCTTCAAAGAGGAGCTATAGCTACAACCATTGCCCATGATTCTCACAATATCGTAGCCGTAGGTACAAACGATGAAGATCTCGTCAAAGCTATCCAACACTTAGGGAAAATCGGCGGGGGAATGACCTTATTTCATGAAGGGAGCCCCCTCTCTTCGTTGCCCCTTCCGATCGCTGGATTGATGTCAGATCAAGGGTACGAGGAGGTTGCTCATCAATTAGTAGACATTCACAAAGATCTGTCTACCCTTGGCTTTACAAATGACTTTAATCCATTTCTCACCCTGTCGTTTCTGACGTTGCCCGTCATACCCAGCCTGAAGCTTACGGATAAAGGCCTTTTTAGCACAAAAGAAGCGAAACACATCCCTGTATCGATTTAACAAAAAGTAAGAAGCCAGGCGACCGCCTGGCTTCTTACTTTTTCCTTAACTGGAGTTGGACTTACCCGTCATCTCTCTGCTCACTTTTTCAACAATCCGGGAAAGGTCCTCATCGATTCTTGCACCGCTGAACCTCAAGACTGTCCAACCATGATTTTTAAGATAAGATTCTTTTTCCCACTCTTGTTCCCACACATCGGAAGAAATGAGAAAATCATGCTCTACGGCTTCCACCGCAATTTTCAATTTTGGAAAAGCGACATCAATCGTGTACTGATCCACCCGATAACCCAATGTAGGCTGTAAACCATGAGCAAGAAAACCTTCATATAATCTCCGGACTAAATTTGAGCCGATTCCATCAGCATCCATTTCCTCTGGCTGCTCCTCATTTCTGACTCTTAGTGTCAGCAAAACGGCAAGGATCAATAAAGTCATAAAAGCCGCGTACTCGATAAACATGGTTATGTTCATATTCATCACCCACTACCATTCTATCCAATTGACCCCTGTTCTTATTCATACGATCTACACTCTATGACCTTTTCATTTTAAACAGAAAAAAAGAAGCTGTAGGTTCCCTGCAGCTTCTTAAAACTTTCAAGACACACAACCCTTACCATCTGATTTATGTCTGATGTATGTGATTATTTTATACAATCGTTTCTATTTGATTCGTTACTTAATTTGTATAGGAGTTTGGAATGGATTGGTCCATGTCCCCGATGCGGCGTACCCCTTCATAAACATGATTCTCTTAGCAGCATGTGAAACAGAAGAAGTACCACAAGAGGTAGAAGCTGTGAAAGCAGATGAAACGGAAGAGTACGATGATAAATTCAACGATAGAGATGGCGACGTCATTGAAAAAGCAACGACAGCAAGCGATCCAGACTCAAATGAAGAGGAATACGAAAGTAAGTATGACAAAAGGTTAATGGTATTTATAGAAGACGGAAAAGTTCTTACGAAACTGGTCACGTGGATGGTGAAAAACCATATCCATATGGAACACAGTAGCCGAGATTGCCGACGTCGCAAGGACATTTCGTGCTTTCATCCATCAAAATCCCTCTACTTTGTCTCTTAAAGAATTGTTATTAAATCCAATCTCTTTATTAGACGTAAAGAGTGAAAGAATAGTTTGTTATATTTGAAATTTCTAGTTCACGCATCTTTAAGGCGTTCGTGATCATTCATGTCTTTGTTGTTCATGATGTTTCAAGGATTGATCGTCTTACAATGTATTCGCCTAACGTCGTATTAAACGCAAAAAAGACGCTGCGACGGAAGTCACAGCGTCTTTTTTCTATGATTCTTTTAGTACCGGTGGCCGGGGTCGAACCGGCACTCCGTGAGGAACACGATTTTGAGTCGTGCGCGTCTGCCAATTCCGCCACACCGGCATGTGTCTATGGAGGCGGCAACCGGAATCGAACCGGTGATAAAGGAGTTGCAGTCCTCTGCCTTACCGCTTGGCTATGCCGCCATATCACGTTCAATTACGATTGTATCATATTCAAGTTCAGCTGAATATGTGAATTTTTTGGAGCGGGAGACGGGATTCGAACCCGCGACCCCCACCTTGGCAAGGTGGTGTTCTACCACTGAACTACTCCCGCAATTAAAGTGGCTGGCCCAGCTGGATTCGAACCAGCGCATGACGGTACCAAAAACCGTTGCCTTACCGCTTGGCTATGGGCCAATATATCTTTTGCTTTATGATTATAAATGGGGCGGCTGATGGGAATCGAACCCACGAATGCCGGAACCACAATCCGGTGCGTTAACCACTTCGCCACAACCGCCATAATTAAAAAGCAGGGGTAGTAGGAATCGAACCCACATTGACGGTTTTGGAGACCGTAGTTTTACCATTAAACTATACCCCTATTTGATTGAAAATAAATGGTGGAGGGAGTAGGACTCGAACCTACGAACCCGATGGGAGCGGATTTACAGTCCGCCGCGTTTGGCCAACTTCGCTATCCCTCCAC
>NZ_FNIZ01000014.1 GCF_900104185.1 Halobacillus aidingensis | reverse complement strand
AATCTACCATGAGTGCTTCCTATAAAGGAGCAACAGTCTGTGATGCACCGTGGTCGAAGGAGTCAGACTATGGGGAGGGCTCTCACGCACCAAGGAGTCTCGACCTTCCTCATCCAGCCGTAGAATCAGTATAGGCATACCATAACCATTTTCATTCTCTGTGGTGTAGAGCTGTTTTTTGCGATACATGAATGGCTATGGGACGTGTGGGACAGGTGAGACCCCGGAAGGCGTAGCCTGAGGAGGCTCAGCGCCCGCCCCATGGAAAGCGAACTGTTTCCCGGAGCCCCTAAACTCCAACAAACATCTCGAAACTGACTCTTCCACAATCGGGATCTTTAGTTGAAGTCGGAATTTGTCTTTTTATTTCTGAATCAGACTTTTTTGTTCTAACCGGGAAATCCGACCTGCTTTTTTCTGTTCAATCCACCCAAACTTTGATAGAGTAGTTTCATAGGGAATAAAGGAGGTACCAACATGGCATTCGGATTCAGCTTGTACGCGCTCGTCATTTTATTCGTGTTTAACTCACTCACACATTCCTTATGCACAAAGACGAAAATGTCGAACGAAAAACAAACGCGTGTTTTCCGCACGATCAACGTACTCATTACAATATTACTGATCTCTTCTTATGTGGAAGTGCTTAATACACTTTAGAACAGGCCGTAGATGGCCTGTTTTTTCTATGTCTTGTTTGAATTGCTATATTTTCACAACACAGTATAGAACATTGACTATATAATGTGTTATATTTACTGATAGGCTGTGAGCAAATCTCTACGTCACGAAATTCACAATAAGTTTTAGGAGTGTCAGGATTATGAAAAAAATAGCCATCACGGCTGCATTGGCAGCGAGCGTATTCACCTTGTCAGCTTGTTCATCAAATGCAGATGAATCAGAAGTTGTTGTTGAAACCAATGGTGGAGAAGTCACGAAAGAAGAATTCTACCAAGAATTGAAATCTCAATCTGGGGAGCAAGTGCTTCAGACTCTTGTCATGAAAGAAGTTCTTGCAAATAACTACGAGGTTTCTGATGAAGAAGTGAACAAGGAACTAGAAACAATCAAAGAACAATACGGTGATAATTTTGAGAACATTCTTCAGCAAAATGGCTTTGCAGATGAAGAGGCTTTCAAAGAAACCATCCGTATGAGCCTATTGCAAGAAAAAGCCGCTTCTGAAGGAATCGAAATTTCAGAAGAAGAAATGAAAAATTATTATGATCGGATGAAGACAGAGGTTCAAGCGAGCCATATCCTAGTCTCTGATGAAGAAACGGCGAAAGAAGTTAAAGAAAAAATCGATAATGGAGAAGATTTCGGAGAGCTAGCCGCGGAATATTCTTCTGATGGTTCTGCTCAGCAAGGCGGTAAGCTTGGCTGGTTCGGACCTGGAGAAATGGTTGCTGAATTTGAAGATAAAGCCTATGAATTAGAGCCAGGCGAAGTAAGTGAACCTGTGCAATCTCAATTTGGCTACCATGTCATCAAAGTGACGGACAAGCGCGATAAAGAAGATATCAAGCCTTATGAAGAAATGAAGGAAGAAATCAAACGTACATTGACGAGTCAGAAAGTCGATCAGGCTGAGCTTCAGAAGAAGATGGATGAGCTTATGCAGAACTCTGAAATTGATGTGAAGCTTGATGAGTTTGAAGGTCTCTTCGATAAAGAAGAAGCACCAGTAGAAGAAGGTACAAATCCTGAGGGAAATAACTCAGAAGAAAATTCTTCTGAAGCAGAAAATACAGAAGAATAATAAAGATCAAAAGCCAGGTGAATGTTTCACCTGGCTTTTATTCTGACATCATGGCATCTCTTTTTCCTCGGCGCTCTTTCTCCTTTTCAATCCGCTTTAAATACACTTGACCTTCCCGTTCGATATACTCTTGTTCGAGGTTGTGCTCCGCTCTCATGGCGCGGATGGCCATATACCCGCTTATGAATATAAAGACAATGCACAAAAACACCCAAATCGGAAGACCGAATATCATAAATTCATCCTCCCCGCTCCTTTTGTCTCTAGTCTATGAGCAATCGCGAGCAAATATGATACAAGCTCCCTGTTCTTAGTAAAGAGCTACGAAAAAATCCGATGCGCACAGCCAACAAGCTGTTCACATCGGATTTTTTACTTTTTATCTTTTTGATCAATTTTCGGTACGTATTGAAAGATCTCTCCGGATTCTACCACATGAATGAACCTCATGAGCCAGCGATAGTAATTTTGAGCATATTCCAGCCGATCGATATCTTCTGATATTTTTGCTTGAAGATCTTCGTCCGTCGTCTTCTCTTGCAGCTCTAGAAGCTCCTGGATGGCTTCATCCGCTTCTTCAATATTCGTCTCTGTATGATGTCTCCAACGGCTTCCGAACAAGGAAGTGAAAGATTTATACCAATCTTCTTCTGACTTGTATAAATCTTTACGGACTCCTTTTTTAAAGGAAGGTTCGACCATCTTCATATCTGATAAAGCACGGACGCCTGTTGACATACTGGTCTTACTCATCTCCAAAGCTTCCCGCATGTCATCCAATGTCATGGGTTCCTGTGAAAAGTACAGCACCCCATACAAGCGGCCGATGGACGGGGTTACCCCATAAAGGCTCATATTCTTAGCTATGACTTGGATAAATTGTTCAATCGTTTCTTCGTATTTGTTCCAATCTTTATTGTTCATTTCTGGCAATGGAAACCCTCCATTTGCTTATTCCTCAGTAATCTTAAAACATTTTATCATTAATGTTCTTACATTGCGACCTTTTATCGATTTTAACTCAATCGCAGGACTTGAGGAGATTGAAACGCTTCTTCCAAATCTTCTCGCCATGTAAAAAGAACGACTTGGTGCTTTTTAGATAATTGCTCGAAAAGTTCCACCATCAGGCTTAATCTCCTCTGGTCAAAATGAACAAAGGCATCATCAACGAGAAACGGAAGGGACAAGTCATCCGCCATCGTCTCCCCAAGGGCCAGACGGAAAGAAACATACAGTTGATCCCTTGTTCCCCGTGAGAGTTCCATTGGAAAATAAGTGAATCCCTGCTTACTAATGACCTTAATGCAATCATCATCGGGTGGAATTTTCACATCAACATAATTTCCGTTCGTCAGGTTATGAAAATAGGTCGTAGCTTTCCCTAAGATCCGTGGTAAATATTTTTCTTTATACGCACGCTTCGTCTTCTCTAAAGCCTTCCAAGCCAATTGATAAGCCGCCCATTCTTCCGAAAGTTTTTGAAGTTCTACTTTTTCTTTGTGAAGTTTGTGGGTAATGCTAGAGCGTTCATCTGAATGCTCCAGCTGTCGAATGGCGCTCTCGTTATCTGCACTGGCTTGCTGATTCTTTTTTTGTTCCTCTTCAATCTTTTGCTTTTCGCTTTTCAGGCGTTCCAGGCGGGCCGAAAGTGCAGCTTCTTCAGGCACTTCTGTCCACACATGATAATGCTGCTGCTCTCTTTCTGACAGCATACGCTGCAGTTGACGTTCTAAATCCTGGAGCTGACTTTGTTGCTCCCTTTGTTTTTTCTTCTGTTTCGCCTTTGTGTAAAAGTCTTCTTCCTCCTCCACGCCGGCTTCTTGGAAAAGCTCTTGTTGTTGGTCCAAATAAGTAGAAAGCTTCACATTATTTTCTTTCGCACGCTTATCCAAGGATTCCAACTGCTGTTCTGTTTGGGTGATCTTCTGCCTTCTATGATTCTGCTCTTGGACCCATTCTTTTAAACGCTGCCACTGCTGTTCCATATTCTCTTCGTAGAATTCCCACTTTTTCACCTTGTAAAACGCTTCCAGATTTTTTTTGATATGGTTTATTGTGGAACGTTGCTTTTCTGTTTCCTGAAGCAGCCGTTTCTGTGTACGTTTCTTTTCTTTCAATTGTGTCAAAAGATGATAGAGCTTTTCCCAATGCTCCACGTGTAAGTATGCTAGGAAAGGATAGAGATTACGCTGTTCATCAAGGGTATTTTCCAATCTTCTTTTTCGTTGTTGGAGATGGTGGGTCTTCTCCTGCAGCCGAATCTCTTCCTGGTTCAACTGCTTCCATTGCTCACGCAGATGATGGTACTCATTCTTTTGTGCATCATATTTTTGCAGCTGTTTCCTCGCTTGTTCCATTTCTTCCACAGGAATGGATGTCGTCACACTTCGCTCGGATAATTCCACTATTTTTTTGTGACAGCTATAACTGTACAATGCAAGACCAGCGGCTATGACCAAACACAAGACGAATAGCACCATTCCTTCGAGGAACCCCCCAAAAGCCAGTGAGAGGCCGGCCAACACGCCCCCTAACAAACGTCCATTCCTTAATCTCGTTGTATCTTGATCAGACGTTGCTGCCATTTGATAATTTCTCTGCAACTTTTCTTCATATTCTTTGGCTGTTTCCTCGCTGATCCTCTCGTTCTCTATCGAATGTTTATGTTCTTCTATTTTTTGAAGCTCCCGGGCGATGTCGTCTGCTTGTTCCTTAATAAACGCTTCCTCACGTTCCACTTCTTCTTTTTCCTTTTTCAATGCTCGCCATGTTTCTTCAATATAAAATGGCAATGAATATTCCTCTATTTCATCTATATCCAAAGGAACATCAATATGACTTTTATCTTCCTCAAGCTGTTCATCAAGTCGGGTAATCTGTTGTAAAAGGCGTTCGACCTCATAGACAGCTTGTTCATACTTTGGATATCCTGTTTCTACGAGCTTTCCTGCTTCTTCCTCTTGAAGTGGGTCGTATCCATCCTTCCAACGTTGAATAGAAGACTCAACTTCCTCAATATTAGTTTTTAATAGCTTTTGTTCCGATTGAAGAGGCAAAAGGACTTCCTTCACTTGCTGGTAACGCTCCACACCGGCTTCCGGAAAAGAAAGGTTACATTGATGCTCTACTTCAGCCTTTATTAAGTGGTAATCAACGATAATAGCTCTTACTTTCAGAACTTGTTCCGTTATGTAAATTTGATTGATGGTCTCCTGCCATTCCCCTTCTAATGTGCGTAGGCGTCCGTTCAATGTTTCTTTTGTCTTTTGAAGCCGTAAATAGTCTTCTTCTTCATCATCCAATGTTTTCTTCTTCTGCTGCAACTCCTCAACCACTTGAAGCTGTTCATTAATGAGTGGTTTTTTTCCTTTCGGCTTGAAACGTTCATCCATTTGTTTTTGCAGCCATTTTTCTGTCTGATAAATTTGGTCAGATCCAGTTAATCCGATATTCAAAAGGGCTTCACCAAGCTCATACCCTGATAAATTCTTTAGTTCCATCAAGTCATCCGCATTAAAACTATAGGTAGATTCAAAAACTCTACGTTCCATTCCATCCAGTAAGTTCCGGAGCCACGCTTCGTCCTTTTCCTCTCCTGTCTCCAAACGGCAGACCGCTTTTCCGTTCTCATGTTCGTGCGTTCTCTCAATCGTCACTCTTCCGAACTCTTCCGTTAAAAGGACAAGACGTCCGCCCATGCTTCCTCCGGTTTTAGGTATAAAAGATACCCTTTGCTTTGGGGGTAGTCCAAATAACATAAACAAGATAAATTCGTAGAGCGTCGATTTTCCTGCTTCATTTTCGCCTATAATGACATGAGGAGATGGAGCGGTTAAATCCAAAGAATGATCCTTCCATTTGCCGAATCCGTAAATGAATAAATGGGTGATCTTCACATCGCCCCCCTCCTCTCATGGTTGATCATCCGTTCCAATAGTAGTGATTTTGCTTGTTCTATCATATCCGTCGTTTCTTCATTTTTAATCGGATGAATATACTTGGACACTTTTCGGTGAGAAAACAAAGGAGAGAGCCATTGTTCTACTTCTTCTTCATTTAAATTAGAAATGGTCCGCAATAGTTCACCTGTAAAATGAGAACCTTTCATTAAATCCTCTTCATCCCAGGTTGTGCGGCCTTCAACCTTGATTTCCTCAATCCAAATCCAATCATCGGAATCAAAATCTTCATTCTCATTAATGACTTCCACCCATTCTTGAATATCCTCTGTGGATCCTGCATATCCCATCATCGTGATCGTCAACATCACAGGAGAACCGGCAGCTACTTTTTCTTTCGCCTTCTTCAAACCTTTTTCCAATTCTTCAAACGATGTGATTTCAAGATCCTCCACAGTGGTAGAATCGTATGTAATGCTTTGCAAGGGGACAAACTGAAAATTCCATTCTCCGGAGTTGTGCTCGACAAGATAACATCCTTTTTCTCCCGCTTCCTTTCGTGATCTCCCCTGGATATTCCCAGGGTATAGGATAGGTGGATCTGCCGATAGAATCGAACGTTTGTGGATGTGACCTAATGCCCAATAGTCCATCTCTTTCCCTTTTAACTCCTGTAGTGAAAAAGGTGCGTAAACATCATGGTCTGTATTTGTATCCAGACTCCCGTGAAGCATTCCGATATGATAGTCCGCCCCCTCTTTTTTAGTAAAGAATGGAACTTTGCGGTCTCGCACTTCTCTTGTCTCATAGCTAAACCCATAAATATGAGCCAATACCTTTCCATCCTTTTCAAATGGGAAATGTTCAACATTGTCACTTTTAAAAATATGTACATTGTCAGGCATTTCAATGGGTAAGGTTTGCCCCTCTATATAATCGTGGTTACCATAACTGATATATACTTGAATATCCTTCTCATAAAGACGTTCGAACCCACGCCTGAGATGGACTTGAGCTTTAATACTCCGAATTTCCTCATTGTATAAGTCACCAGTAATCAAAAGGAAATCCACATTATTGTCTATGCAGGCGTCGATTAGCCGGTCGAACGCTTCGAATGTGCTTTTTCGCAACCTATCTAACAGTTTTTCCGGGAAGTGTCCCTTTGTTTTAAAAAGGCTGTCGATATGTAAATCTGCGCTGTGTATGAATCGAATCGATGATTCCACCATGATCAGCCTCCTTTTCTATTATTTCTTTCATTTTAACAGAGCCAAAAACCGAATGCACGTTCTCATATCACAAGGGAGCAACAGCAAAGTCGCAAGCTTCTCCGAACGGCCCACCCATAGCTAGGGATTTATCATTTAACCAGCCAAACAAAAAACCCCTTAACAAAGGGGTTTTTCTTTACTTCTCTTTTTTAGAGAGTTGCAAAGCCGTTTTTAAATCTTTTAAGGAAGTGGACTTCCCATACATCAGTACACCGCCACGATAGACCCGTGCTCCAATCAAAGCAAGCAAAAGAATGGAACCGATGAGAATACCAATAGATAAGGCGACTTCCCAAATCGGGATTTCCAGCATTCCTACACGTAAAAACATGATCAGTGGTGTAAAGAACGGGAAATAAGAACTGACCGTGATGAAAGTAGAATCAGGAATACCAAGGCCAAACATCGCAATAAGGAAACCAGCTACAATCAGCATAATCATAGGTGCTAATAATTGCTGCGCATCCTCCAAGCGACTGACGAGCGACCCCAAAGTTGCTGCTAAGGTAGCATAAAGCAAATAGCCAAGAATAAAGAAAACGACAGCATAGACGATGGTGCCGGGATTAATGTCGTTGAAACCGAAAAACTCCAGCATCGAACCATCTCCAAGGGTCTTGCTTTGTTGGATGCCTAAGTATCCAGCCAAAATAAGGATAGCGAATTGCGTCAAGCCTAACAAAGCAATCCCGAAAATTTTGGCAAACATTTGGGAGACAGGGGATACGCTGGAAACTAAAATTTCCATGACCCGACTTGATTTTTCTGTTGCTACTTCCGTAGAGATCATCTGCCCATACATGATGACAGAGAAATACAAGAAAAAGAGCATCACATACACAAGTCCGCGAGTCTGGTTGAGCTCTTCTGCCGTTTTTGCACTATCTTCAAGAGCTACGAGCTCAAAATTCACAGGGGCATTCATTTGTTGAATGATCGCAGGATCGACATTGGCCTGCTCGGTCACATACTGAACTTTCACTTGTTGAAGCGCCTGTCTGACAGGGTCACTTTCCCCTGTGTTAGCGATTTTGTTCGCATAATAAGTCGCTTCAGGCATCCCCTCTTCGCCTTGTTCCACATCTACAACAGATTGAAAGTCTCCTTCTTCTACCGCTGCTTGAGCTTCCTCAAGACTTCCATTGTATTTCTCAAGGCTAAGGTTGTCATTCATCGACACGACCTGATTTAATGACTGAAACCAGTCCTCATTGTCTGTCACGACAGCCACTTTCTTTTCTTCATCCACATCGCTGAAAGTCTCAATTAGGGATTGCAAATTCGATAAAGCGAAAATGAGTGCAACAGTGACAATCGTGGTAATTAGGAAAGACTTGGATTTGACGCGGTTTTTATAGGTCTGGGCAACCATGATAAAGAACTTATTCATAAGAAGCACCCACCTTCTCAATAAAGATATCATTCAAAGTCGGCTCTTCCAGATCAAATTTGCGTACAAACCCTTTCCCTTGAAGCTCCTCAAAAATACGCTGTGCAATTTCCTCGCTCTCAATCTGGATTTCACAGCCATCTCCCAGGGGCTTATATTTCGTAACTCCAGGAATACTCTCCAAAAACGCAAGGTCAAAATCTGCAATGACTTTCACATTCTTTTTCCCGAATGACTTTTTAATCTCCTTCAACTTTCCATGCACCACAGGTGAACCGTGATGAAGAATACACAGACTTTCACACAATTCCTCTACATGCTCCATCCGGTGGGAGGAAAATACAATCGATGTTCCGGATTCTTTCAAATCAATGACAGCTTTTTTCAGCATTTCAACGTTAACTGGATCAAGACCTGAAAAAGGCTCATCCAATATCAACAATTTCGGTTTATGTAATACAGCTGAGATGAACTGAATTTTTTGTTGATTTCCTTTCGATAATTCTTCAACTTTCTTATTTTTGTATTCGGGTACTTTAAATCTTTCAAGCCAACTTTCAATCTGTTGAACGGCTTCAGATTTCTTCATCCCTCTTAATTTGGCCAAATAAACCAACTGCTCCTGGACCTTCAGCTTGGGATAAAGTCCTCTTTCCTCCGGTAAATACCCGATTAAATGACTCTGGTCGTAGCCAATGTCCCCACCGTTCCATGATATTTCCCCTTTGGTTTGATCCAACAAACCGAGAACCATACGGAAGGTGGTGGTTTTACCCGCTCCGTTCGCACCGAGAAAACCAAAGATCTGCTTTTCTGGAATTTCCAATGACAAATCATCAACAGCTGTAAACGATCCAAACTTTTTCGTCACTTTCTCCAATCGTAACGTCATTATTTCTCCCCCTTTTCACCTTATGTACGTAATTTCTAACCTAATGGTTTCAAAATTGCTTTCCAAAGAAATACTTCTTTCAAAGAATATGGCAGGATTCTTGAAGACTCAGTTTCGAGATGTTTTTTGAGTGGATATGGGCTGCGGGGAATGACTCGCTTTCCGCGGGAGCGCGGTGAGCCTCCTCGAGCTTCGCTCTGCGGGGTCTCACCCGGCACTTTTTTCCCGCAGGAGTCTCCCCATTCCCCTCCGCCCCTTTGCCATGGAAGATTCTCGAAACCACTTCTGGAAAAATCAGTTTGTATGATTGAGGGAAGTGGATAATATCCTCCCTCCACAGCTGGCATTCACAACGTAAAAGCTTGATACAGAGCGCTTTATGCATGCTTAGGAGAGAAGAGTGGGAGAAACTCCTTCTCGGTATAGGGATTCGTTTCTTCCTTTTATAGAATGGGGTTGTTGGGAAGCTACGAGACTCCCGTGGGAGAAGGAGGTAGGCGAGATCCCGCAAGGCGATAGCCTGAGGAAGCTCGGCGCTCCCCCACAGGAAAGCGAGTAGCTTCCCAACAACCCCTGACTCCCAATATGGCAAACGAACCCCGAAAACATCTCCAAACTGAGTCTTCAAGAATAGGGAGCTTTTGTGGAGGAATGTGATGGGAAATTTTTTGATGGAAATTTGCTGGTCAAGCAGGAATATCGACGTTGTATGACAAAAGTAAATAATGAATACCTATTCATTCAAGGAGGCACAACAATGAAGACATACTACTTAACTGTATTCGAGAAAGATGGTACCAATGTCCTCGATGAAACCTTTCAAGCAGAAAATGATGACCAGGCAAAAAAATTAGGGTCAGAGAAGCTGGAAGAGAAAGGGTACAGCAATCACACCCATCGCTGTGCTGCACCTGAAGGACATTTGGTTTTGTTCCACAGATAACACCACAAACAATTTAAAACTATAAAAAGTCGCGCTCTTCGGCGCGACTTTTTATTATTTACCATGAAACTCCGGCTTTCGTTTATTCAAGAAGGCTTCAACCCCTTCTTTATGATCATCAGTTTGAAGTAACATCCATTGGGTTTCACGTTCTTTCTCCAAATAGTGGGATAACCGTTCCATCCCATGTTGATGATAAATTTCTTTTGTAGCAATCATGGATTTTAATGGACGGCCGCTCCACTCTTCCGCCAGACGCGCGGCCTCTTCTCGGACAGGTCCATTGACGACAATATCCACAAGTTTATGATCATAAGCTTCTTTCGCTCTCATTTGTTGACCTTCCCAAGCGAAATGTTTAGCCTGGTGTGTTCCTAAACGTTCCTGCAGCCAAAAATGACCTCCACCGTCTGGAGCCAATCCAATACCTATGAAGTTCATTGATAAACTGGCATCAGGTTCCGCTATGACATAATCAGCAGATAATGCGATACTTAACCCAAGACCTACGACAGGCCCATGCAAAGCGGATATAACAATTTTCTGCATAGAATAGAAGGTTGTTACAATCGTCTCGATGTTGTTCATGACTTCATCATAGGTATCTCTGTCAGACACCTCTTTCATCATACTCAAATCTCCACCTGCACAGAATCCATCTCCCTCTCCGTAAAGAAGAACGACCTGTGCCTCCGACCGCCTCGCTTCACGAGCTGCTTCTGCGAATTCTGCTAATAATTCTGCATTTAATGCATTGTATTTTTCTCCTCGGGCAATTTTCAAATGAACCACATTTCCCTTTTCCTCTACAATGAAATGCTTCATAATTTTCCTCCTATATTTGGAAAAATTCTTCTCGGTTTAGCTTTTCGTCATAAAGCCCCCACTTTCCTGCAAGAGACGACAAAAAATCCAGTTTTGAGAAAGCCCTAGTAGACACGAAACATAGACGGCTTATGGTCTGCTTCCTGATTCCAGACATCCTCCCCTGCAAAATAACCCACAAATTGCAGACAACAAAAAAAGGAGCTGGTTCACCAGCTCCTTTTTCATTTCTTTATTATTGTTGTGGTTCTTCAGGGTTGCCGTAAAGCTCTTCAAGAGGCTTCGTAATGATACGGCTGATGTCGTTGATGACTGTATTCAAGCGTTGCTCTTCTTCCATAAGCTTGGAGATTTGAGGGTGTTGTTGTACAAGCTCAACGACTTTACGAGCCTGTTCTACTTCTTCCTCAGAAATTTCTTCTCCCTGCATCTGCTTTTGTTGAAGCGTGATTTGTGTTTGACGGAAATCGTCAAACATTTTTTTAGCAGCTTCGTCGTTCATAACTGCTTCATATGCTTCTTTCAATCCGTTGAATTCCTCACTGTTACGGATTGCTTTTTCTAGATCATACGCGTAATCATATAGATTTGCCATAAAAATAAGTACCTCCTAAATTTTCGTTCTGACACTCCTTCCCCACTATAACAAACTCCTATACGTCTGTATAGGAATACACTATTATCCGAAAAATAGCACAATAGTGGCTTGCAGCAAGCCGATCATTCCTCCTAGTAACGCACCCAGGTAGGTTATCATTTTAAATTCCCTCCTGGAAATGCCGAGGACCATTTCTTCAAGACGGTCAACTTGGAAAGCTTCGACTTCCTCCTGAACAATTTCAGATAAACGTAACTGTGTCATCATGCTCTCCACCTTGGATGATAACAATTCACTGATTTGATCAACGGCTGCCGGAACGAAAGTATCTAGAATCTTTTCTTCATAAGGACTTGTCCATTCCTCCACCGTTTTCGCCATCCATTGATCTACTGGCAAGGTATGGGCAACGGCTTCTCCAAGCTTTGAGCCTATGGTTTCACGCCCGATATAGTCTTCAAACCAAGCCACTCGCTTGGTTAAAAGTTTATCCTTCTCTGCATGCAACATCGTTTCCAACCAATCCTTCATCTCTCTATCAGATACATATTTAAGAATCAGTGGGTAAATACGTTCCGTGAGCCCATCGGGACCCATAAAAGATGAAATCATATTACCGAAAAACCCTTGATTATCCAGATAGTTATCGATCAGTGCTGCCACTTTCTCTTTTCCTTCCGAACTCCGGAAATAAGCTTCTATACTTGCCTGGATATGAGCAGCGGCTTGATCCACCCCATGGTCTGCCCTTTCTCGCAACGCGGGTGTTAACAACTCCTCGATCGTTTTTTCACGATATTCGTTCATAACCGAATCATAACGATGTTCCACCCAATGGGAAACATGCTTGTGAATGGATGTGGACGTTACTTCAATATGAAATTTTTCAAGTACTTCTTTTAACGTGTCTTCTTTTTTGAGCATCGTGTGAACTTCATCTTTCGCCCACGTGGTCATCTGAGTCTTAAAAGTTGAATGGGTGAGTTTTCGTCGGATGCCTTCTGGAGTTAATAGATGGTTCACAACCATTTTCCCTAATTGCTGGGCTAATTCCTTTTGTCGTTTAGGAATCAGTCCCGGGGTGAAAGGAAGACGGTAGTTACCGATATGAATGGCTCGGTATGGACGGAATAGCATTTTTATGGCTAATGAATTCGTAAGCCCTCCGATCAGGGCCCCGATTCCGATCATCATTAAAATTAATAAAACAGGATTCATGTTCCAACCTCTTTCTACACATGGTGTACCAAGTATAATCCATATAAAAGCCAAGTGCCAACGGTAAAACACCAAACAAAAAAGGCCTTGTGTAGACATGGCCTTCAAACTGGAATTATTTTAATCTCCCATAAATGGTACCGAACCGAGTCGCATGCTCCATCTCATCAGTCATAGCTGTAAATAACGCTTGATAAGCGACGGGCGTAGGAATCATAAACAGCATCTCCCTGTACATCTCGGCCGCTTTAAATTCATCTTGTTGAGCCCTGATCACACCATTCTCGAAAGACCGGTAGCTGATCATTTCGGGTTCAAAATCATGATACTTTCCTGTCAACTGAAAGTGAAGGTGTTGAAACATTTGATAATGTTTCAATTCATCATCTTCCGCATGCTTAATATAGTCCCTGAATAAACGGTTACTTGTATCCCCTTTTAGTCGGCTGTAAAAATCATGATCCTTCCACTCTTCTTCAATTGACCTTTGCAGCCTTTGGATAAAGGACTCACGATAGCCCTGCATTTGATCTCCTCCCTTACTACAAGAATATGAAGGGGAAGGACAAGTTAATGCTCCGTGTTGGTTCATTGAATTTCGGAATCAGGGCAAAATGAAAGGAGGAGGTGAACATATGGATAAGCATAAAAAACATGTAGCACCTGAAGGAAAGGGTAAATTCGAGCTTGACGTCGATCGGATGATCAATGAGGGTATGGCAGGTGGCACGATTAAACCTGTCTACGGGCATGAGCAAATCGGAGAAACTCACGAAATTCCTGAGCAAAAAGAGGAAAAATGAAAAGAAAAAGCTGTCTCCTGTTTGCCTTTCATCAGATGCAACAGGTGACAGCTTTCTTCATTACCGGCTTTTAACAATCATCTGTACAGCTTCGTTAATTAATTCTTCCGCTGATTCGCCTTCCTCATGAGCATCACGAATACAGCCTTCTAAATTTTTTGCTACGATATATCCAATCGCACGGTCCATCGCAGAACGTGCGGCTGACAACTGGGTAATAACATCTTTACAATCCTTGTCTTCATCCATCATCTTGAGGACACCACGAACTTGACCTTCAATCCTTTTTAAACGGTTTTTCGTTTCAGGACCGTAAATACTTTTATCCTTCACTTGATCCAATTCCTTCTCCTCCTCTCTTCAGGTACAAAGTTTTATACCTTCAACGCTTTGCGGATTTTGTCCATTGTATTACTATAATAGTAAATATCCAACCAAAAAGGAAGAGATTCATGTCAGTTGTAGACCAACTTAAACGATTATACCCTTCAATCACGATAAATAAACTAGGGTTTGACAATCATACGGAATACAAATGGTTCCAAACCGAAAATGCAGAAATCGTAGGAATTAAAAAAGATGAACTTGATCAGCAATCTTCTGAATTGCTCTCTATATTCCTCAAACCTTTAAGCTCAGAAGAATCCACCATGACGGAAAGGGAGAAGCGATGGTCATCATTTCTTTATAAAAATGAGAAGACTCAAGATATGGTGTGGCCGGTATCCTTTCGGTTTGTTCTCTTTTCCATTGAAGATGCTGAAGCAGAGAAAGATATTGTAAAGGAAGCACTTCAATCCCTATTCCCTCAAGAAATGCCTCTCTTATGGACATCGGATCGTGAGGGGTTCATCATAGAGGAAATATCATCTAAAGATCAGGAAATCATGGAATTTGAAGGCATGACAGACGTATTAAGCAGTGATTTTTATACAGATATCCATTTATTTATTAGTGAATTCACTTCGACACAGGAGGATGCCTCAAAAATATTGAAATGGGCACAGCACGGAGCAAGAATAGCCAAAGAACATAAACTAGGTTCAATTATTACCTATATGGATATTATCCCCTATTTATATATAGACGCACTTCCAGAAGAAGAATGGGAACATATTCGTAGATCCATCTTTAAGGACATCGAAAAGGACAAGGAATTATTGCAGACCATCCGGATCTTCCTGGAATCGGGTTCTAATACATCTCTAGCTGCTAAAAAACTGTATATGCATAGAAACAGTCTCCAATACCGAGTGGACAAATTTGTGGAAAAAACGGGGCTTGATATTAAACAATTTCAGGGCGCGGTCATTACTTATCTCGCATTATTACACATGGAATACTGACAATCGACAAAGTGCACAAACATACCCTTCCAAGCTTTGTGCACTTTGTCCATTTACCGTTTTCAGAAACTTCGATACACTGTAATCAATCAAGAAAGCGATTTCAAATTACTAGGGGGATATAAAATGGCTGAAATAAAACTGAACAATATTGATAAAGTATATGATAAAAGTGTAAAAGCGGTGGATGATTTCAACTTACACATCAAGGATAAAGAGTTTATCGTATTCGTCGGTCCATCCGGTTGCGGTAAATCTACGACACTTCGTATGATTGCAGGACTTGAAGAAATTACAAACGGCGATTTCATGATTGATGAAAAACGCATGAATGACGTAGCACCAAAAGACCGAGACATCGCGATGGTTTTCCAAAACTACGCTTTGTACCCGCACATGAACGTATATGATAATATGGCGTTTGGCCTCAAACTTCGCAAAATGGATAAAAGCGAAATTGAGAAACGTGTAAATAATGCGGCGCAAATCCTTGGCCTTGAGGCTTTACTTGATCGTAAACCAAAAGCGCTGTCAGGTGGTCAAAGACAGCGTGTTGCTCTTGGTCGTGCGATTGTCCGAGATGCGAAAGTATTCTTGATGGACGAGCCACTTTCCAACCTTGATGCAAAGCTTCGTGTTCAGATGCGTGCAGAAATTCAGAAATTGCACCAACGTCTTCAAACGACGACCATCTACGTCACGCACGACCAGACAGAGGCGATGACGATGGCAACACGACTTGTTGTTATGAAAGACGGCGTCATTCAACAAGTAGGTGCACCAAAAGATGTTTATGACAAACCTGAAAATGTTTTTGTCGGCGGCTTTATCGGTTCTCCGGCGATGAACTTCCTGAATGGAAAACTTGCCGACGGCCACATCGAGCTGGGCGAGGTCAAAATCGCTGTTCCTGAAGGGAAAATGAAACCTCTTCGTGAACAAAACTATATCGGTAAAGAAGTGATTCTTGGTGTAAGACCGGAAGATATGCATGATGAGCCTGTATTTATTGATGCAAACCAGGATAAGAAGATCACTGCAGACATTGAAGTAGCAGAATTGATGGGATCTGAGTCTTACTTATATTCCAAACTGAATGATCAGGACTTTATCGCTCGTGTAGACTCTCGTTCAGATATTAATGGTGGAGATCAGATTACGTTGGCAATCGATATGAACAAAGTTCACTTCTTTGATAAAGACTCTGAATTACGTATCCGCTAATAGATGAAAAACGCAGCCTTGTGGGCTGCGTTTTTTTATGTGGCTTGAATATCATTCAAACCACAATCTTCACAAACAAATAAATGGACGCATTCCTCAGTAATGGATGAATTCAAATCACCATCAACGAGATCTGTATATTTCTGATCAAGATAAGGACTGTAATCATCCAAGAAATCCGTGACACGTCCTTGATCTCGCATTGTTCCTTCGCATTTGGGGCAGGTTCTCTCAGAGGGTGCCCACCCATTGCATACACCACATTCTTGCATCGCTCGCCACTTCTTTCAAAACGATCTAAAGAATTCAATCTTCGTGCAACGTATGAATGCTTCAAGACATCCAAAAAATAAAGAGGAAGGGCGCACCCTTCCTCCTTCGTCACAAGTATTTATTTGTATTGTTGTCCACCGAACTGTTGCTCAGCCATTTGGACAAGACGCTTAGTGATCTCACCACCTACAGAACCGTTAGCACGGGATGTAGAGTCAGCACCAAGTTGTACGCCAAATTCTTGTGCGATTTCGTATTTCATTTGGTCTAGAGCTTGTTGTACACCAGGTACAACCAACTCGTTTGAACTGTTGTTGTTAGCCATGTGTCTCACCTCCTGTCTTGTGTAATCGTAGTATGGGTCGGTCTGGTTGTTTTTATGTCAAAAAAACAGGTGGTAATTACTGGAGAAATTTATACCAGGCTAATAAACATGGCTAACAACAAAATCATTTCGCGTTTGGCTTCGTCATCGCTTTAGGATCAACATATTCTTCAAATTGATCTTCGGTAAGAATACCTAGCTCAACCGCTGTTTCTTTCAATGTCTGATCTTTTTCAAAAGCTGTTTTTGCGATTTTCGCTGCATTTTCATATCCAATATGAGGGTTTAGAGCTGTCACAAGCATTAAGGAATCACGTAAGTATTTTTCAATTTGTTCATGATTCGGCTCCAATCCGCTCACACAACGTTCATCGAAAGAAACGATGCTGTCCGCAAGAAGTTGTGCAGACTGCAAGAAATTATAAGCGATTACTGGTTTGAATACGTTCAGCTCAAAGTTCCCCTGACTAGCTGCAAAACCGATCGTAGCGTCGTTCCCCATGACCTGAGCCGCAACCATCGTTACCGCTTCGCTTTGTGTCGGGTTCACTTTACCCGGCATAATGGAACTTCCCGGTTCATTTGCTGGAATCGTTATTTCTCCAATGCCACAACGCGGGCCACTTGCAAGCCACCTTACATCATTGGCTATTTTCATCAGATCGGCAGCCAAGGCTTTCAAAGCACCATGCGTGTGAACAAGTTCGTCATGCGAGGTAAGCGCATGGAACTTATTCGGTGCGGAAATAAAGCCTTTTCCTGTCGCCTCGTTAATTTGAGCCACAACTTGTTCAGAAAAATCTTCATGAGCATTCAATCCCGTACCTACAGCTGTTCCACCAATCGCAAGCTCTTTTACATATTCCGTACTTTCTATCAGCATTTTTTCCGTTTTTTCAAGCATGCGATGCCAACCGCTGATTTCCTGACCGAGTGTCAAGGGAGTGGCATCCTGTAAGTGAGTACGGCCAATTTTAACAATATCGTTAAACGCTTCCATTTTTTCTTGTAATGTATGTTTAAATTGGATCAAGGCTGGAAGAACGACATCCTCAATCTTTCTGACAGATGCAATATGCATGGCTGTCGGATAAGTATCATTCGAACTTTGAGATTTATTTACATCATCATTCGGGTGGAGGCGCGTTTCACTTCCTTTATCTTCCAGCCATTGTGAACCGACGTAAGCGATAACTTCATTCACGTTCATATTGGATTGCGTCCCGCTTCCCGTCTGCCAGACGACAAGAGGGAAATGCTCGTCAAGTTCTCCGGCAATAATGAGATCCGCCGCATAAGCTATAGCGTCTGCTTTTTCCTCTTCAAGCAAACCAAGTGCTGCATTTGCTTTTGCCGCGCTTTTTTTAAGAATAGCAAAGCCCTCAACAACTTCTTTCGGCATTTTTTCATCACCGATGGGGAAATTTTGTTTACTTCTCTGTGTTTGAGCTCCCCAAAACTTTTCGCTCGGTACTTTGATTTCTCCTATGGTATCTTTCTCAATGCGATAATCCATGAATATCCTCCCTTTGCTCAAATCATTGCATGCCCTTTCATTGTATCAAGAATCTTTTGAACAATCACCAGAAGCCCGCTCTTTTTGACAATTTTCTTCAAGTTACAAGTCAGATTATTTACATTTTTCAGATATTTATGTATAATGAATCCATCAAGCAAAGGTACATATCTTCCATCCTTGCTTGATCTCTCAAGTGGGTAAAAAGTGGTGAAAAAGAGCCTTTTCAGAAAGGCTCTTTTTTTTGAATCCACACATCCATTAAAGCTCCCTTTAGTTGAAGACTCAGTTTCGATACTTTTGTTAAGTGGATGGGGGCTGCGGGGAATAGCTCGCTTTCCGCGGGAGCGCGGTGAGCCTCCTCGGACTGCGTCCTGTGGGGTCTCACCATGCACTTTTTTCCCGCAGGAGTCTCGCCATTCCCCTCCGCCCCTTTGCCATAAAAGGATCTCGAAACCACTTCAACAAATAGCGGAGCTTCCAATAGTAGCGTGTAGATTCTAAAGAGTGTACACTTTCCATGGAAAGCCTGCTACAGAGCGCTTTATCAATCCAGAACTGGGATGATGGAAGACACTCATCCTGGGCAAAGTGGGTTCGTTTTTCACACTTATCGAATGGGGGGGTTGGGAAGCTGCGAGACTCCCGCGGGAATGGATTGACTGGCGAGACCCCGCAGAGCTTTAGCTCGAGGAGGCTTGCCGTCATCCCCGCAGGAAAGCGAGTAGCTTCCCAACCACCCCTGACGCTCAACTTTGTAACGAACCCCGGTTATCTCGAAACTGAGTCTTACACAATCCTGCCATTTAGTGTAACAAATTCTTATAAAGAATGGAGAATGATGATGCCTAATATATGGACACATATACTGTTTGTGGATCAGTTGTGCGAGGAGCTTGATAGGAAAGACCTTTTAGAAACTTCCCCGGCCCCTTTACATATGGGAGCCCAGGGTCCGGACCCGTTCTTTTATCATAATTTCCTGCCTTTTCTACCGGATAAAAAGGTAGCAGAAATCGGAATGCTGATGCATACAGAAAAATGCGGGCCCTTTTTGATGGATATGATTGAACGAGGAAAGTCAGAGAAAAACTTAATTCAAGCCTTTATCCTGGGCTTTGTGAGCCATCATATACTTGACCGCCATACCCATCCCTACGTTCACTACCATGCAGGTTATGAAGAAAATAAACACCAGGAACTAGAGGTACTTTTAGATACAGTCATGCTTCATCGTGAGAGGAATTTGGAAACATGGAAAAACCCTGTCCATAAGAAAATAAAAATTGGAAAACAAATCCGTCCGATTTCTTCCTTTATGCATTCGATGCTCTCCCATCACTATCCAGAAATCACGACAAAACATAAAAAGAAAGTGATTCAAGAATCTTTTTTCCATATTCAAGCTGCTCAAAGGGTGTTGTATGATCCTTGGAAATGGAAAAATCAATGGTTCGGATCTCTCGTCTCTTCGTTTTCCCATCAGCCAATCGCTGAAAAAAGAGATTTTTTGAATGAGAGCCGTATGGAGTGGTATCACCCGGCAACGAATGAAAAGCGCGCCGAATCTTTTTTGGATTTATATGAACAGGCTAAAAATGAAGGTACCCTTCTTTTTCAGTATATCTTCGAGTATTGGAAAACAGGTTCCCCGGACGTATTGGCTCACATTCAAGAAATCGTCGGAAACATTTCGTATGATACGGGGGAACCTCTTGAAAAAATGCTGACCAACCAGTATTGTCATCCGATTGTGTAAACTACGAACGAATGATGGGCTCTTCATCAGAGTGGGTGTAGGCCTGCGCCTGCTCCACCCCTTTATCTACATCAAGCACGTATAAAAGAATCATGCCAACGATAAAGAAGAACAAGAGGGACAAAATCCCAAAACGGCTGGACCCTGTCAATTGTCCCACAAGTGCAAAGGCAAACGGTCCAAAAATGGCAGCGAATTTTGAAGAGATACCGTAAAAACCGAAAAACTCCGCATGACGGTCCCCCGGAACCATTCGTCCAAAAATAGAGCGGCTTAAGGCCTGAGCTCCCCCTTGTACGAAACCTACACACAAAGCCAGGATGTAAAAATGAAGGGCTGAGGTCATAAAATACCCAAGTGCTACGATGACCAGGTAGATAGATAATGAAATCATGAGCGCACGTTTAGGAGTTATTTTACCTGCCAGCCAACCAAAGAAAAATGTACACGGAATACCGACGAATTGAGTGATGAGTAAAGCCGTAATCAGTGAAGTGCTATCAATACCAATATCCCTTCCATAAATAGTGGCCATTTTTATAATCGTAGATATCCCGTCGTTATAAAGCCAAAATGCTAATAAGAAGATGAGGAGCTGCTTAAACTGTCTCAGTTCTTTCCATGTCCGACCAAGCCGTTGAAAGCCGATGGCTACATAAGAGCGTTCCCTTTTTTGCTGCCTCTTCTTTTCCTCTACAACGTTTTTTATAAGAGGGATGGAAAAAACAAACCACCAAATACCGACAGATACGAAAGCAAGCTTCGTACCCATCAAGGTACTCGGCAGCCCGAACCATTCATACTTCATAATCATCAGCAAGTTGACGGCCAAGAGAACCCCGCCACCGACATACCCTAATGTGAAACCGGCTGCAGAAACCCGGTCTATATCTGCCTCTTTGGCCACTTCAGGTAAAAAGGCATCATAAAATACATTCGCACCTGAAAAGCCAATTGTCCCCACAATCAATAGTATAGAAGCAAAGACGTAATCCCCTTCTCCTACAAAGGCAAGCAAGACGCTAGCAATCATGCCCATATAGGCAAAAAACATCAAAAATCTTTTCTTCGCTGCCGAATAATCACTGATTGCACCAAGAATGGGAGCAAGGATCGCAACGATTAAGACGGCAATGGATTGGGAATATCCCCAATAGCTTGCAGCTAAAGATTCTTGAATACCTTTAGCTGCTACATCATAATAGAATACAGGTAAAACAGCAGCCATGATGGTCGTCGCAAAAGCTGAATTGGCAAAATCATAGAGCATCCAGCTCCGAACGGGTTTCTTTTTCATGGTCATATCCCCCATCTACATTCTTTTGAGACAAGCATAGCAAAGGATTTTCACATTTTTACGTAGTCATAAGTAAACTTTACAAATCTTTGAGGTGATTTAATGAAACTTGCATTATTCGGTGGAACAGGAAGAGTAGGATCTGAAATCGTACGATTAGCTCTAGATGATGAGGTGGAAGTAAAAGCACTCGTTCGTGATGAAAAACGGGCGATGGAAATTATTCCTGGAGCGGAGTTCGTTATTGGCGATGCGAAAAATGAAGAAGACGTAAAAAAGACGATTGCCAACTGTGATGCGGTTATAAGTGCCTTGAACACAGATAAGACGGACACCCTAACAAAGAGTGTACCTTTGATAATAAAAGCGATGAAGGAAGAAGAAATCAAGCGAATCGTCACAATCGGAACGGCAGGCATCCTCAACAGCAGGTTCGAAAAAGAAAAATACCGCTACCAGAGCAATGAATCCAAACGAAAAAAGACATTTGCAGCTGAAGAACACGTTAAAGTATATGAAGCTCTACAGGAAAGTAAGCTGGATTGGACTATCATCTGTCCGACTTACCTGCCTGATGGAGAAAGATACGGCAATATCCGATCCGAACGTGATTTGCTCCCGGAAGACGGCAAAAAGATTACCGTGGCAGACACGGCATTATTCGCCTATCAGGAATTACACAATAATGCATTTTTATATCACCGCGTTGGAATCTGTTATTAAAAAAGCCATTTCTCTCTTGAGAAATGGCTTTCTATCATTCATCCGAAGGGTAAAGGCCAAAAAACTCCTCTAACGTTACGGCCTGTTCATGAACATCTGTAGAGATGTCTTTCCCTACATACCTCAAATGCCAAGGTTCATACATGTAACCGGTGATCTCTTTGGCACCCTCTCTATAACGGATAATAAACCCGTGTTCATGAGCATGGTCGGCCAGCCATTCTCCCTCGTTGGTTTCACCAAAGGACTGCTCCAGTTTGAATGCCACCTGAGCAGAGGTGACATCCATGGCAAGTCCTGTCTGGTGTTCACTCGTACCAGGTTGTGCTGAGAATGTATCTGTTTCTTCTTTGCCATAAACTTCTACATTTCTTTCGTAAATCCTTTTTTGACGATCATAGGAACGATAGCCGGAAGCGGCTACTAAGTCAATTCCATCCTGTTCAGCAGCGTCAAAAAGCTTTTCTAAAGCACGCGCTGCTTCTTTTCTCAACTGTTTTTTCGGGTGGTCTTCTGTGAAATAAAAAGGCACATTCGGGACAGTCAAATCTTCGGGAGTATAATCCTCCGGCAGTTTCCTTCTCTTGTTGACAACCACCTGCAAACTCTCAGGTTCACCTACTTCGACCGTTCCATCATCCAAGACTTTATCTTTTTCTGTTTTCTCAGACGCTGTATCTTTTTCTTCGTCAGCAGGTGTCTGCTCTGTTTCTTCAGGTGAAGAGGATTGTCCTTCCTTATCTGCATCGTTTTGTTCCGATTCTTTTTGGGAAGAAGCAGGAACATCTTCTTCCGACTCTTGTTCGTTCCCAGATGAGGCGAGAGAACAAGCGGTCAAGCTGATACATAACATTGTTAGAATCCATACTTTTTTCAATTGTATTACCTTCCTAGTCTATGATGTTACCCTTACTATAACATTCACAGGAAGATGTTGTATATCTGATCCCTTTCATAAAGCTGTTTTCCTAAAACTCCGCTCATTTACTCTTTGATTTGTTGCAAAAAGTTCCTTGACGAGTTCTATTTAGTCATAGGAAAGAATTCCAATGTTCCTCTTTCATTCATGACCTAAAACTTCACAAAAAAACCGCTGCATCAGCAACGGTTCTATCTTATTCCCATGTAAAGGGTTGATATTGAAAACTTAAACGTTCAAATTCATCGCGGTCATCGTTATCAATGGCCTGGTTAATTTCCTTATCCAGACGTTCTTTATTAAACTGATAACTTAGTTGATCTAAAAGCAGACGTGAGGCTAACTGTATTCCAAAGGACAACTCTCTCTTTGCCGTAATCTCTTTCCCTTTGTACTCGGGGTGGCGACGGATAACATAATCAATCTTTTGCTTTCTCATGAGACTACCCCCTTCATGCTTTTTTTCATTATGCAGGATTTAATAGAATTTCGCAACAAGTTTTCTGAATATTTAGTATTATGATTCCCAAATTTGAAAAATTTAAACCTTTCAAACCTATTGCTAGAGGGATTCATCATGATTTACTGTCACAAAATAGTTACTAAATCCCTAAGAGAATTCTATGAACATCTCTATTTCTCGAAAAAAATAGGATTCGCTCACCTCTCCTTGTCACATTTAGAAGAAAGAAAAGCGATGATCAACCTTTTTCCATAAAACTCACAAATGGGCCCTCATTCCCCAAACTTCCTTTATAAAGTAAAAAAAGAGTATGAAACTCAAAAAGCTTCATACTCTTCCCTCTATATTAATTGATGAATTTACTTGCTACATCTATTGTACGTTTCACTTGGTGACGTACGCCGCCTTCAACTTCTTCTTTCATATTTCCTTCTCCATCTACGCTCACACTCGTACCGTAAGGGTTGCCTCCTGAAGCAAATACCGCATCATCTGTGTACCCTGGCGCTGCAATGATGGCGCCCCAGTGGAACATCGTAGTGTAAAAGTTCAACAGCGTTGCTTCTTGGCCACCGTGCACGTTTTGAGCAGATGTCATCGCACTGACAACCTTGTTCACAAGTTTTCCTTGGAACCATAGTCCGCCCGCCTGATCCATAAATTGTTTCACTTGCCCAGGAACGTTACCAAAGCGGGTAGGCACACTGAAAATCACAGCGTCCGCCCAATCAAGGTCGTCGATTTTCGCTTCTGGTACAACGTCTTTTGTAGCTAAGTAATGCTCTTTCCATGCAGGATTCTGTTCAATTGCTTCCATAGGAGCTAACTCAGGGACGCGTACCAGTTTCACATCTGCCCCTTCTTGTTTAGCTGCATCTTCCGCCCATTGCGCCATTTGGTAGTTCGTACCTGTAGAACTGTAATAAATGATCGCTAATTTTACGTTTGCCACTAAAATCTCTCCTTTTACATACTATTGGAATCCAAGAATGCCTGTTTATTGTTTCCTAAGATACGATCAGGATTCACAAATAGTATATACCCGCACAAATTAAAATTCAAACTCGAGACTCTTAGTTTCGAGATATTTTATAAAACCTTTACAAATTCTATATAATAGTTCAAATAGAGCCTGTTTTGCGCGAAGGCAATTAACATGAACATGGAAAGCTTTTTTTCTCTAGACCCACTGAACTTCTATTTGATAAGCTATATCAAGCCTTTAATTGACCGATCTGGAGGTAAAAGTCCATGAATGAATATGCAAAATTAAAAAAAGGGGAACGAGGGGCCTGGGTTAGTATTATTGCATACCTTGTTCTTGCTACTACAAAATTAATCATTGCCTCCGCAGGAAACTCTGAAGCGCTCCGTGCGGATGGGTTAAACAATACGACCGATGTCATTGCATCCGTGGCTGTCTTGATCGGGCTTAAGATTTCAAGGAAACCACCGGATGAAGATCATCACTATGGACATTTCCGCGCTGAGACGATCGCTTCTCTCATTGCGGCCTTCATTATGATGACTGTCGGCATTGAAGTGATTATCGGTACGGTTCAGGATATTATCCAGCAAAAAGCAAGTGAACCTTCCATGCTTACGGCTTGGACGGCTTTAGCAGCTGCCTTAATCATGTATGGTGTGTATCGCTACAATTTAAATTTATCAAAAAAAGTGGATAGTAATGCCTTATATGCCGCTGCTCAAGATAATCGATCAGATGCTTTAGTAAGTGTCGGTGCAAGCATCGGTATCTTCGGTTCTCAGTTCGGGGTGTTCTGGTTGGATCCTCTTGCTGGTTTGATTGTTGGCCTCATCATTTGTAAAACGGCTTGGGATATTTTTGTCGATGCCACCCACAGCCTTACGGATGGTTATGATGAAGAAGGAATTGAACACATCCGTGAGAGCATATCCGATCATCCTGACGTTTGGGCTGTGAAAGATGTCAAGGCACGGATGCAGGGAAATAAGACGCTTGTCGAAGCCACCATTCACGTCAATCCTGATATTACTGTGCAAGAAGGGCATACCATTACCGATGAAGTGGAAGAGCGATTAGAAAAAGAAAAAAACATCGGTTACGCCCATATCCATATCGAACCCTACGAAGAAAAAGAAGAGACGTAAAAAGCCTGCCATGACGGCAGGCTTTTTTGACGAATATGGTCTGGTTTATGCTAGACGATCAGTTAAGCTCTTTAACTCACTCCAACCATAAGCCGTCTCTTCATAAGTTCCTTGTCCGATCGTGACCCTCTCAGCCTCAACTGGGTCTGCTCCATATTTTATGTAAAAATGGCTGGAAGGATTATTGGTCAGCACCCATACAAGAAGGGATTGGTACCCCGCTTCAAGCATCCCATTTGAGAATACCCGGAGCATTTCTTTCCCATACCCTTTTCCCTGATACTCATCCAGCAAGTATATGGCATAAATTTCTCCGTCAAATCCATAATTCTTTGTCCGCTCTTTTCCACCAGAAACAAAGCCGACAACTTCACCATGATCATTTTCAATAACATAGGCAATCTGACCATTCACAGGAGTTCTAAGCACCGTTTCCCAAAGCGCAATACGGTGCTCAACCGTCGTATTGCTTAAATCCCTTTCATCAATCAAATCTTTATATGTTGATTTCCAACTCTTCACATGAATTTCCGCAATCGTTTCAGCATCCTCAAAGCGGGCAGCTCTAACTTCAGGCATATGGAGATCGTCCCTTCTTCCTCTAATTAATTCTTATTGTAACAAAAAGATGATGCCAAGAGTGACATCACCTTTTATTTGAGGTTTATCTACATTGGAAACTAGAAATTTGTCGTGTATCAAAGCCTGTATAAACCCACTGACGACGGCGACGCTGCCAACGGTAACCAGCTACAGAAGTGCGGCCAATGAATGTCGGATAAAACCAGAACGAGCGGCCGTTAACAAGCGTGATCCATGTGTATCGATAGAGGCAGCCATATAATGACCCTGGATCAACAGCAAATAGAGAAGCCCCTTGTGAACTAGGCGGCTGATCCGGTGGTGGAGGAAGCTGGATTCCAGGACCGCCTGGCCCACCAGGTCCTCCACCAAATGGTGGCTGCCCTTGCCCGCCTCCAAAAGGTGGTCCACCTGGTGGAGGTCCAGGAGGTGGTTGGCCCGGGCCGAATTGGCCTCCCTGATTAGGAAATCCGAAAATCTGCCCGAAAGGAAACCCAAATTGTCGGTGCATAACGATCAATTCCTTTCTCGGAAGTATCCCTATAAGATATGCACCTTCTGGGCAGTTGTGATTATAATGTCATCAAGAATACAGAGGCAATAGCCCCAAATACAACGAAGATAATATGGACATTCAACCATGCAAGGAAAATTCCTACCAAACCAGCGATGACACCGATTTGGGGTGCATCGGGCTTTACTGACATGATTCCTGGAAAAATCAACGCTCCGAGTGCAGCATATGGAATGGCATTGAGCCACCGGTCTACCCATTTCGGGAAAGTGACAAAACCTACGATCAACGCCGGTAAAAACCTCGGAACAGCTGTAACGACTGCCATACCGATAACCATCCAAATGATCATTCTGTCACCTCCTCATCTTCAAGAAGCCAAATTCCGCTGAAGCCTGCAAGTACGGTACCCATAACGATGGCCCAGCCTTGACTCATTCCCCAATACTGACAAATAAAATTGATCAACATTGCGAGTACAGCGATGCCAGCGATTTTGAAATCCTTTTTCACGGAAGGGATCAAAAGTCCAATGAACATGGCGTATAAGGCAACGCCCATACTGTCACTTAACCTCGCTGGCATGACATCACCTAAAACACCACCAAGATAGGATCCTCCCACCCACGATAAATAAGCGGTCAAGATTAAAGAAGCATAAAATAAGCTGCCATATTTCTCTTTTGCTTCGTCCTTATACAGAGCCGACATCGTGAAAGTTTCATCCGTCAAACCAAAGGTAAGAGGAAGTTTTGCTCTTAGGGCCACCCCTTTCAAACGGTTGACGAAAGATAGACTCATGACGAAATGCCTGAAATTCAGAACAAATGTTGCAATAATAATTTCAATCATTCCTGTCCCCGTCGCTACCATCCCTACTGCTAGAAATTGAGCAGCGCCAGCGAACACAAGCACGCTCATTAATGTTAGCTCAAGATTCGTCATTCCTGTCCGACTCGCTAAGACACCATAAGTTAAAGCGATTGGTAAATAGCCCAGCATGATCGGAAAACCCGCAATCATCCCTCTTTTGATCATATGTAAGCGAGTAGAAGAAGCCGTTGTGTGAATGGCTTGTGTTTCCATCCTTCCTCCCCCTGTCCATCCAAATTTCCACTATTATACACAACAGAAGAAACAATTTGAAGCATCGTCTTGTAAAAAAATTCGTTGACATCCTATAAAAAATATTCTATGATGAACTCACATCACTTCACTGCTTAAAAGCGTTTAAGTAAAAAAGAATAGATCGTATCATGAGTTCCGAAGTAGATGGTTCGAGAGCAGCAGACAGAGACCAAGTGGTTGGTGTGAACTTGGGCATCCTCCCATCGAATTACAGAATTCCAGACCAAGTGATACACCAACAGAGTGGGTAAAGAAATTTACCAACAAGGGTGGTACCGCGGAGTGAAAGCTTCGTCCCTGTTTTTCAGGGGCGGGGCTTTTATTTTTATAAACACGGCCTTGGGAGTAAAGAATAATAAAACTTGAGGGGGAATTCATATGCTTCACCTGCAGCCAAAAAAGCTACCAGGCATCATTGAATCGACATTACTATTACTCGTAACCATTGGAATCATCAGCTATTTTATAATTGACGTTCAAACCGTTCCACACATCCCGATTCTGATCGGAATCCTCATTATGATCGCCTATGGGTCTTTGAAAAAAATGAGCTTCAAAGATCTGCAGTACGGGATGACTCAAGGAGCACAGACAGGAATGGGAGCTGTCCTTCTATTTTTTGTCATTGGGGTCCTAATTGCGAGCTGGATGGCCAGCGGAACCATTCCTGTCTTAATGAATGCAGGCTTTCTTCTAGCTGGAGGCCCATGGTTTTTAGCGATTGTTTTTGCTGTAACAGCCATCGTCGGTGTTGCCTTAGGCAGCTCATTCACAACAGCAGCGACGGTTGGGGTAGCGCTCATCGGGGTTGCTCAATCGATGGATATATCCTTAGCCATGACTGCAGGGGCCATCGTATCCGGAGCATTCTTTGGTGACAAAATGTCCCCCCTATCCGATACGACCAACCTGGCTTCAACGGTTGTTAAAGTCGATTTGTTTGATCACATAAAAAACATGGCATGGACAACGATTCCTGCTTTTGTGATTACCTTTATCCTGTTCATGATTCTTTCTCCAGACGGAAGACCGGATGTGGAGCAATTGAACACGTTCCAAGCCGGTCTTAGGGAAACAGGCTTGATGCACTGGAGCTCCTGGATTCCATTAGCTTTACTTGTAATCATGACTGTGACCAAACGCCCGGCTTTCCTATCTCTTGCCATCAGCAGTATTGTCGCCACATTGATCGCCGGTTTACGCGGTGTCATGGAATGGGGCGCCCTTTTCGGGACATGGTTTGACGGCTTCCAAGGAAATTCCGGGAATGATATCGTCAACGACCTGTTGACCCGCGGTGGAATGAACGGCATGCTCTTCACCGTATCCCTAGTTATTCTCGCCCTTGCTCTTGGAGGACTGTTCTTTGTTACTGGGATCATTCCTTCTATTTTGACCCGCGTACAGGAATCACTAAAATCAGCTCGCTCCGCTACGCTGTCTACCGCGTTTACAGCGATTGGAATCAACATTGCCATCGGGGAACAATATTTGTCCATCTTGCTCACGGGAGAAGCTTACCAGGACATTTATGAAAAAGCGGGACTTGCAAGGAAGAACTTGTCCAGAACACTTGAAGACGCCGGAACCGTTATCAATCCACTTGTCCCTTGGAGTGTTTGTGGTGTCTTCTTATCCGGTGTGCTCGGTGTACCCGTTCTCGAGTACCTGCCCTTTGCTTTCTTCTGCCTATTGAGCCCATTGCTCACGATTCTATTTGGATTGACAGGGAAAACACTCACCCCAAAGCAAGCAAAGATTCAACCACTCGATAAAGCGAATTAACAGATGAAGAACCGTCTCTTTATTTAAGAGGCGGTCTTTTTTTGTTCCCTTCTCAAATAATGACTGGCACTATCATGACATTACGGCTCACTCCTGAACAAACAATAGGACGGTGAATAATTCCCCTTCTCTGACTTACACTAAATAAAAACAATGGGAGATCGAGGTGATGGGCATGGACCAAATGGAACATGAGGATCAGTCGAACGAAGAATATCATATGGGGCATGCAGAAGCTGAACAGGTGTTGGATGATATCGCCTTTTACCGCACGTTAATTGTCAATGTTGTCTTTATTGGTAAGGAAGGAGCCGATGACTGGGTGCTCATTGATTGTGGAATCGGCCATTATAGTAAACGGATCATGGAAGCCGCGGAGAAGAGATACGGGCGTGCAAAGCCGAAAGCCATTATTCTGACACATGGTCATTTCGATCATGTCGGTTCAGCAAAGCAATTGGCAGATGAATGGAAAGTCCCTATATATATTCATCCGATGGAGATGGATTATGTTACAGGGAAACGAGATTATCCTGTTGGTGATGCAACCGTCGGGGGTGGGTTATTTTCGCTTTTATCGCCTTTCTTCCCTACTCACCAGGCCGATTTGAGTAAATACATCCATCCGCTTCCAAACGATGGGACCATCCCTTTTCTTGAAGATTGGCGCTTCATTCACACCCCCGGACATACACCGGGGCATATCGCTCTATTTCGTGATAAGGACAAAACTCTCATTGCCGGAGATGCATTCATTACAGTGAAGCAGGAGTCAAGTATGGCTGTGTTTATTCAACACCAGCACGTGCATGGCCCCCCGGCATACTTTACTCATAACTGGGAGGAAGCAGAAAAGTCCGTTAAAGAACTAGCCTCTCTTCAGCCGGTGGTAGCCGTCACAGGCCACGGTCTGCCGATGGAAGGAGAAATTCTTTCCAAACAATTGAACGAACTCGCCACGAATTTTAAAGAATTGGCTGTCCCGAAACATAAAGGGAAGCTTCACTAAACAGCAAGTGATATCCTCACTTGCTGTTTTTGTGTTTGACAATAGCAGATATTTTTCTAAGACCTTCCAGTAAACGCGGACTTGGTCGGCAAAAAAGTGATTCTTCCAGGACATGAATATGATTGTGCTTCACAGCTTTGAGTTCAGACCACCCCGGTCTCTTCTTAATAAGATCAGGATTCATTTTTTCTTCCTTCACCCCTACCCACACCATACATATATGATCAGGATCGCGTTTTTTCACTTCCTCCCAATCCGTTTGAAAGCTGGCGACCTCTTGGTCACGGAAGAGGTTAACCCCACCAGAAAGTTCGCTGATTTCATTCAGCCAGTTCAACTTCCCTGGTGTAAATACCGGTTTCGGCCACCATTCCCAGTACAAAGAAGGCTTTTTCTCCATCTGCTTGGAACGATGTTTGAATTCATCGATTTCTCTCAGAAAATCATCCGCATGCTGGTGGCTTTTCTCTTCCACTCCAATCGCCTTTCCTACACGACGAATATCTTCAGAAATCTCATATAACGTGTTCGGATTCAATATGATATAGGGCAGGTCGTATTCGTCCAACCCTTCAATGTTCTTTTCCATTCCAGGAACAGATAAAGATGCTAAAACAAGGTCCGGCTTCAAGGAAGCGACCCTTTCGATATCAATGGATAAGTCAGGACCAAGCTTCGGAAGATGTTCCACTTCTTCAGGATAATCAGAATAATTATCGACACCAACCAACAGGTGGGTCTGCCCAAGATTAGCGACAATTTCAGTATTGCTAGGACAAATCGACACAATTCTCATTTTTCAACCCCTTTTTCAGAATCGTCTGATGTTTCATTTTCTTCCATTATAGCTTATATTGAATGTATGGAAAAACGAAGAAAGAAAGGGATGAACCCATTGACGACGACACTCCTCGATACATCCAAAGGAATAGTAGAGTTTACATATAAAGGGTCCGGCCCTCCTGTTTTGTTATTGAAAGGTGGACACTCCACTAGAGATACAGATTTATCTCACAGCAGCCTGATTTATGAAGGATTTTCATTACTCACGATTTCTCGCCCCGGCTACGATTACACCGAGCTTTCCACAGGTCGCACTCCTGAGGATTTTGCTGATACAATCGTCGAAGTACTCGACCATCTCCAACTTGAAAAAGTGAATGTCATCTCAATCTCGGCGGCTGGACCTACAGGGATCGCTCTAGCTGTTCATCACCCAGACCGTGTGGCCCGTTTGCTGCTTGAAGCGGCACTCCTCACTTCATGGGAAGGTGATGTAAAAAAAAGAGCCGCGCTTCTTTTCGGACCAGCAGAGAAATTCGTTTGGAGTAGTCTCCGAACCATGCTTAAATTCTTCCCTGATTTGGTGTTGAAACAATTGCTTGCTGATTTAACAACAGAGAATGTTGAAGATTACTTGGACAACCTTACCCCTAACGACCGCCGTTTCATTGTGGATATGCTGGCGACTTCCCAATCCGGAAAAGGGTTTATCACAGATCTTGATCACGAAACCCCGGATATAAACGGCCTCCAGGTGCCTGTTCTTGGCATGTATTCACAGAAAGATCGCAGTGTACCTTACACAAACGCTCTATTGTTGAAGTCTTCCGTACCTGATTGCGAAATTTTTGAAGTCGACTCTGATAGTCATTTGATTTGGATAGGTAAAGATGCTCACACCGTTTGGAAGAAACGCCTGGAGTTTTTAACTAATACTTAAACATTCGGAGGGATCATCATGGATGATGTCAAATGCAAACAAATGTTGGATCGTTTCCTTACGTTTTATGACCAAGCCTCCCAAACACCGCTGCACAAACGCTATGAGTTATGGACTGATCAATACGCTTTTCCCTACACCCCTCCCGGCTATCAACAAGGGCAGCTAGCAAAAGAAATGATTGAATACGCATGGAATAGATACGAACAAGTCTATGACAAAATTCAATATTTCGATATTGGCCCCTTAGAAGTGAATGGTTATGTAGAATCCATTAAACAAATTCTCCACTGTACGTCGCCCGTAAGAATGACCGTCATGTTTTTTGTTGGAACTTTTGAAACAGATCCATTCATAATGGAAAAGAACCAGCATTATACCCTTTGCTTTCCTGTCGAACTAACATCCAGCCGGACACGATTAATTCAAGAATTGACTCGTGTCGTCCACTGCAGCCAATCAGGACTTGCTCCAAGTCATACACGAACATTAGGGCAGTTGATTTTCCAGGAAGGGATGGCGGCCCACACAACCGAAGAAGTTCTCGAAGAGAGTGGAATGATCGACTTCCCATTGTGCTGGGAGCAGGAAAAATGCAGTCGTGAACCGAACCGTGTGATGATGAACATCCAACCGCACCTCCATCGCACCGATTATGAAGCCCTTTATTCGTTTACAAAAGGCACAGGCGCTTCTGGTTTTGAAAAAGAAGCCAATTACACAGGCTATCTGATTGTCGAACATTTATTAGAACAAGGCCGCCCACTTTATGACCTTGCCCGTATTCAGAATACTGAGGTGGATGCCATTGTAGAGCGGTCCCTATTCTCCTTGATGAATCAAGCTTATCTCACTCAGCCCCAGGAGTGAACATTCCCAGTAGTTGGGAAAACTTTTTCCTCACAGGGCTTTCATTCTTTTGGTCCATCTGTTATACTAAGGTTAATTATTCGTTGTTCGATCAGATTCATGCAAGAGAAGATGTTTCGTAAGATGTCGTCTTGATGGAACTTGAAAAGAGCAAGAATAGTAATACAATGTGGATTTTTTCCACGCAGGAGGTAACGTACATGGTTGAAGGTACAGTAAAATGGTTTAACGCAGAAAAAGGTTTTGGATTTATCGAGGTAGAAGGTCAAGACGACGTCTTCGTACACTTCTCTGCTATTCAAGAAGAAGGTTTCAAGTCTCTTGAAGAAGGACAAGTTGTAAGTTTCGAAATTGAAGAAGGTCAGCGTGGACCACAAGCAGCTAACGTTCAAAAATAAGAACGTATAAAAAACTCCCCTTTCATAGGGGAGTTTTTTTATTACCCAAATCCACCAACCCCATTCGATGCATGTGAGAAACGGACCCCTTTACCACAATGGGGATTCTCCCACCCCCACTTAGAACTAGGCGTAAATCGCTCTATATCAAGCTTTCGCATTCGGATTCACACGGAGGAGAGTATTATATATTTCACTTCGCTTGAGCATACTAGCAGAGTTTCCGAGAAGTGGTTTCGAGACACTCCCATGGTAAAGGGGCGGAGGGGAATGGCGAGTCTCCTGCGGGAAAAAAGTGCATGGTGAGACCCCACAGGACGCACTCCGAGGAGGCTCACCGCGCTCCCGCGGAAAGCGAGCTATTCCCCATAGCCCCCATCCACTCAATAAAAGTCTCGAAACTGAGTCTTCAAGAAGACTGCCATTTTCTTCAACAAAAAAAGGAAGGCTCAGTGGCTGAGCCTTCCTTTTTTTGCTTATTCTTCGTCCTGCTCGGTAAGAATGAACGGACCTTCTTTTGTAATGGCAACGGTGTGCTCATACTGGGCAGAAAGCGAACCGTCAACAGTACGTGCTGTCCAGTTGTTTTCATCCATCTGGCTGCCCCATGCACCAATGTTTATCATCGGTTCAATCGTTATGACCATGCCCTCTTTCAAGCGAGCTCCTTTTCCAGCGGCACCAAAGTGAGGAATATAAGGATCTTCATGAATGGAATCGCCAATACCGTGTCCTGTGAAATCACGGACTACGGAATAGCCTTCCCCTTCTGCATAAGATTGAATGGCATGACCGATATCACCGATGCGGTTCCCAGGAACGGCTTGCTCAATCCCTTTATAAAGCGAAGTTTTCGTGACATCCATTAACTTTTTAGCTTCTTCACTAACCTCTCCTACGGCATGTGTCCAGGCTGAATCAGCCAAGAAGCCATTCAAGTTAACAACCATATCAATAGTAACGATGTCGCCTTCCTCCAGTTTTTCTGTACGTGGGAAACCGTGACAAATTTCATCATTGATGGAAGCACATGTAGTGAATTCATATCCCTGGTAGCCTTTCTGTTCCCCAGTGGCCCCACGTTCAGCTAAGTACTTTTCAACGAAATTTTCAATTTCCATCGTAGTTACGCCTGGCTTAATGAACGTGCGTAATTGTTTATGAACACTCGCAAGAAGCTTTCCTGCTTCATGCATCTTTTCAATTTCTCTTTGACTCTTACGTTTGATCATTTGCTCAATCCTCTCTTTTTCTATTACGTATGCATGTATCCTCTAGTATGATAACGAAAAATTGGAGGAGCGACTACCCTTACGAATTCAATCTACCTTTCGAATTTCCTTTGCAGGGTTTCCAGCTACAAACACATTAGGTGAAACATCCTTCGTAACCACTGCCCCTGCGCCAACCACGACGTTCTCTCCAATGGTCACTCCCGGGTTGATGACAACACTTCCTCCGATCCATACATCATCACCAATAGTAATCGGTCTGCCTGACTCCAATCCACTCGCCCTTGTCTCTCGATCCATTGGATGTGTGGCCGTGTACAATTGGACATTCGGACCGATCAGCACTCTTTTTCCGATACGGATCTCACAGACATCCAGAAATACACAATTGTAATTAGCAAAAAAACCGTCACCTACATGAATATTGTAACCATAATCACAATAAAATGGAGGTTCGAGCCCTATCTCCCCTTCAATCGTACCAAAAAGATCATGAATCAGCTGCTTACGATAATGGTCCTCTGTATCTTTCGTCTGGTTCAATTGATAAGTCAGTTGTTTAGCGCGGGACCGTTCCATCGTCAACTCTTCGTCCCAGGATTTATATAATTCGCCTGCCATCATCTTTTCCTTTTCAGTCATGAGATCACCTCAGTCAATAAGTACGTTCTCTCTTTACTTTACCATAGTTTTTCGCTAGTCTAGGAACAACCAAAGGAGGTCATTTATTATGCAAGTACGCGAATTGAATCAAGCGGATGCTAAAGAATATTATCATTTAAGACTAGAAGCGCTACTAACCAATCCCGATGCATTTATCACTACATATGAACAGGAAAAACAAAGGCCTGATCCAATCAACACGATAGCCCAAAGGCTGGAAAGTGAAACCTCCCGCACGTTCGGGCTTTTTGTTGAGGAGACGCTTGCAGGTGTCGTCACTTTAGTGAAAGAATCCCACCCAAAGTTTTCCCACAAAGCGTCCATCCTAGCCATGTACATAACCAAAGATCATAGACGAAAAGGTGGCGCAGAACTCTTAATTAAAGAGTTGATTCAATTTGCACGTGCTATCGAGCTAGAAGTTCTTCACTTGAGCGTGGTCACAGATAACCATCCGGCCCAAGAGTTGTATAAAAAGCTCGGCTTCCACACGTACGGTACAGAGGAAAAAGCCATCAAATTACCAAATCGCTATTTAGACGAAGATCATATGGTCCTCTTCTTATAACTAATTCTACAATTATAATGTCAATTTCACATAAGTTCCCGTTTGTGGAAGAATCACTTTCGAGACTTTTGTTGAGTGGATGGGGGCTGCGGGGAATGGCTCGCTTTCCGGGGGAGCGCGGTGAGCCTCCTCGGACTCCGTCCTGCTGGGTCTCACCAAGCACTTTTTTCCCGCAGGATCCTCCCCATTCCCCTCCGCCCCTTTACCGTATAAGTGTCTCGAAACCACTTCCGGCATAAGATGTTTTTACTCATAAGGAAAATAGAGCTATATGAATTCCCATAACCGCTATCCAGGATAAAAAAGCTTGCTATAGAGCGATTTATAACTAAAATCAGGAAATGTGAAAGACATTCACCCTCGGGAAAGGGGTTCGTTTCACGTATGCATCGAATGGAGTGGTTGGGAAGCTGCGAGACTCCCGTGGGAGAAGGAGATAGGCGAGATCCCGCAGGACGTAGTCCGAGGAAGCTCGGCGCTCCCGCACAGGAAAGTATTCAAATGCGCAATCGCCCTGGGAGACACGACTGGCATAAGCAGAACAGCAACGGAATGTCCTTTTCATTCCTTTGCTGTTCTGCTTATGACGCGAGTGTCTGGGCGATGGAGCTAGACGAGTTGCTTCCCAGCCACCCCTAACGCTCATCCCAGCAAACGAACCCCGAAAAGTCTCAAATTCAAGTCTTCCACAATCCTGCCATATACTTCAATAACCAGAGGAATATAATAACCAACTGAGCGTTGGAAAATTGAAACATTGTTCCCTTCTCTTTCGTATAGAAAAGAGGAAAGCAATTTAGGTAAAGGGTGAAAATATGATAGAAATTAATCGTATCTCTAAAAGCTTCGCAGGAAAGCACGCGGTCAAAGACCTTGATCTTTCTGTACCAGATGGTAAAATCTTCGGCTTTCTCGGCCCGAATGGGGCTGGAAAATCAACAACCATCAAGATGATGACAGGGATTTTGCCCATTGATGAAGGTTCGATCATTATGAATGGCATCGATGTCGCGAAAGAACCGATGAAGGCAAAACATCAATTTGGGTATGTCCCGGATCGTTCAGACATTTTTCTCAGGTTAAAAGGAATCGAATATTTAAATTTCATTGCTGATGTGTTCGAAGTCCCTAAGGATATCCGGAAAGAAAAGATCGAATACTTAACAAAAAGCTTTGGCATTTATGAGGCTTTGAATGATCATATTCAAACCTACTCCCATGGAATGAGACAAAAAATTGTTGTCAGTGGTGTACTGCTTCATGATCCGGATGTATGGATTCTAGATGAACCGTTAACGGGGCTGGATCCGAAATCTTCCTACACATTAAAGGAGATGATGCGCGACCATGCCAGAAGAGGGAAAATCGTCTTCTTTTCCACTCACGTATTAGAAGTAGTGGAACAGCTGTGTGATGAAGTCGCTATCATTAACAATGGGCATGTGCAATTCAAGGGAAATATGGCTGAGATGAGACAGCAATTTAAAGATGATGATAATCTGGAGCAATTGTTCCTGGAGCTGACGCAAAATGAGTAAAGCGTGGAAATTAATGCGAGTCATGGTCAAAATGCAGTTGTCCATGGCTAACAAAAGCAGTATGGAAAAATTCGGATATATCATGATTGGTTTAATGATGATCCCTTTCGGTCTGCTTATATTGTTTTTCATCCAAGGTATCATTGGTAACATGTATGCCGCCCTTGAACCAATAGGCAACGAAGGAGTCATTCTCGGGTTATTGTTTGTGATGATGACTTTTATTTTCTGTTTCACAAGTATAGGGACTGTACTCAGTTCTTTTTACTTCGCCGAAGATGTGGAGTCCTTTATTTCTTTACCTTTTCAACCGTATCAAATCTTGTTCGGGAAGTCTGCGGTTCCATTTCTATCGTTATACGGTTTGAATACGATCTTGCTGCTCCCTTCTCTCGTATTTTATGGCATACATAGTGGGTCTGGAGTCCTTTATTACCTTTTGGGGTTTATCGTATGGGCTTTGACGCCGATCATTCCTTTCGTTTTAACTGCCATCGTATTAATGTTCATTATGCGATTTGCTAACATATCTAAAAATAAAGATCGTACGAAAGTCCTCGTCGGGCTCCTTGGATTTGTCTTTGCCATCGGAATCAATGTACTGGTAAGGTTGGATTCTGGAACAGGCAACGCAGCCGAAATGTTAACACAGCAAAACGCTCTTCTTGAACTTGTAACGAAGTTCTTCCCGACTGCTTATTTCAGCAGTATCGCACTGACTGATATAGGATCCTGGACTGGCCTTTTTTATTTCCTGCTGTTTGTCGCTTTATCTCTAGGGGCAATCCTGTTATTCCTCACAGTCGGACAGAGGTTCTACTTCAAAGGAGTACTGGGGTTATCTGGAGGAAAGCGCAGCGAATTCGACGAAGAGAAAGTTCAGAAACATGTGAAGCAGCAGTCCATACTAATGAGCTTATGGAAAAAAGAGATACGCATCATCTTTCGAACACCGACTTTCTTCACACAAATTGTCGTACAAAGCCTTTTCTTTCCTGTATTCTTGATTATTATCATGATGCTGGACCCCAACGGACCTCTTACGGGGTGGGGCACGCAGCTCAATGTAATTGAAGGAAAAAAAGTCATCCTCGGGATGTTCGGGCTCACAGTTGTCGCACTAGGAATCAACCCCGCCTCCTTTTCCTCTGTTTCCAGAGATGGGAAGAGCTGGTTCAATCATTTATACTTGCCGATTCCGGCCTCAAAGGTCATCCTTAGCAAGCTGCTTGTGTCCTTCTTCATGAACTTTCTATCCATACTTCTTTTAAGCTTGGCCGCTCTAATCGTCCTTAAAGTACCTTTTATCATATGGTTCCTCTGGTTTGTGATTTCTCTTATTACAGGCTGGATTGCTAGCATTGCAGGGCTCATCATTGACTTGTATACTCCTAAGCTTAATTGGACGGATGAGCGTGAAGTATTTAAAGGAAGATTTATTGGAATCGTCCCTCTCGCACTGGAAGCTGCAGTCTTCGGAGTCGTCATTCTTATTTTGTGGAATAGTGGCTTGGAAGGGATATGGACGGTGAGTAGTGTACTGATCCTTGTGTTGCTGATCATCACTGCCATTACACAATATTTCTTGAATCGTATGGTCCAGCAAAAATACTATAAGATCCTTTGAACATTAAAAAAGCTCTGAGTGAAAAACTCAGAGCTTTTAAATATTCCACCGTAATTCATTTAGGGTTAGCCTCCAAAGAAAAAGTCGAGAATGTTACCTGCTTTGGAAGCATTTTGATTGTAAAACTCTGAGTATCCGCAGTTTTTGCAATATACGACGGTGAATTTGTTGTTTTGTACATCCATCATTTTTGATAGACCTGAACCTGTCATAGATACATCCTTTTTTCCTGCATCTGTACTTCCACATTTAATACAGCCTTGCTCACTCATTGGATATACATCTCCCTTCTAGACTACAATTACCATCATTTCACAATCATAACTGGACATTTCGCTCTCTTCGCCACTTTATGACTTACACTACCTAATACCATTTCCTGCAGTGTATTCAAACCTCTACTTCCAATTACTACAAGGTCAAAGTTATTTTCATTCGCATATTTAACGATCGTTGGACCTGGTTCACCATGTTGTATATTTATTTGATAAGAAGCATTTTTCTCCTGAAGGATTTCTTCGATTGGTTTCAATCTCTGCTGTCGACGCTGTTCAACCATGCCTTGATCACCTTCGGATAGGACATCTGACTTCGACTGCTCACCATCGATCACATAAACGATTGTAATTTCTCCATCCTCTTGTAAGTTGACAAGTTCAGCCGCGCGTTCAGCTGTACGGATTGAGTGTTCGGATCCATCTGCTGCTACTAATATTTTTTGATACATCTGAATTCCCCCAATCGATAATCTTCTATTTTTTCCATTTTACCATTTTCATTCATGATAAAGGTAATAAAACTCCTATTAAATAACACTGAATAAAATTAATTTTGTATAGTTAGGGTCTATGAAGGCGAAAAAAAGAGAAAAAAGGAGTGAAATATTTATTTATGCGCTTACATGGGGTTATGTAATATCCCCTATAGGTGATATAATCTGATCGTTCTTGCCGGATTTTCGTATTGTCACGGACAATACAATACAAAAATAATAGAAAGAGGTGCGAAATTGAACACAGAAACAATTAAACAACAATGGTTTGGAAACGTAAAAAACGATGTGCTTTCAGGCATGGTTGTCGCTATGGCGCTCATCCCTGAAGCGATCGCTTTCTCTATCATCGCTGGAGTCGACCCCATGGTAGGGTTGTACGCTTCCTTCTGTATCGCTTTCGTCATTGCTTTTCTGGGTGGTCGTCCTGGTATGATTTCTGCCGCCACCGGAGCTATGGCTGTCCTTATGGTCACTTTAGTCAAGGACCACGGTTTGGAGTATTTACTTGCTGCTACGATTTTGACGGGTATCTTACAGTTCACTTTGGGTGCATTAAAAATTGGTCAGCTTATGAAGTTTATTCCTAGGTCTGTCATGATTGGATTTGTCAATGCCTTAGCCATTCTTATTTTCTCATCACAACTTGTCCATTTTGAAGGGGCAGGACTAGCTATGTATGCGATGGTGGTAGGTTCATTAGCTATTATTTATATCCTGCCAAGGTTCACTAAATCCGTTCCATCACCATTAGTGGCTATTGTCGTAATGACAATCATCGCCATCACCACAGGAGCTGGATTGAAAACAGTAGGGGATATGGGGGAACTATCCAGTACGTTACCTATTTTCCTACTACCAGATATTCCATTGACGTTTGAAACGCTACAAATTATTTTCCCTATATCACTAGCTCTTGCCTTTGTAGGGTTACTTGAATCATTATTAACTGCCCAGATTGTAGATGATATGACAGATACAGTGAGTGATAAAAATAAAGAAGCCAGAGGACAGGGAATGGCCAATGTGGTTTCCGGTTTCTTCGGTGGAATGGCTGGTTGTGCCATGATCGGTCAATCCGTTATTAACGTCTCCTCTGGTGGTCGTGGACGATTATCGACACTCGTAGCAGGAATATTTATGATGTTGTTGATTATTGTATTCAACGATCTACTTGTTCAAATTCCTATGGCGGTCCTTGTCGGGGTTATGATTATGGTATCGATTGGAACGTTTGATTGGAGCTCATTGACACGCTTCAAAAAGACTCCGGTTACAGACAGTATCGTCATGCTAGTAACCGTTGGTACGGTTGTACAAACTCATGACCTGTCTAAAGGCGTCATTGCTGGTGTCATTTTAAGTGCTATCTTCTTCGTTGCTAAGATTTCAAAAGTAAAAGTTGAGGAAGTATTCGACCAGAATGCAGAAAAAATGGTTTACCATGTCAGTGGTCAAGTCTTCTTTGCTTCCACAGACAGCTTGATTAAGCATTTCGACTATGATGTTCAAGTCCCTCATGTCGTCATTGATTTTACTCATGCCCATGTTTGGGATGACTCAGCTGTTGCTGCGATTGATAAACTTATAACGAAATATGAAGACCGTGATGTAGATGTCGAGATTGTCGGATTGAATAAGGACAGCTCTCAGCTTGTTCAACGTCTTACAGTCAATGACAAACTGAATGCTTCATAAAAAAAGCGCAAGGCTATAGCCTTGCGCTTTTTTCTATCCATTCTTCCCTCAGCATGCTGTAGACACAAGAATCCTGCCATTTCCCTTTGACAAGCAAATCCTTCCGAAGCGTTCCTTCTTTAATCATCCCGACCTTTTCTAGCACCTTGATTGATCCGATATTCTCCGGATTTGATGTAGCCACTATTCGCTGAAGTTCACAATGCTCAAAACAATAGTTGATCATTAATTGAACGGATTCTGTGGCCAGGCCTCTTCCCCAATAATCATGATGAATGATAAACCCGATTTCACCGACACCATCCCAGTCTCTGATGTTCATCTCAATATTACCAACCACTTGGTCCATTTCTTTTTCTACAATTGTAAAAACATAGCGGCTTCTATGTCTTTGTTTACGATCAATAATCACTTGACGGACGAAAAAGAGACTATCTTCCTCTGTGTTCGGCCCCCACGGCTGGTGTTTTACCGTCTCTTCGTTCGATGAATAAGGGTGAAAAGCTGACCAGTCTTCAAGTAAGACTTCCCGAAGATAAATACGGTCATTCTCTTCAATCACTTCCACTCCATCACGTCCTATATCCTTCTAATTGATATCAGTTTCTTAAAAGACATGCTTTTAACTTTTTCATCCAAGGATCAGGGTCTTCTTTCACCATATAAGCGCGTACACCTTTGTGTGTATGCAAATACAGCATTCCATACATATCCGAAGACTTTCGATATGAAACATCATGAATAGCATGAAGAGGAAAAGTTTCCTTTGGTGACACGACCCTCGTTTCAAACAGCTTAAGCGTGTTTTCTTTTTCTATATAAAGCTGCTGATTATTTTCTATGACACGCGTTCTCTCAAAAATAGGATGAGAACATATCAACATCTATCGCCCTTTCCTTCTCCTTGACTACTCCAAGTATATCGCACTTTTCAAGACCATGTATAGACAATCCACTTTACTCCGCTATATAGCAGGATTCTTGAAGACTTGATTTCGAGATGTTTATTGAGTGGATGGGGCTGCGGGGAATGAGTCGCTTTCCGCGGGAGTGCGGTGAGCCTCCTCGAACTGCGTCCTGTGGGGGCTCACCAAGCACATTTTTTCCGCAGGAGTCTCCCCATTCCCCTCCGCCCCTTTACCATATCAGGTTCTCGAAACCAGTTCTCAGAAACTCTGCTTGTATGTTCAAGTGAAGTGGATAATATACAATTCTCTCCGTGTCACTCCGAGTGTAAAAACTTGATATAGAGCGCTTTATGTCTGCTTCTGAGTGGGAGTGGAAAAAGCCACATCTGGGTATAGGGGTTCGATTCTCTCCTAAATCGAATGGGATGGTTGGGAAGCTGCGAGACTCCCGTGGGAGAAGGAGATAGGCGAGATCCCTTAGTGCGGCAGCCCGCCCGAGGAAGCTCGGCGCTCACCCACAGGAAAGTGTTCAAATGCGGAATCGCCCTGGTAGACACGACTGGCATAAGCAGAACAGCAACGGAATGTGTTTTTTCATTCCTTTGCTGTTCTGCTTATGACGCGAGTGTCTGGGCGATGGAGCTGGACGAGCTGCTTCCCAAGCACCCCGACTCCCTATAAGGCAAACGAACCCCGGTTATCTCGAAACCGAGTCTTCCACAATCGGGAGCTTTTGTGGAAGAAGTGCATCTGGCTTTCTTTCGAGGGTTTTTTGTATTAGGATGGTAAAGGTGTTTTTTTTGCACAACCTAAGTACAACTGGAGGAACCATCATGAGCAATCGAAATAAAGGAATCATACTTTTACTTATATCTGCCTTCGGCTTCTCTATGATGGCGGCACTAGTCAAGCTGTCTGGAGACGTTCCGACTGTTCAAAAGACCTTATTCCGCAACCTCGTATCAGCCATTATCGCCTTTGGTTTTGTCATGTACAACAAAGAACGATTATTTGGAAAAAAGGAAAACCAGAAGCTGCTGCTCTCTCGTTCAGCACTTGGTACGATCGGGATGGTGTTGTTTTTCTATGCCATTGATAACCTCGTGCTGTCAGACGCGGATATGCTCAACAAACTCAGTCCTTTTTTGTTAATTATTTTTTCGGCTATCTTTTTGAAAGAGAAAGCACGTTTGTATCAAATCATCGCTATTATCGTCGCTTTTATCGGCACACTGTTCATCATTAAACCGGCGTTTTCCGTCGAGTTCATCCCTTACCTCGCGGGAATTTTTTCAGCTGTTTTTGCGGCGGGCGCTTATACTTTACTGCGTGTTTTAGGAGATAAGGAGAAATTTTACACCATCGTTTTCTACTTCTCGTTTTTCACGACGGTCACCCTGCTCCCTTTCACCATTGCTTTCTATGAACCGATGAGCTTGAAACAATGGGTATACCTACTATCCGCTGGTGCATTTGCGACGTTAGGACAGTTCGGTTTGACGATCGCCTATAAATTCGCACCGGCACGTGAGATCTCGATCTTCTTCTATTCCACTGTCGTCTACTCGGCACTCATCAGTATTATCTTATTTGACCAAGTACCCGATATCTTCAGCATTCTCGGTTACTTCACAATCTTCGGCGCTTCTCTTTACATGTTCTTGAGAAATAACAAAGAGGCAAAGAAAGTTGAGACGTCTCGGTAGCTTGTCGTGAGAAGTGTTTCTTCACGCAGCGAGATCTCTCTTATCATAAAAAAAGCGACCGCAGCCGGTCGCTTTTTTTTAATCCTTTTTCAGTTTCTTTAATTGAGACAAGGTTTGTTGATACTCAGACTCCAACTCGGCAATATCATCGTTCGGCCCTGGCATGCTCAGCCGACTGATAAGTTCCGTCAACCTTGTTTCTAATGCCATCTGATCGTAGGCTTCCTCGTCCGCGACGGGGGGATTCTCCACATATTCTTCCCATTGTTTCCATGTGCCATCAAATGTTTTTAACCTTGAATCTTCAATCATCCATAATTGATCCGCTGTTCTCTCGATGAATGTACGATCATGGGTAACAAAAAGAATCGTCCCTGGAAAATCACAAATCAACCGTTCTAAAGCTTGAATAGCTTCAAGGTCCAGGTGGTTCGTTGGTTCATCCAGCACGAGGAACGTAGACCCGCTGGCAATCAACTTCGCCAAAGACAGCTTCACCCGTTCTCCTCCACTTAATTGTCCTATGATTTTGTTCATATCATCTGCAAAAAACCTGAGGCGTGCAAGGATGATACGGATTGTAGTTTCAGATAGTGAACTCCCTTCACTTGCATAGTCGTACACTTTCTTTTCTAAAGGCAGGTCTTCCAGGGTCTGATGAAAATATCCCACCTTTACTCCAGAAGAAAGCCAGTCGGTGTTTTTTAAAAGGTATCGAATAAAGGTGGATTTCCCTGTGCCATTTCCACCGATGAAGGCTGTCTTCGATCCATTTCTCAATGACAACTCAGGACTGGAAAAAAGAAACCTTGAGCCCACTTGTACCTCAGTCTCCCCCGCCTTCCCCAACACTTTTTTACTTGAAGGATTCAATTGGTTGAACTCCATTTTCACTTGATCCCATTCCATCGGTTTATCTGCTTTCTCAAGACGGTCCAACCTGTGTTCTAGTGTTTTACTGACGCGTTCCACCTTCTTTTGATGGGCAGCCGCTTTGTTTTTACCCAGCTGCCACTCGGAATTCCCCATTCTCTTTGGAGGTTTTCGCATTCCTTTTGATTGGGACTGCTTCTGGCGGATTCGTTCTTCGATTCTGTTTTTTTCTTTCACATACTGTTCGTGCTTTTCGTACTTCTGTTTTTGTTCCAGGTCCTTTTGCGCTTCATAAAAATCATAATCACCATGGTATTCCGTTATCTTTCCTTGCTCGAGTTCCCATATTTTATTGCAGCAGCGATTGAGTAACTTCCGATCATGAGAAACAACGACATAAGCGCCTTCATGATGGCGCAAATTTTCTTCTAAGTCTTCGATGTGCTCCCAATCCAAGTTGTTGGTTGGTTCATCAAGAAAAAGCAATGGGTGGCCCTTTTCAAGCACTTGCTCCAGACGGGCGAGCGTTTTTTCTCCACCACTCATTGTGGAAGTTTTCCATTCTTCTTCATTCATCTGTTGCAGCCATCCATAAGAAGTGTGCCATTCCACTTGCGGCACTATGTCGAGTTTCCCTAACAAGTATTGCAACAAGAGACTTTTCCCTTCTCCGTTTCTGCCTACTAAACCGATCCGGTCCCCTTCATGAATCCTCAGTTCTTTAATATCAAGAATGTTCCGGCTCCCGATTTGATACTGTATATTAATTGCTCGCATGTTCAACATAAATAAACCTCCCTGAATCGTTCCAGAGAGGTTTGAGCCTGCCATCGCTTTCAGGTACACCACGACATATATGTAGGGTGATGTTAAAGCAATAGAATCCTTTTTAAAAAAGGACAGACCAATCCTGTATCTGGAACGAGTGTTGTTTCTTATTCTCATACTCGTTTAGCAACAGGATTAGTACTTCATTGCTTTAAACGTCAGTCCCTTCTTTTTTGGTTACGTTTATTATATGATGAAGTGGCTTGGAATTACAAGACAAAAAGAACGGAGGTATTCATATGGGTAAAGTCATTTTATTCATTGCTCAAAGTACCGATGGTTATATCGCAAGAGAGGATGGCAGCATTGACTGGCTGCGGGATGATCCAGAAGAAGACTATGGGTATGAAGAATTTTTCCATACCATCGATACCGTCTTTTTGGGGAGAAAAACATATGATCACATCTTTGAATTAGCTGAAGAATTCCCCTACAAAATGAAGGATGTGTATGTGGTCAGTAACTCACGCGAAGGCCATGACGAATACGCAACATACCTCCAGCCTGAACAGACCCTGCCTCTCGTGAACATGCTGAAGAATGAACAGAATAAAACCATATGGGTCGTCGGAGGAGCAAACCTGATTCATTATTTCATCTCCGCTGGATTGATTGATGAATACCAGATTTTCATTCAACCAACATTGATCGGTAAAGGCATTCCACTTTTTCAAAAAAATGACCACGAAGAAGAGCTGCAGCTTACAGAAACAAATGCCTACCCTGACGGCATGCTGGCGATTACTTACCAAAGAAAGGAGCAGAGCCATTGATTCCACAAGATTTAAAAAAGAACCTCTCTGACGCGTATGACCGGCAATCGAAACAGCGCAATCAAACCCAGACACAAGATTGGAAAACTCATGAGCGGGAAGCTTTCCTGCAAAGATTGAGGGATGAGCAAAAACATACCATGCTCGAAATCGGATCCGGGCCTGGGAAAGACAGTCTTTTCTTTTCACAAAAAGGAGTCGACGTTCACGCAACAGATTTATCTGAAGAAATGGTGCAGCGCTGTCGTGAAAAAGGATTGAAAGCAGACGTTATGAGCTTTGATGACTTACAGTTTCCAGCAGGATCTTTTGATGCCGTTTGGGCGTTGAATTGTCTGCTTCATGTTCCCAAAAAGAATCTTCCCGAGATTCTAACAGGTCTTCGTAGAGTTCTAAAAAAAGATGGGCTCTTTTATTTAGGTGTTTATGGCGGCATCAACCACGAAGGCATTTGGCAAGGAGACTTTCATGAGCCTAAACGCTTTTTTTCTTTTTATGATGACGATATTCTTAAATCCATTCTAACAAGGGAGTTCAAGCTCGAAGCGTTTCATAAAATCCCAATGGATGAAGATGGAGATGGACCCACTCATTTTCAGGGAGTCATTTTAAGAAAGTGAATGAGGAGTCACGATTCACTCTCCTCCCCCGTCTCCACCACCATCCGAATGATCGAACTGATGAAATCCAGGCTGCCACGTCGCATCATCTTTTTTAGAGGAAAGGCTGCGACTGCTCGTTGATTGCCCTACAAACCTGAAGATAAGGGCTAAAAACACAAGGACAAGGATGAGTCCAAAAATCGTTGGGAACATATCATTCCTCCTTTCTCATACATACGAGTGAATTCGAAAATAGTTTCGGAATACTCTTAAAATGATAGACGAAAACACACATATTTGGTATAGTGTTGTAATTTACCAATGGAAGAAGGAGGAAAGCCAATGATACCTGAGAAATTGAAAAAGGGAGATGAAATTCGAGTGATCTCTCCCGCTAAAAGTTTAGCGATCGTAGCACCTGAACAACAGGATCTTGCCATAGAGCGATTAAATCAGGCGGGATTCAACGTAAGCTTCAGTACATATGCGGCAGAAAGCAGCCATTTCATCTCGAATCCGGTCGATCACAGAGTGGCCGATATTCACGAAGCTTTTTCTGATCCGAATGTCAAAGCCATCTTAACTACTCTTGGTGGATATGACAGCAACCAGTTGTTGAGCCATCTCGATTTCGATCTCATTCAAAAGAATCCAAAGATTTTCTGTGGCTATTCGGACATTACGGCTCTCTCCAACACGATATATAAAAGGACGAGGCTGGTCACATACAGCGGTCCCCACTTTTCCTCTTTTGGTATGGAGAAAGGCTTCCACTATACGTTCGATCATTTTATGAAAGTATTCACTGAAACAGAACCGCAAAACATATACCCAGCGTTTGACTGGAGTGACGATCGCTGGTATTTGAATCAACAGGAGCGACAATTCCATACCAATCCCGGCTATGAAGTACTGCAGGAAGGAGTGGCTGAAGGAACCTCCATAGGTGGGAACCTATGTACATTGAACTTGCTTCATGGAACGCCGTATATGCCTTCCCTTGATGGTACAATCCTGTTCCTTGAAGATGACCTGTTATCAGACCCCTTTACCTTCGACCGTGATTTACAATCATTGATCCACCAACCTGGCTTCGAGGGAGTGCGGGGAATGATCATCGGCCGCTTCCAAAAAGAATCCAACATGGATGATGATACGCTTATACAGATTCTCAAGTCTAAAAAAGAACTCGGACATATCCCGATCATTTACAATGCAAGCTTCGGTCATACCACTCCGATCTTTACTTTTCCTATCGGAGGCCAAGTAAGAATTGAAGCCCACAAACAAGCTTCAGCAATCGAACTTCTGGAATATTAAAAGGAGCCCCGTTCATCTCGGGGCTCCTTCCATCATTTGCCTACTAGATCATAAAGCTTATACACCTGGCCATTTTCGATTTTATCCGGTTTTTCTAAAAGGTTCATTAATACACTCGCCACCTCATCAGGCGAGCGTAATTCCCCTTCTTCTTTCAATTTGCGGAATTTCTCCACATCTGCAAAAGCGTCTTCTGAAGAGGAACGGATTTCGCCTTGCATGTCTGTATCAATGACACCAGGACTATAGGCAAGAATAGTATGATCCTTCCCTTCCTGCTCGAGAGCCAGAGTTTGTGTAAAACGATTGATGGCTGCTTTGGAGCTACTATATGTACTCCAGCCATGAATCGTCTTCTCTGCTGCACCAGAGGTAATGTTTATGATCCCAAGAGAAATGTCTCTTTCATTCGCTTCTTTCACAAAACGATTAACGGTAAGAATGGGCGCCGTTACATTCACTTGCATATGTTTTTGAACGGCATCTGCTTCCAATTCACCCACCGTTTCAATGGGTTCGATGACTCCTGCATTATTGACGAGATAAACATAATGCGTGTCCTTGTTGAAAACTAGATCGACCATTTGATTGAGCCCTCGATTTAAATCGTCCATGTCACTTAGATCACAGCTGACATGATGAAAACCCACCCCTTTTTCCTCTGCCAATGCTTTCAACTCTTCATTCTCTGAACGCGAAACGGCCACCACATTCACATTCTTTAAAATGTATTGACGTGCAATCGCTTCTCCTAAACCACGAGAAGCCCCTGTTACAACGGCGTATTGCATACGTATCATCCTTTCTTTCATTCTCTTTCTTGTTTTCCCATCTGAACAATCGGCAAACGCTCCGTTCAGAAACTTTACATCGCAGAATCCAGACGATATGATAAACGGAGCACAAGTGGACACATAAAGGAGTCTACCTATGAAATATTTGTTTCTATTTATCATCTATGTTGCAGGACTTGTCGTTTCAAGTCTTGGTCTTGCGCTGATCATAAAATCCGGTTTAGGAGTCGGTCCGGGAGACAGCATTGCTGTCGGTCTCTCCATGCATTTCCCTGTAACTGTCGGAAGCGTCATGATCGTCGCTTTTGTTATCTTATTACTTGTTAATGCCAAGTTGGAGCATAAACGCCCTCAATTCGAATCATTGATCCCGATTATCATCCGCGGAAGAACACTGGATATCTTTCTATACGGAATGCTTGAGAATATGGAGTATGAAGCATGGTGGGCTCAATGGGGCATTTTCTCACTCGGCCTCTTAGCCACAGCTATAGGAATCTCTGTTTATTTACGAACGCCATTCCCCCGCATTCCTCTGGATCACTTCATGATGATTATGAATGAAAAAACGAACCAATCGAAAAGTAGGGTGCGCATTTTCTCCGAATCTGGAATGGCTCTCATTGGTTTTTTGCTCGGAGCCCCGGTCGGTTTCGGGACATTGATTGTCGCCTTGCTATTAGGACCGCTCATTCAATGGTCTTTCCAGTGGGCCAGGCCGATTGCTGCCCTATGGACACAACCAAAGAAGAAAATGACACAGAAAGCGTGATGGAAGCATCACGCTTTTTTTCATTCCTCAAAGGAGAGCTTCGTCACACCTGTCTCTTCAAGCTTTCGACCGATTTCTTCCTCAATGGTCAGTCGCTTTTCCATTTGATCTTCTGTCAGTTTCCCTTCTAGGGGGCCGTAGATTTCCGTCATCTCTTTTTCAGCGAGTTTCTCGACCAACTTGTCCCAGAAGCTGAACTCATCGTATTCTTCCACGTGCGTATCTAATAGTTTCGATTCATAATCCACATCAAGGTCATGGACACCTATTTGTTCCTGATAGGAAACCTTGTCCTCAAGATTCCCTTCCTTATATTTCGACAAGACGAGTTCTCTTACATCTTCGAACTGTTCATCCAGCTCCAACTTTGTCGAATTGACCATCCATGTCCCTAAAAACACCATTTCAACCAGTGTTTCATATTGTTCTTTTGTCATTTCAAGTTTTACATTTCCCATAAAAGACCGCTCCTTTCCTCTTTTCCTTAGCATTATAGCATATCCAAAAGCCTCTATTTATTATCCCGCTTGCTCCCTTTTCTCACCGTTTACTCTCATGATGTCCCACACACCGTGGCGTACCAGGTACACGGTTTTCCTTTTCTGTACCTGGTACGCCATGGGCAGGGTAGTACGCACTTCTGTACCTGGTACAACCTGCAGGTTTATGGGTGCCAGCTATGATGCTCATTTATTCACAAAGGAAATAACGAAAAAGCCCGGCAGCCTAAAGCTACCGGGCTTCTATTATTCAGCTGCCGCCTGGCTTGTAAAGATTGAATCCTCCTGATTTATATGAGCATCTGCCTCATAACACTTTTGCAGCTTCCGCGTAACCGCGCCAGGCTGACCATCACCAATGGTTTGCCCGTCAACTTTCAATATCGGCATAATTTCTGAGGTACTGCTGGATAAAAACAGTTCATCCGCATAAGCAAGGTCCTCTACTTGGAAGGCTTCTTCAATAAAATCAATATTCTCCCTCTTACAAAAAGCCTCCACCCTCATTCTTACACATCCATGTAAAATGTTCTTCTTAGCCGGATGGGTGTACACTTTCCCCTGGCGCACAAAATAAACGTTGGAAGAGCTGCATTCTGTCACTTCTCCATTTTTATGGAGAATCGCCTCATAGCAGCCTTGTTCTTTGGCCGTCTGTTTAGCGAGGACATTCGGAAGCAAATTTAAACTCTTAATGTAACACCAGTCCCAGCGGACATCTTCCTGAGTAATGGCACTGACGCCCTCGCGTAAGAATGATTCTGGACGAGGGAGATCTTTCACATAGGCATATAAGTTGGCTTGTGTTTGATCAGGAAAGGCGTGATCCCTAGGCGCAGAGCCTCTGGTAATTTGCAAGTATACTTTGGCATCCCCTTTGATCCCGTTTTTCTTGAGCAGTTCATACAGCCTTTCATACATTTCTTCCTTTTTATAAGGGACATCGATTTTAACAGCTGCCGCTGACCGGTACAGCCGATCAATGTGTTCATCGATTAAGTAATAGCTTCCGTTATACACACGGATGACTTCATAAATCCCGTCACCGAATTGAAGCCCCCGTTCCTCAAATGGGTACTTCAATGTATCCTGTTTTACAAAATCATTCTCTGTCAATATATGGTCATGAATCGTCATTACTTTGCCTCCTCAAGTCATCTCTAGGTTTAACGAATAGTTTATCAGAAAAAAGGCCGGGGTTGGACCCTCAGTTGAAAAACTTTTTAAATGGTACCGTTCGACCTATTCCAATGTTTGAAGCTTGGAAGGTCGATGTGAAATGAGAGTACCCTCATCTGTACCCATACAAACCCTCTTCATCAGCCCTGGATGATCAAAATTGAAGATGTGGACAGGCAGCTTAAAGTCTCGTGCAAGAATGAGAGCGGACTGATCCATGATCTGGATGTTATGGAGAAGTATATCATCATAATTTAACGTGCCATACATTTGGGCTCCTTTATGTTTGACAGGATCCGATGTGTACACACCATCCACCCCTTGTTTCGCAACAAGGATCGCTTCACAATCCAATTCAATCGCCCTTTGTACCGCAGGATAATCGGTCGTCACAAACGGCTGCCCGTTCCCTCCCGCCAAAATGACGACCATTCCTTTACTCAGGTGATGCAAAGCCTTCAAACGAATATACGGCTCAGCTACACTTGCCACTGGTATGGAAGTCATGACCCGAATTTCTTTTTTTGATTTTTTCTTCAACACACCCCTTAGCATCAGACTATTAATAATCGTGCCGATTGTACCTATATTGTCAGCCTCTACCCGTTCAATCCCCCAGTCTTCAGCGGTTCTACCTCTGAAGATATTGCCACCTCCGACGACGACCGCAACCTCCATTCCACTTTCTAGAAGCGAGAGAATTTCGTTTGCGATATGGTCCAGTCGTTGATTGTCGAAGCTGTCCTTGCTGTCCCCTTTCAAGGCACCACCACTAATTTTTAGTAAGACACGAGAATATCTCATTAGGAGTCCCCTTTTCATTGACCATTGTTTATTCGAAAAAAAGAGCCTAGACCTGTGTCTAAGCTCAGCATAAAAAGAACCTTTCCACTAACATTCTTCAATGCTATCTTATGCGCTGGCAAGCTTTAATCATTCCACTTCTACAGTGGTTTCCAACCAGGGATGTTCGTAGGGGACCCCTCCCTTACCATCATCCATCATAGGATAAAAAGCCAAATCAAGCTCGTCCAGCTCCTTGTCATAGCGGAAGTCATCAAATTGGATATACCGGAACGTGGTGAACGTGCCTTCCTTGGTGCCAATCGTGTGTCCATTATACGTGGTGCCGTTGGAATCGACAGCTTTTACTAAAAATTCTATATGACCTTTCTCTCTCAACCAATCCTTTTCCTTATTTTTCATCACCGCATTTCTGTCTCCATACCACATTCCAAGATATAGTCCTTTTGCATCGTTCCTGCTGTAAAGCTTGGTCAAATGGACTTTCGTATCCCCAATTTCCTGAGAAGAAACCGTAATAGGTTCGGGGTGTTGTCGGGGGGCTTCCACCATCGGATAGGTCTGGTTGTTTTTCAGTGCGTTGACCTCTTTGTTGTCTACATAAAAAAAGACAGCGGCAATCAATACAGCAATCAAACCGAATATAGCCACGCGCACTTTTTTCATCCATTTCACCTCTTTTTATAGGAAGGTAAATCTTACCGTCATTATATCAAATTCCTTTTCTCGACGTTGTCAAATGAAGGGAGAGGTTTTGTCGATTTCTTACCGATTAAGTCTATTAAGTCTCTGACATGCTCAAACGCACAAAAAAACTGCTCTTTCTTTTAAAAGAGCAGTTTACGTTCTATAGATATTTCTTCTGTACTTTTTTACCACCGTAGCTGAAAACAACATCCCGTCCCTCAACTTTCGTTTCTATGTGGACATTTCGCCCCCACAGCTGATAAACATAAGGCAGTGTTTTTTCCAAATACCCGACATCGAGTTCAACTTCTTCATAATGGTGTTTTAAGTAAAGTTCCCCACCCTTCACATAATCACCATCCTGGACAGTGATATATGGGAATCCTCCATTCACCCTCATGGTGACAAGCTGATCGCGGACCGCTTCATGATCTTTATCTGTTATTTTATATTTTTGCCCTTGTTTTTGGAAAAGGTATAAATCCTCTCTCCGAACTAGTTCTTTCGTTAAATAATTGCGGATGAAGCTTTGATCCGATTCTATTTCCCGAACCTCGAACATTTTTTCTCTTCCTGAACCGGGTTCGATCCCGTGTTTGATCATTTCCTCCGTCGGATTGTCATACCGATCTTCAATATCCTCAAAAACCTTCAAACCTAGATAATACGGGTTCAGCTGGGTCTTACTAGGCTGCACAACGCTCGCATTAAGTTTAGCGAATTCAACAGACTCATCACTCGTTAAGTCCATTTCCCTTAAGATTCGCGCATGCCAGTAAGAAGCCCATCCTTCGTTCATGATCTTCGTTTCCAACTGTGGCCAGAAATACAACATTTCCTCCCGCATCATCGTCAAGATATCCCGCTGCCAGTCCTCAAGTTCACGGCTGTACTGTTCAATAAAAAGCAGCAAATCCTTCTCAGGCCTTGGTGGAAATTTCTTTTTCTTTCTAAACCTTGGCTGCTCCTCTGATGAAGACTCGTCGATCTTCCAAATATCATCATATTCTGTTTGAAGCGGTTTCTCTTCACTTTCTTCTTCGTCCATGGACCAGGCGAGTTTTGGCCGGACGAGAGATGGATCAATATGTTCCTGAATGGCAAGGACAGCATCAAGGAATGATTCGACCTCATGTTTGCCATATATTTTATCGTAAGTAGCGATTCGTTCCGCAGTCGCCGCCATACTCTCAACCATATCCCTTTTCGTATTCTGGAACCGGGCATTATTTTTAAAGAAATCACAGTGAGCCAGGACGTGGGCAACAATCAGCTTATTTTGGATTAAACTGTTTGAATTCAGCAAAAAGGCATAACAAGGATTCGAGTTGATGACAAGTTCATAAATCTTGCTTAATCCGAGATCATATTGTAGCTTCATCTTGTAGTATTGCTTTCCAAAGCTCCAGTGGGAAAAGCGTGTCGGCATCCCGTACGCTCCGAATGTATAAATAATATCATCAGGACAGACTTCGTAACGCATTGGGTAGAAATCAAGCCCGAAACCTTTAGCGATTTCTGTTATTTCTCTGATCGCATATTCGAGCTTCTTTTGGTCATCTGGTCTCAAAGATGCCCCCTCCTTCGATTTCGCTTATTTTACTATATGAGGGTAAAGCAGCGAACATGAAGGTTCAGACCATCTTCTTGTCCCCTATACTAGAATTTTAGCCATGACATACTCATCGACAGGCCTTCCACTGACGATAAGGGACTGTCTCTTCACTCCTTCTTTTTCAAAACCCATGCCTTCATAAAAGTGAACAGCTCTTTCATTATGGACCATAACCGTAAGTTCAAGCCTTATCACTCCTTTTTCTTCCGCCCATTCAAATAGACGAAGGAAAAGCTCCTTAGCGGATCCTTGGCCATGGAATTCCTTCAATACTCCCGTAATTACGCTCGCTGTATGTAAAATCCTTGGTGCACCCCCGCCAAAAACGGTGACATGCCCGATGACTTCCCCGTTTAATTCGGATAGGAAGATCGTAGAATTTTCTTCTTTCTCCACCTTTTGAATCAAGCCTTCCACCTGTTCTATGGTGGATTTTCTTTCGCCTTTACCAAACAGTAAAAAATCGGATTCTGCCTCCAGATTTTCAATGAGATCTCTATAGTCTGACGCATCACAGACCTCTGCCATTCTAATCATTATCCAATCCCCCTTTTTTCACATTTTATCAGAATAATGGATTGGCAACGTCACTCTTTTTCTTACTTCACCTGTTTGATGACAGCGGTGCTTTCCCCTAAAAAAAGACTACAATATACGAAGGTGCCTGAACAAAAAAAGAGAGCAAAAAGCTCTCTTTTTATACGGCCTCCTCCTGAAGGGAAGCGTTTAGTTTTCGATTTTTCAATACAAAATACATGACCGATAGTACGGAAGCTCCTAAAATGAAAGCTGTCAAAATAGAAGCATTCTGCAACATGAAGGCGAAATTGCCATCGGATATGATGGATTTGTATCCAGCCACTGAGTAAGTCATAGGTAAAAGTGGATTAAACCATTGTAACGGTTCAGGAATCAATTCTAGAGGAAAGGTCCCTGCACTCGTCGTCAGTTGAAGAATTAAAATCAAAATAGCCATGAATCTTCCTGGGTCCCCGAGCCAGGTCACGAGCATCTGTACCAACGTCATAAAGGTCAAACTCGTGAGGATACTGAACAAATAGAAATACCCTACATGTGTAACTTCTAGTTTCAACCCATACAGTATCACACTTGCCGCAATCACAGCTTGAATGGTGCCAGCCACAAACAAGACACCAAATTTCGCCGAGAACCACCCAAGCCCGCTTCTCGGATTTTCTACGGGATCACGGACAGGGTAAACAATCGTAATTAACAATGCGCCTACGAATAAGCCTAGTGACAAGAAATAAGGGGTGAAGCCTGTACCGTAATTCGGCACATGATTAAGGGATTCTTTCTCCACACCTACAGGTGATCCCATCATTTCTCCTGTCTCATCATCAGCTTTCACCTCATTCGCTTCCGATGAAGCTGTAGTTAGATTCGATTCGAACTCTTTCGTTCCGGCTGTTAATGCATTTGTCCCTTCTGACAAATCACCTGCTCCTTCTTGAAGTTGCCTAGAACCGTCAGCCAGCTGGTTGGACCCATCGAAGATCCGACTCGCTCCTTGATTGATGTCAGATGCTCCGGAGGCCACTTTCACAGCTCCCTCCTGAGCTTTGGCCAGTTCTTGAGAAAAGCGACCCATAGAGTTCCCCAACTTCACTTGCCCATCGGAAAGCTTGACGGATCCTTCATAGAGATTCGTTTGACCAGCGACTAGTGAATCAGCCCCTTTTTGCAGTTGAGTTTGTGCCTTGAGGAGTTCTTGAATTTCCCCGGTCAGCGGCCCAGTAGATTCGACGACACTTGCTGTTGCTGAGTTGAGAGAACTTGCTCCTTGAACAAGGCTGCCAGCTCCAGCCTCCAGGTCTTCAATCTTTTGGAGAAGAGCTTTTTGTTGTTCTTCAGGCATGGTTTCAACTAAAGGAACCATCTCTTTTCTTAGACTAGTGATACCTTCAGCCACCTGTTGGGCAGAAGTGGATACCTGACCTGCGCCTTGATTCAGCCTGACCATACTTTCATTAAGCTTTTCTGCGCCACTTTTTAACGGAGACGTTTTTTCAACCATCAAAGAGATGCCTTCGCTTAAAGATTCGGCTCCTTCTTTAGATTGAGCTATGCCCTCTTGTAAGTCTTCCGCGCCACCTTGGGCATCAGCTGTTCCTCTTTCAAGTTGCGAAAATCCTTCTTGTAATCTTCCCAGTCCATCACTCAAGTCAGACGACCCGGCAGCCAAATCAGACGCACCGTTCCGCAGCGTTTGCGTCCCACTTGCAAGCTCCAGTTGTTTCTCCGAGAATGTTTTTAATTTTTCTTCCAATTGTTTGGCTCCCTGGTCCAAATCGGCCGCTCCCTGGTCCAGGCTTCCTGCTTTCTCACTTGCTTCTGCTAAACCTTTTTGAAGTACATTGAACTGCTCAAACATAGCACTCGCATAGGTTTCTGTCATTTCACTGGATAATTTAGCTTTCATTTTTTCTGTTGCCGATTCTCCGATTTGGGCAGATAGGAAGTTAAACCCTTCATTCGGTACGTATTTCAACTGCAACGGCTTCGGCGTATCATCCATCACCGTTGTAGCATCCTCAGAAAAATTGGATGGAATCTCCACAAGCATATAATAATCTTGCTTTTCAAGACCTTCATAACCTTTATCCTCTGAAACGAGATGGTACTCAAAATCACCACTGTCTTCTAATTGACTCACGAACTCTTCCCCTACTTGAAGAGGCTCTCCACTGAACTCCGCCCCTTCATCAAGGTTGACAATGGCTACGGGCAATTGATCCATACTGCCATAAGGATTCCAAAACGCCCACAAAAACATGGCACTATAAATCAGCGGTATAAGAAGCACCGCTAAAAACGGTACGAGTACTTTTTTGTTCTTTCCGATATGTTTCCACTCTGAGATCCAAAGTTTCCAACCATTCATTTTCCATCCCCCAATAACATATGACTAAAATATTCATTTGGTCATTTTCGTGCAAAAAAAGAGGACCATCATTCGGGTGACAATCCTTTGAACACATAATCATCAAATAAATGAAGGATCTTTTCCTTAGATAAAGGCTCATGTCCTTCTTCCCAATCAATAATCAGTGCCGTGTATAACTTCAACATCATAAATGCCGTAATTTCCGGATCACATTGGCGAATATCTCCCTCTGCCACCGCTGCTATAACTTTTTCCTTTAGATAATCCAAAATTAGAGACTCTATATTTTGAAGGGCTTCCTTCACAGCTGCCGTTCCTATTTCACGAGCTTCGTACACGAGTTTCACTGTCAATTGATGGCTTTTACGGTATTGAAGCAATTCGACCAGTGATCGATGTACATTTTCTTTCAGGGATTGTTCGTCATCCATGACGGATTCAGCTTTTCTCTTCATTTCCAAAAGGAGTTCCGCGATAATGTCCTGAAACAGTTCTTCTTTGTTTCGGAAGAAGTTATAAATCGTCCCTTTTCCTACATTAGCGGCTTTGGCGACATGATCCATCGTTGTCGCTTTATAACCCAAGATTGAAAAAGATTGACGTGCAGCGTCACGAATTTCTTCTTTTCTATCCATATCAATCTCACCACCTGACCATTTGAACGAATTAGTCATTTTTACTACAGAATTGATTATACGCTCTTTTATTAGAGTTGCAACCTTTTTTTGAGGTACACTGAAAGAAATAAGAACAGAAGGGAGTTTTCATATGAAAAAGAATGTCCTCCACTCCTATGAGCATTTATCTTCGCATTATGAATTCGAAGTTGACCGAAAGCCCTACAATGCTTATCTTGAACGTCCGGCCATGGTCGATCTACTCCCTGATCTTCAAGGGAAAAAAGTTTTGGATGCAGGCTGTGCAGCAGGATGGTATGCGCGTTACATGGCCGATCAAGATGCAGACGTCACAGCGATAGACCTCAGTCCTTCGATGATTGCCGCAACCAAGCGGAGAGCAGGAAATGCCAAGGTCCACGCTTTCGTTCACGACTTAACAGACCCTCTGCCAATGGATGATAGATCCTTTGATCTTATTATCAGTTCACTCACTTTGCATTACATAAAAGATTGGGCACCCATTTTTCAGGAGTTCCATCGCACATTAAAACCAGGAGGCACCCTTCTTTTCTCTACCCATCATCCGTTCATGGATTATATGAACCATGAGGTGGATTCTTATTATGCCTGCCATGAAATCCAAGATGAATGGACAGTTGATGGAGAAAAAATTCCGATGACTTTCTACAGACGTCCGCTTGATGAGATTATTTCCTCAGTGACGGATCATTTTCATTTAATCAAACTCTCCGAGCCAAAGCCTACATTGGAATTTAAAAAAGTACACCCAGAAGGATTTCATAAAGTTTCAACAAAGCCTAATTTCATGATCTTAAAAGCTGAAAAGCCAGAACTTTAAAAAAGTCCTGGCTTTTCTTTATTATGAACGTTGGTCAGGGAAAATCCGGTCAACCATTTCTCCGAATTCACGGAAAAATCCTGTGACAGGCTCACCGTTTTGAGAGTCTTCCACATAATTGTTCGTCAAGTCAACAAAATCTGGATTTGTTGAAATGTAAACATTGTTAATGTCCTGGTCCGATGCTTTGACTGCTTTTTTGATTTGCTTTTCCATTTCATCAGAGACTTCGTTCTTGTCTCCTTTAGGATTATCAAGCTCTGCCGCTACATAGGCATTATCGCGTGTTTTCAGCACATAAACACGATCCACGCCATCGACATTCTTTTCGATACGGTTTGCTGCATCCTTGGCCACTTTATAATTCGTGTTATGAACCATTCCGCGATCATTGTCATACTGGTTCGCTTTTTGACCATTTTCGGCCATGTCATCAGCTGTACGTTCGAAGCTTGTATTTTCTACTCCGTTGTAGTTGCCATTGTCACCAGCTTCTTGTTCCGCCTGGCAGGCGACAAGAGATCCAGCTGCTAAAAGACCGATGGCTAATACTTTGATCTTCATGTTTTTCAACCTCCTTCCATCCATGTTTACGGTTAGTATGTGTGGTTGGAAGGCAAATATGCGATTGCTAAAAACAGGAAGTCAGCTTGCATATAAAGAAAATCCTCAGTTGAATGAGAACTGAGGATTAGCTATTCAGAAACGGGATGCTCCACCATATTTGAATGAAAATTAAATAAACGAAAAAAATAGCATTAATAAATAAAAGGAAAGCAGAAACAAGTTTATAATGACCCTCTATTTTTTTGTAACCGATCCGAATAAAGATAAAGCCCACAATTAGAAGAATGTACAATCCAATAAACCATATCCACGTATAAGGTGTTGCAGCATCAAACCCTACTTCGTAACCGATCCCATACAACAACCAGGGAGCTAAAAAACATAAAATGGATAGAGGGAGAAACCGTTGATCACTTTTTATGTAAAAAAGAGAAAGAATGGCAACAACCAGGGTTATTCCTCCAATGATTTCCGAAATGAGAATCATCACCTGTTGGGTGGCATCAGCTTCAGCTGTTACAAAGCCCAGGAATAATAACAATCCCAATAAGATGACACACCCCACATTTGCATAAAGCAGATTTTTTTCTGACATCACGAAGACTCCTTCCGTCAAAAGCAAAACTTTTCCATACTATCATAACAAAATTTCCAATGCTTTGCGGAAGAAAAAAGCAAAAATGTGTCGGGATTCCCAGAACTGTGACGAACTCTCTGATTGAGTAAGAACGCTCGCGGGGATAATAAGACCACTCCTTTCATAAAGGAAGTGTCATCCAATGAATCACTATGATTACGACAAAGCCCTGCATTTCATGATCTGGGGGCAATGGGACGACTTGCTCGTCCTCATGGTACGCACAAGGGATGAATTTCTTTCTAAAAAGATCGAAACATTCCTTCACTCGGCTTATTATCCGAGCAAACAAAGCGAAATGCTGGAATCTCACGAAGCCTTGTTAAGCTATATCGATCATGCTCAAGCGACTACACTAGAGCCCAGCTTTTTCACATAAATAAACAGACCAGGTCATCCATTTTTTGGATGACCTGGTCTTCATTTATACCCGTGGGTAATCTTGGATGAGCGGGTGGAGATGCATTTCATCAATGACCATATGTTTCGGCGCAAGCGCCATGTAGACGACGGCTTCCGCAATATCATGAACCTTGAGCCATTCTGATTTTTCAGGATCGCCTTGAGTCCCATTCGCAAAATAAGTATCCACCATTCCAGGATTGATGGTACCTGCCCGGATGCCATCTTTTCTCACTTCTTGAGCGAGTGACCCCATAAACCCTTGAACAGCGTATTTTGTGGATGTGTATAGGGCACCACCTTCTGGAATCGTATATCGAGAGACATCAGAGGCGACCGTAATGATCGTACCGAACTGTTGCTTTTTCATGATAGGAAGAACGGCTTTGGTCGCGAGAAATACACCCTGTACGTTGATATCGTACGTACGACGCCATTCTTCTACCGTCACTTCTTCAATTGGTTTAAAATCACCGATTCCAGCATTGTTGACAAGAATGTCTACTTTGCCATACGCTTTCTTGGTCCCTTCCACCACCTGGTCGATTTCGTTTTCATCACTGACATCGGCCATATAAGCCAAAACGTTTGTGTGCCCTTGCTTCTTTAAATCTTCCTTCGTTTGGTGAATTTCTTCAGAGCTGCCTATGATGGATAAATAAGCCCCTTTTTCAGCGAGTTGGAAAGCAATTTCTTTTCCGATTCCTCTTGAAGCTCCTGTAACAATAGCCACTTGTTTGTCCAACATCATCAAAATTCCTCCCTTACGTTCGTTCTGGCTTTTCTTCTGTGTCTAATTTAAATCGAAGATCAAATAAATCCCGACGTCTGTCCCGTAGCTGCCGGACAGTTCCTGACTTCCGCTGTCTTCTCAGTATTTCTAAATCAACATCTCCAACAACGACCGTTTCCACATTCGGATTACATTCACCAATAATTCCATCACGGGCAAATTCGAAGTCCGATGGAGTAAAGATGCCCGATTGTGCATATTGGATATCCATATTCTCCACTTGCGTCAGATTTCCTACCGTACCTGCAATAACGGTGTACACCTGATTTTCGACCGCACGAGCCTGGGCACAATAACGTACACGTAAGTATCCTTGTCTGTCATCCGTACAAAACGGGACGAAAATAATGTTCGCTCCTTGATCGACTGCATAGCGAGCGAGCTCAGGAAACTGGATATCATAACAAATCTGAATCGCGATTTTGCCACAATCCGTATCAAAGACTTTGACCGCATCTCCAGGCTGAATGCCCCACCATGTCCGTTCGTTCGGTGTTACGTGAATTTTGTATTGCTTTTCGATCGTACCATCGCGTCTGAATAGATAAGATATGTTATAAATCTGCTCTTCTTCCTCCACGAAGTGGGACCCGCCGATAATGTTCACATTGTATTTCACAGCAAGGTGTGTGAACATTTCAATATACTCTTCGGTATATGCACTCAATTTACGAACGGCTTGAGACGGGACTTTTTCTTCTAAGAAGGACATAAGCTGCGTAGTGAAAATTTCGGGAAATACCGCAAAATCAGATCCGTAATCAGCAGCAACATCTACGTAATACTCACATTGCTTTGCAAACTCTTCAAAGGAATCGATATTTTTCATCATATATTGAATGACCATAATTCTCACTGGATGACTTGTCTTAAAATAGCGTTTTGTACGGGCACGATAATCAATATTATTCCATTCCATCAGCGTCGCATACTTCAAAGACTGCTCGTCATCCGGAAGATAATCAGGGTTGATCCGCATGACAGTAAAGCCATTCATGATTTGGAAGGTAAGGACAGGATCATAAATGTTTTGATTGCGGACTTCCTCCACATATTCACGTGGGGACATTTCATCTTCGTACTTGTGGTAGTTCGGAATACGTCCTCCGATGATGATACTCTTCAAGTTCAACGCGCGGGCTAATTCTTTCCTTGCTTCATATAAACGTCTTCCTATTTTCATCCCTCTGTATTCAGGATGGACCATCACTTCAATTCCATACAGATTGTACCCGTCTGGATCATGATTCGTGATATACCCTTCATCTGTAATGTCATCCCACGTATGTTTATCATCATATTCATCAAAATTAACGATCAAACTTGAACAGCTTCCAATGATTTTCCCATCAAACTCAACGACAAATTGCCCTTCCGCAAAATGTGTCAAGTGGCTCTCCAGATGTTCCCTCTTCCATGGATCCATATCAGGGAAACAAACTTTTTGTAACTTAAAAATCTGTTCGATATCTTTATCCTGCATGTTTCTAACAATCATTTTCTTTTCATACTGAGTCAGATCAAGCTTCGACATCTAATCTTCCTCTCCTCATCATGATCATTCAACCATTTTCATCGTACTCAACCTCTATCCTTCTTGTCTAGTTTTTAACAAAGTTATTCAACTATATGGAAGGATTGTGGAAGACTCGATTTCGAGACTTTTCGGGGTTCGTTTGCCGTGTTGAGCGTTAGGGGGGGCTGGGAAGCTACTCGTCTAGCTCCACCGCCCAGACACTCGCGTCATAAGCCGAACAGCAAAGGAATGAAAAGGCACATTCCGTTGCTGTTCGGCTTATGCCAGTCGTGTCTACCAAGGCGGTTCCGCATTTGAACACTTTCCTGTGGGGGAGTGGCAAGCTTCCTCGGACTTCGTCCTGCGGGATCTCGCCTATCTCCTTTCTCCCACGGGAGTCTCGCAGCTTCCCAACCACCCCATTCGATGCATATGTGAAACGAACCCCTTTCCCGAGGATGAATGTCTTTCACAATTCCTGATTTATAGTAATTAAGCGCTCTATAGCAAGCTTTTTATCCAGAATAGCGGTTATGGGAATTCATATAGCTCTACTTTCCTTGTCAGTAAAAACATCCTATACCGTAAGTGGTTTCGAGACACTTATTGGATAAAGGGGCGGAGGGGAATGGGGAGACTCCTACCTTAAGTGTGCAGGCGCCTTGATCAGCGGCGTATGGACTGGACTGAGCTGGCGGAGATAAAGGAAACACGAAGAACGAAGTGATTCGATGTTGACTTATCGTACAGAAGCGAGGGAAGTCTCACTAGCCGCTAGGCGCCGGAACCGGATATCTAAGGGAAAAAAGTGCTTGGTGAGACCCCACAGGACGCAGTTCGAGGAGGCTCAAGAGAATAGAGGAAGTTCGATTATGTTCGGCACGTCCTGTGCCAACATCGAACGACCCCACTTCGTATGGGGCCCCGCGGAAAGCGAGCCATTCCCCTCCGCCCCCATCCACTCAACAAAAGTCTCGAAACTGAGTCTTCCACAATCGGGAGCTTATGTGGAAGATGGAGTAGTAAAGTCAGGGGGAGCGGAAATGAAATGTATGAATTGAATCGGTTCATAACTTCGTGTATGATGGTTTAAGAAGAGGTGTAGACAATGAATGGATTTGAAAGACGGAAAGAACGCAAAAAGCAAAATATCTTGAACGCCTCCCTGAAGTTGTTCTCAGAATATGGGGTGCAGAAAGTCAGCATCCAGGAAATTGCAAAAAAAGCACAAGTTTCTCAAGTCACCATTTATAATTATTTTGGCGGCAAAGATGAACTCCTATTCGAGACGGTTAAAAAATTCATTTACGAACGATTGGATCGTTTTCGTGACGTCGTCCACAATGACGACATGGACTTCAAAAAAAAGATTCGATTTGTCATTCAAGATAAAAAAGAAAACATCCTCCATATGGACCCTGGATTTCTTCAAACAGTGATGAGGGACCAGCCTGAGTTACAGGAACTGATTCAAACCTTCACAGAAAAAGATGCTGTCCCTTTACTGATGGAACTCGTGGAACAAGGAAAAGCCCAAGGGTACGTTCATCCGGATATTTCTTTCCGCTCCATCATGTTTTATATAGAAATGTACTACCAGGCGATGCGCTCGAAGGAAGATCTCTTCGACCATTCTTTACCGGAATTAAGTGAAGAGATTACCCATATGTTTTTCTATGGTCTGATGGGGAATCAGGACGAGCATTTGCATGAGGACAAAGACAATGAATAGCTGATATAAAAAATGCGTAGAGATTGTTTCTCTACGCATTTTCAATCCCTTGTTTATCTCCATTTTTTCACATACCAACGAATAAGATCATTCCATTTACTTCCGAACAGTTTCTCTCTCCAATAAAGGTCTGCGGTTTGAGAGACGACATTGTTTTTAGCAGGGTAAGGATGTACGACATTCGAGATGCTTTGAAACTTCTTATTGAGCGCCTGCACAGTCCCAACTTCCTGCATCCATTCTCCAGCCCCTTCACCAATAGCATGAGCTCCGACGATTTTTCCTCGGTCCGTTGTCAAAACTTTTACAAGTCCCTCTTTTTTCCGTTCCGCCATAAAACGATCGTTGTCAGCTAATTTTGTTTTGAAGGTCAACAAGTCTTCCCCATACTTCTCTTGTGCTTCTTCTTCAGTCAAACCGAGATGATAAATTTCAGGGTTCGAGTAGACAACCCATGGAATCTTTTCATAAGAAGCTTTTCTAGAAAGGCCCAAAACGGCATTAGATACGGCGATTTTACCTTCCATTCCTGCGACATGAGTGAAAGGCATCGATCCATTACAATCACCTACAGCATAAATATGTTTCTTATTGGTTCTTAAAGTTGCATCCACTTGAATCGAGCCTTTTTCAGTTACAATACCTGCCTTGTCCAGTCCAAGACTTCCGATGTTCGCTTTTCTTCCAGCCGCTACAAGGATGGTATCTGCAGTGATGCTGTTTTGAGCACCATCTTTCTTATAGTGGATGTGAACCTGATCCCCGTTTTTCTCCACGCGTTCAGCCTTTGCATTCGTTAAAATATTCAGTTCTTCAGATAACAAGCGTTGAGACAAGCTTGCTATCTCCTTATCCTCTTTAGATAGAATTTGTTCACTACCCTCGATCATTGTTACATCCACACCTAAACGACTCATCGCCTGAGCCAGTTCCACTCCGATAACTCCTCCGCCAATAACCACCATAGAAGAAGGTTTCTGATTCAGTGAAAAGATGGTTTCATTTGTTAAGTAATCCCCTTCCTCCAAACCATCGATCGGAGGTATAGCTGGGGAAGATCCAGTAGCTATGACAAAACGTTTGGCAGTAATCGTCTTTTCCCCTACTTGCAATGTGTGTTCATCTAAAAAGGTTCCTTCTGCTTCATAAATATCAATACCAAGGTTGATAAAGCGATCCTTTGAATCATGTTCTTGGACATCTTGTAAAGCATCTGCGACCCGTTCCATCGCTGATTTGAACAATTTTTTATATTCATCTTCCGTCCATTCAGCGTATTTAGCGGACTCTTTCACCTCTTTAGCCGCTTGAATCAATGCCTTTGAAGGCATGCATCCATAATGAAGGCAATCCCCACCAAGTTCGGTTTTTCGTTCAATAAGAGCTACTTTCGCCCCAAAGCTTGCCGCGCCTGCTGCGACCGTTAAGCCGCCTGAACCGCCACCTATGACGGCGATTTGATAATCAAACGTCATGGGATTCTCTCCTCATGGACTCATAATGTTCAGAGATGGCCTTCATTCGTTTCTTATTGACTCCAAAGTCGGAATGCCCCACTCTTGAAGCAGATCTGAAATGTATGACCTCTTCCTCCTGATCGAAATAGAACTCAACATCGTCCTTGAATTTCATCCACTTGGATTCGACCACGGCATGTATATAATTTTCGGTTTCCGTTTCAACTGCCGTCCTCTCCATCTCACTCAAGACTTTTTTGATTACAGACTTTGTTGTCTCCAAATCTTTAGAAAAAGCAAGCGCTGTCATCTTCTTTTCTTCTTGATCCGTTTGAGTACTCACACAGTTCGGAGACTTCGGACAGTCCGACAATCTCCCATTCTTAACGCCTATATAAGGTTTACTCATTATTACTCCTCCTTTTCTACACGATACCCTTATACTCACTGCTTCATCAACAAAAAAGCACTCCTAACTGTCTAGGAGTGCTTTCCATTCGAAGAATTCCCGTTACCGCGAGGAGGTTTCTCTTTTTCGTTCGAGCCTTTCCCTCTATTTCGGTCATCCTGCTTATGATTATGTTTCGAACCTGAATTCTTATCTATCTGCTTTTCTTTTTCTTTCTCTTTCTCTTTCTCTTTTGGTTTAGGAGAAGTTTTAGGCTTTCCCTTTGGTTTATCGCTCGCTTTCTGATCTTCTTTTCGTTCGTTTTCATTTTCTTTATGTTTTTTCTTGTTCTCTTTCTTTTCTATGTGCTTTTTCTCGTTGTCTTTCTTTTCTATGTGTTTTTCCCCTTGGTCAGGCTTTTTTTTCTGCTGACCAGGAGCTTGCGCTTTTCCTTTTTGGCCTGCTTGTTCGGGTTTCTTATTTGTTGCACCCTGTTTTTCAGGCTTCACATCAACAGCAGGTGGGACCACTGATTTCACATCAGAATCACGTACTTCCTCTTGTTTTTCTTCAGATGAATCATCTTTATAAAAGGATTGAATAATTTCTCGATCATCATCTTCAACATGAACAGGGAGTTCTGATTCTTCTGATTGGTCCATTTCTTCATTCTTTATTCGGTCTGCAACCATTTCATTGACAGATGCCTTTTGGTCTATGGCTTTTCTTCTTAGATCCTTCGGCACTAAGAAGGTAGCAATGCTTATATTTGTGGCTTTTTCCATAAGATACGTTTCAATCTCTTCCGTGTAATTTTGATTCACTTCTTCTTTTAAATAACTGATACCAATCAGGACTTGGTTCGCATCATTCACATACCCCCTTGCTTGACTCAATTCAAGCAACTCAAAGGTAACTTCCGATGCATCTTTCTTTTTCCAATCCTTCAGAGCGGAAACGATTTCTTCAGCCTCATCATTTTGAGGAATCATATCTATGACTTGCATTTGATCATTCAATTCAAGTTCAACACTAGGATTAATATCAATATTCATATAAGCAAACGCTTGGTTGCTTCCATACCACGAAAAAACAGGAAAAACCATCAGTAGAAACATAATGGCTACAACAGCTGCTCGCGTATGATGATTACGCAAAACCTGCGTCCATCGATGCAGGACTTTACGCTCATTAGCTGTTTTGAATTGCACTTCCATCCCAATATCTGCATGGTCAACCTTCTCAGCTCTATGAAATTTGCCATCACTAGTCATGACAATCATATATTCATTCTGCTGTTCCATGACAATACCTTTTTTCACATACCCACCCCTTTCAGATAATCCTTAAGATATACGTAATCCCCGTTCAGGATGAGAACTAATGCGATGATGAATTTACGGTTTCGTTCTAATGTTTTTTTACTAACATCGACACGATCGACCAGATCTTTGATCGGTAATCGTCCTTTGTCTATGACTTGCGAACACAAAAATTCATCTTCATAAACGAGCCTCGCCACCTGAACAGCGGATTCTCTGGCATCTCTATGTTTAGGAGAGGCATCAATCAGCTCATCAAAGGATAGCTTATACTTTTGCAATTGAGACTGAAATTCCATAATTTCCTCTTTACGATGCCAAGCTTCTGTTTCCAATTGGAACTTTTCCTTAGCCGCTGAAATTTCTAAAGGATTTTCCATTTGTTCTTCATCATGAAAATCCTCATCGAGCGAAGTGACTGGCACACGTCTTTGTTCATTACGAATATAATCAATCACTTTCCGCTTGATTACAAGTCTCGCAAAAGAAAGAAATGAACTTCCCTTATCACAAGAATAAGATTGGATGGCTTCATTGAATGCAAGCAAACCGATACTGAATTCATCATCTTTTTTAGGGTCTATATATCTTTTACAAACTTCAGAAACACTTTTGGCGATGAAAGGTTGATACTGTTTCAGCATTTCATTACGTGCATCATCATCTCCCTGTTTGGCTGAAGCTACTTGTTCATCCAGGGAGGGATCTGCTTTTTGAAAAAGACGTTTGATCAACCTTTATCACCTCCAGCCTATTAATGTTTTCGATTATGGCTTTTATTTTTTGGGTGTCTTTTTTAAGATTATTTCAATTGTGTTACAAAATCGTATCAACCAAAATTTCTGAAGTTTGTCTTTATGGGGTCAGGTAAAAAGGTATTGTCCTTGACCATGACCATTTTACTGAACAACACCTGAACGGTCTACTTCATAGGGGTTACATTTTATTAAATAACCATTTCAAAAAATAAGTCCTAAGACTCTTCCATGGTGTACAAAGATAGAAAAGAGACGAAAAAGCCCATTTAATAGGTATATATACTCATTAAAGTAGTTTGGAGCTTCTAAGTAATAAAAAGTAAAAACAAAAAGGAAACCTAAGGAAGGTTTCCTTTTTCCGTCTGTTCATAATAATAATCAATAGGTACCGCGAGGCCGACCCGCCCCTCTTCATCATCATGGAGTGTGGCGAAAACCACTCCGATCACTTTTCCTTGATCATTGATGACCGGGCTCCCTGAGTTTCCTCGGTAGATCGGAGCATCAAGCATGAGAACTTGTCGATCCCAATCAGCCAACTGTTTATAGCCAATCACATTCCCCTCATTAGCAATCCCTGTAAACTTTAGCGGATTCCCAATAAAGTACACATGTTCACGTGCATCAAAAACCGTTTCATCAGCAAGTTCTAAATGAGGGAGATTTTCTCCTTCGACATCAAGAACAGCGAGGTCGACTTCAGGATAAGATTCTACTACTTCCGCACCGAAAAGCCCATCATCTGGAAAGCCAACAGAAATTCTTTTTTCATCTTCTATGACATGATGGTTCGTAAGGATATAGCCGTCTTCAGTAAAAGCAAATCCCGTTCCTTTACTTTCTCCCGCCTCCACCACTACAACGGATTCCTTATAGGTCTGTACCTTTTCATCTGTCGAAAGTTTTGCTGAAGTCATAAGGAAGTCAATCGCTGGAATAGAAAAAGTATTCGGAAGAACGGCGACAATATTCAATACCATCATGAAAGCGATCAACCAAAATATCCATTTAGGAAAAGGACGTTTTTCCTTTTGCTGTTCTTTCTCCATCCTTTCCCGTTCATAAGCTTTTCTTTTCTCTTCCTGAACGAGTTCATACAATTCGTCGTCATCTATTTCTTCATACAGGTCATCATCGATGATGTCTTTCTTCTCGTATTCTTGCTCATGCATGTAACCTGCCTCCATGTAAGCAGTTTTGAGACCTATACCGCTTCGATACCCAGCGCCTTGCTGCATCTGGTACATACGATAGTACTCACCCTTGCTATGAATCAATTGCTGGTGGGTCCCTTGTTCCATTATTGTACCATGATTCAATACAAAAATTTGGTCCGCTTGTTGAATGGTAGACAAACGATGAGCAATCACCAGAGTTGTTCTTCCTTCCTTCAATACCTCCAGCGCTTTTTGTATCAGTTGTTCTGTTTCCGTATCAATGTTTGCTGTCGCTTCATCCAAAATCAAAATGGCAGGATCAAAGGCTAACGCGCGAGCAAAAGATATCAGCTGCCTTTCTCCCATCGACAAAGTATCCCCTTTTTCATTAACAGGTTCATCATATCTTCCGGGTAATTTTTCCACAAAGTGATCAGCACCGACAGCTTTCAACGCTTGTATGGCCATTTCCCGGGAAATACGCTCATCCTTCATGGTTACATTCGACATAATTGTTCCACTAAAGATAAAAGGATCTTGAAGAACAATTCCCATGTGGCTACGAACTTGCTGTCTCGACCACTCGTTCGTCGCCTTTCCATTGATCCGGATTGTTCCCTGCTGTGGATCATAGAAACGGAATAACAGATTCATTATGGAGCTCTTTCCTGAACCTGTATGACCAACGAAGGCAGCTGTCTCTCCAGAACTCACTTTGAATGAAAGATCTTTAAGCACATCATTCCCCTTTTCGTAGGAAAACGTCACTTGATCAAAGTGAATATCCCCTTTGTACCGTTCAATCGGTGTAGTTTCGACAGGCTCTCCATTTTCATTCAGGATTTCAAAAACACGCCCTGCAGCTACACGGGCTTCTTCGAGCTGCGGCAATTGATTGACAAGGTCTGTCACCGGCTGGAAGAGTCTGTTCAGATAATCAACGAATGCATAAAGCACGCCAGCAGTAACGATGCCTTCAGGACCGATGGAACCTGCTCCAAAGTACCAAATAAAAGCGACGAAAGCGAGATTTCTCAGTACATTCACGAGATTAAATGATGTTAGAGCATTTAGTCTGATCAATTTCCTCTGGTAGACAAAGTGACGCTCATTCAAGTTTTCAAAATCTGCTGACGTCTGTTTTTCCTGCCGAAAGGATTGGATGATTGACATTCCCTGGATCGCTTCATTTATATTTCCGTTCATGTCACTGAGGGTGGAACGCACGACTTGGTTATACCTTCCTGCATACCCTTTGAACAACTTCATCCAAATCAGCAATATCGGGATTAATAATAAGCTCAACAAAGCTAGTTTCCAATCTAATAACAGCAATGCGATATAAATGCCGCCCATATAAAAGAAACTCGTCACGAATGTCGCTAACACTTTTACATACAACTCACGGATCGACTCTGTATCATTCGTTACCCGAGCGACCACCTTGCCTGCCGGTTGGTCGACAAAGAATTGGATCGGCAGTGTCTGTATATGCGTGAAAAGATCATCTCTCATTTTTCTAATAATTCTATTTGAAGACTTTTGCAGCAAAAACGTATGTGAAAACTGAAACACGGATGAAATGAGCAGTAACCCCACGTATATACTGAGGAGCCAATAGATGGACTTCATTTCAGGAAGAAAAAAACGGTACAATTCCTGAAGCTCTATTTTTTCAGCACCTACAACATACGTACGGTTTGACGTTTCAACGGTCAATACCCCGTCCTGCCATTGACGACTGCCAGCGATGGGCACTTGTTCCTCCGTGAAATAATAGCTTCGATCAACTTGCAGAATCGTCCGAGTTTGAAGGATTTCATCCGACTCATTACTTCGATCGGAGCGTTTATACATATCCCCTCTGTACGTAACGGTATGTTCATCTTTTGTTTCGACCTGATGCCATTGAGTTTCAATTCCAATGATATGCTGATCAATCAGCCTTTTGGCAATGAATGGACCGGTGAGTTCTAAAGCAACGGCGATGATTAAACAAACCAGACCAATGAATATACGTTTACGAAACAACCACGCATACTGAAACAGCTGTTTTTCGGTCGATTTCTTCATCGTCCCACCTCCCCGTTTTCCAACTGTTGATGCTCATACTGCTGTTGATACCATCCGCCATTTTGAACCAATTCATCGTGCGTCCCCTTTTCGACAACTGCTCCATCGTCGAGGACTAGGATTTGATCTGCATGGGTTACGGCTGAAAGTCGGTGAGCGGCAATGAACGTCGTCTTTCCTTGCCGTTCTTTTCTCAAATGTTGAAGGATTTCAGCTTCTGTTTTCCCATCTACGGCTGACATGGCATCATCCAGCAATAGAATTTCTGGGTCCATGATAAAAGCTCGGGCAATGGAAACCCTTTGTTTCTGTCCACCCGAAAGTGTAACTCCACTTTCCCCGACTTTTGTGTCCAGCCCTTTAGGGAGATGCTGAATATCATTTGAAAAATGAGCAAGCTCTAACACTCGGTTAATTTCCTGGTCGGGTGCACCTGGTTTACCAAATTGAATATTCTCTCTGATTGTTTTTGAGAACAGCACCTGTTCTTGTGGGACGTAACCGATCCACGCCCTTGTCTGATCAAGACTAAGGTCTTCCAGAGAAACACCATTTACCTCAAGACAACCAGAAGCCCCCGGATATTCTCGAAGGAGCTGACGGAACAAAGTGGTTTTCCCTGCCCCCGTTCTCCCAACAACCCCGATGGTCTCCCCTTGCTTCACTGTTAAATGAATATTATCAAGACTTTTCTTATCTGCCCCTGGATAAAGAAAGGATAGCCCTTTGAACACAATCTGCTTCGGCTCTTCTATTAAAGCAGGTGTCTGTGGGTCTTTCACGTCCGATTCATAATCAAGCGTCGACTGTACACGATCCAAGGACGCATTTCCACGTTGCAAAACGTTAATCAGTTCACCAACGGCAAACATCGGCCAAATTAACATCCCTAAATAAACATTGAAGGAAACCATTTCTCCTAAAGTGATTTGGTTTTTGAACACGAGGTTCGCTCCGTATCCTAATCCAATCGTATAAGAAAGGCCAACCAATATTTTGATCGTCGGTTCAAATAGAGCATCAATCTTCGCTACTTCTATGTTTTTATCGTAAACTTCACTGGTCATTTTGTTGAATGACTGTTCATCATTCTTTTCTTGCACAAAAGCTCGAATGACTCGAACTCCTCGAATGGACTCAAGGACTTGATTGTTCAATTCTCCAAAAGATTCCTGTGCTTCTGTAAAACGCTGGTGAATTACTTTCCCGTACCGATTCATGACAAGAGCCATGATCGGCAAGGGAATCAACGCCGCAAAGGTCAACGGCCAGCTTATCGTAAAACCCATAACGGCAATAATCATCATCATAAACACGGTCGAATCGACCAGGGTCAGGATACCGAAACCCGCCGTCATCGTCAGAGCTTTCAGATCATTCGTAGCTCTAGCCATAAGATCCCCTGTTCGGTTCTTTCCAAAAAAAGTCGGAGTCATCCGCAGAAAATGATTCATCAAGCGGGACCTCATTGTTTTCTCCATCATCATCGCACCACTGAATAGCGTATAATCCCATAAGTAGGAAATGGTATAACTCGAGATGATGATGACCCCATAAATGAGTAACAGTTCCAATAGACGCTCTCTCGTAAAGGAATTGAACTGTATTTCATCAATCGCCATCCCCACAAGTTTCGGAGGAATCAAATCAATCATACTGACAATGATTAAAGCAATAATCGCCAATGTGTAACGCTTCCAATAAATTTTAAAAAACCAATGCAGCTTGAACAATACACTAAACATCAACTACCACCCTCTCTTCAAAACATTCGCTAACCGCTCTCTTTCCAATCTTCGTTCCATTCTTTCTTTTCCATGTAGTGAACCATTTTGATTCCTCCTCTAAAATTCTTTGATTTATATAAAAATCGGTCGTGTAACCGATTTCTATCCAAACAAAAAAAGACATACGTCCTTTGACGTATGTTTTCACACATAAAAAAGGCACGTACCTACGTGACCTTGTTCCTTCTATACGATTTTAATAAAAGTCAGATAAACAAACGGCTTTCAGTCACGATCGATATGAAGTTGTCTTTATATTGAAGACGTTGCTTTTTCATCATCGTGACCTCCCTTTTGTATCAATGATTATATATTATATATTTTTCAGAATTTTAAATCAACCATTTTTTAAAACAGTCGTTATTCAACAATAGGGCAGGATGGTGTAAGACTCGATTTTGAGGCGTTTGGGGGGTTCGTTGCTGAGTAGAGCGTCAGGGGTGGCTGGGAAGCAACTCGCTTTCCTGTGGGGGAGCGCCGAGCTTCCTCGGGAGTCTCGCAGCTTCCCAACCACCCCATACCATGAAGGTAAGAAACGAACCCATTTACTGTGTGATGGTGCCTTCTACTATCCTGCGCCTATAAATATAAAGCTCTCTATAACAAGCTTTCCGCATGCAGAATAGCGTGCTTAGGAGTTCATTCCCCTCAAATAACCACGTGCATAAAAGAAGCTTATTTCGGAAGTGGTTTCGAGATACTTAAATGGTAAAGGGGCGGAGGGGAATGGCGAGACTCCTGCGGGCAAAAAGTGCATGGTGAGACCCCACAGGACGCAGTCCGAGGAGGCTCACCGCGCTCCCGCGGAAAGCGAGCTATTCCCCGCAGCCCCCATCCACTCAACAAAAGTCTCGAAACTTATTTTTCAAGAAAAGGGAGCGATATTTAGATAAGATTCTGGCCTTCTAGGATGACGAGGGCTAGGATGAGGACTATGATGATAACGAATACGATGGATAGCGGGCGGGATACGTTTGCCCTCTGAACCTCATCCCAACGGACAGGACGAATGCCGCTGATTGAGAAAATGGAGACGGCCGCCAGAAGGATGGACATGATGTTTACCGTCACTAATAAGAATGCACCATAGGCTGCTGTCATCGATCCATCTCCAATCGACATACCCATAGCGACAGATGGTGGAAGCAAAGCTACAGCTACCATCACACCCACCAAGTTCCCGGATAAACGGTTCAAAAAAGCAAGCGCTCCAGCAGCGCCAGAGGCTACCCCTAATGGAATATCAATCAAAGTAACCTTCGTTCTATCCAAGTATTGAGCGTTTTCCATTCCGACATCAGTGAAATAACCGAAGGCTATGGAAATAAACAATACGATCGCTATACCATATAAAGAACTAACAGCTGATTGCCCAAGCCCTTTATAATCCCCAAGAATAGCAAAAAAAGCAACGGAGATAACCGGACCAATCATGGGCGCAATAACCATAGCCCCGATGACAACCGCTTCACTATCTTTAATAATACCGACAGTAGCTACGATAGCTGATAATAAAATTAGTAAGGAATAATTCATTGTAATATGACTGTTTTTTTCAGCGGCATTCATCAATTCATGCCGACTCGCTCGAAGCAGACGAGACCTTTCCTCTTCATCGTCTTCCTGTGCCTCTTCCTCTTTGGTTTCTTCATGAATGGTTTCCTTGGAGATATAGGTTTGAACAGGGATTAACAGGGTTTCAAACCCTTCCACCACATTCGAAACTTCCTCTAAATAATTGAGGATTTCTTCCACCTCATTTTTTTGGACGAGGATTCGGACAAGCATACGTTCTTCTGATTCACTGGAAACCCAATACGAACGATGATCATACCCGTTCAGCTTTTCATTGATGGAATCGAAGTGTTTGTCAGGGATGTACACTTCAATCAGTTGCAAGTTCATGCGGTTCACCTCTTATTCGACCATTCTGTAAAGAAGTTGATGAATCTTTAGATCTTTCTACTCTCTCTGAGGAAGTATTGAACCTCCTTCATAATGTCTCCTATTTTTCACATACTAATTCTACTTAGCCAAGAAGAGAAAGGAGGTTCCTTGATGTCTCTCCTACTACCGATGAAAAAAGAAGAATATCTATCGTCATCCAAAGAATTGCTTAACCAAAGCCCGGACCTCGTCCAAAAAGTGTTTAATCATGAGGGTCAATTAATTATTGTCCAATTCATTCATTATCAAATAAACAAAGATCAACTAGAGGATGAACTTCTAGAAATCATCACAAAATCTAATCGTCCCTGGACCAATGAAGCTCTGTTAAATAAAATTCCCATAGCTTCAACAAAACAAGAGAACAAAATGGATGCCATCATAGAGCAGATGATTCATGGAAGTGTATGCATTTATATTGAAGGTGAAAAGGAAGCTACGCTCTTCGCTCTGCCTAATCAAGAACACCGTTCTTTAAACCAAGCAGAAACAGAGTCACTGGTATTTGGCCCTCAGGTTTCGTTTACTGAATCCCTCATGACGAACCTGAATGTCATACGGTGGCGTTTAGATACATCAGATCTTGTTACGGAAAAATTGATTGTCGGCGAGCGGATTAAGTCGGAAATTCGTATCGTGTATTTAAAATCTCTTGCCGATACAGAAAATGTGGATACTATAAGGCAGCGGATCAGCGATTTAAAAGTCCCTGAAGTAGAAGACACGAGTGTCCTTGGACAATTGATCGAGGACTCCTCCAGTACAGTTTTCCCACAATTGATATTCACAGAATTGCCTGACCGCTTTTGCCAAGCGATTGTTAAAGGCCGTGTAGGAGTGATGGTTGATAAAAGCCCGACCATGTTGATTGGTCCAATGAACCTCTTCAGTTTTTTTGAGTCGACGGAAGATTTGTATATGCGCTGGAATATGGGGAGTTTCATAAGGTTACTTCGTTTCATTTCTATGGCTTTGTCCATCATTTTGACACCGATGTATGTAGCTGCTCTGACGTTTCACTATGAAATCATCCCAAGCACCCTGCTTGTATCGTTAGGCCAATCACGGTCAACCGTCCCCTTCCCACCCGTTCTAGAAGCCCTTTTATTGGAAATGTTAATTGAATTGCTTCGCGAAGCAGGGGCGCGATTACCTACCAAGGTAGGTCAGACAATGGGTATCGTTGGAGGGATTGTTCTCGGTCAGGCTGCTGTAGAAGCTGGGTTTACGAGCAACATTCTCATCATTATCATCGCACTCAGCGCACTGGCTTCCTTTACTGCCCCAAGTTATTTAATGGGGACAGCGGTTAGGATCATCCGCTTTCCGATGATCCTTCTGGCAGGCGCCTGGGGAATCATCGGAATTGTTTTTGCCCTGTCTTTCCTAGTCATACATCTATTAAAGCAGAAATCATTGGGGCGTCCATACTTGTCCCCTATCTATCCATTGCAGTGGGGTGACTTCAATGAATCAATATTCAGAGTACCTTTTCAAAAAAATGCGGAACGGTCAAAATCCCTCATGACCAAAGATAGATCCAGATACAATGAATCAAAAGCGGCCGAACGGAATGATGTGGACCGTCTATGAAAACGAATATTCCCTTCCACCCTGATCGTGCCGTTCAAGCTTTTTACCTTTTCTTTATCATCCACACCTCTCAAATCGGAGCCGGGTTAATGGGAGTCCCGAGGATTCTTGTCCTAGAAGCAGGGGTGGATGCCTGGATATCAGTTTTAATCGCGGGTCTTTACCTTCATTTGGTTGTTTTCATCATGCTGCAAATTTTAAAGTCTTATGAAAATGCAGACATCCTTGGGATCCAACAAGATTTGTTTGGCGTATGGATTGGAAAAACGTTGGGCACTGTGTACGTCCTTTATATTTTCCTGCTACTCTTGACGGTGATTAAGAATTACATTGAAGTTGTTCAGGTGTTTGTCTTTCCAGAGATGCCGATCTGGCTTATGGCTCTCTTTTTACTCTCGCTTATGGTTTATAGTATCTTAGGCGGCTTCAGAGTGGTTGTAGGAACGAGCGTCATTTTTTTCTTCCTTACCATCTGGCTTGTCTTTACGATCTATAAACCGATTACCTATATGGACTGGGAACACTTCTTACCAGTCTTTCGGACACCGGCTCCTGATTTACTAAAGGGCGTGCAGCAAGTCACCTTTTCCGTGCTTGGACTTGAGATTCTCTTTTTTGTTTATCCGTTTATCCAAGACAAAAAAAGAGCGGCGTTGCCTGCACATGCGGGTGTATTCTTTACGACTTTCCTCATCCTGTTAGTAACCGTTGTTTCCATCGGTTATTTCAGTCCTGATCAGTTGAAGGCCATCGTATGGGCCACTTTATCCTTGTTCAAAATCATTAGTTTTTCCGTTCTAGAACGGTTTGATTTTATTGCGGTGGCGTTATGGATGATGGTCATCATACCGAATATCGTTTTATTCGGGTGGATGATTGTCCATTCCTTGAAGCGACTGTTCAATGCTCCCAAGAAACCAACGCTATATGGATTGGCATTCCTTTTATTCTTCACTTCGATAACGGCTGAAAAAAGGGTCGCCCTAAACGAACTGACCAATTGGACGGGAGAAATCGGGTTTTGGATTGTTTTTGTCTATCCATTTTTGATTTACATGATGATTCTATTAAAAAAATTAATGAAAAAGAGGAATGCTTCATGAAATGGTCCTCCATTCTGATTATCGTTTTCATACTCGCAGGTTGTATTCCGAAGTCTTATATCGAAACATTAGGAATTATCACAGCTGTCGGGTATGATCTGACTGAAGACCAACGGATACGGGGCACTCTCGTCATGTACCAGTTCGATACGGCTGAAGCGAGCACATCACAGGTCGTTACAGGGGAAGCAGATACATCAAAAGGGATCCGATTTGCTACAAGCCGGCTCACCAGTCATCAACTTGTATCCGGGCAAGTGAGACTTGAAATATTTGAAAGCGAACTGGCTAAACGAGGAATGATGAAGTATATGGACACCCTTCAAAGGGATGCGGCGATATCGGATATGGGTTTTTTAGCTACCAGTGAGGTCCCGTCAGAAGACCTCTTGAAATCAGGAAATGATGAAGATCGTCCCAACACAGGAAATTACATTCAGGAGCTGATTAAAAAAAGCATCAACGAAGAAGCCATCCCCAATGCTGTTCTGACCAGTTTCCTGCATGACTATTACGATGCCGGCAAAGATCCCATCCTTCCATCACTTACCCTTGATGAGGATAAAGCAGTGATCAACGGGATCAGTTTATTCCAGGATGACCGCTACGTCCATACCACATCTCATGAAAATACGTTTTACATTATGTTGATGAAGCAGGAATTCGAGCACGGGCAATTTCAAATCCAACTGGCAGATGATGCTTTAAAGAAGTATCACAAGAAGGAAAGCATCGACAAACCAGGCGATGGTGCCCTGCATGTATCGATCCATGAACTAAATACCGAACATGACATCCATCCTTCTAAAGGAGATCCGACAAATCAATCATTCACACTGAAGATGGAAGGGCGCTTGTTGGAAATCACCCAAGATATCGATTTAAAAAATAAAGAAGCTGTAGAAGCTTTGGAAAAACAAGTTGAAAAAGAAGTAAAAGAACACCTTCAAGAAACATTGCAGATTCTAATCGAACATCAAGTCGACCCGGTCGGATTCGGAGCTAAATATAACGCCCAAAACAGAACGAATCGGGTCACAAAAGAAAATTGGCGCGAACAAATCCCAAGTCTCCAAGTTGATTTTGATGTATCGTTTAAACTACTCCGCTATGGCATTTCCGAATAAAGATAAAACCCCTTGTGAAGAAAGGTTCGCCTTTTCATCACAAGGGGTTAAATCCATTTAAACAATCCCCAAGCCCGTCTTTGTGTGTAATTCTATTTATGAAGATGAACCGCTACCTACGCTTCGATCTGGAAACATTTATGAGTCCAAAGTCCATCCTTGTCAGTTAGGAGAAAGTCATCAGGCTGCCTGCCAATCATATATAGACGATGAAGAGGTCTCGTCATAGCTACATAGAGCATTTTCAAATCCAATTCATTTTTCTCATAAGAATGTTCATTACAATAGAGAAAAACGACATCAAACTCCAGCCCCTTAGCAAGGTATGCAGGGAGAATGACACGATTCCCTAACATGTCCGCATTCTCTTCCATAATCTCGAAGGAAGGAAGTTCACGAGCCAGCTGCTCCGCCTCTTGTTTTGTTTTCGTAACGAAAGCGAAGTTGTTCATCCCTTTTCTGACTAAATCGTTGATCAGCTGATGGATGTTCCCTTTCCGAAGCTCATCCCTATAAAGAAAAGTAGGCACATCCCCATGTCGGACGACAGGCTCCGCTTTCGGAAGTGCATCCGGCATATCGTCTAGAAGACCATTCGCTAAGTTCATGATTTCAATTGTCGTCCGGTATGTCTTTTGCAAGGTGAGATAGTTCGCTGTTGGGAAAATTTCGTTTTGAAGTGTTTCCCAATTATCTAATCCCCGGTAATGATAGATCCCTTGAGCCAAGTCTCCTACAATAGTGAACAAATCCGTTTGAAAAGCCTTCCTCAAGCTGAAAATTTCCATAAAGCTATAATCCTGTGCTTCGTCAATGACCACTTTCTTTGCACGATCATCAGGATCAAGACCTGTGATAAAGGTCTTCAAATACAAAAGAGGAGCCAAATCCTCCGCAAAAAGCTTCCCGTTTGCGTGCACCTTTCTCGTATTCTCTCTCATTTGTTCCCACTCATAAGATTCTTCAGCATGAACCTTTGAAAACATTTTCTCCTCAAAGAGCTGCTGATAGATGTTCCATACCGCCACTTTCGGATATTTCTTCATAAAACGATTAACCGCTGTCCGGGCTGCTTTCTTAATTTCATCCAGCCTTTCCTCTTTCCGTGTAATTAAAAAACTGACGCGGATTTTCCGTTTCTCCGCATCCTTCATCCCATAAAGCGCATCATCCAGGGCTTCGTCATATTTGGCTGCTATTTTGTCCAATATTTGTTTCTTTTTTCTTCTTAATTCACTTTGCAATACGGCTTTAATTTTTTGGACGCGCACCTCGTAAGGAAAATAGCTGTATTCCTCAAAAAACAGACGATTGATGGCTTTTGCACTTTTAATCTTGAATCCTGCAAGCTTAAAATCACTCTCTACCTCGTAGCATTTCTTCCATATTTGCAGATAGCGATCCAGGATTGCTTTGAATGCTTTCGATCCTTTTAGTCGTGCACCATGAATAGAACTGTGATCCGAAGATTTTTCCACCACATTCATTAGCAACTCATGCTGAGAGATGACAGGCAGATGAATACCCGTAGCCTGTTGAACAAAATCGGTGAATGTCGTTTGTCTAGCTCGATCCACCCCAAGTTCCGGCAAGACTTCAGATATGTACTGAATAAACAGGCGGTTTGGCGCAAGAATAAGCATTTCTTCAGGACGGAAAATTTCTTTCATCGTATACAGAAAATAAGAAATCCGATGAAGAGCTATCGTTGTTTTCCCGCTCCCCGCGGCCCCCTGCACAATAATCGGCTTTCGTAAGTCTGCACGAATGATTTTATTCTGTTCTTCTTGAATCGTCGATACAATTTCAGTTAAACGCTTCTCTGCATTTTGAGCTAACGAATCCTGAAGCAATTCATCCTTTGTTGTAAGGTCGATATCCCGGTAATCCAACAGTTCTCCATCTTCGATTTGGTACTGTCTTTTTAAGGAAACATCCCCTTCGTATCTTTCTCCAAGAGCTTCATAACTCACTTCTCCCAAGCGTCCTTCATAATAAACATTTGATAGAGGAGAGCGCCAATCCAAGATGATAGGAAACTGAGTTTCTCGGTCAAATAATGACGTCTTACCAATATAAAAAATTTCTCGATCGGGCTTTTCTTTTTGATGAAAATCGATGCGGGCAAAGTATGGTTTGTTTCGTAGATGTTTGAGGTTCTCCAGCTGGTCTTTTGACATTTTCATGAAATTCGCATGAGAAAGCATTTCTTGATATCTAAGACTGCTGTCTTTGAAGCTAAGATTCTCAAGGGTGTCTTCCTGGCGCTTCTTCAGTGATTCCTGACCCGTTTCCTGCGAGGTGATCAGTCTGTCCATGTAAGTTTTCGTAAATGATAGCCGGTCTAGTTCTTTATTAAATTCCGGATGCCGTTCCGTCATTTGAGCCATTCCTCCTTCTTATTGTTCTGTAAGATTCACAGAACTTCTCCTTAATGGAATGACGCGTGAGCGCTGGCCCTTCATGCAGTTTTTCAAAGCAACGAATAAATAAGATACCACAACCACGATGGAAGCGCAATCATTTAATAAAATATTTAAACTCCCGATTGTGGAAGACTCAGTTTCGAGATGTTTGTGGGAGTTTTGGGGCTCCGGGAAACAGTTCGCTTTCCATGGGGCGGGCGCTGAGCCTCAGGCTACGCCTTCCGGGGTCTCAGCTGTCCCACACGTCTCATAGGAGTCTCACCGTTTCCCTCCGCCCCTTGTCCAAAAGAGTATCTCGAAACTACTTCCAGAATAAGCAGCTTTCCAGCGTATTGGTAGTTGGTGAATTAAACTTTTAAACAAGCTAGTCATTTGTATTCTAAAGCTTGCTATAGAGCGCTTCTCAACTAGGAAGCAGTGGTCATGGAAGACCCTCCATTCGTGTACGTGGGTTCGTTTATCTCATCTCTCAAATTAGGTGCTTGGGAAGTTGCGAGACTCCCGCGGGAAAGGATTGGCTGGGGAGACCCTGCAGTGCGAAACAGGCTTGCCTCAATCACCAAAGGAAAGCTACTTCCCAGCCACCCCCTAACGCTTAACACGGCAAACGAACCCCAGAAAGTCTCGAAACTGAGTCTTCCACAATCCTGCCATATAATGAAGATAAATGAAAAGCAGTTTAGTTTAAGTGTGCGCCTTGTTTGTGCGTACACCTAAACTAAACTGCTATTGAAAAGTCATCTTAGGGTCTTTTTTTGTTTTCCAAATATTTCGGCAGATGCATCTCAAATATAAAGAAGGAAAGAATACGCAAAAGCACAGGATATAAGGCCAGAAATCCTACCAAATCCCCAATCCCCCCGAGAAGATTGGTAAAAAGAAGAACGATCGCCAGAACAAGCATGAGAAAAACAGTTACAAGTCCTACTCTTCCGTTGATAGGTGTCCAGGCTCCTGCGATTGTTTTCGTATCCTGCTCTAAAAGTTCGAAACAACGATAATGATAAGGACGTATTCGGAACCAGTTGGATGCTGTCACAAGCTCGTCACGGTCCTGAATTTTTTTATAACAATACCGACAGATGTTTGTGTTCACGAAATCTACTCCTGATTGAGATATTTTTTCATTAGCAAACACTCGTTGCCCTTTTCATTATATCGCAAAATATCCATAACTCTAAACATTAACGTAATTCCACGTCCACTCTTCTCCAAATCTTCCACACTTGGAAACCAGTGCTTCACATCACCTGCCACTTGATAAGGTCTCCAGTTAAAACCGTCTCCATGATCATAGACTCTGACGACCAATCGTGAATGAAGAAAGTGAATTTTTAACAAAACGGGATAATCCGTCCTCTCATGGTGGCCATGGACCCATGCATTCCATACAGCTTCGGTAATGGATGCGTCCACAAGAAGTTGATCGTTCCCATAGTATTTGGCCAGATATGGTGAATATTTCCGTCGGACATCTCTCAGTTCTCTCGGATGTCTGATATTGGCTTCTATAGATGCCTTCATCATTCAGCCTCTCCTCTTCTAAGTCGATGATTCGCAATCATCGTTCTTAGTAAATGGATTTGTTCCCTTTCCTATTCCCTTTATCCAAATGACTTAAAAGGGAAAGTGTTAATTTCTTCATAAAAATGGAAAATAGATGCAACCATCCCTCCTCAACGGATGGAAGATACCTCACTTTCTTCTTTCATGACTTTGAATGATTTCCATTACTTTTTCTTTCGTCCGTTCACTTTGATAGCTCTGCATGGATTCAAGAATCTGGTCACGATTGTCAATCAGTTGACGGAGATCATTCAATAATGTTTCATTTGTGAGTTCTTCTTCCTCTCTTTTTAGCGCGTATCCCTGTTTAACAAAAGAGTCTGCGTTCAAAATCTGGTCTCCACGGCTCGCTTTTCTTGATAAAGGAATGAGAAGCATGGGTTTTTTCAAAGCTAAGAATTCAAAGATCGCATTTGATCCTGCTCTCGAGACGATATAGTCTGTAGCAGCAAACAAATCCTTCAGCTCATCCTGAACATATTCGAACTGGGCATAACCACGCTTGTTGATAGACGTATCTTTGTGCCCGTGCCCACAAATATGAACGATCTGAACTTCCTGAAGCAATTCATCTAAATTGTCGCGAATCGCATCATTGATTCTTTTCGATCCTGTACTACCTCCCATCACCATCACTACAGGTTTCTGTTTGTGGAATTCACACAAGGCTAAGCCTTTAGAGCGCTCTCCTTCAAACAGCTCTTCCCGGACAACGGCCCCGATATATTCGCCTTTTCCTTCTGGCAGGTGGTTCATGGTCTCTGGAAAAGTGGCCAAGATTTTTTTCGCAAAGGGGAAGGAGAGTTTATTGGCTAGACCTGGCGTATAATCCGATTCATGAATGACTGTCGGAACACTTTTCAAACGGGCCGCCATGACGACCGGTACGGAGACAAACCCCCCTTTTGAAAAAATAACTTGAGGCTTCCTTTTCTGAATGATGCGAAGAGATTGAGCTAATCCTTTCAACACCTTGAAAGGATCCTTGAAGTTTTCCTTTGACATGTATCTCCTCAGCTTTCCTGTTGAGATGCCATGGTAGGTGACTCCATCTAAAGGCTCGATCAATTTTCTTTCAATCCCACTGTAGGATCCGATGTAATCGACGGTGTATCCTTGTTTCTGGAATTCTGGAATCAGCGCAAGGTTCACAATGACATGTCCCGCTGTTCCTCCACCTGTAAATAAAATCCGTTTCTGACTCATATGTTAATCAACGTCCTTTCAGAGAGCTTCTTAAGTAGGTCTGGATGTGTTACTATGCTATAATCCTCGTATTCCTCTAAAGAGAATTGTACCAGAAAAGAGTGTGGCCTATGTATGAAACAAAGACATTAAAAGAAAAAATAAAATTGTTCTGCGTCATCCTCATTCCTATCCTGATCACACAAATCGGAATGTACCTCATGAATTTTTTCGATACCATTATGGCTGGTCAATCTGGGCCTGACCAACTGGCAGGAGTAGCGATAGGGTCAAGTATTTGGATGCCTGTATTTACAGGATTGAATGGCATCCTCATGGCTATTTCCCCAATTGTTGCCCAACTAAAAGGGGCAAAGAAAGAAAATGAAATTTCATATTCCGTCAAACAAGGAATTTATTTATCCATCGTTTTGGCCGGGGGGATAGGAACGATCGGATTCTTTTTATTGGATCCGATCTTGTCTGTACTAGACATCACTCCCGAGGTCCGGCATGTAGCGAAATATTACTTAGTGACACTGGGAATAGGAATCGTACCCTTATTTGTTTTCAACATCCTTCGGTCATTTGTTGATGCTCTGGGACAAACCAAAGTTTCAATGGCTGTCATACTGATGACACTGCCCATCAATATTCTTTTCAATTATATGTTCATTTTCGGTCGATTGGGTGCCCCTGAACTCGGAGGAATCGGAGCAGGAGTAGCTTCAGCTCTTACCTATTGGGTATCATTAGTTATTATTGTTACCATCATTCACAAACTCCGCCCACTAAAAACCTATAAGATTTTCCAATCATGGATTTCGCCTGAATGGAAAGAGTGGTGGGCACAATTGAAAATCGGCATTCCCATCGGTTTTGCGATCTTTTTTGAAACGAGTATTTTCGCGGCCGTAACATTTTTCATGACGGCTTACGACACGAATACGATTGCCGCTCACCAGGCAGCCATCAATTTCGCCTCTCTTCTCTATATGGTTCCTTTGAGTATCGCCTTCGCGCTTACAATTGCCGTTGGATTCGAAGTCGGGGCAGAAAGACACAAGGAAGCTAGAGCGTATTCTTATTTAGGAATTGCTTCGGCTGTAATAATGAGTGTTTTTGCAGGTCTGATTTTATTTTTGTTTGATGATACGATTGCAAGACTCTACAGTACAGATGACAGAGTGATTGAATTGACTAAGAATTTCATTATCTATGCCATCTTTTTTCAGCTGTCTGATGGATTCGGAGCACCTCTCCAGGGTATTCTCCGCGGCTATAAAGATGTGAACATTACGCTTGTCATGGCATTCATTTCTTACTGGGGCATAGGCTTGCCGAGTGGGTACTGGCTTGCGAACTATACGCCCCTCGGGCCTTACGGATACTGGTTAAGCTTAACGATCGGCCTGACCGCAGGAGCCATCACGCTCCTCATCCGTATGCTGTACATCCAAAAAATAAACACCCAAATAAGCTCCGCTTCCTAGAAACTATTATTAAACAATCTGGCAGGATTGTTTAATACTCGATTTCGAGATGTTTTGGGGTTCGTTGCTGAGCTGAGCGTCAGGGGTGGCTGCGAAGCAACCCCTACACTTAGAAGAAGCCTCTTCCAACCTCCTTGTCCAGTTGTCATAAAGCGCGAAGTAACAGCATTTCAATGGGAAGGCCTCAGACTTCTTCATTTCGACACATCTTGCAAACTCTGCTGTTTGTGGAAGTAGTCTCGAGACACTGAAATGGCAAAGGGACGGAGGGGCATGGCGAGACTCCTGCGGGAAAAAAGTGCTTGGTGAGACCCCACAGAGCGAAGCTCGAGGAGGCTCACCGCGCTCCCGCGGAAAGCTGGCTATTCCCCGCAGCCCCATCCACTCAACAAAATTCTCGAAACTGAGTCTTCAAGAATAGGGAGCATATCTTGGATATGAAAAGAAGCGTCCTGAGGATGGACGCTTCTTTTTGATTTATTATTGATGGTTAATGGTTTAAGTTAAGGACGATTAAGCGTTCTTCTGTCATGTCATCGATGGTGTATTTCGGGCCTTCTTTGCCCCATCCACTATCTTTCACACCACCATAAGGCATGAGGTCGACACGATATTGGGAGGAATCATTGACCATTAAGCCCCCAACTTCCACATTTCTTGCTGCATAAAAAGCGGTATCGATATTTTGTGTGAATATACCACCTTGGAGACCATAGGGGGAACCATTCACTTCCTCGATACATGATGAAAGGTCAGAAAATGGAATAATACTCACAACGGGAGCGAATATTTCTTCACAGACGACTTTCATCTCAGGTTTCACATTTGTTAAAACCGTAGGGTGAAATAAAGCAGCCTCACGATTGCCGCCATGGAAGACTTGGGCTCCTGCTTCCTTCGCCTCCTCCACCCATTGTTCGGCACGTTCGGCTTCTTCCTCGCTGATCATAGGACCGACATCGGTATTTGGATCGTTCGGATCGCCTACATTCAACTTTTCAATTGCCTGAATGAACTTTTCCTGGAATTCTTCACGTACATCTTCGTGTACATACAATCGCTGGACAGAAATACAAACCTGCCCGGCAAAGGCGTAACTTTTAGCGGCTACGTTTTCTGCAGCGGCGTCCAAGTCCGCTTCTTTATCGATAATGACTGGTGAGTTATTTCCGAGCTCCAGGACGAGTTTGTTCAGTCCTGTATTTTGTTTTAACTTCAACCCGACTTCTGCACTTCCTGTAAACGTGTACAGGTTGATTCGTTCATCCTTCATCATTTGATTCCCCACCGTGGATCCAGACCCAACAACCACATTAAGAAAACCTTTCGGGAGTCCTGCTTTTTCGAACAATCCGGCTAATTTCAGTGCAGAAATCGGGGTCTTACTTGCAGGCTTCAAGACCACCGCGTTCCCTGCCGCTATAGCGGGTGCGATTTTATGTGCGACAAGGTTAACAGGGAAATTGAACGGGCTGATAGCTCCGACAACTCCGACTGGGACCTTGATGGTAAAAGCCATACGGTTTTCAGACCCTGGTGCTGCCTCTACCGGAACACCTTCCCCATGAATCCGCTTCGCTTCTTCTGCGGCCAATTCAAAGGTCTGTGCTGCCCGATTCAATTCGGTTAACGCTTGTTTGATCGGCTTGCCAGCTTCCATCGTAATAGCTTTTGCCATGTCCTCTTGGTTTTCTTTCAATAGTTCACTCACTCTTTTCAATATTTCAAAGCGTTCATAAGGAGACATGGCATGCTTCTTATAGGCATGCGTCGCTGCTTCAATGGCTGCATCCACCTCTTTCTCAGACGCTCTAGCCACCTGTGCAAAGGTTTCCTGTGTGTATTTGTTCAATACGTCCAGTTGATCATTGGTGTCTATCCATTCTCCATTAATATAGAGCTTATAACGATCCATGAACCTCTCTCCTTTGAAATAGAATCTGCGGCTTTTCCTATTTCCTTATACGGGGATATATCGCAAGGATGTTAAAAAACAAAAAAAGCCTGAATAGAGGAAACCCTCCATTCAGACTTTTCGGCACTTTATAGGAATAATCCTGCAATCGTTGCAGAAAGCATAGAACCTAGAGTCGCACCGATAAGAAGTTTCATACCGAAACCAGATACTCGTCCACCTTTTTCCGCATCAATACCTTGAACAGTACCAGCTATGATACCGATAGAGGAGAAGTTAGCGAAACTTGTAAGGAAGACCGTTACAATACCAACTGTTTTCTCAGACACACTGTCAAGCATGTTAGAGAATTCAAGCATCGCTACGAATTCGTTCGTTACGATTTTCGTACCCATGATCGCACCAGCATCGACGACTTCAGCAGCTGGAATACCCATCAGCAAACCGATTGGTGCAATGATATAACCAAGTAGCTCTTGAAGCGTAAATCCGTTGAATACAGCTCCGAACAACCAGTTCACAAGTTCAAGTGATGCGATAAAGGCAATTAGCATGGAAGCAACGATCAGGGCGATTTTACCACCATCAAGTGCACCGTTCCCCATTGCTTCGAAAAAGCTTTTCGCGTTGGATACATCTTGAATATCCACTTTGTCATCTTCCTTAGAAACTTTAACCGGTGCGATGATGGATGAAACGATCAAAGCACTAAACATGTTTAATGGAAGAGCCACAAGGATATATTGACTAGGCAGCATTCCAAGGTACGCACCTACGATGGATGCAGATACAGATCCCATAGCGGAAGCACTGACAATGTACAAACGGTTGTCATTTAAGTTGTGGAACTGCGATTTGATAGCAATCAATGCTTCTGATTGACCGAAGAAAATACTGTTGACCGCGTTGAATGATTCAACTTTCGGCAAACCGGTAATTTTCGAAAGTCCCCAACCTAGATACTTAATAATGAATGGCAAAATCTTTAGATATGTTAGGACAGAAAGAATGGTTGCAAAGAAAATGATGATCAATAGAACGTTGAAGAAAAACACTCCGTTCTCTCCTACTTCTACGCCACCTAATACGAAATCAACACCTACAGAACCGAACTCAATCAATTTGTTGAAACCAGCGGAAATCCCATCAATAATGATTTTACCGATGGTCGTGTTGAACATGAACGCCGTTATTAGTAACTGAACGACAAGCATGACAGCTATACCTTTATAGTTGATGTTCTTACGATCATTGGACATCAGAAAAGCGATTCCAAGAATGATCGCGACAGCAAGAATTCCTAAAAGAATACCCACAATAAGTCCTCCCCTAATTGGTAAATAAAGTATTTATGAAAATGCTTACATCAAGTAATTCCACTATGGATTTTATCAGGTTGTCAGACGTCATGCAAGGTTTATTTGTATGTAATAAATAACAAATCATGACATGCTAGTTATCCTATGCTCTAATATGCCTTTATTTCTAAGGGTTTATCCTCTTTTAAGGATCTTAATAAAATTTTGTCATATGGGTATACACTTGTACACATAGAAAAAGAAACGCCTTTGACGTTTCTTTTTCTATGACTTTTGCATTTTTCTCAATAAGAACAAAAAGTACGGGGCTCCAATAACAGCAGTAAAAATTCCTGCTGGGACTTCTGTAGGTGGAAACAAGCCGCGGCCCAGATTGTCAGCAACCATTAAGAGTAGCGTTCCCGTAAGCGCTGAAACAGGTAGCAGATAGATATGCTTGTTCCCTACCAATTGCCTCGCAATATGTGGCGCAATTAACCCGACGAATCCGAGTGTGCCGACAACAGCTACAGAGGCACCTGCAAGAATAACCGCTATGATCAATAATAACAACCTTGCTTTTCTGACAGGTTCTCCGAGCCCTTCTGCGACATCGTCTCCAAGACTAAGTACATCAAGTTTTGGAGCCAGGAAAAATGTGATGGGGACAACAATCACAATCCAAGGCAGCAGCATCCACACATCTGTCCAATCTTTCCCCCATAAACTACCCGTCAACCAGACGAGCGCTGCATTCGTTTCCAACGGAAATTTTACCGTCAAGAACTGAATTCCCGCCTGACAAATCGCTCCTAACGCAATACCCACAAGAGCAAGTGTCGCTGGCTGCACGCCCCTTTTAAAAGCGAAGATATAAAGGCCGATTGTGACCAGACCCGCTCCTATGAACGCAGCAATCGGAAGACCGATGACAGGCAAAGAAGGAAAGAGGATAATTACAGCGACGGCTGCAAATCCAGCTCCCTTGGTAATCCCAATGACATCAGGTGAAGCCAGCGGGTTACGAATAATTCCTTGTAATACTGCTCCAGATATCCCCAATCCAGCTCCTACCAACAAGCTCATAATAATTCGCGGCAATCGGAAATTCTCGATGATATAGCCACTGCCCCCTGCATCCACTCCAACAAAATAGTTGAATATGGAACCAGGCGGAATCCAAACAGCGCCGACACCAATCGAAAGAAAAGCTCCTAATAAGACGAGTAGAGTAAGGGAAATAATAATCGTCATTGGATGCATCTTTTTCAAGCTCATGCTGCTCGTCCTCCCTTGCTAGCCAAATATAAGAAAAATGGGGCTCCGAGTAATGCCGTTACGATACCCACCGGAGATTCTGCAGGAAATGAAATGAACCTTGACAGCACATCAGAGATCGTTAATAATGCCGCACCAAAGACGGCTGACAGCGGAAGTACCAGTCGATAATCGGACCCCATGAGCTTTCGTACAATATTCGGTATGATCAAACCTATGAAACCGATTGGACCAGCAACCGCTACAGAAATACCGGCTAATAGAATGACTAAAATGGCTGATGAAGCCCGGATCCATCCAATTTTCTGTCCCAATCCTCTCGCGACATCGTCACCTAACCCAAGAATCGTTAGTCCTTTGCCTAGAAATAATGCGCCGATGAGGCCAGTCAGTGACCACGGGATCATTAACCGGACATCGGCCCAGTTACGACCATCGATGCCGCCGGCAAGCCAAAAAAGAACATCTTCGGTTGATGTTTCATGAAAAAGGACGATTCCTTCGATTAAAGAGGATAGAAACAGGTGGACAGTAATTCCTGCCAAAGCCAATTTTACTGGTGTCATACCGCCCCCTGTTGAAGAAAGAGAATAGACAATCGCCCCTCCGACAGCCGCACCTAAGAATGCGAAATATACGAGCGTTGAAGAACCAAGCCCTGGAAAGAGTACAACCCCGGCGACCACCATTAACGAAGCCCCTGCATTGACTCCAAACACTTGAGGTGAGGCTAAAGGGTTGTTCGTAATGGCTTGCATAATTCCCCCGGCAATAGCTAAACATGCGCCGACAATGATTCCTACAAGAGCCCTCGGTAAGCGGATTGTATGAATGATGGAGGCGGCTTTCCCTTCATCAGGGGAAAACAAAAGTTTCAATACATCGGCAAACGAAATGGCATAGGCACCAATGCTTAAACTTGCGATAAAGCTCGCAATAAGGACAAGAATACCTAACAAGAAGATAAGGACCATTTTATACTTGACTACGGATGATTGCTCAGATAAATGCTGCACTTGAATTCTCCTATCTATATACTCTTTTCACCATATCACAAACAATAGGAAAGCGTCCCCTGGTAAAAAGGAAAGAGCGAAGGGCCTCCCCTCCGCTCTTTAAAGAATTATTCCTCATATAAATAGTTGATAGCGTCCTCTAGAATTTTCTCAGATGAAATTAATCCTCGGAAACGGGACCACATATTACGATCCACTTCGTGAACTTCTCCATTTTCCACTGCTGAAATATTCTGATACAAGTCATTGCTTTCCCATTCATCAACGACCGTTTGATCTCCAGCCACCATATGGAACATCACATCTGGATTGAATTCAACGACCTGTTCCAAGTTGATTTTATTGTAGCGTTCGTCACCACTCTGGATCGCGTTTTTTAAACCGATGGATTCTAAAAGTGAACCGGTGTAGGATTCCATATTGTGAGCGAAGTACCCACTATCCGCTACGACTGCAGGAAGGACTGTGCGTTCTTCATCTTCAGGGACCTGAGCACGAAGTTCTTCCATTTTCGCTTCATGGTCAGCTAATACTTCATCCCCTTTTTCTTCCATTCCCATCGCTTTTGAAACCGTTTCAAAGCTTGAAATGATCCCTTCATAATCAGCGGCTAGAGAAGGAAGAATGATCGTCGGAGCAATGTCAGACAACTGATCATAAATATCTTTGTGTCTTTTCATGTCTGCAATAATCAAATCAGGTTGCAGGGAGCTGATCACTTCTAAGGAAGGCTGCTTCCTCGTACCTACAGAAGTATAATCACCGATTTTTTCACGGATTGGTTCGATGATGCGTTCTGAATCATCATCGTCTGCGATGCCGACAGGTGAAACCCCTAAAGAGGCAAGGTTGTCAACAAAGGAAAACTCCAGAGCAACGACTTTCTCAGGCTGACCTGTAATTTCAGTCTCTCCCATTTCATGTTCAATGACACGTGTATCTTCCGCTGTTTCACCGCTGTCAGCCTGTGGATCTTCTGAAGTTTGGTCTTCAGAAGATCCTCCACATGCACTTAAAACAAGTACAAGGACGAGCATAAATAACGAAACTATACTTTTCTTCATATGTAAAACCTCCATTGTTATTGATAATCATTATCAAACACTCTACTCATCATACTCAAATTTGGAATAATTGTAAAGGCCACAACAAAAGGACTGCCGCATCTTCTAAGAACGACAGTCCTTCCATTTATTGCGTAATAAACATTTGTGTCCAATAGTGACCGTAACTTCCACCTTGTGCATAACCTACGCCGATTTGTGTCAAATTTGGATCTAGAATGTTCTTTCTATGTCCCGGGCTGTTCATCCATCCATTGACCACTTCCTGTGGCGTTCGTTGTCCAGCCGCAATGTTTTCTGCAGCGCGATTGTAAGAAACATTGAAGTCTCTCATCATATCAAATGGGGACCCATAGGTAGGAGATGTATGGGAAAAATAATTTTTATTCGCCATATCTCTGGACTTGTACCTTGCCACGCGTGATAACTGCCAATTGGCTTTCAGTGCAGGAAGACCATTTTTCGCTCTTTCTTGGTTCGTCAAGTCAATCACTTGGCTTTCGACTGATTTGATATCCCCTTTCAGAGGAATTGTCACCCTGTCTCCTGGATAAATCAGATCAGGGTTGTTGAACTGTGGGTTTGCATTGATGATTTCACTCAAACCAATTTTGTATTTTTTCGAGATCTTCCATAATGTATCCCCACTCTTAACTGTGTAAGTATCCGTTGCTGCATGAGTCATTTGAGGGGTTTGCACAAACAACACCGCAGCAAAAATGATAGCGCCTAACCACATCCATACTTTCAAGTGCTCTCACTCCTTTATTTAGTGTCAGATGTAGTGTGGCTCTTACTAATAAAATTATGTATGTAGAGGAAAAGTTTAGGAATTAAAAACGCACCCACCGGTGGTCAGTCGGTGGGTGCTATACCATAGGGGAGGTATAATCATTTTATGAATGAAACGAGCGGGCCACTTCAACCAATTGTTGTCGTGTCACACTCTGTTCATTACCTGCTTCAGACGCCACACTGGCGCGGTAAGTCATTAAGTAAGTTACTCCATCTTTTTCCCAGGTCAACTTTTTGGAAAAACGGTTATCTTCATAAAATCCGTCTATATTGTCGAGGATGGAAAGCTCTTCCGGAGCGATCCACGGAGTATCGATTTCCTCTTGGGAAAATTTAATGGTCAACAGATCATTATCCGGTGTATAAAAACTCAAGTCCATCAATTCTGTACCTTCATCCTGATAAATGTCTGAAACGACACTTATCATCGGTACAGGGATATACTCAGGAAGATCTGGCTGAAACTCCAATTGTTCAACGGCCGAAGACACCTTTTCCATATTATAAGAATGGTATCCACTAGGGACCGCGTGGGTTTTACTACTACAAGCACTGATCATAAACAACAAGAAAATTAAAACACCAAACCTTTTCCACACACTGCTTTCCCCCGTCATTTCTATGTTTCTAATATAGAGACGAGATGAATCCCAAAAAGGTTTCACATAGGAGGAAAAAATTTTAATTAATGATCCCGTGCTGGATAATTTCTACCTTAACTTTAGGCTCAATCGATATTTCCGGAAATTCTTCCCTCCAGTCTAATTCCTTCCAGACTTCCGGATGATAAGCTTTCACTCTTCTTCCAATCCCGAATACATCACTGTTCGCTTCCTGGACCTGACTGATAATGTCTACAGACTCATCAGTAAGTTTCTTGGACAGCTTCTTGCCAATTTCCTCAATTCTACCTTTCACATATAAATGATCGGAAGGGTATTCCACGATTTTCACTTTCATATCAAGATTAATGGTTACAGCAATTTCTCCATCTTTATTTTCTATTTTCATCTTTCGATCATTTTCCGCTACACTCACCGTGATATAATCCAGGATTTCATCTTTCCCATGATCATCAATCTTTTTAGTCAAACGGGCGACTCTTCCCTTTTCCCCTTGCAACAGCATATACAGTGTCGTTTGTTCTGCTCCGATTTTTTCTCCTGTATAAGTTTTGTCATGGAACAACCCCATACCGCTGAAAGTGAGTAAATTTCCATCATCTTCTATTTTAAGTAGCGGGATAGAAAAATCGATTCCCGGTTCCAATAATTCCGCACAGAGAAGTTGAAGGTTTTCACCAGTTGCATGAGTGGACGAAACCGCAGCCTCCAGCAACCCGCTGATATAGTTACTGATTCTTGTCGCCCCAGTATGATTCATACTTATAACATCCTGGGCCGTCCCTTCTTCTACTACTGCAAGGTAAGCATTCAAGTTACTTCTTGGATTGCGATACATGTCGTCAAGGATAGGATAGATGTCTTGTTTCGCAAGGTCTTCTCCTAAAACAATTACTTTCACTTTAGCTGGATCGTATGATTCCGGTATCATTCGGTCAATCTTCCCCCTTGCTTGTAAAGGAGTGTGTGCTGAAGTTGATAATATTTGTAGACTTTCACTTCCCGGACCTTCGGTAGCTCTACTAACAGAAGGGATGGAGACCGTTTGTATAATTTGTCCTTCTTCCCCTTGGTCAAAGCCCAAAGAAAGGACTAGTTTGACGTTTTTAAACTGTCTTTCATCCCAGCACCCAGTAAGGAACAAGAGACTCACTATACCAGCTATTAAATATTTTTTCATGATGCCCCCCCCTTATCTTTTTTCTTTCTCAAATAACTGACAGGAACCATAATCAGCGGAAGAGTGAGAGAAAAAATGTAACCAGAATAGGTAACTACCTTATTGAAAGTTTCAATTTTTGACATATCTAAACCAATATATATACTTATGGAAAATACGCAGATACCAACGACAACGATCCATTGGTTTTGCGAATGTCTTTTAAATAAATCGGAAAGACCTAAACTCGATAAATAAAGGTAGGTAGCAAAAGAGGTTGCCACATTAATGACCCAAATCGATATGAAAAACAAATCGATACGTGCAATGATCGGGAGTGAAAATGTCTTCAACATATATAGCACAGGTTCAGGAACTAATGGAAGTTCACTCGTGCTGAAAAAGGTAAAGCTCGCAAAAACCGTAAACAAATAGAAAAGCGTAACAAACCAGTGGGCCATCACAATCGTTTTCAACTTTTGTTTGTTTGTCCCTTCCACTTTTGAAAAAATAACAAGGGAAACGATAAAGCCAAAAAAAGAAAAAATGGCTTTGTTAATTCCAGCAAATATTTTCCCCCACCCTGTTTCCAACATTGGGAACAAGTACATAATATGTGTTTCCTTTGTTGAAAAAATAATGAGGCACAGTAGAAAAACCAGTAGGAAAGAGAGCATCGTGTATAACCGGCCAAGTACAAGCAGCCCACCACCAACCATGTACATGCAAACCGTAACCATTAAGAGAGCCATAACCCACAATGGGGTGTTCGGTAAGACCCATATACTGATCATTCGGGAAAACAATAAAATGATTAACGTACCTACGCCGATAAAATAAAAAATATATAAGATGGAAAGCGGCCTTCCTACCCATTTCGTAAACATTTTATCGTTCATAGTAAACAACGTATCATGCGGGAAGTTCTTTGCAACGAACCAGATTCCTACAAGAAGAACTTGAATCGCTACCGCTCCTAATAACAGGGATATCCAACTATCCTGCTTGGCTACACTATGAAGTTCATATGGAACAGAAAGCACACCGACACCGATTTGAGTTTGAACAATTATAAAGAAAAACTGCCTTTGCGACAGCTTTTGTTCATTTTGTTGTGTCATCTGTTGAGGAGGGTTGGTCATTTCCCCCGCTTCCTTGCTTTGATTGGTTCTGTTCATCACGGTTCTTCCACTCCCTTGAAGGGTTCAAAGCTATAGGTTTAACTGCATGAGCATCCTTCGGTCTAAGCTTCATCATATACATGGGCAAACGGACAAACGTATCTTTTAAATCAACCAGACTCAATGGAGCAAGTGGAGCAAAGTAAGGGACACCAAAAGATTGTAGCCGGGTCAAGTGAATGATGATAAACAACATTCCAAATACGATCCCTATAAAACCGATCGTACCTGCGAGTATGATTAGTGGAAAAGTTAACAACCGAAGAGCTGTACTCAATTCATTGGAAGGAACGACAAAGGATGCAATGGCGGTCAAAGCAACTACGATGACCATTAAATTGGAAACAAGCCCTGCGCGGACTACGGCGTCACCAATGACGAGACCTCCCACGATCCCGATTGTCTGACCGATTGGCGCCGGGAGACGAATCCCCGCTTCTCTAATCAGTTCAATGATGATAACCATCACAAGAGCCTCCAGTATCGGAGGATAGGCAATCTCATTGATCGATGCTTTAACAGGAATAATCAGTTCATCCGGAATGACCTCAAAATGAAAGCTGACCACAGCAATATAAAAAGCAGGTAATGTGACAGCTATGATAAAACTGAATAAACGAATTAGTCGTACAAACGTCCCTGTGAACCAGCGCATGTTATAGTCATCTGGAGCCTGATAAAACATAAAAAAAGTCGCTGGTGCAATGAGGGTGGTAGGACTTCCTTCCGCCATGATGGCTACTCTTCCTTCCACCAGGTTCGCCGCTACTCTATCAGGACGCTCGGTATTCAACATCTGAGGAAAAGGTGAGTTCGACTTATCTTCTATAAATTCTTCGATATGCCCCGGGCTGTGAATCATATCCGAATCAAGGGAATGTAACCTTGTTTCAATCTCTTGGACAATCATAGGATCAGCAATTCCATCCATGTAAACAACAGCTACATTCGTGTTTGTTTTCTTACCTAACTTAAAATACTTTATTGTTAAGTCCCTATGCTCCACTCTTTTTCGGACAAGATTAATGTTTGTCATCATGTTTTCGACAAATCCATCGTGAGCCCCGCGGACTACCCTCTCGTTTTGTGGTTCCTCTGGCGTCCGGCCAAATGAAGAAGTCACACTGAACTGTGAAATTTCTTTTTTTCCTTCTTCCATATAAATGGCATGTCCACGTAAAAGTGTACGAACAACTTCTTCTAAGTCATTCGTCTGTTTTGCATTAGGAAGATGGAAAACGTCTTCTGTGTGTCCCATTTCGATGGGTGCAAAAATTTTCTCATGAATTTTTTCGTGTTCAGCTAAGGATTCAAAATATAAAAGAGCCGCATCTCCTTTTTTCAATACGCGGATCTTCAAATCATTGGATTGATGAAAAGCATCTAAAATATATTTCACGTTTTCTGACAGTTTCTTTGAGCTCGGTCTTTCTTTCTCATTTGAAGGTTCAGACATATGACGGTCTGCTAATTTGTCACGGTTATTCCTGAAGAATCGCGTAAAGATTCCCATATTTGCATCACCTAACCTTAATTTGCCACGGATAAAAAGGAATATACCAACCAAATCCTATTCCTCCCCCTAAAATCTCTCTCCCACTAACGCTCCCGATTGTGGAAGAATCAGTTCGAGACTTTTGTTGAGTGGATGGGGGCTGCGGGGAATGGCTCGCTTTCCGCGGGAGCGCGGTGAGCCTCCTCGGACTCCGTCCTGTGGGGTCTCACCAAGCACTTTTATCCCGCAGGAGTCTCCCCATTCCCCTCCTCCCACTTGCCGGAAGAGATTCTCGAAACTACCTCCCAGTAATAGGAGCTTTTATGGTTAAGAATCCTATATCGACGCGGGTTAAGGAGGATTTTACACAGAACTAGGCAGGGTGCTTTAAGAGCGATTTCGAGAACCTCATATGGTAAAGGGGCGGAGGGAAACGGTGAGACTCCTGTGGGAAGTGCGTGGTAGATGAGACCCCGCAGAGCGTTAGCTCGAGGAGGCTCATCACTCGCCCACGGAAAGCGAACCTTTTCCCGGAGCCCTATACTCCCACAAACGTCTCGAAATCAAGTCTTCAACAATACTGCCAGTTTCTTTAATAACATAGAAAAAATCCTATGGCTGATAGCCATAGGATTTGGTGGGGTTAATGTCCTGGGAAAAAGACCATTTGTAATATGAAAATAACCGCGAACATATACAACATCCAGTGCACTTCTTTTCCTTTACCCGTTACGAGCTTCAATAAAGGGTATGTGATAAATCCGAAAGAAATCCCTGTTGCAATACTGGATGTGAGTGGCATGGAAAGGATAATGATGAAGGCTGGGAAAGCATCATCGAAACTACCCCAGTTCACCTTTGCAAGACCACCCATCATAAAGCAACCGACAATGATCAATACAGGAGCTGTAATAGCTGGTAAGCCGGAAACCGCTCCAACGACAGGTGCAAAAAACATGGATAGAATAAACAATAGCGCAACGACCATTGTGGTTAAGCCTGTCCGCCCTCCAGCTGCTACCCCTGAAGAAGATTCAATGTAAGCGGATGAAGGACTCGTTCCGAACATAGCACCGACAGTTGTTGCTGATGCATCGGCCATTAAAGCGGCCCGTGCTCTCGGCAGGCTTCCATCTTTGCGGATAAAACCTGCTTGTTCTGCAACACCGATCATCGTTCCTGTTGTGTCAAAAATCGTGACAAGAAGGAAAGCGAAAATCACCGTATAAAGACCATTGCTGAATACCGCTCCAAGATCCATGTCCCAGAAAACAGGAGCCGGCGGGGCATCGATGAAGCCATCAAGCTGAAGCTGGCCTGTGAAAAAGCCAATGATGCCTGTTACAAACATGCCGATAAACAATCCTCCCGTCACGTTTCTCGCAATGAGGACCAACGTGAAGAAGAGTCCGAATACAGTTAATAATGGACCTTTTGCCGTCAAGTCACCAAGCGTAACCAGGGTCTCTTCACTAGGCACGATGATTCCTGACATTCTTAACCCCAGAAAGGCTATAAATAAACCAATTCCTGATGTGATTCCATATTTCAACGAAGGAGGAATCGCTGTAATCAACGTTTTACGTAAGCTTGTCAGACTAAGGAGAACAAATAATATACCAGAAACAAAAACAGCTCCAAGAATAACGGAATAACTGACATCCTGTTGGACGACTTCTGTGACGAAATATGCGTTCAATCCCATACCAGGTGCAATGGCGATGGGGTAATTGGCGGCAAATGCCATAATCAACGTACCTACGACCGCTGCAATGATCGTCGCCATGAACACTTGATCGAATGGCACCCCAGCGCTAGAAAGAATTGCCGGGTTAACGACAACGATATAGACCATTGTCAGAAAGGTCGTCACTCCTGCAAGCAGCTCTGTTTTAACATTTGTATGATTTTCATTTAACCGGAACCATTTGTTTAACATTTGGAAACACCAAACTTTCAATAAGAATTACAACGTGTATTATAATATTATTTTCACGAACAAAAATCAATAGATACAATAAAAATGTTCGTTTTTATTAAATTGACATAAAAAAACCGTCCGAGAAATCATTCTTCAGACGGTTTTTCACCTGCTCTCTTGATTCTATACCATTCCATCATTTCTTCCGTATCCTTTTTCTCAAGGTAGTAGCAGGAGGCGAGCGACCTGCCTCCTCCCGATGTCAACATGACCTCTATGCTTGAGAGGTGCGCCCTTTTTTGAAAATACGTCTGTTTTTCATAAGACGCCTGGATGCGGTACTTTTTCATCAAGTACGTCTGTTTGATAATTCCTCTTGATCGTAAGGTCAGCTGATCTCCAAGAATATTCCAACCTGCATCATGGAAGGCAAGCCAGCCGAGTACGGCTAAGAAGCACCCCGCCACAATGGATAATAGACCATAAGGGAAAAAGAAAATGCTGATGGGTATCGACGCTAAGAAGCCGAACCATGAATGACGCAGAATATAACGGAATAACGATCGCTTAGGTGGTTGATGGAAATCATCCACAACATCATAATCAGGAAGTACCTTTTTCAAAATCTCCCCCACTTCTGCCTTTTTGATCATTGGCAGCAGGCGTAACTGATGCTCATCATTTTTCAATACCGAGCCCCCTGCACTGATCAACGTGACGGAAGCGTATCCTAATGGCTGCCGAATTAAGTTTTCTTCCATTCGAATGCCCTGAATCCGATTCAATGGTATGGTCATCTGCTTTTTCTCCAGCCATCCACGGGTGATGATTAAATCATCTTCATCAATAAAAACAGAAAAGTTCGCATACCTTAGAATCGTCATCACTATGGATATCCCATAAGCGACTAATAATATGACAAGAGCGGTAAAGGCGATGACCAGCACACCTATTTGAATCCAATCAAGGATTTCATTGTAGATCGTCCCTACAGGTAAAAGGTCCATGAATTGTGAGAAGAAGACAGCTACCCCGGAGATGACTACTCCCGCTCCTCCAGATGTAATGGCCATCATCACGATTTCCTTCATGGACATGGCATAGACCTTTTCACGCTTCGGTTCTTCCATCTCTGCTTGGACTTCTTCAGTATCCCAAGTTTCGTCATCCTGTCTCCCGTTTCTTCGTTTCTTTTCCTGGAAAATGGCTTCCTCCAAGGAATCTGCTTCTTCTCTTCGGATCGCTGTCAGTTCAGCCTCTGCTTTTTCATTCCCTGTTGATCCAGCCGTCTCAACCGAAACCTTTACGAGATTCAAAGGACGGTGAAAAATACCCTCCGAGAAATCAAGACTCTGGATTCGATCGATAGGGATATACCTCTTTTTACGGAAAATAAGCCCATATTCAATTCTCAGCTCTCCCTCTTCCATACGGTATGTAAAGCGCAGCCAGCGAATGATCCCTGACCCCAAAACCAGGAGCAGGACACCGATCCATATGAGCAGTGGGATCCACTCCACTTCTCCACTGAATATATTTCCATTTAAGACGAGCACAATGATCAATGGCAAAGCCGCATCTTTCAACGTCTTCACGAAGTTGATGATAGCTGAAATCGGGTGAAGTCTTTTTGGTTCAAACATCATCTTCCGCCACCCTTGCTAAGGAAGAGATGGACTGACGTAGACGCTCGGCTTCCTGCTCATCCAATGCCGGGATTTTATGTACCGTCGCAGCCGTAGAAATGCTGATGGTGGATAAACGGAATTTCCTGAGTAATGGCCCCTGTTCTGTATCGACGTGTTGAACTCTGACCATAGGTACCAGCGTTCGTGTCACGATAAATAATCCGTACTGCAAGTCGATCTCTGTCTCAGTGACATCATACCTCCACCTTTTCCAACGTAAACTTGGCACGAGCCAGACAAATGAAAGCACTTCTAGTAAAGCGATGCCAAGCCCAATCAAGACAATCCACCATGGCCAATCCCATAGGAAAACGGTGACGGTTAGACCGATTGTCAACAAAAGTATGATTCCTACTTGGATCCATCCGTAAATGCGCCACAACGTCAGCGCACGCTGTGATATTCTCTGTGTCGGTTGCTGTTCCATTCTTCCACCCCCTGTGTATGATTACGATTGACTGATCGAAATGTTTCATTATTTATAAAAGAAGCCGGACGTAACAGCCCGGCCATCCCTTTATTTTTTTCCTTCTGATAATGCTTTGGACTTCTCTGTACAAGCTGTCATACCTTGAATAATCGCATTTCTGAATCCAGCTTCTTCAAGCTTCGTTACACCTGCAATGGTTGTACCGCCTGGGGTGCAGACGGCATCCTTCAGTTCACCAGGGTGACGACCGGTCTCTTTGACCATCTGAGCCGCCCCTTGGACAGACTGGGATACCATTTTATAGGCTTTGTCTCTAGGGAAGCCTTGTTGGACAGCTGCATCTGCCATGGCCTCAATGAGCATGTAGATAAAAGCCGGTGAAGATCCGCTGACGGCCGGAACCGCATCCATCAACTTTTCTTCTACGATTTCAGCTTCTCCAAAGCTTTCAAACACTTCCATTACTTCTGCTAATTCTTCTTTTGTCACGAAATCGTTCGGACACAAAACACTCATGCCTGCTCCGACAAGCGAAGGGGTGTTCGGCATAGAACGAATCACTTTCACATTGCGACCAAAGGCTTCTTTCATAGCATCAAGTGTGATGCCGGCAGCAATGGTGACAACCACTGTATCCTCGGGTACTTCATCCTTAATTTCCTGGACGACTCCTTGATACACATAAGGTTTCACCGCCAAGAAAAGCAGATCACTTTCTCTTGCCACTCGTTTATTTTCATTGGAAATGTTAATCCCGTATTCATCCGTCACAAAGTCAATCGTTTCATCGGATAAAGCCGTCGCAGCGATATCACTCGCCTTCACAAGGCCTGCATCAATCATGCCCTGAATCATCGCCTGCCCCATTTGGCCACAGCCGATAAAACCTATACGTTTGTTCACCGTACATCCCTCCTTGGTGATTCTTATTGTATAGGAAGATTGTCGAACGTACAATTCCATATTGGATTTCCCTTGTTTCTCTAGTAAAAATTACATGTTTTTTCTAGAAAAGGTTTACAAACCCGCCTGTCTTACCTATAATAATAACTGTATTCTTCATATCATAGTGAAACGCCCAAAATATCATAGCTGCTACGAAAAAAGCCGAGCTGCCTTAAGCTCGGCTTTTTTCGTGTTCTGCTTCCTCTTCTTTAATCGCCTCAAGCAGCTTCTTCACTTCTTTTTTATTTTTTCTCGCTACAAGGATATACAGCGTATCTCCGGCTTTGATTTCTGTTTGACCATAGGGGGTAATCACATCCCCGTCACGAATGATTGCATTGATTAATGCTCGATCAGGCAATTCCATATCCTCTAAAGTCTGGCCAACAACAATATTCCTTTCCGTTACATCAAACTCAATCATTTCAACATTTGCTTTTCCGATGGAAATCAACTCAAGAGAATGAATCGGATTTCCAAGCTTATCGGAAACAAGTTTGAAACGTTCAGCGATCCATGTGATGGAAGAGCCTTGTACAAGAGCTGAAGTCAGGACAGTAAAGAAAACAACGTTGAAGATGAGCTGGCTGTTCTGAATTCCTGCGAGCATTGGGAAGATGGCAAGGACGATGGGTACAGCACCGCGCAAACCAGCCCAGGATAAAAAGTACACTTCCTTCATCGTAAAGGAAAAACCGGCCAGGCTTAAAAGCGTGGCTACAGGCCTCGCAATGAAGATGAGCACAAGGGCTATTAACAGACCATCTACCATAACGGGCCAAGTGAAGACTTCTGTTGGAGAAACGAATAATCCTAGAATAATAAACATAAGGATTTGCGCCATCCAACCAAATCCTTCATGGAAACGCAAGATAGAATAACGATACGCCAGTTCAGCATTTCCAATGACCACAGCTGTTACATATACAGCTAAAAGACCACTGGCTTGAAGAAGTGAACTTGAACTGTATGATAAAAAGGCGAAACCTAAGGCGAACAAAGGATAGAGTCCACTGGAATCAAGATTAATCCGGTTTAGCGATAAACTTGCTAAATAACCAATCCCAGCCCCTACCACCAGCCCGGCCCCCATTTGCCAAAAGAAAGACCCCACCAAACCAAATAGATTGACCTGATCAATTGTGAGCAATTGTATGAAGGCAATCGTTAAAAACACGGCCATTGGATCGTTGGTACCGGACTCAGCTTCAAGTGTGGCCTCAAGCTTAGGTCGAACGTTTTTACCTTTGAGAACGGCAAATACGGCAGCCGCATCTGTAGACCCCACAATGGAACCGACAAGGAAAGCTTCAAACCAACCGATATGTAAAATGAATTTAGCAGCTAAGGCAACGATGGATGTCGTAAGCACGACTCCAACTGTTGCTAAGGTAATCGATGGAGCCACCACAGGCCTTATATCTTTCCACTTCGTCAGCATACCACCTTCGAACAAAATGACAATTAAGGCGATGACACCGATCAACTGAGCTATTTCAGGGTTATCAAAGTAAATGAACCCAAGTCCATCATTCCCCACGAGCATTCCAACGGCAATAAACAAAACAAGAGAAGGAACCCCAAGCCTGGAAGAGAATTTTGTAACGATGATACTTACAATAAGTAATAGAGCCATCAGCATGATGAATTGATTGGACTCTAAGATTTCCTGAATCATAAACGATACTCCCTTTTATTTTCTATATATACACATTATAACAATGAAAGATTGAGTGTAAGCAATAAAACACTCGTCCACCTTTTGAAAACACAAAAAAGGCCAAGCAACAAGATGTTACTTGGCTTCTTCTTTGCAACATCAGCTTAGCATCTCTTCTACTTGTTCACTGAAGAATTGTTTCATCGCATGAAACACATCTGCTTTTCTTCTCAAAATGTAATAGCGGAATTTCGGGTGATCGATTGATTTATAGGCCTGCATCAAACTTGAGGAACGGTTGTATTGGTTTACTTCTCCATAACCGAACATCTGTGAAACTTCAATGAGCTGTTCGATCAATCCCAGGCATCGTTTATTATCGGAAGTTAAGTTGTCACCATCTGAGAAATGGAACGGATAAATGTTGTAACGTTCCGGCGAATACTTCGTCTCAATCAATTCTAATGCCTTGCGATAAGCTGAGGAGCAGATCGTGCCTCCACTCTCTCCTTTGGAAAAGAAATCATCCTCACTGACGACTTTTGCCTGGGTGTGGTGCGCAACAAATTCAATTTCTACTGTTTCATAATTCCGGTTCAGGAACCTGGTCATCCAGAAAAAGAAACTTCTGGCCATATATTTTTCCCATTGCCCCATGGAACCACTTGTATCCATCATTGCAATAACGACAGCTTTTGACTCAGGCTTGGTTTTCTCATTCCACGTTTTGAAGCGAATATCCTCTGGATAAATGGGTGCAAATGAAGCTTCACCGCCCAGAGCGTTTCGTTTGTACGCTTCGAGCATCGTCCTCTTCTTGTCAATGTTTCCAGTCAACCCTGTCTTTCGGATATCGCTGAACTCTATATCTGTGTGAATGATATTGTCTTTTTCCTTCTCATCCAAATTCGGTAAGGTCAATTCCTTAAACAAGGCTTCCTCTAACTCTGCTAATGAAATCTCTGCCTCATAATAATCTTCGCCAGCTTGATCACCGGCTCCATCTCCATCGCCAGGCTTACCTTTCGATTGCTGCGGCGCTTGAGCAACGACATCTCCGACTTCACTATCTCCTTCACCTTGTCCTGCATGCTTATTCTTCTCGTGATTATAACGGATCTTATATTCATCAAGCGAACGTATTGGAATCTTAACGACACGCTTTCCATTCGACATCACAATATTTTCTTCAGTAATGAGATCAGGTAACTGCTTGCTCATCGCATCCTTCACTTTTTCTTGATGTCGCCGCTGATCGTCGTAGCCTTTCCGATGGAGGGACCAGTCGTCTTCGGCGATTACGAAACTCATCTCTTCATCCATGTAATTCCCTCCTAATCGAGTATTACTCTATCGTATGCAGGTCCACGGTAATGGATGAAAGATATTGAGATATACATGGATTATTTGTTTCTTTCGCCTATATTTGTCTACCTTTTCACAATCAATTTGATAGTCCATGTTGGTAAATAAGTTGTTCAAGTATATGGCAGGATTATGTAAGACTCAGTTTCGAGATGTTTGTGTGCGTTTAGGGGCTCCGGGAAACAGTTCGCTTTCCATGGGGCGGGCGGTGAGCCTCCTCGGACTTCGTCCTGCGGGGTCTCACCTGTCCCACACGTCCCATAG
>NZ_FNIZ01000013.1 GCF_900104185.1 Halobacillus aidingensis | reverse complement strand
GCGATTCATGAAGTAAAAGCATCGCTATATAAGTATTACGAACAAGTGAAAGCCAGTGGTTTAATGGAGTTCAATCAGGCCGTTCAGACCCTGAAGAATTGGCAAGTTGAAGTGCTGAATAGCTTTTCCTTCAATTACAGCAATGGTTTTATTGAGGGGTTGAACAATCAAACGAAAGTCATTAAACGGAATGCGTTTGGATTTAGAAGATATGATCGCCTTCGATTTAAGGTGTTACTGCATCATCAATTCAAAGAATTAAAAGACTTTCAAGTAGGATAAGGAGTGGGAACAGGCTTCCCACCCCAACAATTGACGTAGAACCTTTTTTTTAATAGATGGGCTTTGGTTAGGTAAGATTTAGAATTCTATTCAGAACTGGGAAGATTATTTCTTTTAGTAAAACTTATAATCCCACCGAGAAGAACAGTTTCAATACCGAATCATCATAAGGGCACAAAACTCCCAAGACGCGTTATTCTATAAACGCGCTTCTGCATCTTTGTAAAAATGCTTCTATCAAGGCGTCATGTTGAATTCATTGGTGCAAAGCCTCTCGAAACAGCTAAGGACTCCACGTTTTTTAGAGGTTTTTTGAAGACACTTGTCTTAATAAGAGTCTTACTCCAGTTTTGCCCCCGATTCTTGAAGCCTTGAAATTGAGATATAATGAACCAGATTTTTCACTAATGATCCTGTTAGCTTAATTATCTTCCTCCCAACCTATTTTCTTAATAATAACAGCTATAACTTTATTTTCATTAAACCCAAACTCTATATTTATATTATTATCTTTATCAAAATATCCAAGGGTATCTAAGCCACTTTCAACCCTTTCATAATAGTTCTCACCGTATTCTTTAATTACTTGTTCTTTTGTATCTCCGATTTTAATTTCTTTAACAGTCTCATATATTTTGGAGTTTTCGTGTGTTCTTCGAATGAATAATCGAATAACCATGTCATCTACAAAACCAAACTCCACACCATCGTAACTTAAATATTTTGACTTAGGATCTTCTATTTCTTCGACTTCAGTTGGTTTCCCAAAAGTGTTTATTACATCGTTTTCATATGAATTTATTGATATAGAATTGATATTTTCACCAGAGAGCTCAATACTCTCTGTGCTTTCATAAAAATCCATCGTTTCCTTCGCTAATGGTTCACATCCTATTAAAATTAAGAACATAACTATAGTTGAAATTACTGTTGGTATTTTTAGATTTCTCCTCAAAATAATTCCCTCTTTTTACCTGGTAGAATATTTTACCATATAACCAAAAATCCTTATTCAATATTATTGCTTCGTCAGTTATACAATCTAAATTCCCAAAAGATCTTTATACTTATGTAATAAGGGCGAGCATTCTTTTAAGCATCCCCCCCAATAACGGAAAACTTGAATTCGTGATACCCTCAACTTATATCTGAACTTTTCTTATTAAAAAAATTTGATGTGATTATCATCAATAATCCTATTACTATCATAGGGATTGATGCAGATTCTAATAAATGTGGCATGCCATCGATACCAAAAATCTCACTAAAAGCAAATCCAGCAGCAAAAATCCATAAACCTAAATAAGCAAGCCATTTTCCTGTTGTGGTTTTCCTATTTGAGAACATCCACATTCTCCTTTCAGCAAGTGCTATTTCATTTCACATTTTCTAAACAAATTAATCAATAATAAGTAAGCAAATACATCATATCAAATTTACAGTTTAATGGAAATAATTACCATATTGGTCGTATATACCTTTAATTATCTCGAAACTGAGTCTTAAACAACCCTGCCCGTTTGCGGGAGACTCAGTTTCAAGATATATAACTCATCTTCCTTTTTATAAACAAAGTATTAATAATCCCTTCCATCAAAAAATAAAATATCACTAGCTGTTTTTTGTAACTATCTTTATAACAATGATCTAATATTTCCAGGCAATTCCACAGGCAAAATGTGATTGAATTTCAAGGCTCAAGTTTCTATGAAAGGCCTGGGTTTGAAGGAGTACAGTAAAATATTCAATAAGCTTACCGGGAATAAAGCGATGTACAGATAAAATGAAACAGGATCACCACCCAGGCCAAACTCATCCACGATGTACCCACTGCTATAAAGGCAGACACTGCCAATGATCAAGCTTATCGATGTGACGAAGAAGAGCGTCCATCCACTCACCTTCTCTTCCTTTTGAAAAATGAGGAAAATCGTAACAAGAATCGATGTAAGGACTAATAATATGAATACGGGTCTCAACATAACAAATGTTTCCATAAAATCCCTCCCTCCATGAGTTTATCATAGGAACCATTCAGAGGTAGACGCTATCTTTTGATTTCAAAAACGGAAACTCGTAGACTTGAATGAAGAACTGTTAAAGGAGTGAAGTTCATGGCACAAGAAATCAAAGGAAAAATCGCTTATGTGACCGGAGCAGGTCGCGGCATCGGACGCGCTACGGCTTTGCAGATGGCGAAAGAAGGAGTTCATGTCGGGCTGATCGCAAGGACAGAAAGCCGTCTTGAAGACGTAGCCGAGGAAGCACGTTCCTACGGAGTCCAGGCAGCTGTAGCTACCGCTGACATTTCCGACATCGACCAAGTGGAAAGAGCGATCCAGCAGTTAAAAGAAGAGCTTGGTGAAGCGGACATTCTCATCAACAACGCAGGCATCGGTGTGTACGGAAAATTCCTTGAACTGGAGCCAGAAGAATGGAAACGGACGTTTGAGGTGAATGTATACGGTACCTATCATGTCACGAGAGCGGTCCTGCCAATGATGAAGGAAAAGAACCAAGGGGACATCATCAATATTTCATCAAGCAGCGGCCTTAAAGGCACCGCCGGCTCCACGGCTTATAGTGGATCAAAGTTCGCTCTTCAAGGTATGATGGAAGCCTTGATGCAGGAAGTGAGAAGGGACAACATCCGCGTCTTCACATTGAATCCGAGTCTCGTCGCTACAGAACTCGCTCTAGGCGAAGACATGGAAGGACAGGATAAAGAGAAGTACATGCAGCCGGAGGACCTTGCTGAATACATGGTCTCTCAATTGAAGTTACACCCTCGTATTTTCATCAAGCAGTCGCTTCAATGGGCGACCAATCCTTTTTAAGTTTTATACTGGCAGCATCAACAACTCTTTTACATTGAAGATAATAAAGGAAACGAAAAACGCTTGGATTTAAATATCCAGGCGTTTTCTTTTTCTATACATTAACGAACAAACCAAAAGTTCAACCAGTAAAATAATCTTTGTAATAGATGATTGTGATGATAAGCGCTACCGTGGTATATCCGAGAGCAGTATAAAATACAACCGTGGGGTTGAAATTCTGTTTTTCCTCTTCGATCTTCAATCCAGTCCGGGCCTGGACCCCCAACCTGACCGTATTGGAAGCAAAACCACCTTTTGAATTAAAGAACCACACGATGGTCATGACGACAACGCCAACCAAAAAGGAATACTCAATAAATTCACCGCTAAAAAAAGAAGCGACTCCGTAATTGATCAGTACCATGACAAAGACAGTAACGATTGCCCAAATGATATTCTTTCCTATCATCATCCCCTCCAACTATGTATCTTATTGACTGCTTTATTTACTTTACGAAGGAAAAGACGGAAAGTTTCGAATTTTTTCATAAAATCATTGAGGATAATAACCTATCAAAGAAGAAGAAAAGTCAAAACCATGAGTGCTTTACACTGCCGTGTTTTACGATTCATTTATCCCCCTCTCCCGTTCCATTGAGTAATTATCATAGAAAAAAAGGCTGACGAATGAACGTCAGCCTTCCCTTCTATTCTTTCATCCACTTTGGTTTCCCGAAACCTTTGAATTCTTCATTGATAATCTTTTCAAACTCCTCTGATTCCACAACTTCTTTAATATCTTTCACAAACTGTGCATCAAGATCTTCCGTCTTCACGGCTACACGGTTACGGTAATCATCAGGCATGTCTTCCAAAGCCAGCGCATTCAGGAGATCCATTCCCGCAGCCAAGGCATAGTTTCCTGGAACCATGGACAAATCTTCGCTATCGACGAGACGCGGCAGTTGACCAGCTTCCACTTCGACAAACTCGATATTCTTTTTATTCTTCGTAATATCATTCAATGATGCGCGTAATGGATCGACGCTGTCATCGACCTCAACAAGACCTTCATCTTCAAGCACAATCAATGCACGAGCAAGGTTTGTCGGATCGTTCGGTACACCCATCGTGCTTCCTTCTTCAATACTTCCGATATCCTCGTATGTATTTGAATAGATTCCCATCGGGGCTGTCGGTACAATGATGACTTCAGATAGATCCAGGTTGTTTTCCTTCGCGAAAGACTCTAAATAAATTTTATGCTGAAAAAGGTTCGCATCCAAATCTCCATTCGCAAGGGCTTTATTGGGCTGGACATAGTCCGTGAATTCTTTGTTCGTCACTTCGTATCCCTTTTCCTCTAATAGTGGAGCAATCGCTTTTGTGACCATATCGCTGTAGGGTCCGGCAGTAGCACCGAAGCGAATCGTTTCTTTTCCAGAAGCATCTGCACTTTCCTCTTCTTCCCCGCATGCAGCGAGAAAGGCAATCGATAATAAAGTGACGCCTAATAAAATGATTTTTTTCATGATGATTCCTCCTAAGTATGATTCAATTCTTTTTCACAGTTTTTGCAATGTAATCGCCGGTGTATTGCACGATTTGGACGAGGACAATAAGCAGGATGACGGTGGTGAACATGACAAAGTTATCGTAGCGGTAGTAACCATATCGAATCGCCAAGTCCCCGATCCCTCCGCCACCGATGGCACCTGCCATGGCCGAGTAACCAATCAGACTGATGGCTGTGATGGTCAAACCGCTGATCAGCCCGGGCTTAATTTCCGGAAAAATGATATCCTTGATGATTAACCAAGGGGAAGCTCCGCAGGCGATGGCAGCTTCGATCACCCCTTTGTCAATGTCACGTGCAGACGATTCCACGATCCTTGCGTAAAAAGGGATGGCAGCAACCGAAAGCGCGACCGAAGCTGCTACAGGACCGGTCGTCGTCCCAATCAAGAAATTAGTAAAAGGGAATAAGAACACTAACAATATAATGAACGGGACTGAACGAATTAAGTTCACCACGACGCCCACGATGCTTTTAACGGTGCGATTCTCGAGAAACAAATCCCGGTCCGTCACAAACAATAGCAACCCGAGCGGAAGGCCTGCGATTAAAGCGACGACCAGTCCAATGCCTACCATGATCAGTGTTTCGATGAATGATTTATTCAGCTCTGGCCAGAGATTGATCAGCTGATCGATCATCTTGCAGCACCTCCACTTCTCCAAGCTTTTCTTTCAAATCTTGTATGGCACGGTGGACAACTTTTTGTTCTCCTGTCAATTCCATCACAAAGGTACCGAGAGCCTGGTCTTGAATGTAATCGATCTTCCCATGCAGAATATTGGCCCGTACGTTATACCCCTGTAAGAGATCTGACACAATCGATTCGTTGGCCGAGTCCCCTTTGAACGTCATATGTACGATGGTCCCTTTCCTTTCTGAAAGGATCTTTTCCGGGATACGGAAGTCAATCACCGTTTGGATGAAGCGTTTCGTCAATTCGTTTTCAGGAGCAGCGAAGATTTCGTATGTAGAACCCTGCTCAACAATTTTTCCGTCTTCCATAACGGCGCAACGGTCGCAGATTTCCTTGACGACCTCCATCTCATGGGTGATCAGGACGATGGTAAGGCCGAGTTCACGATTGATCCTTTTCAACAGGTTCAAAATTGATTGCGTCGTATTCGGATCAAGCGCTGAGGTCGCTTCATCACACAAAAGCACCTTAGGATCATTGGCAAGCGCTCGCGCAATGCTCACCCTCTGCTTCTGTCCTCCACTCAACTGGGCCGGATATTGATCGGCTTTATCTGAGAGACCGACAAGCTCCAATAATTCCTGTGCCCTTCTTTTTCTTTCCTGGCGGTTGACGCCGGACGCCTTTAGAGCGAATGCCACATTTTCCAAAACGGTTTTCGCCATCGCGAGGTGAAAACCTTGAAAGATCATTCCGATCGATTGTCTGGCCTTCCTCAAGTCCCTGGAATTCAATGTCATGAGATCGATTCCATCGACCATGACCTTCCCTTCGGTCGGGCGTTCCAAAATGTTCATGCATCTTAAAAGGGTGCTCTTCCCAGCCCCGCTGTACCCGACGACTCCAAAAATTTCCCCTTTTTTGATATCCAATGAGACGTCATCGACTCCGATCACGGTTTTCCCCTTGGATTGATAGACTTTGCTCAGTTGTTCCAATGAAATCATCGGCTTCCCCCCTGATTAAATAAGTTCCCACAAAAAAACTCCCGCCCTTTACGGGAGAGAGTTTCGCATGAAAGACTGCCAAACTCTTATCTCCCAGAATAGGAACATTCTGAAGGATGTAGCACCACTCCATAAGGAAGGTTGCTGTGATATCTACGGGCCTTCTCCCTCCATCACTCTCGATAAGAATTTTCGTTTATGTTTTAACACTTTAACGTATGTATTAGGGTTTGTAAATAATTTTCTCAATTTTTTAAATTATATTTTTTCAACATTGACATTTAATTTTAAGGTATGGATAATAATGGGCATATCTTGAAAGGGGGATTGAGATGGAGTCTATAAATGTTCAAGGATCTCCGAACTTTTACAAGTGTGAACCCGGTATACTGAAAGAATTACCGGAACTTATCAAAGATGAGCCGTTCAAACATGGGACCATCATCCACGGAAAAGATTCATGGGCCATGGCCGAATCATATATGCCAGAATTTCCGTTTAGCATCGGAACCATTTCGTATGACGGGGAATGTACCCATCAGGAAGTGGCAAGGATCAAGGAAAACGTCTCTCCTATTACGAACGTCTTGATCGGTGTCGGAGGCGGGAAAATTCTCGACCTCACTAAAGCGTGCGGCGAGGCGCTTGATCTTCCAGTCATCCTGATTCCTACACTCGTATCCAATTGTGCAGCCTGGACACCTTTAAGTGTGTTTTATGATGAAAATGGCAATTTCATTGAATATACGATCTACAAGAGAAGTACATACATGGTCATCGTAGACCCTGACATGCTCGTTCATGCTCCCGTCGAATATCTCCGTGCGGGAATTGGAGATACAATTGCCAAATGGTATGAAGCCGACGTTCTGACGAGACATATAAAAGAAAAGCCTGTCCCTTTAGAAATGGCCCTTTACGCTGCAAAACTGTGTAGAGACATTCTGTTCGAGAAAGGAAAAGCCGCCGTGCATGCCAATGAAAAAGCTCAATGCACTGCTGCATTCACACGTGTCGCTGAAACGATCATAATGGCAGGAGGTATGGTCGGAGGCTTTGGAGATGGTTACGGAAGAATATCCGGTGCGCACTCCATCCACAATGGGCTGACCAAAGTGCCGGGGGCTCATATGTTTTTGCATGGAGAGAAAGTAGCTTACGGCATCCTCGTCCAATTAGCACTCGAAGGAAAAACAGAACAAATAAAGCAGCTGATTCCTTTTTACAAATCCATGCGGTTGCCTTTATCACTCAAGGATCTGGATGCTGATTCACCAGAGGATATAGAGAACATTTCCTACTATTCCACACGGCCAAGTGAATCGATCCACCTTATGGGAATTCATGATCAAACGCAGGTAAGAGAAGCAATCCTAGCCGTTGAAAATAGCTTAGCCTCATTGTAAAAGGGCTAAGCTATGATTCTGCGGGCTAAATAAATTCCGCTCGCCGCCGCTTGAGACAGGGAATGCGTTTCCCCGGAACAATCCCCGATCAAGTACAAACCTGACAGCTCCGTCTCAAAATGCTCATCTGTGAAGATCTTCGCTTCATAAAATTTACTGTCCACCCCATAAAGGATGGTATCGCGATCGATTTCCTCGCCAAGCAGCCCTTCCAACGCTTCAAAAAACTCAAGTAGCGCCTCTATATAAACGGACGGAACTTCTTTGCGGAGATCTCCCGCTTCTGCTTCAAGCGAGGGGTGAATAACGCCTTCGGAAAAATGGTCCGACGGTTTTCCCACCAATAAATCTCCTAACTTTTGCGCCACAATCCTGCCCGTCCCTTGATTGATGCCGCCAATCACATGATGAGCTTCTGCCATGGCCTCTGTTTGATTTTTGAAGTACCGCGGAACGAAAAGAGTGAAATTCAAATTCTGACTCGGTTCTTCCTCGTTCTGATTCTGTCCATCCGGCATCACCAGGCCATGCTGATACTTGCGTATGATTCTTCCACGCGGATTCATGCAGTAAGTGGTTGCAGAAAAACGATCCGTTATGTAATGCAGTTTCGTTTCAAAGGTTTCCTGCAGGATGGCATCGAACTGATTGCCGCGCATCTCCACTCGTACCCCCAGATCTAATCGTGTCTCCCCCGCCTTTAACCCTAATTCTGCTAACATGGATTTCAGCCAGTCACTCCCACTCATGCCTGTAGCGAAGACAACCTTCCTGCTTTGGAACCGTCCGTGACTTGTATCGATCGAAAACAAACCTTCTTCTTTTGTGACTCTTGTGACATCTGCTTTGAAAGTGAAGGTCATCTGTTCATACATATCCTCGTACATGCATTGAAAGATCCGACGAGCAACCCTTGTCCCCAAATGCCGCACTTCTGTTGAAAAAACTCGTAAGGAGTGCTCGGCTGCTTTCTTAGAAAGTTTTTCATTTTTAGTACTGTATTTCTCTACAACATCGCCTCCATAGGAACATAAAAGGTCATCCACTTCGTCCATGAGCGCAAGCGTTCCCTTTTCGCCGATCTTCCTTCCCAGCTGTCCACCGAAGTCGTTCGTATAATTGAATTTCCCTTCTGATTTTCCGAGTCCTGCAAATCCTACGTACCGATCGCACGGGCCTTCACAAGTGCACGCTTCCTGCTGTAATCCACACGTCCGTTCAGCCAGTGGCTTTCCTTTATCGATGACATGGATGTTCAAGTCCGGATGTTCCTTGGCTAGCGTATAAGCAAGAAACACACCACTGACGCCGGCACCAATGATCGTCACGTCACACACAGGATCACGCCCCTTTTTCACGGACTTTGGCATAGATGCACGTGTCGGTTAAACGCTTTCCATCGACAGAGAGATCGTCGTTGCGAAGGGTTCCTTCCAATTCGAAACCGAGCGATTCCGGAATGGCGCGGCTTCTTTTATTTTCAGATTCGCAGCGGATTTCCACCCGTGCTCCTCCTAAATCATTCAACGCGTACGCCGTCAATGCCTCCACCGCTTCCCGCATGTATCCTTTTCCACTGTGAGCGGTATCCATCCAGTACCCAAGTTCAAACTTCGGCACGTCCCAGTCCATTCGATGAAAACCTGTCGAACCGACAAACGTCCGGTCCTCTTTCAGAAAAACGAGATACCTTAAATTCTGCCGCAGCAAAAATTTTGCGTGCGCTTCCCTTGCGTTTGATTCTGTGTCTTCGACGGTCGGCGTCTCCTGGACGAATCCGAGCCATGGTTTCAGTTCATTCACAGACCTTTGAATCGCTGCATTGACCGCTGTTCCGTCGCCGGGCTCCGGCATTTTCAGGATCAGCCGTTCTGTTTCTATGTGTGTTTTGACGTCTCGCATTACTGGATTCATAGTCCCATCCCCTTGTGTTTCGATTTCATCCTTATCCTCTATCAAACAAGAATTCCTATTTTTTTGCAACAACTATATTCAAACCTTTCTAAATTTTTGTATAATAGACGGAAATTCACGTATGAAGGAGGGATTGGATGACGAGAAACCGCGCATTTATCATGATATTTCTTGGCGCATCCCTGTGGGGCATCATCGGTCTGTTTGTAAACGAATTGTACGAGTATGGGTTCTCCCCCATTCAAGTCGTCGCTCTCCGAGTGACCTCAGCGATGGTCATGCTGTTCAGCTACATCCTCGTTTCCAATAGAAAGCTTTTGAAAATAAAACCAGCAGACTCGCGCTATTTCTTCGGGACAGGGGTCATCAGCATCGCTTTGTTCAACTGGTGCCTGTTCAGTGCTATCGAAGCGACTTCCATGTCGATCGCCTTCGTACTCCTTTATACAGCGCCTGTTTTCGTAACTATTTTTTCAAGAATGTTCTTTAAAGAAGCTTGGACAGGGAGAAAACTGATTGCGCTTTTTACAACTTTTATCGGATGTACGTTCGTCATCGGATTACTTCCCGAACTTCAAGCCTCCTTGTCACTGGCCGGTTTATTATTCGGCCTTGGTTCTGGACTGTTTTACGCTCTATACAGCATCTTCGGGAAGGTCGTTTTGAAAAAGTATCCTTCATTGACGGTGACCTTATATACTTTTGTTTTTGCAACCTTTGCGGTGGTTCCTTTCAGCCGTCTATGGAACAATGCGTCTATCCTGACTGACATCCGCGTCTGGCTGCTCGTTCTCGGTCTGGGACTCCTCTCGACCGTTTTGCCATTCCTCCTATACACGAAAGGCCTCGAGCATGTGGAATCGAGCCGGGCTTCCATCGTCGCCACCATCGAACCAGTCGTCGCGACACTCGTTGGTTATTTCGTTTATGCGGAGGTGATGACGGTTTACCAATATGCAGGGGTCGTGCTCGTCCTTTTATCGGTCATCATTGTGCAGGAAGCGAAAAAGAAGCCTGCTCAGTACAAGGAAAAGTCCGCTTCTTGATTCGTTAAGTCACTTTGAGATGGCGTTAGGGTACTTTTTTCTACGTTAGGACACTTTGGCTTAGCATTAAGTTACTTTGGTCGTGCGTAAGGATACTATCGTTCTCCGTTAAGTCACTTTCGAATACGGATAAAAAACCAGCTCCTCAGAAAAGGAGCTGGTTTCTCTTTATTTCGTATGAATGACGACCGTCGTCAATGGATCGATGGTAATCCCATTCTTGCTTAGCTCGAAACCGGATGGGGCTTTCACTTTTTTGCGTCCAGCTTCGTCATTGTCGACGAGCACTTTTCCTTTTTTCAAATTAGCATCAAGCGTCAACGTACGTTCTTTATCATCGGCGTTGATGAACACGTAGTAGCTACCTTTCGCTTTTTTGCCAGGATCGACAGCTTTATAAGCAAGCATCAAATCCGTCTCCTGGATTTCAGGTGCATCAAGGAGCGTCACGTTTTCTTCGACTGCTTCCTCAGAACCGAGGCGGAAAGCATCTGTCCAGCGTCTCAGTTCGATCAAGCCTTTCGTGTATTCCATCGTTTCCTGTTGGATGCTCGGCTGTGATACAGCCTGCCAATCGAATTGGTTGATCACATCGGTAGAATCGTAGGAATCATGGATGAAGTAAGGATCCTCAAATGGGTTCCCGTTTTCATCAACCATGTATGTGGACTTCGCTTCTGGAACGTCATCTGCTTTCCACTGCTTCGTGCGGCCGTATTCCTGACCGGCATGAAGGAAGGAGATTCCCTGGCTTGTCAGAATCATAGAATTACCGAGGCGGATCCGCTTTTGGATTTCTTCTTCATGCTTCGCTGGATCCTTTTTGATGGACTGTGCGATGACGTCATGAAGAGTCAAGTTGTCATGTGCTGCGATGTACTGGACGATATCGCCCGGATCGTCTTCCGTCACATTTCCAGGCTGTCCTTTGATGTTGTTGAAAATGGTATCAATGTTACGAGCGCCGCCCGTGATGAAACGCGGCTCCCCTTCACTGCCGAAACCGGACTTCAGTTCATTCCTGATTTCATCAGAGAAGACCGCCACTCCATCCGTTTCATCCATCCAATCTTGGTCAGCAGGTTGAACGCCTTCTCCTGAATTATCACCTGCGTACGTTCTCCACCCTTCTCCCAACATCAAAATGTCAGGATTCAAAGCTTCCGCTGCGTCGTATGCGGCTTGGACACTTTCTGCATCCAGGTCACCCATCAAGTCGAAGCGGAAACCGTCGACTTTGAATTCATCCGCCCAATATTTGATCGAATCGACCATAAGCTTACGGGACATTTCGTGAGTCGTCCCCACTTTTCCTCCGCCGTAACCGACTTTGGCATTCCCTTCCTCATCCATGAAGTGATAATAGTTCGGGACAAGGTCTTCAAGGATGCTCACTTTAGCTGTGTGGTTATACACGACATCCAGAATGACGCCCATCTTGCGTTTGTGAATTTCCTTGATCAGCTGCTTGAACTCTTTGATTCTTTCTTCCGGATCTTCCGGACGCTCGGAATACATACCGGAAAGAGCGAAATAACTGTGAGGGTCATAACCCCAGTTGTAATTGTTTCCTGAAGCGGAATACTCACGTTCACGTGTGCTGCTGTCGAGCTCATCACCGAAATAATACTTCATGACAGGCAGCAATTGGATGTGTGTCACACCAAGTTCTTGTACATAATCGAGCTTTTCTACAAAAGCATCGAACGTGCCGAACTGCGAATCCAATTCTCCTTCGATACTTGGATCAGAAGTGAAGTCACGCACATGTGCTTCCCATATGATCGCATCTTCACGCTTTTCATAGCCTTTGATTTTGGCAAAATCAAGTTTTGGCCCGATGTCAGAAGGATCGACAATCGCCGCTTTTCCTACATCATCGTTATCCTCATTGTTCGAAGCCGCCATGGACTTGGCATAAGGATCGAGGGCAAGCTTTTCCTTGCCATAGGCTTCGATTTTGTATTGATAATAATAGTTGTTGAGGTCTTTGATCCCCGTATTGGCCGCATCCAGCGTCACAGTCCAGACGCCATTGTCCCCTTTTTCCATCGGGATGTCATTGTTCACGACTTCATACTGATCGTCTTTATCATAAAGAACGACAGAAACATCGGTCGCGATCGGAGACCAAAGCTTCAGTTCAGCTGTACCGTCGTCGTGTAACGTCGCCCCGAGGTCGTCCCCGTCATACGCGAACTTTTCATCCATCAGCTTCCAGTCGACAATCACATTCGTTTCTTCTTCTCCATATTGGATGGTGTACGTTTGAGTGAGATCGAGAGCTTCTGCCGTTTGAAGGCGAACGTCTTGTCCATCCACATCAGCAGATTCAATGATGACCCGCTCTCCATCCGCCCCCTTCAGGACGAAATCAGAACGATCCGCACTTTCCTCAACCTGGCTCATCTTTGCTGAAATGAGCGTCTCATTTTTGATTTTCGCTGACTCGACGTAAGTCGTCAGGACAGGTTCTTCCAAATAGACTTCCTCCTTTCCTTGGACCAGCCAGAACTCCGTTTCACCGGTCGCTGGAAAACTTCTGTCATTCGGAGTATCTTTCATATCCCCCTTATGTACGATAAAGTTCAATCCGTTCTTAATGTCGATGACCGGGATTTCCACGGACATTCCGAAGTCAGTTTCATCCGTAAACTCCACCGGGTCCGACCAATCCGTCCCTTGTTCAATCGCAGGATTGGAACCGTCCTTATTCCATAGGTGCAGTCCCCATCCTTCATAGTTTCCATCTAATCGTTTGTAATGGATGGTAACGGTTTCATTTGATTCCGCAAAAGTCTTCGTTGAACTGACCGACGAAAAAGATGTCGGAACCGCCAGCAAAAACACAAGCACGACGCTGATGACCACTTTCCACCACTGTCTTCTTATCCTCAAATCATTCTCCTCCTTTTATGAGTATCTGAGTGCGATGCACACCAATTAGTGCAAACGCTTTCACAAACCAATATACCATACATTTCCTGATTGTGAATAAATATTCAGAAAATGATGGAAAAGGAAACGATTGTCCTGTTTCCATAGTCCCAAGTTCTAAACTTACTTTCTCTGAATAAAATGATGAAGGATTAATTGGAGGTGTTTGTATGTCAGCAACACGTATTCTCATGTGGGTGACCGCTACTTTGGAAGCATGTTTAGGTATCCCTTTTGTTGGCGGAACCTTTGTCATCTCATTATTATGGACTCCTTTAGCCGTCATGCTTATCCTTCATATCATCACACTTGTGCTCTCTCAGCAAAAAGGGAGAGAAACGAGAGGGAGCATCCTCGGAATCGTCACCTCATGCGTCGGCTGGGTTCCTTTTGTCGGTATGGTCATGCACATTTTGACGGCCATTTTCTTATTCATTGATGCGGCGGAAGCGGATCCGGAAATGGAAAAAAAACTCGCATAAAAAGGCGCCTCATGCCGAGGCGCCTTTTTTACATATGGACTCTATTCTGGTGCTCTTTATGATACGTTCGTAACAAAACTAGAAACGATATTTCCAAGATTAATAAGGCAGCCAAACCTACGATAAACAGTGGAATGGTCACGTTCTCAGGAATATTAATGGAAAATGGAAGGAGCGCAAAATAAACAATATGCGTCGCAAGATAAACCCGGAAAAGTTTGCGGGTTTTTTTTCTTATATCTTCATTGCCTTCATTTCTCGACCAATCCATTAGAACATAAAAAAGGAAGTAGGACAGGACAAGATGAACGACACTCGTGAACTGATGGTAAATCGTGATAAGATCAGTGCTGATACTGACACCCATGGTTGTGCCTGTAGGCTGTCCAATGAAGGCTAACGGAATTGCAAGGACACTGATGATCAAAGCTGTCGACCTCGCCCCCTTCATCCCTTTCAAATTCCCATCCATTCCATTCAATGCACTTAATACCATGAGATACCCGATGAAATCAGCCAAGACTTCAATTTGACCAAGATGGATATCTATTAAAACGAGAAGTAAACCTCCGAAGATCCGATAAAAGGGATTCATTGGCTCCCTCTCCTTTCAATAAGGAGTTCCATCTGCTCTGGTGTGAACTGCGGATGATTCGAGACAAGGAAAGGCTGTGTGAATGGGGTGCCATTCTCCGACGTGCCTGTAAACTCAATTTCATAGGAATAAGCGCGAATCGAGTCCGGCTTTTCCTGCATCGTCAATCTGATGCGGTCGCCCTGCTTCATGTCGATAGGGAAATCGATGTTTTCCAGTGGCGCACCTGCCACCTGGCTCCATTCCTCATCCAGTTCTTTAGAGTATGAACGTGGTCCTCCAGCATCGGGCGTACCCGTTAAATCGATCGATGGCGCGTACAATTTCATCTTTAAATCATCCTGTACTTCAGGAAACGGTGAGGACATCGAATCTATTTTCAAATCTTCTTTTACTGTATAAGTGCGAAAGGACCGTCCGTTACTGCTACTTGAAGTTCCTTGTGAACGGAATATTCCATTTCCCTCCCTCAACTCACTTGATTCAACCGTGCCAATATCCGCTGTCATTGTTTTTCCATCATTGAAATGGATCGTGGCTTCTCCTTCATGATCGACTTCCAATTCTCTCATTTGCTGCTCATCAAATCCTGTTTTTTTCAGCAGGTAGTGCGTAGACCTGCTTTGGACATCAGGCCCATATGCAGGATTTCCGTTATGAAATCCGTAGTAATCTGATTTCGCATGTAAAGTCGTTCCATCACTGAACTCTACACTCATCACATGAGATGACTCATCTCTATTTGTTAAGTAATAAAGCTCGAACACCCCGGCACCGCCGTAATAGTGTTCAAGAAAAATCGGTTCCTCCAATTGCTTGGATTGATAGAACCATAGGTTGCCTCCCCAACTGATGGTGATGATCAGCAGAGAGATGATAAATGTTTTTCCTTTCATATGTATCTTCCTAACTCTTAATCTTTTCGTTGGCCGTGATTGTTCGTTCATGACCGCGCGCGGCTCAAACTTCCTGCGCGCGACTCGGACTTCCTGTGCGCGACTCGCATTTTTTAAATGGATGAAACCACCACACTCAGTCATCCGTACTGTTTAGTAATTCTTATAAAGAAAGCGAGACGATTATGTTCCATCATTCTACCTACTACACACTGCAAACCGAAACCATCATGGCTCATCAAAGCGCCCAGTACAGCATTTTAGATAGCGAGAATCAGAGAGTCGCCACGTTTGAGGAAGATTCTTCTACATCTGGCCATTGGCTGAACCATGCTTTGAAAGTGTTCAATCTTGATCAAATGGCCAGCTTACATATCAAGCTTTTATCTCTTAAACAAGAGGTCATCGCTCATATTCATCGCAAAAAAGGGTTCTCAAGCGATGTCTCCATTCAAACGGCAGATTCTACGTTCGACCTTCATTTCAAAGGGAGCGTTTCACAAAAAATCATAGCCGAATCTGCGGGAGAAACCCTTTTTGAAGTGGATGGGAAAAACATGGCTTCTGATTTTGAAGTCAAATCAGGTGAAGGACAAATCGCTACGATTCAAAAAAGATCGATTCCAGCACCGACCACAAAAGAAGCCTGGCTTTCCGGAGACCTTTACCATGTAAGAGGCCGCGAGTGGACCGAAGAACAAGCGATTCTGTTATTATGTACAACCTTGATGATTGACCTAACCTACCATCACAGATAGAGCCAGTTCATGGCTCTTTTCTTATATCATGAGTGCGATTTGAATGAAAGCAAGAAGGAAGTAAAATGCCGCGTATTTCTTTTGATCATCCATCCAATTTTCTACAGCAAGTAATAAAAAGAGTGCTCCGATGATAAGTGCATTGGTTTGGGAAGAAGGGTTGAATCCTTCATGAAATAAACTGACCGTCATCCAGAGGATAGCCATGACACCGCAGACGGCGATGAAAATTCTAAATGCTTTCATGCGGCCATCCTCCTACCCTTTATGTATTCTTCATAGTAATGCTCTTTCGCTTTCCATTTCTTAATACCATCTCTAAATCCCACAGCCAGCCCAATAACCAGGAATAGACCAAACATCATCCATGAAGCGTTCGCTCCGATAATTGCAGGAAACAATACTTCTAAACTTTTGGACAGTGAAGATCGGAATTGAAAAAGAAACCGGCGGTCCCTCCACTGTTCATCCCAAATCTGCCACAACTCTTCATTCGTTTTTCTACTCATATACGTTTCATAAAGAAAAAATCCATAAAAGATAACAGCCCCTAGATAAAAAAGACCTGGAATCATTTCAAAAAAGATCTGCCCAAAACCGATACACAATACCATCAACAAGAATAGATGCCACATAGAGCTGCGAGCTTTGTTCCTGATCTTTTTCTGATCCACACTTTCTTTTTCCAGCGCTTCTTCCATACAAATCCCTCACATTATGTAATCAAGTAAATAGTAAACTGTAAAAAGAAAACCCACACATTAGTAAACTAAAAGCGATAGCTAAGGTCGGTTCCACTTTCTTTCCATTTTGAATATCTTTCACCCTCATTGTGACAATTGACGGCACGGAACAGATCCATAATAACTCCCATCGAAAAGGAAAATCTGTAAACAACGGTAGGATGAGAGCTGAAAATCCAGCGACTAAAAAAATAACACCTGCCCTGTCCCAAAACTTGTACATCGATCCCCCCCCTTAACGCTCCACCGGTCCCATTGTAACAAAAATTTCCGTTTTTATGGAAAAAAATAACCCTTCCTGGACTAGGAAAGGTTACGATTCATCGACTGGATACACCCCGTCTTCATCATGGACTTCATCCCCACTGATGGGTGGATTGAAGACGCAGATCATCCTCATATCCGTTTTCGCCCGTAACAAATGCTCATCATGTTCATCTAGCGCATAGAGGACGCCCTGCTCGATCGGCCATGTCTTTTGGTCTTTGAGCGTGATGACTTCCCCCTCTCCTTCGATGCAGTAGACCGATTCCAGGTGATGCTTGTACCAAATGTGTGTTTCTGTACCTGCGCGGATGATCGTGTCATGGACCGAATAGCCCATCCCATCCTTCTTGACGATGAGACGCCGGCTGTTCCATGTCCCTCCATCGACATCCTGACTCGTCCCGATCACATCTTTCAGTGCTACAACCTTCACAACATCTCCTCCTTCTTTTCCAATCTATTCCCCATCCAAAAGAGTAGAACGCCCCTTTCAAGGACTTATGGAAGTAAAATACATCTCGAGACCTACAAAAGATACACCCACAGCCACTGATCCATTTGTTGGAAGAACTCTATACTGGTCTTAGATGCAAAAAAAGGAGCGGTGATAATGAAGAAGTTATACAAAACCCTTGTTGGCGCAAGTGCCTTGATGACATTGGCTGGATGTTCCTTCGTCCATGCTGGTGAACAAGTGGAAGAGACACAACGGATCCAACAAGATGATGCAGATCAACTAAAAGTGGAAATCGATATGGGTGTCGGAGAGCTTACATTGGGTACAGGACCTGAGGACTGGCTGGAAGGTTCGTTCATTTATCCTGAAAACCGTTTGACTCCAGAGCTTTCTTATCAAGACGGCACCATCATGCTCTCCCAAACGAAACAAAAAAAGAAATTCATCAACAATCAAAAGAGTGAGTGGGACGTTCTCTTAACGAAAAAGATTCCTGTAGAACTTTCCATCCAAACGGGGGCATCAGAGTCCACCCTGGATCTAACAGCAGCGAAATTGCAGAACCTTTCCATCGAGACTGGTGTAGGGGAAATGACTGTCGATCTATCCGGTGATTATGAGGAAAGCTTTGATGCAAAAATCGAAACAGGGGTCGGGGAAAGCACTGTATACGTGCCTAAAGAAACAGGTGTGAAAATCACTGCAGAGAAAGGGATTGGGGATATAAGTACGGATGGCCTCACAAAAATGGGAGATTCATGGGTGAACGAAGCGTATGATTCTAGTGAAACACGCATTCATATCGATGCTGAAATGGGAGTCGGAGACTTGAAGTTCATCGTAAGATAAAATCTAATGGACTTTTCTTGGAACGGTAAAGCGCAAGCTTAGTATGAGAAAATATATGAAACAAAGAAAGCCGCTTGGACCATGTCTAAGCGGCTTCCTCTTATCGGCTTTAAGATTGCAGTCGAACTTTGCGCATATTTTTCGCTTTATACATCTCCTGATCCGCCTCATCCAAAATGCTTACAAAATCCCTTTGACCAAACTCGAACTCACATACTCCGATGCTGAGGCTGACAGGGATGTGGTGTCCATCTTGGAAAAAAGGCGCCTCGAAAGCATGGTGGATGCGGCTACATAATTCTTCGGCACCCTCCCCATTCTGCATTTTTTGCAGAATAACGAATTCATCACCGCTCAACCTGTCCACCTGTGCGGTCTCTTTCACCATTTTCTGCAGGACGGTAGCGATGGATTTGAGCATCTCATCTCCTGTCATGTGGCCGTATGTATCATTGATTTTCTTGAATTCATTCACATCAATGAACAACAGCGCCTATGCACCGCTCTCCTCCCGGTTGAGGAAACGCTGCTGTAGGGCCTGCCTGTTCGGGATACGGGTCAGATCATCATGGAGGATGGTGTTCTGGGAGTGCTCCAGATTGATGAGCGTTTTGTTGATGTTCCGATTCAATTCACCGATAATGCCCCCGGAACGAAACTTCGTTCTTGCTGACAAGTCCCCGTTTCTAACTGAATTCAACACCTGGTTCACATGACGGATGAATACTTTTGTAAAGTAAAAATAAACCAAATAGTTCACCATTCCTAACAGTGACCCCGCAAAGACTGAAGCGATCATGAAATATATGAACAGCTGCTCGGGAATCGGGATGAACTGATCGAGCACAAGCGAAAAACTGATGCCCATCAGAACCCCAAGAGCGATATAGATGACGAGCATCCACCTTAAATAATTCGATTTCATATCAAGACGACCTTTCCAAAAGGGTACGAATAAATACGCTTCTTTGACGTCATTTAGACCTAGGTATATTTACTCTAAGATGAAAATACCCCTCCTGCTACATTTGAAACTTTCGGATGTTCAAATGATTCCGGACAAGGCCTCCGCTTCTTTTTTCAACGATTCCGCCGACCCGACGACTTGCTTGTAACCCGCTGACGCTTCGTTGATCTGCCCTTGACCGTTTTCCACGTCTTTTCTGATCTGCTCGGTTCCTGAGGTGATATTGGAAATCTCTTTTGTAATATTATCGATATTTTCACGGACCTCTCCGATCGATTCTTCCACTTTCGTCGAAAGCTTCCGTACTTCTTTCGCGACGACATCAAACCCGCGACCATGCTCCCCGGCACGAGCTGCTTCAATCGCTGCATTCAATGACAAAAGGTTCGTCTGGGCAGCGATATCACGGATCGTCTTCACGACGCCCTGGATCTCTTCCGCCTGTTTACGCAAATCTATGAGAATATCCGTATTATCTTTTGATTTGACAGCGATTTCATTGATTTTGTCATTCAGTTCTTCATGTTGGCGGACCCCTTCTTCGGCCCTTGTATTTAAGGTAAGGGACATCTTCTTCAAACGTTCCACCACTTCAGTGATTTCACTTTGACGCTTCGTAATATCTGTCGCGACTTTCATGACTCCGACGATTTTAGCGCCATCGTAAACAGGCATGTAGGTCGCTTCAAGCCAGACACGATTTCCTTTCGCATCTTTCCGCTCTATTTTATCCTGGTAGCAGCGCCCTCTCAACAAGCCGTTCCAGAACGTATCGTAGTCCCTGCTCTTGGCAAAATCATCAAAACAAAAGTTCTGATGATGCAAACCGATCATGTCATCGGTCGATCTGAACTGCATCGTGGATGAGAAAATTTCATTCACATAGGAGACTCTCCGGTCTGTACCGAATTGGATCATCGCCAAATTCTTTTCAGCCGCTTCAAACATCAGGTCTTTCCTCACAACAGACTCTTCTAACTTATGCACCATTTTACCAGTCCTCTCCCGTCTAATAATCCATAATACCTATCTCTGTATTTGTTCATTATAATCAGAGGAAAGATGTCTGGCAATTTATAATGTTTGAGACGAAGGGAATATAGCTGAAACTTTACAAAACAATAACAAAAGCCCGGAACAACAGTCCCGGACTTTCGATTATTCTTTAATCATGGTAATGAAAGGACACACATCCGTTTGAAAAGAAGCTCGTTTAACAAAACCCATGTTCTCATACAGACGGATGGCCCGCTTGTTGAAGGTGGCCACCGACAGTCGCACCGGTTTCCCTTCATGTTCCGCTTCGATTTGGGCGAGGACCGTTTTCCCAAAAAGATTCCCGTTCCCCTGCCCTGTAAGTGATGGATGCATGCCGAGGCCCATGTCGACCGCCGCTTCATCATAGACGCCATCCTTCTCTCCAGCCGGAACTTTCGCGCTCTCTCCTGTGCAAAAGAAGCCGATGAGTGCTCCTGTCTCATCCAAAACCGAACGATAACTTCCGTCCAACCGTTCGGCAAGCGTCTCTTCTGACAGTTCCACATTGTAAAAATCATAAGGCGGCTTGTACGTCCACTGGAGAGATTCTTCCGCAAACTCTTTCGTCATTTCCTGTACAGAAAGCTTCAACCTGCTCCCCCTCTTTCAACACCAGTCCTGTTCGTAATGTTCCATTTCAGCACGCATCATCTGCAGCCGCGACTTTTCCGGTGCTTTTTTGATGTTATATTTCTTTTCATACCGATACGCGCCTTTCCGGTGCGCTTTCGCCAACTTTCCAGGGTGCTTCAGCCATGGATGCCTGGGGTCACTTTCCTCATACTGTCTCACGTTCACAAGAAAGTCCAGATGCTTCCGGATGATGCGCTCCCTGTGATGGCGGTAATAATCGGTACTTCTGTTTTTCATGGTTCCACGTCCTGTTCCTCGAGATTTGACACGATCCCATAAGGAGGATCAAGGAACTCCCTCTCCCTACAGGAACGTATCAAATGGCGTGGTTTTCATCATCATTTACACCTCCGTATGCATCAGGCGAGCAGACACTCGTGCTCATAGAGGTACGCATACCTCAAGTCGATGAAAAGGAAGTGCTGATCCGTCAGCGGAAAACTGAACGTCCTCACCATTTCCTTCGTTTCGATATCTGAATAAAGGCCAGAAAGCAAACCGGTATTGAGGGCTTTCATCTGCATGACGTTTTCGAGGAAATACGGACGGAACGCCCAGTTGGATCCCCGCTTATGCGGCTCCAGTTCCCATACATCCGTCTTTTTCCTGAAGTTTGAGGACACTTGCTGCCCGTCCATATGACAGATGAACATCCGGAAGCTTTCTTCATCGAACTTTTCGGTGACCCCTTCGATGAAAACATCCGCTTTCTTCGGCCCTTCCCACTTGGGCAGTAGATCCTTCACTTTTTTCTCCCATGCTTTAATGAAATCATGGCGCTTTTGCAAGAGACTTTTCTCACGCTGGACGTAGCCGGCCATCTTCTCCCCGATATTCAGAGCCAGTGACTCCCGGTCAACCGGTTGGAAAGCGGGATAACCGAGGTAGAATCCTTGATAATAGCGGCTGCCATGTTTCCACGCGAAATAGAGCTGATAATCATCTTCTATGTTTTCAAAAAGGAGCGCAGCACCGATCCTGTGGGCGAGCATCGACATCGAGAACATGATGTCATGGAATGTGTCGCCGTTCTGCTGGCGGATGATCCTCGAGTCGATCTTCAGGATATGCGGCTCCAGCTGCCGGATGCGGTCGATGTTCGAGCTTTTTGCTCCTACATGGTCGACAGCGATCTGGATGCCGTACGTTTTGTAATAGAGGAGCAGATGGTTCAACGTCTCGAATTCTTCATCGAAATCATGCTCCGTCACTTCAATGACGATCCGCTTCATATCCAATCCTTTTTGTTCATAATCAAGCAGAGATTGTAACAGGTCGTCCCCATCATTGATCATTAGCTGCTTCGCATTGCGGTTGATGAACAACAGCCCATCGGTCCCTTTTTCTAAAATTTGTTCGACCGCAAGCTTTAGTACATGCTGATCGACTTCGACTTTGAATTCTTCCGGAACGTCGGGGTCTAGGAAAAAGGGACCTAAACTATGCCATGTTCCATCCTCTTCGTAACGAGCCAAAACTTCGTGGCCGATGACGTCTTGATTGATCGCGCTGACGATCGGCTGGAAGACCGGTCTTATTTTATGTAAATTGCCTAAGATATCCAGTGGATCCATATGTCCCCCTCCTGCTCTTCATCTTTATCTGTATCCATTATACATGATTTTTTCTTCTATTAATAAATGATAAGTACACATCGATAGGTAGTCACATTGAAGTGGTACCTAAGTGTTACCAACTCCATAAAATGATGCTTTCACCTTATATCCGACTATACCTTTGGTCTGATATGTTCATATAATACGAGGAAGTCTAGAAAGGAGACTGACTACTATGAAAACTGTTGTCATAGATGCTGGTCACGGAGGGTCGGATCCGGGCGCGACTTATCGCGGTTACCAGGAGAAGACCTTCAATTTGTCTATTGCCATGAATGTCCAACGCATCCTTTCGCAAAATTATCAAGTGAGAATTCTCATGACACGAACGACAGACGTTACGTTATCCCTTGATGCCCGTACAAGTCTTGCTAACCGGGAAAACGCCGACTTTTTCCTATCGATCCACAACAATGCAGCTGGAGGAAGCGGATTCGAAACGTATATTTATAACGGCCCGTTGAGTCCGAATACGCGCACCTATCAAAATATCATTCACGATACCACTTATCGTGCGATCAGAGGTTACAATGTGCGCGACCGTGGCAAAAAGCGCGCCAATCTATATGTAACGAGGGAAACGGATATGAGCTCCCTGCTCGTCGAAGTGCTGTTCGTCGACAATCCCGGCGACCTCGCCCTGCTCAGAAATTCCGCCTTCATCAATGATGTAAGCCGTGGTATCGCAGAAGGAGTTGCGGATGCCCTCAATCTGCCGAAAATGCCTACACCTGCCCCAACGCCTCCTGGGGATGACACGTTATACAGGGTCATTGCAGGATCTTTCCGTAATAGAGAGAATGCCGAGCAGCTGATCGAGTCGCTCGCAGGCCAAGGGTTCCCTGGCTTTGTCGTACCGACGACGATCTCAGGCACAACGTATTACCGTGTGCAAACAGGCGCTTTTTCTAGTGAAGAAAACGCGAAAGAACAGGTAGAGCGTCTGAAGCGCATCGGAATTACGAATGCCTTCATCATACGCGGTGAAGATGCCCCTGCTCCTCCACAGCCGGAACCGGAAGAGCCGGAAGACGGCTTGTACCGCGTCATCGCAGGATCGTTCCGAAACCGTGAGAATGCCGAAGAAAGAGTCGCGGCTCTCGCACAGGAAGGCATCGACGGCTTCATCGTCGAAGCAGAGATCAACGGAGTGACCTATTACCGTGTCCAGACCGGAGCCTACTCCGACAGGGAAAACGCCGAGGCCCAAGTGGAACGGCTCAAGTCCATCGGCATCTCTGGTGCATTCATCATCGGTGGACCATCGAGTGAGCCAGATCCAGAGCCTGAGCCGGAACCGGAACCTCCCGTCGACGATGGCGGTTATAAGATCCTCGGCGATATGTATTTGACGTCCTGTCAGCTCGATGCTTACGCTAAAACCGTCAACCCTGACGCCCCGGACCTCGGCCGCTTTTATTTGAAATATGGAGAAGCTTACGGCATCCGCGGCGACGTCGCTTTCGCCCAGGCCCTTAATGAAACGAACTACTTCCGTTTCACAGGTGATGTGCGAGCGGATCAAAACAACTACGCCGGCATCGGCGCGACCGGTGGCGGCGTTCGTGGTGCCACTTTTGACACACCAGAAGAAGGCGTCCACGCCCACATCCAGCACCTTTACGCCTATGCATCAAAAGATCCGATTCCAGCCGGTTTGGAAAAAGTCGACCCGCGCTTCGACCTCGTCACGCGCGGCCTCGCACCGACGTGGACCCGCTTGAACGGCCGATGGGCTGTTCCAGGGGATACGTATGGTCAGCTGATTTTGCAGCTTCATGAGCGGAATATCAATCATGCGCTTGAAGAGATGGATGTGCAGCGGGGACAGTTGAATGATGTGCTTGATGAGATATAAAAATGAGCCAGTCTCCTTTCAAGGAGTACTGGCTTTTTTGTACATGTATATTAAAAGATGGTTGCGACCCAAATGAGTAAGAACGCAAACGCTATAGCGGCTACGAGGTGAACCCAATTCCCCTTCATTTTCCCCTTTGCAATATCAAAGTCCCTAAGAATAATCGCTCCCCATCCCGCAACAACCAATAGAATAATGATGACTGACATAATCGAATCATTCATAATAGCCCTCCATTTACTGTTCCATAGGACTCTATTACCTGGAAAGTTCGCTTACAAAACTACAATAAGCAAATAGAGGTCCATGCTAAAAGAAGTGGTCTTTGGACAGAAAACGATCAGGGTAAGAAGTTGGGCTATATTCAAGTGACTGCGTTAGACATGAAATAAATGAAAGAGTGAATCGTGCCTTCCTTTCACTTTGTTGGATCGCTGAAGCGCCAAAAAGAGAGTACTGATCCTGAAAAGACGTTTCATATTAATGAGAAAGCGCCATTCTGTATAACTTGTCGTCATTTTCCTGTTCTGTTCCTCGACCATCTAAATTATTACTAATAAAGTAAAGGAATCCACCTTCAATGAAAACATCTCGAATTCTGCCAAGACCTGTGATCAGTTCTCGATGTTCATTCGTTTCTAAATCAAATTCCAAAACAGCCGTTCCTCTAAGAGCGGCAACGTATAATTTGTCATCATTATCGGCCATTCCGGATGGAGCCCATGTTGTTTCGCTTCCTGAAGTGAATAAAGGGGAAATCAGACCTTCTCGTTCTTCTTCTCCTTCAATCATCGGCCAACCGTAGTTTTGACCAGCTTCAATCCGATTCACTTCATCATTGGCATTCTCCCCATGTTCACTTGCATACATCGTCCCATCTGATAACCAAGTCATCCCTTGAGGATTTCGGTGTCCAAAGCTATAGACGTAGGAATCCGGAAATGGGTTATCATCCGGGATCGATCCATCTACGTTCATCCTTAAAATTTTGCCGCCTAATGAATCAAGATCCTGTGCGATTTCACGTTCAGAAGCATCTCCTGTTGCTGCATAAAGTTTTTCATCAGGGCCGATCTTAATTCTTCCTCCATGATGGTATGTGCCGCTGGGAATTTGGTCAAGAAGCAGATCTTCTTCCCTCCACCCATCATTTTCCAATCGGAGGGTTACAATACGATTAAATTGATCTTCCTTATCTTCATACGTATAATAAGCATAGGCAAGGTTCGATTCCGAAAAGTCAGGAGCTAGTACAAACCCAAGTAAGCCTGCTTCTGATGCTGTGGATACTTCTTCTTCAAGCTCCACCCTTTGTCGTTCTACTTCCCCCTCTTCTATTTTGACAATGTTCCCTGACCTTTCTGTTAAATAGAATGTATCTTCCGATTTTTGGATCGACCACGGAACCTTCAGATTTTCTGCCATAACTTCTACATCTTCAACAGGCAGTGACGATTCTTCTTCCGGGTGATCAGAAGAATCATGTTGTTCATTTTCAGAACAACCTGCTATTAAAAAAACAGCTGTTATAGATAACGCTAAGATTTTTTTCAATTTTATACATTCCTCCCTATCCTACCTTCATCTATGGTTAATCTTTCGGATCATTGGATTTTATGTTTTTATATACCCCAAATAAATAGGAATAAATGTTCTCAATCGTTTAGTCGTCCATTACCAGCCTCACTGATCCATTTTTTTCAATGACAGCTGTAAAATCATCATTCATCTAAAGGCTCTATCTTTGATACCAGCTTATCCCCTTGCACTTTTCGCTATATACCATTAAAGTATATAATGGTTCAAATCCTGCCTGAATGGTAATGGATATAGAGGAAACATTAACATCCACAACAACAACTACGATCATTCTTATAAAGAAAGGGTTCAGATATATATGAAAGAAAATTTCTGGCATGAGTTGCCGAAACCGTTTTTTGTACTGGCACCGATGGAAGCCGTGACGGACGTCGTGTTCCGTCATGTTGTAAGTGAAGCGGCGAGACCTGACGTGTTTTTCACAGAGTTCACGAATACGGAAAGCTACTGCCATCCAAAAGGAAAAGACAGCGTACGCGGGCGTCTGACGTTCACAGAAGATGAACAGCCGATCGTCGCCCACATTTGGGGAGACAAACCCGAATACTTCCGTCAAATGAGTATCGGGATGGCCGAAATGGGTTACAAAGGAATCGATATCAACATGGGATGCCCTGCTCCGAACGTTGCGACGAAAGGGAAAGGCTGCGGACTGATCCGTCGTCCTGATGTCGCAGCCGAGATTATCCAGGAATCCAAAGCCGGAGGGCTTCCTGTCAGTGTGAAGACCCGTCTCGGTTATACGGAAGTGGATGAATGGCGCACATGGCTGAAGCACCTATTGGAACAGGATATCGTCAACCTTTCCATCCACCTTCGTACGAAAAAAGAAATGAGTAATGTCGACGCACACTGGGAGCTGATTCCGGAGATCAAGAAACTCCGTGACGAAGTAGCTCCACATACGCTTCTGACGATCAATGGAGATATCCCTGACCGTCAAAAAGGGCTTGAACTCGTGGAGAAGTACGGCGTAGACGGAGTCATGATCGGACGTGGGGTCTTCCACAACCCGTTCTGCTTCGAAACCGAAAAGAAAGAGCATACGAGTGAAGAACTGCTCGATCTGCTGCGTCTGCAGCTCGACCTGCATGATAAGTATTCAAGAGAACTCGAGCCTCGCCTCTTCAAACCGCTCCGCCGCTTCTTCAAGATTTACGTGCGCGGCTTCCGTGGTGCAGGGGAGTTGAGAAATCAGCTGATGAATACAGAGTCTACGGATGAAGTACGTGAGCTGTTGGATGAGTTCACGGAGAATGAAGGAGTTAAGGAAGAACAAAGTTTTTCGATTTCTTAATTTATAACAACCAATATCTAGAGAGAAAAGCCATCGATGCTTTTCTCTCTTTTTTCATTTGGCTCTGGTAGAATCCATGAAGTAATTTTTATAGAAGATAGACTCTGTTAAAGTTTAATAAAAAACAGAACTTCCGCAAAGTTGGAAGTTCTGTTTGGTTTTATAGGACTTTCAGCAAAGTTGAAACTTATTCATCCCATTTCAAAAGTTCAGCAATAACGTCAGAGCTACCGGGAAGCAATAATAATGATAAGGACAATACTATAAACCCAATACCAATTACAAATAGAAAAATTACTATTTTAACTGAACGAGGCACATCCTTTTTAAGTGCTCCAATTATAATTAGTACAATTCCGATAACGAGTAAGAATAAATAATAAAATCCCATCGAGACACTCCTCATAATTTTTCCTTCTTTAAAGAATATGTTCAAATACTTGAATTAAGAAATAACCTTTATAAAGTAAATTTAGATAATCTAAGGGTATCATAGGTCTCGATATTTGGAAATATATTCCCTTTTACCATCATATCATTCATCGTCACTTCATTTCCCTGATGATGGATAATCTCTCTAACTCCTGAAACCAGGTCAGGTAATGATTGAGATCCTTCGCTGCTACACCATTAAAACGCTGGATCCACGCTTTCAGCCGTCGGTGGTAGTTATTGAACGTTCTGGATCTGATAAAGCCCCTTGGTGCGGATGATCAACAACAAACTTTAACAGAACCAAAAAATAAAAGCATGGACCCCATCCATGCTTTTTCCTAAGATATTAAGCTTCAAGCCCTGTGTAATGAACATCATCATAAACACGCCCGAGCGATGTGTGCAGACGTTTAGAAATACTCTCCGCCTTTTCCATCGACGTATCGGTTTTAACAACAATCGTTTCGAAGTTTCTCTTCATACTTTTATTGGGCCATACATTCACGAATACGTCATATAACGAGTCATCTTCCTCGGTCGCCTGCAAGTAAGAGATCGTGATATAGTTTCCGCCAATATCTTCTATTTTTTGTGTAATTTGATTATAATCCATCTGTTTCACCTCTAATAATAATTAATCTTCTGCTCAAGAAGCCAAAGAATGCCTTATCTACTATACATGAATTAGAGGGAAGATGATAGTCCGTTTTTGACCTGGGATTAGGAATAAACCATTCTGTGGAGAAGGACGCAGTGTAGTCTTTATATAAGCGGTGTTTTTCTGGTGAGTTCAATGTTTGAGTAGTTTCAAGGATATCGTCTGCTCGCCTCTACTCATCGTTCCTCCCTCTCATTCGACTGTAGCAACGAACCAACTTCAAAAGCGCCTTCCATTTAATTGTGCCCTCCCCACCTTCTCTAGAAGGGAAGCCTCTATTTTTCCTTGATAATGCCGTTTGAATGATGAAAGTTCTTCATCTGAGATCGAAATCTCATCCCCGCGCCTCCGCTTCAATACTTTCTCCACGGTTTTTGAAAAAGGAGAATTCAACGCCCACTGGCCGGCCTCATCCTTCGAGTAGATGCGTTCATCTTCCATATAATAATAGATCCGGAGAATATTCAACACACTATAAACCGGGTCCTTCTCGACATTTTCCAGACAATCCTCATAGTCGCTCAAGATCGAATTCACATAGTCCTCTTTCGGAACGGGAGGGAATACTTCATCGGCCGGCTTTCCGAACAACACACACCCGCTGTGATGGATGATGGTCAGATGAGCGGCCAAGTCTGCGTCTTTACGTACTTCTTCGTCAGAAAAAGTAGATTCTCCTGCAAGGAAACGATTCCTCCAGTCCTCGCTATAGTGGTAATCAAACGGGCACGGGTGCTGCCATTCGTCCAGTTGACGGCGGTTCAATACAGAGATTTCAATCGGATAAGGAGAGCCCGAACGCTCGAGCAGAAAATCTGTCAGCTGGACGGCATCCATCCGGGACATCGGCCTTTCCGTCACGACGATCAAATCGACATCACTATTCGCAGGCACAAACCCGCCTAATACGAGCGAACCATGCAGATACACGCCTGTTAAATTCTCACCGAAAATTTCATAGAACTTCTCCGTACAACCTACGAGAAAAGAATCAACCATTGATTTACCCTCCTAGACTTTTTGAAGATGAGTGTCCTTGAAACCGGTCGGATATTTCAACCCATACCCGAGCATCCTGTCCATCCCGTTATGTGCCATCCAGATCAAGCTGATCATCAAGAGCCCATCCAGGGATGCGAGATTAGCAGCTACGATGAACAATAACGGTAGAACGTAACTATGGGAAAGGTTATAGACAACCGCCCCTACTCTCTCATTGACGAGGTATCCGAGCATGGAAATGTCGAAGATCAATAAAAGGAATACGAATGCGAGCCAGCTAAAATCATTTTGCTGGTAAAAATATAGGCTTGCCATGAATACGATAGCTCCTTCTACATGCAGGAGAAATTTCGGCATTCTATCTCCTCCTATGGAACAATCTTTGTATCAATATCCATCCATTCCTATTCTGATGGAAATCCTTGTATGTCAAAGATATCATTTTTCACTAATGAATACTTCATATCCTGATAAACCTTAACAAATTGTTTATGTTCATCGATCTGAAAATGAACGGTCATATCCCCCTCCAGATAGCTCGGGATTTTAAACAAAAGAAGCGTTGGGTGATGGAATCCCAAACGCTCTGTTTACTACAAAGGCGTCATTACCTAATTTGGAGCAGTCCGCCTCGATCTGTATATCTAACTCTAGTGAAAATTCCTTCTTCATTTGTATTTATTCTACCTTTAACGATTGTAGAATTTCTTTCCCCATCTTTACTATAGTCGACATCGATTTCAAAAGCGAAGGCGTTATTTTTTTCATCTTCTTCAATGTTCATGTCTTTCACTTTCAATTGATACTCGTTATCATGCGCACGGGTGATAAATGCCAATCCCTTGGCCTTGTCTACAAAATTCTCATATCCTTTTTCGCTGAAATAAGGTTTATACGTACCATATAAATATTCATTTAACTCGTCTCTGGTCCCCTCAGAAAAGAGTTCTTTTACCTCTTCATTTGGAGCGGTAAACTCATGTTTCAGAAATTCCCGCACTTTTTCGGTAGTCTCATCATGATTGTTAGGAGATGTGTTATTAGAAGACTTCGTGTTTGAGTCCTCTTCTCCTGCAGAACTTGAATTTGAGTTTGAACATGCTGTGATGACGAAGAAGATGGATAGTATAGTTGCTGCGACTAAAAAAATTCTTTTCACCTTAAAAATCCTCCTTACATTCCTTCTACCTTTATTACAAAGGCTTATTATTATTGATTCCCGCTCCCTTAATAGGAAAAATTATTCATTATTGTAATTAATAAGTAATGACCACTGTAAAAGCAGTAAATTGGATGGCTGTTTCTCAGAGGATCCTTGAAAATTCACTTAAACAGGACTATATACAGCAAGTTCTTTCATATCCTCCAGTTGAGTTCTTTTAGATTCTCAAGTTGTTCCATAGAGGTTTATGTGAAATTGTGAAACATTGTCCCACCTTCTTACGTATATTCATATCAAAAGGCAGATAGATCCCCTACAAAGAAGCACCAGACAATGACTTCCACCCCTCCCTCTCATTGGGAAATGACGTAGGCATATCTTAGTCTGAAACCCCATTTTGTGGTATTCTTGAAGTATCTATAAATACATGGAGTCGCGGAAAAAGGAAAGACGGAAAAGGGGCTGACGAAGCATGGAAAACCTCAATTCTTTTATGCTTGAGAATTTGGAAAAAGCATTCATGCCACATACCTCCGAATATCAGCGCTACATTGATTTTCAAACGATGAGAGATATGAAGCAAGTGATCAAAGGAAAACGCCCTGTTTATTTTGATCTGGATATAAAAGAACTGGTAGAGATGAACAATAGATATATTATGGATGGATTTTGGAACGGTGTCTTCTTCTCCGCCGTGATCCCCAAGTCCAATACATTCAGAGGGACCCTCGAGTTTTACGGCAAGCCGCCGAAAATGCTGCTGGGCCGCTTTGAATGGATCGAAGAAGAAAAAGCCTTCCTCCCTACTTTCTTGAAAGAAGAATTCACTAGGAAAAAAGGACTCGGAGGCACACTGAGAGATTTTTCAGAAGTACTGTTTGAACATCTGAATACCTATGTCGATCACATGGAAGTATCCGGAGAGAGTACAATGTTTAAACATCCGGAAGAACCGATCTTCGAAGACTGGGACTTCCCGTTTCTCGAGAACCACCCGGACCTTCAACAGGAGTGGACGTCTTTGAAGGAACGGACAGAGAAACAGTTCAGACGGATGGAAGAACTCGACATCGAAGAACAATACGCCCTTGAGACGATGATGGATAAAGACGTCCCTGACTTCATTGCCTCGTTCCAGCGATTGTCATATGAAAACAAGGAAAACCGGAAACATGAACTGGTGGAGACGATGTATGATCTCCAGAAGTTCATTGAAACACTGGAGCGAAAAGAAGAAGAAAGCCATACGCAAAACTTTGCCAGAAGCAAAGGAATCATTGCTTCGAAATATAACAAAGAGGATGAAAACTTCCTTTCGCGAAAGTAAACGACCGTTTTGTTTTTCATAAACCCAACGAATGACATACAGGAGGTATGGACATGAGTAAACATTCTCCCTATAAAGATAAAGAAGCAGAAATGAACCAACAGGACCTGAGAGAAGCGATGACGCTTATTGAAAAAGAGGATATCGACCGCCTGAACGAAGAGGCTGAAGCCTACGCAGTAAGGTTCGATTCATCCAGGGACGATTCCCTATCTGATGTGATGAGAGAGCTCGGAGACCTTGGAGAAAAAGAACAGCGCGTCGCAGGAGAAACGATGGAAACATTGAAGCGCCCTGTCAACGACCTCATGACCAAAGGCAACAACGACATCCCCGATACGTTGAAAGAACTCGAAACGATCGTATCGGACCTTGATCCGAAGCGCACCGAAGGCAATGGCGTGCAGAAGTTCTTTTATAAACTAAGCAAAAAGCAGCCCATCGACCGCTACATGAAGAAGTATGAAACGGTTGACTCGAAAATTGATATGGTCGTCCGCAGTCTCTTAGCCGGGAAAGACCGACTAGAAGAAGACAGCGTCGAATTACAGCTCATCAAAGTAAACGCCCAGAAACGTATTTATGACTTGGACAAGCAGATCTATCTCGGGAAGAAGCTGTTTGAGCTTTTGAAAGAAAAAGAAGCGACCGGCGAATACGATCTGGCACTCCTTACCGAAGGAAAAGAGAAAATCATTACACGTACGAGAAACATGACGCAGATGAAGAGTGTGCTGCACCAGAGTATTTCTTCTGTCGATATCATTAAGAAAAACAATGAAAAACTGAAGGAATCGATCCGAAATGCGGTGACTCTGACGAAAAATATCATCACTGTCTCCGCTTCGATCCAGTTGGCGTTGAATAATCAGCGGAAAGTGATCGATACGGTGAACGGTGTCAATAAAGCGACCGAGGAGATGCTGCTCTCGAACTCCAGGAATCTGAAGGAAAATGCGGAAGAGACGACAGAGATGATGGAGAATCCGGCTATCAGTATGGAAGCCCTTCAGGAGTCTTTTGATAATGTATTTGATGCATTGAAGACGACGGAGCAGTCGTCGGAGCGGATTATTGCTTCGAGTGAGCAGTTTATCGAAGAGATGGATGCTTTGAATGAAAATGTGCGGAAAAGGTTGTCGCAAACTGGTAGTCATAGAGAAAGAGCGCTTCGTGAATGAAGCGCTCTTTGTTTATTTGCTGGCTTATGCCACATTCTTATCATTGCTTGACCCTGTTCAGCTAAGTGGTAACGCAATATTTTTTATAACATACCAGTCTAAGTCATTTTATATGACTATTTGATTAACTTGTGACATAGCTTTAGGGAATACTTACATCATGCCGCCCATAGTTTCGCCGGGATAAATACAACAAAATAGCTAGTTATAAAGAGCGAAACCTGTTTTATATAAGGGCTGAAGTTATCTCCGTTATGGATTAGTATCTAAAGAATAATTAACATTAGTATGTCATTAAGTATGACATTTTTTTATCTAAAAACAGGTCTTGAGATCAGTTATCTTATGATCATGATATAGCTACACCTCAGTTTTTTTAAACGTTTTCAGTTAACCTCCAGTTATAAACAGATCTTTTTTCCGATAGGTTGTGTATATAACCTCTAAAAGAAAAAGCCTCTTTAGAGTTCCAAGACTCATAAGAGGCTTTAATATTTGAGACATAGATTTAAGAAATCCACTTAATTTACTTTACTCTATACTTTAATCTAACCTTTAGTTGCCCCTGAAGTTAATCCTGATATTAGATAACGTTGAAGATATAAGAATACAGCTGCAATAGGTATTGCTATTAATATTGCACCAGCAGCAAATCGAGTGAAGTTGTTACCAAATTGTTCATTAATAAAATTAAAGAGCCCTAAAGCCAAAGTAAAATTTTCTGGACTTCTCAATATTATACTTGGCAAAATAAAATCCATAAACGGCGTCATAAAATTAAATAAGGCAACTACCGCTAAGATAGGTTTTGCAAGGGGGAGCATAATTGTAAAAAATATACGAAAATGTCCTGCTCCATCTATTTTAGCTGACTCATCCAATTCTCTCGGGAGAGTATCAAAATAACCCTTTACTAAAAATACATTCATTGGAATTGCCCCTCCAATATAAATTAATATTAAACCTGTTAATGTATCTAACATATTAACCAAATTTAATAGCAGATAAAGGGCAACCATCGCCATAAGTACAGGGAACATTTGTAACAACAAAAAAGTATATATACCGTTTTTTCTCCCTATAAAATTATATCTAGAAAAAGCATATGCGATAAGAGAAACAACTATTACAGAACAAATTGATGTGATAGTTGCTACAATTAATGTATTTTTATACCAAAGTAAATAATCACTGCTAGGATCAAAAAAGAGCCACTTATAATGTACAAACGACCAGTTTTCTGGAAACATTGTAGACCCATATAAGCTTGTTCCTGGGTTTAAAGACAAACCTAATGTCCATAACAACGGATAGGAAATGAAGACAAAGACGACTCCAATAAACAAATACATTCCTATTACTTGAAGGTTGCTCTTAGTCTTTCTAGTCACTTACATCTCCCCCTCTTCTTTAAAGGAACGTGTGCGCCTGAATTGATAGAAAGCAAATCCGGCAATTATCAAACCTATAACTATCGATATTGCTGCTGCCATATTATAATTTTGAGTTTCAAAAGTTAAATTATAAACCCATGAAATCAAAATATCCGTACCACCAGCATTCTGTCCCCTTACAGCAGGGCCACCTTGGTTAAAGAGATAGATTATATTAAAATTATTAAAATTTCCTGCATATTGCATGATAAGAATTGGTGCAGTGGCAAACATTACTTGTGGGAATGTGATACTTTTAAATTTTTGCCAACTCGAGGCTCCATCCATATCTGCTGCCTCATACCAATCTTTCGATATACTTTGAAGTATCCCTGTAAATATGGCGAATACAAAAGGGAAGCCTACCCAGACTTGGATACCTATCAACGCAACTTTGGACCAAAATGGATCTGTCATCCAGGGAATCGCTTGATTGAAAAGCGGGCCTAAGATATCGTTATTAATGGCACCAAAATCATTATTAAAAAGGGCAGCAAAGATCAATATAGTGACAAATGCTGGTACAGCCCAGGGTAATATTAACACTGTCCTAATAAACTTCTTGAATTTGATTCTAGGGTCATTCACAAAGATAGCTAGGATTAGTGCTAATGCTATCTGTAAAGTGGTAGCGACTAATGTCCATATAACTGTCCATGAAAAAACACTAAAAAATGTACTCCGCCAAATTGGTACTGTTACTAATGAAATAAAGTTTTCAAACCCTACCCAATTCAATAAATTTTTGGGGGGAGAATTATATAAATTATAATCAGTAAATGCTAAAAGGATCATATATAGTAGTGGGAAAACAACAACAAAAATCAATAAAAATAGTCCTGGTCCTACTAGCACGTATGGAAAACTTTTATCCCAACCATCTTTGAAGCTTTTTCGCAAATCATCATTTTTTCTTCCATGTTTGATTTTAACAGCTTCTTTATAGGCATTTATTAAATTCAATACATAAAAGGTTATTGCAAACCCAGTTATTATAAGAGATATGATCCCTTGAGCAAGTAAAACACGTGAATCATCTAGTCCAGGGATTTCCCCTAAAGTTAAGAGTCCCCAATATCCTATATTTAAAAATTGATAAAAGGATACTACAAAAGCAATGGTTAGTAATAAAAATGTTGTCCCTTTTATAAACTGACGATTATACAATTGTCCTAGTCCAGGAACGATGGATATTGTAACTGCTATCATTGGATTGTGCTTTTGCTTACTCATTTTTTACACCACCTTTTTATTCTCTGGTTAAAGAATGTGAAAGACATTCTTTAACCAGACTTGAGGACTTATCAGTTATTCCCACCTAGCAGTGATATTTGCTCTTTTATGGATGCTTCAGCTTCCTCTAATACTTCTTTAGGGTTCTCCCCTTGAGTAATGAATACTAAAGCATCTCCCATCGGTTCCCAGACTTGAGCCATTGCTGGAATATTTGGAGTAGGCTTAGCATGTTGAAGTTGTTCTTGAATTCCTTGATAGAGTTCACTTTCAATACTCACATCCTCCCGTGCCGGAAGACGTTTAGTATCCTCGAACAGAGACTTAGAGTTTACTGCATTTGTCATAAATAACCCTAAATCTTTCGCCCAATATTTACTTTCACTATATTCTGAGACTGCAAATCCTTTCACCCCTAAAAATGATTGTAAATGTTCCCCATTATAAGTGGGTAGGGGAGCGATTCCTAATTTATCTCCTAACCCCTTCTCAAAATCTGGAATCCCCCACGGTCCTGAAATAATTGCTCCAACTTTTCCGTCCCGAAATAATCCATTCATTACATCGTAGGTAAGGCTCTCTGGGATATATCCATTTTCATGCCATGAGTGAATAATTTCCGCCCCCTCAACAACTTCATCACTTGCTAAACCGATATCACTAGTATCGTATCCTCCTTGCTCATTTTCCCCAAAAACATACCCTCCAGCTGCAGTCAAGAATGGAAATGTAGGGTAAAAATCAGAGGTGATATTTAAAAATCCGAATTCCTTTTGGTCAGCGTTTGTTAACTGTTCAGCAATTTCATTAATATCTTTTATTGTTTTGGGGGGATCAGGAACGAGTTCTTTATTATAAAATAAGCCAATAGTTTCAACTGAAGATGGAATACCTAAAAGCTTGCCATCTACCGTGAATGCTTCCATTGCTGATTCTTGGTATCCTTTTAATTGCTCATCTGTTAATTCAATTTCTGCTGCTAGTCCTTGTAAGTAAGCGTCTCCAATTCGGTCATGTGTTTCATAAAAGAGATCTGGCCCTCTTCCTGCAGGAGCATCTAGAGAGATATCAGCATTTTCTGCAGCCACTACGTTTACCTTAATACCTGTTTCTTCTGTATATTTATCTCCAATGTTTTGAAATGCTGCTTTAGTATCTTCCCATGCCCATAATGTTAACTCTTCAGGTTTTTCGGGTTCTCCCTGTGTTACTTCATTTTGTGTTACTTCTCGTTGCGGCCCACAAGCACTTAAAAATATCGAAAAGACTAATATCAAAAACCCTGCAGATACATAACTTTTATTTAACATTTTGTTTCCTCCCTAGAGTTATTTATTAAACATATAGACACATGACTCAAAAGGTTCAAACGTCATATTTTTCTTTAAGGTGGTTTGTTTTTTAGAATAATTTGTAAGTTCAAGAGAAGCTTGATGGAGATTAAGGTCACTTGGTAATTCAAAGTCCGTTTTTCTGTCAGTCATATTACATATAATCAAACCTTTCTGTCCCTCAAAATCTCTTAAGTAAGCGAAAATCTCAGGATGATCAGGTAATAATAACTGGTAAGAACCATAGACGAATAATTTATGTTTCTTTCTGAGTTGAATTAAATCTTTATAATAATTTAAAATGGAATTCCCCTCTTCCATTTGAGCATCGACATTAATAGAAACATAGTTTTGATTTAATTTTAACCACGTACTTTTTGATGTTGAAAATCCAGCGTTATCATCGGAGTTCCACTGCATCGGTGTTCTAGAATTATCACGGCACTTAGACCAAACTACTTCCATTAAGTCTTCATGAGACCTTCCTTCCTGTTTTTTTAATTTATAGTAATTCAACATTCCAACGTCATTATAGTCCTCAATATTGTCAAACTTAACATTAGTCATTCCAATTTCCTGACCTTGATAGATAAAAGGAGTACCTTGCATCAAAAAATAAACAGTTGCAAGCATTTTAGAACTTTCATTCCAATAATGTTCCTCGTCTCCCCAACATGACACACTCCTTGGAAGATCGTGGTTTTCTAGAAATAAAGCATTCCAGCCTTTACCCTGCAATCCTTCTTGCCATTTTGTTAACGCTTGTTTGAACCCTAAGATATCTTTATTATTCTGGGTACCTTTATCCCATAGATCTACATGATCAAATTGAAATATCATATCAAAGCAGCCATTATCTTCACTGACCCAAAATTCTGAATCCTCCACCGATACTCCTCCTGCTTCTCCCACTGTCATGACATCATAATTTTTTATAGTCTTATCTGAGAATTCACTTAAAAAGTTTTCTATACCCTTTACATTAGTCGTATATTTTGCAGCAGGTACTACATCTAATTTTTCTGAGTTAGGCATATTAGGGAAGCCCGGTTGCCGTTTTATATGAGAGATAGCATCTATACGAAAGCCGTCTATTCCTTTATCAAGCCACCAATTCACCATATTGTACAAAGCATTACGTACCTTTGGATTTTCCCAGTTCAGATCAGGCTGTCGTTTTGAAAATAAATGCATATAGTACTCTTCTGTTTTTTCATCATATTCCCATATTGATCCTCCAAAGATTGACTCCCAATTATTCGGGGGATGACCGTTTTTTCCTTTTTGCCAAATGTACCAATCCCGTTTAGAATTTTCTTTTGAAGAACTTGATTCAATAAACCAAGGATGTTCATCACTTGTATGGTTAATAACTAAATCCATGATTAGTTTCATATCGCGTATATGGACTTCTTCTAACAATTCATTAAAGTCTTCCATACGCCCGAATTCTTCCATAATGTCTTGGTAATCGGAAATATCATAGCCATTGTCATCATTGGGTGATTTATACATAGGGCATATCCAAATAACATCTATTCCCAAATTTCTAAGATAGTCCAATTTCTGAATAATCCCTTGTATATCCCCGATACCGTCACCATTACTATCCATAAAACTTCTTGGGTAAACTTGATAAACTACGCTTTCTTTCCACCACTTTTGTTGCAAGATTATTCACTCCTCAAGTATCTTCTACTATATTTTCTGACTTACTTAACCGGTTACGTAATATTTATAAAAAAATTATCCAGTAATCTAGATATTTATCATCCTTACTATTTTTTATTACGTAACCGGTTACGTTGAATTCCTATTAAAAGAGAGACTAGTGAGAACGTACACTCTGTCTCTCTACAAGTTGATGGCCAAGTATACTGTTTTCCACCTTTGAACCTGATTCAATCATTTTAAAGATCATCCCTGCAGCCTCTTCGGCCATCTCATTATGTGAAAGTGAAATAGAAGACAAGGGTGGATTCATAAATTTACACAAATTTATATCGTCCATACCTATAACAGAAATATCCTTAGGAACACTAATTCCTAGTTCAAAAGCAGCAGACAAAACACCTATACCGATTTCATCATTTTCAGCAAAGATAGCTGTAAGATCAGGATTTCGATTTAATAACTTCCTAAGAGACTTAACCCCATCCTCAATAGAAAATCTCCCGTATTCTATACAACGATCATCAATTGGTATGTTGAAATCAGATAGAGCTCTTTTAAAGCCCTCTACACGTGGAATGGTATTACCAGCAATCCATTCTTCTTTATTTCCACTTATCATCCCTAATTTACTATGTCCATTTTGTATTAAATGTTTGGTAGCCGAGTATGCTGCCTGATGATCATTTGCAATAACATATGGGACCGGGAACTCAGAATAAGCAGATAAAAGAACTAAAGGGACATTCATTTTAACAATATAATCATAATATTCTTCTTTTAGTACTGTACTTGCTATGATTAGTCCATCAATTCGCTTTTCATGCAATAACTGAAGATACTTCATTGTTTTTATCCCTTGTGATTCAGTATGACAAACTATTACACTGGAACCTACCTTGTGTGCAACTGATTCAATACCGGTTAAAAACTCAGCTATGAGTGAACTCGTTAAATTTGGCACTAATACACCTATGGTATGTGTTCTGTTATTAGTTAGTCCTCTAGCAATGCCACTAGGAAAGTACTCTAATTCTTGAATAACGTCTAATACTTTCATTTTTGTCTTATCAGAATAGCCGCCTAAGTCATTCAATATTCTAGATACGGTAGCCGTTGAAACATTTGCTTTTTTTGCAACATCCCTAATTGTATAAGCCATAAGTCGTATTCTCCCTTTTACGTAACCGGTTACGTAATAACTTATCATAAAATGATAACCCTTTCAATACTTTTTTCACCCTTCACTTTTTGTAGCTAACCGAAACATAAAACGTTCATCAAACTAAGAGAAGGTGCCTGCCCCCCACCACGTTAACACTTTAGCGCAGTCGAGGTCAGGCAACTTTTTTAAAGATTAATTGTTGTGCTTACCACAAGCCTTCGCGTATCCTAAAAAAGCTAATAAAAAACCTCTCGCAAGTTCAATTGAACCCGTGAGAGGCTTCTTAAATTAGCATACAACTTATACATTCATTACATACTTATCCGGGGTGTTCAACTTTACCGAAAACTAGCATTAAGAGTATGAGATTTCTTTACCGGTCATCTCCTCGTAATCTTTATTCATGATTTCCCACGATTTTTTTATGTCTTCATCTAGCCCAAATAAACCGCTACGACCAACGATATAAATATCAGGACCTGCTGCATCAATTCTTTTAAATGATTTTCGATTGGATGATCCGTCCATTTCAATGACGTATTGATAACCCTTTTCTTCCCGTAACTCTCTTAAATTTACAATTTTATTTAACGTGCTCTCGATAAAACGTTGTCCTGCAAACCCTGGATCAATGGTCATTATTGTAATTTTATCGACTAAATCAATATAAGGGAAAATCGTCTCAATAGGAGTTTCCGGATTTAACACAACTCCTGCTTTCAACCCGGCGTCATGTATTTGATCGATCAACCGAAAAGCCAGGCCATCAAGTACTTCTGCATGCATGCAAATCCATTCGCATTTTATATCAATTAGCTTCTGAACCCATAAGCTTGGATCCGTCACCATAAGATGGGCAGAAATAGGTAAGTCACTTATTTTTCTGACCTCCTCGATAAACCACGGAGATAATGTAATATTGGGAACATAATGCCCATCCATAATATCAATATGATAAGAATCTACATGATGATTTAAAAAAGTAATTTGCTCTTTGAATTTATCTAAGTCCATTGTCATTAATGATGGGGAAAATTCTACTTTTCTCATAATTAATTATTCTCCTTCTGTTTAATTCTGTCTTCTGATCCTAAGTCGCCATCTCCTCCATCAGCTCTAAAGCATTCAAGAGTCTAATAAGCTCCCTGCTCCTCCATTTGCTGTATCTCAGAAGAATTTCCTTTTATTAAACTCGCCTTTGATCTTACATCACTTTAATATCATCTAAATCAATATCCTCTTCATCATCTTCATTATCTTCTGTATCTAAGCTGAGTTCCTCTTCAGACTTATGTTTCTTAATTAAAGCTAAGGTAAATCCTGTTACAAGAATGTTCACTACTAGTGCTGCCACACCTGTCCATGGATTGGTCATCGTCGGTAACATTAATACGCCACCAAACGGTACAGTTGCATCCGCTCCAAGCACCATCGACACCGCTCCACCAGCAGCTCCACCAACAGCTGTTGCAATCAAACAGCGGACAATATCGTTCATTACGATTGGAATTACACCTTCGACAATGTTAATGAAGCCCATCGGTACAGCTGATTTCAATGCTTCCGTTTCTACCGGTGTATAGATATTTTTTCTGAAAACCTTTGCTATAAAGAAGGCTAATCCAAAACCGATCGGTGTCGCTGTATTTACTAGCTGTAAAGCTGTAATTGGTCCATTGATACCTTCTGCCTGCAATGTCAATACAAAGGCAAACACCGTTTTGTTAATGGGTCCGCCATAGTCGATTCCACTCAATAGTCCGACAACTCCACCAAACATTAACAAGGAAGAAGAACCTAAACTCTCTAATGCATTCGTTAATAATGAAGTAAAAGCAGCAATTGGAGCACCAATAATGTAAACCATGATTAAACCGCCAATTAAGGAAGTAAAGAATGGAATAATTAAAGTTGGCATTAGTCCTTTAGCCCACTTAGGGACTTTGAAGTACTTAATAAGAGATATGGCAAGATAACCGGATAAGAAACCTCCCAAAATTCCTCCAATGAAACCGGCGCCGATTGCGTTAGCAGTTAAGCCGATAATAAAACCTGGAGCTATCCCTGGTTTTCCTGCAATGGAGTAAGATATACCAGTAGCTATGACGACAGGTAGTAAACCGAGTCCAGCGCCTCCCATTGTCGCTAAAGCATCCCAGATAGAAAATTCACCTGGCACTAATTGATCCATACTAGTGCCTCCGAAGCCCATACCAATTGCAATTAAAAAACCGGCTCCGCAAACAATTGGAATTAAATATGAAATCGCTGTCAATAAATGACCTTTAAGGTTTAATTCCCTAAGTTTATTCATTTTTCATCCCCCTACTCAATTCTTATTTGTTGAATGAACAGCCTTTGATTCTGCTGTTCATTCATTATTTTTCCTTGTGGTGCTATGCATTTCTATGTGAATTGTAAAAAATTTCAATCATATAAAGATATACCGCTATATTATTTAAATAATTATTTGTAATCCTTTTAATTACAAAAAGCTTTTTTTACATCTTCGGTTTTTTCTGACTGTAACAATTTTTCAATCACTTCATCATTGCCTAACTTTCTTGCAAATAAGGATAATATTTTTAGGTGGTTTTGTGCACCTTCATTGTCATTACCGACAGCAAAAAGAATAATTCCTTTGACTCCTTTACCATCCAGGGATTCCCATGGGATTTCGCTCTTATTGATCCCTATCGCCACTCCTATTTCTTTCACAAAATTACTTTTTCCATGAGGGATAGCAATGTAATTCCCAATGCCTGTTTGTCCTTTTTCTTCCCTGGCATAGATGTCTTTCATAAAGCTTTTCACATCGGTAATATACTCATTTTCCAAAAGCAAATTTGCCAGCTCGTTTAAAGCATCCTCTTTATTTTGGGCATTCATATTTGTTTTGATTGTGTGGTCATTCAAAATTTCGCTTATCTCCATTGGTTGCACCTCGACGTGGATAGATTTTTATTGTGCCTGTTTCTGCTTCAGTACTTCTTCTGCTTTTTTGATCAGCTTGTTAGGTGACTTCACCGCAACTTCTGTTGGTACTTGAATGATACGCTTACCTTCAAACCGTTCGCGCCCGGCTATTTTCACATCCGCAGCCATGATAACAATGTCGGCTTCCTGGATTTGTTGAGAAGAAAGTTCGTTCTCTGTCCCGATCGTCCCTTGTGTTTCTATGGCAATCTCGTGGCCTGCTTTCTTTCCTGCGTTTTCCATTTTTTCTTGTGCAATGTACGTATGTGCGATTCCTACTGTGCATGCTGCAACTCCAACTATTTTCATTATGATTCCTCCCGAAATTTGATTATTTCTTTTTGAAATTTTTTTTCTTCTAGATTTAATAATCGATCCACATAACCTTCATCAGCTAAAGACCTGGTGAACGCAGCAATTTTTTTCTTCATTGCTTCTTCTTCATCCTTCTTCAGTAAAATAGCAATAATCAGGCGAATGTCTTCTATAGTCTCATCCCATCGGATGGGATTGGCTAACCGGAAAAATAGTATTCTACTTTCTAATACATGCTCACTTTCGATATGAGGCAGCAAAACATGTTCCGCTATTAAAGGACTCCCGGCTTTTTCCCGTTCATTAAATTGATAAATAATACCATGTTTTTGTTGACAAGAGTCTTGAGCACAAGCGACTTCTGAAATAAAGTCGTATACTTCTTCTTTTGTTTCTAAATCGCTGTCAAAATAAATTTGAATAAATGAATTACCGTTCATGAAAAATCTCCTCTATCTTTTTCTGAAGCCTTTTCTGATCATCAATGGTAAACATGGCGCTCACTAATAAATATGGAATCGGTATATCCTCTTCGATGTGTACAGTGCTCAGGATTAATTCAATGTCTGAGTATTTTTCTTTATAAGCCTGCATATTTCGTGATGCTACTACGTCCACAATTTCTAACTCAGGGAATTTATTTTTTGCCTTTGCTTTTAAAAGTTCTGATGTTCCAATCCCTGTCGTGCACATGATGAGTGTTTTGATAGGATGCTGGTGCTGGCTCGTTTCAATCATTTTTGCAAAATAGAGGGTAATGAAACCATTCTCATCATCATTTATTGCTGGTAAGTTAAATTCTTCACTAACAAACTCAGATACGTTTTTCACGCTGGAAAATATCCCTTCATAAGTCACTTTGATTTGGCTTAGTAAGCTGTTTTTAACTCGAATGTTATGTTCTAATCTGTTAAGCATTGGTTTAATGTGATTGGCCAAATCGACAAAAATAGATTGATTGTCTATATTTATACCTATTCTCGTACTCATTTCATTAATGTAAGCTTTAGTCACCTGGATCACTCTGGAGGATAAGGTCGATGTGCTATCAAGAGTTCCTTGCATCCTCGATGACACTAAATATTGATAAAGGAAATAAACCTCAATTTCTGGTAATGCATTATTTAAATATTGCTCCATATTATGGATGGTAGATTTAGCAACCTGATAGAAATCAAAGTCTTTTTTCATACTCTCGGTTTTTTCTTGAGACACTTTATCTGTAAATATAAAAGCCGGATTTTTTCTCGATCGACTTAGCAAAATATACAGGTGAGAAAAGATATTGACGTTATACGGATAAGGGATCGTTATATTTAAACCTTTTTCAATGTGCCTTAATTGATCCAATATAACCAAAACATCATACTTATTGAAATTAAGCTCCTGATTCGTTTTTAAGTCATCGATATCGATGATGTTAAATATTTCAATAATTTCTTTGATTGCCTTCCTGATATTGACTTCTTGTCCTAATATAGCCAGTGTGCGGTTTTTTCTCTCCAGAACTAAATGGTACTTTTTAAGCTCTTCGCTCATGATCTGTTCATCTTTAAAAATAACGGACTCCCCTACATAATAGTCACTGAATAAGTAGTGGATATTTATAGGTTTAGGCGAAGATAATAATAATTCTTCCATAATTCTTTTACGTCTCTCATCAGGAGAAAAATCGTCTTCTTTGTATTTCTTATTGCTTTTTTGATAGTTAATAAATTTTTCGTAATCTAGTTTGTAACCCCGTCCTTTTTCAGAGACAATCAGTGAGTCATCTAGACTCTCATCGTTAATTTTCTTTATTAAACGGTACACTGTCTTTTTAGAAGTTTGGAGCATTTCTGCTAAATCTCCTGCAGTAACATAATCTTGATTTTTTGAAAGAAACAGTAGCAGCTTCTGTTCACGATTATCTTTGGAACCCACATCATCCCTCCTTGCTATTTCTATAGTACTTCAGGTTTAAGAAAGCGCTTCCCTTTTAAATGTCCGTTGCACCGGACATTTTTTTGATATTTTATACTATTTCATTGAAAGGAACCACTGCAAAATCCTTTATGAAATTAAAGAAATCAGCACATCTTCTTCCTAAAAAAACTCCAATACAAAAAATGCCGAATCCCTTGACAAAAAAAGGTACCTGACCTCCACCACGTTAACACTTTAGCGTAGTGGGGGTCAGGCACCTTCCATTCTGGCGGATATCGTATCTTTACCAATTTAATCAGTTAACCTTATTACAACGAATAAATAGTATGATCACAAAAAATAACCCGTCTCCTTTTAAAAATAGAAGGCGGGTTATTTTTAAATTGCTATTGAAAGTGCCTGCCCCCACCACGTTAACAATTTAGCAAAGCAGGGGTTAGGCCTCTTTTATGTGCCCAATATTGTAGATTTAGTTCGATTCATCATTTCTTTAGCCTTATAGCATCAAAATATTGCAACTCGATACAAAGTAAAGCAACTTTTCCTTTTATGAAAAGGTTCGACTAATAATCTTCATACAACGTTTGCGATGGATTATGCATGGTAGTAAAAGCTCCAAGTTAATTTAATTGATCCTTAACTGATTAATACACTTATAAGCAATGCCATCCACGAAACGATAAATGCCATGATCGTAAAAGGGAAGATATACCGCAGCCATCTTCCATATGGAACCCGGCATAGACCAAGCATCGCCATCAAGCCTCCAAGTGTAGGAGTGATAAGATTGGTAATTCCGTCACCCACCTGAAAAGCAGATATGGTGGACTGTCGCGAAACTCCGACTATATCACCGACAGGGATCATGATCGGCAATGTAACAAGTGCCTGCCCACTTCCGCCCGGTATAAATAAATTAATAATCGATTGTGATATCGACATAAAAATGGCGGCAACGGTGGCGGGCAAATGCTCAAGTACCGATACAAGGCCGTATGCAATAGTATCACTTATGTTTCCATGATTCATAACCACTTGAATACCTTGAGCGACGCCAATCAAAATGGCAGCAAGTGCACTTGGTTCAAGCGCTTTTGAAAACGTCCCGGCTATCTGACTGCCGTTCATGCGGGCAATAAGTCCATTTGCAATACCGATCATCAGAAATATAGCCGATATTTCATTGATGTACCAGCCTCTGGTGAATACACCATATAACATGACGGCAAGCCCCGCCACAAATACTAGCAACATGGCAATATCTTTTTTCCTCATTTTATACGAGTCAAGAGGCTGAGTTAATTGCATGTCATCTGTATCGATATCATCCCCCAGACTCTTTTCCCTGTCCTTCTGAATCTTCTTGAAATACCGCACATTGTATGCCGCTAGAAGACTTAATACCAGAACGACAAGAACGCTTCTGAAGGCCCACCCCGAAAATAAGGACATCTCTGCTATTTGATGACCGACCCCGACGGTATAAGGATTGAAGGGGGATAGTCCAAAGCCGATCGACACCCCGCCAATCCCTATTCCGGCCCCAAGAATAGCGTCTCCACCAATGGCAATGCTGAGCAATATGGCAATTGGGATAAGCGCGATATTATTTTCATACCCAACAAAAATCCCTAACAGACCGTAAATAAACGTCATAATAACGATAGCCAGATATCGTCTGCCTAATCCCAGCTTCCTGACAAAGGTACCAACTGTTCGCTCCAACATACCTGTCTTTTCCAATACCCCGAACATCATCGCTGCAGCAAAAACGATAAAAACGATATTAGCGATCTCCTGGAACCCTTGCGGTATTGCTGTAAATAAATCCAGCAGATTGACGGGAGTCCTTTCTGTGAACTCATATGTTCCCGGAATCGTCCTTGTCGCATCATTGATTTCCTCTCTATCGTAGGAACCGGCTGGAATGATATAGGTAAGTATTCCTGCAAATACAATGATATAAAACAGCAACGCTAATGGATGAGGAATCCGATCCAGCCAACTTTTCTTCTTTTCTGACATTAGAAATTACACACCTTCCCAATGAGCTTTTGGTCTAGTCTTCTTGAGTAACTTTTTCTAAAAAGTCCTTCAAAACATGAATACCCTGCACGCAATCATTCAACGATGACCACTCTTCCGAATTGTGGCTGATTCCATCCTTACTCCTTACAAACAGCATGGAAATCGGTACATGGCGTCCCAAAATCATAGCGTCATGCCCGGCTCCACTCGGCAGGAAAACAGGCCTTATTCCGTGGTTCTCAACAGATGTTGCCATGGTCTTTTGAAACACTTCTTTGATTGGAACGGGCTTCGTACGCGTTGCCTCCTCCCATTCCAGGCTTACCCCATGCTTTTCTACTATTTCTTCAGCTTTTTCAATTACCAGATCAACGAGTTTATCACGCGTGGATTCATGAATATCACGAATATCAACGTACAATTCCACTTCGCCTGGGATTACGTTGACTCCGTTTGGATAAACATGAGTCTTCCCTACAGTTGCTACGGCGGATGAGCTCACCTGTGCAGGAAGAGATGGAATGTTAAAAATCAATTCACTGGCAGCGACCAAAGCATCTTTTCGATCGTTCATTGGTGTGTTTCCTGCATGGCCAGCTCTACCCTGAACATTGAATTTTAACCAGCAAGGACCTGCAATTCCTGTTACTATGCCTACGGGGACATCTTCCTTTTCCAACTGTTTGCCTTGTTCGATATGAACTTCAACAAACATTTTAATATCATGTAAATTGCGTTCGGCATCCGGGAAGCGTCCGACCGACAAATCAACACTTTTCATAACTTCTTCAAAAGGTACACCGTTAATATCAGTCAGTGACTTCTGTTCCTCCGCATCAACGTCTCCGACTACGGCTTTGCTTCCCGAAAAACCACGATTAAACCTTGCCCCCTCCTCATCAGAGAAAACCACAACTTCTAAGGTCCTCATCGGCTCATAGTCGATTTCTTTCCAAGCCTCTACCACCTCCAAAGCACTCAATACACCGAGCACGCCATCAAAGTGGCCTCCGTTTGGAACCGTGTCAATATGGGAGCCGGCTAGTACAATTGGCAGAGTTTCATCTCGTCCTAAAAGTTGCCCAAAAACATTTCCTGCTTCATCGACCCACGTGTTCATACCAGCTTCATCCATCCATTGCTTCACAAGGGTTTTCGCCTTTCTTTCTTCTTCGGAAAAACCGATCCGGTATGAACTACCTTTTTCACCTCTTCCAATTTCAGATATTTCCTGGATTCTAGCAGCCAACCGTTTTCCGTTTACACCGGAATAATTTAAGCGGTGATCAAAATCTTTCAACAGTTTTTTTTCCATCTGCTTCTCCTCCCATTCATTCATACTTTATAACCCTCATCATGTGATTTAGGCTTATTGCTGTGTCAAAACGATAACTTGCAGAATCCGCTTTCTAGATAGTTTTCTTCTTAAATACGGTTCATTTATGGCTATGTCCTTAATGTTATGTCGATTGTCTTTTTGTGTCAATGGTAAATATTCTAAAAATTAAAAAAAGACAGAAACAATTGTTTCTGTCAAAGAAAAAAGCGATATATTTTTCTTGGGCGCCCTCGTGGAAATGGGTTTTCTTCCCCAACGACCTCCGCATACCCACCGGTTTCAAGTGCCACTATAATTCTTCGTGCACTTCTTGGCATGATTTGCATCTGCTGCGCTAATTCATGTGCCGTCATCTCAGGTCTACCCCATTTATTCAAAATGGATTTAATTTTGCTCAACGTTGAAACGCTAAGGGAAGTTTTCTCGCTTATTCCCTGGAGTTCGGCGGAGGCATAAGAGTAAGAGATCTTTTCCGCACTCCCCAGTGGCCCGTTTATCGTTTTATCCTCATAAAGGACCATCCATGTCCCTTCTCCATACTCCTTAGCGTTCAACAGAGCTCTACCCGCATTGATTTCCGCATCATAAGCTGAATACCCTATCCCTATACCACAGGTTACGGCATGTTTACCGATTCGAAGTATTTCTTCTATTTCCGGAACAACAGTGAAATTTTCAGTGATTGCATCAAGCTCCCCCCGAGTCGTAAAAATGACATATCTCCCCGGACCGGAAGTTTTCAGCGACCCCTGAACTTTCTTCGCATATTTCAATAATTTCTGCGAATTTCTCAATTCGATATTAGTGATTTCATCCGATGAGAACACTCCTGTAGATAGGCCGGAAAACGGGTCAATTTCAAACATTTGAACGGCAATCTGGGTATTTTTAAAACGGATCATTTCATGAGTTCTCAATATGATGTCCAGAATAGATTTGATGGCCGAGTTTGCAGGAGTCACCCTGAAAACCGGTACTCCAAGGCGTTTCAACTCAGTATAAACAGCCCACACACAGGTTACCGCCCCCTTAGTGTGATTATCAGTCCAAAGATCATAATGATGCTGGACGAATTTGCTCACGGACTTTTTGTAATGCTCCAAATAGGTTCGACTATTATCGATTTCGGATTCATCAATAAACTCCTCTAAATAGGAAGGGTCATATTTCATCCCCAGCTCGTCGAATATTGGATGTAATTCAGAGGAATCAACTGCATCAAAACTAAGTTCATCAGCCTTGATATCTTCGCTATTTAATACATGATAGAGGGTTTTATATAAACTTGAACCTGTATAAGGCGTATGATACATCGGTTGACTGATCTTCCCCCACTTTATTGCAGTCGAGTAGGGAAGAAATCCTGAGAACAACCATACATCTACATCTTGCGAGTGCGATTCCAAATGTTCCACAAGTTCTTCCTCCCCGGAATGTACGAACGACAGGCAACTGAACTCAGGGTATTCGTCTACAATGGATTGTATTAATCCCAGGTTATCTTCTGCTCCTATTAAACCTAATCTGATTTTCATAATAGCCAACTCTCTAATAGCTTGGGTTTTACAGGCAACGATGCCTATTGGGTACAATAATAACATGAAAGTATTCCACTAGTAATAAAACACTGGACTCAGGAGTAGGTCGGCTTCTTGTTTGTTGTAGCTAACTCTTATGTTGTTGTAATAGTAATTGCACAAACTCATTGACGACACCAATTCATTTTTGAAGAATACAAAACAACGCTTAAAAAATGAATTTTGAAATATTCTAGTATAAGGTGAATCTATAGACAGAAAACCTAATTGCAATTTAATAAAACACTAATAAACCTCTCAATAGTATAATAAACTATCGAGAGGTTTCTATTATAAAAAATAAAAGAAAAAGAGATGTGAAAATTGATCTATTTGTTAGTTGATTGTAAAACGTCCCCTAAAGCATTTGCAATAACCGTTATGGCGACAATTCCCACATAAGAAGCACCTTTATCGTAAGCTTTGTTAGCTCCAGTCGCATCATTAGCAACCGTACCTACTTTAATACTTCGCTCTTTGGCTTCCATGTAAATTCTTTCTACAACTTTCCTAACTTCCGGATGATTTGGTCCTTCCTCTTTATACCCCATATTGACTGATAAATCAGTGGTTCCAATAAAAGGGAAGTCTATCCCTTCAACATTGATAATTTCGTGAAAATTTTCTGCCGCTTCCAGAGTTTCGATGTGAGGAATGACTAAAATTTCTTCATTTGATTCATCTAAAAACTTTTTTCCTTTTTCTTTTCCATAGTGAGCGGCGCGATGTGAATATGCTGCTCCCCTCAGGCCTCTAGGAGGGTATTTTGCTTTTTGTACTGTTTCTTCTGCCTCTTCTTTCGTATTGATCATCGGTACTTGGATACCTAATGCACCGCGGTCTAATGCCTTCTGTATACTCGATTGATCATAGGAAACACGAACAATTGGCACAAGGTCAACGGAATCAGCGGTACGAATCATATTTTCTAACTCAGTTGTGCTAAAGGCACCGTGTTCATCATCAATAACAACAAAATCATAACCAGCATACCCGATCATCTCAACTAGAGGGGGAGAATAGATACCTAAAAAGCTACCCAATACACTTTTACCATTTTCCAATTTTTCTTTCAGCGGATTCTTCAAAAGTCATTCCTCCCTTCGGGTGTTTCTAATAACCAGGCACGAAGAGCTTCGCTAACTGCCTCCGGCCGTTCTAAACTGCTCAAATGGCCGCATTGATCAATGACTTTCAAGGTAGAGTTTTGTATTAATTCTTCCATTTCTTCATGAAAAGCCGGGGGACACACGTTATCTTGCATCCCTGTCAATAAAAGAGTATCGCACTGGAAATGCTCTAAATTATCTCTCGCATCTGATCTTGTAGAAACAGCTTTAAGCTGACGTATATAGGCATCAGGTCCAATGTTTTCTGCCATGCTTACTATGGTCGAGACTAACCTCTCATCCTGTTGTCTATTGGAATGAATCAAATTAGGCAATAATTTCTCTTTGAGGACTTCCATAAACCGCCCTTGTTCCACCAAGTGCTCGAGATGATCCCATGTTTCCAATTGCTCAGCTCGGGGGGCATATGGATTCGAATTAAGAAGAGCAATTTTGCTGACACGCTCTGGTGCTTGCCGGACAACTTCCATCGCTACGATGCCCCCTAAGGATAATCCCGCAAGCGCAAAAGTGTCTGGAGCTTCATCCAATACAGATTGAGCCAGCTCCTCTATAGACGTAGCTACCGTAAGGTCAATGACAGTCATATCGGCAATGTTGTCAAGGCTTGCTAGTTGATGCTTCCATAGACGTTCATCACATAAGGTGCCTGGAAGAAGGAGTAGTGGGGTTTTGTGAACCATTACCTTTCTCCAGCCCGAAGTTTTTCAGCTATTTGTTTCTCTAATTCTTCAAAGTTATCAGGTTTGATCATTTTTCCTTTTTCATCGGCATGGAATCCAAATTCCGAGGCTTGCTTAATGATTTCAGGTGCCCAGTATGGATCTTTCCCGTCATACACTTTATGTTGTTCTAAGACAGCAAAGCACCAAGCATCTTCCTCGCTGATATTTTCAAATCCTCTCCATAACCCTGGAGGTAAAGAAATCATATCCCACTGATCAATAATCGTTTCCCCTTCTATTTCTTCTGGACTATCTCCCCAATAAAAACGCCACTTTCCAGTCAATGGAACAAAGGCTTCAATATAATCGTGGCTATGAAAGGCTGGGCCATTTCCAGGCGGTGCCTTCACCATTCCAATTTGAAAACCATGGGGTTCTGTAATTTCCGGAGAATATTTGTCGTTTTCACTGGCCGTATCACCGATTAAGGCATAATTCAATCGTTGGTGTCCGGGGATGATGCTGTCTATAAACATTAAAGGAATCGATTTTGATTTCAACTCATCAAAACGAACAATCCAGTTTTTCTCCATTTCCTCATTAGTTACGGATTTTTTAACTCTTGGCTGTTGATTTTCCATACAATCCTTCCTTTCTAATTCTATTATTCATTGATCGTTATTTTGACTGAGGCTACTCCCCTCCCTAACTGTAGAGAGGAACTACTTATTTTATAATTTAAATGTGATGAGCTTCATTTCTGTCATCTCTTCGATAGAATACTTGATCCCTTCCCTTCCGGTGCCGCTGTTTTTCACTCCTCCATACGGCATTTGGTCTACCCGGAATGTCGGAACATCATTGACCATCACGCCGCCAACCTCGAACTCTTCAGCCACCTCAAACGCTTTATTAACAAATTCTGTGTAGATGCCCGCTTGAAGACCATATTCTGAATCGTTCACTAAGGAGATCGCTTCATTCAACTTTTTATATTTTGTAATCGTTACAATAGGGGCAAAAGCTTCTTTACAATTGACTAGGGAATACTGGTCCGTCCCAGTGAGGACGGTCGGCATGAACATATTCCCCGATCGTTTCCCTCCTTCAACGATGGAAGCTCCCGATTGAACAGCTTCTTCCAGCCATTCTTCTACCCGTACCGTTTCATTGGGATGTATCAGAGAAGAAAGGTCTGTTTCCTCTGAAAGGGGATCTCCCAATACCAGTTGTTTTGTTTCGTTAACAAAACTTTCGATGAAATCTTCATAAAGCGCTTCTTGTACGTAAATACGTTGAACAGAAATACATACTTGACCAGAATAGGCAAAAGCACCTTCCACACAACGCTTAGCAGCTCCCACTAGATCTTCTGTACTATCAATGATTACAGCTGAATTGGACCCGAGCTCCAACGTCACTTTTTTCAGCTTAGCTTTCTCCCTAATACTAAGACCTACTTCATAACTGCCAGTGAAAGTGATGTATTTCACTTTGTCATGCTTCACTAGCAAATCCCCAATCTCACTGCCTTTTCCAGTAACAACATTCAATGCACCATCCGGCAAACCAGCTTGTTGAAAAAGGTCCGCTGTAAACAAAGCACTTAAAGGGGTTTGTTTTGCTGGTTTCAAAACTACTGGATTGCCCGCGGCAATAGCTGGTCCAAGTTTATGAGCAACAAGATTGAAAGGAAAGTTGAACGGTGTGATGGCTGCAACCACACCAACAGGTTCACGAACGGTATAACCAAACCGTCCACGCCCACTTTTGGCTGCATCCATAGGAATTGTTTCCCCATGAATACGCTTTGCTTCTTCTGCAGCAAATTTGTAAGTTTCAATGGTTCGGCCCACTTCGCCCCTTGCAGCTTTCAACGGCTTGGCACATTCCTTAGCCAGTATAAAAGCGGCTTCCTCTGCATGCTTTTCAAAAAGAGAAGACACTTTCTCGAGAATGTTCGCCCTTTCTAACGCGGTCAACTTCTTGATTTGACTCGCAGCATCATCTGCTGCCATAATCGCTTGTTTTACCTCGTTTTCAGAGGCCAATGGGATATATCCTAGCAATTCTTCACTGTATGGAGATGTCAATTCATAATATTCGTTTGCTTCCTGCCAACTGCCATTGAGAAACAATGACTTTTTTATGGTAGTATTCTGCAAATCATCTACTCCTTTATTGGCCACGATAGGCATTTTCATAAATTTTTAATATTTGATTTTCTGTTAGTTCATAAGGCGTGTTTGAAAGAAGGCGATCAACTTTTGATGCTTGTTTTGCAAGTAACGGAAGATCTTCTTCTTGAATCCCAAGCTCTGATAGGGAGGTAGGGAGGCTTAATGTTTCTAACAACTCATAAAGGTAATGGACAACCGCTCCTTTTGCTTGATGGGGATGGTTTGTAAAATCACCCAGATGCAAAAATGAAGCCACTTCTACCATTTCTTCCATGCAGGACTGCCCGATCACTTCGAATACAAACGGCATGAGTAGCGCATTCGCCACCCCGTGTTCTACATGGTACTTCCCACCTAGTGGGTAGGCCAGTGCATGGACCGCACCGACTCCTGCATTAGCTAAGGAAACACCAGCAAGTAGACTAACCCAGCTCATCTGTTTTCGTGCTTCTAAATCTTTTCCGTTATGGACGGCTTTCGGAATATTGGCAGCGAATAATTTCATCGCTTTTTCTGCATACATTTTTGTCATTGGAGTCGCCCGCTCAGCGACATACGATTCTAGAGCATGGGTGAAAGCATCCACACCTGAAGCGGCTGTCACTTTTGGAGGGCAAGATAAAGTGAGGACAGGATCCACAATGGCTACGTCAGGCAACAAACTTTGACTCACTAATCCTCGTTTAACTTCTTGTTCTTCATCACCGAAGATGGCGTTCATCGTGACCTCTGAACCTGTGCCTGAAGTCGTCGGTAATAGAATGCATTTAACGTTTCGTGTCTCTATGGATTTTTGCCCGCTGAAGCACAAAGAAAGGTCCTCCTCATGCGCCAGTGCTGCCGTTGCTTTAGCTACGTCCAGAGCACTTCCCCCTCCGATTCCGATAATCATGTCACTCTCATGCCTTCTCACCCTATCAATCGAATGAGCAAGCAGATCAAAACTTGGCTCCCCTGATATATCCGTGAATGTAGTGATATCTTTGTCTAGAGGTGCGAGTAGATCCAAAACTTTCTGTACAACTCCTACTTTTTCCAAACCTTTATCGCTGATAAGGGTGATTTTACGGGCATCTAGTTTCGTCACTTCTTCTGCAAGAGTGAGGTTGGCATTCACTCCGAACCGTACATACCCCGGCATGAAAAAATCCTGAAAGTCTTCCGTTTTCACTTGTGGCTGGATCGTTTGCATTGACATTTCATCCCCTCCTATTATTTGAATCCGCATTCAAAAAACAATACATGTTTACTCACTTTCTTCTGAATGGAAATGATCATCCTCTGAATCCATGTGCACCTGCCGTAGTACATCTAAGCCGTCAAAGGTAATCCATTCTTCCACCACCTTCTGGTTATATACTTTCAGATGACTAATGCCTGGGATTTCCACATGGTTTCCACTAGGCTCTCCAAAATATCCAATACCCTCATGAAGTCCCATCATCCTCCATCTGACCGCCACATCCCATTTTTCATCAGAGAGTTCGTTACAAGTCACTCTTTCCACAATGAACTTGGCATTTGGAAATGATGCAAATAAACTCACAAGCATCCCTTGTATTTGTTGGGTACCAATCAAGTCCTTGTCACAGATATAGTGGACGGTCGAATGATCCATATAAAAATCTTTGACCTTGTTGAACAGCCTCCGCTCCCATATGTGGTTATAGAGTTCTAGAATAAAATCTCCGATTTCAAACTCATCATATTTAGGTATATAGGCGGTCGGCATGTACTGGCCTTCCATTGTTTCATTTGCCCCAAACCTTGTTTGCAATGAAACCTTTTTGTTCTTCGTTTTTTTCGCCAATTGTTTTGCGACTTCAACAGGATCAAGATCTAGCTGCTGAACAATATAGAGATTATCCCTGATCAACCATTCTTCAATGATTCGGTTGGAATGTACGAAGCAATCCACGATCGTTCGGAAGAATGCTTTTTTCCCTGTCGAAGGCCCGAAGGATGAATCTCCAAGATTCGTAGCTTTTGATGCAATACGATGGGAAGAGTAAAAACCTTCTTGGTCATTCCCCGACCAAACAACGTTTTCTCCCAGCAATCTTCTGTCAGGGAAAGCATGCAAGGTTTGTAAAGTTCCGGATACGACTTCATTGATTCCATGGATATTAATGGTACCCGTATGCATAACGACATTATTGTGATACGTGTCATAAATCACGCCAATGCCTTTTTCCTCCCAGATGTTATGAGTGATATTCATGATATAGTCTACAAAATCCGAATATTTCTCATCGAACCCTTTCATGCTCTGCTTTTTCTCTTTATTCTGAGAATACTCATTATAATCCGCGTACCCGACCGAATTCACTTCACTTGTGTCGCCATAATAAACGCGGTCATGACTTAAGTTTCTATCATGATTCATAAACTCATTTTCTGTACTTTCCATAAAGACGCTCCTTCCGTTTTTTTGAATCCGCATTCAAAACTGGTAACACATTTAGATTGCCGTCCAGCCACCATCTACTTTAATCGTTTCACCTGTAATAAAATCGGCCATATTCGATGCCAAGTAGATCACAGCTCCCGTCACGTCCCTAGGTCGCGCAAGTTTTCCTAAAGGAATCCTGTTGATGACATCTTCTCGGAACGTAGACTCCTCCAACATCTGTTTGGTCAATTCTGTTTCAATAAATGTAGGAGCCACTGCATTCACATTGATATGTTGAGAAGCCCATTCGACAGCCAGGGCTTTTGTAAGTTGTACAGCCCCGCCTTTACTTGCACAATAAGGAGCTCGTTTGAAATAACCCACAAAAGCCATTTGTGAAACAATGTTGATGATCTTTCCTTTCTTCTGCTTCAGCATGTACCGCCCGACCTGCTGAGAACAGAAAAAACTACCTTTCAAATTCGTGTCAATCATGGAATCCCAGTCTTCTTCTGTCACTTCAAAAGCTGACTTTGGCAAGTTCACACCTGCATTATTTACGAGGATATCAATTCCTCCCATGAGGCCAGCAGCTTCATCTACCATCTGAATAACTTCTGTGACTTCTCTCATATCAGCCACGATATAATTATGTGGTGAGCTAAACCTACTCAGTTCACTCTTAGTTTCTATTAAGGCATTCTCATCCCTTCCTGTAATGACAACTGAAGCACCGAGTTTAGCGAATTCGATAGCTACATCTCTTCCTATCCCTTTACTTCCTCCGGTTACTATGACATGCTTCCCTTTTATATCAGAGAAATGGGCAGTCATCACTTCACTCCTTTCCTCTTCATTTATGATTTGTATATACCTGTCGTTTTTCTTGATATAAGCTCAGGTTCTAACACAATCTGTATTGGAGCATCCACGTGTTCTTTCTCTTCAATTAAAGACACCAGTTTTTCTAGAGTTAACATCGCCATTTTCTCTTTGGGTTGAGTGATGGTTGTCAGTCCTATGAATTGGTTCTTGGCAAGATCTATATCATCGAATCCGATAACGGAAAGTTGCTCAGGTACTGAAATACCTTCACTGGCAGCAGCATCTAAGACGGCCAGCGCCATTTGGTCGGATGATGCAAAAAAACTAGTAGGCCTACTCTGTTGATTTAGTAGATTCTTCGCAAACAGATAAACTTCATCATAAGAAAATTCACGATCATATATGAACTTCTCATTCATTTTCAAACCAAACTTATCAAGGGCATCTTTAAATCCTAAATTACGCAGATGTGTCGTTACATATTTAGAAGGACCTGCAATGTAACTGATTTCCCGGTGGTTAAAATGGTAGAGGTGTTCAACAGCAAGCTGGGCTCCTTTATAGTTATTGACAGCAATGTAGTTGGCATGATCATGCTCCATAATGCTGTTGTAAAGAATGATAGGAAAACCTTTATCGTAAAGTTCTTTGATTTTTTGATTATCCTTATCTGCTGAGGCAACAATGATGCCGTCTACACGTTTTCCCATCAGTGTCTGAATGTACTTATTCAAGTTTTCCTCACTATGATTGGTATTACAAAGAATGACGTTATAATCCATTTCCTGCGCTTTCCTTGTAATCACTTTTGCCGACTCTGAAAAAAATGGGTTAGTAATATCCCCAAGAATCAAACCAATGGTTCTCGTTTTCTTGCTGGCCAAACTTCTGGCAATTTCATCTCTAGTGAATCCTAATTCCTCAATGGCGGTCAGGACCTTTTTCCTTGTTGTTTCTTTCATAAAAGGATAGTTGTTCAATACTCTTGAAACAGTCGATTGTGATACTCCAGCTTTTTCAGCAACATCATAAGCACTAATACGATCTTTCATGTTTTAAAATCCCTTCTATTATATACATTTCATTTTTTAATATTAGAACATTCAGTCTTCTTTCATTATAACTGAATTAGGAGTAGAAAGACCGTTTGAGCGATAAAGAATCCTAATAAAATGTAAGTGTACTTGTCGATGGCACCAGGTAAAATAGACGTTCCTTCCTGATCTTCGGTTCGACCCTCTGACTTGAGCTTTGCCCTTTGACCAAGGATAGTGAATTCTTCGTAGCCCACTTTTTCTGTTTTGAAAAGAAAACTTGCTGTGTAACCAATGATTAGTGTAAAAGCACAGCCAATAGGGTAATTCCATAACCAGTTCACAATTCCCATCTTGCCTATATAGGCTGTTAGAATGATCCCAACTACAAAACCGATAGCTACCCCTTTATCATTTGCTTTATTCGTCAACATTCCAAGCAGGAACATAGCAAGAATTGAACCAGAGAAGTAGGAAAGGTAACTTCCGACTACTTGAAGGATGGAAGCTGTCGTGTCTCCGAAAGCCAATAAGGTAAAGACAATCAGCAATAATCCGAAAACCAATGTGAAGATCATAGAAACTTTAAGCGAAGCCTCTTCCCCTTTTGTTATGAATTTTTCATACACATCTTTTATAAAAACCGTGGTGACGGAGTTCAATACAGAATCTATACTTGACATGGCAGCTGCAAAAACCCCAGCAATCATGAGCCCAAGAACGCCCACAGGTATATTGGAAGCTATGAAGGTGATCATAACATTGTTGGAATTCTCGAATGAACGTCCATCCATCGTGATATACAACAACACGCCAATTAACATAAATACAAAAAACATGATGTTCATAACAAAACCACTGATACAAATGGACTTCTTCACTTCAGTTACGGATTTGGCAGCAAACATGCGCTGCGTCTGGGTTTGGTCTGTAGCATAATATTTTAACCACAAGAATGTACCACCAATTAGAGCAACCCAGAACCCGTTTTCGAGTTGGACATCCAAAGAGAAATCAAGCGCTGCAAGCTTTCCATTTTCCTTAGCTTCACCCAAGGCTTCAAAGAAACCCACCTCTAGGTTAGCGATGATAATCCCCATGGTCACAATGAGTCCACCCCAAAGGACAATCATTTGTATCGCATCGGTCCAAATTACCGCTTTTATCCCACCAAGAAGCGTATATATGATAGATACGACGACGACGATAGGAACCACCACAGACAAGGACCAACCCGTAAATTGCTGAATGATTAAAGAAGGGATAAAAAGAAATGATCCGACCTGAATGATATTCGATACAACAAATCCAAAAACTGCCAGCATGCGGCTGAACCCGCCAAGCCTCATCTCAATATATTCATAAATAGACGTAACATCCAAGTTGTAGAAGAATGGCAGAAATACGGACAACGTAATGATCATGACAATAGGGATACTGTAATTCAACATAAAAGCAATCATACCTGACGTATAGGCCCACCCTGGGCCTCCAATAAACCCATTAGCACTCATCGTGGTAGCAGCAATCGATAATGCGATCGGTAGAGTTGCCACGGATCTGCCACCAATGAAATAATCTTTCTGTGATTTATTTCCCTTCCCCAGCATATAACCCATAACTATTAATCCTGCCATGTATGCTACAATAATCGTTATATCAATTGGATGCATGTGATCACCATCACTCTCCTGTATTATTCAAGATATATCACTTTCACCTGATAAGGTATTGTCTTTTTCTAAGCCTATCGAAAATATCAATATCCAACTGAAGCAAGTATTCTACAATGTCTATCAAAACCCAGTTTTCTGCTAGTAAATCCCCTTCTCTCCTCCACCAATCCATTACTCTCATCGTCACTTTTTTATTTGGGGCTGGTATCCCCAACCATCCCGCGCCTGTGTGTGTCGCTTCCACACTAGGCCACCCCGTTGAAGCGATGTAGGTGCCGTCAGCAAACCTTGACGCATGATTGTGCCCACCCACACGGTCCGGCAGAGCTTTGACGAAAGGACCTTGATGGTAATCTTTGAATCCTTGTATACCCTTTGTCGTCCCTATTCCTCCAGGGCCATACCACATAAAGTCCTCTTTCCAAAATTCTTCCAATCCCTGCTTTTCTAAGCCAGATGATGCTTTCCTGAGACCTTTGAAGATCATATCCTCTACCAGTTGGAGAGACTTCGCTCTCTCATGAGTATCGTCTTCTTTCAACAAAAGTCCATCGTATGTAGAGGGGCCGGGTACATTTGTTTCAGGAGCCAATGATGGAATGAATTTGAACCCTGCTTGTCTCATAACATCAAGCATATCGATTAATAATCTTGTTTCTATAATCTTTCCATCCTTGATTTTATGGAACTCACCAAACCTTATCCACGTCGCATGTTGACTAGCTGGAATCTCTAACCAATCATTTTTAAATGTTCCGACAAAGTTTCCAGTGGCAGTGACCCATTGATTCTCTTGATACTCCCCTGCCATGAGAATATAGGAGTCTTTTTTCAAATCTGGAAAAGAGCTTACCAGGGGTCTGTAGAAAGTGTTTATGATCTGATCAATGCCCTCCACTTTGTTAATGGGATGAAAGCAATAAAGGACTGCATCTTCATGATAGTAATCTTTAATGTTCTCAGCGATATTTTCATTATTTGAGTTGTACAACCTTGACGAAAGTTCTTGAATCAGTTTCTTATTTTTCAAATGTACAGATTCCATTTAACCACTACCTTATAAAAATTTTTAACTCTTGAATCCGCATTCAAAACACACAAAAAATTAATGCTTAAAGTAAGTCTTATACATTATGAATTATTGAATCCGCATTCAAAAATTCATAAAAATAATTTGAACGATTCTGGAGATTTCCTCCTTCCTTTATGAGTTACTGAGAATTATAAAGAAAAAAATTACAATAGTAAAGGATATTTTTAAATTTTCTAAATATTTCGCCACTATTGAGTTTAGTTTGTAATGTATAATCCAATTAACATCATCTTGGCAACCAGTTGAACGAGAATGTCCGGAAGAAAATGTCGCAGACCGGTAGTTATAGACAAAGAACGCTTCGTAACTGAAGCGCTCTTTAATAATGTGTGATTAAGATATCATTCGACCTTTTAAGTAAAGCCCTCAATTTCTCACCTGTGAATATCCCTGTAAATATGTTATTGTACCTGCCCCGCTTCCACCTTGCGATTACAACCCCACTTGACTGGCTGCGTACGCTGCATGTTCTTTGCTGAACCCTTCGAAAACCAATTGATCAATCAAACCCTGTCTTGAGAACGCCATAAAATCAAGATACTCCTCGGCCTTGGTCACCGCCTGTTCCTGCCAATCCACCGAAATATTTTCTACACCATAGGTGGCATCTTCTGTACTGAACCCCTCAAACTCCAATTGATCGATCAACCCTGACTTTGAGAATGCCATGAAACTAAGGTATTGCTCAGCCATAGCTACCGCCTGCTTTTGAGAAACGGTACTGTTTGTGAAGAAAGTGCCTGACCCCCACCACGTTAACACTTTAGGGTAGTGTGAGTCAGGCACTTTCATAATAATTTTCACTTCTCCTTACTTCGTATCTTATCTATAAAGATACTGCTAATAGCAGCAATTAATGTTATATCGACAATTCTAACTGTTAACATATGTGATATATATATAACTTTCCCTAATAACGAATCAAATAGACTTTGAATTTCTAATCCTAATTTAAAAGGGGGAGTAAGAAAATGTACAGAAAAACTATAGTAATATCGATCTAAAAAAGAATATTCTTTACCTTTAAACACTTCCAAATAAAGTTCGTAGATTGAATAAGCAAAAACAAAGTCTGGTAAACTCAAGAAAACAGGTATACCAATAGTAATAAAGGTTATTATAACATTCTTTGAATATACATCTTTATTTTCAACCAGAAAGTATAAAAAGTTCAATAAATGTTTTAACGTGTACACTGCTGTAACTAAGATTATTAAAAACACAAAAATATTGATGTATTGCAATTGAGTAAAAAATGGGAGCCACCCTTTTTCTACAAATGGTAATATTATAGAAATAACAAACAAAATGATTATAATATCATACAAATAAACCCCCACTAACATCCACCTACCGTGGGTAAAAAATCTTCTTATAAGAAATGGAGATAAAATAGTAAATAACAATAACAGACTCATCAAAAAATCGACAATTAAACCTTGATAAGTAAACACTACTAAAATTAGTGAAAAAGAATTGATGGAATAACCAACTTTAGATCGTACTTCTTTACGTAATAAGACAACCCAAATGATAATATTCAAAATAGCAGCAGGAAATAGGGATAAAGATAAATCTCGAGTCATTAAAGGTAAAAAAGAATAATATAAAATTGCAGCCGGATAAACTTCCTTTAAATCTACTAAAACAAAGAACTTCTTCATAGAATTAACTCCCATATATAGGACTTTTAAGTTGTGGCACATCTGTTTTTATGGAACCACCTTTAGATTAAAAACAGTTATCTCATTAGGTATATATACTTTCTTTATTCAAAAAACACCTGTAAATCATTTACCAAAATAATGTAATTATGACCATTAATTATATAGTACAAATAAATCTTAAGATATAAAATATGCATTAAGAATAAGTAAAAGCGCCTAAACTCCACCACGTTAACATTATTGCGAAGTGGGGGGCAAACATTTCCTCAAAGTCTATTACACTTCCATAGAACACTTCTCCTATTGTAGCTACTGAACATTCTTGAAACTGTTAAACGGCAACCGCCTTGCCTCAAAACCAACAGCCCACATCTCTACCCTCTGAGATATGTGCTAACTTATAATACCTTAACAATTGCCCACTTCACCTGATTCACATTAAATTTTGAAACCAGAAGCCAAGTCCTGTGCCAATGTAGTTTCCAAGAATATACCCGAGAGTACCAACAAGAAGAATCGGCACAATCAATTTATGCCACCCTTTTGCAATCGCCATGGCCGCAGCTGTTGTGGGACCTCCCATGTTCGCATTACTTGCAAGGAGGGTCTCTTCTAAACTAAATTTAAACAGTTTACCCAAAACCAGAGAGACTAGCACATTCATCAGAACGATGATCAAAACAAATACCAATAATAAAGGGGATGTTGTGACTACGATGGCGATGGATGCTGGTACCCCGATGACTACAAAGAATAAATAAATTAAGAACGTCCCAAGTTCCTGTGTACCTTTGATGCTTTCGAACTGTCTGGGGAACAATGAAACGGCCAGCACGGTAAGTGTCGTAAGCATCAGATAACGATCGCCAATGATTCCGCCCAGCACCTGATAAATGATGTTTACATCCTCGCCACCAGGAAGGACTCCGGCAAAAAAGTCTGCGAGATTAAAAGATACTGTAACAAGGGCGAATGCACTCGCTACGCTGATCGCAATATCTTTTAATGATATTTCTTTTCCTTTCCAGAAAGAAGCGGCCTGTGTTTCACTCTCGTCTCCAGTAACTCCCGATTCTACCTCATCAATATGAGGGGTTTTGAACCGATCACGGAAAAATGAAAATGTCGGGATGGCCATCAAAACAAAGAAGAAGGTCGCCATCATCATATTGTCTGCAACAACGGTAGCCGAAACAAGTTCACTTGGCGTCTGGAATTTTGCGGCCATGGCTGCAAAGTTTACGCCACCTCCCGTATAGGACCCTGCCATCATGGCACCGATTTTATCCAGATGGGGAATTACATCTTTTAAAAGCATAAAAGAGATGATGGTACCAGCGACCGTACCGATAGAGCTTAACAGGAAGATCGTCAGCATACGTCCGCTTTCCTGCCAAACCTTCCTGATATTCGCCTGAAACAACAGTAACGGAATCGCCAAAGGTACGACATAATTCCATACAGCATCATACACACTGGACTCAAGTGGTATAACATTTAAATTGGCTAATACCATGGCCCCGATTAATGCAATGATGGCTCCGGAAATTTTCGATGCCCATTTGTACTTTTGCTCTAAATATATACTGATGGCCGCCCACCCTGTCAGAAACGACCAGAGTGCCCACGTATTGTCGGACGATATTAACGTGTTATCCAATTTGTTCACCTCTTTTTAATTATTAAAAGTTTCATGGTGTCATTGCCTTAAAGAAAATGCCTGACCCCCACCACTTTTACTCTTTAGCGTTGTGGGGATCAGGCACTTTTCAGCGTCAACTTTTCAATAAACGAGTTGAATGAAGTAGCGCTAGTTAGTTCAAGCAGAACTCCTTGAAACCACCATTTAGAAAAATAAATTCAAATTGATTGCCCCACTTCGTTAAAAATCGAATTGTATCAAGGGCACTCCCATACTAAATTTTATCTAAATCTAGTTTTATCTTTTCAATACGTTTCATTTCTAACTTCGCATCTTCTTCAATCGTTCTCCACTTTTCCACACGATCTTCAATCATACTCTTCACCACTTCAGAATTAGGGCCGCCATGAATACTTCTTTTCTCAACAAACTGCTGAGGATCTACAATGGCTTTCCAATCTTCCTCAGTAATTTCCACCGTCTGAATCCATCCATTTACCTCAACAACCTTAAGCTCATAAAGCTCCTTATTTAAACTGGAGGCTTTTTTTGCCACCATGCTTGAGAGTCCATGAGCTTTTCTGAAGGGTACACTATAATCCCGAGCAAGGACATCAGCCAGTTCTGTAATGGTAATCATGTTCATAGCGGCTTGGTTTCTCGCTTCGTCCTTATTGAAGGACATCGTTGAAATGACAGCTCTCATCAACTTCACGACTCGTAAAGCTTTTCCGAAACCTTCATAAAGGTGGGGCTGCAGATCATCTTCTGTGTCTACGATATCTCCATAAGGGGTGTTATGAATCATCTGCACAATCGTTAACCCTTCCCCAACTGCACTGCTGGCAAGGGCTCTTGAATGCTCCAAGGAAACAGGGTTTCTTTTTTGCGGCATGATGCTGCTTACTTGAACATAAGCATCTGACACTTTTAACAACCCGACCTCTCGAGAGGCCATTCTTAGAAACTCTTGAATCCACCGCCCCATATTTGTCATCAGGCTGACAATGGAAAGCCCGGATTCTAACAGGTAATCCCCCGTGGCAATAGCATCATAGGAGTTCTCCATAATTCCCTTGAAACCTAATAGTTCTTCTACACGGTGGCGATTAATAGGAAAAGCAGTCGTGGTAATAGCTGCGGCTCCCATTGGTGAACGATTGACCACATCATAGGCATTCTGCAGTCTTTGTACATCACGATAAAGGTTATCTGAGATAGCTAAGAGATAGTGGGCAAATGTCGTCGGTTGGGCTGGTTGTGTATGAGTATGTGCAGGCATCACGTCATCTACGTGATGTTTCGATTGTTCGACTAAGGCTTGCCCGAGTGCTTGTGTATGAGCGATCAACTCCAGCAAATGTTCCCGAATTACCAGCCGGTACATGGCTTCTCCCATATCGTTTCTGCTTTTCGCAATGTGCATTTTTCCTGCCAAGTCAGGGCCTATAAGCTCAGCAATTTTTGATTCAACTAAGAAAAATAAATCTTCGTAAACCGGATCATATTGGAATTCTTCTTTGTTCATTTGTGACACTTTTTTAACCCCATGGATGATTTCTTTTGCTTCTTCTTCGGTGATAATTTTTTGTTCTTTAAGCATCGTGGTGTGAGCACGGTGAACCATGAACATCGCATCGAAAAGGTATTCATGCTGATCTTTGAACACTGGTTTTAACAACTCATCGACATACGTCTTCCCTGGAAATCCGATTCCATCTTCCGATTCAAAGTTTGCCTTCAGTTTACTCATCTCTTCACCTCATCTATTAAAGAGTATTTTCTGATTTTACACCGAAAAACTTGTACGAAATGATCATTACGATGGCAATTAACCCGACTTGGATCATGCCGAAGGCCGCGGCCTGCCCTAAATTGAAGAGTCTGAGCTGGTTCATAATTTCTATGGAGATGGGGCGGTTATCCAATGTGTATAACAATACGGAGGTCGGGAATTCCCCAACAGCCTGCACAAACGCAAGCAATGTACCACTTAGTACTCCTGGCATAATAATAGGTAAGACAACTCTTCTAAACGTATAGAACCATTTGGCCCCAAGGCTTTGGGCCGCTTCTTCGATCGAGTCATCCAGCTGCTCTAAAACGGCAGATGTTGAACGAACAACTAATGGTATGAAACGTACAAAATAAGCAAGTGGCAGGATCCAGTAGGTTCCTACTAAAACTTGACCGAAAGAAAATGGGGTTTCCTTATTAAAAGCTAAAATAAGGTTCATACCTACAACAGTAGCCGGCAAGGCCCAAGGAATCATCACAAGAATATCCAGTAAGTTTTTCCCGATGAACTTCCTCTTCACTAATGCATAAGAGGTGATCATTCCAAACACGAAACATCCTAAGCAGGCGACAAAGGCCATAAATAAACTGTTCCTTACAGGATCCCATATGTTCGGGTCTTCAAATAGCAGCCGGTAATTCTCAAAATTAAAAGAAGTCGGATAGGTTTGCCACGTCCACGATCCTTCTGGGACAAAAGATAGGATAGCCAGAACAACGTGAGGCAGAAGCAGGACAATCATAGCGACAACACCTAAACTCACCATAATCCATTTCAATAATGGATTGCTGACTTCACTTCGATGAGCCCCAATCCCTTTGGTACCCATTCTGTAATCCTTCCGACCCTGAAACCAACGCATAAATAACAGAAAGGAGATCGATATAATCGAGAGAATCACAGATTGAGTGGCCGCCATCTCCAAGTTGCCATTAATTTTAGAAAAGTAGATTTGTAAACTTAATACCCTATACCCTCCAGCAAGCAGAAAAGGAGCACTGAAGGATGCCATGGATACCATAAATACAAGAAGCGAAGCAGCCACTAAGGCAGGAGTCAGCAATGGAAAAGTCACCTTCCAAAAAACCCCGAACCGGCTGGAACCTAAATTGGCCGCTGATTCCTCCAAGGATGGATCCACATTATTCAATGCTGAAGATACCGTCATATAGAAGTAGGGATACATCGTATAGGCGTGCACAATCAATATTCCTGACACACCGCCAATGCTGAAGGGAACTTCTTCAAGACCGAAAATATCTCTGATCGCACTTGGGACTAACCCCACTTCTCCATAGAGCCACATGAAAGCCATAACCCCGACGAGCGATGGAAGAACAATGGGCATAATAGCAATTCCTGAGAAAAAGGATCGCCCGGGAAAATCATATCTTGTGAAAATGAAGGCCAATGGAATCCCAATGCACGCACTAAGCAATACAGATAATAAAGATATGTAGACAGAATTCCATAAAGCTTCCAGATTCGATTGGGCTTTAGGGCCGAAAAAATCAATATAATTCTGGAGTGTCATCGCTCCATTTCTTTTAAAACTCTCCAGTAAAGTCTCTATGGAAGGATAAAGGACATAACCCACTAAGATTAAAACAATAGGAATAAGCAAGAATAGGGTTTTTCTTTTTTCAGCATTCAGCATAATGGGCGACTCACTCCTTCTTAGCCTTGGGTACGACACGCACTTGAGAAGGTGGTAATTGCACATATACTTGAGCATTTTCTTTCAAATACGTACTCGGCCCCTTGTTAAGGTCTGTGACTTTCAACGTGACATCACTCTCATGAATCGCGATGAAACTATGCACGGCTTCTCCTGTAAATTGAACCAACTGGACGTTTCCTAAAAAAACGTTTGGCCCGGACAACTCTTCCTCTGACACTTGGATGGCTTCTGGACGGATGGACATTTTCAACGGCCCCTCACTCATCTCCGGCTCAGGAGGAATGACAGCAATGCTTTTATTTAAACCTTCACTATAAAACTCTTCCTTATCTTCTTTCCAGTCCACATCCAATAGATTGGTTTCCCCAATAAATTCTGCGACAAAATCATTGACCGGTTGATTGTAGATCTCCGTCGGTGTTCCGATTTGCTGGCAGTTTCCAACATTAAATACGGCAATCCGGTCGCTCATCGTAAGAGCTTCCACCTGATCATGGGTAACGTAGATCGTCGTAATTCCATATTCACGCTGCAACCTTAGGATTTCATTTCTCATCTCATCTCTTAGACGAGCATCCAAATTACTTAACGGCTCATCTAAAAGTAAGATGTCAGGCTCAATCACTAGGGCTCTTGCTAAAGCTACACGTTGTTGCTGCCCACCACTCAATTGACTCACTTGTCGATCGATGAATGGCTTCAATCTCACTTTCTCTAAAACATCTTCCACCCGCTTTTTGATTTCAGCTTTCTTCTTCTTCCTTACTTTCAAACCGAAAGCCACATTCTCATAAACCGTCATGTGTGGAAATAGGGCATAGTTTTGAAAAACCATGCCCGTATTTCTATTTTCAGGAGAGACGGTTGTCATATCCTTCTCATTGAATTTAACTTTTCCTTCTGAAGGATAATAGAATCCGGCAATCATTCTTAGAGTCGTTGTTTTTCCACACCCGCTGGGCCCTAGAAAAGTAAAGAATTCTCCTTCTTCTATGACTAAATCTAAATCTTTCACAGCTGTAAAGTTTCCGAATCGCTTTGTTATGTTTGAAAGGGTGACAGACGACATGCCAACAACTCCTCTACCGTTGGTTTAGTTCCCTGTTTCTTTTTCACTATTTTTTATATTATTGTCCCAATACTCCATCCACTCTTCAGATTTTTCCTGGAATACGGCCCAATCAATGTCCATCGCATTAATTTCCGTTTCTTCGATCCACTGTGGAAGGTCTTCCACATCATCTCTTGTCGGTATGCGGTAATATTTATCTGCTAATAATTTTGCGGCTTCCTGAGTATTGACGAATTCATAAAAAGCTTTTGCCGCTTCAGGGTGAGGCGCGCCTTCAATCATAGCGATCCCTTCTGTCAGTACAGGGGTCCCGCTCTCAGGAATAACGTAGCTGAACGGATAATCTTTTTCTTCAGCGAGCATGACCGTATCAGGCATGTTCCAGACAGAAAGATTCCCGACACCTTTGGCTACTTGGTTATACATGATTTCCGGGTTTGCGGCGTATTCTTTCGTATTTTCATCTAATTTTTGAAGCCACTCATAACCTGCTTCAGGGCTCTCCGTATCTTTGTAGTCGCGATAAATCATAGCTGAGTAAATGGTACGCATCGTACCAGAGGCCAGCGGATAACGGATGATCAACTCATCTTCCCACTTCGGATCAATTAAATCATCCCAATCCTTAGGCGCTTCTTCTTCCGATATTTCTTTGTTGTTGTATAGGATAACCTCAGGCGTTTGTGACGTTCCTGTCCAATACCACTCTTCATCGTGATACATCTCATCCAGCGCGTCTGCATAACTTGGTTCATATGGCTGCAGAAGTTCTTCATTTTTCGCTTCATCGAACATTACCTGTGGAGCTCCCCACCAAATATCGGCTTGAGTATTATTTTCCTCCGAGCGGACACGGTCCAGGATCTCTTGCGAACCCATATCGAGAAATTCCATATCGACGTCATACTCTGCTTCGAATTGTTGTTCAAATTCACTCAATATGTCTTTCCCATGCGGAGAGTAAACAACGACCTTATCTTCTAAATCTCCATTTTCGCCATTGGATCCTTCACTTGAATCCCCATCCGTACTGCTGGACTCTTCGTTTCCAGCCATACAACCAGTAAGTATAAAACCAAAGACAAGTAAAAAAGCCCAAACCTTCACCCAATGAGTTTTCTTTTTCATTAGAAATGCCCCCTTCAGATTTGAATCACTGATTCATACTCTTTCAGAAATAAAGCGACTGCTCCGACAATACCGGCTTCTCTCCCAAATGTGGATGGGACTACTTTGCAGCTCTCTGGTGTAAACTCCTCTACAATCCTGGATAACGTTTTTTCGAATTCATCAAATGAACCGCTTACACCACCTCCTATAATGACTAACTCAGGGTTAAACAATGAGATATAATTAGCGATTCCGAAGCCTAAATGTTCGACTGCTGTATCTACGATCTCCATCGCATCTTGATCGCCTTGTCTTCTTAACTCGAACGCCTCTTTTGCTGTCATATTCTTATTTTTCCGCTCAGAGAGGCGCTTTCCGATAGAAGCCCCGCTTGCTATGCTTTCCAGGAAGCCATATCCTTTAAAGGTTGGCTGGTACCCTTTCGCCTTTTGGGCATCCGTTACAAGGTATCCCATTTCACCTGCACTGTAGCTACTTCCTCTATAAAGTTTTCCATTCAGAATCATTCCACTTCCAATACCTGTGCCCACCGCGATATAGATGATATGATCCAATGCTTTGCCTGCGCCTACCCAATGTTCACCTAATACACTCGTATTCACATCGTTTTCTACGTATATAGGAAAAGGGAAGTATTGACTTGCCCGTTCTCTAACAGGGTAATTGACCCACTTCAAACTGGGGGCGTCTACAACAATTCCTTCCTTTACATTGGTCACTCCAGGTACGCCCATGCCCATCCCCATGATGTCATGGACGGATAAATTGAGTTCCTTCAACATATCGTGAACATCTTCTTTCAAACGCTTGAGGAGATCTCCTTCTAAATAATCCTTTGTAGCAAATTCCCGGTATGCGTAAATATGACCTTTTAAACAGGTAATGCCGGAAGCTATTTTTGTTCCACCTATATCCACACCAATGACGTAGGAAGATTCAGGGTTGAATACAAGTTGTACAGGTTTTCTTCCACCAGTTACGGTAGATTTACCCGGGCCTGTTTCAAGCACCCACCCTTCCTGGATCAGGTTCTCCACCAACAAGGACACAGAGGGTTTACTCATATGTATTTTCTTTGAGATCTCAGAGCGCGAGATTGGCTCATGATCACGAATACATTTCAATACTAATTTTTTGTTCATGTTTTTGATGTATGCTGCATCACCCTTCTGCATGGCATGTGCTCCTTTATTACGATTGTGTTAGTTAGTTAGAACAACTTACTAACTATACTTCATTTATACTTGCGCCTTCCATAATTGTAAAATCATGTATTTAACTGAAAATAGTAAATAATTGGATTATGCTTCTATTACCTTTTATTCCCTTTAATTTCCTTTGTTTTTATAATATTTTGTATATTTTGTCAAATTAATCCTTTTGACTCATACAAAACAGGCCTAAAGGTAGTTCCAATATTTGTATAAAATGAATTATAATGACAACAAGTTAGTTAGCAAACTTAACTAACTAATCTATTTAAGGAGGAATTTTTTGAAGAATCTTGGCTATGTTTTGTTGGTTACGTTGTTAATGATTTCAGGATTTACTTCCAGTCCCTCAATCAGCTCTGCTCAAGAATCAACCGCTTCGGAATTGGAACTATGGGAGTCAGTGGTGCCTTTGACGACTACCGCAAGTTTTATGAATACCGGTGCACACCCGGATGATGAAAGAAGCCAATTTCTCGCTTACTTATCACGAGGAGAAGGAATCGAGACCTCTTTCCTCTTGTCTACTCGAGGGCAGGGAGGCCAGAATGAAATAGGAAGTGAGCTTGGTGATGGTCTTGGTATTATCCGCACAAACGAATTACAAGCATCCTCCGATGTTCTAGGGATCGACATCTTCTTCCTCAACCAAGGTTTCGAGGATGATATCAAGGATTTCGGTTTTTCAAAATCCCCTGAAGAAACCCTTGAGAAATGGGGAGAAACAGCAACTTATGAGCGCTTAATTCAACACATCCGTGAGTTCAAACCCGATGTTCTCATGCCTTCCTTCCGCAACGTAGACTCTCAACATGGCCACCACCGTGCCATGACCATGCTTACCGAAAAAGCATTTGATGATGCTGCAGACCCCAAAGTTTTCCCAGAACAGCTCCAAGATGGTTTAACCACATGGCAGGCTAAAAAGCTTTACCTTCCAGCAGAAAGCGAAGAACAAACAACCATCTCCATCGAAATTGGAGCATACGATGAGCATTACGATATGACCTACCCTCAACTTGGTGAAAAGGCCCGATACTTACATGAATCTCAAGGAATGGGACGAGATGTCGGAGATGGCCCTGTCTCCGTTGATCTTCAACTCGTTAAATCTACCGTGGGAGATATTCCTGAAAAAGAAGATCATTTATATGAAGGAATCCCTTATGATTTCTCAGATTATACAAGCGATCTCACAAAATCAGGTAACAAGTATAAACAAAGCCTGAAAAAACTCCAACATAACTTAGAGAAAGTTAAAGAAGCGTACCCAAATCATAGTCAAGTACTTACTCATGCCGAAAAAGCTTATCAACACTTACAAAGACTTCAATCACAAATGGCGAAGGAAAACAAACTTCCTGAACAATTTAAAAATACACTTCAACACAAACTTGAAGTTAAAGAAGAACAATTAACCCATACCCTTTTTGTCGCGGGTCAACTTGATGTTGAAGTCGAAGTGGATGACCCTCAACTCACTTACAACGACACGACAGATGTAAGCGTGACCATCAAAAACAACGGGTCAGAGAAAGTGCGTAATTTGGATGCATCCCTCTCCATTCCCGAGGATTGGGAAGTAAAAGACAATGGTAAGGAAGCAACCCTACAACCTGGCCAAACGAAGACTTTTGAATATCAAGTAAAAGCATCTTCAAGAAACTATTATGATGCTTATGATCCTAGCAGTATAACAGCAGAGGTGAGCTTCCAAACGAGAAACAGTACGGCAACGAATGAGTACACTCCTGAGGAAAGAGTATCCTTATTGCCTGAAGTCTCTTTAAAACCAAACCCGGAGAATCTCGTGATCAATACGAAAGACATTGAAGATACTCTCCCATTAGAAGTGACGGTAGAGAAATTTGCCGAAGGGGAATTAACGACGGACGTTTCTTTGAACTTACCAGAGAATTGGCAGTCAGAACCTGCCACACAGTCGGTTCACTTTGAAGCTTCCGAGAAAGAAAAGATGATTACATTCGACCTGATCCCACCAAAAGATGTGGATGAAGGAGCATTCAACATAACACCTGAAGCTCACGTGAATGAAGTTCAGATCACTAAGAATGTACAAACCATTGATTACGACCATATTGGCACAAACTACTACCTTTCCAATGCAGATGTAGAAGGCATAGCTTTCCCTCTTCAATACCCTGAAGACCTTAAAATAGGCTATGTAGAGAGTGGCTTTGATGAAGTCGCCGATCAATTAATGAATGTGGGCATGGATATTACTAAACTGACCGAACAAGATCTATCCAGCGCCGACCTTTCTCAATACGATACCATCGTGACAGGAATCCGTGCGTATCTTTCCAGAGAAGATCTTCTTCAACATAATGAACGTCTACTAAAATATGTAGAGAATGGCGGTCACCTTGTCGTTCAATATAATAAACCTTGGGATAATTGGAATCCGGAAACAACCGCTCCTTACAAATTAGTTATTGGTCAGCCATCTATTGAATGGAGAGTCACCCGCGAGGATGCGCCTGTAGAAGTGCTGAAACCAGAGTCTCCATTGTTTAATTTCCCTAACACCATCCAACAGTCGGACTGGGATGGATGGGTCCAGGAACGGGGCCTCTATTTCCCAATGGACTGGAGCAGCGAATTTGAAACATTCGTGAGTGTAGCAGATCCTGGAGAGGAACCTTTCGAAGGTGGAATTCTTATGGCAGATTACGGAGAAGGAACCTATATCTATTCAAACCTCGTTTGGTACCGACAAATCCAAAACCAGGTCCCTGGCGGATATCGGATCTTTACCAATTTAATCAGTTACCCTTATTACAACGAATAAATAGTCTGTTCACAATAAATAACCCGTCTCCTTTTAAAAATAGAAGGCGGGTTATTTTTAAATTGCTATTGAAAGTATTGAAAGTGCCTGCCCCCGATTCTATTAACTTTTAACGCACTGAACGTCAGGCACCATAGCCTTCACCATAATTACTCTTTGTGTAAACTTTCCCTTCCATTAAAAGACGCGCGGTTCTGCCGACCTTAATGGACAACGGAAACTCATTATATATAGTTTCCATAACCCCCGCTGGGTGACCTATAGAAATGTTGTTGCTATTCTTATCAATTATTTCAGAAAGGATCGTGCCTTCAATCTTACCGGCACCTGTGATACATACCGCGCCTGTTATAGCCAGAGCTTTATGAGGCCGCTGCATGGACATCATTCTGACTAATACGTCAAAATCTTTTCCCTTATGAAACTTGCCGTCAGTATCCTTATAATCAAAAGGTTTAGAAACCACTGTTAATTTAGGCGTTGCCGGGGAAATCCTCGTAGCTTCAGACTTGGATGCGAAGCCGCACTTCTCAGCTGCTGCCGCCCGTATTTCTTCTAAAAGGTCGATCTGCTCCTTTGAGTACTCCTCTGGTGATTCATCTCCACGAAGACCTATATCCTGGGCACGGACGAATACCAGGGGATTTGCTATATCCACGATAGATGCGCGGATTTCCCCTAAAGAGCACGAGAGTAAATCGATTGGTCTACCTGTAGGAAGAACTTTTCCTGTAACAGCTCCTTCAGGATTTTCAAAGGATAAGAATATAGGAGAAGCACTCCCTGGCACACCAGGAATCGAATAGTCCCCTTCTGTTTTTACTTTTCCATTTTCCACTTCTACCTCAGCTGTAATTATTTTATTCGTATTTGTATTGTATATTCTTACCTTGGTGATAGGTTCTTCTATTGAAACAAGTCCCTTAGCTATTGCATAAGGACCGACTGCTGAAGAAATATTCCCACAATTCCCCTTATAATCCACCATTTGATCATATAAGCTTACTTGAGCAAAAGTATATTCAATATCATAGGAAGGGTTGCTACTTTTATTGATAATAGCCACCTTGCTTGTAAGAGAATTAGCTCCTCCCAACCCGTCTATTTGATTAGGATCTGGACTCCCCATGATATCTAGTAAAAACTGCTCTGTTTCCAGGTCATGTGCAGGCAAATCTCTCTTTTGCAAAAAGACCCCTTTACTGGTTCCTCCACGCATTAAAGTTATAGGTACTTTATTCATTTTAATGCCCTCCTTAAAGAAAAATGAATGTTGTCCAGATGGTACCCATAGCGTACAATGGAAATAATTATAAGAAAAATCAAAATTTTATATGAATGTATATAAATATATTTTATAAATAAGGAGAGTTTCATCTTATGGATCAAAAAGACTGGCAGATTTTAAATGCAATTGCAGAAGAAAAAAGCTTAACAAAAGCAGCTGAAAAATTATTTATCACTCAGCCTGCTCTTAGTTACCGATTGAAGCAGCTGGAAGAGTCCTTTCAGACCAAGCTTTTCTTTCGCACAAAAAAAGGAGTTGAGTTTACTTCTGAAGGCGAACTTCTTGTAGATTATTCAAAGGAACGGATTAAGGAATATCTTACATTAAAAGATGAAATTTTTAACATTGGTAATGAAGTGAGAGGCACTCTTCGGATCGGTGTTTCAAGTAACTTTGCACAATATAAGCTTCCCGCATTATTGAAGAAATTCTCTACCTCTTATCCCAATATTCAATTTAAGGTACAGACCGGATGGAGTACCGAAATCATGAACTTATTAAATCAATCTCAAATCCACTTGGGAATTCTCAGGGGGGATTATGATTGGGAAGGAGAAAAATCACTTTTAACGAAAGAGCAATTGTATATCATATCTAAAAATGAAATTTCACTAGATGAACTCCCTCAGCTTCCCTTCATTTATTACAAAACCGATAATTCACTAAAACAGCTGATCAGCAAATGGTGGAATGATCAATTTTCTCAATCTCCTTTAACTGCAATGGAAGTGGACAGACAGGAAACGAGTAAAGAGATGGTAAAGAATGATTTAGGATTTTCTGTTGTTCCCGAAATCTGTCTAACCCCTTCCGATGACCTGTATAAGGAAGGGTTAACCTATAAAAATGGAGAGCCTGTCTTGCGTGATACATGGCTAATGTACCGGACAGACTTTATCCAGCTTACTATTGTAAAAGCTTTTATCGATTTCCTAATCAAACAGCAGACTGTAAAAATATAAAAATATTTTATAGATGACAATAATATTTATCTATTTTACTTATGACAATGATTTTTATAACCTTATGACAACACAAAAAAGAAGGAGGACATCGCATTGAGGAAAATGTATGCGCTTACTTTGTTGCTGGTTCTTAACCTTTTTTTAGCAGGTTGCCAACCCTTATCCATTGTCAGTTCTATTGGAACGAGTAGTAAAGAAGAGCAAGGTTATAATGAGGATCTTCTGACAATGGTCGTTCCTTATGGTTCAGGAGGCGGAACCGATGTATTTGCCAGGTTTATGGCAGCACCGCTGTCAAACCATATAAAGAACCAGCCGAGTATTCAAGTTGAGAACGTCCCTGGCGGTGGAAGTATTACAGGAACAAATGAATATGTAAATTCTTATGATAAGGATGGGACAAATCTAGTAACAACCAGTGCTTCCACTCATATCCCCTATTTACTGAATCAATCATCTGTTCAGTATAGTTTTGATGAACTGACTCCCCTTGTTGGCGCACCTACAGGAGGTGTTGTTTATGGGTCAACAGATTTAAATATTCAAGATGGTTTTGATCTCGGCCAAGTGAAAGAAAAGCTCTATTATGCAGGCATGTCTCCCACAGGATTGGATTTAACGACTCTACTCTCTTTTGAAGTACTGGAGATAGATGCCAAAGCAGTACTGGGTTACGAAGGAAGAGGTCCAGCAAGAGTAGCTTTTGAACAAGGAGAAAGTAATATTGACTTTCAAACAACGACATCCTATAAGCAGAACATAGAGCCTAAGGTGGAGAATGGGAAAGCTGTTCCCCTCTATAGTCTAGGCCAAATCGATGAAAACGGTGCAGTTGTGAGAGATCCGCAATTCCCTGACCTTCCAACTGTAAAAGAAATTTATAAAGAGCTTCACGGGAGCGAACCTAAAGGACAAGCATGGGAAACCTACAAACATTTTCTAAACGCTACCTATACCCTACAAAAAGTGATATGGGTTCATAAGGATGCGCCTGAGAGTGCAAAAGAAGAATTGAAAAAAGCAGCCAACCAATTAATGAAAGATGAACAATTCCAGCAAAAGTCTTCTATTATTCTAGAAGATTATGAAATATACTCCCAGGCAGAGTTAGAGAAAAGGATAGAAAACTTAGAGAAAAATATGAATCAGGAAACAATCAATTGGATTTATGATTTCCTTTTAAGAGAACATGGAGTTGATGTCAGAAAACTATAGAAGCGGAGGGATATTATGATTGAAAGTGCAATAGAAGCCTTAAGTATTGTTTTAGATCCATCGAGAATTTTATTCATGTGCCTTGGTATTGGGCTTGGCATCGTCGTTGGCCTGCTCCCGGGTTTAGGCGGAACCGTAGGGATGTCTCTTTTACTTCCGTTTGTATTTGGGATGGACCCCTTTGTCGGCATGGCCCTGTTGATTGGCATGGTAGCCGTTGTCCATACTGGAGACACCTTTCCTTCTGTATTGCTTGGAATCCCTGGCTCTTCCGGATCACAGGCAACCATTATGGACGGATTCCCCTTAGCTAAGAAAGGCGAAGCATCCAGGGCGATGGGGGCTGCGTTATTTTGCTCTATGATCGGTGGAGTCATAGGCGGGGTTGCTCTTTATCTGGCGATTCCAATGGCTGCTCCGCTTATTACTAGTTTCAATTCACCGGTATTATTTATGTTAACGATGCTTGGACTGAGCATGGCCGGCCTTTTAGCAGGAGATTCACCTGCTAAGGGAGCCTTGTCAGGTTTAATGGGTTTAATGATCGGCTCCATCGGAAGTGCTCCAGCTATTACGGAATACCGGTACACCTTTGATTTTCTATATCTTTCTAATGGTCTTTCCCTCCCAGTTGTCGCCTTAGCGATCTTTGCCTTTCCAATTCTCATTACAATGCTGACCCATAAGGGAAGCGTAGCGGAAGCGAATCACTTAAAAGGCGGGGTTTTAAAAGGCGTGGGTGATGCTCTTAAGAACAAGTTCTTAATCATGAGAAGCGCTGTCTTAGGAAGCCTGATCGGATTCATTCCCGGTTTGGGAGGAAGTGTCGTCGACTGGCTTGCATATGGAGCAGGTAAAAAGACGATAAGAAATAATCAGTTTGGTGAGGGAGACATTCGTGGAGTAATCGCTCCTGAAAGTGCAAACAACGCGAAAGAAGGCGGATCTCTCATCCCGACTCTGTTATTTGGCATTCCTGGAAGTGGAACAACTGCAATCCTGCTGGGCGGATTAATATTAATGGGATTAGAAGCAGGACCAAGAATGTTGACCACCGATTTATCTCTCACTTTATCTATTGTTTGGACACTTGTGATTGCCAACATTATTGGAGCTATTTTATGTATGACTTTAGTTAAACCTATTGCCAAACTTAGCTTGATCCCAGGAGAGAAGCTGGTCCCCTTCCTAACCATCCTGTTATTAATTGGAGCTTACCAGAGTAATTTTGCCTGGGGTGACATTATAGCCTTTATCGCAATCGGTTTGTTGGGATATATCATGACGATCCTTGATTGGCCGCGTCCCCCATTACTTATCGGGTTTGTATTAGCCATATCAGCAGAAAGGTACTATTGGATCTCCATTGAAAGATACGGCTGGGAATGGCTCAGCAATCCTATCGTTATTTCGATCGGTGTATTAATCGTCATCCTTCTTACAGGAGGATCGATAATGAAAAAAATCAGCAACAACCTGCAGAGAGAAGGTGTATAAATGACTAAACAAACCCTAAATGTAATATTTACTATTTGTATATTTATTGTTTTTGTCTGGGCCGCTGTTACTGCGCTTGCTTTTTCCCGCTTAGCTCAATTCTTCCCTTTATATGTTTCTATCGCCGGGAGTCTTGTATCGGGTATTTATCTAGTAAAGGAAGTTGCAAAAATAATGAAACAAAAAGAAAAAGATTCGCATCCGAAAGTTTTAATTGTTAAACCGATTATATATATAGGATGGATTGTAGGTTACGTCATCACTATTTCTTTAGTGGGGTTATTTGTTGCTTCTACTATTTACCTTATCGCCTTTTTACTTATAGAATCTAAGTTCACTTTCGTCAAAGCTCTCTACTCTACTGGCATTGCTTTAGTTATTATTACAGTTTTAAGCAATTTACTAAACATTGCATGGCCGCAGAGTGTATTGTTAGGGCTCTGAAGTGGAAGAGTGAAATGGATAAATAGGGTCCACATACAAGAGGGAATTTTCTTAAAAACACCCAAAAACTTCCAATAGTTAAAAAACTATGGAAGGTGCCTTCAGAACTGTTGATTAGACATAATATCAGTGCCTGACCCCCACCACGATAAAACTTTAGCGTAGTGGGGGTCAGGCACTTTCACACAGACAAAATGATTTTTTCCATCGCAAGTCCGACTGCACCCGTGGAGCCCGGCGTACAAAATATAACTTTATCTTTTGCTACACCTGCTACTGCTCTTGATAGGATGCTGGCTGTTCCAATGTCCTGCTCATAACTTAAATAACGGAATAGCTCACCGAAACCAGGTAGTTCTTTTTCAAAAAAAGCGGAAACTGACTCAATTGTCACATCCCTTTTGGCGATACCTGTTCCACCATTCACCAGGATGGCTTCTATTTTATTATCCTCAAGTAAACTTTCAATCTCTCGACTAATCAAATCTTTTTCATCAGGGATGATGTGGTACTGTTAATCTGATGGTTTGATTCAGCCAATAGATCCTTCATCTTCCGACCACTTTTATCTGTCTCTTCATTTCTAGTATCACTGACAGTCAGAACGGCACAATTCACTTCCTTCGGGGATACTTTTCGGTGTTTCTTGAGCATCAGGCAAACCTCCAATCCTTCTTATCCACCACTTACAGGTGGAATAAAAGCAACGACATCCCCATCTTTGATTTCATCATCATCGACGGCGTATTCTTCATTGATGGCTACCATGACTTGGTCCATCCTGGAGAGATTATATTTCTCCTGCAGATAACTCTTTAGGTTCCTAACGGGAATGTCAGCGTTATCCAATTCCATTTCCCCTCTACCGATTTCCTCTTGCAAATGGGCAAAAAACAACACTTTAATCATTTGATTCATCCTTTACATTTGGTTTTCCACTTGGATAAGGGGTTGTCTCCAATTGGTCGCCAATCCAAGTCTCTCCGTCTTCCCAATGTTCCTTTTTCCAAATAGGGACGATTTGTTTGATCCGTTTGATGGCATACTCGTTGGCTTCATATGCTGCTTTGCGGTGTGGCGAAGAAACAGCAATAACAACTGCAATATCCGTTATCCCCAAGTGACCGATCCGGTGAGTGATCGCAACTTCTGTCTTTGGCCATTTGCTTTGTATTTCTTCCCCAATCTCTTTTAACTTTTGGATGGCCATCGGTTTGTAGGCTTGATACTCCAGGGTCAGGGTCTTTTTTCCTTCCGTCCATTCCCTGACTGTCCCTATGAAAATGGTGATGGCCCCCGCCTCTCTCTTCGTTACTTTATCAATCAATGATTGGGTGTCAATCGGTGTATCAATGATGTCAAAATTATCTGTCACAAAAGAAACTCCTCTCTATTTTCTTTTTCTCTTGATTTGAGAGAATTGCCTTCTCTTTACGGATATATATATTCGGTTGGTGAAGGAAATGCCGGATAACCGGTCTGGTGAAAAGTTCGAATCCTACATAACAAGCGGAAGGATTGCCGGACAATCCGAACAATAATTGCCCGTCTTTCTCGGCGACCGTCGTCACACTACCAGCCGCATTCCCACTTTATTGAACAACACATCCGCCTCCAGCTTTTCATAGATATCTGGTAGGTAATCGTAATCCCCAACAGAAACTCCACCCGTAGTAATGAGGAAATCCACCTTTTCCAAACTGTCTTTGACTTGTTCATAACAGGTGGCAAAATCATCATTAAATTGTCCTATGTAGAGGGCTTCACCGCCAGCTCGTTCGATCTGTGCCAGTAACATATAAGCATTGCTGTTTCTGATTTTCCCCGGGTTGCAAGGGCTCTTCAATATCCAATAACTCACTTCCTGTTGATATTACCCCAACTGTCGGCTTCCTGCTCACAGGAACCTTTCCATAACCAAAAGTGGCCAATAAAGCAACAATCCCAGGGTTTATGTAGGTCCCCTTTTTGACCAGAACACTTCCTTTTTCTCTGTCTTCTCCTTGGAAAGAAATATTATCGCCCGCTTTATAGGACCTTTTTGTCTGTATATATGTTTTAGAATTTTCGTGGATCTCCTCCACCAATTCCAACATACAGACAGCATTGCAGCCTTCTGGGATAGCCGCCCCTGTCATAACCCGAACGGCTTGTCCTTCCTTCACTTTCCCTTCGAAAACACTCCCTGCACCAATTTCACCGACCACTTCCAATATCACTGGTGCTTCCCGGGTTGCTCCCGCTGTGTCATCCGCACGTAAAGCAAAGCCGTCATATGGAGAACGATCGAAATGAGGAACGTCGTGATCCGCAACTAAATCTCCCCCCAAAATACGTTTATATGATGCTTCAATTGGAACGTATTCTACTTTGCCTTCAAGAGCATGATCCATTACTTTTTTGACTGCATCATTTACTTTAATGGGTTTTCTTGTTTCTACCATATCGACCTTCCTTTCCGAGGTTATTCCTACAATTTCCACCGTAGTTTATTTACAAATTTCCTAACACTTTTCACCCGATTAACTGATAGTAAATTTTTTTGGCTTCTTTCACTGAATGCGTGCCATGGATTAATGTCCTTCCATCATGGAAGAAGACCAAGCGGTAATTCTGATACCTCAAGGAAAGTAAAAAGTTATTCTTCCTTACTTCCCCGAACACCTGTAACCTTTTCTCCAGTTCACTCAACTCTAGAGGTTGACGGGAGCGTATCTGCACCGTTTCTCTCCCACAAAGAACTTCCGTCCTGGTCTTCTTTTCATCTGTTAAATATTCATAACTTGGAAATTCCCCGCACGCTTTACAATCATCCTTTTTTGCTTTGGAGACATTGATCATCTGGTGTTGGTTATTCCATAAATCGAATGTGATAAGTTTGGTTCGTAGAGCAGCCGTATCACCTACCAACATTTTCAACGCTTCTGTCGTTTGATGGGCTGCCACTATCTGGACAGCTGGTGCAATGATACCAGCTGAATCACAAGTGGCTCCTGAAATCGGTCCAGATGAAAGCAAACAATTCAAACACGGTGTTTGCTTAGTCAAAATCGTAAAGCTCATTCCTGTACTTCCGACACATGAGCCAAAAATCCATGGAATAGAAAGCTTATGAAATAGATCATTCATCATTAAACGAACATCGAAATTATCTGTAGCATCGATTACAACATCGACATCTTTTAGAAGAGGAATCAGCTCGTCCCCCGTTGCATCCATCACATGAGAATCTATTAAAATATCTGAGTTAATCTCTGACAAGCGTTTTTTAGCAGCAATCGCCTTTGGCATTTCCTGAATAGCATCGGACTCGGAAAAAAGCTGCTGGCGTTGTAAATTGCTTCCTTCTACATAATCACGGTCGATGATCGTCAACTTACCTACCCCTGCTCTTGCCAGTGTTTCAGCACTTGCTGTTCCCAATGCTCCACAACCAAATATCATGACATGACCTTTTTCTATTCTTTTTTGACCTTGTTCGCCAACAGGCTTGAACAGCATCTGCCGGGAGTAGCGATCCTTCATGATTTGATTCCTTCCCATTTCCCTAACCACCGATATAAGACATTTCGATGCGTGGTTTATTTCTAACAGTTTCTTCTGTCCGTTCATCGGAGTAACGGTCTCTCCTATTTCTCCAGGTCGGAGCAAAGTGTTCTTTGATTTCATTATCCGAAAGATCGGCGCGAACCAACCTTCTTAAGTCGAATCCTTGGGCTGCAAACAAACATGTAAAAAACTTACCATCAGCTGAAATACGGCCCCTCGTACAAGTGGAACAGAAAGACTCCGAGACAGACGTGATAAATCCAACTTCTGTGTCTGTCCCCTTATAACGGTACCGCTTGGCAACTTCCCCCAAATAATCCGGATCGACCGGCTCTAAATCAAATTCTTTGGAAAGCATCTCGAAGATTTCTTTTTTCGTTACGACATGCTTAAACTCCCAACCATTTGACTGGCCGACATCCATGAATTCTATATAACGTAGAGTAACCCCCATCTCCTTAAAGAATTTTGCCATCGGTATGATTTCTCCATCATTCATTCCCTTTTTGACTACCATGTTGACTTTGACGACAAGTCCAACCTCTTTGGCTTTCTTGATGCCTTTCAAAATCCGATCGGACTGCGCTCCAACACTGTTGATTGACTGGAAGGTTTTATTATTGATAGCATCAAGACTTACATTCACTCTTTGGAGTCCAGCTTTCTTCAGTTCCATGGCATATCTTTCAAGGAGAAAACCATTCGTGGTTAAGCCTATATCCTTCAAGCCTTCAAGGCTAGTCAGCATCTTAATCAAATCGGGTAATTTCCTGCGCAAAAGGGGCTCTCCACCTGTCAATCGAATTTTTTTAACACCACATTCAATGAAAATCTTGGCCAACCGATAGATTTCTTCAAAGGTGAGAAGTTGCGTTTTCTTCATAAATTCGAAATCGTCTCCGAATATCTCCTTTGGCATACAATATAGGCACCTGAAATTGCAACGATCAGTTACGGAAATACGCAAATCTTCTAATGGCCGACCGAATTTATCTTCTAAAGCTAGCTTCATAGCATAACTCTCCTCTTGTTTTCTATTAATCCGCACAGGGAATATCCATTACGCTCGTAGTACCTTTTCCAGGAGTCGGATGCACAGAAAGTTCTCCATCAACCGACCGGGCCCTTTCCTCCATGCTCACCAAACCTACACCCCAAAAAAGCTCTTCTTGATCAAATCCCTTTCCACGGACTTCCACCAATACTCTTATGGTTACGGAAGCCTGGGCGACACTAGCATACTTCCTTACATATGTTAGAGATTATTGAATCCTCCGATAAATGGTAACCTCGGTATTAGAAACCAAACGATGTTCTAGCGAGTTATTAAAATAGATATCGATTTCATATCTTTCTGAGGAACGGATGGCAGAATCAAACCTAGGTCATCCAATACAGAAGGTCTTAATTGCCAAGAGAAATCGCGGGATTTCTGAATTAAGTCTTTGGATTCCTCCAATAACCGTTCAATCAACGGATGTTCCAGCTCTGCATTCAACCGATTGAGGGTAACTACGTAACTATACAGGTTTTGTCTAATTTCATCATGTAATTCTCTTGATAGTCTTTTCCTTTCTTGCTCTTGAACTTCGATCAATCAGGTCAATATATGCTGTCATTCTTCCTCCGCCTTTTTACGCTTGGTGATTTCAAAGCGGATCGCAAATACTGGTTTCGTTAAAAAAGGGGACAATTTCTTATCCATCCAATAAGGAGTCCCGTCCTTTGCCTTATTCTTGATTTCTCCTTTCCATCCACCCCCTCCCACTTGCTCATTCCTGGATAAAATCTTTAAACTGAGATTCCGAAAATAATGCTAGTAAGCCTATAGCAGGTAATAGGTATGGCCATTCCATATAAAAATTGCTGATTACTTATATTTTTTATTTGGTTTATTAATTTCTGATAATACTTCATACATATTATCCTTCCCTCAATTAAATTCTTTTCGTTTTTCATTTGGAAATACCTCCCTTTAAAAATTTTTTCAAGTAAAAATTCTAAATAAAACGCTTGAACCTCTCAATAATATATTTTTTAGTATTTAAAAATTCTTGGCTTTAGCCTCTGTTAAAGAAAGAGAGAGGATATATCAGGTAAAATGTACAATCTTTTTTGCATTAATGTAGGATCATCAAAAAAAGCTCCATAACAAACTTGTCAATTTCCACATTGAGATTATTGATTTCGCCTTCTTTTACTCGGGTAACTCAAGTTAATTCAGGCTGTCTTTCAACTAAATTACATAAGGTGCTCCATTAATCGGATGTAGCATTTGGAATGGGTAACTCTTGATAAAAGCTATAATTCGTCGATAAATACTAATTTATGAAATTTCGTCTATTAAAACCCAAATCGTTCTATAGCAGATAGAACACAACAGAGCCCGTGCACTTATAAAATGTTCAGTTTTTTGAGTGATATATCACGTAAAGGACACAATAAAACAATAAATTGGAAAGGAGAATCATTGTGGAAACCAAAAAAAATAGATGGCTGATTGCTGTATCTGCAGTTGCTATGCACTTATCAATTGGATCGGTCTATGCCTATAGTGTTTACAAAACACCGATGACTGAGCAGTTAGGATGGAGTGGAACAGATGTTGCTCTTGCTTTTACCATTGCGATTTTCTTTTTAGGACTAACAGCAGCTTTCATGGGGAAGTTTGTCGAAAAACGAGGCCCGCGTACATCGGGATTGATCGCAGCCGTATTATTTAGTGGAGGTATGTTATTTACAGGATTAATGGTTCAAATTGAATGGCTTTGGGGGTTTTATATCACATACGGGGTTATTGGTGGGATTGGGTTAGGAATTGGTTATATTGCTCCTGTTTCCACGTTAGTCAAATGGTTTCCGGATCGTCGTGGTTTAGCTACGGGAATGGCGGTTTTTGGTTTTGGGGCAGGGGCTTTAATTGCTGGACCTACTGCTGAATTTCTAAATAATACGTTAGGTATTCATTGGTCTTTCTATATATTAGGGTCGTGCTATTTAGTTTTAATGGCTCTAGGTGCATCCTACATCACTCCTCCACCTAAAGACTGGAAACCTGAGGGATATAATCCTGATGAAGAGAATGACAAGAATACCAGTGATTTAGACCAGATGACTCGTGGAGAAGCAGTCAAAACGGCTCGATTTTGGATGTTGTGGTGGATGATGTTTATCAATATATCCGCAGGGATTATGTTAATTTCTGTTGCTTCCCCAATGGCCCAAGAAAAAGCAGGGATGACGGAAGCTGCTGCTGCAACGATGGTAGGTATTATGGGTTTATTCAATGGAGGAGGACGGTTGTTTTGGGCTTTTCTTTCAGATTATATTACGAGAGCCTACACGTATATCATCTTTTTCACAATTCAGCTCGTGCTGTTTTTCTCTCTTATAAACATAACAAACTCTCTATTTTTTCAAGCGTCTATGTTTCTCATTGTTTCCATCTACGGTGGAGGGTTTTCTAATCTTCCAGCTTTTATCGGAGACTTATTTGGTACAAAACAACTAAGTGCCATACATGGATATTTGCTTACTGCATGGGCAGCTGCTGGAGTGGTAGGACCGATGGCTGTATCTTATATTCGCGAGACGACTAATAGTTATGATGTAACCTTTATTATCTTTGGTATCTTAATTGTAACAGCTTTCCTTACTGCTATTGCTATGAAGATTCTAATTGTTCGTTATCGTAAGAGCAAAACAGAAGCTGTGCCGAATCCAACATGAGTTTGTATATATCTACCAAAAATGGTAAACACTTAGGCATAAAGGAATTCTATTAGGTAGGTGACTTTAAGTGGCAGCAGGAAAGCAACTAAAAATTACAATTAATGAAGAGCAGTATTCTGTTAATAATGGTGAAACGGTGTTTGAAGCCGTTAGAAATCAAAAAATTTACGTACCAGGTATCTGTTCGACACAACCAGACCTCGGAATCGGTGTTATACAGACATGTGATACATGTTTTATAGAAATTAATGGAGAACTGAAACGGGCGTGTGCCACTAAAGTTGAAGATGGAATGGAGATCAAAACCCAGTCCAACAATGTTAAAGAAGCTCAACACGAGGCTATGTCACGAATATTGGAGAACCATGAACTTTATTGTACCGTTTGTGATAATAATAATGGAAATTGCGAGGTTCATAATGCTGCGGAATATTTAGAGGTTGAACATCAGGAATATGCATTCAAAGCTAAACCATACCCTGCTGATAATTCTCATCCTTTTTATCGCTATGAACCGGACCAGTGTATATTGTGCGGGCTTTGTGTGGAAGCATGTCAGAATCTTCAAGTTAGTGAAGTGTTAACCATTGATTGGGAGCGAAACGCCCCTCGAGTAATTTGGGATAATGATGTTCCAATTGATGAATCATCTTGTGTTTCTTGTGGTCATTGTGTGTCAGTTTGTCCTTGCAACGCACTAATGGAAAAATCTATGCTCGGAGAAGCGGGGTACATGACAGGCATACCAAATGATGTACTGGAACCAATGATTAATCTAACTAAAGAAGTCGAGCCAGGATATCGAGAAATATTAACAATTTCAAATATAGAAGCAACTATGCGTAAAGATCGTATCGAACGAACGAAAACGGTATGTACTTATTGTGGTGTTGGATGTAGCTTTGAAGTGTGGACAAAAGATCGTGAAATTTTAAAAATACAACCAGACCCAGCTGCTCCTGCTAACGGAGTCTCCACTTGTGTTAAAGGTAAATTCGGATGGGACTTTGTGAACAGTGAGGAACGTTTAACTACACCACTAATTCGTAAAGGTGAAAGGTTCGTTGAAGCCACTTGGGAAGAAGCTCTTTCTTTAATGGCTTCAAAAATGACAGATATTAAAGAAACTCATGGTAATGATTCTATCGGATTCATCGCATCATCAAAATGCTCGAACGAGGAAAACTATTTGTTCCAAAAGCTGGCGCGTAGTGTGTTTGGAACGAATAATATAGATAATTGCTCGCGATACTGTCAAACCCCTGCATCTACTGGCTTAATGAGAACCGTAGGAATCGGTGGAGATGCAGGAACAATTGAAGATATTGAAAGTTCAGAACTTGTGCTAGTTGTGGGAGCCAATCCTGCAGAATCTCATCCAGTATTGGCAACAAGAATAAAACGAGCGAATAAATTATTTAATCAAAAGTTGATCGTGTTCGATTTGCGAGAGAATGAACTTGCACAGAGAGCAGACTTATTTATTAGTCCAAAACCAGGAACAGACTTAGTTTGGTTAAATGCCATCGCCAAATATATTATTGATAAAGATTGGCATGATACTGATTTTATTGAAAAGCGCGTAAATAACTTTGAGGATTTCGTAGATTCTTTGGATACGTATACTTTGGATTATGCAGAAGATAAAACTGGTTTAAGCAAAGAACTTCTAATTAAAGTAGCTACCATCATTCATGAAGCAAAAAGCATGTGTGCATTGTGGGCTATGGGTGTTACACAACATAAAGGTGGTACGGATACGAGTACGGCTATATCAAACTTACTTCTCGTTACAGGAAATTATGGCAAGCCCGGTACGGGAGGTTACCCGTTACGTGGACATAACAATGTGCAAGGAGCAAGTGATTTTGGCACAATGCCAGAGTGGTTACCAGGATACGAGTCGATCGAGGATGATAAAATCCGTGCTAGGTATGAAGAAGCATGGGGAACAACTTTACCTAAGGAACCTGGTTACAATAACCACGAGGTTGTTGAGGCTATCCAAGATGGGAAAGTGAAAGCGATGTATCTATTTGGAGAAGAGATGGGTCTTGTTGATTCCAATATTAATTATGTTCACACAGCTTTTGAAAAGCTTGATTTCTTCGTTGTACAGGATATCTTCTTCTCTAAGACTGCTCAGTTCGCAGATGTCGTTTTGCCTGCAGCACCAAGCCTAGAGAAGGATGGAACATTTACAAATACGGAAAGAAGAATTCAACGTTTTCACAAAGCACTTGAACCTCTAGGTGAATCCAAACCTGATTGGGAAATTTTCCAGAATTTCGCTAATAAACTAGGTGCAAACTGGAATTATAAACATCCAGGAGAAATCATGGACGAGGCTGCAAAACTGTCTCCAATTTTTGCAGGTGTAAGTTATAGTAGGCTGGAAGGTTGGAACAGTCAGGTATGGCCTGTGAATAAAGATGGGTCAGATACTCCTCTACTTTATGAGAAAGAGTTTGGTTTCGAAGATGGAAAAGCTCGATTATTCGCAGTTGAGTGGACACCTCCATATGAACCAGGCGAGGAGTATGACTTACACTTGAATAATGGTCGGATTTTGGAACATTTCCATGAAGGCAATATGACGTATCGTTCAGAAGGAATCAGTCATAAAGTACCTGAGCCGTGGCTTGAAGTTTCACCTGAATTAGCAAGTAAACGTGGAATAAAAACAGGCGCTCTTGTGAGATTGAAATCTCCCTACGGGGAAACTGAAATTCGAGTTTGGGTAACAGAACAAGTGAAGGGTAAACAATTGTACTTTCCTATGCATTCGATGGAAGAAAAAAGTGCTGTAAACAAGCTGACGAGTAGCTATCATGACAAAGACACCCACACTCCTAACTACAAAGAAATGGATGTTAAAATGGAAGTGATTGAGCCGAGCGGTCCATCGCCTATACCTGAAATAAACCACCGATTCGGTAATCCTCAACCTCAAGAAGGCGTTGAGGTTGAAAGGAAATGGGAACGGGAAAACTTTACACCGATTCCGGAATTTATTAAGAGAAAGGGAGTTGAACATGGCGAAAGCGATCAAGCAAATTGATGAATCCATTCTTACTCCTGATCAACAGCAAGCCTCCGATCTAAATGAAATACTAGAAAAATTAACTGAGAATAAAGAGTCCATTCTGATCCTATTAGAAATTATTGAGGAACTTCATAAGTTCGGTATTCTCGATATTACAAAAGGCATGTTAAGAACACGACATGAACTCGGAATTTTAGCCATGGAGGAATTGGACAAACCTACAGTGCATGATTTAGTGAAAAGTGGAATCAGTACTTTTAATTTCTTTACCAAGGTGGATCCTGACCAACTAAATACATTATTAAATGGGGCAAGTGAGGGTCTTAAGAATTCAGCTGAACAAAGCCAAAAAGATGAGAAATTAGGATTGTGGGGACTCGCAAAATCTATACGTGACCCCGATGTAAATCGATCCATCACAACCATGATTCATTTCTTGCAAGGCATGGGTCAAGGAATGAAAACAAAATAGAAGAAGGTGAGCTTCCTTGAAGGAAGTTACTATACAAATCAATGGAATGACCAGCTCATCTGATGTAGAGAAAGTGAACGAAGCTTTGTATAATGTTTGGGGCATTAGGGAAGCAGACGTAAATACTAAATTCAATAAAATTACTTTCTCATATAATGAAGAAGCAGGGTCATTAGAAGACTTTATGCAAGCCATTCGGGACAGTGGATTTGAACCCATACAAGAAGATGAATGATTATACGAAAAGGGCCCTTCTATTAGAAAGGGCCCTTTTCGTATAAAAAGTGTACTTACATAAAGGTATATATAGTAGTTTGCTCCTGAAAGACGCGACTAGAAATACGTTTAATACTATATCGAATAACCTTCATACTTATTATTCCCTTAGGTCTTCTCTCTGTAATAAGTATCCATCGTGCGCTCCTCTAAATATTTCTTCATACGTTTCAGAAAAAAGTTGCAGGGAGTCTTTACCTGCCTGCAACTTTTAGAAGAACTATTCTGGAGTGCCACACATTTGTTGGAATATGTGGTCCGTGACTCTCACCGGTGTAGCTCAAATCATCTGCACTCGGAGGACTTTGGAGCTTACAAAGAAAGGATGGACGGATTTACGATCCTCCTCCCATCTCTCGATGCCAGGAATCGGGAAATTATTACTGGATCTTGTGGGACTATAACAGTTATTTTTTCTTGGCTAACTCATCTCTGTCTAATGCTCTTGGCGGCTCCTCCATCCAACCATTTTCAATATAATGTTTGTCCCATCTTCTGCATATTTGAGAATCTCTGCTGCTAACCTGCTATACGTTACACCCAAATCCCTTCTAGGACTCATTAAAAAAAGTGCCTTAAAAAAGTGCCTGACCCCCACCACGGTAACACTTTAGCGCATGGGGGGTCAGGCACCTTCACCTATATGTATGATATTGGTGCTCACCTCCTAAATTCCACTCATTATGCAGACGATATAAAAAGTGCCTGACCTCCACCACGTTATCACTTTAGCGTAGGGGTCAGGCACTTTCATAAGCCCTCATTTTTTACCTATATTCTTGTCATATTACCCGCTTCCACCTTGCGATTACAACCCCACTTGACTGGCTGCGTACGCTGCATGTTCTTTGCTGAACCCTTCGAAAACCAATTGATCAATCAAACCCTGTCTTGAGAACGCCATAAAATCAAGATACTCCTCGGCCTTGGTCACCGCTTGTTCCTGCCAATCCACCGAAATATGTTCTACACCATAGGTGGCATCTTCTGTACTGAACCCCTCAAACTCCAATTGATCGATCAACCCTGACTTTGAGAATGCCATGAAACTAAGGTATTGCTCAGCCATAGCTACCGCCTGCTTTTGAGAAACGGTTACGCTGTCTTCTTTAGCTTTACGCTCTTCCTCCTCCTTTGCTTTCCGTTCTGCTTCCTCTTTAGCCTTACGCTCCTCTTCTTCTTTCTTCTTTTGCTCCTCAGCTTCTTTGGCTTCCTGCTCTTTTTGAGCTTTTTCCCTAGCTTCCCGTTCTTCTTGTTCCTTCTGGGCTTGTTCTTTAGCTTCTCGTTCTTCCAGCTCTTTCTGCGCTTGTTCCTTAGCCTCTTGTTCTTCCAGCTCTTTCTGCGCTTGTTCCTTAGCTTCTTGTTCATCCCGTTCTTTCTCTTCTTGTTCTTTAGCCTCTCGCTCTTTATCTTCCTCTTCCTGTTTCGCCTTCGCCTCAGCTTCTTTGTCTGCTATAGAAGCATTAACCTCTTCCGTGACCGGAACATCCTCGCTCATCGCTCCCGTAATAAGGACAAAAGCCAGTAATGCAAGAAGACAGCCCCCTGATTTCAAAAAGTTTCCCAGCCTGTTCCCCTTCCCTTTCACGAAGGCTAATATGAAAAAGACGACCATACCTGCTAAAGCTGTTACCATTAAAATTACTAAGAAGGTTAGAAAAGCTCCCTCCTCAGATCCTACAAACATAGCCAGGACGAAACAGGCGTACAGACAACCACCCGATTTTAGAAAGTTCCCGCGCCTGTGATCCTTCCCTTTTACGAAGGCAAAAACAAAAAAGACGATCGTCCCTGCAAAAGCCAATGACATTAAAATCAGTAAGAATGCGTCCACAAATAACCTCCTCTGATTTTTATAACATCTCCTTCCAGTATATTAAGCAAGAAGCGATACTTTCCTTTTTCATTCGGGTTATGTAAACATTCTAAATTTTGAAACGTGGTAACGCATCATCTTAAATTTTAAATGATATTCCATAACAAAAGAGCGCTTCGTGACTGAAGCGCTCTTTTATACGTATTAATTTCAGGAAGCACCCGAACCGTCCTCTACTTTTACAGCAAACCTGCATAAATAATTGTAGAAACAATCACAATGACCATGCCTATCAACGTTTCATAAGGCAGGGCTTTCAATCGTTCTTTCATTTCCATGAACAGACTATCCCGTGAAATGTGAAAGAGCGGACCGTGTGGCAAATGGTCAAATGCAACAGCTCCCGCATTAATCATCGTGGCAGCGGCTAAAGCGCTGACGCCATTTTCTAACAATATTTCACCAAACACATTACTGGAAATCGCTGCCGAAGACGTGGCTGATGCTGTGGCGAGTGCCATAAACGAACCTGATAGAGGTGCGATGAAAGAGATGGGTAAATCAAAGGCATTTAAGCCGCTCATAATCATACTACTGAGTGAGGAATTCACGATAATGCCGGCTAAGGTACCCGTTGCGAGTATTAAAATGGATATTCCAGACATTTTTTGAAGTCCGCTCGTCATGAAAGACTTTAAATCCGTTGTTTTCCTCATGATTATGGCCCCGAAAATACCCCCTGCTGGCAATGCAATTAATGAGTCTACTTCAATATCTAATAATGGCTGTAAAGATAAGATGAAAATCGCAAACAAAGGACCTGAAATGGCTGCCACAAAAGAAGGTTGATTGATCTCATCTGTCTTTTCCATCCTAATTTTAGTGACCTTAGATCCCTTATTATTCAATTTTTTTGCTATAAAATAGGTACATCCTGCACCAATGATGGCTGGGCCGATTCCAGCAAACATGACACTCGTTAATGGGATGGAAAAGCTTTCAGCCGCTGCAATGGTATTAGGGTTGGGCGACATTACATTTCCTGCCCTAGCGCCCCATACGACAGCGATTAACACACTTAACCTGGAAACTCCGGTCCGTTTGGCGATCATCAATGCGATCGGTGCGACCGTAATCACTGCTGCAGCGATGAACACCCCTACTGCGGTTAATACTAACGCGGATACTGTAATCGCTAATAATGCCCTTGTCTCTCCCATTTTTGACACAATGGTGTTGGCAATGACATTGGCCGCGCCTGATTCGATTAAAACGCCAACTAACACTCCGGCTGCCAGAATCCGTAATACAGCCGGGGTCAATAATTGAGCCCCGCCTATCATGAATTCCAGAGTAGCCGCTAAACTGAGCCCGCCTACGAGCCCCCCAGCAATAGCACCTGCCATCATGGCATACGGAGGGTTAATACTCCTGAATATCAAAATAATCGTAATTGCCATTGCCACTAACACACCTAAAATACTAACCTCTGCGCCGATCATCCTCACCACTCTTTCCTGATCCATAAATGTATGTACCATAACATATATTTTTTACGTTGACCTTCCATTGATTTCTCTCTAAGTTTATTACGAAAAGTAAAGAATTTAAACAACTATGATATAACCACAGGGGCCTTTACCACTACCAAGCCTGTAGACCCTGCTTGTATATGAACAACCTAAAAGGTCTGATTCGGAGAAAAATGAATTTGTAGCGAACGGCTTGGGGTTAGCATTCACTATATGGATTCCAGCAATTTTCCATACAAAAAAGCAAGCCTTCCTTACGGCTTGCCTTTTTGTATGGAATGAACAATTATATTTTGTGTCATGAACTACATCATAAAAATTGAAATGACAAGCAAGAGATAGGTGGCGTAAAAACTCATTTTAATAATGGAAAAGGGAGAGTTTTCAAATTTAGAAACGACCGAAACCATCATAAAATAAGTCATCGAAATGAAAAGCGCAGCGATGAAATACATAACCCACCGATTTTGCTCAACCACGATAAAGATATCACCCGTAAATCCAAACCATAGAATTACAAATATTAAAATCACAAGGGAAAGCCCAAATACTTTTATTCCGTTTCTCCAAAACTTATGTTGAAAAATTTGATCGCTGCTTTTCTTTAGCTGACAATAAATCCCAAAGTAATTGAAACTGACTGTTAACAAAATGGCTATAGCAAAATAAAGCTGAATCATGATCGAAGAGCCATTTGATAACAACGCATCAAATAGGATGTACCCGATTTTTTCAAATAGAAAAATAAGGGTCACTAGTGCTGCTATGTTTAATAGTTGAAAGATGCTCCACTTACTAATCATTTTCACCCTTTTTACTCTCCCTCTTTCATTGGATGTAATTCAATGATGCCTTGATAGGATGTTGGGAATGGTTTAGATCCATTATCCAGGGCTTTCATATCTGCCAATATATTTTCTTCCCGATTATTAGTCACTTTGATAAATTGCCGCCGATCCTTTTCATATAATTTTTCTATTGTTTCTTTTTCAAATGGTAGATATTTGCTTTCGTTTTCTTTTAAAACTATATCTTCTTTTAACACCGTGGAATTACCATGTTCATCAAAATGGACCACGTCGATAACTGTTGAATAAGGCAGGGTGTTCAATGTAATCCCTTGGATCCTTTTCTTAGTGAAAAGCTGTTCGTTTTTCTCATAAAACTTCACAGCTTCACCATTGTTTGTACTCCATGATGGTGAAGGGTAAGGATCTTTCAAAGAACTCATCTGCTCTTCACTCAACGTAAATGAAAGAGGCTTTAATTTTTCATTATCAATGGTAACATCGTCTAATTGCAAAAAGAAGCGATAATTACTTACATTTTCATTCCCTATCTGTTCCTTATCAGCGAGATCCTCTAAAGGTATAAATGATAACTCTCCCTGACCCTCTTTTTCTATAGAAATTTCTACCGGCAGTGTGATGGAAGTTTTTGGCGGCACATCATACTTTATAGATGTCGACCACTTTTCATCTTCTTTTGGTCTAACCTTTGCTGTGCGATCCCCTTGCATAAATAGGGCTTGCATCTCAACCTTTTCGTCCTTATTATTCTCCACAATAATGTTACCTGTTAAGTGATCTTTGTTTTCTGGTAAGGTAAGAAAAGTAAACGCCTCACCTCTGACCGTGATTTCATTTTTGAAATCATCATCAGGGACAAAAGCCTTCACCAAAGTGAATGGAACCGATGATTCAGCAATTTGATCCGATTTGCTAAGCAGTTCAAAATCCTTAGATCCTTCTAAAACGGTACCGTCATTTGATAGTGTTGCAACGTCTTTTTCACTGTATTCATTGTTTAACTGCCCATCTGAGCAAGCACTTAAAACAATGATTATGAGAATGATAAACATGAGGTTTCTTTTCATAAGTATATCCTTTCCAATGAAAATTGCACTAAGCTAAAAAGTAGCTTAGTGCAATTTTATGTATTCCTTAGTAGTGTAGCACACTATCAAGAGTTCTAGCTTCGTATAGGACTCCCGAATCTGTAGCTGTATGAATGGTAAGGCCAGAGTAAACCGTGTTGAAAACCCCGCCCATTTCGGCCGTTGATTCAGCAGTAAACTTTCCAATGGCCGTGGACTTGCTACCATTTACCGTGTAACCAGAGCTAGTATTTTTAAGACTCGTGGTTGCTGAGGTAACCGTCGTGTAGATCTTACCTTTCGAAGTACCTGTACTACTAACGGCGCCTGTAATATAATTCGATGCTACATCTGTTTTTCCAGTGGATAAGGATCCCCAGGAGCTTGCTGCCGCTTGAAACTCACCTTCGGAAGTTGAGTTACTGTTTCCAAACTCTACAGTATCTCCATAATCCTCCGCTTTTTCCCATTCACTTTCCCAGTTGATGCTGTATTTTTCCGTCTTAGTTACGTCTTCCCCATTAGATTCGGCAGCACCTACTCCAGTTGTAATGGCAGCAGAAGCTAATAAAGCGACACCCATCGAAGAAATGAATTTCTTTTTCATAATATAAATTCCACCTTTTCCATATTTTTCTTACATGAAATAGATTATCACACTCCACCCGTGTTTCAAGGGTTTTCAGATTGGGAAATCTCCCGCATTTTTTCCACCTTTAGCCCCTAAATAACCCACTGATTTCCCAAGTCAACAAAAAAGAACCCTCCCCAACAGAAAGCGTTCTACATAGACTACTATTTGACCATTTCCTACACTCCCCTGGTTGTCTACATTAAATGACCGTCGGGATCCCATCACCATTTCCTTTCAAGTCATGCCGACCGGACGGAAGATTCGTACAAAACGCCGTTGTATGTTTTGATTTAATCCCTTGGGAGGTAAACATCCCACATCCCTTTCAACTCTACGGACTCGACTTTTTTCTATTCTCTCATCAGCTGGTCTGTTATGATATGGATGGGGTGAAGATTTACACAGGTATAAAGATGGGGTTAGGGAGACCATTCGACGTAAGGAAGATTATATGCCTACTGCACTATTGGTAGATAACTCTCGAGAGAAATTCAGGTTGAAAAGTATATTAGAGAGACATTCCTATAAAGTTTTGGCGGAAACGGAAGATTGCATGGAAGTCCTCTCCCTTTATGATCGATATCATCCAGAGCTTGTACTCATGGATGTTTCCATGTCAGATATGGAAGGTTTAGAATGCTTAGAGGAGCTACATAGCAAGTATCCAAAAGCACAGGTGATTGTTTGTTCTGAACTCAGTGATATTCAGCTCCTCGACCGGTGTGCTTCTTTAGGAGTCATTGACTTCATTCAAAAACCACTTTTTCATAGACTCTCTTCAGCCATAGAAAAATTACAGGAAAGATAAAGAGATATCACCCCTATCTGTCAGTGCATTCATTCTGCACTGGCATTTTTCATCCATAAGGAGACATAGAGAACCACATAAACACCCCTTATATCCAGCTTTTGCGATGAGTATCATTAGTTAGTTACGCCAGATCCTTTGCGCTGGCGTAATTTATTTCTAAAGCTACCAACACCTAAGATAAGGAATTTAGTCCCTGGCACCTTTTGCCTGTTTCAAACTGCCACGATCAAAATCATTCGAATTGTCAGGATATTGTAAAGACATGTGTTAATCTTGAGTTGGAAGAGTTTACGCGGAGGATTACTATGGATGATATTTCATTGTTAGAAGAAAAAATAGAATCTGTTCGACAAGAAATGTATGATGCCTATTTAAATGGAGCAGACGATGAGGATGTTTTATACATATCTCAAAAGCTGGATAAACTTCTCAATCAACTCCACTCCTTACTATAGATGCGCCACTGACGTCACTTGTTTTTAAAAAATGAAAGGTAAAAAAGACTGCTAAACAGGCAAAAGTAAAGAACAGAATGATCGGACCCAGGAAGCTATCATTTAACAGGAAAGAGTTTACCATCTGTTTTCAGCTCCAAGAGAGTAATTTTATGTATTCTTCCCATATTTCGCTCCTTTCATCCTTTTCCTTTTATCACACCTGTTACGAATTTGGACATTCTTCACGAAATCTAACGAAAGAACAGTCATCTAAGTGAACCGTTTAGGGAAGAAATGAATGTATTGTTCAGTAAGAAATCATCTCAGAAACGAGGAGTAGTCATAATGATAGAGCGCTTCTTGATTGAAGCGCTCTTTTGTCCTCAACAAATAAGGTTGTCGCTTATCTACTTTTGAATTTTTTTATTTATAATGTTCTATTATTCTTAAAACATATTTCACTCGTATCCGTGCCTTACCCTAACTATTGGATCCAGGCATCAGAACGATTTGCTGTTAGCCAAAGTATCGATGATAAAGTGTCTTCGCTTCGGTCTCATCCTGCGTTCCATGTATCAAAGCACGACCGTCCTTAAAGAGAACCATCCTTCTATTTTCTGTTGTAAAAGAAACGAGATATGGATTTAGTTCAACCTTTACCTCTTGTTGAGCAAGAGTTCGGGCTACCTCCTCTAAACTCCATTCTCTGCTCGCCGGAGGGCGGATTTGGACCGAATCACGCCCGCATAATACAGCCGTTTTCATCTGATGGCTGTATTTTAAAAATGGATAGGAAGGGTTCTCTCCACAAGAAGGGCAGCTTTCGTTTTTCATCCTGGATACGTTGATGGATGTATGCTGATTCTGCCACAGGTCAAAGGAAACAAGCTTCCTGCTGACCGCCGCCCAATCTTCCACTAATATTTTCATCGCCTCTACGGTTTGATGAGCTACGACCATCTGCACGGCAGGACTGATAATCCCGGCAGTATCACAGGTCATACCGCCACGAGGCACTTGATCAAGCAGGCAGTTCAAACAAGGGGTCTCTCCCGGAAGAATGGTATAGCAGATGCCATAACTGCTTACGCATGCGCCGTAAATCCAGGGAATCTGATATTTTTGAGAGAGGTCGTTCATCATCATTCTGGCGTCAAAGTTATCGGTGGCATCGATCATGAGATCGACGCCATCCAACAACCGTTCCATTTCAGATGGCGTCGCATCCATGACGTAGGCATCGACTTTTACGTCACTGTTCACCTCCAACAAACGTTGTTTCGCCGCAACTGCTTTTGGGAGACGGTCTTCGGCATCCCGCTCTGAGTACAATTGCTGCCTTTGGAGATTGCTCCACTCGACATAGTCGCGGTCAATTACCGTTAACCGTCCAATTCCTGCCCGCACGAGAGCTTCAGCATTTCCTGTTCCCAGCGCTCCTGCTCCAAGAAGCAGCACATGTTTCTCTCTGATTTTTTTCTGGCCGGCTTCTCCAATGGGAGAGAAAAGCGTCTGTCTGGAATAGCGTTCATTCATGTCCGGCTCATTCCCTCCATCGGGCTGCTTGCTGTGGCATAGCGTTTCTTCGGAATCCTTCCTGCTTCATAACCGAGACGTCCGGCTTCGATCGCTAGCTTCATCGCTTCGGCCATCTTCACTGGATCTTCCGCTGCTGAAACAGCTGTATTTAATAACACACCGTCCGCTCCAAGCTCCATCGCCTGTGCCGCATCCGCCGGTGATCCGATTCCGGCATCCACAATGACAGGCACCGTGGATTGTTCCATAATGAAACGAAGATTCTCACGGTTGATGATCCCTTGTCCAGAACCAATCGGGGAAGCTCCCGGCATAACCGCATGAGCACCCAATTCTTCAAGCCGTCGGGCAAGCACAACATCATCAGACGTATACGGAAGAACCGTGAAGCCTTCTTTTATCAGTTCTTCCGTTGCTTTGAGCGTTTCTACAGGGTCCGGCAGTAACGTCCTGTCACAGCCGATGACTTCTACCTTGATCATATCGCAGAGCCCTGAAGCTTTGGCTAGTTTTGCATGTCGGACCGCTTCTTCTGCCGTTTTCGCACCCGCCGTGTTCGGAAGGAGCGTATATCTCTCTACATCGAGCTGTTCAAGGAAATTCGGCTGGCTCGGTTCGAAAATATTCATCCGCCTTACGGTAAAGGTAAGGATGTCGGTCCCTGATGCCTCCACTGCCTTTTTCTGAACGTCAAAATCCGGATACTTTCCTGTGCCTAACAACAAACGTGACTTGAATTCCTGGTTACCGATTTTCAACATCTTCATCCGCCTCCTACAAATTGTACGATTTCAATGCTATCTCCATCCTGCACCTTGTTATCTGATCGTGATTCCTTCTCCAAGATGGTTTCATTCTGTTCAACGATTACCACCCGCTGATCCAATTGAAAATGACCCAGTAGCTCACCGATCGTATCGACCGTTTCCGGAACGGTCAGCCATTCGCCATTGATTCGTAGTTTCATAGGTTCACTCCTCCACGTAATAAATTCCCAGTGGTGGTCCATTTCTGAGGAACATGCTTGCCTTCGATTAAGTCTGCGATCACTTTTCCTGTTATAGGTGACAATAAAATGCCATTGCGATAGTGTCCGGCAGCGATAAAGAGTCCGGAATACTCCGGGTGCGGGCCCAGATACGGAATGGCGGCTTTCGTTTGTGGGCGAAGCCCGGCCCAGGCTGTTTCCCACTCTGCAAAAACAAGTTCAGGTACTAACTGAGTCGCTGCTTTGATTAATGGAAATAATCCGCCCAAGGTTACCGTTTCATCAAAAGTACCAGGTTCTTCGGTCGCGCCGATCACCAGACGCCCTCCCACTTTCGGAACGATGTAACACCCCTTAGAAAAGAGCGTGCCTTGAATGAGCCTGCGCTTCGTTTTCACAGAAAAACATTCACCTTTAACCGGATACATATCCATCCCGGAATTCTGTTTACCAAGCAAATCTTCACTCCAGGCACCACAGGCGACAACGACATGGTCGGTGCTCATGTTTCCTCGATTTGTTCTCACTCCCGTGACCTGATCCCCTTCTTTAATCAAACCTTGTACATCGGTGTACTCGAGAAGTTCTGCCCCAAGCTCTACTGCTGACATGGCAAAAGCCTTCGACAAATCAGGAGCGGATACCTGACCATCGTTGGGGAGAAATAAAGTGCCACTCAGCTGGGAAGACAGCGCCGGCTCTTCCCTTTGCAATTCAGCAGGCTCCAGCCACCTCGCTTCCTCCCCGCGCTTTCTTTGAACTTCCCCATAAGCGATCAACTCTTCCCTTTCTCCTTCATTTGTAGCAATTTTATAAATGCCTTTTTGCTGCAGCCCAATATCAATGCCGCTATATTCTTTCAACTCTTCAGCCAACGCAGGAAACATTGCCCTACTTGCTGTAGCGAGTGAATACAATGAATCGTCCACGTCTTTTAGTTCCGATTGCGCTCCAAGCATGCCAGCAGCAGCTGAAGATGCTTTGCCGGCGATTGTCTCTCGCTCAAGGAGAAGAACAGAGCGTCCGCGCTTGGCCAAATGATAGGCGATGGAACTGCCGATCACCCCAGCACCGACAACAATCGTTTCATAATGCTTATTCATAACATCCTCCCTCCATCGACTTCCGTCCGGTAAGCCTGCGCTGCTTTCACAGGATCCTCCGCCTGTAGAATTCCGGACATGACTGCAATCCCCTGAGCTCCCGTACGAATGACATCCCCTGCCCGCTCTGGCGTTATTCCACCGATAGCAACGACCGGGCACCCGACATGTTCAATAATTTCACGGAGCGAATCCAATCCTTTCCCCGCTTTTCCCGGCTTGGAGGAGGTCGGATAGATATTTCCGTATAGGAGAAAATCCGCTCCTTCCTCTTTCGCATCTATGGCCTCTTTTAATGAATGAACGGATTTCCCTACATTCAGTTCGGGAAAGGTTTGCTTCACTTGTGAGACTGGGAGGCTGTGGTGAGTCAACTGCACCCCGAAGTCCTCCTGCTACAAAAGCAACGTCAGCCCTGTCATTGAGGATGATACGCTCCATTGGAAAACCGGCATCCGTCAGCTGTTGAATGCCAGCAAAAATTTCAGCAGCAGAGCGTTGCTTTTCTCGAATGTGGAGAAAATCGATTTCCTGCTGGACCGCACTCACTGTCTCGGTTAGTTCAGCAAACATCTGCTCTCCTGTCGAAATCAAGTGAATGGATGGCCTCACGATTCATTCTCCTTTGCCAGCCAGTTGAGAAGTTTTCATATCAAACGGCCACTCTTCCATTTGGTATGCCATTTCCCAAAACTTGTACTCATACTGACTGCTGATCACAAACAACTCTTTCATCCGCTCACGGCCCGCTTCCGATTTCAATTCCGCCAGATCATCCAGCCGCTGGATCTGCTCCTCAACCAGCGTCCGGAACCAATCCCCGCCATAGGTGCCGATCCACTCCTGATAAATCGGTTCTTCCGGCTGATGATCTTTCAAGTGCTCCCCAACTTCATAATAAAGCCAATAGCACGGAAGAATCGTAGCGATAATCTCTCCCAAATCCCCATGGTAGGCGCCCCGGTACATATGAGAGGCGTACGCATAAGCCGTCGGAGAAGGAGTGAACTGGTTGCGCTCCTCTTCTGTGATTCCGAGTCTTTTTGAAAAGTTCTCATGAAGCTCCATCTCTGCTTCATACGTCCCTTGAGCATGAGAAGCCATACTGGCCATGGTTTTCATGTCCTCTGACTTTGCTGCTCCCATCGCCTGCACTCTGGAAAAATGGGATAAATAATAAGAATCCTGAAGGACATAGTAGCGGAACTGCTCGAGCGATAGCGTCCCTTCTCCAATCCCTTTGACAAAAGGATGATGGAAACTTGCTTCCCAAATGGGATCCACCGCTTCACGAATCTGCTGTGAAAATTTCATTGTGATTCTCTCCTTTTCCCGACGATCCACGAGCAAGGAAAAAAGGATAAGACGCAGGCACTCTCTGCATCTATTTCCAGACACTAAAAAACCACTATCTTTATGTGCGTAAAGATAGTGGTTTCAGGTGTAAATATCTATATGTAGCTTAAGATACACGCTGACCGCCACTTCCCTACGCTGGTATCAACCAGATCAGGTTCTAAGAGTCTTAAAGCTACACTTTAATCTCAGCCTTATGAGAAGGCACCCCTAGTGGATCGTCTATGTTTTTTGATTTCACTGATATCGTAACATGTTCTGAATAATTGTCAAAACATTCCCAAAAAAACGAATGTAATAAAATATCATTGACTTCCAAATTCATGGCCCCTAGAATTCATTTAGTATTTTCTATAGCATGAATTGGAGTGTTCTCATGAGTCGCTTGAAAAATTTAGCAGTACTGTTTGCCACCTCCATCATATTAGGAGCAGCCTTCAACCTGTTTTTGATACCAAATGAAGTTTTAACTGGTGGGGTGACCGGGCTGGCTATGGTGTTCGGTTTACTTACTCCTATAAGTGCGGGGATTTGGTTAGTGGTTCTGAATGCCCCGATCTTTATCCTAGGATGGATGAAGCTAGGAAAAGAGTTTATTGCGAATAGCATATTTTCTGTCGTTGTCACCTCCATCACGATGCAATATCTCCCCGTCACTCAAGTAACAGAAGATGCCTTGTTAGCATGCGTATTCGGAGGAGCGATTGCTGGCGGATCCATTGGTCTGATCATCAGGTTTTACGGATCCGGTGGTGGAGCTGATATTATCGGGCTTCTCCTCACTTTGAAGCGTGATATCCCGTTAGGAGTATTGATTTTTGCTATCAATAGTGTGGTTGTTTTTATCTCCGGCTTTGTTTTTTCATGGGAATTAGCTCTGTACACCATGATATCCATTTATATTACTGGAATAGTGATCGACCGTGTTCATACCCGCCATGTGAAGCTTAGCTTAATGGTTGTATCCGATCGTGGGGAAGAAGTGAAAAGTGAGCTGCTGGATAATTTAATACGCGGTATCACTGTCATGTACGGTCAAGGTGGGTATTCCAACACAGAACGTAAAGTGCTCTATACGGTTATTACGCGTTATGAACTTGCGTTAGTAAAATCATTGATTACAAGCATAGACCCCAAAGCCTTTGTTAGTGTCAGTGAAACGGTAGAAGTCATAGGAAATTTCAGAAGGTAAATATAGACTTCAATCATGCCTGACCCCACTCCGCTAAATAGAGCGCTTGGGGTCAGGCCTTTTTACTCAGGAAGCGCACACGGGAAATTCCTTTTTCTTGTCACATAGAAACGACTAAATCGATAAAAGCACGAAACCTGCAGGATACTCCTGCTTCGTACCAGGGTTGAATTTGATCTGCTACTTCTTCTGCACATCCAAATAATTTTGGCTTTGGTAATCGATAGAGAGGCATGAGTGACGGCAGCTCTTGTGCAGGCTTTGTTACACATCTTAAGACGCAAATGAGGAAATTCTTCTATTAGATATTGCCAAATTATTAAAAGACTGTCTGCTTTATATGGCTAAAGTGGGCAATCTTTTTTAGAACCTTCCCTGAATTTTATGGTTCCACCTCTTATTTAATTTCTGCTAAATTGACATATCGATAAAAACCGATATATAATATGGCTTATGGAACCAATTGATGTATTTAAGGCTTTATCCAACAAAACTAGACTTAACATTTTAAAGTGGTTGAAGGAACCGGAGAAGCATTTTCCTAAACAGGGCGCTCACCTGCCAAAGGAGGTCAGTTATAAAGGGGGAGTATGTGTAGGAGACATTCAAGAAAAAGCCGAAGCTTCTCAATCTACGGTATCTCACTACTTGACGATGATGCAGAAAGCTGGTCTTCTTGAATCTGTCCGTTATGGCCAGTGGACATACTATCGAAGAAATGAAGAAGCCATTCGTCAGTTTGCTGAATACCTTAAAACAGAAATCTGAGTTGGTTGATTTCTGTTTCTTTTTTAATATAATATATCGATTATTCTAGATATTTAAATATAAAGATCTCAGGAGGAATTCATTCCATGCGTTACATCTCATATATATTAGCGTTATTGGCAGGAGCAGCGCTTAGTTTTGAAGGAGCTATTTATGGTGAATTAGGAAAAACGATAGGAAAACTGGAAACTAGTTTTTATAACTTCTTTATTGGTTCGATCATCCTCGGATTACTTTGGCTATTCTTTGGAAAAGGGAAATTTTCTTATATCGTTGAAGCACCTAAATGGACACTGCTTGGGGGTGTCTTGGGAGTTGTCTATTTAACATCTATTGTTATTAGTGTTCCATTTGTCGGTGTCGGAATAACTATGGTTGCAGTAATTATTGGTCAATTAGTAATGAGTATAGTGATTGAACATTATGGTTGGCTTGGAAGCAAGAAATCCAGAGTCAATAAAGAAAAAATATTCGCTGTTATTTCAATGATTATAGCACTTATTTTAGTTTACTAGGAGGTCTCGAAATGGGTATATTAATGATTCTATTCACCTTTTTAGGTGGTCTCACATTAAGCGCACAATCAGCTGTTAATGGTACATTCGGTCGTAAAGCAGGAACCATCGAAACGACCCTGTTAACTTTTCTGACTGGAACCATGTTTCTAGCAATTATTATACTATTCTTTGGTCATGGAAATTTGCTTGCCATTGTAGAAGTACCTAAATGGCAATTAAGCGCCGTATTTTTAGGTGTGTTGTTTTTACTTTTCATAATAGCCGCTGTCCCTAAAATCGGGGTCATTGCAACCAATATTACGGTTATCATCGGTCAGCTTGTCATCGGTATTCTTATTGATAATTTCGGTTGGTTCAACAGTTTAGTAATTCCTTTGGATATGAAACGTGGTTTTGCATTACTCTTTATGATTATTGCTCTTTACTTTATCTATAAAGGAAATACACGTGCCAGCGAAGAAATCTCTGCGTAGTATAGTAAATTTCAAAACACTGCAATCGTTAAAAATAAGATTGCAGTGTTTTTTTATTAGATAGAATATATCTATTGAATGCAAGTGTTGGTTATTTAACATTATCAGTGCCTGATCCCGCTTCGCTAAAGTGTTAACGCACTGGGGGGCAGACACTTTCATTCAGGCCTTTTTAATCAGGAAGCGCCGACCCATCCCCGCTCTTCACAGTTCTGCCGTGAGGGTGACTACAACAGGTTCGTTTTTTCTATTCCTCCTGACGAAGAAATGATGTCCCTTTAGAAACAAGACCTTCCATAATATCTTTTGGCACCAAACTTCCACCTGTTGCCCAAACTAAATGAGTTCCATGACTTAAACGGGAGCCATACATGCGGTCTAAATGTTGTTGGATGTCAACGGAAGAAGGACCGTACATGCCTGCAAGTGCTAATGTTCGTGCCTGACCCCCACCACGTTAACACTTCAGCGCAGTGGGGGTCAGGCACTATTCTTTAATCCATGTCGACAAGAGTAATTCCAAAGCAGTATAATTTCCTAATCATTGGGCAAAATACCATCTGATCTTATATGTAAGGTGGTTGATTATAATATTTAAATACTACATAAAGCAATGGAAAAAAATACAACAATTCAAGGACTGGTCATTATCAGAGAAGGCGAAATTCATTGGAATTTCAAACTTGCTTTATTACTGTGTTGTTTGTCTATTTCCTACGGATGGAATCATATATCTTTCATTCCTTCTCTTCTTTCTTTATTCGGTTATTTACTTAGCTTTTTTGGTCATTAAAATAATTCTCAATAAATCCAACAATTTATCCTATAACAGCATTCAATGGAATGATCTAATGGAAGAAATCGATTCCATGAGTGGTATTCAGTTTAAAACCGTCCTTTCTCACTTATTAAGAAATGAAGGATATGATGTAAAACGAACTCCTAAGTCTGGTGATTATGGAGCAGACCTTATCTTAAGAAAAGGATTAGATGTCATTGTAGTCCAAGCGAAAAGGTACTCTAACAATATAGGTATATCAGCCGTAAATGAAATAATTGGTGCTTCAGGATATTATAAAGCCAATAAGAAGTGGGTCATAACTAATCAATTCTATACGAATGCAGCAATTGTACAAGCACATAAAAACAAAGTGAAGTTGCTGGACCGTGATGATCTTATCCTTATGTTAAGACATTACAATAAAAACTCCATTAAAAGAAAACCTATACGTAAAGATATCTCAAAAGAAAAAACCAATCTATGGCGGTAGATTGGTTTTTTTATTTATAAACATTGTCCGGTAATCTTTTAGTTTCGAATGGGGCGTTCACGAGCATAAGACAATCGGAGGTTTGTTACTATGTTCCTCCAAAAAGAATCTCCTACGCGTCTTTCTAATACTCGTTCAAAAGTTGTTATTTAGAATATTGATTTCATTCACTGCCTTTTCAGCTGCCAGGAGGGCACCATCAAGATGGCCACCAGACTCTGAATCGGCCTCTGTACCAGCAAATATAATTTTCTTTTCCCATACCCCTTTTTTCTGTGGCAGACCATAGCTCGGAAAATCTCTAAGCAGCTCTAAATCTTCCTCAGCAGCGGTTTCGGAATCTTTGGACCAATCTTTGTATAAGATCGCCCTCACGTTTTGAGCGGAGGTTCCAAAAAGCCTGACCAATTGATCGATGACCAATTGTAACACTTGATCCTCCCCCATTTCCCGGCGCGCTTTCGGTGGCATGCCGAAAAATCCAAATAATGCACCAGCCCCTGTTTCAGGAGAAGCATCATGGATTTCTTGTAACGGTCCAACCCAACTTGTTGCAAATCCAGAGAGGCCTGCCTCCCTCCAAAAGGGACGATCATAAACAGCTATGGCCTTGGCTTGTCCAGCCATCCACGTAGGTTTGCTTATGAGGTCATTGATCGTATCTTGAGGTAGGGAAGGAGAAAAATCAATATGATGCGCCACCATCCGCGGTGGTAATGCTAAGATAACAGCACTTGCTGAAACTTTTTTTCTCCTTCCATCCGCAAGATCTGCTTCCACAGTAATAGCCCCATCTTTATCAAGTTGAATGGCTGTAACTCGCGTTTCAAGCTCAATGAACCCGGAAGGAATCGTATCTTCTACAGCATCGATAAGAGACTGCACCCCGCCTTTGAGGCGAATGGACCTTTCAATCGAATTTTCTGGAAGCACAAAACGCTCTGGCGACATGTTTTGGGATCGTTCTGAAAGCATCGCCCCTTTTGTGTGCTGGACGAACGTTTCTAGATTCAGTTCTTTAACAAGGTTGGAAATCGTGCTTTCATATTGCGGCCAGTACCATGTAGGGCCGAGGTCGAATTTGCCCAGGTCAGGTCTATTTGGATCTGAAGTACTCAAGACCCTACCGCCAATCCTATCTCGTGCCTCCAGCACCTTACACTCTACGCCTTGGGCAGCAAGTAGAGAGGCAGCACGCAGACCGCTTAAACCAGCACCAACAATGACTACAGGATTTTTCACATTCCTTCCTCCTTTCCATGGTTTGTTAATGGTGAATATGCTTTAAAACCAAACTTTTTCACCTGATTCCAGGCTTGTTAATCGTCTTCATTTATTTATCAGATTTTGAACCATCATGTCATAATAAGTCAAGGTCCCCTGAAAATCCGGCTAATAGTTGAACTCCTTGTACAAACGCTATTATGATACGTTGCTATGCATTTGAACTAAATGGATCATCTATGATTCCAATTTCTTTCCCTATTCTATCCTTTTATTTACCCTTCAGACAAGCACAATAGTGAGGCCAGTCCTACTTGCTTCGGATCATAGTTCAATAATGATGTCGTGCCTGACTCCGACATACTCTTACACTAATGTGCAAATGAATACTATATGTAAGAAAAGAAAGAACCTGCTCCTCCATAAGGAAAGTAGGTTCTTTTGCATTGGAAGCGCAGGGATGGTTCTGGTCACACCGAAAACGAACAAAAGAAAAATGAATGCAAGCCAGCTGAAATCGTTTTGCTGGTAGAAAGACAAACTTGCAATAAAGATAACCATAACGAAAGATATAAAGATAACTAATAAACGGATGGACTTGTAAGAATATATTTACACCCTGGCTCTCCCTCCACACAAAAATGAGCATACGAAAAAACCCTTCAGGAAATAAATCCTGAAAGGCTAAGGGATCATGTGGCGGCGTCCTACTCTCACGGGGGTAAACCCGACTACCATCGGCGCTGAAGAGCTTAACTGCTGTGTTCGGCATGGGAACAGGTGTGACCTCTTCGCCTTCACCACCACATCAATATAAAGTTTGAAGTAAAATTATTGGTTGCGGGGACAGGATTTGAACCTGTGACCTCCGGGTTATGAGCCCGACGAGCTGCCAGACTGCTCTACCCCGCGATAATGTGGGAAACTTGATGTGCTCCCATAATATGAACATTTATTTATTCCCATAAGTTCAGGTGAACCCTCAAAACTGGATAAGGAACATCTTTTATTGAAAAAGTACTGTCATTCACGAATGATTTTCATCAGATAGATAAGTCATCGATCCATTAGTATCCGTCAGCTCCACGTGTCACCACGCTTCCACCTCGGACCTATCAACCTCATCGTCTCTGAGGGATCTTATTTGCTTAAAGCAAAGGGAAATCTCATCTCAAGGGGGGCTTCATGCTTAGATGCTTTCAGCACTTATCCCGACCACACGTAGCTACCCAGCGATGCTCCTGGCGGAACAACTGGTACACCAGCGGTGTGTCCATCCCGGTCCTCTCGTACTAAGGACAGCTCCTTTCAAATTTCCAACGCCCACGACGGATAGGGACCGAACTGTCTCACGACG
>NZ_FNIZ01000012.1 GCF_900104185.1 Halobacillus aidingensis | reverse complement strand
ATCGGAGGATTAGCTCAGCTGGGAGAGCACTTGCCTTACAAGCAAGGGGTCGCAGGTTCGAACCCTGCATCCTCCACCATTAAATTCATAAGCCGGCCTAGCTCAACTGGCAGAGCAACTGATTTGTAATCAGTAGGTTGGGGGTTCAAGTCCTCTGGCCGGCACCACTTATTTAGTCAAAGTGGAGGGATAGCGAAGTTGGCCAAACGCGGCGGACTGTAAATCCGCTCCCATCGGGTTCGTAGGTTCGAGTCCTACTCCCTCCACCATTTATTTCATTGACTATAACGGCTGACATCCATGATCAGCTATTTTTTATGAAAATAAACATTTCTTGTATAATGATCTTTAGATGGTAAATACTATTTTTGTAACTGTTGGGCCATAGCCAAGCGGTAAGGCAACGGTTTTTGGTACCGTCATGCGCTGGTTCGAATCCAGCTGGCCCAGCCATTTTCTTAAGATGTTATACTGGATATTATTATATGAGTCATTAGCTCAGCTGGTAGAGAAGCCGTAATCATCATTGAATTTTCTTCATTGTAGGCTTTGCGAGGAGCGTATGCTTCACCGACAAATCTATCAACGTGACGAGCACACTGCTTATAAAATAATGAGCATTATTTTTCATACGAGCCATTAGCTCAGCTGGTAGAGCATCTGACTTTTAATCAGAGGGTCGAAGGTTCGAATCCTTCATGGCTCATCTTTCATTTTCATATGCGGGAGTAGTTCAGTGGTAGAACACCACCTTGCCAAGGTGGGGGTCGCGGGTTCGAATCCCGTCTCCCGCTCCATACGGGGCCTTAGCTCAGCTGGGAGAGCGCCTGCTTTGCACGCAGGAGGTCAGCGGTTCGATCCCGCTAGGCTCCACTCTATGAACCTGACATCAACAGTTGATGTCAGGTTTTTTATGTTCTTTTCCTATTGCATCCAGGATTTTTTGATGTCCCAAAGAAAATCTCTAATGGTTTTCGAGCCATTGATCAAAAGTTATTGAGATTCTCATTTGTTTTTGATGTTCATCGAATTTTGTAACGCTGCTCTCGATGAACAGTCCTTCTTCTATTATATGGAAAAAGGTTTCAAACCTTGTAAACATGCATGATTACATACGTTTTCATACTGTTTCCCGTATATATATGCACAAACATGTCCAGTTGAGTCATAACGGGAAAAACGGATACAATTATAGTAGAGAAAAAAGGAGGAACTTTGATGAATAAACAGCTTTCAGTTATCGGTGTACCTATGGACCTTGGACAGATGCGCCGAGGCGTGGATATGGGACCAAGTGCTATTCGTTATGCGGGTATGGTTGAACGTCTAGAGCAATTGAAATATAACATTGAAGATCTAGGGGACATTGAGATTCCTCGTCCAAAACAAAATACAGATGAGAAAGAAGATAATTTACGTAACTTGAATGAAATTGCTGAGGGAAGTCGTCGTCTTGCAAAGGCGGTTGATGAAGTAGTAGAAAATAAACGTTTCCCACTTGTCCTTGGGGGAGATCATAGTATTGCTATGGGGACTCTTGCAGGAGTTGCCAAACATTATGAAAACCTTGGTGTCATCTGGTATGATGCTCACGGCGATTTGAATACTGCCGACAGCTCGCCTTCCGGTAACATTCATGGGATGCCACTTGCTGTAAGCTTAGGAATCGGCCATGAGAAACTGACGAGTATACATGATTATGAACCAAAGATTAAACCAGAAAATATTGTGATTATCGGAGCTCGTTCTCTAGATGAAGGAGAAAGAGTGCTTATTGAAGAGAAGGGCATCAAAGTCTATACGATGCACGAAGTTGACCGTATGGGCATGACGCAAGTGATGGAAGAGACAGTGGATTATTTGAAAGATCGTACCGATGGGGTGCATTTAAGCTTAGACCTTGATGGTCTGGATCCTAATGAAGCTCCTGGCGTAGGAACACCTGTAATGGGTGGCTTAAGCTACCGTGAGAGCCATCTAGCAATGGAGATGCTTCATCAGTCAGGGATGATTACATCTGCGGAATTCGTAGAAGTAAACCCGATTCTCGATGAAAAAAATAAAACCGCTAGCGTAGCGGTAGGTTTGATGGGTTCTCTATTTGGTGAGAGCTTGAAATAAATGCACAATTCTAGCAGTAACCCGCTTTTTGTAAGGTGGGTTGCTGTTTTTTATATGTTATTTCATCATATTCATTTAACAAGCGATCTAATTTCACACTCACTCGTACGACTTCCGGCGAGCTCAACTTATGGAGGCTGGCTAAACGAATCATTTCCACACGACAAGCTTCGATTTCTTTCTTCAAAGCGGTCACTCGCTTCATATTAAATTTCCTCCTAAGAAATTTTTTACATTTACAGCTTTATAACCGATACTAAAAAAAGTTAAACTTATATTAGCTAAAAAAATATTAAATTTATGAAACTTTGTGGCGAGGTCATCCGTAAAGGTTAACGACCGCACGTATAGCGGAGGTATTAGAAGATGGAAACCATGATTAAGCAAAAAATAAAAGAAGTGAAAAAGGGCAATCAATCCGCTTTCGAAGACATTGTTTCTTTTTACCAGAATAAAGTTTTTCATATTTGTCTGCGAATGGTTGGGAACTCGTATGAAGCTGAAGACCTGGCCCAGGAAGCCTTTATCAGAGCCTACACGAATCTCCATACGTTTGATGAGAACAGGAAATTCTCCACTTGGTTGTATAGGATAGCAACGAATCTGTCGATTGACCGAATCCGCAAAAAAAAGCCGGACTATCATCTGGATGCAGAAGTGAAGGGGACGGAAGGCTTAGACATGTATTCGCAATTAGCTGCCGACCAAGCTCTACCTGAAGAAGAAGTGGAAAGCCTTGAATTACAATCTTACATCCACAAGGAGATATTAGCACTTCCACCTAAATATCGCAGCGTTATCGTGCTTCGTTATTTAGATGAGCTTGCTCTTCAAGAGATCGCGGAGGTGTTGGATATTCCAGTAGGGACTGTTAAGACGAGGGTCCATCGAGGTAGAGAGGCTTTACGTAAGAGGCTTCGACATGTGTGAAGGAGTTGAGAGGGAATGAATTGCAAAAGAGAAGCCATTGAACTCATGCATAAGTATTTAGATGGCGAATTAAATAAAGAAGAAGAGAGACGACTGAGAGATCATTTACAAAGCTGCCAATCCTGCCAAAATCACTTTCATGAACTAAAGAGAACGACGACACTGATTAAAAACACAACGCCTGTATCTGCGCCGCCACGTTTTACTGCGAATGTGATGGCGAATTTGCCAAAAGAGAAGAAAAGGAAGAACTATCTCCGTAAGCTCCAAAGGCATCCGTTGCTTACAGCTGCTGCCGTCTTCTTCTTATTGATGTTCGGTGGAATATTTACCGAATGGAACCAGGACCAGCAAGTGACGGTATCCAAGCAGGAGAATCTGGAAATACGTGATCATACGGTCATTGTACCGGAAGGCGTTACGGTTGAAGGAGATCTTGTCGTGAGAAATGGGGATTTGAGGATTGACGGGAAAGTCGATGGGGACATTACCCTTATCAATGGCGATATCCTTAATGATTCTTCTGGACAAGTAGAAACGAATGATGAACTTGACCGTAATAATCTCCGGGCATATTCAGGAGAACTGACCGAAGTGAACCAGGTTTACGAATGGATCTGGTATCATACGAAGAAGACATTCAAGGCGATTTTCTCATTTGAATCGGATTAAAAAAGCAAGGAGGCTTACGCTTCCTTGCTTTATTTTTGAACAGAATGGAGCATAAGGCTCCCTGAAACGACCAAAATGGTATAGAAATGTATGGGTCTCTCCCAAGGACGGTATGTTCTCCATATATACAGGAAAGGTTATGTGATATAATGGTAAATGTGAATTTTTAAGGTTTATTATATCTAAAAGGAAGTGTAGGCATGCTTGATGGGGGATTGGATGTTTTAGATTATTTTTTGATTACTGTGGATATCGCCCTTGTCTGGTTTGTTGTATATAAATTAATCATGCTGATTCAGGGAACGAAAGCCGTTCAGCTATTAAAAGGTATTTTCGTTATTCTGGGTATATGGTTATTGAGTAATTTATTTGGACTGACCACATTAAGGTGGCTGATGTCACAAGCAATAACGTGGGGTTTCCTCGCGATCATCATTTTGTTCCAGCCTGAACTTAGAAGAGCTTTAGAACAACTGGGACGAGGAAGTTTCTTCAGCAGGAATACTTCAGAAGAAGAAGACACCGAGAAAACCTTACAGGCGATTATTAAGTCTTGTAACTATATGGCCAAACGCCGAATCGGTGCATTGATTACAATAGAACGAGATACAGGTATGGGGGATTACGTAGAAACAGGCATACGTGTTGGCGGACATTTGTCGAGCGAGTTGCTTACGAATATTTTCATACCGAACACTCCTCTCCATGATGGAGCGGTCATACTTAAAAATGATGAAATTGTCGCTGCTGCCTGTTATCTCCCACTTTCAGAGAGTCCTTTTATTTCGAAAGAGCTCGGGACGAGGCACAGAGCGGCTATGGGAATCAGTGAGGTGACGGATGCTTTAACGATCGTCGTTTCTGAAGAGACAGGAGCTATTTCCTGTACGAAGAACGGGGAATTGCATCGAGACCTTGATCAAGTGAAACTGGAAGAGATTTTGCGTACTGAATTGGATTACTCCGCCCCTGCGGTGAAAAGCTGGAACTGGAGGGGGAAGAAGAATGGATAATTGGTTCAAAAGTGTATGGTTTATAAGAATTATATCCCTTATGCTTGCTGGTCTTCTTTGGGTGACGGTCAATGTGGATAACAATATGGACTCAGATTCTTTATTCTTCAATCAGTCATCCTCTGATATGGAAGTGATGGAAAACATTCCACTTGAAATCAGGTTTGATAGTGAAGAATATGTGGTCAGCGGAATCCCTCAAGAAGTATCCGTCTCTGTTGAGGGGCCGACCTCTGCTGTCGCTCCTGTTTCCAGACAGAAGAACTTTACGGTTTTTGTAGATTTGAATGGACTTGGTCCGGGCACACATGAGGTGTCCTTACAGCACTCAGGGATATCCAACCAGCTTGCAGTCACGCTCGATCCAAAAATCATTGAAGTGACGATTGAGGAAAAAGTGACCGAAGATTATGAAGTGAACATTGATTATATCAACCAAGGAAACCTGGATAGTGAGCTTGAGCTTGGTGATCCAGAAGTGGAACCTTCTGAAGTTGCCATTACGGGGGCTTCATCGGTCATTGAGCGTGTAGCCTCTGTGAAAGCGATTATTGATGTCGGTGAGGCTACAGAGTCAATTGAAGCGCAGGAAGCTCCTGTCAAGATTTATGATAATCAGGGGAATGAGCTGAATGTCCTCGTGGATCCAACGACTGTAAATGTATCTGTTCCGATTTCCACCCGCACGAAAAGCGTTCCATTAAATGTTGCCGCTCGTGGAGGGAATACGGAAGGGGTACTGATTGAATCGGTCCGTACGGAAACAGAGGAAGTCACCATTTCCGGACCGAAAGAAGTACTTGATGGCATTGAGGCGCTTCCTGAAATCCCTGTTGATGTATCAGAAGTGACAGAAGATCAAACCGTAGAAGTCGATATTCCGCTTCCTGAAGGAGTGACTTCCGTTCAACCTGAAACCATTGAAGTGGACATTGAAGTTGTTGAAGGCGAAGCGGGAGATGACGGAAACGGCACAGATTAATCAAAACGAATCAATCGTGAAAACATAGATCAATGGAAAGTATAGAAAGAGAGGTCGAATGATTATGGGTAAATATTTTGGCACGGACGGCGTACGAGGCGTCGCGAATAAGGAATTAACACCAGAACTTGCATTCAAACTTGGCCGTTACGGCGGTTATGTCGTAACAAAAGGTGTCGAGCGTCCGAAGGTTTTGATTGGACGTGACACAAGGATCTCTGGTGAGATGCTTGAAGGCGCATTGGCTGCCGGGTTGTTGTCAATTGGAGCAGAGGTCATGCGTCTCGGTGTTATCTCTACACCAGGCGTAGCCTTTTTAACGAAAGCACTGCAAGCGGAAGCGGGAATTATGATATCCGCATCCCACAACCCTGTCGAAGATAATGGCATCAAATTCTTCGGTCCAGATGGTTTTAAATTGACCGATGATCAAGAGCAGGAAATTGAAGCATTAATTGATGCAGAGCAAGATGACCTTCCAAGGCCTTCAGGATCGGATCTTGGTCAGATCAATGATTACTTCGAGGGCGGGCAAAAGTACTTGCAACACTTGAAGCAAACCGTTGATTATGATTTTGAAGGACTTCACATCGCACTCGATTGCGCTCATGGAGCGACTTCATCACTGGCCTCCCACTTGTTTGCAGATCTTGAAGCCGACATTTCTTCGATCGGGTCATCGCCGGATGGTCTGAACATTAATGACGGCGTCGGTTCTACACACCCGGAGCCGTTACAAGACCTTGTGAAAGAGAAGAAAGCGGATGTAGGACTTGCTTTTGATGGAGACGGCGATCGTCTGATTGCAGTTGATGAAAAAGGGAACATCGTAGACGGAGACAAAATCATGTACATTTGTGCCAAGCACATGAATGAAAACGGTACGTTGAATAACTCGACAGTGGTCTCTACGGTTATGAGTAACCTTGGTTTCTATAAAGCAGTAGAAGCAAATGGAATGAAGAGTGATAAGACGGCCGTAGGGGATCGTTATGTCATGGAAGAAATGCGTCGCGGTGGTTATAACCTTGGTGGGGAACAATCCGGACATATCATCTTCCTTGATCACAATACGACAGGAGATGGCATGTTGTCGGCTCTTCAATTGGTCAATGTCATGAAAGAAACGGGCAAACCACTCTCAGAGCTTGCGAGTGGAATGCAAAAGTTCCCTCAAGTATTGAAAAATGTTCGTGTCATTGATAAAAATAAAGTTCAAACCCATCCTAGAATTCAGGAAGCCATCCAGGCTGTAGAAGAGGAAATGGGTGGAAGCGGACGAGTTCTTGTACGCCCATCCGGTACAGAGCCTTTAGTAAGGATCATGGTGGAAGCACCTACGGAAGAACAATGCGAAGAGTATTGTGATAAAGTTGTCCAAGTTGTTGAAGAAGAGCTTGGTTTGAAGGAGTAGTTTCAGGGCTTGCGCAGGTCGCACATGGGGGTGATCTGCGCATATCCTATTACAGGCCCCTTACATTTCTGTAACGGTTACAATTTTTATTGACCCATCTGAGAGGGCTGTGTACAATTGAACATGTCCTTAAAAATTGTCGAATTTCATGTTTGAAAAGACTTTCATTCGGAAATGAGACAAAAGGATTTTATTTTGAAATAGTTAAGGAGGATCGAGGTCATTCCTTATTTATAAAGCGCCAGGACTGTGTGCTACGTCTTAACATGAACACAGTTGACGAGGTGGAGGTTCATCGAGTATTCGGCGGATGCCTCCCGGTTGCCACACTTCAACCGCATGTCCGAATGTAAAACGGGAAGGTGACTTTCCGAACAAAACATTCAGGACGAAGTGATCAAAGAAAGAATAACGGGAGAGGGGCAGCGAAAAGCCCCTTGAAATCTACGGAGCATTCGTTGCCCTTCTCTGATAACAGGAGGACAACAATTATGTGTGGAATTGTAGGATATATCGGACAGAATGATACAAAAGAGATTTTATTGAATGGTTTGGAAAAGCTTGAATACCGCGGTTATGATTCAGCTGGAATTGCAACATTGAACGAAAATGGTGTGGAAGTGACGAAAGTAAAAGGGCGTATCGCTTCTTTAAGAGAAGCTGTAGATGAAAGTGTCAAAGCGACGCACGGCATCGGACATACACGCTGGGCTACACACGGCGCTCCCAGCGAAGAAAACGCACACCCGCACCAAAGCACTTCCGGACGCTTTACAATCGTTCACAATGGCGTCATTGAGAACTATGTGGACGTTCGTGACGAGTACTTGAGCGACGTGGAGTTCAAGAGTGAAACAGATACGGAAATCATCGTTCAATTGATGGAAGTCCTGAATAATGAAATGAACGATGTAGCTGCAGCTTTCCGTAAAGCTGTCGAGCTTTTAACTGGTTCTTATGCGATTGCAATGATCGACCGTGAAGATCACGATACGATTTATGTCGCTAAGAATAAGAGTCCACTGTTAGTTGGAATCGGTGATGACTTCAACGTTGTAGCCAGTGATTCCATGGCGGCTCTTCACGTAACGGATCAATTCCTTGAGCTTATGGATAAAGAAACCGTCATCGTTCGTCGCGATGGTGTTGAAATCCAAAAGCCTGATGGCAAAAAGGTTGAGCGTGAACCATTCACAGCAGAATTGGATACAACTGATATCGAAAAGGGAACGTATCCTCACTTTATGCTGAAAGAGATTGATGAACAGCCGTTCGTCATCCGTAAAATCATTCAAGAATATCAAAATGAGAATGACGAGATCAAGCTGGATCCTGAAATCCGCCAAGCGATGAAAGACTGCGATCGTATTTACATCATCGCCGCAGGTACGAGTTACCATGCCGGACTTTTAGGTAAACAGTTTATTGAAAAACTCGCAAACATTCCAGTAGAAGTTCATGTAGCTAGTGAATTCTCTTACAACATGCCACTTCTTTCTGAGAAACCGTTGTTTGTTTACATTTCTCAAAGTGGTGAAACGGCAGATAGCCGTTCTGTCCTTGTCCAGACCAAAGAACTTGGTCATCCGGCACTGACGGTTACGAACGTGCCAGGGTCCACCCTTTCCCGTGAAGCAGACTATACGATGCACCTGCACGCAGGACCTGAAATCGCTGTAGCTTCTACAAAAGCCTATACAGCACAAATGGCTGTTCTTGCCATTCTAGCTGTTGATACAGCACGTGCGAAGGACATTGAACTTGATTTCGATCCTATGCAGGAGCTTGCAATCGTGGCAACTGCTATGGAAGCTTTAACTGATCAAAAAGAGAAGTTGGAAGACTTGGCGAGCGAGTATCTATCAACAACTCGTAACTGCTTCTTTATTGGCCGCGGCATCGACTATTATGTCGGATTGGAAGGTTCTCTGAAGTTGAAAGAGATCTCTTACATCCAGGCGGAAGGTTTCGCTGGTGGTGAATTGAAGCACGGCACGATCGCTCTAATTGAAGATGGCACACCTGTCATCGCCCTTGCAACACAGGAAAACGTCAACTACTCCATTCGTGGAAATGTCCAGGAAGTAGAAGCACGTGGCGCTAACAGCATGATCATCAGTATGGAAGGTTTGAACAAAGATGGCGATGCTTTCGTCATTCCACAAGTGCATGATCTGATGACACCACTTGTTTCTGTCATTCCATTGCAGCTGATTTCTTACTATGCAGCGCTTCACCGTGACTGTGATGTTGATAAACCACGTAACCTTGCGAAGAGTGTTACGGTAGAATAAAGATTTGGAAAGCTGGCATCCGATTAAGGATGCCAGCTTTTTTATTTTCCTGCATTTGGATTGGGGAAAGAAAACCTGGGGAAAATACATCTATTCGATGCAGTTAGAGGTGTTCGTATGAAGAAATGTTTAATGTCTTTATTGTTCATAACCTGCCTGTTGGGTGCCCATACGCCCGTTCATGCCCAAGTGAATCAGTCCAAACCCCTGGAAGAGTTCTATGCTGAATATGGATATAAGTCTTTGGAAGAAGCAGTCAAAGAATTTGAACAGCAAATGAAAATGAAAATATCTCTTCCTAAGAAACTTCCGTCCTTATCATTTACACACGTTTTGGCCAGGGTTAATCGGTTAGGTGGGAACGAAAATGTGGAATTAAATGTGGAGTACTTGAATGAGCACGTACCTGAAAATCATTTTAAGATGGATATACGGCCTGCAGAAAACAAGCTATTTATTCATGAGAAGCGAATTATAGAACAGGTGAGGTTGAAGACTGGGGGAAAAGGAATTTTCGTGAAAGTCCCGGGTTTTCACGTTTTCATTTTTGAAACGGAGCATTGTCAGTACAGGTTGAGTATGGATCAACGCGTATCTGATCACTTTTATCCTGATGAATTAGTGGAAATCGCTAATACCATCGACAGTGAGTAATCGGGTAGGATTGGTATAGCTTCAAGGTTAAACAAAAAGGAGGCGTTCCATGACGCCCCCTTTTTTGTATGCTGTTTCTCTATTCTCCAAACATATAGGTCTTATGGTGATAGGATATTGAAAAAGCAATTCCAAGCGCCATCAAGTTTCCGAGCAAGGCACTTCCTCCATAACTGATGAACGGAAGCGGAATTCCCGTGATTGGAAGCAGCTGCACAGACATTCCGATATTCTGGAATACGTGGAATGCGATCATACTGATGATTCCGACCATTACATAAGAGCTGTAGTTGCTGTTCGCTTTAAAAGCGATGGTCGTGAAGCGATAGATCAATAGGAAGAATAGGATGATGACGATACAAGAACCGAGAAAACCGTATTCTTCTGCGATGATACTGAAAATGAAGTCGGTTTGTGCCTCTGGTAAGTATACTTCCCGTTCGCCGAACCCTTTTCCATACAGCTGTCCGGAACCAATGGCTCTCATCGCTTTGACGAGATGGTATCCGGAAGAGTCTTCATACTTGGTCGGCTGGAACCAGGAGTAGATACGACCGAGCTGATACTCCTTCACACCTAAATAGCGGTCAAGGAGTTCAGGCGCTTTTAGTGCAAGCCAGATCAATCCTGTTCCAAGAGCTGAGATGATGGTGAAAATCGGTAAAATGATTTTCCATGAGATGCCTGAGATCAGGACGAATCCTGCTAAGATGGCGATGAACACAAGGCTTGTCCCTAAATCGGGCTGCTGCATGATCAAGAGAACCGGCAGGCCGGTAGCCGCTCCTAATTTGAGCAACAGGAACAAATCCATTTTCATTGATGAACGGTGCTTTTGATTATGATCAACGGCAATCCTTCCGAGAGCAAGAATGGTGAATATCTTTACAAGCTCTGCAGGTTGTAAAGATAATCCCGGCATGGCGAACCAGCTCTTCTGCCCTTTGATGACAGGAGCAATGGATGGTGGTGCGACGATCAGGGCAATCAAAAGAATGATGCCGAATCCATATAAGTACCAGCTGATTTTTTTGAAATCTTCAGGATCCACAAGGAGCATAAAGCCGATGACGATGCCACCGAGGCCATACCAGACCAACTGTTTAAGTACGAAGTTATCATTATATTGTGTGCTTTGCTGAGCACTGAAAAGAGCGACTGCACTGACGGCTATGAAACAACACATAATAAAAAAGAGCTGCCAATCGAATCTTTCTTCGAATTTCATTTTTGGTTATACATCCTCTCATGTTGGCGAAGCAAAAAAGCGTGCTGTTGACTATTATAAGCACATGTAACACGTTTGAAAAGTAAACTCTTCCTTATTCTTCAATTATAAAGCATTCTTTTCTTTCATGGACATGAAAATGTAACACTTATGTATCATATATGATCCCTTTTCTTGAAGACTCAGTTTCGAGATGTTTCCGGGTTCGTTTTGCCGTATTGGGAGTCAGGGGGGGCTGGGAAGCTACTCGTCTAGCTCCATCGCCCAGACACTCGCGTCATAAGCAGAACAGCAAAGGAATGAAAAGCACATTCCGTTGCTGTTCTGCTTATGCCAGTCGTGTCTACCAGGGCGATTCCGCATTTGAACACTTTCCTGTGGGGGAGTGCCGAGCTTCCTCGGACTGTGTCCTGCGGGATCTCGCCTATCTCCTTCTCCCACGGGAGTCTCGCAGCTTCCCAACCACCCCATTCGATGCAGGAGATAAACGCACCTATACCAAGATAGGGCGTCTTCCACCCCTCTCGCAAGTAGGTGTAAAGCGCTCTATATCAAGCTTTTACATACAAAATAGCGGCGGTGGAACCTATATCCCTACACTTTCGCTGAGTAAATGCGGATGATTTCAGAAGTGGTTTCGAGACACTTATATGGCAAGGGGAGTCTCCCCATCCCACGCCTCCCCGATCCACCTCACACAAAAGTCTCGAAACTGAGTCTTCAAGAATTCTGCAAGATTGTTTAATAACATAGATTCAATATCCTTTAAATTCAAATAAAAAAATCACCAAAAGAACGGTGATTGGTTGGTGCATATTTTAGAAACAGGTGAAGAGTCGCTGGATTCTCATGTATTTATATAATTTTCTTGCATTACGACCTTCTGAGGTATAAGGATTTTGTAATCTTTCAAGCTGATTGATGAAAGCAAGGTCACAGGCACAGTAATCTCTGTGATAGCGATAGCATTCATCATGTGCTTTGCAGGCGGCATCTACGGCGTTGACGGGTTCGCCAGGGCCGCTGCATCCTGGTCCACAGTACTTGTATCCGGGAAAGACACAGAACCCGGGTCTGCGTACCGGTCCTCTTCTTCTATACATGTGGTTCTCCTCCATCAAAAAGATTGGCTAAGAATAGTTTATGACAAGGAATGGATTTTGTTTGGTCACATACCCTTCCTATGTTTATAAAACCCTTTCATGAGATACATACTAACTAACACCTTAAAGGAGGAGATTTTATGTCACACGAAAAATATCAAGACCTTATCCAAAAGCTACATGTGTGCATGGAAGCATGTAACCATTGTTATGATGCTTGTTTGAAAGAGGAAGACGTAAAAATGATGGCGGAATGTATTCGTACCGATCGTGAATGTGCCGATATTTGCGGATACTTAGAACAAGCAATTTCAAGAAACTCTCCGTTTGTATCTGAATTTGCAGGGGTTTGTGCGAAGATCTGCCAGGCTTGTGGAGATGAATGTAAGAAACATGATCATCAGCACTGCCAGGATTGTGCCAAAGCTTGCTATGAATGTGCGGAAGCTTGTAAACAAGTAGCATAATTGATGAGAGCGGCTTCGCGAGTAAGAGGCCGCTGTTTTTTTACTTCGCACAGCACTTTTCTTCCTTTTGTTCTTTGATTACGACAATACAGCAAGGTTTTTCTTTTTTCTGTCCAAAAAGTTTCTTTAACAAATTCACGGGTTCACCCCCTTTAAATCAAGTAGAAAAGAAATCCTGATAGGGTAGACATGGCAATGACTGAACCTACAAAAGTGAAGACTAATTTCTTTTTGAAAATGCTGTGAAGCAGAGTCACCTCTGGGAGACTGGCACCTGCTGAGCTGATCATCAGAGCCATTACGGGTCCAAGGGCCATTCCTTTAGCAATCATCATTTGTGAGATTGGAATCATGGTAGATAACCGAATGTATAAAGGAAGACCCAGGACCGCAGCAATGGGTACGAGCCACCAGTGTTCGCCTCCCATATAATCGGTAATCCACTCTTCAGGCACGGCGCCATGTATGAAGGCACCAATGGCTGCTCCAATGATCAAGAATGGATAGACACTTTTCATATGCGCCCATGTTTCCAAAATCGCCCGATTCACATTCACTTTATTTGTAGATGTTGGAGGGCTGTAATTTTCCATGATTACAGGTTTGAGTTGCTTCTCATATCCTAACCCATGCAAGGAGAACCCAACGATAATAGATAGAGTGGACGTGATAAGGGTGTAAAACAGCGCTACTTTCCATCCCAGGATGGCTGTCATGAGAGTAAGGATCGTGATGTCTAAGACAGGAGATGCAAATAAGAAAATCATGACGATAGGGAAGCGGATGTGATTTCTTAAAAGGTGAACGACAATTGGAATTGTTGAACATGAACAGAAAGGGGTTACAAACGCGAAAAGTACAGCGATTCCTGCACTTATAAGCGGGTGGCTTTTATCCATGAGCGATTCCATGCGCTCATAAGGTATAAACCCTTGGAAAAGATAAATAAGAAAAGAGATACCTAAAAAGAGAATGGTTAATTCTATGGCGATGGTAATAAAACTAAGTAATGTCTCCTGTATCATCATCACTGCACCTTTCATCAAAAAAAGTTGATTTATTGTAGGCGGTTAGCAACAGGTACAGCAGATTTCTGGTTTTCTTTGACGAGTTGGAAAGTTCCAATCCCTTATTCTAATACGGGAGGCGGACTGCTTTTTGAAGTATTTTACATTTAGTAAAATTTCTTTATTTTTAAGCTTCCATTCTTCTGTCGTGAACATAATATCGTCTCCTTAAATCAATTTTTTTTGATTAATTAACCAGCAAAAGGGCAAGCGCAAAGGCTTATGCCCTTTGTATTAATCGTGTCTGAATAGACAGCACAACTCTTCGGACAACAAGTGATTCACTTCTTCTTCATTTAAGGAATAGTAGCTCCAGGTTCCTCTTGTTTCTTTCTTGATCAGGGATGCATCCAGTAAAATCTTCAGGTGGTAGGAAAGTTTCGATTGAGGCAGGGCCATGGTGTCAGAAAGATCACAGACACACACTTCTTTTTGTTGAGTGATTTGATGCATGATCTGTAACCTGCGTTCATCAGCTAAGGCTTTAAATTTTTTCTGGTAGGTCTGAAAAGTTTTGGACAAGGACAAATCCTGAACGGGTATCTCTTTCATTTAATGATCCTCCTTAAATCAATATTATTTGATTAATTACAATCGTAAGGGTTAATTTTCTGGAAAGCAAGTATTTCATCAATTTTTTTTGATTTAACATTTAAAACATCTTCTCTTTATGTAGAATTTACATGGAAGGATTACTGTATAAGTATATTCTTATATACGAAACATAAAGGAGTGACGGATATGATTGATTCTCATCCATGTCAGGGTTACGGGGAAGATTTTCTCCGATTAAGAGCATCCAAATCGATGAGTAAGGAGCAAGTGGCTTTTTTATTGGGAGAGGACGTCCGCTTCATTGAACGGTTGGAAAGCGAAAAGATATATCCTTCTTCCTATCTAATGAATAAGATTTCGGAAGTGTTTCAAATGGACATAAAGGTCGTCTCAGGAAGGATTTGGTGTAAGTCTCCATCTGAATGTTCGAAGTGGGTTTGAATTTTTCTCTTGTATATATAAGCATATACTTATATCATGATGGAGGGTGAGGTGATTCTGATGGAAAAAACAATCATTGAGTTGGAACAAGCCGCACAGACGTTGAAGCTCTTAGGAGATAAAACGCGGCTGACCATTCTTGGTTTGGTAAAAGATAGTGAATGTTGTGTATGTGAGTTTGTGGAAGTGTTACAAATGAGCCAGCCTTCAATCAGTCAGCATCTAAGAAAACTGCGTGATGCTGGACTTGTAAAAGAACAACGAAGAGGGCAGTGGATTTTTTATTCCTTGAACAGAGAACATGCGACATATCCCATCATTCAACAGGTTCTGGAACAGATTCCGGACCAAAAAGAGAAATTGAAAGCATTGGAAGAAGCGGGACTGCGGATCCAATGCGATAGCTAGGGGGATTGTTTTTTGAGTTTAGCACTGATTGCTACGATTATTTTTGTACTTACACTCGTCTTTGTCATTTGGCAGCCTAAAAATCTTGGAATTGGCTGGTCCGCTTGTGCGGGCGCTATCCTCGCTTTGATTTTTGGTGTCGTCGATTTTCAAGACGTACTTGCCGTTACAGATATTGTCTGGAACGCGACTTTAGCCTTTATCGCCATCATCATTATTTCATTGATTCTAGATGAGATTGGTTTTTTCGAATGGGCAGCCCTTCACATGGCCCGTGTAGCTAAAGGTGACGGGAAGCGGATGTTCGTTTATGTGACCTTGCTCGGAGCTGTAGTTGCTGCGCTATTCGCCAATGACGGAGCGGCATTGATTTTAACACCGATTGTTCTTGCGATGGTCAGGAATTTGAATTTCAAGGAAGCGATGATTCTTCCGTTCATTATGGCCAGTGGTTTCATTGCCGATACGACTTCCTTGCCGTTGATTGTCAGTAACCTCGTGAACATTGTCTCTGCAGACTTCTTCGATATTGGTTTTGTAGAGTATGCGTCACGGATGATCGTTCCGAACTTGTTTTCACTTGCTGCAAGTATTCTTGTCTTATTCTTATTTTTCCGTAAGAGTATTCCGGACAATTACGATTTATCTCAGTTGAAAAAGCCGAAGGATGCGATACAGGATCATAAGATGTTTCGCATGTCGTGGGGCGTTCTTGCTGTTCTGTTGATCGGATATTTTGCAAGTGAGCCTTTGGGGATTCCTGTTTCCATCATTGCCGGAATTGTCGCGATCTTTTTCCTATTGATGGCGAGAAGAAGCGCGGCTGTGCAAACAGGAAAAGTGGTCAAAGGAGCTCCATGGGCGATTGTTTTCTTCTCTGTCGGAATGTATGTCGTCGTTTACGGACTTCGAAATGTCGGCTTGACCGATATCCTTGCGAATGTCATTCAGTACACGGCAGATCAAGGCTTGTTCACGGCAACCGTTTCAATGGGATTCATTGCAGCCATTCTTTCTTCCATCATGAATAACATGCCGACCGTAATGATTGATGCCCTTGCCATCGCTGATACAAATACGGCAGGGACAATGAGGGAGGCCCTCATTTATGCCAATGTTATCGGATCAGACCTCGGGCCGAAGATTACACCCATTGGGTCTTTAGCGACATTGCTATGGCTCCACGTTTTATCCATGAAAGGCTTCAAAATTTCATGGGGATACTACTTTAAAGTGGGAATCATATTAACTGTGCCGACCTTATTCATTACACTCGTCGGACTTTATCTATGGTTATTAATTCTATAATTTTTACAGAAAAAAAGGAGAAATGCTATATGTCTAACAAACCAGTCATCTATTTTCTATGCACAGGAAACTCTTGCCGCAGCCAAATGGCGGAAGGGTTCGGAAAGAAATACTTGAGCGACAAGTTTGAGGTGAAGTCTGCTGGGATTGAAGCGCACGGCTTAAACCCGAACGCTGTTAAAGCGATGAATGAAGTCGATGTAGATATTACAGATCAAACATCTGACATTATCGATCCGGATATTCTGAACAATGCTGAATATGCGATCACTCTTTGTGGAGATGCGAACGATAAGTGCCCAATGACTCCTCCACATGTTACTCGTTTCCACTGGGGATTCGATGATCCGGCGAAAGCGGAGGGTACGGAAGAGGAGAAATGGGCATTCTTCCAGCGTGTACGTGACGAAATCGAAGCACGTATCCAGACGTTCGCTGAAACAGGTGAGTAAAAAACATCGGAAGCTGAACTGAATATAGTGGAAATAGGCATGACTCGCATGAAATAAGGTTATACCTCTAAGGAGGAGACCTTTTGCTGAAGGAGGAGTTTGAATGGCTTATAAATCCATTATTTTAGGCACAGGACCTGCCGGATTGACGGCAGCTGTTTATTTAGCAAGAGCAGATATGGAACCGCTCGTCATCGAGGGGCCGGAACCAGGCGGGCAATTGACCCTAACCACGGAAGTTGAGAATTTCCCAGGATTCCCTGATGGCATCATGGGGCCGGAACTCATGGATAACATGAAAAAGCAGGCGGAACGCTTTGGTGCGACTTTCAAGCGTGGATGGGTGACAGATGTAGAGGTGGGAGAACGTCCATTCAAGCTTCAAGTTGATGGCTTAGGTGAAGTGGAGACGGAAACATTAATCATTTCTACAGGCGCTTCTGCAAAAATGCTCGGCATTCCAGGTGAAAAAGAAAACTTAGGAAAAGGTGTCAGCACATGTGCGACTTGTGATGGCTTCTTTTTCCGAGGGAAGAAAGTTGTCATCATCGGTGGAGGGGACTCTGCGATGGAAGAGGCGACGTTCCTTACGAAATTTGCGAGCGAAGTCCAAGTGATCCACCGTCGTCATGAGCTCCGTGCTTCGAAAATCATGCAGACACGAGCGCAGGAGAATGATAAAGTGACGTGGGCACTGAACAAAACACCGGTCGAAATGGTGTCCGATGGCATGAAGATCAGTGGCATCAAGGTTCGTGACAACGAGTCTGGAGAAGAGGAAGTCATTGAAACGGATGGGATATTTGTTGCGATCGGTCACAACCCGAACACGGATTTTGTGAAAGGGAAACTGGATATGGACGATAAAGGTTATATCCTCGTTGATCCCGGTACGACCAACACGAATATTCCAGGCATTTTCGCGTGTGGCGATGTGCAGGACCAGAAATACCGCCAAGCGATTACAGCGGCAGGCACGGGCTGCATGGCCGCGATGGATACCGAGCGTTTCCTTGAAGGAGAAGCGACGATCGACTGGAGCGAAAACTTATCCTAATTACTTGAGTGAGCATCGATCTGTTCTTACAGATCGATGCTTTTTTGTACCAGAAATACGTTAGGTCACTTTGGACGGGCGTTAGGGAACTTTCCCCTGGCGTTAAGTCACTTTTAATAGAATTAGGTCACTTTCAAAGAGAGAACGGGCACTTTGCACTTCAGTTAGGTTACATTGATTGGACTTACCAAATAATGGTGTACCAGGTCATACATATATTGGGAATTATCTTCTATTTGACTCTAAATACATTTTTTTGAAAATTAATTCAATTTATATTGAATTAATAATTCTACAAATGTAGAATAGTTGTAAGAGGTGATGAAATGGAATTATTTTCTATGAGTTTGAGAAAAAGGGAGACGTATCAAGTGGAAGTGAAGCATTCTCTTCTGTGGGAAGCGGCACTGGGAATCGCTGCTATTACGAACGAACGGCTGCTGGAGACGCTGGACTATACAGAAAAAAAATGGCAGACAATCAAAAAATCGTTGTCTACGGAAATCCTGGATCATTTAGAAATGGTCCAGGAAAAGAATACATGGAAAACGATCTTGCTGTTGCTTCATGAGAAGGATATGGGTTCTGTTGAGGAGTTCAATGATTTTGTAGATCATTTAGATGAAGAAGAGTTGCGTTATATCGCTATTCCTTATCTAGGGAAAAAACATCAAGAAGATCGTAGGCTTGCTTCTCAAGGAGATCAGGAGGCTGTGGCGCGGCTTCAAGATGTATCTAAAGATAATGCGTTCTTTCCACGTTACATTGCCTACATTAGCCAGGTGGATGCGCATCACTTAAAAAGTCATATCCAAGAGGTAATGACAGGCTGGTATGAAGCGGTTATTCAGCCGGATGAGGCGATGTTCAAAGGAATTCTGGAACGAGATGCTTTTTCCAAGAAGAAGCGGATTGAAAAACTGGAGGCGGAGGATTTTGTGGAGTGGGCGACACATGGAATCCGTTACATGCCGGAGCCTAGTGTCTATAAAGTCATCATGATCCCCCAATTTATTTATCGTCCGTGGAATGTGGAAGCCGATATTGAAGGGGCGAAAATCTTCTACTACCCTGTAGCCAATGAAAGTATCCAGCCGAATGACCCGTATGTTCCGGATCAAATGCTCGTTCAGAAATTCAAGGCGCTTGGAGATGAGAATCGTTTGCGTATGCTAAAGATTTTGATGGGGGGAGGGCGCACCCTGAAAGAGATGACCGAGGAGATCGGTATGGGTAAAACCACTGTCTACCATCATTTGAAGCTGTTGAAATCCGCAAGGCTAATCGTCGCTTATGGTCCACGGTATCATGTCAGCCCACGGGCTTGGGAAATGCTGCCAAAAGAATTGGAGTTATTCTTGGGAGAGGAAAAATGAACGATGCGGAAGTATGGCAGACCGAGGAGAAACCGTCGTTCAAGTCCAACCGACAGGCCTTCCGTTTCATTGGAGGAAATCTAGTATCCTTTTTCGGGGATCAAATCTATTTGATAGCTCTTCCTTTGATGGTACTTGCTCTTACCGGTTCACCGCTCAGTATGGGAATTGTCGCTGCTGTTGAGCGGGTGCCTGTTTTGTTACAACCGCTCGCAGGGGTGCTTGCTGACCGGTTGGATCGGAAGCGGATTCTATTGTTTTGTGATTTTTTCCGTTTTCTTTTGCTGGGGAGCATAGGGGTGTTGTTTTTTTATGAAATGATTACCATCTATTATCTCTACGCGGCGGCCTTCGTTATTGGTGTGCTTGGACAGCTTTATCAAACCTCTCAGTTTGCATCGATTCCGAAACTCGTAAGAAAGCAGGATCTCGATTTAGTGAATGCATGGAACACAGGGATGTTTCATACGGCTGTCTTTCTTGCCCCGGGGCTTGGCGGTTGGATTGTGGCCATTTATAATCCTGGAGTTGGCATGATCCTAAATAGTTTTTCATTCTTCATCGGCTTTCTAGTCGTTTGGAGTTTGCGGTTGGAAAGTGAGCAGAAGCAAGGGGAAAAGCGTTCGTTTACCCAGGACATGAGCGAAGGATTCCGCTTTGTGATCCATCAGAAACCTCTACTCTATACAAATATCGCCATGTTCTTTTCTGTATTTGGCACGACTCTTTTTTTGACGATGTTGATCGTTCATTTAAAAGCTGAGATTGGTTTTTCGGGGGTCTCGATCGGTTGGCTTCTTTCCGCTGGCGGGTTAGGTGCTATTGGGGGAGCGATGCTTTCTCCTGTTCTGAGGAGCAGAGTTGCTTATCGTACACTATTGTTTGGGTGTGGCGCCTTCGGAGGCCTTTCCATCTTCCTGTTCAGTTTCTATCAATCTTTTATTGCTCTCGCACTTTTGAACGCTGTTGGGACGATTTGTGCTTCCATAAGCAGTCCGTGTATTGTAACGTTAAGACAAAAGCTGACGCCGGAGCATTTACTTGGAAGGGTGCAGGCGACGAGCCGGTTCATGACGTGGGCGTTGATGCCGGTGGGTGCGTTGGTCGCTGGAATCATCGGTGAATACATAAGTACATCCATGACTATTGCTATTGGAGGGAGTGTCTCCACCATCGCTTCTTTCATTTACTTACACCCTTCATTGAAAAAGATAGATGGAGAGGGATAAAAATGGACTACGTACAAAAAATGAGAAGAATGATTGGTACACAGCCACTTGTCGTTGCAGGTTCCACGGTTCTTGTTGAGAATGAGCAGGGAGAGCTGCTATTCCAGTATCGAGTGGATACGAAAGAATGGGGGCTCCCTGGTGGGGCGATGGAGCTTGGGGAGAGACTCGAGCAGACGGCGGTCAGGGAGCTGAAAGAAGAAACGGGACTTGTGGCTGGAGACGTGCGGCAAGTTGCCACGTTTTCGGGGGAAGACTTTTTTTACAGATACCCGAATGGGGATGAGGTCTATAATGTCATTGCTTGTTTTATAGCTTCCGAGATTCGTGGAGAACTCAGAGTAGACCATGAAGAAACGTCGGATTTGAGGTATTTCAGCCGCGATTCCCTCCCTGAGAAAATGGACAAGAGGGCACGAATCATTCTGGAAAAGGTGAGCGAATGAAGGCTTTTGAGGCGGCAAAAGGTGTGATCGCAGAGCGGTTTCCGGACTGTGATGCGTCTCTTCTTGCAGGGAGTGTCGTAAGGGGAGAGGCGACAAGCACATCCGATTTGGATATTGTGATTTTCGATTCGGAAGTAACGTCTTCTTTTCGTGAGTCTTTTTATGCGGGCCAATGGCCGGTCGAGGTTTTTGTACATAATTGGTCCTCCTATCGTGTGTTTTTCGATAGTGATTGTGAGCGGGGACAACCTTCGATGCCACGAATGGTGGCAGAGGGGCATGTCCTTAAGTGGGATAATCGTTTGGAAGCTGTCAAACATGAAGCAGCGGACTTACTAAAGAAGGGTCCACCCCCCTGGTCAGAGGAAACCCTCTTGCTTAAGCGGTATTTCCTTACGGATGCATTGGACGATTTCGTTGGTTGTACAGAACGGGGGGGAAGCTCTTTTCATTGCAGCGAAACTAGCAGAGCAGACGAGTGAGTTTTATTTGCGAGCGAATGGACAGTGGAGCGGCTCATCGAAATGGATCGCTCGGTCACTGCGAAACTATGATGCTGCCTTTGCAGAACGGTTGATTCAGTGCTTTGACCATTTTTACAAAAGTGGGGAGAAGAAAGGCGTCGTTGAATTAGTGGATGAGGTTTTGAATCCATACGGAGGCCGGTTTTTCGAAGGATTTTCAATCGGAAAATCGAAAAGGAGGTAGACCTGTGAAGAGAATCATGGTGCTTGGTGTTTCGGCAGGTGTAGGCAAATCGACATTTGCAAAGAAACTAGGGGAGAAGCTCGATATCGACGTGTATCATCTGGATCGTTTTTATTGGGAGCCGGGCTGGCAGGAAGCGACACTGGAGGATTTCTCAGAGAGGCAGAGAAACGTTGTAGGAAAAGAGCAGTGGATTATTGAAGGGAATTATAGAAATACGTATGAGATACGCGCAGAGAAGGCTGATACGATCATCTACTTGGAATTGCCTTTAACGACCTGTCTATTTCGGGTCTTGAAGCGCTGGTGGACCCACCGGGGGAGCACACGCCCGGACCTCGGGGAAGGGTGCAGTGAAAGAATGGAAGCAGACTTTTTAAAATTTATCGTGACGACCTATCGAAAACGTAAAAAGAACATGCAGGAAAGACTCCTATCGTTTCAAGAAATCGGCCGTGAAAAGCAGGTCATTCAATTAAGGTCCAAAAAAGATATACAGAAGTTTCTTGATCACATTTCATAGGTGCGCGGTTCCCGAATAGACTGGGGGAATCGAATCATTACATAAAAAAAGCGCTCCAATTCAACAATTGGAGCGCTTTTTGTTTCTATTAGGAAGCCTTTTCCTCTTGCTCTCTTTCTTCTGGCATGAGAAGTGGCTGAGGCTGACATTTTTTCTTCGTCAATTCGGATACAACGAAGATCATAATGAACGCAGCGATACAAGCAAGTGTACGGAACGGGAACAGGACGATTCCGTCAGGGTTGATCATTGGATACGGCAGGAACGCCGGTAGTCCCATTGCTGGTTCTCCGCCTCCTAAACGAAGGAATAACGCCACAGAGAATCCGGCGATCGATCCGTAGAGGTTCGCATTTTTATAAAAGAGAGCCATCGTAAGCTGTGGGAAAAGAATCGTGTACACAAGGTCGGATGCTAAATACCACAGCGTATACACACTTTTGACATTCAATGCGATGATCATAGCTCCGACACCGACGATGATGATCGTGCGCTTGATAACTTTTTTCAATTGCTCAGAGCTTGCGTTCGGTTTAAGCAATGGACGATACACATTCCAGGATGCCATGGAAGAGGCAGAAAGAATGGAAGAGTCCATGGAGGACATGACCGCCGCTGCAAGCGCTCCGAGACCAATCGCGGATACGAGTTCAGGGGTCAAATACCTCAGGATGTGCGGAAGAATAACCGCTGGGTTTTCAGGAGTCGGAAGTCCCATGCTTGCCCAGTCCATATTCACGCCTACAATTCCAATCAGAACGGCAGGGATGGCTGCAATGATGCAGATGACTCCTGCTGTGATGGATAACCACATCGCGGTTTTTTCATTTTTGGCGGAAAGGACACGTTGGAAATATACTTGCCAGGCAATACCACCAAAGATGAGAAGAAGGGCATAGTCAATCCAGTTCCAGAACCAGTTGCCCCAGGCAGGATCCTGCCACCCGTTCAGTGGTGGAAATAAATTGGCGTAAGAGCCGAATTCTACTGAATAATTACTCCACGCGTTTTCAAGACCACCAACATGACCTAAAGTGAAGGGCACCACTAAAATGAGTCCGATTAATAGGATGGCCATTTGGAAAACGTCCGTATAGGCGACTGCCCACATGCCTCCGGCTACGGTATAGGCGATGGCGATAATTCCTGAAAGGATGATGGATGTAGTAAAGTCAATGTTCAGGATGGTTCCGAATGTTGTACCGAGTGCCGTAAGAATTGCAGCACTCCAGAACATTTCCCCTAGCAAAGCGGGAATGTAAAGGACGCCGGCCATTTTTTTACCAAAACGTTGTTCCAGGGGATCGATGATCGTGAGGAATTCATAGCGGCGCATTTTACGGGCATAGAAAATACCACCAATAATTAGACTTAATGCGTATCCCCACGGGGCTTGAGCCCATACGAGACCATCGCTGTATGTGAATTCTGCCGTACCATTCACATAACCACCACCAACCCATGTAGCAGCCATAGTGAACATCGCGATTCCAAGTGGTAAACTGCGGTTTGCGACCATCATGTCTGCTAAAGTTCCGGATTTATTTGTAGCGAAGACGGCACCGATGTAATAGACGAGGGCATAGAAAACAATCATGGCGATAAATCCGCCCCATTGAATGTTTTCATTTGTGAAGGCCATGTAGAGGACGAAAACACCTAGAAGTGTCCCGAGCATGATAGCGGCTTTGTTCTTAGCGAAAAAAGATGTTTGTTGATTCGATTGCAATGACATCACTCCTTTTAATATTATCTGAATATTCTGTAAATTATAAAGTCCACACGTCTCCCTTGAATAACAGATGAAACGTTATTCAGAGAGGCGGTATCTTATTTTTCTTGGTCGACAGGAAGAAATTCGAAAATTTCCCCACTCTCAATAGAGTCAACGAGCTTCTGTAACCAATGGTAATATGGAATGGACGCTTCCAACTGCTGATAGACTTGCTGCGCTTCGTGCTTAATCTTTTCGTCAACTTCGGAATCCTCTATAAGCTTATTCAATTCCTTCTGGGCTTGCTTAACTGTGTCCAAGTTGATTTTAGCTTCTCTTATCCACATCTTCGTGAAAAAATTGGAGAAGAATTTAAAGAAGTCCTTTTCAGCTACAAAAGTCTGTCGGCGCGTTCCCTTTCGAAACGTTTGCTTCACAATGTTGTAATTTTGAAGCTTCTTCACTCCTGTACTCATGCTCGGCTTGCTCATTCCTAGTTTTTCACGCATTTCATCCAGCGTCATATCTTCTTCAAAGTACATCGTCCCATATAAAGTCCCTGCACTTCGGGTCACTCCATACAAATCCATCGTTTCCGCAATGGAATCGATCACAAGTCCTTTCGCGTGCTCAATGGTCTGTCGGGAGCCTTCTTCATGATGATTTGTCATTAAAAACCTCCTCACAGGCGTAAAAGCAATTAACTTTATTAAATTTTTTCTTTACAGACTTTATCTTAACGAATAAAAATCGCTTGTCAAAATCCATTTTAGAAAAAAATCGCCTTAAGCCCTATCATCTCATAGGTTATAGCCGATTTAAAAAAATTTTCACTTTGACAAGCTTCCAAAGGCTTGTTAACGTTAAAAGTATTCAAAAAGTTAAATTTTTTATTAACAAAATTAACGATGTCGGAGAAGAAATTATTCAGGGGGATGGATTCCGTCACTTCTTAATCGGAAAGAATATCATTGGGGTAGTAAATGATTCGAAACTGCTGCCGTGACCGATTTGCGTGAAGCATTGAATTCAGTCGCTTCTGTTAGGAGTAGGATAACTGATGAAAATTATGATGACGTGGAAGAGATGAAAGTCGAAGGAAACCTTTGGGGAGAGGTCTCAAACGTTTCCTCCCAATGGACTACCTAAGTATCACTTATATCGTTCTAGAAGACATGTTCTCTGTCTTGACGTTTGGAATATTTAAAGTAAAGAGGAGGCCGTTTTGTTTGCTCACTCTACTATATATGATCTGGCTGGTTCTCACCGGTCAGGCAACCGCGAAAAAACAAAATTTGTAGCAGGAAAGATCCGTTTCGGAAGTTATTGCATACGACTTTTATATACAAGAACCCTGAGAGTTTTTGGGGAAAGAAGAAGACATTACACACGAGTTACAGGACACTGAATAAGCGCTAGAAGACATTAAATCAAAGATACGGAACGTTGATTGGACGATCGAGGACATTGGACCAAAGATACAGGACATTAACCCGACGTTAAAGCAGCGGGAACATTTAATGATTGGAATAATACTCAAGCTGAATAACAAGCCCTTTTATTTGTACAGGACTTTTTTCCTTATACAAAACCACTGGCTAACCCAGGGGACGTTTCATGAGATATGACTGTAGATGAGACGGCAACATCAACAGTAAACAAACTGTACAAGCGCTGCTTCAACATTATAATGCTCTCATGTAAGCCTTCAGGAATTGAATCCTGTGGGTTTTTTTCATTTCATTAATTCCCTAAGACTTGCGTAAAATGTGCTTCTCCCATTTCTTCGGTAGAGTCGAAGGGCACAAATTTATAAACTCTTGATTCTGAAAAAAGCAGAGAATCACGAATGGTTTTTCATACCTATTACAATGTCTTCAACTTTACATAGAGGGAAATGATATAGAAAAGATCCCTTTGTCCCTTTAATCAGTGTCCCTAGGATAACGTATGATAGCTGTTTATTAAGGAGACGATGATATAGAATTGTCATAGAATCATCAGTTTTATTTTTAGCAATGATCCGCTTCATGAATTATAATAATGGTAATGTGAACTTTTTCACAAAATGGCTTATAAGGAGTTTTATATAAATGAAGCACCTCAGCAGACTAGCTTTCTCAGATCGAAGAGTTTTCATGCTGTTGGTCCTCACTTCCGTGTTGATTGGTGCCACGATTATTGGTCAATCTTATTTTTTCGTTGCGATCGTCGACCGGATCTTCCTTGGTGAGGGACGTTTTCAGGATATCCTCCCACTTCTCGCGGGATTGCTTTTGGTGCTCGCTGGACGGACGCTGTTTACATGGCTGAACGGCCGGACAGGCATTAAGCTTGCATCCAAAGCAAAACTTTATTTCCGTCAGTCCATAATTGATAAATACGCGCGAAATCCCGTTCAAGCCTCTTTACAAGGACAATCGGGAAGGAAAGTCAGTGTGCTGATGGATTCCGTCGACGAGATTGACGGTTATTTCAGCAGTTATATTCCACAAATGATCCAGACGATGATCATCCCGCTGATGATTCTTGTCGTTGTGTTTACCCAGCACCTCTACTCAGGGCTGATCATGATTATTACAGCTCCGTTCATCCCGTTATTCATGGCTATCATCGGTGTTATGACAAAAAAGAAGTCAGAAGAGCAGATGGAGAAGTTGAACACATTCTCCGGAAAGTTTCTTGATACGCTTCAAGGCTTAACAACATTAAAACTTTTTGGACGTTCCAAGCAGCAAAAGGAAGAGATTGAATCGAGCAGTCTAGGTTTCCGTGATGCGACGATGGAAGTCTTGAAAGTCGCCTTTGTCTCATCCTTGATGCTTGAGTTCATTTCCATGCTCAGCATCGGGCTGATTGCATTGGAAATTGCGATTCGGCTCGTTGTATATGAGAGTGTTTCCTTTTTTACAGCCTTTTTCATTCTCATTCTTGCCCCTGAATTTTATTTGACGCTGAAAGACTTCGGGAGTGCTTTTCATACAGGGAGAGGCGCAACAGGTGCTTCCAACCTGTTGGCGGAAGAGCTTGAAAAAGAAGAACAACACATTCAGTGGGGAAGTGGAAAGCTTGAAGGTAAACAGCCCCCTGAGATCAAGCTCGATCAAATGAGTTTTCATTATGAGGAAGGGTTTGCGATGGAAGAGTTGACGGCAACCATCCATTCCTATAACCAGGTAGCCATCGTTGGTAAAAGTGGTGCGGGAAAATCGACGCTCCTGCACCTTTTAGCCGGCCTGACTAAACCGTCCTCTGGAACGATCAAAGTTAATGATCGCTCCCTTTTTGACTATGAAGAAAAAGAATGGTTTTCTCAGGTCAGCTACATCTCTCAGCACCCGTATTTATTTTCCGGAACGATTGCTGAAAACATTGCGATTGGCGGGCGAGGGAATCATTCCAAGGAAGAAATTCAGGAGGCCGCGGAGAAAGCGGGAATCGCCGAGCTGATTGCATCTTTGGAAAAAGGGTACGACACCCCGGTCGGTGAAGCAGGACGCGGACTTTCTGGAGGAGAGAAACAACGCCTCGCGCTTGCGCGTACATTTTTGAAGAAACCTTCTGTCATCCTGTTTGATGAACCGACGACAGGTCTGGATCTGAAAACGGAGCGGGTGTTGCAAGCCTCCATGGAAAAGCTTGCGAAAACAGCGACAATCATCACCGTTGCCCATCGTTTGCATACAATCAAAAAGGCTGATCAAATTCTGCTGCTCGATCGCGGTTATCTTATAGGAAAAGGTACACACGAAGAACTGTTGGAAACGGTGAAGGAGTATAGGGATATGGTGACCGTCCAGCAAGGAGGGAACTCCGCATGAAGGAACTGAAGGAAGTCATCCGGTTAGTTGTATTGGAAAAAAGGGATATCGTGCTTTCGATCGTCTTCGGTTTTCTTGCTGGTATGTCAGCGGTCGGGCTGTTTGGCGCCAGTGGCTATTTAATATCCAGGGCGGCGCTCATCCCGCCGTTGTATGCCTTGACGGTGCTTATCGCTTTTTTAAAGCTGTTCGGGTTTGCGAGGGCGCTCGGCCGTTATGCGGAAAGGTATTTTTCCCACAGGGCGACCTTTACGATTTTAAGTAACTTACGGCTTGCTTTTTACAAAAAATTAGAACCGCATGCACCGAGGATTTTTCAGAAATACAGGAGTGGGGATTTGCTATCACGAATCGTCGGTGACGTGGAGAGTCTGCAAAACTTCTTTTTGCGTGTGTATTATCCACCGGTGGTCCTTGTCATCATCTTCTTAGGGACAGTCGTTTTCGCATCCATCTTCTCTATTTCCATAGCCATCGTTCTTCTCTTGGGTCTTGTCGTTACGGGGCTATTGATTCCAGCCTGGTACACCGTTAAACAACGGAAACTAGCCAGCCGTGTAAGAGAGGCGCGCGGAGAGTTATCGACCGAAGCTGCGGAATGGCTGTACGGCTTCCGTGACCTTAAAATCTATCAGCAGCTTGAAGACAAAAAAGAAATGCTTCATCAGTCTTCCGATGATTATATTCGAGAGAGTGAGCGTGACAGTCGTCAGATGCTTTCCAGTCATTCCTGGAACACGTTTGCGACACTCCTCGTCTCATGGATCGTCACAGGCCTTGGTGCTTTTCTTGTGGCTGAAGGAGATCTGAACGGGCTGTTTCTAGCGATGCTGGTGATGATTTCGTTGACAGTCTTTGAAAATGCAGCACCGATGGCTGTTCTGCCAAGTCACCTTGATGATAGCAAACGGGCATCGAAGCGGCTTTTTTCCATTGTAGAGGAAGAAAATCGTGGAACAGAAACGTACAACCTTGATGGAAAGCTGGCTCCTAGTATGCAAGTATGTGATGTCAGTTACCGTTTTCCGGACGAGGAGAGAGAGGCACTTACAGGTGTCACCTTGTCCATACCAGCAGGCAGTAAAACCGCCATTGTCGGAGCAAGTGGATCCGGAAAATCAACACTCCTACAGCTGTTCATGAAATTCCAAATCCCATCTATGGGTGAGCTGATGGTCAATGGTAAGAACATAACGGAAATATCAGAAGAGAGCATTTGGGAAAACAGCAACGTCGTCCTTCAGGAGAATCATTATTTTTACGGGAACATACGTGAAAACCTCCAGCTTGCCGGGGAAGACCTCTCAGATGAAGAGATGAAGCTCGTGCTGGAAGAGGTTGGATTGGAGTTTGACCTGGACCAACCGGTTTTCGAAAAAGGGGAGAACCTTTCGGGTGGAGAGCGTCAGCGCTTGTCCATAGCAAGAGCTTTTCTGAAAGGAAAGCGTCTCTGGTTGCTCGATGAACCGACATCTTCCGTCGATGCTCTCACCGAACGAATGATATTCAATCACCTGTATGAACGCGCGTCTCAAGATACCGTCGTCCTCATTAGCCACCGTTTGAGCGGCCTCGAAAAGATGGACCAAATCATCGTCATGGCTGAAGGGGAAGTCGCAGAAGCAGGTTCTTATGACGAACTCATGCAAAAACAAGGACACTTCTACGAAATGAAACAAATCGAAAAAAACATCTTCAGCACATAAAAAATGCCGTACCGGATATTCCATAATATGGATGACCTGGTACGGTAATTTATTCCATGTAATTGAGATAAGTGTACATCCGGTTTCGTAGATCGTGATAATCCCTTAATAGTAGTAAGGGTAGCCGTACGGATATGGGTAGTAATAGGGGTACGGATTTGCCAAGTATGGGAACAGCGCTAATGTAGCAAGACCAGCTAGTGGCAATACTTCGCGACGGAAGCGGCGAGCGCGACGGCGGCCATATCCGTACTGGCGTTGGTCATCCATTGCGTTCCCGTCCTCGTCGACCATCACATCTTCACTGACTAAGATCGTCATCTTATCATGATTCACATCAGTGATGACTCCATCAAAGCTGCGTCCATCCTTCGTTTGGACCATGACATGGTAGTACTTCATCTTATTGCATTGCTCATAGGAAGGCTGCGTATGACCTTGTTGGTGCATCTTTCGGTCTTCTGTCATTTTAACCAACTCCTCAGAATCCATGATATTCACCCAGCCCAAAAGTGTGACAATCCATCTCTTTTGATTTATTAAAGTATATGGCAGGATTGTGGAAGACTTGATTTCGATACTTTTGGTGAGTGGATAGGGGCTGCGGGGAATAGCTCGCTTTCCGCGGGAGCGCGGTGAGCCTCCTCGAGCTCCGCTCTGCGGGGTCTCACCAAGCACTTTTTTCCCGCAGGAGTCTCGCCATTCCCCTTCGCCCCTAGTCGTAAGAGAGTCTCGAAACTACCTTCCAGCAACTAGAGCTTTTATGGTTACGAATCCTATAACGATGCGATTTAAGCAAGATTTCACAACAGAACTAGGCAGGGACTATAAAAGAGATTTCGAGAACCTCATATGGTAAAGGGGCGGAGGGAAACGGTGAGACTCCTATGGGCTGTGCGGGACAGCTGAGACCCCGGAAGGCGTAGCCTGAGGAGGCTCAGCGCCCGCCCCATGGAAAGCGAACCTTTTCCCGTAGCCCCTAGAATCTCACAAACATATCGAAATCAAGTCTTCAATAATCCAGCAATCTTAATAAACATGCAGATTAAAGAAAGCGTTATCATTATTTGTTAAATTCTAGTACACTAGAGATAATTCATAAGGTGAGGTGAAGGAATTGAAGAAGAGAGAGCCGATGGATTTAGGTAATGATGTGTTTTTGATTGATGGCTATGATATGGGGTTTGAAGGACGGACAGGTACATATGTTTTGTTAGGGGATGACATTACTCTCGTGGAGACAGGCCCGAGCCCTTCTGTGCCGAGAGTGCTGGCTGGTTTGGAAGAGTTGGAGATTCCGAAAGAAAAAGTAGCGTACGTGGTTTTGACGCATATCCATTTGGATCATGCAGGTGGAGCGGGGCTGCTTTTGCAAGAGTGCCCGAACGCACAGGTCATCGTTCATGAAAAAGGAAAGCGGCATCTCGCAGATCCTTCGCGTTTGATTCAAGGAGCGAAGGCGGTTTATGGAGAAGCGTTTGATGAATTGTTTGATCCGATTCTTCCTATACCGGAAGAGAGACTGGAAACAAAGACAGATGGAGACAAGCTTACGCTATCAAAGAACCGTAAAATCACGTTTTATGACACTCCCGGACATGCGAAGCACCATCTTGGCATTCATGATTCACTGAGTAACGGGATTTTCACAGGAGATACGGCAGGGATTCGATATCATCAGACTGAAGATCATGGACTAACTTTTTATTTACCAACGACTTCACCGAATCAGTTCGATCCGGACGCGATGCTCGATTGCATCAATCGTTTTCGCGATATGAATCCTTCTTGTCTCTATTTCGGACATTTTGGGAAGACAAAAGATCCTGATCAAACGTTTGACCAAGTCAGTAGTTGGATTCCTGTTTTTGTGAGTGAAGCGAAGGATGCTTTAGAGCAAGGACAAGGGTTGGAGGGCGTTCAACAGAGGCTTCATAATCGTGTAGCGTCCTATTTAGAGGATAAAGGAATTCCGCAGAGTCATGAGGTCTATGAGATTCTGAAACTGGATATAGACGTTTGTTCCATGGGGCTTGCCGACTACCTGAAGAAGAAAAGCAGAACGTAATTGTTCTGCTTTTTCTCGTGATTGCACATATAATTGAAACATAACGCTGTTTTCAAACGTATGGAATATGGAGAAAGAAGGGGGATACATAATGATTGGAATAGTAATGACAACGGTATTATCATTTCTATTATTTTTGACGTTGTCCATCATCGTCTATGTAAAAAATCGAATGAGAAGAAAGAAAATCATGAAAACGACACTGGGTGTCCTGGTTTTCGGTATCATCGTAATGTTCTTCGTCGTTTACGCATTCATGCCGACGATTACGGTGCCGAATATGCTGATTCTCAATGTGATCGTCGCTGTTCTTTTTGTTCCGTTAGTGTACGGAGGAGCCAAAGTGCCGGTGCAATATCAAACGATGCATCGCTCACTGTCAGGGATTGTTATTTTAGGCGTAGCGGTCGCGGTCATAGGTGTTTTCATTTACAGCATTCTAGCTTTGCAGGACAGCTATGACAGCATTTCGAAATCAGAGGAAGAGGAAGCCCGTCCTTTGAATGAGGAGAACACACCGATATCTGTCGCGCCTGAGTCAGCAAGGAACAAAGTGCAAAAAGCGATGAGTGTGGTTCCGAATACACAATTCTATGATTTAGGAAAACTGCAGGCCCAGCAGATTGATGGCGAAATCGCTTATGTGGCGCCTGTAGAATTCTCGAGCTTCTGGCGTTATTTGCGAGGAAAAGAGACGGAAGGGTACTTTACAATTACGGCAACGAATATCAATGCACAGCCGGAGTTTGTTGAGAGCAAAATGAGGTACACCAACTCAAGCTTCTTTAATCATAATGTGCAGCGTGTCGTTTATGGAAAGCATCCGGATTATGTCCAAAGTGGAGACGCACAGATTGAAGTCGATGATGAAGGGAAACCGTGGTATGTCCAAACGATTTATAAGCCGCTGCTGTTTTCCAACCGCCCGGACATGAATGATATCAAAGTGGCCATTGTCGATCCGGTTTCAGGGGACATCGAGACCTATGATTCTTCTAATGCTCCCGATTTCGTTGAAGGATCGGTAAGTTCAGAACTTGCAGCCATTGAAAACGAGTACTTTGGTAAATATGTGAATGGATGGTTGAATTCGATCTTTGGGAAAAAAGATGTAAAGATTCCGAATGAGTCAGGGACTGAGAGCAGTGTCACGCCGATTTTCAATGAAGCGGGTGAAATGTTCTATTTCACAGATATGGCTTCACCGAAAGAAAATATCGATTCTGCTCTTGGTTATACGTTGATCAATGCACGGACAGGGGCCCTCACTTATTACAACGGCCAGCAAAATCAGGGGATCATGGACAGTAAAGGAGCTGTGCAGATCGTCAACAAACAGTATCCTGAAAAGAACTGGACAGGAACGATGCCGGTTCTCTATAACGTGGACGGCCACCCGACATGGATCGTAAACGTCCTTGATCCAAACGGGTTGTTCAAGCAATATGCGTACATTAAGGCAGCAGATTCAGACTTTGCAGTTTTCGGAGATACAGCCAAGCAGACGTTGAACGCATACCGTCTGCAAATTGCCCAGGATCCCAGTAGTGTGGAGGGAAGTCAGGGTGTCGACTTGACGGAGAAGTCAGGAACGATCAACCGCGTTCTTGTCACTTCTACCGATTCCAGACAGTCTGTTCAATTCTTACTAGAAGGGGAGACGCCCATCTATACGGTCAACACAAGCAAAGCCCCTCTCGCCATTTTCCTGAAAGAGGGAGATCAAGTGAATATGCAGGCACGTATCCGCGATAATGGCACAGCCACAGTAGAATCAATGCAAATTCAAGGCATCAATTGATGAGAAGCAGCAGGGCACCCGCTCCTGCTGTTTTTTTGTTATGATAAAATAAATAGAGAAATTTAAGTTGGAGGGATTTTTTATGGCAGAAAAAACATTTGCGACAGCAATTAATTGTATGGATGGACGTGTGCAACTTCCCGTCATCCATTGGATGCAGGAACGTTACGGAACGGAATACATCGACATGATTACAGAAGCAGGCCCGACTAAGTTCTTATTGGAAGGCCCTGAAGATCAGCTGGCCGCTGTCAAAACGAAAATTGATATATCCGTAGACAAGCACGGATCAGGCGTCGTTGCCATTGTCGGCCACTACAATTGCGCCGGTAACCCTGTCGAGCGCGATGAAAAAGCAGGTCAAATTAAAGAATCAGTAGATCTTGTGAAATCATGGGGCTTCAATGTAGACGTCATCGGATTATATGTGAACGATCAGTGGGAAGTAGAAGTGATCACGGGGTAAGAGGATTTTTCTTCCTTGTGGCGAATAGTTCTTAGTAATAGAACATTCGTGAAGGAGTGGCGGTATGGAGCAAGCGAGCTGGTTTGATTTCGTTGAAAAAGAGCGGGATCCGGTTTATGAAGAACTGCAGAATTTAACGAAGGAGAACCCGAGCATACGCATCGCCTCCTATATCATCACAATGAATCCTTTTGCTTTAATTGAAATTGAAAGTGACGGCATTCATGATTGCGTCAGCGACATCGAATCCTGTTACACCTATTTATGTAACCTAAGTAAATAACCTTAAACTCAAACCCCGGAGTCCTCACTCCGGGGTTTACCTGTGCCTCTTCTTTCACTAAAGCTCCCTTTTGTAGAAGACTTAGTTTCGAGATGTTTGTTGGAGTTTAGGGGCCCCGGGAAACAGTTCGCTTTCCATGGGGCGGGCGCTGAGCCTCCTCAGGCTACGCCTTCCGGGGTCTCACCTGTCCCACACGTCCCATAGGAGTCTCACCGTTTCCCTCCGCCCCTTGACCATAAGAGTATCTCGAAACCACTTCCAGAATACGCGGCCCTTCATCGTAATGGGAGTTGGTGTATTCAACTCTCAAACAAGCAGTAAACTATACTCTAACGCTCGCTATAGAGCGCTTCTCAACTAGAAAGCAGTTATTATGGAAGACGCTTCATTCGTGTACGTGGGTTCGTTTATCTCATTTCTCGAATGGGGTGGGTGGGAAGCTGCGAGACTCCCGTGGGAGAAGGAGATAGGCGAGATCCCGCAGGACAAAGTCCGAGGAAGCTCGGCGCTCCCCCACAGGAAAGCGAGTAGCTTCCCAACCACCCCTGGCACTCAATGCGGCAAACGAACCCAGAAAAGTCTCGAAACTGAGTCTTCCACAATCCTGCCATATTGTTGAATAGGGATTTGAGTGGAGGTTTCTTTTTCTATACAATGGTCATGGAAATGAAAATACGAATGAAAAGGTGTTTTACCTATGAAGAAATATATCGTTGTCGGCGGGGGAGTGCTAGGCGCATCCACTGCTTATCACTTAGCAAAAGAAGGCGTCGACGTGAAAATCATCGACCGCAAAGATGAGGGACAGGCGACAGAAGCAGCTGCTGGAATCGTCTGCCCGTGGCTCGCTCAGCGCCGCAACAAGCGCTGGTACCGTCTCGTCAAAGGCGGCGCCCGTTACTATCCAGAACTGATCCGTCAGCTTGAAGCGGAAGGAGAAACACGGACAGGCTACCGTCGTGTCGGTGCAATCAGTCTCCAAAGGGATGAAGCTAAATTAGAAAAAACGATTGAGCGCGCGTTGAAGCGAAGAGAAGATGGCGCTCCTGAAATCGGTGAAATCACAAGGATTTCATCAGAAGAAGCGAAAAAGATGTTTCCACCGCTCGCGGATGGATACGACGCGATTCATGTCAGTGGTGCGGCACGCGTCAATGGCCGTGAGTTGAGAGATGCCCTTCTTCGTGTAGCAGAGAAATATGGGGTACAGAGGATTTATGGAGATGCGAGCCTTATTCATGAAGGACAGAAGGTGACCGCTGTCGAAGTGGACGGCGTACGTCATGAAGCGGATGAAGTGATTGTGACAGCTGGTGCGTGGGCGAAGCCGATCCTCAAGCCGCTCGGCATTGATTTTCTCGTTCATCCTCAAAAAGCACAAATCGTTCATTTGGATCTGCCGAATACGGAAACGGAAGATTGGCCTGTCATTATGCCACCGAACAATCAGTACATGCTTTCCTTCGGGGGCGGCCGTGTTGTTATTGGTGCCACACATGAAACCGATGCCGGTTTCGATGGACGTTCAACCGTAGGCGGCCTTCATTATGTGTTTGATAAGGCGCTTGAAGTGGCTCCTGGTCTTCATGACAGCACTTTTGCTGAAACGCGTGTAGGCTTCCGACCGTTTACGCCCGGGTCCCTGCCTGTTTTCGGTGGCATCCCTGAATGGTCGAACTTATATGTCGCAAATGGCCTAGGGGCTTCTGGACTAACATCCGGCCCTTATGTTGGCGCAGAACTTGCTCGTCTAGTCCTTGGAAAAGAAACCGAGCTTGCCCCGGAGGATTATGACGTATCAGAAGCGCTTGGTTCTGAGTGAATGTCTCCATCTAAAAATCCTTGCAGCTTAATTAAGCTGCAAGGATTTTTCATTATTTTTCCGGATAGTCACAGTACTCGATGATCGTTCCTTCTGTATCAGCCGGATTCAAGTAAATGAGACGTCGTCCGTGTTTATTTGTCCGTAATGACCATTCCAGGGTCCGGATGCCTTGCTTCTCTAGCTCTTTTAACGCTGCGTCCAAATCGCCGACATCATAGGCAATGTGATGGACCCCTTTTCCTTTTTGCTTAATGAAGCGAGCGATGGGGGAGGTTGTATTATTCGTAGGCATCAATAATTCTGTACGATCGCCTTTGATATCAATAATCGCGATTTCACTTTCTACTCCTTCTGCTTCACTTCGATAACGGTCAATCAAGGTTCCGCCAAGGACTTTGGTATAAAAAGTGATGCTGTCTTCGATATTGCGGACAGCGACTCCAATATGATCCAGTCTTTTTTCCACGTTCATTCTCCTCTGCTGCAATTCTGAGGCTCATTTTAACATATGAACGCCCATCAAGCTTTCTTGTGGTCCTCAATAAAAGCCCTTTTTTACAGAATCTATCAAAACGTACAAGCTGATTTGTCTCTATCACATAAAGTAGAGCAGGAGGTGATTTTCTATGCCTGCCTGGATCAGCAACAGCTTTAAAATCCTGTCATCCTTTGTTCTGCATGTAGTTGTAACCCTAGGTTTAATTGGTGCAGCGATTTTTACAATTGTAACTGGATTGACGTGGGTAAAAGGGTTGATCGTCATCGGTCTGTTGGTTCTCTGGCTCGTTTCATTTGTGTGTGCTGCCCAAAAGCTGTACGCGTATTTGTTCGGCCGTTGGAAAGACGACGATGAATAATGAAAAAGGGATCCTGTGGCACAGGACCCCTTTACATATTAATTCAGTTGTTTGACGACTTCTTTGGCAACGACTTCTGTGGATTGTGGGTTTTGACCGGTAATCAGGTTGCCGTCCACTTCATAATGCTCCGACCAGTTTGGGCCGCTCACAAATGTTGCGCCCAGTTCATTCAGCTTGCTCTCAAGCAGGAATGGCATGTGTTGATCAAGCGTTGTTTCCACTTCTTCGGCGTCGGTAAATGCATTGACGCGTTTTCCTTTGACCAGTGGTTCACCGTTAGACAGGGTAGCTCCAACAAGGCCTGCGGGACCATGACAGACGGCTGCGACGATTTTATCCGCTTCATAAAAGTTACGAAGCAGCTTTTGCAGCTTTTCATTATCCGGAAAGTCGAACATCGTTCCGTGACCGCCCGGTAGGAAAATGGCATCGTAGTCTTCCGCTTCGACGTCTGCGATTGGTGTTGTATTTTCTAAATGTGGTTTTGTATCTAAGATCTCTTGTGGTTCATCTTCGCTGACACTACCTGGATCGACAGGTGAACGGCCGCCTTCCGGGCTTGCTACTGTCACTTCGTAGCCGTGTTTTTGGAACTCGTTATAAGCTTCGCCGAATTCGGATAACCAAATCCCTGTCGGCTGCTCATCCGTAATCTTTTCGTGGTTCGTAACGACCATTAGTACTTTTTTAGACATGATTGTACTCCTCCTTTGGTAGTGAATGTTATTTTAATATGTGAAAATTAACTGTGACAAACATTCTGCTTTGTCGCACATAGATTGAATTTCCCGTTTTGAAATGTATAAAACATAGGCGAGCATACATTGACAAAATGGAAGGCTAAAGCATACGATAAGTGTATATATGAATATATGCGCATATAAGGAAGGTGTCGATTTCATGAGTGAAGACAAAAATAAACGAGAAGATCAGGAGAAAAACCACGTCAATGAACTGGATGAAGAGACATTGTTCGTTGTTTCCCAGACATTCAAGGCGTTGTCCGATCCGACACGAATCAGAATCCTACATTTACTATGTGAACAAGAAATGTCCGTCAATCAAATTGCCGATACATTAGAACTTCGCCAATCGACCGTTTCCCACCAACTGCGGTTTCTAAAAAATCTACGCTTGGTGAAGTATCGAAGAGCGGGTACAACATTATTTTATTCCCACGATGATGAACACGTCATCGATCTATTGCAACAAACCATCAATCACGCTCTTCACCATTAAAGGGGAGAAAGAGAATGAAGGAATACAAACTGCAAGGTTTATCATGCGCGAATTGCGCAGCAGAAATGGAAGAGGAAATCCGCAAGCTCAACCACGGGGAAGACTCCGAGCTTCAGTTTTCATCGAGCAAATTAAGAGTTCAAGACGGCGTCGATATGGAGAAAGTACGCCGGATTTTGAAATCCGACGGCGCTTCTCTTGTCGATGATGAAGACGCCCACGATCATAGTCATGGTCCGAACATGAAGCAGCTCGTCATTATTTCCTCGCTCATCTTCGGTGCGACCTTTTTATTGGAAGGAATGGTTGCCCCTTTCGTCATGATCGGGATGTATTTGGCCGCGATTGCGATCAGTGGGTATCAGACATTCTGGAAAGGTTTGAAAAATTTAACCCGGCTGAAGTTTAACATCGATACGCTGATGACGATTGCTCTCATCGGAGCGGTGGCCATCGGGGAATGGAAAGAAGCGACCCTTGTAGCCATTTTGTTCGGGCTGAATGAATATTTGGAAGGCCTCGGAATGGAAAAGGCGCGTAGCTCGATGGAGCAGTTATTGAAGGTCGCGCCTAAACAAGCGACCCGTCTTCTCGCAGATGGAACGGAAGAAGTCGTAGGAATTGAAGATTTAAAAGAGGGAGATCTTGTCCTTGTAAAAGCGGGTGAAAAAATCCCATCAGACGGTATGGTCTCGGCTGGCTACAGCTCTGTGAATGAAGCAGCGATCACCGGGGAGTCTCTGCCTGTAGACAAGAAGCCTGGTGAAAAGCTATTTGGTGGCAGCATTAATAACGAAGGGTTGTTGAAGGTGGAAATCTCCAAGGCCTACAATGACTCTTCCCTCGCTAAAATTCTTCAGTTAGTGGAAGAAGCACAGGAGAGGAAGACACCGACAGAGCTTTTCATCAACAGATTCGCTAAATACTATACACCGTTGATCATGGTCATTGCCGGTCTTGTCATGGTATTTCCACCATTACTTTTCTCTGCAACCTGGGGAGGTTCTTTTTATCAGGGACTGGCGGTTCTTATTGTCGGCTGCCCATGTGCATTGATTTTGTCCTCTCCCATTGCGATTCTCTCCGGAATTACGAAAAATGCGCGGAATGGCATTCTCGTCAAAGGTGGAGCTTTTCTTGAACAGCTTGGAAAAATTGAAAGCATTGCTTTTGATAAGACGGGTACGCTGACAAAAGGAGAACCTAAGGTCCACGCAGTGAATGTTTATGAAGAGGGGCGTTTCTTTTCAGTTGCTCAAGCTGTTGAAAGAAATTCCTCCCATCCGATTGCGAGAGCGATCTTAGAAGATTCACGTGTTCAACAGGCGAATTCTTTGGAACCTTCCTCTGTTGATACGATTCCTGGGAAAGGCGTTCGAGCGGTCATTGAAGAAAAGACGTACTATGTGGGAAGCGAACAGACATTGACGCATTTAACTGTCTCAGAGGATGTAAAAGCAGACATCGACAAGCTGAAAGAAGATGGATTCACCCTTGTTATCATTTCTGACGAAAAAGAAGTACTCGGGATGTTCGGAGTAGCGGATGAAGTGCGGGAAGAAAGCCGTACCCTTGTGAAACGTCTCCATTCCTTAGGCATCAAACATACGATCATGTTGACCGGTGACCACGAGAAGACGGCTGGAAAAGTGGCTGCAGAGATCGGTGTCACCGATGTCCATGCACAGCTCTTGCCAGATCAGAAAGTAGAAAAAGTCGACGAATTAAAAAGAAACTCCAAACTCGCCATGATTGGAGACGGGATTAATGATGCGCCTGCTCTCGCGATGGCTGATTTAGGGATTGCGATGGGGAAAGGAACGGACAGTGCGATTGAAACTGCCGATATCGTTCTCATGCAGGACCACCTCGGCAAACTGCCGAATGCATTCCGAATTGCGAAACGGGTGAATGCCGTCGTCAAATGGAATATTGGTATCGCCCTCGGCTTGAAAGTGATCGCCCTTCTTCTCACGATTCCAGGATGGCTCACCCTTTGGTTCGCCATTCTAGCTGATATGGGAGCAACGATTCTTGTCACGCTCATCAGTCTGACCATCCTTCTTATGAAAGATGAGTGACTCATATGGATTTATCTTCCACACCAGGTCATCCAAATAATGGATGACCTGGTGTGGTTTTATTTGGAAGATATGTAGGCTGAGTGGACCGTTTTTGTTGTGTGTGGGTCTTTTGCGTTTGCGGCTAGGTGAGGAAAGGGAAACGTATGTCATGGTCGTACGGTAAATAGTGGCTTTGTTTCCGTCAAAACCACCCGTCCTTCCATACATACTTTTGCTACGAAAAGACGACGATAAACCATATATAATGAGTGAGGATAATGGCTATGAAGATACAATTCGAAAATATAAAAAAACTTCATATCAAACATATTTACGGCCCCCTTCAACAAGAGGTGAGAACTCTTGCTTTTCATTCAAAAAGAGTCGAACCAGCAGCCGCTTTTTTTTGTTTGAAAGGGGAGAATTTTGATGGTCATGAATATATTGAAGAAGCCATCGGCCTGGGAGCTGCCACAATCATCGGCAGTGATGAAAAGGTGTTGGAGGAGCTTTCACAAATCTATGACCGTACAACTTTCTTACTTGTAGACAATGTCCGTTCCGTCATGTCTGTTTTTTCAAAGGATTTCTTCGGCTTTGCAGATGAAGAACTGAAAACCATTGGGGTAACAGGAACGAACGGCAAGACGACAGTCACAGCCTATATCCGGTCACTATTGACCTTGCTTGGCCTTCCGACTGGTTCGATTGGCACGACGGGGATATGGTCATCAAAACGGAAATTACAATATAAGAAAAGTACGCCAACAACGCCTGAATCCCTGGATCTACACCGGATTTTCCGTGACCTCAGAAACTTGGACGATGAAGGGGCAGTGATGGAGGTATCTTCCATTGCTCTCGATCAGTGCAGGGTGGAGGGCATTCAATATGATGTGGCTGTCCATACGAATTTTTCTGAAGAGCATTTGGAATACCACAGGACGATTGATCATTACAGGGAATGTAAAATGCGTTTGTTCAACCAGGCGAACCACCGTGTTGTCAATATCGATGATGAAGGAATGGCTCCTGAGCTGTTAGCGATGGGGAAGGATGGTCTTCTGACATACAGTATCGAAGGTCACCCACAGGCTGATTTGTCAGCAGAAAACATTGAGGTTATGAAAAAGGGGTCTCTGTTCGACCTTACCTATAAGGGAGACACGAAAAAAGTCTACGTTCCCGTCTATGGCACTTACAATGTCGCGAACGTACTGGCCGCGATCGCTACAGCATTTCATCTGAACTATTCTTGGGAGGAAGTGTTGGACGTGCTTCCAAATATGGAAGGGCCGGAAGGGCGATTCCAGGTCATTGATACGCCGCTGAAGCAAACAGTGATTTTAGATTACGCGCATACACCCGTAGCCTTGAACAGGTTGCTGGAGGAGGTCAAGAAGCTTGACCACAGACGTTTAATTGTCATGATTGCAGGCATTGGCATCCGGGATTTCAACAAAATGCCCAAGATGGCAAAAACGATTGAAGGAAAAGCGGATGAAGTGATCGTCACGGTCGATCACCCTGGCTATCATGACCCGCAATCCGTGGTCGATCAAGTGATGACTGGCTTTACTAATCCAAATGCTTCGAACATTCATCCAACACTCACGAGAGAAGAAGGTGTTCGTAAATCCATGCAGTTAGGTGAGGAAGGAGATATTATTCTTTTGACGAGTGGCTGCATCAACAATTCGCAAATCGTCAAAGGTGAAGAGATTCCTCACTCGGATGAAAAAATTATCGAGAGCTTTTACCCATCGGTCGCTCAATAAAACATCCAGTCTCGTTCCCCCTGAGACTGGATGTTTTTCTGTTAATCAAACGTTTGTTCAACGAAATGTTTGTACTCGCAAAAGTAATCCGGGACCTCTTCAGGATTCAGTCCGTTTGTCATCACGGCAGCGATGGATTGATTGTACCATTTCTGTGCATCGGGACCCGCGTTAAAGTTTTTCCAAACCTCGTTCCCATAGGTTTCGATGTCTTGTTGCAGAGAGCGTAAGTTATCCAGCTTGTCAGCTATAATCAACGCTTTCAATTCAAGCGAAGCTTCCCTGACGGTGTCGATCGTATGTTGTTTTCTTTCTTGCCATGACTTGTTTTTATCTTCCGTATGAGCAGCGACGAGATCTCTGATGTCCCTACCGAATTCACTTTCAATATCCTTGAGGGTGTAGCTGGTGTCTTCGACCACATCATGGAGGTAGCCGGCACAAATCAGCTCTTCACGGAATCCGGCCTGTTTTAAGAGATCCGCCACCCGGATAGGATGGACCACATAGTCTTCCGAAGCGTTTTTGCGCTTTTGCCCCTGATGGGCTTTGGCTGCGAATGCTTTCGCTTTTTCAATCATCGACTACACGCCCCTTTTTTTGTTCATCATAACAAATAAAGGGGCAGAATGATTGCAAAAAGTGATAAAGGTTGATTAAATAAGAATGGATATTATATAATTAATAGGTTTAATCAACAGGTTGAAGGGGATGCTTTGCAAATGGAAATGATTGAAGTACAAGGACAACCGCCTAACAACTCAGAGCCCGTCGTATTAATCATCGGGAAAATGGATGGTGTTCATCTAGGACATCAGTCTCTCCTCCAGGAGGCAGAAAGACTGGCGACAGAGGAAGATAAAATCGCTGTGTACGGTTTTTCTGATCACCCGAAATGGGTGCTGAGAGGCGATGAATCATTCAAATATTCACTATCGACGATTGAAGATCGCCAAACCCGTTTGGAGCAATTCGGTGTCGATCGTTATTATCACGTCCATTTTACAAAAGAATATGCAAAGACATCTCCTGAAGAATTCGTGCTTCAGCACTTGAACCGGTTGAACGTCCGCCATGTGATCGTCGGTGAGGATTTCCGTTTCGGTAAAGGGAGAGGATCGGACGCTGAAGGACTGGCAGAGCTATGTCAGCAAATCGGTGCCGGTGTTTCGATCGTCCCGGGTGTCCAGCTTCACGACAGAAAAGTGAGCAGTACGGATATCCGAACGCATGTAACACAAGGACGGATGGAAGCGGCTCAGGCGATGCTTGGACGACCTTTTGAAATCACAGGGGTCGTGGAAAAAGGCGAGCAGCTTGGCAGACAATTAGGCTTTCCGACATTGAACGTCGGAGGAATTGATGAATATGTCAAAGTGAAGCCAGGGGTCTACCTCGGGCTCGTGAAAAAAGTTCAGGAAGCACCGGAATACTATTATACGTTGATTAGTGCCGGCTATCGTCCAACGGTCAATGGAGATTCGTATAAGGTCGAAGCTTACCTCTTGGATTTTTCCGGAGACTTGTACGACCAAAAAGTAACCGTCCAATTCCTGCGTCACATGCGCGATGAAGAGAATTTCGACGGGATGGATGCATTGATTGAACAAATGCATCAGGATGAAAAGAATGCACGCGCGATTTTAGGCTTATAAACGATACTGACATCTTAGAAAGGAGGAAGCACCATGGGAATCGTCGTTGTTGAAGTTTGTGATGGAAACTTGATCAATGAAATGGATATCGAAAGCATCATTGAATCCGAATACCCGGAAGTGGCGGTACTCATTAGTGAATGCCTATCCTTCTGCGGCATGTGTGCTCTCCGTCCGTACGCCCTTGTCAATAATCAGCGGGTATTTGGAAAAACACCCGAAGAAGCATTGCAGAAAATCCGTGCAAAAATCGAAGAAGAATTAGCGATTTACGCTGAATAAGGCAGGGGAAGACCATGGGGTTTTTTGATTCACTGATCAACAGCTTGCGTTTGCCGAAAAAGGAAGCGATGTTCCACTTAAACCGGAAAGGCATCACCCATACGATCGGTTATTTGTTCGTATTGCTGCTGCTCCTCTTTTTACCGGACATGATCACATCGATATTGTATTTAGAGACGAACCTGACAGAGGTATCACGAGGGATGTATATTGCACAGTTTCTCGTTTTCTACCCTTTGCTGATCGTTTTTCTCATCCTTGTCGGAGTATCCATTCTTGCCGGCGGAAGTCTCCTCATGCGAAAAGTTCTTTCGCGGAAGCTTACGTACCAGCAGCTGTGGAAATTGACCGCCTATGCTTGTACACTGCCTTTGATTCTGAGCGTATTATTAAAATATTTGACCGTACCGAACGCCATCAGCGCCCTTATTTTTATGGCGATCTTTGTTTACTACATGTACCGGATGATTACGGTTTATCCAAAAGTACCAGCGAAACCTTGAGTTCTTGCAGGTACTTTTTCTATTTGCCTTTTTTATATGTTAGAATATTCATTATTTAATGAAAAGGTGGGGGATATGATGACGAGAGCGTTAGTTTTGCAATCAGATTTTGGAATCAGTGATGGAGCCGTAAGTGCCATGCATGGGGTGGCGCATTCTGTAGATCATCAATTGTCGATCTTCGATTTGACGCACGACATCCCACCTTTCAATATTTGGGAAGGATCCTACCGGCTGTGGCAGACGATGGCCTACTGGTCTGAGGGGACAGTATTCGTATCTGTAGTCGACCCTGGAGTAGGATCAACACGAAAAAGCATTGGTGTAAAAACAGGTTCCGGTCATTTTGTCATTACCCCGGATAATGGAACCTTGACCCATATCGCCCGCACGGAGGGCATCGTTGAAGTCAGGGAAATTGATGAAAAAGTGAACCGTCTGCCACGGTCAGGGGAGTCCTATACTTTTCACGGACGTGATATATATGCCTATACCGGGGCGCGTTTGGCTGCAGGGGTTATCACTTTTGAAGAAGTTGGACCTGCGCTTGATCCTGACTCGATTGAACGGATTTCTGTGAAAGAGCCTGCCGTCGATGAATCAACGGTCTCGGGTATCATTGACATCCTGGATATCCGTTTCGGCAACCTCTGGACGAACATACCCAGAGACTTTTTCAAGAAGATGGACATTGAATATGGTGATACTCTGAACGTTTCCATTTTGCATAATGGAGATGAGGTTTATCATAATTCTATGACTTTCGGCCGTTCGTTTGCAGATACTCATAAAGGCGAGCCACTCGTTTATGTGAACAGCCTCGATAATTTAGCGGTGGCCATCAACCAAGGGTCGTTTGCCAGGGCTTACAATATACGCACAGGATCGAATTGGATCATTCTTTTTGAAAAATGACTTCCCGCCTCTACGGGGAGTTTTTCTCTTGTCTATGAGCAGAATAAAAGCTTGTGAGGACTTGCTGTGCTACACTTATCCATGTAAAACCTTTACAAGAAAAGGAGAATGATCAATGAAGACAGTTACGCTACATAGCACCATTGAAATGCCTCAACTAGGCTTTGGTGTTTGGCAAGTCGAAGAAAAAGACGCGGTTCCAGCCGTTACAAAAGCGATTGAAACAGGCTACCGTTCGATTGATACAGCTGCGATTTATGGGAACGAAAAACAAGTCGGTGAAGCGATCCGCCAGAGTGGTGTAGCTCGTGACGAATTGTTCATTACGACAAAAGTCTGGAACACAGACCAAGGATACGAAAACACATTGAAGGCTTTTGAAACGAGCCTTGATAAACTTGGGTTAGACTATGTGGACCTTTATTTGATCCACTGGCCGACACCAGAATATGATGAATACGTGGAAACATACAAAGCGCTTGAACAGCTGCAAAAAGACGGCAAAGTCAAAGCGATCGGCGTATGTAACTTCGATATCGATCACCTGCAGCGTCTGCTTGACGAGTGTGAAGTGAAGCCTGCGGTCAACCAGGTCGAGTGCCACCCATACTTGGCACAAAACGAGCTGAAAGACTTCTGCCGCGACAATGGCATTCTACTTGAAGCATGGAGCCCGCTGATGCAAGGGGGAGAAGTATTGAAAAACGATACGATCCAGTCCATCGCTGAAAAGCACAGCAAAACGCCAGCGCAAGTCATCATCCGCTGGCACCTGCAGAACGACACGGTCGTTATTCCGAAGTCTATCACGCCATCCCGCATCGAAGAAAACTTCGACGTGTTTGATTTTGACCTGACAGCTGACGACATGGCTGCCATCAACAAGTTGGACCGCGGGGAGCGTAAAGGCCCGAAACCATCTGAAATGAACGTACGATAAAATAGAGGAAGACTGCCCTTAGTTGGCAGTCTTTTTTTGTGGACAAAAGGGGGAGGATGAATTTTAATAGAGGAGAAAGGAGCGAATATATGATCATAAAACCCCGCGTTATCCCACCTGACATTAATCATCTGGAAATATTGCTGAAACGCCTCAAAGCTCACCATCCTGTTATCCCCCAAGTGGAAGAAATGCTCTCTACCAAACAAGCCGGCTGGAACGGCGAAAAATCCCTTGATTTTCACCTTGACTACTTGAAAGAACCTCATTCCATTCTTCACAACCTCCGCCTTCATGATGGCCATCACTTTTTCCAAATTGACACTTTGATCTTGTTTCCTGCGTTCATTCTAATTATTGAAGCAAAGAATATGAAAGGTCAGATATCCATTCACCGCTCGAAGAAAGAAATGCGCCGCGACCTGGAAGGATTTCAGGACCCTGTGGAGCAGGCGGAACGGCAGAAAGGTTTGCTTGAAGAGTGGTTACTGCGACATATGGGTCTTACCGTGCCCGTGGATTTCCTAGTTGTTTTTACAAATCGAAAGTGTACCCTCGAATTTGATTCATTTGACTCTCGTATCCATGAAAAAGTGATACGTGCCACATCGTTGGTTGGTGCGATTGAAAGGAAGAATGAGTTTTATCAGGAAGAAGTTCTGACTCGTATTGAAATGATGCGTGTTGGGCATGCGTTTGCGGATGCTCATCAAGAGCTTGTCCCTGATTATATGAAGCGGTTCAACCTGAATTATTTTGATCTGCAGAAAGGTGTGAGGTGTCCAGAATGTGGAAAGTATTTCATGAGAAGAGCGAAAAAAAGATGGATATGCACGGTCTGTGACCACCATTCTTATGATGCTCATGAACAAGCATTAAGAGAATATGCTGTGTTGGTATCGAAGATAATTAGTAATAAAGAAGCTCAGGATTTTTTAAGGATCACTTCCAGGTATGTTGTCTATCGGATTCTGTCTGCATATGCAAAAAGTACAACTGGAGGTGGGAAATATATCAAGTATCTCCTCTAGCGAAATAGCACATGTAACCTCTTGCCAGGTGGTTGAAGTGAGGAACGCACGCAAGAAGTGAGATACGCACGCAAGAAGTGAGATACGCACGCGAGAAGCGAGGAACGCACGCGAGAAGTGAGGAACGCACGCAAGAAGTGAGATACGCACGCGAGAAGCGAGGAACGCACGCGAGAAGTGAGGAACGCACGCAAGAAGTGAGATACGCACGCAAGAAGTGAGGAACGCACGCGAGAAGACGAGGAATGCTCGTAGGATAGCGTAAGAGAGCCACGCAGAACTCCACAAACCGACTCCTATGTTATTCCCACCAAATCTGGGGAACATAAAGGTATCAATTTTTTCGGTAAAGGAGCTTTTGTATGATCATCCGGTTCGGTTACGTATCGCATGCGCTCAATTTATGGGAAGCGACCCCGGCTAAAACGATGACATTTGCACGTTATAAAAAATTAGGCCATGAAGCAGCCATAAAGCAGCTTCACAAAATTGCGGAAATGAACTTGCAGCGCACTCGTCGGATCATCCACTACAACATTGCGAGGGAAATCCATTTGTACCGCTTTTCTTCATCGATCATTCCGCTTGCAACACATGATGAGGTGGAGTGGGATTATATCACGCCTTTTCGTCATCTTTTCGAGGAAATTGGCGAGCTGGTACGGGCGCATCATATGCGTACGAGTTTTCACCCGAACCAATTCACGCTTTTTACAAGTGACCGTCCTCATGTGACAGACAATGCCGTACAAGATATGGAGTATCACTATGCGATGCTTGAAGCGATGGGGCTTCACAATGAATCTCATATCAACTTGCATGTGGGAGGAGCGTATGGGGATAAAAAAGCAGCCGTGGCTCGTTTTCATGAAAATATAAATAAATTGCCGACTCCAATTAAACAGCAGATGACGCTTGAGAACGATGATAAAACCTATACGACAACGGAAACGCTCGATGTCTGCGAAAAAGAGGAGGTCCCCATGATGTTTGATTACCATCATTACATGGCCAATCACACGGAAGATGAACCGCTGTCTGAAATTCTGCCGCGCTTTTATAAAACGTGGGACAGGCTGGGTCTCCCACCGAAGATTCATATCTCTTCGCCAAAGTCGGAAAAGGCGTACAGGAGTCACGCCGGTTTTGTGGATGCGGATTTCATTCGTCCTCTCCTTAAAGAATTGAAGGCACTCGACACCCCTGTAGACTTTATGATTGAAGCGAAAGAAAAGGACCGTGCCCTTTTGAAGCTTGTCGAAGACTTCTCGAATATTCGTGGTGTGAAACGAGTAGGAGAGGCGACTTTGGACGTTTAGCTTTGCGTGCGCGCCCTCGAATCAAGTATATTGTTGGTAGTGAAAGGGGTGGAATGATGGATAAACAGACCCTCTTATCCGAAGTCAATTTGTTTGAAGAGTTAACAAAAGAAGAACTGATGGATGTAGATGCGATCAGTGAAATGAAAAAAGTAGGGAAGGGCGAAGTCATCCTTTCCCCTGAACATCCGGCTGAGCATTTATATATATTGAAAAAAGGACAAATCCGATTATATCGTACAAACCAGGAAGGGAAGCAGTTCACCCTGGACATTTTGAAAGACGGGAATCTATTTGGTGAAGCCTCTACGCTGACCCTGACGGATTATGAGATGTACGCGGAGGCGATGACAGATACATATGTTTGTTTGATGAGTCGGGAGGAGTTCGAACGATTTATGGAAAAGTACCCGAAGATCACCCTTCGTCTCGTTCAGTTGCTTTCGTCCAAGTTGAACGATTTTTACAGGAGAAGTGAGAAGATTGCGCTAGGTGAGGTACGGGAAAGAATTCTTTATCTGCTGCTAATGCTCAGTGAGAAAAGCGGCCGTCGTCATTATGGTTGGCAGACCGTTGAGATGAAATTGACCCACCAGGACATCGCGACCATGATCGGGGCGACGAGGGAAACAACAAGTGCAGAAATCAGTCGTTTAAAAAAGGAAGGCTATTTAAAAAAGGACCAAGTCTTATCCATTGATGCAGAAAAAGCAAAAACCCATCTCGGCTTAGTCATTACATAAGCCGAGGTGGGTTTTATTTTAATATCCGTTTGGCCTCCATGAAGCGCTGGATTCCTGTAAACAATTCCACAGCAAAGAATAACAGCGTTGACCAGAAAAGGAATGAAGGAAATAAGAGCATCACACTGAAGAGAACGAAGCCTTCTGTACGCTCCGCAAGTCCAGCCTGATAGTAAAAGGATTTAATTCCTGCTTTTTCAGACACGGCCCCTACGACTAAAAAGATCGTCATCGAAACGATGATGGAAACGCTGAGAAGGAGCAGCGGCCATAAAACCTCTGGATGGACATAAGCAATGGCGACGATCATTCCGATTTCAACAACTCGGTCGAATGTAATGTCCATTACGGTTCCGAAGGGCGATGTTTTTGTATTCCTCGCCATCGTCCCATCCACGGCGTCTAAAAATCCGGATAGCCACAAAAATACAACCGCTAAAATAGGAAATCCCAAAACGTAGAGTACACTTGTACCAACCCCGACAAACAAAGCGAGCACTGTAATTTCGTTTGCTGTACGTCCTTTTTCCAACAAATAAGAAGCGGTACGGTCTATGGATGGTTGAACGAATTTTCTTGCGTGTGTGTCGAGCATAAAAAACACCTGCTTCAGCTAATAATAACGACGTCCTGTTACCACTTTACCCTATTTGATCTTCCTTTAGACGATAGCATACGTTCCCTGGAAATAGAATTACTCTGCCTTTTATGTAAGACAGATTACAATGTTGAGCACATAAGGTTTGTAAAAAAAGAACAGGGTGTATAGTATCCCTGTAACCCACAACAAGGAGGAATCAGACATGTCAGAACATAAAGTAGCAATTACGAGTAAGTCCCAAGGGATGAAATCGGAAATCGAAGCTGGTAAGCATTCATTGACGATTGATGAGCCGAAACAAATGGGCGGGACAGATGAAGGTGCTGATCCACTTGCGACCATGTTAGGTTCGCTCGCAGGCTGTGAAACGGTGATTGCGAATATGGTGGCGAAGGAAATGAAGTTCGATCTTCAGAGCATTTCCTTTGATATTAATGGAACCTTGGATATGCGTGGTTTGATGGGAACGGCAGATGTAAAACCGTATTTTGATACGGTGAACATCAAAGCGGAAGTAGAAACTTCAGAGTCCCAGGATCGCATTGAAGAACTTCGGGAAACCGTAGACCAGCGCTGTCCTGTGTTCACAACACTGAAAGCAGCGGGCGTTACTTTGAATGTAGACTGGCAGAAAGCCTAACAAATACGATGAGGCTCCTTAGGGGGCCTCTTTTTTTGTTAAGAGATTTCCATGGAAACGATGGAAAGAATTAATAATGAATCTCTCATTCCTCCTATGTTACTTTATTAGAGAACCAGATAAGGAGGTAGATTTTAAATGTTCAAAAAATTCTTGCTGACAGGAATAGCTGCAGTTAGTTTGCTTGCTTTCTCCTTCCCTGTCGAAAGTTTTGCACATGCCAATACTCACACCGTCCAAAAGGGCGATTCTATTTATAAAATTGCTATGGAACATGGCGTTTCTGCCCAGCAATTGCAGGCGATGAACAATAAGTCCAATGCAGAAATCCACCCTGGGGAGCAGTTGCAGCTTCCTGTTGCTCTTAATGAATCTGAAAAAGATTTACTCGCCCGTCTAGTAGAAGCAGAGGCTAAGGGTGAAAGCTACGCGGGTAAAGTTGCGGTGGCTACGGTTGTTTTGAATCGTGTAGATAGTGACCTTTTCCCAGATTCCTTGAAAGGCGTAATCTATGACGGCATTCAGTTCTCTCCTGTTCTGAATGGTACGATTAATCAGGCGGCAAGCGCTGAGTCCAAACGTGCGGTCAATGAAGCCATTGCTTATCAAGGGTATGACCGCGAGTCTCTATTTTTCTATAACCCTGATAAAGCTCAAAGTGACTATTTGAGCAGTAAAGAAGTGACCACAGTCATTGGCGACCACGTTTTCTTGAGATAATAAATTTTGAAAAGCACCTCATGCAGGTGCTTTTTTTGTAACTTTTTTTACGGAGTATCGTACTCATAAAGGAGCATGTCTACATAAGCAAAGGAGAGAGCTATGAGCAATCAAATGATTTATGGTATGGAAATGAACATTCATCAGAGGGATGAACATACAATCCAAGTTTATGTATTGAATGTGAAAGAAGGAAAAAAGCCCCATCATGTAACAACCATTGAGCATTCCTCAAAACACACAGAACGCACGAAGGCCAATGGTGCTCCATACGCACGCGTTCATGACAATCTATTCCATGTACTTAAGGAACAATTGGTCAAAGAGGGGAAATGGGAAAAAGGAAAAGGAGATTCCTAGACAGGAATCTCCTCTTCTAATGCTATCGGTTTAACTCGCATCTTCTTCTTCATCAAACAGCTGGACTTTCCTTTTCTTCGTCCGTTTTTTGTACACACGGTTTACATAGTCATCCGTTAACGCAGCGATTTCCTTGTGCAAAAACAGTAAAGGAATGATGTTTGTGAGCAGGACGAAGGCTAAAATCAAGTCGAGGAACTGCCAGACGAATTGAAGTCCTCCAATCGCTCCTACGAATACGGCAACGATGTAGACAATACGCATGATTTTGGCCGCCCGTAAACCAAAGAGGTACTCCGCTTGTTTTTCACCATAAAAGACGAGGACACCGATGGTCGTAATGACAAAAAAGAGTAAAAATACCGTGATGAAACTGCCTCCGAACGCATCCCCGAATTCGGAACCGATGGCAACGTTAATCATATTCGATGCATCACTTCCACCTACTTCCTGCCAAGCACCCGTCACGAGGACGGTCAAACCGGATACAGTACAAATGACAATTGTATCTACGAAAACACTGAAGATTCCCCATAACGCTTGGCGGGACGGGTGGTCAGTTTTTGCTGCTGCATGGGCAATCGATGCTGTTCCAAGCCCCGCTTCGTTTGAGTAGAGACCACGTGCAATCCCCCAGCGTAACGCTTGAGCGACGGCTGCCCCGGCAAACCCTCCAGTTGCCGAAATTGGTGTGAAAGCATGGGTGAAGATCAACCCGAATACGTTAGGGATTTGATCGATATTGGCAAAAATAACGTAAAAACAGACAGCTAGATAAATGAGCACCATGCCTGGTACCATCTTATCTGTGACCTTGGCAATTCGCTTGATTCCACCGAAAACAACGATGGCGATTGCCGCACACATGACCATCCCTGTAATTTCAACCGGCCATCCGAAGGCCCCCTCTGTTTGGGTAGCGATGGAGTTTGATTGCACCATCGTACTTGGGATTAATTCAATCATTAGGAAAAAGGCGAAGGCTGTTGAGACCCATTTCCATCCAAGGGCCTTTTTTATGTAATATTGAGGCCCGCCGACCCAAATGTTTTTGTCGTTCTTTTCCCTGTATTTCATGCCTAATAATATTTCACTGTACTTTGTAGCCATTCCGATTAAAGCGACAAGCCACATCCAAAACAAAGCACCTGGTCCACCTAAAGAGATCGCGATAGGCACACCGACGATATTTGTTGCCCCTGCTGTAGAAGCTAAAGCTGAAGTGAAAGCCTGGAATGGGGTGATGGTTCCTTTCTTTTTTGTTTTCTTGAAAATTTGTCCGATGGTTTGGTGGAGGACATGTCCAAAAAAGCGGAATTGGAAAAACTTTATTCGGATGGTGAGGAAGATTCCACCCAGAATTAAAATAATCGCTAATGGATACGTCCATAAAAAGTCGGAAATCGTTGTGATCCCCTCTTTAATACTATTCCATAAATCTCCCAATGAAAGATCCCCTTTCGACAAACTGTAAGATACCCATATATTCCCTTTTCGTATAATGTTAAACCCATCAATTTTGAAATGAAGAAGGTGAGACTTAAGGGAAAAAGACGTACACTAGAAGAAAGATAGAGGAGGGGTCATGTGATTATTAGCGAAGAGAATTTTCAAAACCATTCCATGAGCAAGTTAATTAAAGGAGCGGTGGTGCCGCGTCCGATTGCCTGGGTTTCGACAGTAAGTCAGGATGGCATCCGCAATTTGGCTCCGTTCAGTTTTTTTACGGTAGCCTCCATGAGTCCGATTACGCTTTGTTTTTCTGTAGGAAGTGTGGACAAAGATAAAGATACACTGAAAAACATAAGAGAGACAAAACAGTTCATTATCAATGTCGTTTCGGAACCTCTGGCTAACCAGATGCATGAAAGCAGTAAAGAATATGACTCTAATGTCGATGAATTTGAGATGGCGGGGACAGAATTTGAAGAAGGCGATTTCGTTTCCGTGCCAAGGGTGAAACAGTCACCCGTTCACATGGAATGTGAGCTCGATCGGGTCATCGAAATCGGTGAAGGGAATCTGGTTTTAGGAAAGTTGGTAGGATACCACATTCAAGATGACGTTTACGAAGAAACAGACAAAGTGAATCCGCACAAACTGAAACCTGTCGGACGGATGGCCGGAGACTACAGCTACATCCGGGACTTCTTCCCACTCCCCAACGACCACCTACCCAAATGAAAAAAGCCGCAGGACCTTTAGCAAAGGCCCTGCGGCTTTTTTACATTTACTGGTGTACCAGGTCATACATTATTTGGTAATTCACTCCACCCGTGGTTTGGTGGGGTCGCAGGCGGGATATTCGCCATTTGTGGTTTCTGCCAATTTGTAAAGGTAGTAGCATTCTTCCCTTGCCATATGGTCAGCCATGAGGGTGGAGAATGTGCCGAGTACGACTTCATTCATTTCCATTTCCTCTAATTCTTTCAAGAACGTCCGGAAAATCTTCATTTCTAAATCGACTTCATCGTTGAACCGTTTCAGGGCAGGGAAGGAGTGCTGATTCGTTCTGAGGTATCCTTTCATTTCGACGGCTTTTATGTAAAACTGATCGAAATGTTTCCGGAACGTATCACTTTTTTCTTTGAGTCTCTTTTCCACCGCATCCATTTCATCATGAATGGCTCCAGCATGCCCTGAAGCATCCATCAACCACAGCATATGGTGGTGCAGCTCATGAAATAACGGAGGTACATCCCCTTTTCCTAAAAAACCAAGCACAAGCAAATATTCTTCTACTTCATTGACCATATGGTTGAGGAAGGTCGGGCTCAAATGGATCTTTACTTTTCCAAACAGGGAACGCTCGATCAAGTGGAGTTTAAATTTGTGAAACTTTCGGGCTTTTTCACCAACTTTCTTTGAAAAGTCGACCATGTCCTGAATGTTACCCTCACGTACTTTCCTTAAAAGATCATCCCATTGTGTGACATATTTCCGTGCTTGATTTAAATTTTCCTCTTCGGAGGCGTACAAAGAATCCCGTATAAAACGTGCGTGGTCTCCTAGAATCTGTAACCAGAACAGATGCTCAAAATTCGCTTGTTCAGCATAGTTCTTCACGTTCATCACCCTTTTTTGTAGGTCATCCTTTCCATTCTATTCACTCATCGTTTTCTTCATGAAAGAGTCATGTTTCCCAAGGCAGAATTTGAGATTCTTTGGAAAAAATAAAAAAAGGGCTTCTCAAATGGAAGATCCTCCTATATACTACTGTACTAGAAGTAATAATACAGTTAATACAGATAGAACACACCGTTGGAGGTGGCTGGATGTTTGAGTTGGACGTCAGGAGCCGAAAGCCGATTTACGAGCAGCTCGTGGAAAAGCTGAAGCAACTGATTATTAATGACGTTCTGAAGGAAGATGAAAAACTACCTTCTGTGAGGGAACTTGCCCAACAGTTGACAATCAATCCGAATACGATTCAGAAAGCATATCGGGAGTTAGAGTCGCAAGGGTATATCTACTCGTTGAAGGGGAAGGGCAGCTTCGTGCATCCTTCTGGAAAAGTCGACAATGAAGAGGAGTTGAAAAAAGTGAGAGAAGAGTTGAAGAAGCTGTTTGCGGAAGCGATTTATTTAGGGATGACTTCAGAAGAGATCGCAGCTCTTCTCCGTGAAGTTGAAGGGGGGCAGCAGGATGATTGAAGTCAATACGGTCAGCAAATCGTTTGATCGAACCAAGATTTTGAATGACGTTTCTTTTCGTGTGAATAAAGGATCCATCTATGGTCTTCTTGGTTCTAATGGTGCAGGGAAAACAACATTAATGAGAATTCTAACGGGTATTCTCAAACAGAATAATGGCCAGGTTCATATTTTGGAGGATGACGTGTTTGAGAACGAATCCGTTAAACAGAGGATGGTCTTCATCCCCGACAGTCTTTACTTTCTTCCCCAATACACCACCCGTCAAATGGCCGATTATAACCGGTCTATGTACGACAGTTGGAACGAAGAACGATATGAAAAATTAAAGAAAGTCTTCCAGCTGGATGAAAAAAAGAAAATCAGTCAGTTTTCCAAAGGGATGCAGCGTCAGGTCGCCTTTTGGTTGGCGATGTCGGCTATGCCTGATGTTTTGATTCTTGATGAGCCATTCGATGGACTCGATGCTGTTATGAGGCAGAAAGTCCGGAACTTGATCATTCAGGATGTGGCTGAACGGGAGATGACGGTATTAATTTCTTCCCATAACTTGAGGGAAGTCGAAGACATCTGTGATCATGTCGGAATCCTACATAAAGGGGAAATCCTTCTTGAACGTGATTTGGATGATTTAAAAGCCGATGTTCATAAAATCCAGGTCGCTTTCAATGACGATTCCTTTCAGCCGGAGGAAGCGAATCTGGATATTCTTCACAAAGAAAAGCGTGGCAGTGTCTGGCTGCTGATTGTCCGCGGAAGTGAAGCTGACATATCAGCTGAAATCAAAGATCACCGGCCTCTCGTATATGACAGGCTTCCACTTACGCTTGAGGAGATCTTTATTTATGAAATGGGAGGTGTCGGGTATGCGTTCGAAAACATCCTCGTTTAATAAAGAGATCATCAAGCAGGATTTCCGAAATGTCGGATGGGTCAGTATCGTTTACTTTTTAGGATTGTTCTTCATTGTACCGATGCAATTATTCATGGAATTCGGTAGAGATGAACCTCGTATCACAGATGATCGTGGGTTATTTGGCGGTATATTTGCTTATGAGCTTCAGTCCCTATTATTAATTGTGATGCCTGTGCTGATGGCGGTGTTTTTATTCCGTTACCTGCATGTCAAAGGAGCTTCAGATTTTGCTCACAGTTTTCCTATGAAGAGAGGGAAACTGTTTCACCACCATATTCTCTCAGGCATGATTCTATTAATCTTGCCGATTTTATTGAACTATTTGGTTCTCGTTATTACGGCTGGAGTAACGGATGTCACAGAGTACTATACTTTGGCAAATGCTAGTTACTGGCTGTGGCTGTTTACGACGATGACCCTTCTTATTTTTGCGGCAGGCGTTTTTGTCGGAACTTTAACCGGAATATCCGCTGTGCAAGGAGTTTTGACTTTCATTCTACTATTTTTACCTGTGGGGTTATATGGGTTGATTGCTTTTCACCTAACCTCTTATATCAAGGGATATTCAGGTGACATGGTGTTGGACCGTTCCGTTCAGTATTTCTCACCACTGGTAGACCTTTTGGAATATCGGAGCTATGGTCCGGAGGAGGTAAGTGTCCCTGTAGAGGTTCTATCCCTATTCATTTATGGGGGCATAGCCATTCTCTTTTACGTGGCTTCCGTGTGGCTGTATAAAAAACGTCCTCTGGAAGCGGCAGGCCGTGCGTTAGCGGTAAACGCCCTGAACCCGGTTTTCAAACTGGGGGTAACCTTCTGCTTCGCTTTATTTGGAGGTATGTATTTCAGTGTTGCCCAAAATACTTATAGTTGGATGATCACGGGTTATGTCATTGGAGGAACGTTCGGTTTTGCTGCAGCTTCTATGCTTCTAGAAAAAACTTGGAGAGTTTTCAACTTGAAAAACTTAAAGGGGTGGCTGGGTTATGGTGTGGCTGCTGGTGTTATAATTGCGGCTATTCCACTCCTTTGGCAGAGTTACGAATCCTATGTCCCTGAACAGAATGAAGTAGAAAAGGTCTATATCAGTAGTGGGTATTGGGAATATCAACAACTTGCTGATCACGATATGAAAGTTCCTTACATTACTTCTGAAGCGGCAATCCAATCTGCGATAAACCTTCATGAGAAGCTAATCAATGTGAGTAACCCTTTAAAGAAAGGGGAAGATTATTTCTTCTTTGTCTATCAAATGGAGGACGGAAGTGAGATCTATCGCCAGTATCGTATAGATGAAAAAAAAGTGAGGGATGAGAAGAAATCTGTTTATGAAACACAAGAATACAAAAGTATTCAATATCCTGTGCTTGCATTGGATGTTTCTGAAATTAATCAATTGTTGATGCACCCTTATTCAGGTCAGGTCGGAAAGGATTTATACGATCCGGAGAAAATCTCTGCATTTATGGAAGTGTTAAAACAGGACCTTGAACAACTTTCATATGACGAAATGGTTACACCAAAAGGATTGGATACAGGGGTTACCTTTACCGTGAATGGTACACGTGAGAATCCATATTATGTTCGCCTTTACCCATCCTATGAAAATACGATGGAGTGGTTGAAAGAAGAGGGCATGTACGAACAAGTGATGACCCAGGCCGAAGACGTACAGCGTGCTGAAGTCTACAGCTGGCCTCAAAGTCTAGACGATCGATATAGCAGACCTCGATTTGTCTTTGAACGATTAAGAGGAGATGACATTGAACCTCTTGAAGTTACAAACAATGCGCAAATCGAAACGCTCTTCGAAGGAAAAGCAAATAAAGAAGAGGGAGCTTATCTTGTAGCTTTTTATTTCGATAAAAACGACCCTGAACCTTACGAGGTCCTAAGTTTCGATGAAGGTGACGCGCCAAACTTTATAAAGGAACACTTCGAATAAAGGGAGAGATACAGGAAGATGGACTTTTGTGAGATGTATGAACAATATTATCATCGTGTCTATTACACAGCTTTAAAAGTGACAAAGAACCCTAGTTCAGCCGAGGATATCCTTCAAGAAACCTTTATAAAAGCGTACAATAAACTCGATGAAGTCCGTGAAGAAGGGAAGGTGGGAGCATGGCTTTCCACCATCGCCCACCGGAAAGCGATTGACCTTCTGCGCAAAGAAAAGAAGGCGGTCCTTTTGCCGATAGAGGAAATGCCGGTACCTCAACCTTTCTACGAGAATGCTGCATCTGATGTCGAACATATATGTGAATGCCGTCATCTTGAAGAAGATATCAAGAAGCGGATCAGCACATTGTCCCCTAAGCTTCGTGCGGTGTTTCAATTAAGTTACGATAAACAACTGCAAGAAAAGGAAATCGCCCAAACGCTTCATATCACACAAGCGGCCGTTAAATCACGCCTTCACCGGGCAAGGCAGGCCATGAAAGGGAAACTGGGAGAAGTAATACACCATTACTCTACGGCATAGTTCAAAAGCAGGACCTCAAATCGGAGGTTCTGCTTTTTTTAACGGTGGATGTTATATTTTTTTGTATGAGGAGATAGAAAGAAGGAGGTGAATGATTTGAGAAATACGTATCTTTGGTGTTTGATCATTTTACTGTTCATATTAACGGGGTGTACAAATAAACAACAGTCCCTGCCATTACCTGAGAGGGAAGGGGACATCCACTTTCAGGCCTTTGTGGAGGAAGTGCCGACTGAAGGAGAGTCGGATCCAGAATATGAACGGATGTATGATCTTGTAGCCAAAATGCAAGGGAATGAAGCGATCGATCTTACTCAGGTGGACGTTCAAGTGAAAAAAGAAGCCCCTATACAAGCGCATGGAGAAGAAATTGTTCGTTTCCCGACCTATTTCATTTTAAATCGAGAAGGAATTGTGTTGAAGACGACGAACTTGGATGAAGTAGCAGAATATATAGATCGTGCAGGCGCACCAGATTAAATTAAATAGAAAGGAGGGGAGATCGTGACCATTCTATCTTTTCTCGCTATTTTAGGGGTAGGGATTGGAGCAGGCTTTATTAACGTCATCGCAGGTGGAGGGTCTCTTTTAACACTGCCTATACTCATTTTCTTCGGGCTGCCTTCCGCCGTAGCCAATGGTACCAACCGAATTGCGTTGATGGCACAGAATATTGTCGCTATCGCCTCTTATCGTAAAGACGGCTATTTTGATGGCAAATTCAGTCTCCTATTAGCTATACCGGCTCTCATCGGTTCGATCGTTGGTGCACAAATTGCGGTGAATATCCCGGATGATCTATTCAATCGTATTCTATCCATTGTCATGATTGTGGTTTTAGTGATCATGATATGGAAACCTCACAAAAACCTGTCCGCGGCAAGCGGCCAGAACTCCCGGATGAAAAAGATAGGTTTGGTTCTTATCTTCTTTTTTATAGGCATCTATGGAGGGTTCATCCAAGCAGGTGTAGGCTTTGTGATCATAGCAGCGCTGACCTTAGTGACTGGCATGTCTTTAGTGAAGATTAATAGCATCAAAGTTTTTGTCGTTGCCGTTTATACATTGTCGGCCTTGGTGGTTTTCGTCGTCAATGATCAAATTCATTGGGGGTATGGAATTACGCTGGCCATCGGTACGAGCCTCGGTGCTTTTTTAGGCAGCAAATTTGCGGTCAAGCATGGGGACAAGTGGATCCAAAGGTTCCTTATCGTCGCCGTCATTGCCATGGCGATCAGGCTATTCTTCTTTACATAAAACCGGTCTGCTAAAAGTTTTTCTGCAAAATGGCAAGATTGCGGGAGACATCGTTTAGAGGCTTCTATAATAAGAGGGATTCCCACTCCAACTAGCGAATAGTTAAGTATCACTGTCAGGGAGTGAAGAATGGTGCTTAGTAAAGTAGGTCAAATTATGTTGTATGTGAACGACCAGGATGAAGCCGTAAATTTTTGGACAGAGAAATTAGGGTTCGTAGTAATTTCTGAAGAAAATAACGGGGAAGGAATGAGATGGATTGAGGTTGCTCCAGACGAGGGAGTGGAAACAACCATTGTTCTTCACAATAAAGAAGTGGTTGCAAAAATGTCTCCAGACCTCAACCTTGATCCACCTTCCTTAATGTTTTTCACGGATCATTTTGAGCAGCTTCATCGTGATTTGTTAAACAGAAAAGTGACCGTAGGAGAAATTGTTCATATGCCGACGGGCAGGGTATTTAACTTTGCAGACAATGAAGATCAGTATTTTGCTGTTATGGAAAATAAGTAATATGGGATTTTAAATGAATCATAGAGGAATTGAAAAAAGACCAGAGTATTCTGGTCTTTTTTAGATTATAAAGCTGGTGTTGGTGTTGGTTCAGCGTAGCCGTTTTCGTACGTAGAATCAATCTTTTCGCGAATCTCTTTTATTGATTTACCATCCTGATAATCGATGATCGATTGGGCGGCAATCTCCATACAAACGCCGCATTTTGTGCCGTGATCGTCCCAAACGATGCTGCCATCTTCATTGGTTTTGTTTACAAAGCAGTCATAATTGTCCCGATGCCCTACACTCTCGCCGCATCCGCAGTAGCAAGGGATGTTCTCCAGCAATTCTTTACTCTGGGCGGCAGCCATATAGATGTCGTGCATTTCCTGCGGTTTTTCATCCATGAATGATGGAAGTGTCGTCACAGATGCTGTCTCTTCTCTAATGTCGCCATTGACGTGTTCGATATGGGCTTCCTCTTCGGATTCGGAAGAGCACCCGGCAAGGGCGGTACCGATCAAAAGCGTAAGGATAAGGAATAATGATTTTTTCATAAAAAGGCACACCCTCTTCATATTGATAGTTTTATCATAAAGAGGGTGGCATGAAGTTTCAATGCTTTTCCATAAAGTTCGTTCATCAGTCACATTTATTTTCCGAACGAAGATAGGAATTTCACGCGGTCGCCCATAGGAGGGACGTTATCATCAACGAGAGATACCTCTAAGACAGCTGGACCTTCTGCGTTTAGAATGGCTGATAAGTTCTCATCATTGAGATCTTCCATGGATTCAATACGCGCATTTGGCACGCCGAGGGATGCAGCCATCTGGGAGATATTTACTTCTTCCTGTCCAAAGCGCTCATGTGCGCGTTTGTATTGAAGCGTATGCCCATGATGGACCATGCCGAGTCTGGAGTTATTCATGACGATAAATAAAACAGGGATGTCGTATTCTTTCGCTGTCAGAAGTTCCATGCCGTGCATGAAGAAACAGCCGTCCCCCGTAATGCTTACGGTTGGACGTTCTGGGTCAGCAAGTTTTGCTCCAATGGCACTTCCGATTCCGCTTCCCATCGCTCCGAAGTGGACATTGATATCAAAGGAATCTTCACTTTTCACACCCATGTAGTGGACGACGTAAGCCATAAATTCACCGATGTCGATTGTGAAACGAGTATCGGCAGGAAGCTTTTCCTGCAAGGACCATAAGACGTTTTGTGAGTTGAACTCTTCGGTCACATCTGGAACGGCAGAATCCTTAGCCGGGAAGGGTGCCCGTTTAACACCTAACCCGTTCAATGCTGTGATTAAAGAGGAAACCGTTACATCGATGTCTCCATGAAGCGGATGGTCCACGGGATATTTCCTGTTGAAAACGGTCGCGTCATAATCGACTTGAATAAGTGTCCGGTTCTTCGTAATATTTGGGTTCCAATTGTTTGTGGCTGTTTCCCCAAGACTTGAGCCAAGCACAAGTACGGTTTCTTCACTTCCATGATTGATCAGGTCAGAAGCTTCTTCATGTCCGGCAAAACCGAAGATTCCTCTCTTCAAAGGGTGATGGTCGGGAATGAACCCTTTGGCTTGAGGACTTGTGACAATCGGCCAGTTCAATGTTTCGGCAAGTTCAAGAACATCATCTACTGCCCCACGAATCCCTTGTCCTACGAATAGGAAGCCACTTTCACTTGATGCGAGCATTTTGGCTGTTTCTAAGACCACCTCATCCGTTGGAAGCAATGGCGTTCGTTGGGGGAACGTCGGAATGGCTGGTTCCAGAATGTCTGTCAATTGAACATCAATCGGCATGGCGATGTGGACGGGACCGGGGACTCCTGTCATAGCGATCTCCACGGCTTTGTGAATTTCGGGAAGCAGGTCTTCTGCACGGTCGACTCTCTGACTGTATTTCGTGACAGAGTGGTAGAGCGGGTCGGCATGTAACTCTTGAGAAGCGTTCAAACCGACAGTGTCTACAGGAACCGCTCCTGTTAAAAATAGTACAGGGAGGTGTTCACGCATGGCATTCGCTGCCCCTGTCACAAGGTTTGTTCCTCCAGGGCCGCTGCTTCCAATACATACACCGAGGGAGTCCGAATACTTTGCATAAGCAGCTGCCATATAAGACGCGGCCCCTTCATGTTTGGTAACAATTGGTGTGATCGAAGGAGTATCGTAAAGTTCATCAAAGAAAGCATTCACAGATCCTGCCGGTATTCCGAAAATATAAGATACCTCACCAGCAACCAAGTAATCCAACACAGCACGAACAGATTTCATAGCCTTATCCCCTTTTTATGAATGATTTTAAAAAATGATCTTCAAATGTTTCCGCTTGTAACGGATGACTGTAATAAAACCCCTGGATCCAATGACAACCGTGCTCTGCAAGGAAAGCGGCCTGATCTGCTCGTTCAACCCCTTCTGCGATCACGTTGAGCTGCAGGCTGTCAGCAAGGGTGATGATGGTTTTTGTAATTGCCGCATTGTTCCGATTTGTTGTGACGTCGTTAATAAAGGATTTGTCGATTTTTAAAGTATCGACAGGGAAATCTTTTAAATAGCCAAGGGAAGAATACCCCGTACCAAAATCGTCAATGGAAATTTGGACACCGAGTTCTTTCAATCGCCCGATTGTTTTTAATGTGTGATTCGTATTATGGATGATTAAATTCTCCGTTAGTTCAAGTTCAAGGTGCTTAGCGGGGAGGCCGGTTTCTTCTAATATGTCAGCCACCGTAAGCACAAGGTTCTGTTGATTGAATTGTTGAGGAGATAAATTAGCGGATACGGTCAAGTCTGTATATCCAGAGGACACCCATTTATTCATTTGCTGACACGCTGCTCGTATGACCCATTCTCCAAGGTTTGTAATGAGACCGGTTTCCTCTGCGAGAGGAATGAAATGGCCGGGAGGTAGAGTGCCAAGCTGTGGATGATTCCACCGGATCAGTGATTCCATACCAATGAGCTTTTCTGTACGTACATCGAATTTAGGCTGGTAATACAGTTCAAATTCATCATTTCTTTGTAATGCCTTGAAAAGATCATTCTCAAGCTGGATTTGTTCGAACGTGCGACTCTCAATTTCCGGTGAAAACAGCTGATATTGATTGCCAGACAGGTCTTTCGCTTTGTACATAGCGACATCCGCATGTTTAATCAACGTCTCGACGGTATCCCCGTTTTCTGGGAAAAGACTGATGCCGATACTTGTTTTGATGGAAATCTCCTGATCCCCGATTACAAAAGAATCATTGAAGGCTTCAAGGATCCTTTTCGCACATTTCACGGCTCCTTCTTCCCGGTCAATCGTCGGCAGGAGGATGATGAACTCGTCTCCGCCTTGTCTCGAGACAGTCGCTCCGTTAGGCACAGCTTTTTGCAGGCGCTCTGCCACATTCAGCAAGACCTTGTCTCCAAAACTATGTCCAAAGGTATCATTGATTTTCTTAAATCGATCAAGATCGAGGAAAAGAATAGCTAAAGGTTTATCCGTCAGTTCTGCATATTGAAGGGCCTGGTTCAGTCTGTCTTGGAACAGCACCCGGTTTGGCACGTTTGTAACACTGTCATAATAAGCATGGTATTTTATTTTTTCTTCCATTTGCTTCCTCGAAGTTACATCTTTGAAAGTGACAACATACCCGATGGTGAGATTGTTTTCTAGTTTAGGAGTGATGACATACTCCACGGGGAAGTTCTCCCCGGACTTTTTATAAAAGAAATGATCCTTGTCCGTATGGTCAACTTTTTGCTCGTAATGTTCCAAAAACGTTTGTTGATCATCAAAGATTTGAGAATAAGGAGCACCTATGATCTCCTTTTCATTCTCATAACCTAATAATTGTGTTGCTGAAGGGTTAGCGAAGGTGATATGGCCATCCAAATCGATTCCGAAAATACCTTCTCCTGCTGAATTCAAAATAAGGTCCTTATCACGGCTGATCTGAGTCAGTTCAGAAATGGCTTCTTCAAGCTCGTCATTCTTCTGAATCAGTTCTGAGGTACGGTCTTGAATGATCATTTCCTGTTTCTCCATATACAACAGGTTGAAAAGGACAGGGGCTGTTGTATCCACGATCGATTCAGCCAATTGGCAGGCAGAGTCAGTGTAAACATGTCCGGGTTCTTTAAGGTTCACGACCGCAATCGCACCAAGCACTTCACCGAGGGAGACGAGGGGGATCATATATAAGCCTTTCATCCCGAACCGTTCGCATATTTCCTTATTCGTCCGAGGGTCCTCAAAAACGTCCGGGATCAGAATGGATGTCTTTGTATGGGTGACTTCCTGGAATATCGGATCCTCTCTATGGTTGAACTGAGCTTTCTGATGGGTTTCTTTCCAGTCTTCTTCTGTCCACTCACTTTCTTTACTAAGACTCGCAGGCTTCAGCTTGTGTTCTGCAATGGGGTCTATGAAATGGGCGCCGATATTCGGATTGTCCAGGACTTCTCCAAGATAATAGAAGCATTTGTCCAGCGCTTCTTGTAAAGAGGAACATAAGGAAAGATCACGTGTGACATTGAGCAGCAGTTGTTTTTCGCTGATCAATTTCTCTTTACGTGTCAGGTTGTTTGCATTTCTGATCGCTACAGCGGCCATGTTGACGTAAGCTTTCACGGATTCGATTTCCGATTCTGTCAAATTCATCGGTGTCCCATAATCAAATAAAAACACGAGGCCGTAGAGTTCATCTTCATATGAAATCGGGGCGACGAGCAGAGAATTGATTTTAAACGCCTGAATGGCCCGTTGATCGGGACGGTCATCTTTGGATGTATCCGGTATGTAAATGGTTTTTCTTGTTTCGATGACCTCTTTAGCGAGGAGGTCATATTCCGGGTCCACGATGTGCATATCAAGGGTCATTCCATTGATCAAGGCCGGTTTTCCGACATAGCCTTGATAGGTACCATCCTCACGAGGCAGGTAAATGCCGACAGAATCGCACCGCATGATTTCTTCAGATATGGCTGTGACCACGTGTTCTAATACATCGCGTAAATCATGCTCGGTATTGATGAGCTGTGTGATTTGAGCGAGACGAGAATATCTAGTTTGTTCTTCAGCCATTGAAAAACCTCCATAGTTGTCATATTTTGATAAAGTTCGACTATTATAACGAACTTCCTGCATTTGAAGCGTAACTTTTACAAAAAAACAAAGAAACAGGCACAAAAGGGGACTTTTGCGCCTGTTTTCTTACAATAAATTCAAAATAGCGCCGGCACCGACACCAATCAATACGATCGCCCAGGCTGGGACTTTGAAGAAGTGTAAAAGAGCGAAAAGAATGGCAGCAAGTGCAAAGTCTGCTCCCTCCATAATCGAACTTTTCAGCACAGGGTCATAAAAAGCTGCAAGAAGAATGCCAACAACACTTGCGTTCACTCCTGTAAGGACACCCTGGAAGGCTGGACGCTTTCTCAATTCATTCAAAAATGGGAGAGCCGCCATTAAAAACAAGAAGGATGGCAGGAAGATGCCTGCAGTTGCTACAAGGGCGCCTCCAATGCCTTCAATCATCGTCCCAAGGTAACTAGAGAAGGTGAACAATGGACCCGGAACCGCCTGCGCCATTCCATAACCAGCAAGGAATTCATTCGCCGTCAGCCATCCAGTCGGCACCACTTCACGTTCAAGCATCGGCAAGACGACATGCCCGCCGCCAAATACGAGGGAACCGACACGGAAGAACGTATCGAAGAGTTGAATCAGCATGCTTTCGGTGTTTCTTGCAAGAATCGGTAAAAAGGCAAGCAGGGCAACAAGTACGCCAAGAGATGCGACACCGACCTTTTTGGAAAACGTCACAGGGAATGGCTGGATCTTAGATTCAACCATGCTTGAGAACATTTTCCAACCGAATAATCCAGCAGCGAGAATGATCAATAGCTGCATCCAGGCAGATGGATATAGGAGTAAGATAAGGGCGGACACTAACGCTATGGCAATCCGCGGACGGTCAGGGGTCAGTTTTTTCCCAAGGCCAATCAAGGCGTGCAGAACGACAGCAGCTGCTACGACCTTCAAGCTGTGAATGAAGTTCGCATCTGCGAGGTCAAACGATTGGTATAACAGTGCAAAAAGAACGAGAACAATGATCGATGGTACTGTAAAACCGATCCATGAGATGATGCCGCCGAGCAATCCGCCACGAAGCATACCAATCGCAATTCCGACTTGACTGCTTGCAGGTCCGGGTAGAAATTGACAGAGGGCGATGATGTCCGCATACGTTTTGTCATCGAGCCATTTTCTTCTGTCGATGTACTCATCCTTAAAGTAAGCGAGGTGGGCAACTGGACCACCGAACGATGTTAATCCAAGCTTCGTTGATGCTTTGAAAATTTCCAAGAGAGAACCTTTTGGCTTACTCATTATCGATATTCCTCCAATCTTTTCCTAAAATTTCTTCCGCCAGTTCACGGACTTGTTCTCTTCCTTCAGCAAGCACTTGCCTGCCTTTATCCGTAATGACGTAATATTTTCTGATCTTTCCTTCCACTTTTTCTTCGTATTTCTCAAGCAATTCGTCTTTGTGGAGCTGTTTCAGTGTAGGATAAAGGGTCCCTGGACTGATGTCATAGCCGTGGGAAGCCAGCTCTTCCATGAGGAACGCTCCATAGATTGGTTCAATGCTTGCGTGATAGAGAATGTGGATTTTAATCGATCCTAAGAAAAAGTCTCTCAGCACGGGAAGCACCTCCTTTATCGAATTTCGATATCAATATACGATATTGTAGAAAGAAAAACAATAAAAAACGCGCAAACTTTACGAAGTTTGCGCGAATCTTTACGTTCTATTTACTTAACGTGTCTACCATTTGATCGATACTCATTTCATGGGCGATGACACCGTCAATCGTCCAGTGACTCGGGTCGTTCACCTCGTACACCTGGCCGTTTTGAGCAGCAGGAGTGTTCTGCCATACGGAGCTGTTTTCAAGGATTTCGAATCCCGGCTCGCCTTCGTTTCCGATGAGGAATACGTGATCAGCATCCAATTCCCCAAGTTTTTCAAGGGCAACAGGGTTCCATTGTTCGCCTTCTTCCGGAAGACTTTGCAGGAATTCCGGTTTAGCAATTCCCATCTCATTGTAGAAAATGTCTGCGCCATAACGGTTTTCATCAAACACATAGAACTGCTCGCCCATCGTCCAGACGAACGCGACGGATTCATCGCCGATGTTTTCTTTGATTGTCGCAGATGCTTCTTCTACTTTTTGGTTAAAATCAGACAGCACTTGTTCCGCTTTGTCCTGTTTGTTCAGGATTTCGCCCATCGTTGTCAGCTGTTTCCGCCAATCGGCACCTGTTTCTTCATCAAAGACATACGTTTTGGCGATGCTGGAATAGTCTTCATAGCTTCCGTTTTGCAAAGCGGTAGGAGCACTGAAGATAATGAGGTCAGGGTTTTGTTCAATGGCTTGTTCAATTGGCAGATCCCAGCCAATTTTCGGTACGCCTTCAAGCTGTGGCTGCAAATAATTCAGGACCGTCTCACCAATGGACCACTGAGCAACAGGCTTTTCACCTAAAGCCACGAGTGAATCTTCTAGATAAGGAGCAAGAATGCGCTCAGGCTTTTCTTTTAGTGTAATCTCACCCATCGCATGTGTAAGTTTACGTTCGCTTGTTTCCTCGCTGTTTTCTTCGCTCGTGGCTTCATCAGACTCGCCATTTGCGGATGATGTATCTTCACCGTCACTGCTGCACCCTGTCGCTAATAGGACGAGAAGCAGTAAACCGGTTATGTAAAGGGTTACTTTTTTCGACATTTGTTTGTTCCTCCTAAGAAATATGTGATAAGATAATGATAATCATTATCATTGAATGTGTCAATTCATTATAGTAGATACATAGGTAGAGAGGGTCGCTGGCAGTGGAAGAACGAACGAGAGAAGCAAACAAAGAGTTGAATGAAGTAACGAGAAAAGTACGGCGTGCGGCCGTTCTTTTTACAGGCGGCATGATCTTATTAGCTGTCGCGATGGCCTTATCGATTTCTGTCGGGGTAACTGAAATCTCCATCTACACGGTTTGGAATTCGCTTGTCGCTTTTTCCCCAGAGTCTACGAACCATGCCGTCATTCGTGAGCTACGCATGCCACGGGCTTTAGCGGGTGCCCTTGTCGGTGCGTTTTTAGCTGTTTCCGGTGCGGTCATGCAGGGGCTGACGAGAAACCCTCTTGCTTCCCCGTCCATTATGGGGGTTACGCATGGGGCGGCGTTTGCCTTAATTTTGACGATCGTCTTTTTCCCTGCCGTCAGTAACATCGGAATGACAGCAGCTGCTTTTATTGGGGCAGGACTCGGGGTGATCCTCGTTTTTGCGGTAGGGTCCTTTTCTAAAGGTGGTCTCACACCGGCAAAGTTAGCTCTTGCTGGTGTCGCCATTGGCGGCATGCTGAGTTCACTGTCCTCGGCCATTTCTTTACACTTTCAGGTGGCAAAACAAATGAGCTTCTGGTATGCCGGTGGACTAGCTGCAACGGACTGGATATCTGTGCAGATCTTGCTCGTTGCGGGAGCGATTGGATTGACCCTGGCTGCTTTGATTTCTAAATCCGTCACGATTCTGAGTCTCGGTGATGAGGTTTCCAAAGGCCTTGGTCAAAACACATTCCTTGTTAAAGCCCTCGGCGTCATCGTTGTTTTCGTTTTAACTGGAGCGGCTGTTTCTGTAGCGGGAACGGTTGGATTTATCGGCCTTGTTATCCCTCACGTGTCGCGTTTTTTCGTAGGGTCCGATTACCGGCTGATCATCCCCGTCTCTGCGGTGCTCGGCAGTTTGCTGCTTGTGCTGTCAGATATAGGAGCGAGGCTCGTCAACGCTCCTTACGAAACACCGGTCGGAGCGATTACGGCTTGCATTGGTGTCCCATTCTTTCTTTACCTTGCTCGTGGTGAAGGGAGGGGGGCCTTATGAAAAAGACACGTTTTTCTTTCGTGATGGCTGTGCTGTTTCTTTTCCTAAGCTTCATGGTCCTCATCAGTTTGAATATGGGTGTCGTTAAAATTGCTCCTCTGGATGTTCTGAAAACATTCATCGGACAAGGGACCGACCGCCAGGAATTGGTGCTTTTCAATTTCAGGCTTCCATCCATGGTCCTTGCCTTATTTGTAGGCGCAGGCCTTGCCGTGTCTGGAGCGATTCTTCAAGGAGTGACGCAAAACGACCTTGCCGACCCGGGCATTCTCGGAATTAATACAGGTGCAGGATTTGCTGTCATTTTATATATTTTCTTTTTCCAACAGTCGATGTCGATGGTGACCGGTTTCGGCATTTACATTTTGCCATTGTTTGCCCTCATCGGTGCGTTCATTGCGGCTTTTCTTGTGTATGCGCTGGCTTGGAAAAAAGGAGTCAACCCAATTCGCCTCATCCTTGTCGGAATCGGTGTGAATGCTGGTTTCAGCGCCATACTTATCATTTTTCAAGTGAAAATGAACCCACAGGATTTCAATCAGGCGCTCGTCTGGTTAGCAGGGGATTTGTGGATGGGCAATTGGAATCTTGTGTTTGTCATTGTGCCGCCCATCCTCTTGATGATCGGTTGGACAATCTATAAATCTCGAACGCTGAACGTCATGAATTTAGGAGATGCGATGTCGATGGGACTCGGCATTCCAGTGGAAAAAGCGCGTCGGACGTTTTTACTGCTTGCTGTCGGTCTTGCTGGTTTATCTGTGGCTGCAGGGGGAGGAATCGCTTTTCTTGGCCTTGTTGCCCCGCATATCGCCCGCAGAATTGTCGGGCCCGGACATCAACGGATGATTCCCGCCGCTGCACTGATCGGAGCCATATTTTTAGTCGTAGCGGATACGATTGGAAAAAATATCATCGCTCCTGCAGAGATTCCTGTGGGGATCGTCGTGTCGATTGTCAGTACCCCGTATTTTGTCTATTTGCTTATGAAAACCCAATAGAAAAAGGAGTTCACGTCCATGGAAGAGTTGTACGATATAACAGTAATTGGTGGAGGTACGACAGGTTTATATGCTGCTTTTTATAGTGGAATGAGAGATTTTAAGACAAAAGTGATCGAGTACCAGCCACAGGTCGGGGGCAAGGTTTCCTTTTTCTATCCGGAAAAGAAAATCTATGACGTTGGCGGATTCCCGGGCATTACGGGTGAAGACCTGGTCACGAATGTCAAAGAACAGGCGGAGATGGTCGATCCTGATTTTGTGACGGGTGTGAAAGTGACATCTTTTGAAGAAAAGGAAGATGGAACCATATTGTTGGAAACAGATGATGGTCAAACGCATCATACGAAGACGGTGATTGTAGCTTCTGGCCTCGGCACGTTCGACATGCAGCCGCTTGATGTGAAAGGCAGCGAGCATTATGACGGAAAGCAGATTCACTACACCATCCAAAACCTTGAACAGTATCGCGGGCAGAACGTTGCGGTCGTTTCGCAAAACCGTGTCGGCATTGACTGGTCGCTCGCTCTTGAAGGGGTTGCAGACGAGGTCCACCTTTTGAATCGTGGCGATGAATTCAAAGCGGTGTATGAACAGGACGTCGAGAAGGTGGAGGCCTCTTCCGTTCACATCCATAAAAATAAGAAGATTGAAGAGCTGCGAGGCGGAGAAGAGTTGAAAGAAGCGCTTCTTCAAGACGGATCAGTGCTCGAGGTCGATCATATCCTCGTGTATGAAGGCTTGCAGATTGATAAGAGCTTATATGACGAATGGGGACTGGAAACGGACAAAGGAAGAATCCCTGTTTCGACAGATATGTGTGCGAGCATGGAAGGGGTTTTTGTTGCTGGTGACGCCGCTGTATATCCAGCGAAAACGATGCTTATTGCTTCTGGGTTCAATGAAGCGATGGCAGCGGTGAACAGTGCCGCCAAGCATCTGGATCCGAAAGCGAAATCACAAGTGTACAGCACCGTCATTTATAAGCATAAATAAGAAAAACGCCGAACGCAGCTGATGCTGTCGTTGGGCGTTTTTCTATAGATGGGGGCGGCGAAATGTTCAGATGCTAATAAAATGCGCGAAGTCGCTAGTAAGTTTCCAAGGGGATACTGATAAAAGCATCCAACCCGCCGATAAATGACTAAAAGCCACCGATAAAAGCAGCCAACCCACTGATAAATGACCAAAACCCATTGATAAATGCTCATAAGTCACTGATAACCCTAGAGCCCCACGCTGAACCCTCACATTACATTAAAATAACGCGCTTCCGGATGAGCGAAAACCATCGCTGTAACCGACGCTTCCGGCTCCATCATGCATTCTTCCGTCAGCTCGATACCGATTTCTTCCGGACGGATGAGCTGGAACAATTTCTTCTGATCCTCAAGCTCAGGGCAGGCCGGGTAACCGAAGGAGTAGCGCTGGCCTTGATACTTAGCAGAAAAGCGTTCCTGCATCGTGAAGTCCGTCGGGTCAGGGAAGCCCCATTTGTCGCGGATCTTCTGGTGGACCTGTTCGGCGAGACCTTCCGCTGTCTCGAGAGCAAGGGCCTGCAGCGCATGGCTTTCTAAGTATTGTCCCTGCTCCTTCAGTTCCACCGCCCGTTTCCGGATGCCTTTTCCGGCTGTAACCGCAAAGAACCCGACATAATCCATTTCGCCACTTTCGACAGAACGCAAGTAGTCCGCAAGACATAGAAACGGCTCTTTGTTTTGGCGGGGGAAGGTGAACCGCTCAACTACTGTCTGATGATCTCGTGGATCATAAATGAGCACATCATCGCCGTCGGACTGGGCAGGGAAGAAACGGTACATGGCGGAAGGCTGAATCCATCCTTCCATTTTCGCGTGTGTGAGCAAGCCATCCACGACGTTTTTTAGGTGAACCGCTTTCTCGTTTCCTTCCGCGAGCAGTTTATCGAATTTTCCTTTCAAACCGAGGTGGTGCCCGATCAGCATCTGCATATTGATATACGGTTCTATATGGGCGACCGGGTGATTCCGGATGATGTGCTTATCGAAATCATGCGGTTTGAATACGGGCACCATTGTGGACACCGTAGATTTCGGTTTCACAGCCACCGCCGTCCCGCCACGGTCCCTGGGAGCGGCGCTCGCCGCACGGGTAAGGGCAGCTGCTTTCTTTTCTTCCTGTTCTTGTAAAAATTGACCCCGCTGCTCATCGTTGCTGAGCTGGTTGGAAATCGAAAGGCCATCCATCGCATCTTTCGCATACAGGACAGGGCCATCATACTCTGGTGAGATCTTCGTATGAGTAAACTTCCGTGACAACGCAGCTCCACCGACGAGGATCGGCAGCGAAATGTCCTGCTGTTTCAAGTCCTGGGCGGTCAGCACCATCTGTTGGGCGGATTTTACGAGCAATCCGGATAGTCCAACAATTGTCGGCTGTTCTTTTTTAATCTGCTGGATCAGTTCAGCAGGCGTCACTTTGATGCCCAAGTCGACGACTTCAAAGCCGTTGTTGCTTAAAATGATCTCCACGAGGTTTTTGCCTATGTCGTGAACATCGCCTTTTACAGTAGCGAGTAGGACTTTCCCTTTTTTGTTCGAGGAATCGTCTGCTTCCATATGAGGTTCCAAGTAAGCGACGGATGCCTTCATGACCTCCGCGCTCTGTAAAACTTCTGCTACGATCAGCTGGTTGTCGTTGAAAAGGCGGCCGACTTCGGCCATGCCGTCCATCAAGGGCCCGTTAATGATGGCGAGTGGAGCATCGTATTCTGACAGTGCCTGCTCCAAGTCAGGCAGCAAGCCTTCTTTCGTTCCTTCTACCACGTAATGAGCGAGGCGCTCAGCGAGAGTCATCGTCGATGTCGGCACTTTGGTTTCTTTTTTCTTACCCCTGTAAAAAGCAGTGAAAGAAGCGAGTGTTTTATCATCCGTTTTGAAAAGCAGCTCATCCGCCAAGTCGATTTCTTCCTGATCGATGGAGGCATAGCGCTCAAGCTTTTCGGTGTTGACGATAGCGTAGTCGAGCCCCGCTTTTGTGCAATGGTACAAATAAACCGCGTTCAACACTTCGCGGCCGACCGGCGGGAGGCCGAAAGAAACATTGCTGACTCCAAGCACCGTTTGGCAGAGCGGCAGGTGCTCCTTGATGAGCCGGATTCCATCAATGGTAGCTTCTGCTGAACCGATGTATTGCTCATCACCCGTGCCGACAGGGAAGACGAGCGGGTCGAAAATAATATCCTGTGAGTTGATGTTGTACTCTTTTACGAGAATATCGTGAGACCGCTTGGCGATTTCAAGTTTTCTTTCCGCCGTTACGGCCATCCCTTCTTCATCGATTGTTCCGACGACAAGAGCGGCTCCATATTGTTTGGCAAGAGGTAGAACTTCTTTAAAGCGTTCTTCGCCGTCTTCTAAATTGATGGAGTTGATGATGACTTTTCCTTGAGAGTAGGTGAGTGCTTTTTCAATGACATCCACGTCGGTCGAGTCGATGACGAGTGGTACTTTGACTTTGTTGACGACCTGCTTCATAAAAGCTTCCATGTCTTCAATCTCATCCCGGTCCGGGTCGGCGAGGCAGATGTCGATGACCTGCGCTCCTTTTTTTACTTGGGCACGCGCGATTTCAGAAGCTTCTTCAAAGCTGCCTTCTGCAATCAAGCGCTTGAATTTCCGTGAACCGATGACATTCGTACGCTCCCCGACGAGAATCGGGCGATCGCCGGGGTCATCGTAAATCAATGGTTCGATACCGGAAACGGCGTGGGCATGGCCGGAAGGTGCTTCTCTCGGCTTGAAACCTTCTACCGCTTCTGCAATGGCACGGATATGATCCGGTGTTGTACCACAGCAGCCACCGACGACATTCAGCCAGCCTTTTTCAGCAAAACCAGCTACTTTGGCAGCCAGTGATTCTGGTGTTTCGTGATAATTACCTTCTTCATCTGGAAGGCCTGCGTTTGGGTAACAGCTGACAGCGGATGTCGCGAGATCAGATAACGAACGTAAGTGATCACGCATGAACTCAGGTCCTGTCGCACAATTGAGGCCGACAACGATTGGTTTCATATGTTCAAGCGAAAGATAAAAAGCTTCGATGCTTTGACCGGCGAGTGTCGTCCCCATCGGTTCAATCGTACCGGAAACAATGAGGGGCAGATCTTTTCCCAGTTCTTCTTTGGCACGTGTAATACCGAGAAAAGCGGCTTTTACGTTGAGCATATCCTGGGATGTCTCTAATAAAAGGAGGTCGACACCGCCTTTGATGAGCCCTCGTGCTTGTTCTTCATAGGCATGAGCTAATGCTTCAAATGTCGTCCCGCCGGTTACAGAAAGAGTTTTCGTTGTCGGACCCATGGCACCAGCGACGAAGCGTGGGCGGTCCGATGTATGGAAGCGGGCAGCGGCTTTTTTAGCAATTTTTGCGGCTTCGATATTGATTTCTTCAGCCAGGTGTCCAAGATCATATTCGTCAAGGACGAGGTCGGTCGCCCCGAAGGTGTTCGTTTCAATAATGTCCGCACCTGCTTCAAGATAGCGGGAATGGATCCGGTCTAAGAGGTCAGGGTAGGTCAGATTCAAGTATTCGTTACAGCCGTCGTATTCTTCTCCACCGAAATCGTCGGGGGAGAGGTCGGCTTCCTGCAGCATCGTCCCCATGGCGCCATCGAGAATGAGAATGCGTTGGTTGAGCTGTTCGTTAAACAATGTGGATGCCATTGGAAATCTTCCTTTCTCGTTCTGCCGTTTGCTGTTTAATATAGTTCGTTAATTCAACGGTCATTTCATAGCGTAAAAATGGTGTGATTAAGTAGATGCCGTTGAACAGGTCGAGGGCTGTATCAATGAGAGATTTCGAGATGCTGAGACCTTCTGCCTGTGCTTGTTCTTTGTCTGAACCGGCAAGCTCCATTTTTTCAAGAACCTCAGGAGCAAGCGTGATTCCAGGTACTTCGTTGTGTAAAAATTCAGCGTTCCGCGCGCTTGTCAGCGGCATGATTCCGATATAAATTGGTGCATCGATATGTTTGGTCGCTTCATAGACTTCGATGATCTGCTCTTCATTGAACACGGGCTGACTGATGAAGTAGTCGGCTCCGTATTTCATTTTCTTTTCCAGTCGTCCAACCGCGCGGTTCAAGTTGCGTACATTCGGGTTGAATGCAGCGGCTACTGAGAAGGAGGTGCTTTCTCCTAAATTCTTTCCGGAAAACGAAATTCCCTTGTTCATTTGCTTGATGTAATGGATTAAATCAAAAGAGTTCAAGTCATACACCGATGTGGCACCAGGGAAATCCCCGATTTTCGTCGGATCGCCTGTTACGGCAAGCAGCTGACGGATGCCGAGGGCGTGAAGCCCCATTAGGTGGGATTGCAACCCTAGTAAGTTACGATCACGGCAAGCGATGTGAACGAGGGGGTCGACACCGTATTGTTGTTTGATGATCGAGGCCATCGCCGTGTTGCTGATTCTCGGGGAAGCAAGGGAATTATCTGCAAGGGTGACCGAATCCACACCTGCTTCGTGCAAGGCTTTGGCACCTTCTAAAAAGCGCTCCGTCTTCAGCTTTTTCGGCGGATCAAGTTCAACGATGATGGAACGCCCCTTTTTGGCTTTCTCGTGTAGATGGGGGCGATCATCTTTCGTCTCGGAAACACGCACTTCGGTTCTTGCTTTGATCGGGACGACTTTATCTTGAATCGGCTGCTTGCCTTTCACTCGAGCGGCAATCGCTTCTATGTGCTCAGGGGTAGTGCCGCAACAGCCACCGATCAGGCGTGCCCCTTGATCAAAGAGCGACTGGGCACTTTTTTGAAAATACGCCGGATCTGTCGGATAGACGAGTCTACCATCCTGGTAGGCTGGTAAACTGGCATTCGGATAAGCTGACAAGACCGCTTGTTCAGGAAGTGGAACGTCCTCTAATGATTGTATCGTGTGATAAGGTCCCAACCGGCAATTGACACCGACAACATCAGCTCCTAACCCCTCCAACTGTTTCAACGCGTCCGGAAGAGGGGTGCCGTCTTGCAATACGCCTGCCTCATGCATGGATACTTGAGCAATGATTGGCAGGTCTGTTTCTTTTCTCGCAATCTTCAAAACGGTCGTCAGCTCTTCTAAATCATAAAAGGTTTCAAGCAGGAGGCCGTCGACTTTTTCAAAAAGAAGACAGTACAATTGCTCCCTGAAGCTGCGTTTGATCTCTTCTGTTGATATCGCTTGTTTACGGGCTCCGCGGACGCCTCCGATTGTTCCGACGACATATTGATTCTCTCCCGCCGCTTGTTTGGCAAGCTTTACGGCAGCTGTATTGATTTCTTTCACCTGGTCCTGAAGGCCGTAGCGTTCCAGTTTTATATAATTCGCGCCATAGGTGTTCGTTTGAATGACATCGGCACCGGCGTTCACGTAAGCGCGGTGGACGTTCAATACCTCTTCGGAGTGGGAGAGGTTCAGTTCTTCAAAACATCGATCGATGCCATAGGAGTAGAGGAGGGTTCCCATAGCTCCGTCCCCGATCAGTGTCCGGTTTTGTAAAGCTTCGCGTAAATCCATCGTTCAACCTCCTGTTTGTAAGAATGCTTCGGATTCGGTTTTTCCTAATGCCTGATGAAAATCTTTGATTAAGTCGTCCGGATTTTCAAGGCCGACCGATAAGCGTAGCAATCCATCTGTGATGCCGCGCTTTTCGCGCTCTTCTTTTGGCATGGAGGCATGAGACATGCGGGCGGGGTAGGACAGGATCGATTCTACTGCTCCGAGACTCACGGCATACACAGGGAGTTCCACATGTTTCGTAAACTGTCTTACCGCTTCTTCATCTCGTAAACGGAAGGACAATACCGCTCCGGATCCCTGTGCCTGGTACGTTTGCGTCGAGCTTCCCGGATGAAAACGGAAGCCCGGATAGTAGACCTGCTCCACGAGTGGATGAGCGCTTAAATTTTCTGCGATCTTGACCGCAGAAGCTGAAGATTGCGTCATTCGGCAATGCAGGGTTTTCAAGCCGCGAAGCACGAGCCAACAATCGTGTGCGCCGAGAATGGATCCGAATGAATTTTGTAAAAATCCCAGCTGCTCTGCGAGTTTTTCATCTTTGGTAGCGGCAAGACCTGCGACCACATCGCTGTGACCGGCGATAAATTTCGTCGCACTGTGCAGGACAAGGTCCGCACCAAGTTCGAGCGGACGCTGAAGGGCAGGTGTCATGAACGTGTTATCGACAAAAGTCCAACAATCGTTCGCTTTCGCTAACTTTGCTACAGCACGAATATCTGTAATTTCAAGCGTCGGATTGGAAGGTGTCTCGATATATAAAAGTTTCGTATTCGGCTGGATCGCAGTTGCTACCGCATGGAGGTCCGTCATATCAACAAATGTGTGATCGATTCCAAATCTGACGAGAACATCGTGAATCATACGAAAAGTCCCCCCGTAAACATCCTGGGTGATAACCACATGGTCGCCTTTGGATAAAAGCATGAAGGCCGTAGAAATCGCAGCCATTCCAGAGGCGAAAGCAAAGCCGTGAGTTCCACTCTCCAGTCCCGCAATGGTATCTTCCAGTGCTTTTCGGGTGGGGTTACCGGAGCGGCTGTAATCATAGACCCCTGGATTGTCGAAATCCTGTTGATGGAAGGTGGATGCCTGTTGGATCGGAACACTAACGGCTCCTGTGTGCGGATCGAATTTATAGTCACTGTGCAACAACCGGGTCTGCAAAGAATGATCGGTCATCGTATAGATTCCTCCTTTGGTAGTTGGGTGAGGGTATAGTCAAGATCTTGAATCAAGTCATCGATATGTTCGACACCGACAGAGAAACGGAGCAGGCGGTTACAGACCCCGTAGCTGATCCTGGTTTCTTCAGGAATATCGGCGTGAGTCTGGGTCGCGGGGTAGGTGATAAAGCTCTCCACACCCCCGAGGCTCTCGGCAAAACTGATCAAGTTCAAGTTCCGCAAGAATGGATCGACCCAATCTTCGGATTGTAGTCTGAACGAAACCATGCCGCCTTTGCCCGGGTAAAATATATCCGCCACGTGCGGGTGGTCCTCCAAGAAGGCAACCACAGATTTTGCATTCGCTTCATGCTGGCGCATCCGAAGGGGGAGGGTCTTCATCCCGCGCATCACAAGCCATGAATCGAAAGGAGAGAGAACAGCTCCGGATGTATTTTGATGAAAAGCAAGCTTCTCACTTACGGCTTTTCCTTTACTCACAAGGATGCCGGCAAGAACATCATTATGTCCGGCCAAATATTTCGTAGCACTATGGATGACTACATCTGCGCCCTCGGCAATCGGCTGTTGCAACACCGGAGTGTACAGCGTGTTATCGACAAGCAGCAGAAGGTCGTGTGCTTTCGCGATCGTTGAAATTTGTTTGATGTCTGCCGTATGCATCAGTGGATTCGTAGGCGTTTCCACATAGATGGCTTTCGTCCGTTCGTTGATGTAGTCATGGATTCGATCAAGGTTGTTGCTGTCACAGTAATGAAAGCGGAGGTCGTAGCGCTCTTCCATGTGTTCAAACAAGCGGAACGTCCCGCCGTATAAGTCTTCAGAGACGATGATTTCATCGCCTTTTTTAAAAAGGGATAGGGCGGTTTGGATAGCAGCCATCCCGGAGCTGAACGCAAATCCTGCATCACCACCTTCGATATCAGCGATCGATGACTCCAAAATCTGACGTGTGGGGTTACCGGTTCGCGTATAATCGAACCCAGTTGACTCCCCTAAACCAGGGTGGCGGTATGGGGTGGAAAAATAAACAGGAGGGTTGATCGCCCCTGTAGGTTCACTCCGCTGGTTTCCGGTCTGAACGAATTTCGTATCCGTATGCGGACACATAACAACACATCCTTTGTAAATTAATGGTTTAAATAAAATCCTTTACCAATCCCGCATAAGCGCCCTTTTCTTTAAAACTTAGTTTCGAAATGTTTGTTGGAATTTAGGGGCTCCGGGAAAAGATTCGCTTTCCATGGGGCGGGCGGTGAGCCTCCTCGAGCTTCGCTCTTTGGTGTCTGTACCTGTCCCACACGTCCCATAGGAGTCTCACCGTTTCCCTCCGCCCCTTTACAATATAAGTGTCTCGAAACTACTGCCGGAATAAGAAGCTATAGCGTAAAGAAAGTTGGTGGATTCAACTTTCAACATTGGCAGTTATTTGTTTTTTCACTGTTATAGAGCACTTTTCAACAATAGAGCAATGTTTACGGAGAACGCTCCACTCGGGCTTGTGGGTTCGTTTATCCCATGTATCGAATGGGGTTGTTGGGAAGCTGCGAGACTCCCGTGGGAGAAGGAGACAGGCGAGATCCCGCAGGACGTAGTCCGAGGAAGCTCGGCGCTCCCCCACAGGAAAGCGAGTTGCTTCCCAGCCACCCCTGACGCTCAACAAAGCAACGAACCCGTGCACATCTCGAAATCAAGTCTTCAAGAATCCTGCCATATTCTTTAATAACGAATCAGCAACATCTAAAATGAAAATAAAAAAAGCCTTCTTGAAGAAGAAGACTTTTGTGGGTACGGTTCTTCTTCTTATCTTCCAAGTTGGTAAAACAACTTGCTGGAGTTAGCACCTTTCTGGTCAAACCAGTGGTTGCTGAGGCTTCGTCGGGCCAGTCCCTCTGCCTCTCTTGATAAGAGATTCAATTGTATTTTTTTCTAATTGCTGATTACTCTACACTACTCAGAATGTTTTGACAATATGCTGGAAGAATTTTGTGGAAATTTTTTTGGATTGAGAAAAAAGCCTCCTTTTGAAAAGCAGGCTTAGATGGATGGATTCTGTACTCCAGCTTCGATGTAGCAGCGGACAAGCTGCCATTCTCCATCCCGTTTTTCGAACGTATCAAAAAAGAGGTTGGATGTCCCCAGGATTTCTCCGTTTAACCGGATCGAAACCCAGAAGGCGGCAAGCTGTGTGTTTTCATTGAGTTGGGTCACAGAATGGTCGGTGTAGATCCAGTCCATATTTTGATCTTTGAAATGTTCGAAAGCTTGATGCCATCCTTCAATCGACTCTTCATAAGAATAATCGACCAATTCGCCGTGGCGGATCTCTCTTGCTTCGAGGTTTCGAGATGTCACTTTTTTTAAGTAAACCAAATCATGTTGGCTGGCTCTACGTTTGTACTCTTCATAAAAGGTTTGAAAATCCAAGTCTATTCCTCCTCTATACAGAATGGTTCAACAGAGAAGGTGGAAATCCTGTCAATTAATGACAGATTCCTAAATTGTAGAGAACCGTTTTGACTTGTAGAGCCAGCGTACCGATCCAGAGCAAATGTGTGACTGCATTCATCCCGTACCAGGTTGTCTTTTTCTTCATTTGCCCGCGTTTTATATATAGGAAGGCCACCAAGGGAATGGTCAGGACGGTAAAAATAGCCGTCAAGCCGAGAAGTCCTTGGTAGTCGCGAATCCAGATGAAGTCATTGAAGAGGGGGATGATAATCGTTGGGGTGTAAATGACAGATAGGAAATAAACCCCGAAGGACCAAGAGATCATCATGAACAGCAGGTTAATTAGAAGTGGGTATGTTTTCACGCGTACACCTCTCGTATTATTAATCCGATTTGTTTACTCGGGTTAATGATATCCTACGTTCAACCAACAAAATTGTCAACGTTTTATCCGTATTCTTTTTGATGGGCTTTCTTTTTCTTCAAATATTCTTCGTCTTCCCTAGCCAGAATCCATTTCTTTTCGAAAATCTTTGCGGATTCTGCTTTCTCCTGGTTGATGTCACGATCATTCACCTCACCGTTATCGTCGTACTTCTCCCCACCCTTATAATTAGCGTATCTTCGCGAACGGGTGTAGCCCATCTGCAGGAACTTCCGCGCCATATCCATACCCACAAAGTCATCCGCGTCTTTATAGTCGAGGAACATTTGATAGATTTTTTCTGATGATTCCCTAGCGATCTCAGGTGTCTTGAAGCGCCAGTGGGGCAGGATTTCACTTTTGTAAGGTTCTACGAGCAATACGCCTTGTTCTCCGCGTCCAACCCGGTACTTCTCGGGATTTTTGCGAAAATCAGTGTTATCAAAATCGAGGTCATAATCAAACGCCATCTTCATACTTCCTTTCTGTGTTCTCAACACCGAACATGTTGAGTTCAAGATCCTGGGAGAGCTTTTTGATCAAGGCGCCTCCGGCCGTACTGTTCCCTTTTTCATCGATGGCTGGGCCTACGACGCCGATCCCCATCCGACCAGGTGATGAACCGATGATGCTTCCAGATACCCCGCTTTTACAAGGGAAACCGGCTTCTACTGCATAATGACCGGATGAATTATACATCCCTGAGGTCATCATGATCGCTTTCACCGTGCGTAAGTGGTGGGAGGGGATGAGCTTTTCTCCTGTTTCAAGGTCCAGCCCTCCTTTGGCTAAAAACAGACCAACACGGGCGAAATCGTGGCAGCACATCATGACGGAATTCATCCGGAAGTAAAGATCGAGCGCTTCTTCCACATCAGTAACCAATGTCCCGGTACTTTGCATGAAGTAGGCGAGGGATCGGTTCCGTGCACCGTTCGCCTTTTCAGCTTCGTACACTTCCTCACTCATTTCAAGCTGTTCATTATTCGTCACCTTACGTAAAAAATCCATATAGCGGTTGAAGCGTTTATCGACGGTTTGTCCTTTGATCAAAGCAGAAACAGCGATGGCTCCAGCATTGATCATTGGGTTGAAAGGTTTACTCGTATCGTAAGACTCCAACTGGCTGATTGAATTGAAAAAGTCCCCCATCGGTTCCATGCCAACCGTTTGGAACACACGCTCTTTTCCGAAATCCTGTAAAGCGAGCATAAGGCCGATGATTTTCGAGGTGCTCTGCATCGGAATATATTTGTCATTATCACCGGCTGAAAAGCACTCCCCGTCTGTGGTGATAATGGTCACTCCGAGGTAATCTTTGATCGTTTCGTCGTATTCAGGAAGGCTCATGTTCACATTCCCGGATGAAGCGAATGGACGGCTGTCTTGTATGGCTTCTTCGAGATAATCGTTCGTCAATTCCTGCATAGCTGATCTCCTTTCTTCATATAAGCTCCCTATTATCACTCAGTTTCGAGACTTTTGTGCGCGTTAAGGGCTGCGGGAAAAGGTTCGCTTTCCATGGGGCGGGCGCTGAGCTTCCTCAGGCTACGCCTTCCGGGGTCTCAGCTGTCCCGCACACCCTCTTAGTTATCCGGTTCCTGCGTCTAGCGGCTAGTGAGACTTCCCTCGCTTCTGTATGATAAGTCAACATCGAATCGCTACGCTCTTCGTGTTTCCTTTATCTCCGCCAGCTCAGTCCAGTCCATACGCCGCTGACCAAGGCGCCTCCACACTTAAAAATAGGAGTCTCACCGTTTCCCTCCGCCCTTTTCCCTAATTAGTGTCTCGAAACCACTTCTTGAATAAGTAGCAATTCAGCTTGATGGGAGCATAAGAATAAAACTTCCGCCCAGGTGTTTGAATCCTGAAAGCTTGATACAGAGCGCTTTATACCTCTAACGGTGGGATAGTGGAAGTCAATCCAACTTGGTAAAGGGGGTCGTTTCTCACATACATCGAATGGGGTGGTTGGGAAGCTGCGAGACTCCCGCGGGAATGGATTGACTGGCGAGACCCCGCAGAGCTTTAGCTCGAGGAGGCTTGCCGTCATCCCCGCAGGAAAGCGAGTGGCTTCCCAACCACCCCTGACGCTCAACATGGCAAACGAATCCCGAAACATCTCGAAACTGATTCTTCCACAATCCTGACATATTGTTGTATATAGAGAGCCTTGTAATATGTACCTTTTTTTAAAACAGGATAAACAATAGGTGTGCTCGAATTAAAAGCATAAAAAACGGCACCCATGAGAGGGTGCCGTTATGTGTTATTCCTGTTTCAAGTAGCGGCGGTCTTTGAGGAAGAGGCGCCAGAAAAGGAAGAAGGCTGGGATAAGAATACCGAATCCGACAGCGTAGACGATCAGCATCTGATAGAACGTATCAGGATTTGTAAACCCTTCTGCAATGGTGATATCCGGATAAATCAAGTAAGGTAAGTGCGCGGCTCCGTAGGCATAAATCGCGACAGCATATTGTAAGCCAACCATGATAACAGCAGGACGTGCCAGTCCGCGTCGGCCGTCTTTTTTTCTGATGAAGAGAAATGCATAACCGATGATAAAGAACAGAAGGGACAAACCGAATGCTACCCAGTGTTCCTGGATGTTATCGACGATCCACGAAGCCTCTCCAGGGAATGTGCCGATTGTCAGCATTGCAATAGCGATACTTACAGGTCCAAGCCACAGGGAATGTTTGCGGAATGTGTCATAGGCGTTCCAGTCTTCCGCTTCCTTAGCATAGTCCATCAGGAAAATGGCGGAGATGAAAAGTTCGGTCGATAAACCGAATAAGATGTGCATGTACAAGGTCGGGTGGGTGAGCAATTCTCCGTACTGCAGGCGCGGATAGTCATTTTCAAAACTGACGAAACCGCCTAAAGTAATCGGTAGAATACTGACGAGAAGTGCCGGAATGATCAATCCTGTAAAACCGGAAGTCAACCGGAGCAAGTCTTTGTATCGATCGGCGTGATGCTGGAAAACCATGAACGTTGTCCGAATCGTCAAAAGGAGAACCCCGAGTCCGACAGGGACGAGCAGTACATTACTTAGCAGGGTCGTAGCGAACGGAAAAAAGGTGACGACAGATACGACGAAAATGACGAGAAAGACGTTGGTCACTTCCCATGTGGGAGAAAGAAAACGGTTGGCGATTTGGGAGGCGCTTTTCTCTTCATTCTTTCCGTAAATCATGCCCCAGAAGCCGGCGCCGAAGTCGAGAGACCCGAGGATGGAATAGACGAAAAGCAAGCTCCACAAAATCGTTATCGCTAATGTTGATGCTTCCATAGGTTGTACGTCCTTTCTGGGATGATGTTTTCTTATGCTTCCCGTGCATCCAAATCTTTACGGACCGGGTTCCGCTTGAAGTAGTATCGCATGACAAAACCGGTTACAAAGAGCAACGTGATGTAAAGAGTCATGAACAAGTAGAAAAGAAAACCGACACTGTTGGATTTGGTTGCCGCCTCATCTGTACGCAGTACTTCATTGATCGTCCATGGCTGGCGTCCGATACAGCTGAAACACCAGCCTGCTTCAATGGCAAGCATCGCGAGTGGTCCACTGACAACAAGCGTAGCGAGGAGCCAGCTTGGAAATTCTTTTTTCAGGACGTGTTTCCAGAACAAAGCGATGAACGCAATCAGAATGAGAACCGTGCCGATTCCGACCATGACATTGAAGAGGATGTGGACATAGAGCGGCGGCCATAATTCTTCGGGCCATTCATTGAGTCCCATCACTTCTGTATCCAATCGATCACCAGCAAGAAAGCTGAGTCCGTAGGGGATTTCTACCGCATATTTCACCCGTTGATCTTCAAGAGAAGTATAACCGCCGACGGATAATGGAGCGTAGCGCTGAGTTTCAAACAACCCTTCCGCAGCTGCCAATTTACGCGGGTTGTATTCATGAAGCATCTGAGCTGTTTCATGCCCGTTGATCGCTGTGGCAAGAGACATGAGAGCACCAAAGTAAAGGGCAATTGTTAGAGCCTTTTTATGGTAAGCACGTTCAGCTTTCGTAATTTTCCTTCTCATGAGCCTGAGAGCGGCAATCGATGCGACAAGAAAGGCAACCGTCATGTAAGCAGACAAAGTCACGTGAATGGCGGTGACTCCGAAACTTGGATTGAAAAAGGCGGCCCACGTATTTACATCTGTGACCTCACCATCTGGTGTGATGTTGAAACCTGCCGGCGTGTTCATCCATGCGTGAACATCAGTAATTAAGATTGCCGAGGCTGTCGCTCCAAGCGCGACGGAAATGATGCTGACAAGTCTCAATGTCGGCGGCAGACGGTCGGCCGCATACAAATAAATCGACATGAACACCGCTTCGATAAGAAAAGCGAAGATCTCCATTTGGAATGGGAGCGCGATGACTTGTCCGACGATTTCCATGAAGTCAGGGAATAAGAGTGAGATCATGACGCCGACAATTGTTCCCGAGGCAATCGAAACGGCCAATAAAATAGCGAAACCTTTCGTCCATCGTTTCGCCATCAATGCATAATCCGGGTCTTTTTTTATAAAGTGCAGGACTTCCGCGATGATGATCATGACAGGAAGTCCTACACCGATCGTTGCATAAATAATATGAAACCCAAGCGATGTTCCGAACAAAGCCCGGGCCATTACGACGATATCCATTGATCTCCACCTCACATGCAAATTCAATACCTCGCTTATTTTTCCAATGCCATGGTGGATTATTCGTCAGGAGGAATGTTTTTCTACGACTACCATATACTCATCAATCGCGAAAGATTGCACGCGCCCGTTTTCTTCTGTGATGGAAAAGTGGTGTTTAGCTTCAGCGGGAGCTTGTTTGAAAAATTCTTCTACAGCTTTTTGGTCTGCTTCATGGTCTAATGTACGTCGTACCCAGTCTGGAAAAGGCATGGCCTTTTTCCGGATCATTTGTTTCTTGATGGTCAAACGATTGTTGCGGAAAAGCTTCTCCCACTCACTGATTTTCAGAGCGCGGACGTGACTGTAATCTCTCATTTTTTCGAAGCGATTATAAAATTTATCCAGTTCGTCCTCTTCAGGTGCCACGTTATCAATCATTAGAAATTTGCCCCGTTCTTTTAATACACGTCCCACTTCCTCTATGAAATGGTGCGGGGAAGGGAAGTGGTGGGGAGCGATACGGCAAGTGACGAGATCGAAACTGTCGTCAAGAAAAGGGAGTTGCTCGGCATCAGCGACCACGTATTCAATATTTTGTTGAGAATTCAAGTGACGGGCGGTGTTTTGCAGCATGTCTTTTGTAAGGTCTGTGGCAAAAATAGTACCGCAATGAAGACTTAAGGCTTTCGCAACATGACCACCTCCCGTAGCGATATCCAGTGCTTTATCGGATGGGGAAGGTTTCAACCACTCGATAATTGCATCAAGGTCGGATTGTTTCTTATGTGTCGAGCTATCGACATAAGCCTGTTTGTTCTTCGAAAAAACTTCCTGTACGTGACGCTTCGCTTCATCTGACATCCATAACCCCTTCTTTCCTAATATTCCGCTTCTGTTAAATGTTGTTTGTGTTTTGCAGTTATTTAAGAATATGGCAGGATTCTTGAAGACTCGACTTCGAGACTTTTCGGGGTTCGTTTACCGTGTTGAGCGTTAGGGGTGGCTGGGAAGCTACTCGCTTTCCTGTGGGGGAGTGGCAAGCTTCCTCGGACTTCGTCCTGTGGGATCTCGCCTATCTCCTTTCTCCCACGGGAGTCTCGCAGCTTTCCAACCACCCCATTCCATGAAGGTGAGAAACGAACCCCTTTCCTGTGGGAGGGTGCCTTCCACTATCCTGGTGTTATAAGCATAAAGCACTCTATAACAAGCTTTTCGTATGCAGAATAGCGTGTTTAGGAGTTTATTCCCCTCCGATTACCATGGGTATAAAAGCAGCTTATTCCGGAAGTGGTTAAAGTGGTTTCGTGATACTTTTATGGCAAAAGGGCGGAGGGGAATGGGGAGACTCCTGCGGGAAAAAAGTGCTTGGTGAGACCCCACAGGACGCAGTCCGAGGAGGCTCACCGCGCTCCCGCGGAAAGCGAGCCATTCCCCGCAGCCCCGATCCACTCAACAAAAGTCTCGAAACTGAGTCTTCCACAATCGGGAGCTTATCTTCGATATTTAACAGGGCTTATGTTTATTTTAAGCAAAAGGGGTGATTTGTGATAATATGAGATTTTTATAGAAAGCGATAAGATAAAGTGAATACGTATAAGCTTTTGAAAAATGGGCGAGGATGAGGGTAAGAAAGCTTTGACATACAAAAGATTACATTGTAGGATATGGAGAAGATACGTATAGTTTCGTTGACGAGAAGAGTAGGCTTTTATTCCGATCTCAAGAGAGTCGCTGGCAGGTGTGAAGCGATGACGGGTGATAGCTGAAGATCATCTCTGAGAAGTTCTGCTGAAATGATACAGAGTAAGTGGAACCGGTGGACGGCCGTTATCCGTTATGTGAACCGAGAGCCGTGCACATCGTGTGCGGAATATGGGTGGTACCGCGGAATCAAATCCGTCCCTGTTTTTACAGCAGGGGCGGATTTTTATTTTGTTCCTGCCGTCATTGGAAGTTCGTAATCATTTTTCTATACAAAAAATCAGAGGGTAAGAGGTGGAAGAAATGCGCAGTGTCAATACGAAAGAAGCGGCTTTAGACCGCGAAAATCGTGTCAAAGATTACTGGAATAAAGAGAATGTCTTCCGTCGCTCTATGAACGAGCGCGAAGGTGCAGAAACATTTGTTTTTTATGAAGGACCGCCGACAGCCAATGGCCTTCCTCACGCTGGTCACGTGCTTGGCCGTGTCATCAAGGACTTTGTCGGACGTTACAAAACGATGCAGGGCTACCAAGTTCTCCGTAAGGGCGGCTGGGATACACACGGTTTGCCGGTAGAGCTTGAAGTCGAGAAGCAGCTTGGCATCTCCGGAAAACAGCAGATTGAAGAGTACGGAGTAGAGAAGTTCATCGAGAAATGTAAAGAAAGTGTCTTCAACTATGAAAAAGAATGGCGCGAATTTACGGAATCGATCGGTTACTGGCTGGATATGGATGATCCGTATGTGACGCTTCAGGACCGTTATATCGAAAGTGTCTGGTATATCTTGAGTGACCTTCATAAGCGTAACCTGCTTTCCAAAGGTCACCGTGTTACGCCATACTGCCCGAGTTGTCAGACGACACTAAGCTCACACGAAGTGGCGCAGGGATATGAAGACGTCAAAGATCTTTCTGCAACAGCGAAGTTCAAAGTGAAGGGTTCTGAAAATGAATTTTTCCTAGGCTGGACGACGACGCCTTGGACATTGCCTGCCAACGTAACACTAGCCGTTCATCCGGACCTTGACTACATCAAGGCGAAGAAAGATGGCGAAGTATATATCGTTGCGGAAGCTCTTGCTGAGAAGAACCTTGGAGAAGAGTACGAAGTCGTTTCCAAGCATAAAGGGAGCGAATTCAAAGATGTCGAATATCAACCACCGTTCCCGTTCGTGAAGCCTGAGCGTGGTCACTTTGTTGTCGAAGCAGACTTCGTCAATGCAGAGAGCGGTACAGGTGTCGTTCACATCGCACCGGCTTATGGTGAAGATGACTACAACCTGGTGAAGGAAAACAACTTGTCCTTCTTCAACGTCGTAGATGGTCAAGGCCGTTATACAGAGGATATCCCTCCATTTGAAGGTCGTTTTGTCAAAGATTGTGACGTCGACATCGTGAAATATCTTGCGAACGAAGGATTGCTTTTCCATAAAGAAAAATACGAGCACAGCTACCCGCATTGCTGGCGTTGTGATTCTCCGTTGCTTTACTACGCGATCGAGAGCTGGTTCATCAAGACAACAGAACTGAAAGATCAGTTCATCAAGAATAACCAGGAAGTCACATGGCACCCGAACCACATCAAAGATGGCCGTTTCGGTAATTTCCTTGAGAACATGGTTGACTGGAACATCGGTCGTAACCGTTTCTGGGGAACACCGCTCCCAATCTGGATGTGTGATTCTTGTGACCATCAGTACGCACCTCACAGCAAAGCGGATCTTCAAGAAAAAGCGATCGGCGATATTGGTGATGTCGAGCTTCACAAGCCTTATGTCGACCGTGTCCAGGTGACGTGTGAGAAGTGTAATGGCACGATGAACCGTGTACCAGAAGTCATCGACGTATGGTTCGACTCTGGTTCCATGCCGTTTGCCCAGCAGCACTATCCGTTTGAAAACAAAGATCAGTTCGAGAAGCAGTTCCCTGCGGACGTTATCTGTGAAGGAATTGACCAGACGCGTGGCTGGTTCTACAGCTTGCTGGCTGTTTCTACATTGTTCACGGGTAAAGCGCCATACAAGCGTGTCCTTTCCACAGGTCACATCCTTGATGAAGAAGGACGCAAAATGTCCAAGAGTAAAGGGAACGCCTTGAACCCGACAGACCTTGTAACGAAATTCGGTGCCGACGCCTTCCGTTGGGCGCTGCTTGCTGACAGTGCACCATGGAACAACAAGCGTTTCTCCGAACGTGTCGTTATCGAAGCGAAATCAAAAGTGATCGACACCCTTGTGAACACCCACGGTTTCTATACGTTGTATGCCAATATCGATGGCTACACATTCGATAAGAATGAAGAAGGCGAAAAGACACTGCTTGACCGCTGGGTTCTTTCCCGCCTGAACAGTGTGACCGGGGTCGTAGAAGAAGCGTTGAACGATTATGACTTCACGAAAGCTGCGAAAGCTCTTGAGAAGTATGTCGATGAAGTGAGTAACTGGTACATCCGTCGTTCCCGTGACCGTTTCTGGGAAGAAGGCATGACAGAGTCCAAGAAAGCGGCTTACCACACGCTTCATGAAGTGTTGGCACAGCTCAGTCAGCTGATGGCTCCTTACACACCGTTCCTAGCTGATGACATCTATCAAAACTTGACGGGTGAAAGTGTGCACTTGGCGTACTTCCCGAAAGTGGACGATACGGTTGTAAATACACAGCTTGAAAAAGATATGGATGCCGTACTGCAAGTCGTTGAGCTTGCTCGTGGTGTCCGTAATACGGAAACCATCAAGACGAAACAGCCACTATCAGAGCTTGTCGTCATCCCAGTCAACCCTGATCAAGGGAAAGCACTCGAAGAGTACAGCAGCATCATCCGTGATGAGATCAATGTTAAAGAAGTTGTCGTGAAGCAATCTTCTGATGATCTTGTCCGCTATGAAGTGAAGCTGAACTTCCGTGCGGCAGGACCTGTCCTAGGGAAAAACGTCGGCGTCGTGAAAGGGTACCTCGAGAAGCTTTCAGACGAAGAAGCAGCGAAAATCGTCCAGGACGAAAAAGTCGTTGTACCGACAGGAGACGGAGAAGTCGAAGTGACGATGGATCTGTTGAACGTAGAACGCGTCGCGGATGCTGGACTTTCTATGGGATCCAACCAGGACTTCCACGTTGTGCTTGATACGAACATTACTGAAGAGCTTCGTCTTGAAGGCCTCGCGCGTGAAGTGATCCGTGTCATCCAGGATGAACGTAAACAGCAGGATCTTCCAATCGATCTTCGTGTCGACATTGCTCTTGATGGAGACGCAGACGTAAAAGAAGCAATCCAGCAAAATGAACAGCTGATCCGTGAGAATGTTCTTGTGAATGATTTGACGGTCGGTGAAAAAGAAGCGATGAAAGAGTACACAGTCGGTGACCACCAGCTGAAACTAGCGCTTCAAAAATAAAGAAGAAAAGCCTGAGCATCTTGTGCTCAGGCTTTTCTTAGTTTATTGAGACTTCATAAAGAAGAAGGATTTGTAGTTGTTGTATAGAAATTAACAACGAATAGAATCATACAGGAGGTATAACCATGTTCAAGAAAATGGCAAGTGATGCATTAGGATTAAGTGACATTGGAAAGATCATCAGAAAAGAAGACTTTGATAAAGCCCAGTCCGATGATTTTGTATTGACGGAAGACGGGGAGAAAATTCATTTTCTAATTAAATCAAAAAGTGATGAATACTGCTTTACGAACCGTGCGCTCATCCACCTGGATGGTGAAAAAGCGACAAGCAGTAAACGCAACATCCACCGCTATGACTATTATCAGCATCCCATCCGAAAGGTCTCGGTGGAAACGGCGGGGACGATTGATTTGGACTTAGAAATCAAGTTCTACATCGGCGATCAGTATTTGAGCATCGACATCGCCAAGGATGAAGGGGAAGCGATTGCGGACTTGTATAAATCCCTAGTATCCATCTCTCAAATTCAGGAGGAAAATCAGCGGCAGGCGGCTTTTGCGAAAGACAGCATTGGAATGGCCCAGGATCTCATACATGACAACAGGTTTCATGAGAATGATATTTCGAAAGAGTTCAGTGAAGCGGCTGCTTTTGCTTATGATTGGTTTACACAAAAATACAAAGAGAATACCCGCAAAGACTTTGATGATGTGTTTGAGAAGTATATCCAGAATTAAAGAAAACCCGGATCATGCTAATGAGATGATCCGGGTTTTCTTTAATTCCCAGTTTCTCGGAACGCTTTTTCGGTAGCGACAAAGCTCAGCAAAGTGGAAAAATCTTTCCCTTGCTCTGATTGGCAGTTGCTCACATACACCATAGGCCCGCGTCGAGTCATGTATTCACAACTGAATGTGCCAGCAGGGGAGGACGGATAGGCACCATAATTATTGACGAACCGGATGGCCTCTCCATCGTAGGAAAAGGAGTTTTGATAATGGGAACCGTCAGGATTGAAGATGGAGACGTCAAGATCGTCCTCCGCTCCTTGTTCTACATTTTTAATGAAAGCGGTCATCTCTTTAATATTTTCGACCCCCAGTGCCCCATTTTTTATTTGATCAAATTGCTCCGATTGATGTTCAACAATAACATGTCCATCTTCTCTTGCATCTTCAACCGTGTAAGGTTCTTCTGTTTCCCCTTCAGAACAAGCGGCTACAATTAGTAAGCACAACAACCACAATAATTTCTTCATATAATCCTCCTGCCTATTATGTGATTTCACTCCCTTATATTTCCATTATCGTGCAAGTGAAGAAGGATGTACATACCTTAAAAAGAAAAGCCGCCTCAGTTTTGAGTGCGGCTTCTAACTTATTCGTGCTCTTTCAATTCGTATAACGGAACTTTTTGCACGATATTCGGCTGATCCGTCGGGTGAATACGCGCCATTTCGTTACGTTCAATAACCTCTTCGATGTAAATTTCACGATCTTCGTGCATAACCGGGATCATGTCTTCAGATTTGAATATTTCTTTTGCGCGTTCTTTGTTCATCTCAGCAACCCCTCCTTTTAAACGTAATATTCTCAAGAAAGGGGTGCAGTATTCTCCGTAAAAAACGTTAAGTCACTTTCACCAGGAGTCAGGGCACTATACCTGCGCGTTAAGTCACTTTTGAGAAAGATAGGGTACTTTCCCTCACCGTTAAGTCACTTTTCCAGTCCCTTAGGGCACTTTCATCCCTTATTACGCCCGCACCAACATCCGGTCCAATGCTTTTCGCGCATCAGAAGCAACGGAAGATTCCACTCGTATCACGTTCTGTGGCCGACCTTCTGCTAATGATTCAAGCGACCAGGCTAAGTGTGGAAGGTCGATCCGGTTCATCGTCAGACACGGACACATCCTTGGGTTCAACGAAATGATGTGCTGCTCTGGATGTTCCTGGATGATTCGGTTCACGAGGTTCATTTCGGTTCCAATGGCCCATTCACTTCCAGGCGGAGCGTTTTCGATCGCCTGGATGATGGCATTCGTTGATCCTGAGAGATCGGAAAGCTCCACGACTTCACGGCTGCATTCCGGGTGGACAATGATTTTCATGTTCGGGTGGTCCGTACGAACTTGTTCAACATTGGCGACCCTGAAGTTTTCATGAACGGAGCAGTGTCCTTTCCATAGAATCACTTTGACAGCTTCCAGAGGACCGTCATATAGGAGTTCTTCTACAATCGGGTCCCAGACCGCCATTTGATTGAGCGGGATGCCGAGGTCGTACGCGGTATTCCGTCCTAAATGCTGATCGGGAAGGAAAAGAATCCGTTCTTTTTGGGAAAACGCCCACTTCAGCATATCTGCGGCATTCGAAGAAGTGACGGTTGCTCCGCCATTCTTTCCTACGAAAGCTTTGATTGCCGCTGTGGAATTCACATAGGTGAGAGGCAGGATGGTATCATCGAAAAGCTCCATGAGGCGATCCCATGATTTCTCCGTCTGTTGGATATTCGCCATATCTGCCATCGAACATCCTGCACGCATGTCAGGAAGGTAGACATGCTGGTCCTCGCGCGTCAGTATGTCTGCTGTCTCTGCCATGAAATGGACGCCGCAAAAAACGATGGCTTCCGCTTCATGCTGGGACGCGGACAGCTGAGCGAGTTTCAAAGAATCTCCACGTGCATCGGCAAATTGGATGACTTCATCTTTTTGGTAATGGTGACCAGGTAAGAAGAGTTTCTCTCCCATTTCCCTCTTTACCTGAAGTACTTTCTGCTCAAGTTCTGTCGTTTCCATCGTCTTATACTGATCAGGCAGCGTATTCTTTTCAATTGTTTCAAAAAGGTTCATCGTACTTCCTCCTTTGTTGTGGCTACACGGGCGCTTATATCAAGGGCTCTGGCGGAATGGGTCAAAAATCCGAGGGAAATATAGTCAATTTCAAGACCGCGGTAATCAGGTAAGGTTTCGAGCGTGATTCCTCCGGATGCCTCTGTTGTGATCGAAGAAGGAACCAATGTGGCGAGGTGTTTGATTTCTGCGGGGGTCCGGTTATCGAACATAATGATATCGGCACCCGCTTCTACAGCCTCCACGACCTGGCTTTCCGTTTCTGTTTCCACTTCAATTTTGACGGTATGACCAATCGCTGCTTTCGCTCGGGCGATTGCTTCATAGACTGAACCAAAGAAAGCGATATGGTTATCCTTCAGCATGACGGCATCGTAAAGTCCGTAACGATGGTTGTAGCCGCCTCCAGTCCGAACAGCATACTTTTCAAAAGAGCGTAATCCAGGGGTGGTTTTACGTGTGTCACAAATTCTAATGTTTTTATCATTTAAGGCTTCAACGGCTTTTTTCGTCAGCGTTGCAATTCCGCTCATGCGTTGAATAAGGTTGAGGATGACGCGTTCTCCTTTTAATAGCTCACCTACAGGGCCATCGATGGTGGCGATCATTTCTCCTTCACTCATCCAATCACCGTCATGAATATAGAGTTCAACCTTAATGGTAGAGTCCAGCAGCTGGTAGCCATCAGTGATGACGTCTTCTCCGCAAAAAACACCCTCTGCTTTAGATGTGAAGGTCAGTCTGCCATGGTGATCTTTCGGGAATAAAAAGTCGGTACTGTAATCATGCTCACCAATATCCTCCGTGAAAAAGGCCTCTAACTGTTGTTTACGTCTCCACTGATTCATGGGGTTCCCTCATTTCTAATATTCTTTGTCTGATGATTTGTTTGTTTTGCCAGTCTAACTGTTCTTCAGGAAAATCGCTGCGGTAATGACCGCCGCGGCTTTCTTCGCGCTCCAGGGCGGATCGGGTGATCAACCAGCACGTTTGCAGCATGAACATTTTCTCCATTTGCTCGAATGTGAGCATACTTAAGTCATACTCTCTCCATTCAGAAGGTTGCACGAACGATTCCAACCACTGCAGATGGTTAACCAAATTTTGTTCATCCCTCACAATACCGACGTTTTCCATCATTCGCTCCTGGATGTCGGTTTTAGCGGGGAGGTGGAAAGGGAGGGAATTCCTTTTCTCGCTCGTTTCCTTTGATTGAAAGGAAAGGGCCGAACCATTTTGTAAATGTTTGGCCAGCCTTTTTCCATACACGAGTCCTTCAAGGAGTGAGTTGCTTGCCAGCCGGTTGGCTCCGTGCACACCCGTACAAGCGACTTCTCCGATCGCATACAAACCTTCAACCGTTGACCTTCCGACCATATCCGTCTTCACTCCACCCATAGAAAAATGGCAGCCAGGCGCTACTGGAATCCGTCCTTTATTCATATCCACACCGTACTCCAGGCATAGATTTGTGATATGAGGGAATCTATTTTGAAATCCGTCTACGCCTCTTATATCCAAATAGACGTTTTCACCGTTTTTCCTTTTTTGATAAATCGTTTGAGAAACCACATGCCTCGGGGCGAGGTCTCTCAGAGGATGGACGTTTTCCATGATTGGCGTTCCGTTTTTATCAACAAGAACCGCACCTTCACCGCGCACCGCTTCAGAGATCAACCCGACCGGTCTTTCTTGTATGTACAATAGGGTGGGATGGAACTGGATGAATTCCATGTCTGTAAGTTCCGCGCCTGCCTGATAGGCGAGTGCCATTCCATCGCCGGTTACAGAAGAATCGTTGGATGTGGATGCAAACAATTGTCCACATCCTCCTGTCGCAAGGACGGTATGGGGAGCATGGAATTCATGAATACCCGAGGCATCCTTGCTTTTTGCTCCAAAACAGCGACCTTCCTCATTTGTCATCAATTCAAATACATAATGGTTCTCAAAAATTTCAACATGCGGGGGGAGGGATTGCGTCAAGTAATCCATAAGAACTTTTCCTGTTTGATCTCCACCCCCGTGGATGATGCGGTTCTGTGTATGGGCGCCTTCTTTTCCAAGAGCAAGTTTTCCTTTTTCATCATAATCAAAGGCGCAACCATCCGTTTCCAGTTCCCTGATAATTTGAGGGGCTTCCTTAGTCATCATGAGCGTGGCTTGATGATTATTCATCGAACGCCCAGCGATGACTGAATCGACAAAGTGATAAAAGGGATGATCGCTGTCACCGATGGCTGCAGCAATTCCACCTTGAGCTAAACGAGAATTCCCGTGACCAAGCGAGGACTTTGTGATAAGAATCACATTTTTGCCCGAAGCAAGTTGTCGGGCGAGTTGTAAGGCCGCTACACCACTACCGATGATGATGATATCTGCGGTGCGTATCATGAATTCACTCTCCATAACTATACATGTGTATTTACACTTATATTTACATACTGTTAAACTATTGACAAGAGATTTGGTTTAAAAAGGAGAGAGAAATGTGGGGGGATATTTTGATTATGCGGCGACATGCCCAGTGGATGAGGATGTGATAGAGGCATACATCCATGCGACTCGTAACTATTTTGCCAACACGAAAAGCTTACATGATCCTGGAACAAAGGCTCATCAATTGCTTGAACATTGCCGTAATACAATGGCAGGACTGATGGGGGTCGAACAGGAAGGGGTTTATTTTACAAGCGGAGGCACGGAAAGTAATGAACTTGCGATCGATGGTCTTTTGAGAGCGGGGAAAGGGGAGCACATCATTACTACGGAGGCTGAGCATTCTTCTGTGCGGAACCTTATTCGCAGATACGAGAAAGAAGGTTATAAGGTGACAAGGGTGCCTCTGAATGAAGCAGGAATCATCAATGTGGAAGATATTGAAAGAGCAATTCAAGAAGATACTGTCCTCATGGCAATCCAGCACGTGAACCCCGATATCGGATCAGTACAGCCAATTCGGCATCTCTCTGAACTTTGCCACGCGCACGGCATTCTTTTTCACAGTGATTGTGTCCAGTCCTTTGGGAAAATGCCAGTGGAGGAAGTGGCTACTTACGTCGATAGTCTCTCGGTCAGTGCACACAAACTTTACGGACCGAAGGGAGTAGGAGCGGTTTATATTCGGCCGTCACTTTCGTTTCCACCAAAAACTCCGGGAGGCACGCATGAAGGGGGAGTCAGAGCGGGGACCGTCAACACACCGGGTATTGCGGGATTTACGGTTGCCGCTGAGAAAATGGTGAAAGAAAGGAAAAGTGTCGAGTCGAAGATTCTGGAACTGAAACAAACGTTTCTGAAAGCCGGAGAGTGGAATCTGATCGGAGACAAAGCGAGTGCTGTGCCGATTATTGGTCTGCTTTTACCTGAAATAGAAGGACAATGGGCCATGCTTGAAGGAAATCGACGAGGGTTTCATTTTTCCACGGGCAGTGCCTGCAGTACAGGTAATCACGAGCCGCCGGGTACATTGCTCGCGATGGGCTATGATGCTGAAGAGGCCAAGTCCTTCATCCGTCTTTCTTTCAGTCATCATCAGACCAGTGAACAGGTGGAGAAACTTGCCCTGTTTTTGAGTGGATTACGCAAGCCAACCGTGGTTCGGTAAATGCATTTAAGGACCTTCATGTACCTGGCACCGAGCTTTTGAATAAACGTCCCCGGTACACAATGTTTCCCATCCGTACCGGGTACCATCAGGAAGAAAACTGTACCTGGTACCAAAGAAAGGAAAAGTAGTGCCAGGTATGGAGGTCATTGTTCTGAATCATAGTTTGTCCTTTTCGCTCATAGGATGATGGGTGAGAGGAGGAGCTTGGTTTTGGGATTGTTGCATGAATTCAAACAGTTCACCGTCCGTGGAAGTGCTGTCGATATGGGAGTCGGGATGGTCCTGGGTGCCGCTTTCAGTGGATTTATTGATTCACTTGTGACTGATATTTTACTTCCGCCCGTGGGTGTTTTGTATACAAGAATGAACTTTGAGAATATGTTTCTAAGTCTGGATGGATCGGTTTACCCTTCGCTTGCAGCCGCTAAAGAAGCGGGAGCGGCTACCATCAATTATGGTCTTTTCGTTACAGCTTCTGTCCGTTTTATCATCATCTTGTTTGCGGTTTTTCTCGTCGTCCGCCAAATCAACCGCTGGAAAAAGCCTCATCAGCACCCTTTGCATGGGATGACGAAAAAGGAGTGCCCTTATTGCTGTATGCCGATTCCGACTCAGGCGATCATCTGCCCGAATTGTTCATCTTCACTTGAAACCAATCCCTCTCCGCGCCAGCAAGTGAAGACGAAATGGCGAATCAAATAAAAAAGGCGAATCCTAAAGAGGACCCGCCTTTTGCTTTCATGTATTATTCTGCGCTGTCTTCGCTCTCTGTGTCACTTTGTTCCTGCTCTTCTGTCTGTTCTTCTTCCATTTCACCGTCTTCTTCTCCACCACAAGCAGCAAGGGTCAAAACAGATACCAAACCTAACGCTAACACCCATTTCTTCAACATATAAAAGTCCCCTTTCCAAAGTGAGTTACGTATAAAAGATACCCGTCCTTTGTTAAGGGGAAGTGAATCTAGTGTAATTTTATGGTAATGAAATCAGCTGTTATTGTTCTTCATCATCCATGGCATCATCATCTTGACCATTGCCTTCGGTATCTGTGGAACTATCTCCTTCTGTACCTCCATCTTCTTCACCCATGTTATCCTCGGATTCTGTACCATCTTCACTCATATCACTCTCTGTATCATTCGAATTCTCCTCTGTGTCTTCCATTTCTTCCTGGTTTTCGTTCTGATCTTCTTCCATGTCCCCGCCGTCCTCTCCACCACAGCCGGCTAAAGTGAATACAGTGGCCATACCCAGTACCATTAACCAATTTTTCATTTTTCCAACTCCTTCCTATTTGTAACCCTTATCCCCGGGGATGACATCTATGAAACGAAAGTTTGAAACTTGAGACTATTGTCTTCGTATAAAAGACAGAGGTGATTTTGTGAAGAAATCTATCGTGTTCATTTTTACGTTGATTCTAAGCTATGGGCTCGTTTCTTGGGGAACAGGTTTGGTTCTGACCTCTCTTCATGACGCTGATCCGTGGATCGTAAATGGCGGGGAAGACCCTTCATTTTTTGTAAAAGCCATGCCTGCGCTTACGGTGGTTCTGCCTATCATTATGGCTATTTTCCTAACAGATAAATTTGGTCAAAGGAGGGGGATAAAGGAATGAAAATCATACGCTTGCAAGAGAGGTCCGATTTGATTGACCTTGCCATCGACGTTTTTTGGGAACAGTGGGGGAGTGAGGATAACTTCAAGCTGTATGAAGACTGCATCCGTCAATCATTGAAAAACGAAGAGGAGCTCCCATTGTTTTATATCCTGTTGAATGAGGACGAAATCATCGGCACGTATGCTCTGCTCAGAAATGATATGAACAGTCGCCAGGATCTTTGCCCATGGCTTGCGTGCCTTTATGTTCATCCGGATCATCGAGGGCGAAAGATTGGGAAACAGTTGCTCAGCCATGCGATTGAGGAAGCGAGCAGGATAGGTTACGATGATCTGCATCTGGCTACAGACCTTGAAGGATACTATGAAAAGTATGGATGGAAACAGGAAGGGGAAGCCTTTGGCATATCTGGTGAGTCCATAAAAGTTTACATAAAAGCGACGTGAGTATATCCATATTTTTCTCATCGTGAATCCAGTGAAAAAGGGCATCCTACGTTTATGAATACGTAGGAGGAATTGCATTGGAAAACAAAGTAAGCCGTTGGTGCCTGGTTAGTATGGCTTCGATTCCCCTTGTGATGACGCTCGGAAATTCAATGCTGATTCCAGTATTGCCGATTTTCGAAAAAAAGGTAGGCATCACATCTTTTCAATCAAGCACAATCATCACCAGCTACTCCATAGCGGCCATTATCCTTATTCCTGTTGCCGGCTACTTATCCGATCGTTTCGGCAGAAAGTTAATCATCCTTCCGAGTTTAGTCCTGGCTTTCATTGGAGGGCTGGTAGCCGGTTTTTCTTCATGGAAATTAGAAGACCCCTTTCTCTGGATTACAATTGGACGAATCCTGCAGGGGATGGGCGCAGCCGGGGCGACCCCGATCATTCTACCTCTCGTCGGAGATTTATATAAAGACGATGATGAAAAAGCGAGCTCATGCCTTGGCATCATTGAAACATCAAATACATTCGGAAAAGTACTCAGTCCAATCCTGGGTTCTCTCTTTGCTGTGTTCTTATGGTTTTTGCCGTTTTTTTCTATCTCTTTTTTTAGTTTGATCTCCATTGTTCTCGTTTTCTTTTTTATAAAAGTTCCTAAAGGTAAAAAGGAAGAACCGCAGCCGTTCAAGCAATTTCTGAAAAAGACGAAAAAGATTTTCAAACAAGAAGGGAAATGGCTGTATACGGTTTTTCTATTAGGGGCTTATGCGATGCTGGTTTTGTTTGCGGTGTTGTTCTTTATGTCCGACATCTTAGAGAAGACTCATAACATCGAAGGGGTGAAAAAAGGATTCGTTCTTGCCATCCCGCTGTTCACGTTATGTGTGGCGGCCTTTGTGACCGGTAAGAAAATCAAAGGAGATACGACCGTCATGAAATGGGTACTTGTCATTGCATTGATCATGATGTCGGCAAGCGTTATTTTTGTCGGTTATGTCAATGAGAAGTTGTTTCTGCTTCTAGTCGTGACGAGCATATTAGGGACGGCAATCGGTGGAATGCTCCCGACCCTTGATGCGCTCATTACAGAAGGGATTGAAAAAGAAGAGCGTGGAACGATTACATCGTTTTACAGCTCCTCAAGATTCATAGGTGTAGCCGCAGGTCCTCCGTTGATGTCGCTGCTTATGAAAGAATATTTGAATATCAGTTATATCGCTAGCGGTGCCTTAGGTGGACTTCTCCTATTGATTGTTCTCATATTGATTAAGCCGGAAAAAAGCGGGGATCAAACCAAGACCGCATGAAAAAAGCGCCTTCCATCAGATGGAAGGCGCTTTTGTTAACAGTATTGGTTGTAAGCGTTCGTGAGATTGGCTACAATTTCTTCTACTTCATAATCCTCGATCTCTTCGCGAGGGATGAAGTGGAGAACCTGGCCATCTTTCAAAAGAGCCATGGAAGGGGAGGATGGCTCGTAGCCTTCCAAATAGTCACGCATGCGTGATGTTGCTTCGCGATCCTGGCCAGCAAAAACAGTTACAATATTATCGGGACGTTTTTCGTTGTTGAGCGATTCGCGGGCAGAAGGACGTGCCAGTCCAGCAGCACATCCACAGACGGAGTTAATGACCACAAGTGACGTGCCTTTCGCTTCGCTGATGAACGTGTCCACTTCCTCCGGGGTCGTCAATTCTGTGAAGCCGGCGTTCGTCAATTCATCACGCATCGGCTGAGAAATTTCTTTCATATATGCTTCATATGGGTTCATAATCGTAGCCTCCTATTGTTGTTTTTTCTTCGTCGCTTGAGTCATTTGATGCCACACAGATCCTTTCGCTTCCTCGCCGCCTTCAATTCTTTCGATTGCCATATTGATTTGCAGACGAACTTCGAATTCCGGATCATCAGCGGCTTCCTTCAATGCAGGAAGGGCTGTTTCATCGCCAAGCTCATACAAGTACATCGCTGCACGCCAGCGAACGAGTTTGTTGGAATCAGAAAGCGACTCGATCATTCTCGGCATCGCTTCTTTGAAACCGAGATCCGAAATGCAATCGCCGGCTGTCCGACGTACGGTAACTGATTTGTCATTGAGCGCCTTGTAGAGATACGGCAGTGTTTCAATTTCTTCAATCATACCAAGATAGGCCGTTGCCAGACGTCGGATCGATGCCTTCTCATCATCCAGAGCTTTGTCAAGCAGGCGATAATCCTCTGCCGTCGGATCCATGCGGTCTAAAGCCGCATAGCGAACTTTCCAATCGTCATGATCCAACGTTTCCAAGCTGATTTTCGTCTTTTCTTCCTTCGGTTCGACATCAACCGATTCTTGGTCAAACGCTTGTTTAACAAGGGATTCCAGTCGTTCTTCGTCATAACTTGCCGAAAGTTCCTCTTTTACTTGTTCCCCGATTTCAGCGACGTCACCATAGCGTGGGTTCTGCTCCATCCACTTACGCTCCATGATCATGTTCGGAGATGCGGGAGCTGCTTTCATTGCCGCTTCCATGAAACGTTCAGGAAGCCCTACGCGTGTTTCCTCTTCGCCTTCCTCAAGCTTTACTTGCATCGGAAGGCCACGGAACATCTGCACGAACACACGGACTTCCCCGAAGTGTTCATCCGGTTCTTCCTTTTTGTGTGAAGGTGCTTCTTCGGCTGCTTCCGATCCGAAAACCTTCCTTACTTCAGGAAGAATCGCTTCCCAGGAGACACGTGCATTTCTTTCCAAAGCAATGAAATCAGTCACGTGGTAAAGTCCTTTGACACCTTCGATTTCGAAGAGGTGTTGGACAAAGTCAGGTGCGTCCTTAAGCTCATCATCTTTTTTATAATTGTGAGTTTCGCCGTCCGGCAAAGTCTCGTTCACATTGATTTTCATTGAATTCGGACTTGGCGTCGGTTCAATGGATACGATTTTCACTGAGTATAACCCCCTAACGGTCTGATCATCTTTCCATCCGGTTCCGAGGGATCTACCCTCATTCCATGCTTCCATCTTATCAAAAATTCCCAAGCTCATCCACGTATCCGCCCCCGCCTTCCATTGTTCTACTAAAGCTCCCTATTCTTGAAGACTCAGTTCCGAGACTTTATGAGTGGATGGGGCTGCGGGGAATAGCTCGCTTTCCGCGGGAGCGCGGTGAGCCTCCTCGGACTGCGTCCTGTGGGGTCTCACCATGCACTTTTTTCCCGCAGGAGTCTCGTCATTCCCCTCCGCCCACTTGCCGGAAGAGATTCTCGAAACTACCTTCCAGTAATAAGAGCTTTTATGGTTAAGAACCCTATATCGACGCGGCTTAAGCAGGAATTTACAACAGAACTAGGCAGGGTACTTTAAGAGGGATTTCGATAATCTCATATGGCAAAGGGGTGGAGCGAACCTTTTCCCGTAGCCCCTAGAATCACACAAACATCTCGAAATAAAGTCTTCCACAATCCTTCCATATACTTTAATATTGTAAAAATTTTCATAAATAATGAAACCAGATTGGTTTTGTGTCGTAGAGTAGGTGTGTTGATAAAAAGGAGGGGGAAGAATGTCGGAACCTGTTATGCAGTTGAAGGATGTCAAAAAGACAATTGGCAATAAATCGATCATTAAAGGTTTGAATTTCGATATTTACGGCGGGGAAGTGTTTGGTTTTCTTGGGCCTAACGGAGCTGGGAAAACGACAACCATCCGGATGATGGTCGGGTTGATGGAGATGACGGATGGGGATGTGATCATCCAGGGGCAAAGTGTGCAGAACAACTTTAAAGGAGCGATTCGTCATGTAGGCGGAATCGTAGAGAACCCGGAAATGTACCCATTCATGAGCGGATGGAAAAATCTCGTCCATTATGCCCGTATGATGCCTGGGATTACAGAGGAACGGATAAAAGAAGTCGTCAAGCTTGTTGGGTTGGAAAAACGGATGAAGGAAAAAGTGGGCAAATATTCACTTGGGATGCGTCAGCGTCTTGGAATTGCTCAAGCCCTTTTACATAAACCATCCGTCCTTATTCTTGATGAACCAACGAACGGGTTGGATCCATCCGGAATCAGGGAAATACGTGCTTACATCCGGAGGCTGGCGGAAGAGGAAGGGGTAGCTGTGATTGTGTCGAGTCATATTCTTTCTGAAATGGAGATGATGTGTGATCGGATTGGCATTATCAAAAATGGAGATTTGATTTCCATTCAGACGGTTCACGATGCGCTTCAGCAAACAGATGAAAAAGAAGTGTCCATTGAAGCGACACCTGTAGATCAAACAATGGTCGCTCTTCAAGAGATGACAGGCAAGGAAGTCAGCCGAAAGGAAGAGCTTCTGACCTTCACAGTAGAAAAAGAAAAGATTCCATCCGTTGTTGCAGATCTCGTGCAAAAAGGAATCCAAATTTACAGTGTGAACGTCAACCGCTCAACGCTTGAAGATAAATTCTTGGATTTGATTGGAGAGGGAGCCATTGAGTAACTTTTTTCAACTGATCAAAAATGAACATATGAAGCTCTATAATCAAAAGGCGACGTGGATCATGGCTATTCTGTTAGTGGTTTCAATTGTAGGCATAGGGGCTCTGCTTAAAGTCGATGCAGCCATTACGGGTGGAGAACCTCCGACGGGTGACAATTGGAAACAGGAACTTCAGAAGCAGAATGAGCAATTGATGGCCGCGGGAGAACAGCCGCCAGAGATCGAGTACCCGGCATACACAAATGTTGAGATGAATCAATATCGCATTGAGAATGACTTGAAACCAACGGCCTATAATAGTTGGGATTTTGTCCGTGACAACCGGACATTTGTCGCGCTGGTGAGTTTATTCACAATTATAGTTGCAGCAGGTATTACAGCTAATGAATTTCGCTGGGGCACAATCAAGCTCTTATTGATTCGCCCGATATCAAGGTCGAAAATCTTGCTTGCGAAATATGTCTCCGTTGTGATGTATGCGTTAACTATGCTTCTTGCCTTATACATCCTGTCCTTTTTAGTGGGATCTTTATTGTTTGGAATGGGCAGCTTTTCGCAGACGTATGTATATACTCAGGCTGGTGAAATCAAAGATGCCGGTATCTTTTCATTTACTGTTTCACAATACTTATTGAGTTTTGTAGAATTAATTATGATGGCTACGTTCGCGTTCATGATCGCTGCTGTATTCAGGAATACATCCCTTGCTATCGGGTTGGCGATCTTCCTCATGATGACTGGAAGCTCAATCATCGTTTTCTTCATGGAAAAAGAGTGGGCGAAATATATCTTGTTTGCGAATACGGACTTGAGCCAATACATGTCCGGGACACCATTCGTATCAGGAACTTCTCTTGGGTTTTCCATCGCAGTTTTAGCGGTATATTATGTACTATTCATGGCTTTAGCATGGGGCTTTTTTACAAAACGTGACGTAGCAGGAGCATAAAAAAGGAGGAGAAGGAAATGAAACGTACGGTAGAAATCGTTCTTACCATTATTGGAATTGTTCTTTTTGGACTTCCCGTTCTGTTGAGTGGTGTGTTGTTAAACTCTGCAGACAATCCGCAAATACAACAAGAAATTGAAAACTTCATGAACTCGCCGGAAGTGCAGATGGAAGGGGAAATGAGTTCCACAGATATGACCCAGATGTTCGAAATGATGGGGTCATTCGCGATGTTCGTCTTGATCGCCTCATTGATTGCGATCGGGTTAGGTATTCTGGCAGCTGTCTTCCTTAAAGGGAATAAGAAGCCGAAAGCAGCAGGAATCATTTTGATCATATCCGCCATTATCTTTACGTTTGCTACGGTCTTTATTGGGCTGTTCGGAGGTGTGGCGTATTTGATTGCCGGAATCGTTGCGCTCGTCCGTAAACCGAAGAAGACCGCAACCGATGAAGCAATCAGTTATTAGATGGGAAAAGGCGTGGCTCTAAAGCCGCGTCTTTTTTTTGTCATCCACCAAAAGTGTAGACACGCTTTTAAACGACATGTGACTAACAATCTTCTGTAACGAAAAGTTCATAAAATAGAGGCTGCTCATGTAGGAATTCGTCGGAGTTTGTTGAATAATTAAGAATAAAAGAAACGAATGATTTGAAGGAGTTTAACGGATGGAACCATTCACCTTTTTCCAAAGACGGATGCTGATGAATTATATATGGGGATCGGCTGTGGCTGTTTGCGGTGTTGGCAGCTTGTTTATTTTCTACACACTGCAGCTTGAACCGACAGAAATCATGTATTTAATTTTTATCATGATAAGCTCTGTTGGGGTCATGTTAACCGGTGAGATCATGATGTACAAGCACCATGTCCGTCCCATTCAACAACTGTTCACTAAAGAACCGCATTCTACCAAGCAAGTGAAGGAAGCTTTGTTGAGAGCGCATCAATTCCCACAGTTAACTGTAAAGCGAATTCTAGGCCCGCATTTATTAGGCCTTTCGATTCCTGCTTCTCTCTTTGCTTGGTGGGCGATCGAACGCGGACTTGTAAACCTTCCGCTGTATTACATAGGCTTTGCATGGATGGGCGCTGTCTTGATCGCTGTCATGCATGCATTGATTGAATTCTTTTTAACAGACCGGGCGGTTCAATTATTGCTGCCTTCGATCTATGAGAAAGGCGGTTTCATCGATTACAAAAGGGACACATCAATCAGTATTAAGACGAAGTTGTTCGTGACCTCTATGTTTACGGCGGTTTTCCCTGTCGTTCTCTTTTTGTTGGCGTCCCAAATACGCTTGATCGAAGGGAGAGGGGTGGATGGTTATTGGAGCTGGGCATCTATTATCGGTGCGGTTGTCATGGGAATCGGAGCGCTCGCCGCGCTTTTACTATACAGAAGTATCCAAAAGCCGATGGAGCAGCTGAGCGAGCGTTTCCTTGATGTGCGTCAAGGGCAGACGGAGCCGATGGAAAACTTGTATGTGGATGAGTTTTCGCAATTGGTCGCAGGATTCAACCATATGGTCACAGGCATCGAAGAAAGAGATGAAGAAAACAAACGACTTCTCGAAAGCTTTTTCACCGTTTTTGCTGCGACGCTTGATGCACGGGATCCATATACCGCTGGTCATTCCAAGCGTGTGGCTGAATACTCGGATCTTATTGCACGGAAAGCAGGTTTTGATGAGAAACAATTGGACTTGTTGAAAAAATCAGCGCTTCTTCATGATATCGGTAAAATCGGGATTGGTGATGATGTACTGCTGAAAGATGGACGCCTGAGCGAGGAAGAATTCGCGAAGATTAAGGAGCACCCGGTCATTGGTGCTCAGATCCTTGGACAAGTTCAGTTGCCGGAATCCCTCGCCCCTGTTTTGACTGGAGTGCGTCATCATCATGAGCGTTACGACGGAAACGGTTACCCCGATGGCCTTGCAAGAGAAGACATCCCCGTGTTTGGTCGACTGATGGCCGTGGCGGACGCCTTTGATGCGATGACATCAGACCGCCCTTATCGTCAGGGGATGCCGTTTTCAAAAGCGCTGGCAATTATTGAAGAAGGAAAAGGAACACAGTGGGATCCGTATTTTTCGGATTTGTTTTTAGAGGAAATGAGAGAGGACACACGTAAAAAAGCGCTCGGCTGAAGCTGAGCGCTTTTTAGTGGAGATAAAACTCCGACGGTTAATCCAAGTATCGATTCATTGCATCCACATCCGCACTCTGACGGTCATAGACACTTCCTTCCTGTGGGCGGAGACCACTGCCGCCGCAAACCTTACAAGTATAGCGCCACTCTTCATCATCCATCAACAGACCTTCTCCATCGCAAGCGAGGCAGAATTCATCTCTAGCCATCTTCATTCCTCTTTTCCTTGTTTTTCTTACCATTTCTCAAACGCTTCAGGATATACAGGGGAGATTATAATTTTAAAGAATCGGGAATGTGAGAATCATTGGAGGGATAACCGTGGCAAACGAGGAAAATCATCAGGAAACAGATGTAAATGAAAACAATGATTCAAATCAGAAAATAGATCGGCCTGGACGGCAGTTTTATATTCCGTCCCAAATCGTAGATGAATTTGGTGAAAAGGGAAGGGATCACTTAAACAAACCATTCCGCGCTCAATTCTTACTTGCGCTCACGGCAGGCTCCTTCATGACTTTCGGAGCTGTTTTTTCAGTACTGCTTGCTGTCGGAGTCGAGACGAAAGGGATCTATCACCTTTTATCAGGCCTTGGGTTCGCAGCAGGTTACTCGATGGTCTTCATATCAGGGGCGGTCCTGTTTACGGAAATCAATGTACTTTTACCATCCTACTTGTTTAACAAAGCAGGATTGATGAAGAAGAATATTTATAAATTCTGGCTGTCCTCATACGTTGGGAATATCATTGGAGCCTTTCTTGTCGCAGTATTGATTCAGTGGTCAGGCTCATTTGCAAGTACATTCTATCCTGAGCTTGAAATGTATTTGGACCATAAAATGAAATTCATGGACCATGGAGTCAAAGGATGGTTTCAGGTTCTGGTATCCGGTGTACTTGCAAACTGGCTTATCGGAATGGCGGCCTTTCTGACGACCTCAGCCCGTGATTTAACAGGTAAAATTCTCGGAACAACCTTACCTGTTGTGCTTTTTGTAGCAGGGAATTTCCAGCACAGTGCTGCAAATATGGGGTACTTCAGTATGGGCATTTTAGCTTCTGATAAATACACGTGGTATGAATATATCTTTTTCAACCTTGTACCTGCTAGTATTGGAAACCTGATTGGAGGAGCAATTTTAGTATCCTTGTTGTTCTCTTATGCTTACAAAGAGGACATTCAAACCTCCCTGGGAAGGAAAAAGAATAAGAAGGGGGCTGAACGATGATGAAACAAATCATAGCTATGGGGGGAGGAGGCTTCTCGATGGAGCCTGAAAACCCTCTGTTGGATGATTACGTGTTGGATCAAGTGGAGAAGGAGAGACCAAAAATCTGTTTTGTTCCCACGGCTAGTGGGGATGCGGACAGTTACATCGAACGTTTTTATGAAGCGTTCAAAGAGAAAGCGGAAGCGACCCATTTATCCCTGTTCAAGCCCCCAACGAGAGATTTAAGAAAATTTTTGCTCGAACAGGACATCATTTACGTAGGTGGAGGGTCGACGAAAAACCTACTCGCTCTTTGGCGGGAATGGGGTTTGGATGAAATCATGAAAGAAGCATGGGAGCAAGGAGTCGTCCTTGCCGGCATCAGTGCAGGGGCCATTTGCTGGTTTGATGAAGGGGTGACGGATTCCTACGGTGACCAGTTGGAACCACTGGAATGCCTAGGATTTCTCCCGGGAAGCTGCTGCCCTCATTATGATGGGGAGGAAAAGCGGAAGCCTGCGTACACATCTTTTATAAAGGATGGATCGATTCGTCCAGGTTATGCGCTCGATGACGGAGCGGCCGTTCACTTTGTGAACACGGACCCAGTGATACACGTGAGCTCGCGCAAAGGAGCGAAAGGCTACTATGTAAGAGTGGAAGCTGAGGAAGTTGAAGAGAATGATCTTGAAATGAAATACCTAGGCTAACGGAACACCCTCGAGCTGAAAATTCAGCCCGAGGGTGTTTTTAGTCAGTGAAAAACATGGAAGAAAAAGGTGTACCAGGTCATCCATAATATGGATGACCTGGTACGGTGATTTTTGAAGCTATTCGAACAACAGGATTTCTGGATCTTTTTTATAGGTGTGCACTAACATGGCATGCAGCTGACCGCGGTGGTGATACATGTGGGCGACCGTTTGGACGAGCCATTCAAAACGTGTATTCGTCACCCCCCACCAGGACGTGGTTTCTGTGTATAAGTGCTCTTCGGTGTAGTTTTCAAATTGAGCCTTTAATTGCGCAAAGTTGTCAAATAGACGTTCTAAGATTTCATCTTTTGTTTTCATTGATACCGTTTCATAGAAGTGCTCCATCTCTGCTTTAGAAGCCCCTTCTGTGATGTGCCCATCAGCCGCAGGGATTGCTGCAATGTGTTCGAGTAATTCCCCGATGGAGTACTTTCCCTCCGTCGGTCTCAGGGTCAAATCTTCTTCTGATAACTGACCGACCATTTCGGAAATGGATGCAATAACGATTTCTAATTGATGAAAAGCGCTCTGACAGTACATATTCATAGGAACACAACCTTATTAAAATTGTTATTCCTCCTCTTATTCTCCGACGTTCGACTAAATCCCTTTCCCAAGCGAAAAACTACATGAAACGACGAAAATCGCCCTAAGGTTTGGTTTGACTCCTGTATAAAAAGACCTACATTCAAAGATGCTTAGTGAATTTTTCAGACGATGAGTTGACTCTGACGTTACGTCATAGATTATCTTTAATTGTGAGGTGATCACCGATGTATAAGGTGAAAGAAATGGCGGAGATGACAGGGGTCAGTGTGCGCACACTGCACCATTATGATCATATCGATCTGTTGTCACCGAGCTATGTAAGTGAAAAAGGCTACCGTTTATATAGTGAAAAAGAGTTGGCCCGTCTGCAGCAGATTCTTTTCTTTAAAGAGATGGATTTCTCTTTGAAGAAGATCAAGGAGATTCTGGATGACCCTGATTTTGATGAAGCCGATGCATTGCAACGCCACCGTGAGATATTAAGAGAAAAGAAAAAACGGTTGGAGCGATTAATTCGTTCGGTGGATCAGACGCTCCAAACGTTGGAAGGAGAAGATCGTATGAAAAATGAAGACCGTTTCCGTCCGTTTGATAAAAGCGAGATTGAAGCCCATCAGAAAAAGTATGAGAAAGAGGTGGAAGAACGCTGGGGAAATACGGACGCTTACAAACAATCCAAACAGAAAACATCCCAATATACGAAGGAAGATTGGAAGAAGATTCAACAAGAGGGGGACAAAATTGACCGCGCGCTTGTAAAATTAATGGATCGTGACCCTTCTGATCCAGATGTTCAGCAGTTGATTGATAAAAAACGTCAGCACATCACGGGTCACTTTTATGAGTGCAACCTGCAAATTTTCAGAGGGTTGGCGGACATGTATGTTAACGACCCTCGCTTTACGAAAAACATCGACAAATGGAAAGAAGGATACGCCGAGTTCCTAAAAAGAGCCATGCACATTTACTGCAATCAACAAGAAGAAAGTTAAAACTCTTTTAGAGGAAGGGAATAATTGTATGACCAGGTCATACAATTATTTCCATCAAGCGAAAAACCAGCCTCCACACTCAAAAGACTGTGGAGGCTGGTTTTATTTAGAGGTGTGTGTCTTAAAACCTTTTGTTCCTTTTTCTTCCTTACCAGGTCATACAGTTTTTTCCATATTAACGTGGCTGGCAAATGAGTCCATTGTGTACTTTGATGTAACCGTGTCTCAGGATGTCGAATCCTGCTTCATACATATAGAGTCCCATTTGTTCAACAGTCATGAGTTCCCGGTAGGTATGGTTCATCACATCGGCCATGACATGATAGTAGAGGCGGGATCGGAGCTGGTTCCGTGGGGTGGTCAGAATCGCAAAGCCCCCTTCTTTTAAAAAGCGTCGGTGCCAGTCAGCGACTTCCGTCTTGTATTCATCAGGAAAATGTTCCAACAGGCCGACGGAGAGGACAATATCGAATTCTTTTCCGAAATCAAGGTTGCGAATATCCTCAACCACATATTCAATGTTCAAGTCATCTTTATAGATGACTTTCCACTGTCCTGTTTTAGGATTTTCACCTAAGAATGGATAATGTTCTGGGAATTCACCGAACCGTGTTGTCTTGCAAAATTCATCATAATCGACCATGACAATCTCTGCTCCTGTATACATGGCTCCAAGCTGCATGGCTTCATAACCTTCCGCAGCTCCTAAAAAGAGAATACGGGGGCGGTCTACGTGCAACCCTTCAAAAAGGGCTCTCTTTCCGCGAGGGTCCCAAATTCCATCTTGGATTCTATGAACATAATTCCATAACTGCAATTGAACAAGATGACCAATCGCTTGTTTTACTTGTCCAGGATTCAATGCAGCGAGGCTTCGCATGAACTGTTTTTTACTCTGGTTCTTTTCCTGAGGAACATCTTTGATGAACCACTCATGAAAGGATTTGTTGAAATAGGTCCATGAAGTGTGCGGATCCATCATTTGATCATTCTCTCGCTCCCATTCAGTTCGTTCTTTCGAATAATTCGTGACCTCAAAAGGTTTACCTACATCCTTCCATGACAAATGGGACCAATCAGAAACCGTGTTTAAACGAACAAACTTGTTATACTCTTTCTCTGAATAACGTCTAAGGTCGACACGGTATTGCGGATGGGAAAACGTTTCGCCCATATGCTCTTCACTATAGGGCTTAGGTATCCTTGAATCCTTGACCACAGCTTCTCCTAACATGGATCGATCACCTCTCCATATCATTTAGTACAACTATAACCGTTAATGTAAACGTTTACAATGTTAGTCATTCTTTAGAAATACCCTTTTTTGTATGACCAGGTCTTACATCATCTGGTGTACCAGGTCATACAAATATTCCCAAAAGGCTATGTGTGGTCTGTACATATAACCCCAACAAAACAGATTTTATGATTACTTAGGTACATTTATCCATTACAACCGGATTATTACACTGAAGTAAAGATGATGTAATGTTTGAAAAGTTATTGTTGTGTTCCTGTTATTGGCATATGAGCTGTACGTGTTACAGTAGGAATTGTGATTTTGAGACAGCGCTTAGCCGAGGGCTGAGCGAGAGCTGTTTACCAAGGAGGAAATTAAACATGATGAAAAAAACAATTGTTTCTTTGGCGGCGGTCGCATCGGTTTCGGCAGTAACAGCAACAGCAGTAAGTGCAGATGAAATTAAAGTAAAAAAAGGAGATACTCTTTGGAGCATTGCTCAAAACAATGGAGTATCTGTGAATGATATAAAAGATGAGAACGGTTTGAACTCTAATTTGATTTTCCCTAATCAAGTACTTTCTATTAACGAAGGACAGAACGGACAAGCTCAGGCGCAAACGTCTAGCAGTGTTCACACGGTTCAATCCGGGGACACGCTTTACAGCATTGGACAAGCAAATAACGTAAGCGTGCAAGAACTGAAGGCTTGGAACAACCTTAACTCCAACCTGATCTATCCTGGAGAGAAATTAACCCTTGATGGAGCAGCAGTTGCTGAACAGTCCACATCTGAAAAGAGCTCAAGCAATGAAGAAGCAGAAGCAGAGCAAACATCCAGCCAACCAGCAGAAGATGGTGTCGTAAAAACATTGAATATGGAAGCGACAGCGTATACAGCATTCTGTGAAGGTTGCTCCGGTACAACTTATACAGGTATTGATTTGAGAGCAAATCCAGATCAAAAAGTTATTGCCGTAGACCCGAACGTGATTCCACTAGGTTCTGAAGTTTATGTAGAAGGATATGGTAAAGCGATCGCCGGCGATATCGGCGGTGCCATCCAAGGCAACCGCATCGATGTATTCATGGCAGATCGTTCTGATGCTCTTGACTTCGGACGTAAAAGTGTAGAAGTAAAAGTTTATGAATAATATAGATCGAGACGATCCTTTGAGGGGTCGTCTCTTTTTGTTTTTCCGCTGGTATGCAATTTAAAACTATCCTTTTTAAAAAGGATATCTATTAAAAAGTTTCATCTTTTGTATTGGTTGCCCATCGTGGGAAAAGTATAGAAAGCGACATTTTTCTACATAAATAGGTTTGAAAATCAACCCGCGCGGATATTGTTCAGAAACGATGATCCTTTAAATAAGCTCTATCGTTAGAAAAAAACGTATAAAACATAATTTTTTCTTGCGTTTACGAAGTTTTACTAATAATATCAAAGGGAATCGTATTATATACTAAAAAAGAAGGGAGGACACCACGATGACTCTGCTATACTCAAAAGCTCGTGAGCTGTTCGATCAGGATTACAAAAACAGTCCGGAAGCCCAAGTCCAATCAAAGGGTAAAGGCGTGAAGCGCACACGGAGTGGAAAGGTTCTATTCTCTTTCCGTAAGCAGACCAACAAACGGAAATAGCATTAGAAGTCGTGGAGGTAGCTATGAGAAGTAACAAAAAAAGAATCAACATGGTCGACTATTTAAAACAAGTTGTCCCGTGGATCAGCGTTTCATTGACAAGATCAGTCATGAAGCGCTGATTTTTTATATCCAGAAGGTTTACATACAGAAGGGTTCGGTTATCGTATTCGCTAAGGAGGCGAAAACATGAACATTTTTTCAGATGAAGCATTAAAAGGCGAACACATCCTCGTTACGGGGGCGACAGGCGGGATTGGATATGAAACGGCCAAGGAAATCGTCCGTGCCGGAGGTCATGTGACCATCACAGGCAGGAACGAAGAGAAACTTGCCTTGTTAAAAGAGGAATGTGCTACGATAAACGGAGAGATGAAAGTTTTCATAAGTGCTGCTGATTTGAACGATGAATCGGATCGTGTAAAAGTAGTACAGGACGCCAGGAAGGCGATAGGTTCTGTGACAGGACTCGTCAATTCGGCTGGCATCATCGGTGGAGGTCCCCTTGAAGATCTAAAAGAAGAAGACTTGCGTAAAGTGATGGAGCTCAACTATTTTTCTACCGTCCTTTTCACTCAGGAAGTCTATAAAGATATGAAAGCAAATGGGCGGGGAAGCATTGTCAATTTATCTTCCCTCTCTGGATTGCGAGGTACGCATTCTGGTACGGCTTACAGCGCTTCAAAGTTTGCGATTACAGGATTCACGCAGTCTTTCGCTCATGAAGCTATTGAGCATGGTGTCCGTGTCAACGCCGTATGTCCAGGCTATGTAGACACAGCTATGGGGCAGGAAGCCATTCGTTCAAAAGGGAAGCGTGAAGGTAGAAGTTATGAAGAACAAAGAAAAGCAGCTGAAGAAGGGATTCCTTCTGGAAAACTGAGTGAACCTGATGAAGTGGCCAGGTCCATTGTCTACCTTTTATCGGAGGGATCGACCAATATTGTCGGGGAATCTTTGAAAATATCCGGAGGAAGCGTCATGCGTTAAGGAAAAAAGGAGGTAGGCCCTTTGACAGGAGAACGATATTCAAGACAACAGCTCTTCCAACCAATAGGAGAAAAAGGGCAGCGCCGTCTGAAAGAATCGCACGTGCTCATCATAGGGGCTGGTGCGCTAGGGACAAGCAGTTCAGAGCAGCTTGTGCGGGCAGGAATCGGAAGAATAACTGTTATTGACCGGGATTATGTGGAATTCAGTAACTTGCAGAGACAGCAACTATTCACAGAAAAAGATGCTGAAAACCGTATGCCTAAGGCGGTGGCTGCCAAAGAACGTTTGGAAAAAGTAAATAGTGAGGTGCGCATTCATGCAATAGTGGATGATGTACAAGTAGAAGAACTTGAAAAATATTCACAAGGCATCGATTTGATCATAGATGGAACGGATAATTTCGAAACACGTATGCTCATCAACGATTTCACACAAAAACACCAAATCCCCTGGATTTATGGTGGTTGCGTAGGAAGTCATGGGATGAGTTATACGATTATACCGGGCACGAGCCCTTGTTTGTCATGTTTGATGAGAAGCATTCCCCTCGGTGCGGCCACTTGTGATACGGTAGGCGTGATCAGTCCGGCTGTTCAAATGGTCGCCGCCCATCAGGTGACGGAGGCGTTGAAAGTCCTTGTAGGAGATGTTCATTCTATACGCAAAGGACTGGTTACCTTCGATCTTTGGACGAACGACTATACTTCGATTAAAACCGGACGCATTCAAAGAAAAGACTGTCCATCTTGCGGGGAAGAACCATCTTATCCTTTTCTATCTGGAAATGAAATGACAAAGGTTGCTGTTCTATGCGGAAGGGACACCGTGCAGATACGTCCAAGTAATAAGGAACAAAGAGATTTGGAAGAGTTGAAAAATCGACTTCCAAATGGAGAGATTCAGGAGAATCCTTTCTTGTTATCCTATAAAAATTCGCTGCACCGTATGGTTTTCTTTCGGGATGGTCGCGTGTTGATTCACGGGACAAAAGATATAAAGGAAGCAAAAACGTTGTATCATAAAATCGTAGGTGGTTAATGTAGTTTGTATAGGAAGAGAAAAGGGAATACATAAACCAACAACCAATAAGGAGAGTGCAACATGGGACGACTACTAAAACGAGTGTTCAAATATGGACCGATGGTATATCCGATCATAAGAAAATTCATGAGGAAACGAAAAGGACGGTACTAAAAGTGAGCAGAGATCTGCTCGCTTTTTATTTCTCGTCTATATAATAAGGAAGAAAAAGATCAATCCTATTCTAGTGTTCTGGAAAACTAAAAAAAGTATTGAAAAACCTATTGCGTCATTCGAAATGCCATGATATATTATTACTTGTCGCGTTAACAGAGCGGCCAGCCGCAAACGGCTTAACAAAATAAATCATAAAAAGTTGTTGACGAAAACAACTGCACATGATATATTAATTAAGTCGCTTTTTTGAAGCGGCAAACAAAAATTTGATCTTTGAAAACTGAACGAACCAACCAGTACGTCAAAACATTTCTTCTTTATAGAAGAGATTTGAAACAAAGCACATTCGGTGTGCAAATGAGCAAGTCAAACTTAACTTTTATGGAGAGTTTGATCCTGGCTCAGGACGAACGCTGGCGGCGTGCCTAATACATGCAAGTCGAGCGCGGGAAGCGAGTGGATCCTCATCTGAGGTGAAGCT
>NZ_FNIZ01000029.1 GCF_900104185.1 Halobacillus aidingensis | reverse complement strand
TCCCCTTTCGTTTGGACTCCAGGGCTTCCACACCGCCATTCTTCCATTTCACGATCCATCTTCGGACCATTGAATAATCAGGGATATGGAAGAGAGCTGAGGCCTCGCGAATGGAATACCCTTCGTCTTTAATCCATTGAATTACCTTCAGTTTAAAGTCTGAGGAATAGTTTGTATAGGGACACGCAAAAGCTTGATTGCCATGATACTCATATAATTTGACCCAATAACGTAGAGCGGAGTTGTCTACGCCAATCTCGTTAGCAAGGTGACGGTAGCTTATCGTTTCATCAATATATCGACGAACGGCTTGGAATTTGTCTTCTTTCGTAAATTTTTTCAAGGTGAATCCCCCTTAACTCAGAGCTAGATAAGTGTCCAACTCTTGGGGGTCACTTCAAGCGAAGCTCGAGGAGGCTCACCGCGCTCCCGCGGAAAGCGAGTCATTCCCCGCAGCCCCATCCACTCAAAAACATCTCGAAACTGAGTCTTCCACATTCCTGCCAGTTAGTTAATAAAACAAAAAAACCTGAATGGTTCCTTTTAAGGAAGTTCAGGTTTTTGGGAATGTTATTTTGTGTGGCAATCGGGGCAGCAGTGTTTGCAACCGTTGACATCTTCGTAAGTATTTCTGGCAACTTCTAGAGCGTTTGCGCAGTCGTCGTGACCACCTAATTCCAATAAATTCTGCTCAAAAGGCATAAAGTCACAGCCTTCGACATGCACTTCGTGTTCGCCACCTGTCTGCTGGTTCTGATTCACATAAAATTGTGCCATTCCATTACCTCCTTTTGTGGAGGCATTCCCCTACCGGATGGATGACAAACACAAACAGGCGGACTGAGGCGGCTTTTCTAATCGTCAAGGTGGAAACATACGACTTTTTGTTCAGTCATGGATTCTATGCTAAACCGCACTCCTTCACGACCGATGCCAGACCCTTTCGTACCTCCGAATGGCATTTCGTCAATTCGATAATCACTGCTGTCGTTGATCATGATTCCACCTACGTCCATTTTCCTTATAGCTTTAAAAGCTTGATTGATATCATTGGTAAAGATTCCTGCGTGCAGTCCATAATTGACAGCATTGGATTTTTCAATGGCTTCCTCTAAATCAACAACAGGGTTTACAATGACCACGGGCCCAAAGATCTCTTCTGCCATCACTTTTGCATCTGAAGGTACCTCGGTCAGTATGGTCGGAGAATAGTATGCTCCGTCACGGACTCCTCCAGTTTCTATTTGTGCTCCCTTTACCAACGCTTCCTCGACCCATTCGGCCACCCGGGCCGCTTCTTTTTCATTAATCATAGGTCCTACATCTGTTCTTTCATCCATTTTATCGCCGACTTTAAGCGCTACAGTCGCTTCCACCAGGCGATCAATGAATGCTGGATAAAGTTCTCTGCCTACAAAAATTCTTTGTACGCCGATGCAATTTTGACCCGCCGCCGAAAAGGCACCCGAACAGCAAGCATGAACAGCCTTGGAAAGATCTGCATCATTAAGGACAATGACCGGCGAGTTAGATCCCAGTTCCATACTAATTTTTTTCGTGCCTGCTTTTCTCGTGATGGCTTGCCCTGCAACAGATCCCCCCGTAAAGGAAACCATTTTTATGGTCGGATGTGTAATCAGTGTATCCCCGACTTCCTTTCCTGATCCAGTAACAACGGATAGATAACCGTCAGGAAGGCCCGCTTCCACGAAGGCTTCCGCGAGCTTCAATGCACTTAGAGGCGTGGCTGAGGCTGGTTTGACCACAATCGCGTTCCCAGCAGCTATGGCTGGCCCTATTTTATGTGCGACTAAATTGAGCGGGTCATTAAAAGGAGTGATGGCTCCTACGACTCCCACAGGAAAACGTTGATAATACCCGACCCTATTTTCGCTGCCCGGATTTTGATCGAAGTTGATGGTCTCTCCTTTCAACCGTCTTGCTTCCTCCGCGCTGATCCGAATGGTTTGAATGGCCCGTGAAACCTCTGAACGAGCCTCTGTAATCGTTTTACTTCCTTCACGTGCGATGATTGAAGCGAAAACTTCGTGATCCTTCTCCATATAATCAGAAACTTTGCTTAGTATGCGAATCCTTTCATGTGTGGGAATGGGGTCTCTCATTCGAAAAGTACGATCGGCGGTTTCAATAGCTTCAATCATTTCCTCTTTCGTGGCCAAGGGGACAGTGGCCAGCACTTCACTGTTCTGAGGGTTGATGACATCAAAACTGTGCAAGCCTTCTCTCCATTCTCCTCCAATCAGCATTTTGTAACTCTTCACTTTCGTGGTCATGAGTGGCTCCCTCCTCCGATTTTGGTCCCCTGCTTCTGTTTGTGGCAATGAATCAGGTCGATGAGTAAAGAAAATCCCGTTTCCTTTAACCCTGCCCCCGCACCTGTGAGCATGATCGGACCGGACAGATCACATTCATAGACGATGGCATTGGTTGCACCACTAACTCGCGCTAAGAGATCATCCTGTTTCACACGCTCCGGTTGGACAGTCGCTTTTACCGTGCCGTTGTTTTGAGAAATACGGGCAAGCAGCTTCCATTTTTCGCCGGCTTTTTCCGCTTCTTTGATATCATCTACTGATAAACCAGTAATTCCAGCACAGAAAATCTCTTCAGGATCGAGTTGAACTCCATACACATGATTTGATAAAATAGCGGCTTTATACCTGACATCGTAGGCTTCAAGGTCACTTGTCGGATCAGCCTCTGCATAACCGAGGGCTTGGGCTTTTTCCAACGCTTCATTCAATGTCATTCCACTTTCCATAGCGGTAAGAATATAATTGGTCGTGCCGTTCAATATCCCTCTGATTTCTTTAATTTCATTGCCAGCTAATGTTTCTAGTGGGAGTCTTAGTGCAGGCGTACCACTCATGACCGTTCCTTCGAATCCGAAAAACACGTCATGTTGATCCGCCTTTTCGTTTAATTCTTGATAGGCAAGGGCGACAGGACCTTTGTTTGTCGTTATGACACTTTTCCCTGTTTCAAAAGCACGATGGCAATGAGTGAGGGCAGGCTCCCCGGTTTTGACATCGGTGTAGGTCACTTCAATAATGACATCCGCTTGTGAATTCTCTATCGTTTCTAAACTGTTCCATCCTTTGACCCCCTGCCTGGATGCCGGGTAGGATTCTACAGAGCCCGTTCGTTTTACACACTCCAATAACTTCGGAATATTCAAACCGTCCGGCTCGAAAACAGAGCCTTTCATAACATCCGATACCGCCACGATTTCCACATCAAGTCCGTGATTTTGCTGAAGTTCCTGATGTTTTTCCTCCACAATTTCTGCAAACGCCTGACCTACGCCTCCAAATCCAATCATGGCTATTTTCATACTCAATGGACTCCTCCTCGCTCAAGTAATGAATAAGCACTCTCCAACAGCACTCTTACACCAATCGGCAATGAACGTTCATCGATATCAAAATCCGATTGATGGAGACTTCGTTCCTTTTCCAATCCGCAACCTAGAAAAAACATCGCTCCAGGTATTTTTCTAGTGAAATGGCTGAAGTCTTCGCTCCCCATCCCAAAGGGCTCTTCATACATGTTCAGTCCGGATGCAGCTTCCTTTATGATCCGGTTGATTCTAGGATCGTTGATTAAAGAGGGTTCACCGCGATGGATACGAAGTGAATACTCCCCGCCGAGCGCTGTGACGACATTGGCCACCTGATGGATTTCCTTGCATAATCCATCTCTCACATCATCTTTATAAGATCTGATGGTCCCTTTTATATCTACAATACTTGGAATCACATTGTTGGCCTCCCCGGCATGCACCTGGCCAACACTAATGGTGCCGACATCCAGAGGGTTTACTTTTCGACCATTCAGGCTGTATAACGCCTGCAACACATAAGTCGCCATCCATATCGGGTCTTTCACATGCTGCGGATATCCCGCATGACCGCCGCTCCCTTGAATTTTCAGATGAAATTCGTCATTGTTTGCCATGCTCGGGCCGTCATTCCATTGGATTTCACCTGACTTCCTCCATGGACACATGTGCAGGGATAAAACGGCATCTGTATGAAGCCTGCCGGATTCCAGCATTTTTATCGCACCCGTTTCCCCTGCTGCATCACAACTTTCTTCTGCTGGCTGAAAAATCAGTTTGATCGTTCCTTGAAAACGCCCAGCTTTTGCATCTTCCGCCAACAGCTGGGCGACGCCAAGCAAGATGGCCATGTGCGCATCATGCCCACACGCATGCATCACACCGGGATTATGTGAAGCCCATGGAACGCCTGTCGTTTCCGTGATAGGAAGAGCGTCCATATCCGCACGAATCCCCACAACAGGACCCTCCCCATGGGTGACGGTAGCGACAATCCCATAGCCTCCGACATTCTTTTCGATTTCATATGTGTGGAAGCTTTCTAATATTTCCCCCACTTTTTCACTCGTTCGCTTTTCCTGAAAGCTGAGTTCAGGGAATCGGTGGAAGTCCCTCCGCCACCCCACTAAACGATCCATAAGCTGGTTTGCACGCAAGACGATATCCAGCTTTTCGGTTTTCACATCCTTCCCTCCTCACTTCTTCACATAAGTGTGCAACGATTGGAAAGCCTGTGAAAGGTCATTTTTCAGGTCCTCAATATCTTCTATTCCGGCCGAGTAACGGATCAAACCTTCTGGAATCCCCATGGCGGCACGCTCTTCAGGGGTGCATTCCACATGACTCGTCGTTCTCGACGGACCGACAACCGTTTCCACTGAACCCAGATTAGCGGCACGGTTGGCAAATTGCAGCTTCGGTAAAAGGTCGCGTACAGTGGCTACACCGCCTTTCACAGCAAAGCTGAGCATCCCGCCAAATCCTTTCATTTGTTGTTTTGCAATCTGATGATTCGGGTGAGAAGGAAGCCCTGGATAAAAAACTTCTTCTACGAGGTCGAAACTTTTCAAATGTTCCGCAATCGCTGCGGCATTTTTGTTTTGCTGCTCCACACGAAGCTTCAATGTCTTCATGCCTCTTAAAAGCAAATAAGCAGCCATTGGATCGAGGGTCGCCCCATTAATTTCTCTATAGTGATAAATCGCTTCAACTAAGCTCTTTCTGCCACATACAGCTCCACCTAAAGCGTCGGCGTGCCCACCTAAAAATTTCGTCGCACTATGAATGACAAGGTCTGCTCCAAGATCGAGTGGGTTTTGATTCACTGGCGTGGCAAACGTATTATCTACAACTACTGTTGCCCCTACCGCCTTGCCTGCAGCTGCCATCCGCTTGATGTCGGTGATTTTCACCGTCGGGTTCGTCGGGCTTTCCAAATAGAGCACTTTGCACCCTTTAGCCACTTCGGCTTCCAGTGCCTCATGATCTCCTGTTTCACAAAGAACGACTTCCACTTGTTGTTTCGGAAGGAATTCTGTGAAAATTTTATTTGTTCCTCCATACGTATCCTTAATCGAAACCACCCGGTCTCCGGGGAATAGCAGTGTGCCAAGGGTATTACTGATTGCCGCCATCCCTGTGGAAAAGCTTGTAGCCGCTTCTGCATTTTCTAAAATGCGGATTTTTTCTTCAAAAGCCTGAACGGTTGGATTCGTATTCCGTCCATAAATGTGACCCGGCTTATTACCTACCGCCACTTCATACCATTCGTCCATATCGTCATAACCAAAGGAAACACTGTGAACGACAGGCACTTGCGTCGCTCCGAATGCGAGTTGTTCTTTCTCACCGGCCCATATCGATTTAGTACTAAACTTCGCGTCTTTCATCCTTAACGCCCTCCCAAGCTAATAGTCGATGGTATACATGTCTTGCAATGGCTGTATCCTGCACACCCGTTCCTGTTAAATCACAAATCGTAATCTCCTCATCTGATTGTCGGAACGAATGTTTTCCACTTGTCACTTCCCCCAGTTCTATCGCACGTTCCTGCTGCTCCGGTGACGAGCGCAATTCTCCCAAACGGGCGGACTGATCTTTTACATCGCAGACAATAACATCCGCTTTACCCATAACAGTGGCATCCAGTTCCTGCTTATGTTCTGCATCCGAGCCCATAGCCGTTATATGAAGTCCCGGCCTCACCCAATCTCCGTAGATCAACGGTTCCTTGGACGGTGTCGTCGTTACAACAAGATCGCTTTTTCCTACGACTTGCTCAACTGAGTCACAGACGGTCAGATGAAGACCTGTTTTCTGCTCCATCACTTGTTTAAAGTTAAAGGCTTTTTCATCATTTCTCCCATAAACGAACACCTGCTCAATCGGTCGAACCAGCATAAGCGCTTGAAGTTGAAGACGCGCTTGAGACCCGGAACCAAGGATCCCCGCAATCCGGCTGTTGTCCCTGCTTCCATATTTCGCAGCCACCGCTCCGGCAGCCGCCGTTCTCAAATCCGTAAGCCGCCCTTCATCGGCCAATACCGCGAGTGGCTCTCCTGTACGACTATTGATGAGAATCATGAGCCCGTTCGCGCTCGGAAGCCCTATAGCGGGGTTATTGAAAAATCCAGAAGACAGCTTCACAGCAAAACTGTCTTCACCTTTGATATAGGCGGATTTAATATCCACTTCGCCATTATGATCCGGCACATCTACACGCATGATCGGTGGCATCGTCATTTCTTTTTCCACCAGTGAGGTGAAGGCTTCTTCCATTTTCCCTACAAGTTCTGTATCAAGGCGAATCACTTTTTCAATGTCTTTCCGTTCAAAGAGTCTGATTTTCCATACCTCCTTCAGCTGATCTGGCCGCTTAAATCCATATGATCACGTATGATTAACTCCTGCGGATAAGTGGTGAACCGCTCACTCCCAGATTCTGTGACCTTGAATGTTTCACTGATTTCGATTCCGTCCGTATCGAACCATAACGCCGGAATCAAATGGAACGTCATATTGGGTTCCAGGACAGTCGAATCACCTTTTCGGATGCTCGCCGTATGTTCTCCCCAATCTGGCGGATAATTGAGACCGACGGAATAACCTAAACGGGCTTCTTTTTCAAAACCGTGTTTCTTAATACTCTTTCTCCAAACTTCTTCAAGTTCTCCACAAGTCACCCCAGGCTTTGCAAAGTCGAGGACATTCTGAATCCCTTCCAAAACGACCGGGGCGACTTGTTTCATTTTTTCATTCGGTTCTCCGATGGAAACGGTACGGGCAAGAGGAACATGGTAGCGCTTATAACACCCGGCCAGTTCGATGATGACAGCATTTCCTTTTACGAAAGGCCGGTCTGACCAGGTAAGATGTGGAATGGACGTATGATCCCCGGTCGGAAGCAGTGGAACAATCGCCGGATATTCCCCACCGAAATCCGGGGTCCCTCTGACCATGTGATAGTAAATTTCGGCCGCGGTATCGCACTCCCGAACCCCTGGATAAACGCTTTCCACGCCTTTAGTCATTGCTAGGTCCGCAATTTGAGCTGCCCTCTTCATATATTCGATTTCTTGATCAGACTTAACGATACGGACACGATTCACAAGCAGGGTCGCATCTTGGAAGGTGGCATTCGGCAATCCTCTTTTCAACCTTTCCAGAGCTTTGGCCGTAAAGTAGTAATGATCCATCTCAACGCCGATCTTCCTTTTTCCTTGACCGATCTGAAGGAGGATATCTGCTATAAAATCCATCGGGTGATAAACGTCTGAATGAACAAAGTAGTCAGGGTAGGCAATGACATTCTCATCATAGATCCACGTGGTCACCCTTGCACCGTTTGCATCCTGGTAACGACCAATCCAAAGCGGCTGCGGCTCATCAATGATAATCACAAGCATTTGGTGTACATAAAAAGACCAGGCATCATAACCAGAAAGGTAATTCATGTTTGCCGGGTCTGTAATCAAAAGCACGTCAATTCCTTGATCAGCCATGCGTTTCTTCGTTTTCTGCAAACGCTGGTGATACTCTAAAATGTCAAAAGGAAGAACCATTTCATCCCCTCCGCGCTAGTTATCTGAATTTTTAAACGACTGTACTTTCATTGTATTCAAAGATATTTTTTCTTGTAATGTAAAAAGTGTATGAAGTTTTGGAGATGTCCTTAATACAATGTCGCCATGAACCTCTCGATCGACTTCTTATGTTAAGATACGAATAACCGGATAGAAGGAGGATGAAGATGACATACAGTTACTTATCTCATTTGTACTGCCCGAAATGTGAAGAAACCTATAAAGCCAGTGAACCTCAGCACCTCTGTACATGCGGTTCTCCTTTACTTGTAAGCTATGATTTAGACAGTCTGAAAAAGTTGTGGTCCCCTAAGCAACTGAAAGAGAGAACCCCAGACCTTTGGCGTTACCATGAACTATTACCACTCCAGGATCCTACATATAAAACTTCTTTGGGAGAAGGCATGAGTCCGTTAATCCCTTTACCAACCCTTCAGACAGATATGAATATCCGCAAAATGCATATGAAAGATGAAGGCATCATCCCTACCGGATCGTTCAAAGCAAGAGGAGCTGCGGTCGGTGTATCTAAAGCAAAAGAGCTGGGAGTGAAAGAACTCGCTATGCCCACCAATGGCAATGCTGGAGCAGCCTGGTCCTTATACGCTTCAAGAGCATCAATGGAATCGACCATCGTCATGCCTTTCGATGCCCCGAAAATCACCCGTAACGAATGTGCATTATCAGGGGCCAATCTTTTCCTCGTGGATGGACTGATTAGCGATGCCGGAAAAATCGTGGCGGAAGCTGTAGAAAAATCTGAGCTCTACGATGTGTCTACATTAAAAGAACCATACAGAATTGAAGGAAAGAAAACGATGGGGCTTGAGATTGCCGAACAATTAGGATGGAACGTTCCAGATGTCATCCTCTATCCGACAGGTGGCGGCGTCGGTTTGATTGGCATTCATAAAGCACTGAGAGAATTACAGGAACTTGGCTGGATCACCAAAGACCAGATGCCAAGGCTTGTAGCTGTCCAATCTGAAGGCTGTGCTCCGATTGTGGAAGCATGGCAGCAAGGACAAAGGGAATCATCATTCTGGAAGGATTCCGAGACGATTGCGTTCGGTATCAATGTTCCAAAGGCGATCGGGGATTTTCTCGTCCTTGACGCTTTATATGATACAGGCGGATGTGCGGCAGCCGTTAGCGATCATGAACTTTTGGAAGAACAAAAAAGAATCGCCCAAAAAGAAGGAGCCTTCGTCTGCCCAGAAGGAGCTGCAGCATTTGCTGCTGCCAGAAAGTTAAGATCAGAAAACTGGATTACCGCCGAGGACGAAGTGGTCGTACTCAATACAGGAGCAGGGATTAAGTATCCGGATACGGTTCAGGTCGATATTCCTGTTCTTCAACCAGGGGATAGTCTGGGAACCATAAATCCCTCGGATAACGATAAAAGGAACTCATGACAGGCATGAGTTCCTTATGTTTTATAGAGATTTTACGACAGAAGACATGTCCACAGCTTGGGTAATAGCTGAAATGACAGCGACACCGTCCGCTCCCGCTTCTATTACTTTACCAGCATTTCCGGGATGGATCCCCCCAATCCCGACTACGGGCATGTTTGGATACTCCCGTTTGACGATCTTCACCCATTCAGGACCTGCTACAGGGTTGGCGTCTGTCTTCGTCGTTGTTCTGTACATCGGTCCAACACCTAAATAGTCGACAAGATTGACCGGACTCTGTTCTAATTCAGTGCGATCGGATACAGATAATCCAATGATGGTATCTGGATAGTTGGAGCGGATTTCATTCACACTACGATCACTCTGCCCCACATGGATTCCATCAGCCTTAAGCACATCAAAAAGTTCAACGTCATCGTTGACGATAAATAAAATACCCGCTTCAGCACAACGTTGGCGCAGCTTATGACCGAGACTGTACTTCGCTTCTCCAGTTAGAGCGCCTTCTCCTTTTTCCCTATATTGAAAGCACGTGATTCCAGCTTTAATCGCTTCATCCAAAATGCTCAAGGGATCTTTGTTACAGTTTTGGCTGCCCATAACGAAGTATTTTCTAAGGGTAGAAGCTTTCATTTTTCAGCCCCCATGGCTAAAGCATCGACAAACCTTGGAATGAATGTCCCTGGACCTTTGACATCAGGGTGATCCGCTGCTTGTTCTGCCGCCCGTCCATAATGACTTAATGTTGCTAGAACCTTTTCTTTAGGATTACCTTCTACCGTTAAGCTTGCTGTGAGCAAGGAACCCAGCAAACAGCCGGATCCTGTAATTTGAGCAAGGAGAGGGTGTCCAGTTTCATTGACAAAAACGTCCTTGTCGATACATCCGACATCCTTTTCCCCTGTACAGACGGCTCCGGTCTGATACTTTTCTGCAACTAGACGAACGATGGCTTCAGCGTCAGCTTCCCCTGTAGAATCTACGCCTTTCGTATCCACATCCTGATCGACGAGGTGGGCGAGTTCACCGGCATTTCCTTTAATGACGGTCAGCTTCACCTCCTGCAAAATCCGCTGGCATACGCCTGAACGATAGCGGGTTGCAGGAGCGCCAACAGGATCGAGGACGACCGGGATGCCGATCTCATTTGCTGCTCTTCCTGCAAGAATCATCGCTTCCACCTGGTTTTCATGAAGCGTCCCTATATTCAATAACAGCCCTTGAGACAATCGGGTGACCTCTGCAACCTCCTGCTTGGCATTGGCCATTATCGGTGATCCTCCGAATGCTAGAAGTCCGTTCGCTGTGAAATTCATGACGACCGCATTCGTGATGTGATGGATCAGTGGGCGTTGTTCTCTCACTCTGTCGATAACATTTACAGCCATTGGTTGAAAACCTCCTCACGCAAAGCAAAATGATTGGTCGGGCCACTTCCTTTTCCTAGATCGAAGGAATGGCGGATCGCCTCTGTTACAAAGTGTTTCGCTTCTTTGACGGCTTGTGGCAAAGCGTGTCCCTGACTCAAGTATGCCGTAATGGCTGCAGAATACGTACAACCTGTCCCGTGTGTATTGGAAGAATCAATACGTTCGGATTCAAATTCATGAAACCGCTGCCCATCATATAAAAAATCAACCGCTCTTCCATTGAGATGGCCCCCTTTGACAAGGGCCGCACCCGCGCCTAAGTCTTTCACGATCACTTCGGCCGCTTCTCTCATATCCGCTTCTGTTTCAATTATCCCTCCAACAAGCACTTCCGTTTCAGGGATGTTAGGCGTGACGAGCGCTGTCTTTGGTACAAGATATTTTTTCAAATAACGTTGATCTTCTTTTTCAATCAAAGGGTCCCCACTCTGGGCAACCATGACAGGATCCATGACGTACGGAGCATCCACCTCATCCAACCATTCACTGATGACTTTCATCATTTTCTTGTTGGCAATCATCCCTGTTTTCAGTGCCTGGACAGGCATATCCTCAGAAATAGCTTTCAGCTGACTCATAATGAAATTTTCCGGCAGGTGATGAACATCTTTCACTCCTGTCGTATTTTGCGAAACGACTGATGTCACAACACTCATGCCATAACTTTTCAACTCCTGAAAAGTTTTCAAGTCTGCCTGAATACCCGCACCACCGCTAGGATCGGTCCCGGCAATCGTCAACGTACATGAGACTTGTCTCATTTCACACCCTCCTTTTCACAAGGCCATTGCTCTTGTGTGTAAGCCATATCCCAAAAGGCATACTCCAGCTGACAACTTTTACGGAAGGCTTCTCTCATACGCCACTTTTCCGATTCAGACGCATGTTCGGCATGCTGATCAAGTCGTTCACACAACACCGCTGTCAGACTCTTCACTTCCGCATCAGCATAAAATTCGATCCAAGGGAGAAAAGGATGATCAGATCCCGGCTGATAGCTGTTCATTAGTTCGACTCCGATTTCATAATAGGTCCACGGGCACGGAAGCAAAGCTGCTAATATTTCACCAATGCCTCCATGGTGGGCATGAAAAAGCATATGTTTGATATAGTGATCAGCGGTTGGCGGCAATGGATATCCTTGCAGTTCTTCATAGGTAACGCCAATCTGTTCACAAAAATTGTTGTGAGGGTGAACCTCACTGTTTAACACAAAATCGATTTGTTCGTTAAACAGTTGAATGTCTTCCCTTCCCGGAGATTTGGAAATGGCGATTCCATAGACGTGCATAAAGGCATTCAAATACTCATAATCAGCCTTGATATAGTGAATCAATGCTTCTTTTGGAACATCCCCTTTTCCGATACCCTGGATAAAGGGATGAGTGAAGATTTTTTGATAGATATCCTGATTTTCTTTTCTTAATTGATTGGAAAAAGACATGATAGAGCCTCCTATTATTCTCGGAAGCTACTAGAGGACAGAAGGGGATTCTTACTACTTCCCTCCGCCGGCATGACCCGGATCAGGTATTGAGGGACCAAGGAATGTCTCCTTATCTCAGCGAATACTCGCGCCCCTAGCAGTTTCCGTGTATTATGGTTGTAAGATCATATTTTCAACTTTCACTCGTGATAAAATGAAGGTAGCAATGAAAGCCCCCGAGACACTGCTTACGACAAAAGAAGGAACAAACGCGAAAACACCTGTTGAACTTCCCATCAGGACGTGCGCAATCGGAACAGATGCCAAAGCCCCTATGACTCCAGTACCTAAAACTTCACCAATCACCGCAGACCTTTTTCTTTCATAGAATCGATAACAAAGCCCTGCCAGTAATGCACCGAACATTCCGCCCGGAAAAGCAAGAAGGGTGCCGAGCCCTAATAAGAAACGTAAGAGCCCGATAACAAAAGCAATCATGACCGCCGGGACGGGTCCAAGCACCACCGCCGCGACTACATTAACCGCATGCTGGACAGGATAAGCTTTCGCAATTCCAGCCGGAAACCAGAGAAATTGGGCTCCAAGCGTTCCAACGGCAATAAGCACGGCCATCGTTGTGAGTATCTTTGTGTTTCTCATCTTTCACCACCTTTCCGTACAGGATCTGAATGGAACCAAATAAAAAAAGCCAGATCCTTAGAGGACCTGGCCTGGTATGCAGTAAGTCGATACACGTATCGTCAGACTACTTCCCTCCGCTGGTATTAACCAGATCAGGTTCGTAAGAGTCAGAAAGCTTGCTCGCTTTCCTCTCAGCCCATTCAGGCCCCCCTAGTAGTTTCATAAACTTATTCGCTTGGTGATTTTCATCATAACAAAGTTGGATGTTTCTGTCATGTGAAACTTTTCCTCCCGTTCAAACGTCAACAAAGTAGATAAGGAGTGTGAGAAAGATGAAAATGAGATGGATGCTTGGTATGTTCATGGTTTTCTCTTTATCCCTTAGTGCATGTGGACTGTCAGAGACAGAAGAAGTAGACCAGAATGAAGTGGAAGCAGAAGCATCCGATCCGGACATGAGCGGATTTGTCATGGATCAGGACGATGACAGGATCCTTGTTGTCACACCGATGGATGATGGATCAGGGGATGAAGGACGGGCCATGTGGGTCTCCGGAGCTCCTGAAGGTTTATGGGTCGGCAAACAGGTCGAGGTCTGGGTAGACGGGGATATCGCTGAGTCCTACCCTGAACAAGCCACGGCTGAAAAAGTCCAGGAGCTTGAAATGAGTGAAGTCCAGGGAGCGGACTTAAAAGCATCCGAAGCTCTCTCTACAGCTTTGTCCGAAACAGAACCAGAGCAGACAGATGTGTTGATCGTTTCGCTACTTTCCTTTGATGAAGAATCCGATCAGTGGACTGTCAAGCTGGACCGACGCGGGACCGATCAGGGCGAATGGAAAACGACAGTCAAAGATGAGAAATAGAGCGTCACCCCGAGGGAGCGCTCTATGCATCCACCTTTTTCAAAAGCCATAACCTTACGCTCAGCTCCAGCAAAAAAAGATCATCCGCATTGAGAAGAGAGAGGCCAGTCAAATGTTCAATGTTTCTCAATCTGTGCAGCAAAGATTGGCGGTGCAAATTCAGGGCACGGGCCGTCTGACTGACATTGCTGTTGTATTTGTTATAGACCATAAACGTATGAATCAGTTCTGTCTGCCGTTTCTGGTCATAATCAATCAGCTTCTCCAACGTATCTGACACAATCGCTCCGATTTCTTCCTCGTGCGACAGTGCCATGAGCAACCGGTTCATTCTAGTATCACTGAAAAACGTCCGCTCCCCTTCTTCATGCTGCTGACCGATTTTCAGTGCCGTTTCCGCCTCTTCATAGCTTTTATGAAAAGTCTGATACCCACCTTTATGACAGGAAATCCCCCAGCTAATCGTAATCCCTTTTAATAACTCATGAAGTCTCCGCTCAATCAGGTCGAGAAACTGGTTCGCGGTTTCTTCATAATCCGGACGGTCCGTTTCCAAATAAACGATTACCTCACCTTCATCAAAGGTGGTCATCGTCCTCCGGTGCAGCGCGTCTCCGGCATGAGTGACTTCCTTCTGAATGTAATAATTGCGACTGTTGATCGATGATGATTTGACTTGTGGCATCGTTGAAGAGGTGCGTTCCTCCTCCGGCTGCACGAAACGGATATGGCCGACGAGACAAATATAAGGCTTCTCCAAATCATAACCAAGCAGCTGCGCTTTCGAAAAAAGAGCTCTGTCCATCTCCCTCTCCTGCTTGGCTAAATCCAGCAAAAAGTTATCCTTAAGTCTGATTTCAGTCATTTCAATGGCGTTCTCTTTGACGAAATATAAGGCACAAGCTGTAAGCGCATGCTCCAAAATGTGAAGGTTCACCCACGTTAAATCTTTGTCGTCCTTTGGCTTAAATAGAATATATCCCTGTTTCTTATAGTTTGATAAAATTGTAAGCTGGTAGCATTTCTGGTCACCGATTTCATAGGTTTCAATATAATGGCTGAGCGGGTGATCACTGTCCATCTCCGTTTCTACAAGGGTTCCTTCCTGAGAAAGCTCATGCCCATTTAAAACATCGATGTAATAACGATCAAAATACTGATTCGCTCGTATCTGCTTGTTATGATCACTGATGGCCGTCGGAATGCCTGTATTCTGGTAGATGATTGATGTGATCTCCTGCAGCCCTTTCCCGTTCAGGACACAGTTGATCAACTCCTGTCGTATCTCTTCCGTGCGTTGCTGGTCCTGGCGGTTATCCTCACTGATCAACCGTAATACGTCCTGTAAAATATCTCCGAAGCGGACCTCCCATGGAATTTCCATCACGATCAACTCGTGTTTCTCCGCAAGTTTTAACACACGGTCGGGAATTTTATACAGATGACGTCCTGTGGCAAAAGCGAGGACGGAGGCTTCCGAGCGAATGACATCTTCAACATATCCTTCGAGTGCCAACACATCATCCACACATCCGACCCCTGTACTTAGTACAAATTCATTGTTCCTGACAAAGTTCTCTACAGGAGTCTCAATCACTGAGATCCAATCAACCTGACGATCATACACATGGGTCTGTACTCTTGCTTTTTCGAGCACTGGAAGTTTTAAAACTTCCTCCACCGCAACCCCCATCTCCACTCCTCCCCCACTTACGATTTAGCCAAAAGATCTGTAATCGCATCATGATCGATATTGTTCCCGCTCATGACGACAACAACATTTTTTCCTTGTAGATCATTAGAATGAAGGGCGTGCCCGACCCCCGTTGCAGCCGCTCCTTCCACGACCATCTTATGGTGCTCAAGAGTGAAGAGCAGCCCTTCTTCAATCTGTGCCTCTTCCACAAGCACCCCCTCGTCCATATAAGCTTTCGTCATTGAAAATGTGTAACGGTTCTCTGTCCCAATTCCTCCAAGCAGACTGTCTGCCAACGTATCAGACTCCTCGAGAATGACAGGCTTACCCTTGGCAAGGCTTTCCTGCATGACCGCCCCCTTCTTCATCGTCACTCCTGTCACACGTATAGAAGGTTCAATTGATTTCATCACAAAAGCAATACCTGACAACAGCCCACCCCCAGACAAGGGAATGATCACTTCATCAACCTCAGGACACTGCTCCATGATTTCAAGCGCGATCGTCCCCTGACCGGCAATGATTTCCCGATCATCAAAAGGCTTGATTACCGTCATCCCATTGTCTCTTTCCAATTCAGCACACCTTGCTTCTGCTTCATCTTGACTGCTTCCCACAATCTCCACAGACGCTTGTAATTTTTTAAGACGATTCACCTTCGCCTTCGGAACACGGTCCGATATACATACCGTACAAGGAATTCCTAACTCTGCTGCTACATATGCAACAGATATGCCATGGTTACCCGTTGAAAAAGTGGTCACACCTTTCTTTAAGTCTTTTTCGTCAAGTGATAGAATTTTGTTTGCAGCCCCTCTGAGCTTGAATGATCCCGTAGGGTGGGTATGCTCGAGCTTCAAGTGAACCCGCGCCCCTGTGTGCTCGGAGAGCGGGTCTGAGTACAGGATAGGAGTGGGTTGGACAAACAAAGATATGCGCTTCTTCGCTTCCCAAACCTCTCTGAAGGAAAGGCTGGTCATTCATAACGTCCTCCTTCTTCAGCATTTATGGTTTCAAGTTTTGAATATTCAGTTATTTTAATTATAGTGGAACAACCTCTTATGTTTAAAGAGGTAAAATACCTTCTATATTTTTTACTTGTTTTTTGACAGCGTTCTCGCTAAGCGGTTGTGTGTGAGGTGGACTGCCGTTTGCAGGGCGACTGCTCTTGGAGCGATGTGATCTCCCTTTGGTGCGATCCGCAAGATTATAAGATATGAAAAAGGACAGATGCGTTTTGCATCTGTCCTTTTGGGTTAAGCCGTGGCCCATTTGCCTACGGTGTGGAGCATTTTTTCTTCTGGGAAATGATCCCTGAAAATCTGATAATAGAACATTTCCTGTTTGGATCGTATATCAACTGGTGCTTCGGCTTGCACCTTTTCAAATGTTTCATCTGTAATTGTTCTTTCTGCATGCAGGTCGAGCAAGTCCAATGCACCACTTCCTTCTGAGAACTCTGCTTTCTTACGCCATAAAACTTCATCAGGGATGATGCCGTCAAATGCTTTTCGAAGCAGCCATTTTTCCATGCGGTCTTTCTTATGAACTTTCAAGCCGGCAGGAATCTGGAGGGCATTTTCCACAACATCCAAGTCGAGAAATGGCACACGAAGTTCAATGGAGTGCGCCATGCTCATACGATCGGCTCGTTGCAGATTTACGTGGTGAAGTGTATTCAGTACACGAATGATTTCCTTGTTCATGGATGCAGTATCCTGGTATTTTTCCATATACGCATATCCAGCGAATAATTCATCGGCCCCTTCTCCAGATAAAATCACTTTTACGTGTTCGGATGCAAGCTTAGACACGAAGTAATTCGGGATGGCACTACGTACAAGGGAAGGCTCGTAAGACTCCAGGTGATAAATGACATCAGAGACAGCTTCAATCAATTCTTCTTCCGTATAAATATATTCATAATGCTTGGTTCCCAGCGCTTTCGCAACCGTACGAGCGTTGATGATATCTGCACTGCCTTCAGAGCCGACACAGAACGATTTTAAAGGCTTCTCCCCTTGCTTCTGCTGATCAGCTATGGCGGCAATCAAACTACTGTCCAAGCCACCACTCAGCAGCACGCCTACTTCAACGTCTGCCATCAGTCTTTTTCGAACGGATTCGTTCATAGTTTCTTTTATAGAAGTAAACACTTCGGTCATCTCATGTTCCGTGTAAGACTCTTGCGGGGACTGGATTTTCCTGTAGCAGACAAAACCATTTTCCGGTGTGAAATAGTGCCCGTGAGGAAATTCTTTCGCCTCATTCACAAAAGGTTCGATTGCTTTCAATTCAGATGAAAAAACATACTGCCCATCGCGATCCACCCCGTAATAAAGCGGCTTGATCCCAAGTGTATCCCGAGCTACGACAAATGAATCGTTTTCCTCATCTGCAATGAAGAACGCGAACATTCCATCAAGTTGATGGATGGCTTCCGGCCCTTGTTTTTCGACTAATTTCAAAGCTACTTCACTGTCTGACTTTGTGAGAAAAGAGACATCTTTCGCTAAGGATTCTTTAATGGCTGCATAATTGTAAATTTCACCATTACAGACGATCCAACGTTTTTTATCTTCGTTATGAATCGGCTGGATGCCATCTTCAAGTCCGATAATCGATAAGCGGCGGTGTCCAAGATGAACACGATCGGTAACCACTGACTTCCCCTCATCTGGACCACGATGGTAAAGCAGTTCCAGCACCTCATTCATTTGTTTTTCACTCATCTCTCCTTGTGTCACGAAAATTCCGCACATAAGTAATAAAGACCTCCTAAGTTTGCATGCATGATTTGCATAGGAATCAGATTACGCTCTTTTCGAGTGTTCATCAAATCGAGTTTGTCAGCAAATGTAAGCAAAACAAGCGAAATCCAGAAAAAGGAGGCAGATAGAATAGACATTCGTGGAATGGCCCTACATTCAGATGGAATCCTCTGTCTACATGCAAAAAACCTCCAGCCTTGTTTTATGCTGAAGGTTTTTGATAGGTAGATAAGGAATGACTAATCACTTGAGCAAGCGGACGCACATCTTTGACAGATTGAACACTTGCCTGGAAGATTTCCTCAGGCGGGACCGCTGACCAATCCAGATGATATCCTGCTTCCATTGCTAAGATGCGAATGAACTCCCGTAAACTTCTTCCATTCCCTTCTCTGAAAGGATGGAGAACATTAATTTCTGACATGTAGTACACCAATTTCTCTACAACCAGGACCCTGTTCATACTTTTCCAATCTTCTCTCATCAACTGTTGAAATATGGGCTCAGCCGCATCGTGAATGAACCTGGCCTGAGCAAAAGAAAATCCGTCTTTCGTAATGTTTTCTGTTCGAATTTCTCCAGCAAAAGGGTAAAGATCTGAAAAAAGGCGCGCATGGATCCTTTGTAAATGACGCAAGTCGAAATCCCCTTTAATCGGGGTGGATTGAAGCTCAGCCAACCTTTGTGCCGTAAACATCGTCTCCAAAGCTGTCAATTGTTTCTCATCTTTAATGTCATAATGATTGATTAAAACGTTTGATCCCGGATAACAATACTTCGACTTTTCATTCCCGTACCTGGTGTTAGGCATGACGAGCCAGTTCCAACGCCCGTGTGACGAACTCCTCATGAGAGATCTCCCCTGTCAGGCACTTTTTCACAAGCAGCTTCTGCTTCTTGCTCAAGCGGTCTCCCTCCACAGCGAGAGAAGCCAAGGCCGGGCGCATAAGTAATTCGACTTCTTCCTCGGAACGTACGGTCATCCAATCCCTCCGAACTTTAATGATCTCCTCTACATTATACTACAGATGGAGGTTTTATAGACGATGATACCCTGTCAGGAAGTCTTTTTCTTGCCAGATGTGGTCGTCTTTTTCTTCGTTGTTTTCTTCTTCTTGGAACCTTTCGTTTTCTCCAACGATTTTTCCAAAGCATCCATTAAGTTCGTCACATTATCCGGCTTCGGTTTATCTTTGGCTGTCGTAACTTCTTCATTGTTTTTCTTCGCTTCAATCAGTTCCATAAGCGCTGTCCGGTATTCATCTTTATATTTTTCAGGATCGAATTCCGCTGTCAACTGATCGATCAGCGTAACAGCTGTACTCAATTCTTTCTTACTTAATTCTGTTTCTTCCGGAACATTCGGCACATCCTGAACGGATCTGACCTCATCAGGATAATGGATCGTTTCCATCACAAGAGTATTCTCATAAACCCGGACGATCGCCAGTTGTTCCTTGGAGCGGATGATGATTTTAGCAATCCCGATCTTCTCGGTATCTCCGAGCGCCTGACGAAGAAGACTGTAAGCTTTTGATCCTCCTCCGCTTGGAGATATAAAATAACTCCGCTCAAAATAAATCGGGTCGATCTCTTCCAACTTCACAAAATCGATGATTTCAACCGCTTTGTCTTCTTGTTCTTTTTTCAACTGTTCCAGGTCTTCTTTATCTAAAACGACAAACTTGTTCTTCGCATATTCATAAGCTTTGACAATCTCTTCACTCTCAATTTCCCGCTCACATACCGGGCAACGCTTCTCATATTCGACCGGTGATTTACATTCCTCATGAAGCTGACGCAGTTTGATGTCCTTATTCTCTGTTGCCGCATGCAGTTTCACAGGAATATTCACAAGTCCGAAGCTGATGGTCCCTTTCCACATCGTGTGCATCCTGACCACTCCTTTTTCCTATAGGTTTCTCGAGATCACTGAAAAATATGTTTCTCACTCATGGATAAACTACATAATAAAGCCCAACCTATTCAACAAAATGGCAGTATTCTTGAAGACTCAGTTTCGATATGTTTATTGAGTGAATGGGGCTGCGGGGAATAGCTCGCTTTCCGCGGGAGCGCGCCTGAGCCTCTTCGGACTCCGTCCTGCGGGGTCTCACCTAGCACTCTTTTCCTCTTATATATCCGGTTCCAGCGCCTAGCGGCTAGTGAGACTTCCCTCGCTTCTGTACGATAAGTCAACATCGAATCGCTCCGTTCTTCGTGTTTCCTTTATCTCCGCCAGCTCAGTCCAGTCCATACGCCGCTGACCAAGGCGCCTCCACACTTAAGGTAGGAGTCTCGCCATTCCCCTCCGCCTCTTTACCATGGGAGTGTCTCGAAACCACTTCTCGGAAACTCTGCTGGTATGCTCAAGCGAAGTGGATAATATAAGACTCTCCCCGGTGTGAATCCGAATGTGAAAGCTTGATATAGAGCGCTTTATGCCTACTTCTAAGTGGGATGGGAGACGCCCCATGGTAAAGGGGTTCGTTTCTCACATGCATCGAATGGGGTTGTTGGGAAGCTGCGAGACTCCCGTGGGAGAAGGAGACAGGCGAGATCCCGCAAGGCGATAGCCTGAGGAAGCTCGGCGCTCCCCCACAGGAAGGCGAGTGGCTTCCCAACAACCCCTGACTCCAAATACGGCAAACGAACCCCGGTTATCTCGAAACTGAGTCTTCCACAAACGGGAGAATTTATGTAAGAAAGCTGAATGGAAAGGAGATGGTGGAGATGAAACCAATGCTATTAACGGGGACGACGGAACTCCCTGAGGGTAATGAGTGGGTGTATGAAGTGAAGTATGATGGTTTTAGAGCCATTCTCGAAGCACGCGCGGAAGGAGTCAAGCTATGGAGCCGGAATGGAAAAGATATGAGCGAACGTTTTCCTGAAATCGTTCAGGTGGACATCCCTAAAAACCTCCTTCCTTTTACCCTTGATGGCGAGCTGGTCATATTGAACACTCCTTATCAGGCAAACTTCGAAGCTTTACAAAAAAGAGGAAGAATGCGAAATAAAGCAAAAATACAAGCTTCTTCTATACGAAGACCTGCTGCCTTCATGGCTTTTGACAAAATAGAAAAAAGTACTATACCTCTATTAAAAAGAAAAGAAAACATGACTAAGCTTCTCGGGAAGCTTAAACACCCGCAAATTAGAAGTATTGATGTATATGAGGATATAGAAGAAATTCTAACCATTGCTGAGCTGCACTTGGCTGAGGGAATCATTGCGAAAATGAAAAATAGCAAATATCAACCCGGCGACCGCGGAAGGCAATGGTTGAAATGGAAACAATGGAGGACAGTTTCCGGCTTTTTACAAAAGTACGACTCTGATAATGGATATTACGATGTAGGGTTTTATAAGGACGAGGGCCCTCTCCCACTCGGGAAGTTTAAACATGGCCTGACAGATGACGAGAGTGAAACGCTCCGTACATTTTTCAAAGAACATGGGACAAAGAAAAAAGGCACATGGCGTTTAGAACCCGGCGCGTGTGTAGATGTGCACTGTCTGAGTGCTGAAGAAGGGGAACTACGAGAACCTCTCTTTCACCAGTTCCGGTTTGATCTTTCTCCTGAAGATTGTACAGAATCTAAGAAACAGTGGGACCTTTCTTTGTTTCCTGCCAACTTCGAGCCAACCAATGTTGATAAACCTTTATGGAAGGGTATTTCTAAACAGGATTTCCTTGTTTACATCCGTCAATTAGCTCCTCACATTCTCCCTTTCATACAGGAAAAGAAGTTAACACTGATCCGTTATCCTGATGGGATTTACGAAGAGTCCTTTTATCAAAAACATTTCCCCGACCATGCCCCCGACTTTTTAAAAATGTGGATGGAGGATGGGGAGCCTTTCATCATTTGCGATCAACTTCTCCCTCTTCTTTGGCTTGCCAATCAGGGGGCATTGGAATACCATACTCCGTTTGAGATGGCCGGCGGTCAAAAACCCGATGAAATCGTTCTGGATTTGGATCCGAAAGACCGGAGTCACTTTAGTAAGGCGATTAGGGCTGCCCAGTTATTAAAGCATCTCCTTGACGAACTTGAAGTCCAAAGCTTTGTCAAAACTTCCGGAAATAAAGGCATGCAGATTCATATCCCGATTCGCGAGGGAGATTTAAGCTATGAGGAAACGAGGAAAATCACGGAAACGTTGGCCACATTCCTTGTTAATGAAGAACCTGACCTTTTTACAACTGAACGTTTGAAGAAAAAACGTGGGGATCGTTTGTATATTGACTATGTCCAACATGCAGAAGGCAAAACGATTATTGCCCCGTATTCGACAAGAGCGACCGAAACAGCAACGGTCGCTACGCCGCTTCATTGGGAAGAAGTGACGGAAGATTTGCGCCCGGAGTCGTTTACGATCCACACTGTACCTAGCCGAATAGCTGAATTTGGCTGCCCTTTTTCTATGTACGAAGAAGCTAGAGACCATCAGCCCATTCAAAAACTGAAGCAATTGCTTCAATAACTTGTCGAATATTGCCCGGGAAATGACCCACCATTTATCTAAAAAAGCACTAAATAAAAGGCTGCCGGTCGTCACCGGCAGCCTTTTATATCTTATTCTGATAATGTTTTACTTCGTTCCCGCAGTTTGAACTTTTGCAACTTCCCACTCGCGTTGCGCGGAAGTTCATTTACAAATTCATAACGTCTTGGCCGTTTGTATCGGGCAAGCCTATTCCCTGAAGTACAGAACTCATCCAGTTCTTGTTCAGTGACGCCACTATCCTTTTTCACAATGTAGGCGACCACTCTCTCTCCCCACAGGTCATCCGGTTCACCAACGACGGCTGCATCCATGACTGCCGGATGATCAAACAAGGCATCTTCTACTTCCCTTGAATAGATATTTTCACCGCCGGATATGATCATGTCTTTCACACGATCACTGACCCAGAGGTATCCATCTTCGTCGAACGATCCGATATCACCTGTATGATACCAACCTTTGTACATGGCTTCTTCTGTTGCTTCCGGCCTGTTGTAATACCCCTTCATCATGCTGGGCCCTCGTACAATAATTTCCCCGAGTTCGTGCGGTTTACAAATCTCCTCAGGCTCTGCGGGTCCGTGCTCATTCGTCCTCACCACTCGTACTTCATGGTTCAACAGTGCTCTTCCTGCCGATCCTGCTTTCGTGACTTGTTCTTCCTCTGTAAGTGCGGTAATTGCGGGTCCCATCTCCGTCATCCCGTATGCCTGTAAGAGCTGCACACCTAAGGATTCATGCAGCTTCATCGTCAAAGCAGGGGCCATTGGTGCTCCTCCATAGAGACCTTGTCTCAACGTCTGGAAATCCTCTTTGGTGAATTCCTCTTGCAGCATCATGTTCCACATCGTCGGAGCTGCAAAGAAGGATGTAATCTGCTCCTCCCTGACCGTTTCAATCACATCAGGTGCATCGAAGTGGTGCAGCAGAACGTTTGTCGCTCCAATCATTACTCTTGGGAAGAACGCACAATGAAGCTCGGCACAATGGAAAATCGGGGCAACAGTCAGTCCACGGTCCTCTTCCGTCAGTCTTAAACAAGCAGTCATGATGAGGGCTTGATCGACCATATCTCTATGCGTATGGATAACCCCTTTTGGAAGCCCGGTTGTTCCGGAAGTGTACATGATGGCATAAGGATCATTCTCGTCCAGTTCACACACTGGTCGTTCGGTCGTTACTCCATCGATTCGTTCATAATAGTTCATCGCATAAGGCAGATTTTCTTCGTCGATGGACCAAAACTCAATACTTGTCATCTCTTTCGCTACCGGAGCGATTTGAGCAGCTGTCGCTTTTTCAAACACGACCACCTTTGGATCAGCATCTTTCAAAATGAACTCGATTTCTTTTTCCATGAGACGGAAGTTTACCGGATTGAATACCGCCCCAATCTTCATGCAAGCGAACAGCACTGTCGCATATTCAGCTGTGTTAAAAAGGACCGTCGATACTTTATCCCCTTTTTCCACCCCTGAGGCCTTGAGCGCATTTGCCGTGCGGTTCACTTCCTGGTCCCATTCTCCGTATGTCCAGCGTGTACCAAGCCGTAGATCAACCAATCCTTCTTTATCAGCATACTTCGCTACCGTCTGCTCAAACATACTCCTAAGTGTTGGTCCCATTTCTCATCGACTCCTTTTGGTTTTTTATAAAATCCCAATAGCCAACTTGCTCGATCCACCAAGAGCTTACAACGATCAAATACCGGGAGTGCTTCAGACAGTTTTTCAATGTAAAGAATAAGGCGCACTTTCTTTTTTCCTTACCTTCTAAGTAATGAGGTACACCGTAGTGACAACATTTACTTGGGTTGTAATCGAATCGCTCCGTCTAGACGGATCACCTCCCCATTAAGCATTGGGTTATCTAAAATGCTTAGAGCTAACTTCGCATACTCATAAGGCTTTCCCAGCCTTGAAGGAAATGGTGTCGCTTTCCCAAGAGCATCCCGTGCTTCTTCAGGGAGCTGTTCAAACATCGGGGTTTCAAATAAACCTGGCGCAATAGCCATTACACGGATGCCGTGACGGGCGAGTTCCCTTGAAATCGGCATCGTCATCGCGGCTACGCCACCTTTGGACGCACTGTAAGCCGCTTGACCGATTTGCCCTTCATAGGCAGCGATTGAAGCTGTGTTAATGATGATTCCCCGCTCCCCATATTCATTCGGCTCATTTTCCTGCATCTTTTCAGCTGCCAAACGGATGACATTAAACGTCCCAATTAGGTTCACTTCAATGATCTTAGAAAAAGACTCCAGGCGATGAGGACCATTTCGTCCGACCACTTTTTCACCAGTTACGATGCCGGCACAGTTGATGACCGTGTTTACCTGCCCAAAGGTTTCGACAGTCGTTTGGAGCATGCGCTCAATTTCATCAGCTGAAGTGACATCCGTTTTGACAAACAGCGCAGAAGAGCCCAATTCTTCTGCAAGCGCTGCGCCCTTTTCTTCGTTTTGGTCTACAATCACCACTCTGCCGCCATTTCTTACAATCTTCCTTACCGTCGCTTCTCCAAGGCCTGAAGCCCCACCTGTCACGGCCGCTACCACACCTTTAACATCCATGCTATCCCTCCAGCCTTTCAATGACCGTGCCGTTCGCCATTCCGTGTCCTTCACAGATGGCAAGCAGTCCGTACTTTCCTTCTGTCCTTTCTAATTCATGCATGAGAGTTGTCATAAGCTTTGCTCCGGTAGCACCTAACGGGTGACCAAGCGCAATGGCTCCTCCATTTACATTCAGTTTTTCATGTGGAACACCAGTCTCTTTCATCCAAAACAAAGGCACAGGAGCAAAAGCTTCATTCACTTCAAAAAGATCGATATCTTCAAGACTCAGTCCAGCTTTTTGTAAGGCTTTATGTGTTGCAGGAACCGGACCTGTCAGCATCAATGTCGGGTCGGAACCGACGACAGCTCTGGAGACAATCCGAAAGCGTGGCTTCAACCCCAGTTCCTCCGCTTTTTTACGTGACATTAAAAGGACGACTGCAGCTCCATCACTGATTTGACTCGCATTTCCGGCTGTAATTTTGCCGTTTTCCTGGAAAACTGTTTTCAGTGTGGCAAGGGTCTCAACAGATGTGCCTGCTCTGGGGCCTTCATCTATTTTAATTACGTTGGAATCACTAGCGTTCACAGGCATGATTTCTTTTTCAAACCGACCTTCATCAATCGCCATCAGCGCCCTTCTATGACTTTCAGCTGCATAAGCATCAAGCTCTTCCTTACTTAATTGCCATTGGTCGGCGATCCTTTCTGCCGAATGGCCTTGATTGATCATTTCGTATTTTGACGTCAATCGTTCATTAAAAGATGTCCCCTGCATATTTGAAAACATCGGCACTCGTGACATACTTTCCACACCACCCGCTATGACAACATCCATGTCCCCACAAGCAATCGCTTGAGAAGCGAAATGGATCGCCTGTTGACTCGAACCGCATTGCCGATCGAGCGTTACTCCAGGTACCTCCATAGGAAAACCAGCAGTCAGAGCAGCAATTCTAGCGATATCGCCTGCCTGCTCCCCGACCTGACTCACACAGCCGGCAATAACGTCTTCCACCTCGATAGGATCAAGAGAAGCCCGTTCGACCAGTTCTTTAAGTACATCTGCCAAAAGGATATCCGGCCTGATCTCGCTGAGCCCTCCATTCCTTTTACCCACAGGGGTTCTTACTGCTTCGACGATGACAACTTCATTCATATCTTTTCCTCCTATACTAAACCCATCTTTTTGGCGATAATCGTTTTCATAATTTCATTGGATCCTGCATAAATCGCAGTGACCGGTGCATCACGGAACCTTCTCGCAATTTCATACTCTTCCATATATCCATAACCACCGTGAAGGTGCATACATTCCATCGCTACCTTTTTAACCAGGTCGGTGGTCCACCACTTGGACATCGACACCTCTTTGACAACGTCCTCCCCGTTCATATGCGCCTCAATCGTATGGTCCAGGAATGTTCTCCCGATTTCAATTTCCGTTTGTAGTTCAGCGAGTTTGAATTGAGTATTTTGAAAAGAGGCTATCGACTTCCCAAAAGCTTTGCGCTCCTTCACGTATTCAACCGTCAACTCAAGCATCCGTTCACATGCTGCAATAGCACCTATGCCTACAATCAGGCGTTCCTGTTGCAGCTGGTTCATCAAATAATAGAAACCTTCACCTTTTTTACCAAGAAGGTTGTCCTTAGAGACAGCTGCATCCTCAAAGATCAACTCTGAAGTGTCCTGGCTGTTCAGGCCGACTTTATCGAGCTTCTTCCCGCGGGAAAAACCAGGCGTGTCCCTCTCAACAATCATCAGACTGATCCCCTTATACGCTGGAGATGCATGAGGGTCCGTTTTACACACAACGACAACCAAATCCGCGTGAATTCCATTCGTGATGAATGTTTTTTCACCATTCAGTGTGAATCCTTTTTCATTTTCTACCGCTGTCGTACGTATAGATGCAAGGTCCGATCCTGCTCCCGGTTCGGTCATCGCGATCGCTGTAATACATTCTCCCGTCGTACATTTCGGAAGCCACTTTTGTTTCTGTTCTTCTGTCCCATAAGCATGCAAATAAGGGACGACAATATCGTTGTGCAATCCGACTCCAATCAGGCCTGTCCCCACTTTTTCCATCTCTTCATTAATGACAACGGAATATCCAAAATTTGCTCCAAAACCACCATATTTCTCGTCAAGCCAAGGACAAAGGTATCCCTGCTCTCCAAGCTTTCTCCAAAACGCACGGGGTACTTCCCCTGCCTTCTCCCATTCGTCATAATAGGGGTAAGCTTCTTTTTCTAAAAACTTCCGTAAAGATTGACGGAGTATTTCATGTTCTTCTGTTATGTATGATGCCTTCATAATCTTCCTCCCTGAACATTCTTCGCTATTGGATGTAATTCTCTCTTTATTCCTCTCTTTCCTGCCACAACCAGAAAACGCTTACATTTTTATGTATTTAGAAGGATTTCGACACACTCTATTACTGTCACTAACCATCACGGCACGAAAAGTGGATAATAAATGAAATGGCGGAATTTTTTAAGACTGGATTTCGAGTTCACCGGGGATCGTTTCGCTATATTGATAGTCAAGATGGTTGGAAAGCCACTCGCAATCACTGTTTTTCACAAAAATATATTCTGCTCCCTATAAAGCATTTAAAAACTTTTATCGGTGGGTTTTAAACTCTTATCGGTAGGTTTCGGATTTTTATCTGCGGCTTCCAGGTTATTATCGGTGACTTTCGCACTTTTATCAGTGACTTTCTTGATTTTATCAGTATTTACGGTAAGCGAGTAATAATCCGGACAAAAAGAACCAGCCTCGCTGGCTGGTTCTTTGGTTTTAGTCTATGACTTTTTCAATGGCAAAGGCGACGCCGTCTTCTTTGTTGGAGGCTGTTACAAAGTCTGCTTCTTTCTTTACCGGCTCCTGGGCATTGCCCATCGCGACACCGAAACCTGCTTCGCGAATCATCGCGATATCGTTCATACTGTCGCCAACCGCCATCACCTGATCCATTTCTAAATCAAGCCACTGGCAAACTTTCAATAGGGCTGCTGCTTTATTTACACCTACAGGATTAATTTCAATGTTTGTCGGACTGGAGTTGGTTACTTCCAGGTCCTGATTCGCATTGACTTCGTCGAGGATGACTTGTCTTACTTCGTCATCTTGTATATCAAAACCGAATTTCAACCAATCGTAGTCTACAATCTCCTGATCGAATGGGCTTTGGCTGTTGTACAACCCTTGCACGGTTGAAGACCAAAAATAGAGGCCGTGCTCTTTTTTCAATTCCCATAGACGCTCCACATGTTTATGTTCGAGCCGATTTTGTTCAACGAGGTTAAAATCATGATCATAAATCTCTCCACCATTAATCGTCACAATATAGGAAGAGCGGCCGAGGTCTTCAGCGATGTTCCGGCATCTGGATAAAGATCTTCCTGTACTTAATACAACATGGATGCCTTTTTCTTTAGCTTTTTTTATAGCTGCTGCATTGGCCTCGGAAACTTCGCCTTCATGATTGACGGTGGTGCCATCTAAGTCCAAAGCAATCAATTTGATGTCTTTTGTCATGTGATTCACGTCCTCTCTCTAATGTACCTATTTTAATATAAGGAACTTCCATACACAATTCAAAAGGAAACCAGAGGGTCGGCATAGTTTTAACATTTTATAACTATAACCCACCTCGTCCTAGAGAGCCTTATAGGAAGCCCTTCATTAAAATGATTATTTTCATACCTTAATGGGTATGGATAAGGAGAACATATTTTCAAGGAGGTATTTCATGTTTCACTATACGGTCGAAACGGACAAAGGGATGGATGAAGCGATCGAAAGTCTTGAGGCTAATCTGAAGGAAGCGCAGTTTGGCGTGTTATGGAACTTCGACATCAAAGATAAGCTTCATGAAAAAGGACTGGAGTTTGAAAAAGAATTTAAAGTCTTAGAAGTCTGTAACCCTAAAGAAGCCCAGCGCGTCTTAAATGAAAACGTAATGGCTGGTTATTTCCTTCCTTGTAAAATGGTTGTCTATGAAGATGGAAATAAGACGAAAATCGGTATGCCTAATCCGACTTCTCTTACTCAGATGGTTGAGGATGACAATATTCAAGAGATGGCCAGTGATATTGAAGAACGTTTGAAGCATTGCATGGATCAAAGCGTGTAACCATATAAAAGAGCTGCTAACTTTAGCGGCTCTTTTAATTTTAAATGGCCGTTATTTTTTCAATTACGTATATCGTTTAACTTCTTATTAAAAAAACATCAATGTTCAATGGGCGGTAAAGAATCTATTTTTCTCCCTTTTAATGAAAAGTGGAATTCCCCCTGGCTGGTAAGCGCACCATAAAAGACATCAGAGACGTCATAGGTACCCAGGTTGGTACGTAACCACTCTATGTCCCGACCTGCGCGTGTTAAAAGATCTGGCTGCAGCTGACCGTCCAGAATGAGGGGAATGTCATAACCCCCACCCCTATATGGAAGCCCCATATCTTCACGAGTAACGGCTTCCTTCGCGTTTTTCAGTTTAACGGATAATTGACCATTCGGTTCGATGATGCCAAGTGCAACACTTTCGAGCTCAAAAACCTTCTGTTCTCTCAGCATGTGTGTAATATTATCAAGGGAATAATGGATGCGGGAGATGTTCTCTTCAACCATTTCCCCCTCAAAAATAACAATCGTCGGCTCAAACGTCAGGACCTTTCCGATCTTCCGGTTTCTTAACTTCAACCATACGATGAACTTTTGTAAAAGCGCAATAACAATAATCGCCGTTACAGTATGTATATGATTAATTTTTGGATCGGCAATATCTGCTCCAACAACAGAACCTAGAACGAGCACAACTAAAAAATCGAAGACCGGCAATTCTCCGATTGATCTTTTCCCCATAAATAAGCCTACCCCCAGGAGTAATGGCAAGATTGTAAAAATCCTCCCCATTACTTTCAGTGTGTCCATCCATACTTCCATTCCCATCACCTCTCCCTTAGCTTTGCACGGAGCATCATCCATTATCCAAAAAAATACGTGTTGGGATGTTGACATTATACCTTATGGGGTATATGATTAGTCATGTACTGTTCAACAGCGACAGAAAAAACTTCACAAGGGAGGTCAATTCGATGGAATACAACGACGCAATGAAAAACAGAATCAAACGTCTAGAAGGTCAGTTGCGAGGCGTTTTGAAAATGATGGAAGAAAATAAAGACTGCAAAGATGTCATTACGCAGCTTTCCGCTTCTAGAAGTGCGATTGACCGTGCGATCGGGCTTGTGGTAAGCTCCAACCTTGTGGAGTGCATCCAGGACGATGACGATCAAGAAAACAAAGAAGCTTCGATCAACGAAGCTGTTCAGTTGCTTGTCAAAAGCAGATAAATTTTTTTACAATGAATTATACCCATACACGTATAACTATATTATTAGGAGGATGAAAAATGTCTGAAACAAAAAAGACGAATATTATTTTATTCAGCGGGGATTATGATAAAGCAATGGCTGCTTACATCATTGCTAACGGAGCAGCTGCATATGATCACGAAGTTACGATTTTCCACACATTCTGGGGGCTTAACGCCCTACGTAAGGATGAAAACATCCAAGTGAAGAAAGGCTTCATGGAAAAAATGTTCGGCAAAATGATGCCGCGTGGAGCAGATAAGATGGGCATTTCCAAAATGAATTTCGCAGGATTCGGTCCTAAGATGATCAAAGACGTCATGAAAAAGCACAATGCGATGCCATTGCCGGATCTTATTGAAATGGCTCAAGAACAGGATATCAATTTGGTTGCATGTACCATGACGATGGATCTTCTAGGATTGCAAAAAGAAGAATTACTTGATGACATTCAATACGCAGGCGTTGCTGCTTATCTTGCAGATGCAGAAGATGGCAATGTTAACCTGTTTATCTAATTAGGAGGTATCATTTATGAAAACAATGACAGCAAAAGAAGTAGAACAACAACTATCTGAAGGTAAAAAGTTAAACATTATCGATGTCCGCGAAGATGAAGAAGTTACAGAAGGAATGATTCCTGGTGCGAAACACATCGCTTTAGGTACTGTCGAAGAGCGCGCAGATGAATTGGATAAGGATAAATCTTATATTATGGTTTGCCGTTCTGGTGGTCGCAGTGGCCGTGCTTCTCAAATCCTTGAGGAAAAAGGATACGATGTGACGAATATGGAAGGCGGCATGATGAGCTGGGAAGGTCCAACGAAATAAATCCCCCTTATAAGGGTAGAGGAGGAATGTAAGAATGGAACTGAAAACAGATCTTACGTTAGATGCCAAAGGATTAGCATGTCCGATGCCGATTGTGAAGACAAAGAAAACAATGAAGGACATCGAAGCTGGTCAAGTCCTTGAAATTCAAGCTACAGACAAAGGGTCGAAAGCGGACCTTGAAGCATGGGCGAAAAGTGCAGGTCATCAGTACTTGGGTACGATCGAAGAAGGAGACGTACTCAAGCATTATGTCCGCAAATCAAGCGGTGAAGAAGAACAAGAGAAAAAGCACCCGAATGTCGTAAACAACGAAGACTTGGATGCTCTTCGCAAAAACGATGACGTCCTTGTATTAGATGTACGCGAATCTGCTGAATATGCTTTTGAGCATATCCCTGAAGCAGCGTCTATTCCACTTGGTGAACTTGATGAACGTGCAGATGAACTGGATCGTTCGAAAAACGTTTATATCGTATGTCGAACAGGAAGCCGTAGTGATCTTGCTGCACAGAAGCTTACAGAAAAAGGTTTTGAGAATGTTTATAATGTCGTTCCAGGCATGAGTGGCTGGAATGGAGAAACGACAAAGCTTTAATTCTATATTTTTTTACTAAAATTAATACCCTAGGAGGTAATAAGATGACTGTTAAAAACATGACGGTAAAAGAAATTACTAATAAAGTGTTGAATAATGAAGAACTATTCCTTCTTGATGTACGAACAGAAGATGCGTATCAGGACTGGAAAATCGAAGGCGAAAACTTTGCTTACTTGAACATTCCTTATTTCGATCTCCTTGATGGTGTCGAGGAAATCGTAGATCAGCTGCCAAAAGACAAAGAGATTGCGGTTGTTTGTGCCAAAGGCGGCTCTTCTCAAATGGTTGCTGAAATGCTTGTGGAAGAAGGATTCGAAAATGTTTACTCCGTAGAAGGCGGCATGAAAGCCTGGAGTGAGCACTTGGAGCCGATTAAAGTCAATGACTTGAAAGATGGCGGCGAGCTTTATCAGTTCGTACGTATCGGTAAAGGCTGTCTTTCCTACATGGTCGTATCTAACGGAGAAGCAGCAATCATCGACTCTACTAGAATGACAGATGTTTATGTTGATTTTGCTAAAGAACTTGGTGTAAAAATCACGAACGTTTTTGATACGCACTTGCACGCCGACCACATTTCCGGGGGACGCAAAATCGCTGAACAAACAGGTGCCAAGTACTGGCTGCCTCCAGAAGATGCTGGTGAAGTGACATTCGATTACCAACCACTTCGCGATGGTGACCATGTCACTGTAGGAAATACAAACATTGATATTCATGCGTTGTATTCTCCTGGCCACACGAAAGGATCTACTTCTTTCGTCGTTGATGATCAATACTTGATGACAGGTGACATTCTGTTCATCGACTCTATCGGACGTCCGGACCTTGCTGGTAAAGCAGATGACTGGGTCATGGATCTGAGAGAAACCCTTTATACACGATATAAAGAGCTTTCTGACGAGCTAATCGTCCTTCCGGCTCACTTCATGATCATGGATGAGTTGAACGAAGACGGTACCGTCGCTGAAAAACTAGGTACCCTATTTGAAAAGAACCATGGCTTGAACATCGATGATCAAGATGAGTTCAGAAAAATGGTGACAGAAAACCTGCCACCTCAACCGAACGCTTATCAGGAAATCCGTGAAACAAACATGGGTAAAATCAGCCCGGACAATGAAGAACAGCGTGAAATGGAAATCGGCCCGAACCGTTGTGCTGTAAGATAAAAACTCTTGAGCCCGGGGAAGCCGGGCTCACCCTAATCAATCATTAAACATTTGGAGGTATTCAATTATGAACGTAACAAAAACACTTGATGCAACAGGACTAGCTTGCCCAATGCCAATCGTGAAAACAAAGAAAGCAATGAAAGACATCGAAGCTGGAGAAGTACTTGAAATCCATGCAACAGATCAAGGAGCAAAAGCAGACTTGACTGCATGGGCGAAGTCCGGTGGTCATGAACTTCTACAAACAGAAGAAGACAACGGCGTATTCAAGTTCTGGATTAAAAAGGGAGAATAATCAGGAATCACCTGATTGAATCATTATGGAATAAAGGGAACCTGCAACGGTTCCCTTTTTTATAGGAGGTAAACAACTATGGAATTCGGATTAATCATCACGATCTTTCTTATCGGCTTCATAGGTTCTTATATATCCGGAATGCTCGGGATCGGCGGGTCCATCATCAAATATCCAATGCTGCTTTATATTCCGCCGCTCGTTGGTTTTACAGCTTTTACTGCCCATGAAGTATCCGGCATCAGTGCCGTACAGGTCTTTTTCGCCACCATCGGTGGTGTTTGGGCCTACCGCAAAGGCGGTTACCTTAACAAAACACTCATTTTATATATGGGTGTCAGTATTTTGATTGGTAGCTTCATTGGAGGATATGGATCAAGGTTTATGGCTGAAGACGGCATCAATATTGTTTACGGTGTCCTTGCTTTAATTGCGACAGTCATGATGTTCGTACCGAAAAAAGGTATTGATGACAAACCATTGGATGAGGTCACCTTTAACAAACCTTTAGCTGCCATTCTCGCACTTATCGTGGGAGTGGGAGCAGGGATTGTTGGTGCCGCAGGTGCTTTCTTATTGGTACCGATTATGCTTGTTGTGCTTAAGATCCCGACACGGATGACGATTGCATCTTCTCTTGCTATTACGTTGATTTCATCCATCGGAGCGACTGTCGGAAAAGTGACAACAGGTCAGGTTGAATACTTTCCAGCAGCAATCATGGTTGTGGCAAGTTTAATTGCTGCACCACTGGGCGCAATGGCCGGCAAGAAAGTGAACACAAAGGTTCTACAGACCATCCTCGCCCTATTGATCTTAGGAACGACGATCAAGGTATGGATGGATATCTTCTAATACTGAGCATAATACAAAAAGAGCAGGACTCTACAGGGTCTCTGCTCTTTTTATATGCTCATGGCTCGCTCATTTCCCTACTGTCTATCCATACGCTTGCTTTTTCATCGATTTCCACGCCTAAACTATTCCATAAAATGGATTAAATAACAGCGGACGGGGTATTGAACAAAAAGATAGGAGGAAATAAATGAGCTCAAAATGGAAGGTATTGATATTCATCATTGCAGGTCTAATTTTAGCAGGCTTTTTCATTTACGACTTCATAGCCGGGGATATTGGCTACAGAACAGGAAAACTAGCCGTCGTCATCTTCTTTGTCATTTACATCCTTTACACGTTTTTCTCTAAGAATAAGGACAGTAAACTTGATTAGACCCGCCTTGTCTTAAGGGGCTTTCACCCATAAAAAACTGTAGATATCGCCTCATAAAAAACCCTCTCTCCTTCTAAAGGAGAGAGGGTTACAATTATTGTTCTTGTTTATTTTGGTTCGGTTCATTGCTCTCGCTTTGGACCATCTCGGTTTCATCCAGGTAGCGCAGCAAGTCACCATAGATGATTGAATCAGACATCTCCAATTCCTCTTGAGCCTTCTCGAACCCTTCATTACAAAGGTCAGCTTCCAGCTCTTCCCCTGTCTCACGATCATAGCAGGTTCCTTGAATACCAACATATTCTTCACTGGCAAAGTTACCATCACGGGTAATCATCAATTGACGACGATCTTTATCAAGCAGGTCGTGCCCGAATTGAATCGGATTATCATCTTGAATTCCCAACAAGTTCGTCAATGTTGGACGAAGGTCGACTTGACCACCAACGGTATGGTTTTTCTCAGCGTCAATTCCTTTTCCGTAAATCAACATTGGAACACGCTGCAACTGGAACTGCTCAAACTCATTTATTTCTTTATCTAAATACTCGCCCATCGCTTCTTGGTGGTTTTCAGAAATTCCGAAGTGATCACCATAAATGACAAGAATCGTATCATCATAAAGCTCTGAATTCTTGAAGTCTTCAACGAATTTCTTCAGTGCTTCATCCTGATAACGGATCGTTTGGAAGTAACGGTTCAACGTACCACTGCCCGTCTCCCCTTCTTCGATGAACTTTTGCTCTTCAGGAAGTGTGAATGGATAGTGGTTCGTCAACGTAATCAACTTCGAGTAGAAAGGTTTGTCCATTTCTTTCATCATGTTCAATGAATCTTCGAAGAAATATTCATCAAGATAACCCCAGCCATGAGATTTTTCCGGAGTTACAGTGTAATCTTCTTTGGAAAAGAATTCGTCATAGCCTAGAGAGTCATACATTACATTTCGGTTCCAGAATGTTTTATCATTCGCGTGCATGGAGTTGGTAAAATAGCCATTTTCTCCAAGTAAACCCGGCAATCCTTCGTATTCATTCGATGAATGAGTAAAGAAAACAGCGCCACGGTTCAATGGATACATGGAGTTCGCAAGTAAAAACTCAGAGTCTGACGTACGTCCCTGCTTTACTTGGTGATAGAAATTATCAAAGTAAATGCCTTCTTCTTTCAAATCATTAAAATAAGGAGTCAACTCTTCACCGTGCAACGTGTTGTCGACAACGAATGTCTGTGTACTTTCAAGAGAAAGCATGATCACGTTTTTACCTTCTGCGACACCTTCTAAACGATCGCTGTCTTCAGATTTATTTTCGTTCAAGTAGTTGATGACCGGTACAAGTTCGTTACTGTCCGCCAGCGTCTTTTTCATTTCGGTTTTCCCTTGCAACACTACATCATAGACATGGTAATTGATGACACCGATATACTTAACGAGCATGTTACGGTCGAACGTACGCTCTAAAAGGTCCGTACGTTCTTGTTCTGCCCACTGCAAGTTGATCATGAACAAAGGAATAGCAACGATGGCAAGAACGATTCCTTCTCTGCGCTTCGGCTTGAAAGCCTGGAAACGTGAAGGTTTCAAATAGAATAATAGAAAAGCTGCAATGAGAACATCCACAAACAACAAGGCATCAACAGGACTCATAATCGTCGTGATACTGCCTCCGAGGTCCGCGAGGTTCGCCACCTGGTTTAACATCGGGATCGTTATAAAATCGTTATATTCTCTATAAAAGAGAACATTTACGTATAAAAGAATGGAACCTAAGATATAGGAAACGAACATTCCCCGACGTCCGACAAGCAAGATCCCCAATCCGAAGATGAGAAAAATACTGCTCAGTGGATTAAATGCCAGAATGTTTGCTTCATTGGTATTTTCCACATTCAGTGAAAAAATGCTTGTCTGTATATAGTTCATTTTCAACCAAAAAAGTCCGATAACAAATAGGTAGACTAGTAGTTTTAAACCAGTTTTTTTATTTATATATTTATTGTTTGTAAACATTGTAAAACCTCCGTTAATTTTACATTACCCTATTCTACCTCATATCAAATCTTTTTTGTACCATCTTATAGATTGTTTAAAAACTCTGACACATTTGCACCGTTGATATCAATGCTTAGTTACAAAAAAATGAAGCTCAATACCTATTCTTCCGCCATTTTTCCTATATAAGGAAAAATGTTATGAATCTCTTAACGCATTCCCCTCGTTTTATGTTAACTTATATTTATAAATGGTTAACAAAGGAGTGTGAAGTATGTCGCCACAAAGTAAAAAATTAAGATTCATTGTAAACGGAGCATTGTTTGCCGCACTGACAGCAATTATGGCTCAAATCGAAATCCCACTTCCCATTGTACCCATCAGTGGACAAACTTTAGCCGTTGGCCTCACAGCTACTATTCTAGGAAGCAGACAGGGAGCTGTTGCGATGGTTGGTTATGCGGCTTTAGGGGCTGTTGGACTCCCTGTTTTCGCGGGGTTCAGCGGGGGAGCTCAAGTTTTGGCAGGACCGACCGGAGGTTACATATTCGGCTTCATTTTAACAGCATTCATCACAGGATATATTTTAGAGAAGACGTCCTTTAACTTACCCATGGCGATTGTTGCGAATGTGACAGGTATGATCATTACATTGCTTTGTGGAACGATTCAGTTGAAGTTTGTTCTCGATATGACTTGGAACCAGGCCCTTGCCGCTGGCGTCTATCCTTTTATCGCGGTGGGACTCATTAAAGCTTTTCTTGCAAGCTGGATTGGGATTATCGTCAGAAAACGACTGATTCAGGCAAGATATATTAAAGAAGATACGCAACCAGCAGCCTCGTAATCTCTTATTTCCTGGGAAATGAAAAGGACGCCGTGATTAGACACGACGTTCTTTTCTTATTCTTCCGTTTGTAAATCTACGAGAATGGTACTAACAATAATGAATAGCGGAATGCACGCGACTGTGAATGCAAATGCGAATGACATATTGTTACCTCCTCTCCTACCAGGTTTGGAACCTTCCTGAACCCGGTGGTGCATGTTGGATGAGATCTGCTAAAGGAATCGTGTAAGCAACAGCGATGAGTACAAAGGCGATGCCGATCCAAAGCTTCCAATTTTCCAAAAATCTTGGCGTAGCAGAAGCATCACTGGGTGCGATCGGAAACGATTCTGCTTGATGAACGTCAGCTTTAGGCGCCATCCACCACAATTGGATGACAATGAATATTAGTAATGAGGCCGACAAAAAGAGAATAGATCCACCGACAGCCATCGTCACATGATTGGATAAAACTCCATCAAACCACGCGAGCGCATCATCATGCGCATATCCTGTATAGGCCGTACGTCTCGGCGCTCCCATCAACCCCAATACATGCTGGGCCGTACTCATGAGAAGCATCCCCACCGACCATGAAATGATTTGAATAAAGGCGAGCTTTTGCAGGGCCTTTGTAAAACGTCGTCCGGTCAAGTAAGGGATCAACCAAAACGTGAGACCGAAGAAAGTCATGGCTACGGGTGTTCCGACCGTAATATGAAAGTGTCCCACGACCCATAGCGTGTTGTGGATCACTTCATTCATTTGGAAACTTGCATTAATAATTCCACCTGCTCCTCCAGGGATGAAGAAAGCCATGGCGATAAAGATAGAAGTAAATCGAACATCCTTCCACGGTAACTTCCGGAACCAGCCGAACAAACCTTTCCCTCCAAGTTCCCTGCCCCGCAACTCAAACGTGGCAAACATAGAGAAAGCTGTCATCAGAGAAGGAATGATGACCATAAACGTCAACACCGTTTGGAGAAACTTCCAGAAGCTTGCGATCCCGGGCTCTGTCAACTGATGGTGGAAACCGACAGGAATCGAGAAAAGGATAAACAATACGAACGATAACCTCGCAAGCGAATCACTGAAAACTTTTGTTCCAAGAATTTTCGGTACGATCACATACCACGCCATATACGCTGGCAGTAACCAAAAGTACACGAGCGGGTGACCAAAATACCAGAACAATGAACGGCTCAATTCCACGTTGATTCCGTCCACCATACCGAATGCCCAAGGAATGAATTGAAACAGAACAGCTGCTACAACACCAAGACAGGCGATGACCCATAGAATAATAGTTGCCACCGTCATGAAAGCAAATAACGGACTGAGCTCTCCTTTATGCTGTTTTCGCCATAGCTGATAATGACCAACTAAGGCAAAGCCTTGAATCCATGTACCGATGACAAATAAGGCGAGGCCTACATAAAACAGTCCGTGAGCCTGTAAAGGAGCATAAAAGGTATAAAGGACAGAAGCCTGACCTCCGATCACCATGATGACAACCAAAAGAGTACCTAAAGAAGTAACAATAAATCCGATCCAGTTCCATAAAAGGACTTTAGGACCGAACGACCCAAGCGTCCGACTCATCCCTGCCTGGAAAAATGCAAAAATGAAAAATGTCGTGAAGACGATCGCAAGCAGTAAACCGTGAGCCGTTAATACTTGGTAATAATCCAACCACCCAGGTAATGTAAGAGCATCATTCCTTATAAACACCTGCAGCAAACCACAAAGTGTTCCTATTAAGAAAGCCGCGTAAGCAAAACCTAAGTTCGCCAGGGCAAGTTTCCGTTCTCCCTTTGCTATTTGTCCGATCATCATTGTTCAACCACCTCGATTTCTGTACTCATAAAATGGTGGCCGGATCCACAATACTCATTACAAATGACCAGATACGTACCAGGCTCTTGGAACGTATGCTTTTTATGGTTGATTTCCCCCGGCACAACCATCATGTTCACGTTTGTCCCTACGATAGAAAAACTGTGAACGACATCTGAACTTGTAACAGTAAACATGATCTCTTTTCCAGCAGGTACTTGGATTTTTCCAGGATCGTACCCAAAAGCTTTGCCCACCATGACCACTTCATAGGTGCCATCTTCTTTTTCGTGCACCCCTGGTTGATCGAAAGGAGCCGTTTCAGACACCTTTTCAGGATCGATTTTCTTATGCCCTCCTGATGGTGTATGTCCTTGATGAAAGGCACTGACGCCAACGACGGATAAAAAGATGATTAATGCCATAATTCCGAAAATAAGCCATATTTTTTCATACTTGTGTAAATGCATGCCTTTCCCCTCCTATAACCGTTGGATATATAAAAAGTAAATACTCACCCACATGATTATGATGATGGCCCCAACGGCCAGAACACTCACAAGGGTCCCCTTCAAATCTGTTTGATCCTCCTGTTTCTTCATAACCATTCCGCCCCCTCTTCCCTTCATTTGATCTACTTTTATTGTATCGAGCGCAAGGGAAATAAAATATTGGGGAATCCCCTCATCTTAAAAAGCGAAATCCCCTATTCCGTTTTTTAAGCTCAATAAAATCACCCAACACTCTTATTCAACAAACGCTCCCGTTTGTGAAAGACTCAGTTTCGAGACTTATGTGTGAGTTTAGGGGCTACGGGAAAAGGTTCGCTTTCCATGGGGCGGGCGGTGAGCCTCCTCAGGCTACGCCTTCCGGGGTCTCACCTGTCCCACACGTCCCATAGGAGTCTCACCGTTTCCCTCCGCCCCTTTGCCATATAAGTGTCTCGAAACCACTTCCAGAATATGCTGCTTTTATGCACAGATTTAATGGAGGGTACGAACTTGCAGACACTCTATTCTGGGTGCGGAAAGCTTGTTATGTAGCGCTTTATGCATATAACACAAGGATAGTGGAAGACCCCCCACACAGTAGCGGGGTTCGTTTCTCACCTTCATGGAATGGGGTGGTTGGGAAGCTGCGAGACTCCCGCGGGAATGGATTGACTGGCGAGACCCCACAGTGCGAAGCACGAGGAGGCTTGCCGTCATCCCCGCAGGAAAGCGAGCTGCTTCCCAAACACCCCTAACACTCAACACCGTAAACGAACCCCAAGAACATCTTGAAACCGAGTCTTCAACAATCCTGCCAAAAAGTTGAATAACTATTCTAAAATGACCAGTATTTCGAAAAAAATTGAAAGAATATAGCATAAAAAAAGAAGTCTGATTTATTCTCAGACTTCTAAGGGGATCTTCACATAGATTGTAGTTCCTTTGTTTTCGGCTGATCTGATGGAGAGTGCGCCACCTACGGCACGGGCCCTTTCTTCCATACTGAACAATCCTACGCCTTTATTGGAACGAGCAACGGAGAAACCGTTTCCTTCATCGGAGATCTCAATAAATAGAACGCTCTCTTCTTCTTTTATCAGAACCTTCGCTTCCTCCACATCCGCGTATTTCCTTACATTAGTCAGCGCTTCCTGGATGATTCGGTAAATGCTTGTTTCGACATCAGGGGACAAGCGGCAACGGACGTCTGATTGAAAAGCCACATTCAATCCATATGATTTTTCTAATCGATTAATGAACGAGCGTACCGCAGGCATCAGTCCTAGTTCATCCAATGCGGAGGGCCTGAGTTCCCAGGACATATCCCTTACACTTTGAATCAAGTGGCTGATGTCTGTGGTCATTTGGTCAATCAATGGGTGCGTGAATTCTTTTTCCAGCCTTTGAACGGTAATGAGCAGGCTGTATAACTCCTGGCCGATACCGTCATGCAGTTCTCTCGATACATGTTTCCGCTCATTTTCCTGTACATCAATGATCCTTGTCATCATATGTTGGAGCTCTTGTTCCACACGCTTCCGTTCCGTGATTTCATTTCGTATGGCTAAATATTGATAGGGCTTTCCATTTTCGTCTAGAAAAGGGACAATCGTTGTATCGACCCAATAAAAGGATCCATCCTTTGCTTTGTTTCGGATCTCTCCTTTCCATACATGGCCGGTGCCAATGGTACGCCACAGCTCCTTGAAAAATTCTTTCGAATGGTATCCGGAATTTAATAAACGGTGATCCTGACCAATCAATTCCTCAACCTCGTACTTCGATATCTCTGAAAATTTTTTGTTTACATACCTTATTCTTCCCCTCTTATCTGTTAGAGCAACAATGGAAGATTCATCCAACGCATACTTAATATCCAACAGTTCTTTGAATGGTTCATAACTTTCACGATCAAGGGTACTTCTTTCCGCAAGATTTTGAATCGTAATATAAAAGTACCGGGTATCAGAGAAGACCGAATCGTGAACAACTAAGATAACCGGCGAGGGGTTCTCCCCCTGTGGGGTAATGTAATGCTCCAGAAGGACGCCTTTTTCACAGTTATGTAGATCGTCGAGGGACAAGTGAAGAAACAAATCTCCCAGCTCCGCTTCCTCTCGACTCCGTTGAAATAAGTCCTCAGCCCGACCATTGAAGCACGTAACAACGCCGTCTTCTCTTACAATCAAAAATCCTTCCCTTCGGCCGGGAAGGATAGGTGAAAGCGTTTCTTTTTTCATTCCACCGCCTCCCTTTCTTGAAAATAAGCTTGTATATAAGATGACACCCGGTCACACACCTTCTTGTCTGGCAAAGCATGAGGGGAACGATAAGCAATGAAAACAACAGCCCCGAAAAGAGATGGAGTGATGATCGGTAGCGCTACAAAAGCACGTATTTTTTCAGATAATACAATGGGATACTCCCTGAGCGGCAACGGTAAGTCTGCAACATTTTCACACCTGAAAGCTGTCCCTGTTTGCAGGACTCTGCCTGCTACCCCTTTTCCGTACATGACATTCATTCGCTTATACCGTTCATTCAGCGGGCGATCAGCATATGTCCACCTGACCCCCTGGGATGGGGAATGATACTCCGCAATGGCAACTAAGGATGCCTCTGTTTCTGCTGCAACTTTTGTACAAAGTTCTTCTAACGATCGCCTCACACGTTCATCCCCTTTATAGAGAATATCCAAGCAATCCTTTCTTCCAGGCATACTCTACTAGTTCAGGCCGGGTCTTGAGCTGTAATTTTTCCATTACATGCGCCTTATGAGCTTCGACCGTTTTGACACTAATGACTAGTTTTTCAGCAATATCTTTATTGGCGAATCCTTTCGCGACAAGGGCCAACACTTCCCGTTCCCTGTCCGTCAGCAAACGATAAGAGTCCGACGTCGTACCGTTTTTCAGTTTGTTCATGTAGTCTTCCATCAACCGTTTCGTCGCTGATGGATACAGGTAAGCATCGCCCTCCGCTACTTGACGAATGGCTTTTAAAAGCTCTTCATGAGGAGCATTCTTTAAAATACACCCGGATGCACCAAGTTCAATCGCCCGAAACAAATACTCTTCATCATCATGCATCGTCAAAATAAGGATGTGCGTATCAGGGAATTGTTTCTTTATTTCTGATGTCGCTGATAGCCCGTCTTTTCCGTGCGGCATCGACAAATCCATTAAGACGACGTTCGGACGCTTTTCCTCTACTTGAGCAAAAGCTTCATCCCCTTCTGAGGCTTCACCTGCGACTTCAAAATCATCCACCGCATTCAAGAGCATCCGTAATCCAGAACGGACGACGGCGTGGTCATCAACGATCACAATGGAAATCATCCTTATTCCCCCTCTTCTTGAAATAGATCCAAAACCACTGCCCTGACCTCTGTTCGATTTTTAATTCCATACCTGTTCTTTTCTGTATAAGACAAAGAAAACCCTTTTCATCCACATCGATCTGTTCATGTGGGGAAAGGAAACGAAACGTTACAGAATCCTCTTCCATATGGATGTCGATTGCATCGGTATCTGCATTCTCAACGATCATGAGGATGGTTTGTTGAATCAACCGGAATAGAATCCGTTGATCTATAGAAAGTGATTCTCTTTCGGTCAAAAGGCTTACAGTTACGCCAAATCGATGTTCTATTTCTTTACCAAATTGCCTTATGGCAGGAACCACCCCTCTTTTAGCAAGGGATAGGGGAGTGGACTCATTCGATTTACTTCTCATATCATCAATAATATGAGTCAACAAAAGAGCAGATTTTGATGAGCCTCCTTCCTGGTCCATTTGATGGAGCAGCCCTGTCAAAAGGTGACTATACCTTTCATGAAGATCATAAGATAAATCATGTAACATTGTTTCATACATTTGGATGATTTCATCCGCTGGAAGTTTCATTGTCTCCTTCATCCTATTCCACCTCGATCACACGTAATCTTACTATCATCATACCTTCAAAAAGGCAGAACGGATATTAGGGCATTCCCTGATTTTCACGATCCTGTTCATATTTTTCATAAACATGGGAAACGTAAAAATGGAGGTGGACAAACATGCAGCCTTATCTATGTCCCAACTGTAAGACTAATCGCTCCCGTTTTAACTTAATCGAACAAGAAGCGAAAGCTGTCAAAATGAATCCAAGAACAGGTGAACCAGATGAGAGTTACTCATCAGAAAATATGGACCCTTTTCACATGGCCTACAAAGGACCACAAGTAAAAGTCCAATGCGGAGCGTGCGGTTTAATAGAAGATGAAAAATCATTTATCGCCTTCGCTGAGCATAATCGCTTGGATTGATCCTCTGTGATGAACCAGAGGGTCTTTTTTATGAAATCAGCTCTCTCCCGCCCGATCGGCCGAGCTTAAAAACAACAAGTGGAACCGCGAGTAAGAACAAAGGATGATACACCCCAGCACCCAGCAGCATCAAACTTGCCACTCTTCTCCACTCTTCACGGTAGAAATTTTCCTTTTGGACCATCATCAAGCGTTCGTTGATGACTCGGGCAAGATCTACATAAACGAACAAGAGTATTGCGATTAATTGCATCCCAATAGCTCCCAACGATTCACCAAGAACAATTTGAATAGTGACAAAGGAGATGAACACAGGCAGAAACCCGAAATACACCCATTTCAAGTAGCTGCTTTTACAGCTTTCCTCTTCGAGCGGCAGAGAATGAAAAACATTCTCCACATCTGAAAAAAGCCCCCCTGCTACTTCATGATAGACGACAATAGCGATGGGCAGTGTGAACATTAACATCCAATCGACCCTCATCGGAATGACAAGAATAATCAAACAAACCGTCGGAATCGTTTTCCAAATCACATCCGCCGACTTTTGAAAATACCCCGTCCATATCCGTCCATACAGGTGCCGCACAGAATAATGACGTCCTCTCTTCTTTTTCCAAATCGACTTGGTGATCCCGAATCTTTTCGGCGGCTTTATATTCACCTCGGTGAAATACCCGACCAACCACATGTTCCACACACGCGCATCATTTATGTCGATGACTCTCCCCCAGTCCACCTCTTCTTGACGTATGAAAAATACTAAAATCAGTACGGATAAACCTAGGTAGAGGAGCATGACAGGATAGCCAAGGAAAAATAAAAAGGAAAGAGCTGCGCTGAATATGGCAACACTCATTTTATGGACGGAAGACAGCGAAAATAGATTCCACTGCAACCATAAAGATAAAGGATAACTAAAAAGTAGAAGCGATACCCAAAGAGCGGCAGACTCCCACGACATCAAGACAAGCGCAAACGGAAGAGGGACAGCCAGGATGATCAAGAGTTGAACGATGTACTTTTCTAAAAACAAATAGGTGAGAAGTCGCTTTCTTGAGTGAGGCAGAAAACTAAGCTGAAGTTCTGAAGATGTGAAACGAATGCCAGGGTCTGTAAAAGAAGTGACCGCCGCACTAATGATTGCCAAAAAAGGAAGGAAAAAAGCGTAAGGAGCTATGAACGATCCCCTTCCATCAAAAAGAGTAATCAACTCTTGCAGCCAGTCATAACCGATGAACAAACAAAAGATGACGAACAATCCGCTATAAAAAACCATGACGGGATCCACAACCATATGGTAGGTCTGTTTATAAATATCAAACTTCTTCTTCCTTCTTTTCTTTCTCAGCCATTTATACACCGAATATGTCGTCATAGGCTCCATCATGTCGACCTTCTTTCCAACTCGTGAAATTCTGACACATCCCCCGAAGAAGAGACTTTACCCTCAACGAGCATGACATAGCGATCAGCTAGTTCAGAAACCTTCTCCAGTTGGTGTGTAGTCAATACAATACTGGCCCCCTGCACTTTTTTCCTTACTAACTCTTCCTCAAGGAAGCGACCTGCATACACATCCAGTCCCATAAATGGCTCATCAATGAATAAAACAGGGACATCAGGAATGAGAGCACAAATCGTCTGGACTTTCTGCCGCATCCCTTTGGATAGAGCTTCCGGGTATTCATCCAGCTTGTCCTTCAATTCAAACCCTTCGGTATATGTTTTTACTCGGCTGTCAAAAACGCCTTCGTGAACAGAATAACTCTTTTGGTAAAGTTTAAAGTGATGATAGACTGTCAATTCGTTAAACAAAAGCGGCTCTTCCGGTATGTATGTAAAATTCCTTTTGTACGCTTTATATTGCTTTTCCTGGTCATTTCCAGCAATGGATAATGTTCCAGTGATTTTTTCCCGCGAACCGATCATCGTTTTCATCAGTGTTGACTTTCCCGCCCCATTATGACCGACCAATGCCATGATTTCGCTTTTTTTCACATGAAAACTGATATCCCTCAAGATTCTTTCTTTTTGGATATCAACACTGCAATTCTTCACGTCCAATACCACTCCCATGCCGACACCTCCGCCTATTTTGATTTATATACGAGTATGGGCAGGGAATCGTTTCAATTTTTATCCAAATGAGTTCGCTACATGTGGGTATTGATTTATGCTTATTAAACAATATGGCAGGATTGTGTAAGGCTCGATTTCGAGATGTCTCGGGGTTCGTTTGCCGTGTCGATCGTCAGGGGTGGCTGGGAAGCAACTCGCTTTCCTGCGGGGATGACGGCAAGCCTCCTCGTGCTTCGCACTGTGGGGTCTCGCCAGCCAATCCATTCCCGCGGGAGTCTCGCAGCTTCCCA
>NZ_FNIZ01000044.1 GCF_900104185.1 Halobacillus aidingensis | reverse complement strand
CTACCATGAAAATAAAGTTCTATAATATGGAAAAATGGCAATACTAAAGTAGACGCAGCTCATTCTTCTTTTTGAGGAGAGCGTCTCATTCAAAGATCTATTGAGTTGGAGAATGGACTTAGGATACCTTTGGTTCCTCAATTGTCACTGTGTAACCTAACCCCTCTAACCTACGCAATGAGTGCTTAACAATGGCTTGTTGTTTTTGTTTATCGAAGTAATCTTCTCCTAAATCTACATACATTTCCTTTCGTGTTAAGAGGTAGTAGGAGATTCGTAACATCGCATGAGCTACAACGATTCCTGCGCGCTTTTTACCTTTACGTGAAGCCGTTCTCCGGTAAAGAGCGCCAAGGTAGTTTTTGGATCCTCGGACGGAATGAGCTGACTCAACCAGTGATGATTTAAGGTATTTGTTTCCACTCAACGTTTTAGAAGACTTCCGTTTCCCGGCACTTTGGTTATTTCCGGGAACTAACCCTGCCCAAGAACACATTTGAGGTGCCGTAGGAAATTGCTCCTTAATATTTGTGCCAAGTTCGGCAATCATTTGTTCCGCCACTTTTCTCCCAATGCCAGGAATGGAATCTAAACGTTCGATATCCTCTTGAGATTCTTCCATTCTTTTTGATATCTCACTGTCTAATTTATCAATTTGATCCGTAAGTAAATCGATATGATCCAGGATCGTCTTTATCATGAATCGTTGATGGTCTTTAATGCATCCTTGAAGAGCGAGTTTCAAGTCCTCTTTTTTATTTTTCATAACGCCTCTCGCCAAGTTTGATAACTCTTCAAGGTCATCATTTCCTTCAGCTATGGAACGAAGCATCTCACGAGCAGAAACTCCCAAAACGTTAGAAACAACAGACCCAAGCTTGATATTAGCTCCTTCTAACACTTTTTGCATTCGATTGTGTTGTCTGGCACGTTCTTCAATAATACTCCGACGATAACGAACAAGTTCACGTAATTCCCGCTGATTTCGATCAGGAATGTAACTCGCTTTAAGCAACCCATGGCGAAGAAGTTTGGCAATCCATTCGGCATCTTTCACATCGGTTTTACGTCCAGGAACAGCCTTAATATGTTGAGCATTCACAACTAGAAATTCAATATCTTCGGCTTCAAGTAGATTAACAATAGGTTTCCAGTAGACACTTGTACTTTCCATGGCCACATGGGTACAATTCCGTTTCTTAACCCAGTCCACCAACTCAATGAGATAGATGGTTTTCGTTGAAAATGTTTCAATCTCCTTTCCTTCCGGTGTAATGGCACAAGCAGTAATGGTATCTTTGTGGACATCCATACCACAAGCATTCTCAATGACTACATCCATTGAAAACATCCTTTCTGCGGCAAGTAATT
>NZ_FNIZ01000016.1 GCF_900104185.1 Halobacillus aidingensis | reverse complement strand
CTATTACAACGAGAAGTGGGAGCAACAAAAGAATAGCGTGAAGGAGAAGCTTTCAGACGAGAAAACGGGTGAAATCTACGGAAAACGTAAGGTAGACGTAGAGCCAGTTTTTGGATTTTTGAAGGCTAATTTGCGTTTCACTCGAATGTCCGTGAGGGGCAAAGAGTGTGTGGAAAATGAATTAGGATTTGCCTTCCTGGCCGTGAACTTGAGAAAGTACACGGCCAGAAACGGAAACCGTCTAACCAATGATAAGATAAACTCAGTAAAAAAGGGTTCCGGTCATCAAAATTCGATGACCGGAACCCTTTTTTACGTTTTCGACTGGTTATGTCCCAGCCTCTTTATTTTGATTATACACGTGGAGGAACAATTAGTTTAATTGTTCTTCCACCCATTTGCCCCAACGTTCAAACTCTACGAGAAATCCATCATGCCCATAGTCGGTGGGTATATGGTGATGCTTCCCTTTTTTACAGAAGGTAGAGAATGGTTGGATCAAGGCTTCTGGATAAAGGAGATCGTGTTCAAAACTGAAAGTGTGAACCTCTGCTTTGTATTGCTTCGCTGCTTGGGCCCATCCGTTTCTTCCTCGTCCGATGTCATGGTTGTTCATCGCCTCAAGAAGGTAAAGATAGCTGTTGGCATCAAAGCGTTCTTTGATCTTATCCCCCTGGTAATCCAAATAAGATTGAATCTCATAAGAGGTATCGGCATGATAGGAACGGTCGAACCTTTTTTCAAATAAGGTACTGCTGCGGTACGTGACCATCCCGGTCATCCGGGCGATTTCAAACCCCTTTAGATCTTCATTTGAATGATAGTCCCCATTATGGAAATGAGGATCACTCTTTATGGCTCGAGCACCGATATGATTAAAAGCGATGCCATAATCACTTAAATAAGGGGTAGCTGCGAGAATGAATAATTTTTTCATGAAATCAGGGTAAAGAAGTCCCCATTCGTACGTCTGCATACCTCCAAGTGATCCGCCTGCTATAGCGTGGACATGAGTGATGCCTAAGCGATATAAAGCTTCATACTGAGCGTGGACCATATCCCGAATGGTAACTTTGGGAAAGGTTTGACGGTATGGTTTGCCGGTGTCTGGATTAATGCTCGCAGGCCCTGTAGATCCGTGACATCCACCCAAAACATTGAAGGTGATCACTTGATAGCGATTGGTGTCGATCGGACAATCTTCACCAATCAAACCGGCCCACCAGCCACGTTCTTCCCTTGAACCGACGGCGAGCTGGTTGCCCGTTAATGCGTGACATACGAGGATGACGGGAGCATTTGTCGGCCCGTATCTTTCGTAGGCAAGCTCGACATGCGAAAGCTTTTCACCAGACTCGCAGGTGAAAGTTCCAATCGATATCGTTTGATTGGTTCTTGGGTGACTGGTGGGGTTTTTTAATGACATGCTTTTCATTCTCCTTTCTTTCACTAGACCGATACGAGGGAAGTAGAAAAATCTTTCCCTGACCGGATATTTACAACAGCGTCATAGAGGCTTACCCCTGATATGATGGCTGCATCTTCGTGAGTGATTGGTTTTCGTGACCAGAGTAGTGTCGGTTTTACTTCTTTCGTTATGTTCAAGACATCCTCATTCGCTTCCTCAACATAGACAATATCCCAGTGGACATTCGTTACTTTTTGAAGGTCCTCAAGGTGAGAGAAGGCAACGACTTCAAATCCCAACCTTTCCAACTTGTTCTGCTCCGCAAGAAGAGCACTTGTTCCAACAATTCCGATTACCCTTTTTCTTAATTCCCCGTTCGAACGATCCAGGGAGGATGATAAAACCGGCTCTGCCACATGCTTACTTTTACCGTAGGATCTCCTATATCCAGTGGCATGGAAAATGGCGTTGTCCAGGTCCTGAATCAAGTCTTCTACAGACTCTAACCCGACAGACAAACGGACAAGTTCTTCTGTTACACCGGATTTACTCAAGTTTTCGTCGCTTAATTGCTGGTGAGTCGTAGAGGCCGGATGGATGATTAAAGATTTGGCATCCCCTACATTGGCTACATGCGACCAGATAGTGCTCTGATCAATCAGCTTACGCCCTGCTTCGCGTCCTCCTTTAATCCCGAAGACAACGATCGACCCATGGCCGTAGTGGAAATATTTTTCGGCTAGAGAATAAGTGGGGTGATCTTTCAATCCTGGATAATTCACCCATTCGACACCTTCGTGATGGTTTAAATATTCGGCGATTTCTAAAGCTTGATCCGCATGTGTTTTCACTCGCAAGTGTAAAGTCTCCAGTCCTTGCAAAAGTAAGAAAGCGTTTTGCGGGCTGAGACATGCGCCAATGTCCCGAAGCAGCTGTACGCGCAGTTTTATGGCGAAAGCGGCCGGACCCACATCGACCCCGAAGCGTATGCCGTTATAGCTTTCATCAGGCTCTGTGAACCCTGGGAATTTTTCATGATTCCAGTCAAAACGTCCACTATCAACAACAACACCTCCAATGGCCGTGCCGTGTCCACCAATCCATTTAGTAGCAGAGTGGACAACGATGTCTGCTCCCCAGTCGATCGGTCTGCACACATACGGGGTGGCGAATGTGTTATCGATAATGAAAGGGATGTGATGATCATGCGCGACATCTGCGATCGCTTCAATGTCCAGTACATTCAAACTCGGATTCCCAATGGTTTCGGCAAAGATTGCTTTTGTATGAGGAGTAATCGCCTTGGCGAATGATTCGGGGTCATCTCCTTCTACAAAATGTACATTGATTCCATAGCGGGGGAGGGTGTGGACAAACAAATTGTATGTCCCTCCATAAAGGTTCGTAGAAGTAACAATGTCATCCCCGGCTTTAGCGACATTCAGAATGGCCATCGTGATGGCAGACATGCCTGATGCTGTCGCCACCGCCGCGGCACCGTCCTCAAGAAGAGCGATTCGTTGTTCGAATACATCCACGGTCGGGTTTCCGATTCGTGAATAAATGTTGCCGGGTTCCGCAAGTGAGAAAAGGTTTTGAGCATGTTCTGTATCATTGAAAACATACGATGTCGTCTGATAAATCGGTACAGCACGAGAACCTGTAGCGGGATCAGGTTCTTGACCGCCGTGAAGCAAATTCGTTTCAGGACCGAACGTATGGAATGGTAAACTCATGGAAAAATTCCTCCTCTGATTTTTTCCTAGGGCATCCACTTTATAGAAGAGGGAAATCGAAAAGCCCTCTTCTGTAAGTAAGAAGAGGGCTTTATGTATCTCATACCTCCCCTTATCTTTCAGATCATGTGACCTGTAGGATGTAGCACCTTTTCAAGGTTTTGCCTTGAAGGTTGCCGGGCGTCGTAGGGCCTAGTCCCTCTGCCGCTCTCGATAAGAGTTGTTTTTATTAAATTTTTCTGACTTGTTTGAAATTATAAAGCCGTCCTTTCTCATTGTCAAACAATTTCGATACGTTTGAACCCTCCTTGCTGTGGGAATGGTTAATTAAGTCTATGAGATAGGAGTGAAGTTCATGAAACAATATAGTGTCGTACCTAATAAAGATGTAACCGGTTGGTTTGTAAAAATCGAGGATGTCGCTCCGACAGACCTTTATGATGAGCGTGATACCGCTGTTGCCAAAGCAGAGGAAATCGCAAAAGAAAACAAACCGAGCAAACTTCAAATCTTGGATCAAAACCATGAAGTTGAAGAAGAACGTACCTACTAATTAAAACTCCCCATTGCGGGAGTTTTTTTATGTTCATAGAATGATTAGTTATTAAAGGAAATGGCAGTATTGTTGAAGACTTGATTTCGAGACGTTTGTGGGAGTTTAGGGCTCCGGGAAAAGGTTCGCTTTCCGTGGGCGAGTGATGAGCCTCCTCGAGCTAACGCTCTGCGGGGTCTCATCTACCACGCACTTCCCACAGGAGTCTCACCGTTTCCCTCCGCCCCTTTACCATATGAGGTTCTCGAAATCGCTCTTAAAGTACCCTGCCTAGTTCTGTGTAAAATCCTCCTTAACCCGTGTCGATATAGGATTCTTAACTATAAAAGCTCCTATTACTGGAAGGTAGTTTCGAGAATCTCTTCCGGCAAGTGGGCGGAGGGGAATGGCGAGACTCCTGCGGGAAAAAAGTGCATGGTGAGACCCCACAGGACGCAGTCCGAGGAGGCTCACCGCGCTCCCGCGGAAAGCGAGCTATTCCCCGCAGCCCCTACCCACTCAACAAAAGTCTCGAAACTGAGTCTTCCAGAAAAGGGAGCTTATCTACAAAAAAACCAATGCAGCTGCCTCTAGAGTTTTCGTGGTGCTCCAGTTATGATGGAGGTAAACGATACATAAAGGTGTGTGCAATCATGAATCATCATTATGATGTCATCATCGTCGGTGCACGTGTGGCCGGCGCGAGTTTAGCTATTTTACTAGGAGAGATGGGGAAGAAGGTCCTCCTTGTCGATAAAGCCAGTTTTCCGAGTGATACATTGTCCACTCACTTTATGTCCCATACAGGATTTTTAGAAAAATTAGGCGTGCTTGAGAAACTCGAAGATTCGGGTTTGAGAAAAGTAACGAGGATGCGGACCTATATTGGAAGCAGTTTCGTAGAAGGGCCGAGGACCTCTTATACCATCATTCCCAGGAGAGACAAGCTCGACTCGATGCTGATTGAACGAGCGCTCACATTCCCATCCGTCCATTTCAAACCCGAAACGGCGGCTCGGGAATTGATATGGGAAGGGGATAAAGTTGTTGGCGTCACTCTAATAGAACACGGAGAACCACAAGGTGTGTTTGGAAATTTAGTTGTTGGGGCTGATGGGAAAAACTCAAACCTTGCTTACTGGACAGGGGCAGAAAAGTATGAAGAAACGAAGCCTTTGCGCCCGGTCATCTACGGATATTTTGAGGGGATAGAGCCTCTACCGGAACCTGCCACAGAGATCTTTCTTCATGAAGGTCGAATCGGGTTTGTTTTTCCAATGGAGCCCAATCGAGACTGCCTGGGCATAGAAATCCATCCAGAAGAATTCAAAACGATGATGAAAAACCCGGAAGAATCGTTTAAACAAACGTTTAATCAAATGTACGGAATGAAAGAAAGAATGAAAGGTGCCAGACTTCAAGGGAAAATGATTGGAACACCAGGCATGCCGAATTTTTTTCGAACGGCCTATGGAGATGGCTGGGCATTAATTGGCGACGCTGGTCACAGCAAAGACCCGAGTACAGGTTTAGGAATCAATGATGCTTTTATGCAGTCATTTTTACTGGCCGATGCATGCTTGAAAATAGATGAAGGAATCTCGAAAGAAGAGGCGATGAAAGAATTCGCAAGGAAAAGAGATGAACAGCTTCTACCAGGTTTCCAAATGACACTTCATTATGTTCAGTCCCTCAGAAAATGGACAGATAATGAAGTGGCCCTGTTTCAATCGATGGCAGCAAATCCAATGGTATGGAACAAACTCGTCCCGAATTTGTCCCGTCATTTAGAAAACGATGCTGCTGATTTTCCTCTTCTTCATACAGCGATGCAAATGGAAGCAGAACAGTTCGGTTTTAAAAAGGAATCCTAGCAAGAAAAGTCGAATGTAGGTAATGAGGTGATCAAGGTGGGATGGACGAAAGAAACCGCATTTGCAAAATTGCAGGAAATTTATAATGATAAAGTCATGCAGGACGAAAAACGGAGAGTTTTCCAACAAGTGCACAACCATTTGCAACAACATCTCGATGATCTTGCGGTCCAATCGGGGTTGAAGGAAAAAGCGCAGGAACAGCTGAAATTCTTTAAGGAATATACGTTTATGCCTGGGGACAACTTGTTTCAGTCGATGCGCTACGTGTTCCTAATTGCTCGGGGGGAAAAGGAAAGAGATCCAGAAGAGACACGGCAGCACTTGAACCGCATCTACCGTTCGCTTTACCAGCCGGCAGGGCTGAAAAACCCTTATATTCCTGATTCCTTTTGGGAAACCCCTCTTGGTGTAGCTTGTTTAGTTGCAGAAGAAGGTGTAGAAGCTGTCTATCCAATTCTCGATGAAGTATTAGAAGCAGAGCGCGTATAACAAAAAAGCTCAGGCAATGCCTGAGCTTTTTTGTTATAACTATAGGATTGTAAAAAAACTTCTTTATAACTGGTAGAACTTTTTGATGCTAGTGATAACTTCGGTGAAACGCGAGGACCCTTCGAGGTTTGCGATCATTCCCTTTAGAATGGCAGAGCGAGGCTGCTCCCTTTTCATTTCTTCCGTCAGGACATGAACGGTGTCTTTAATCTCCTGGTCCCCTTCATTGGCTAGTTCTTCTAAGTTCGATAGCAGTTGCTCTTTTTCTTCTCCATAGAGGTTAGCAGGTAAGAGCTGACGCATGGTTCCTTCAGTTATGACTGGTTGGTCACCGCTCTTTTCGAAACCTTCCACAATGTAGTCTGTTCTACGTAACATGGCTTCCGACAGGGCCTCAAGGTCCAAATCAGCCCCCTCGATAATGATGAGATCCATATACCCTTTGAACATACCCTGCAGAATCAAACTAACCTCCCATACGGTTTCATTCACCCGTTTTTGATAGATATTTTGCAGATGGCTTTTATAGAAAAGATAGGAGTTCACCCGCATTTGAGTGAGGAATTGTTCGATATTTTCATTGAAGGGAATGGCCTGCTCCCGGATTTGCATAATGATGAATTCACGGTGATCGGCCAGTTCTTCGAATGTGACCTGCAATTGTTTCTTAAACTTCGTACGGTCATCAGCATCGAGTTTTTGAATCTCGTCAATGCGCGTCTGGATTCGCTGATAATAATAATTGAATATGTCGAGAAGCAAAGCATCTTTCGATTTGAAATGGAGGTAAAAAGCTCCTTTGGATATTCCACATGCACTTGCGATTTCTTGGACGGAAGTAGAGCTGAATCCTTTTTTCGCAAACAGCTTGATGGACTGTTCGATAATATATATTGATTTTTGTTCCATGGTTGTCGCTCCTTCAAACTTGGAGAAGTTGATGTTTTCTCTTGACCTCTGACCAGTTGGTCATTTATATTTTATAGTGTTATGACTAACTGGTCAATAAAGGGGAGAGTTGAGTATGAAACGAATCATCGATTTTTCGATGAATAACAAATTTGCGATTTGGCTTATGACAATTCTCATTACCGCTGCAGGATTATATGCAGGATTGAATATGAAGCTTGAAACGATACCGGATATCGAGCCACCGATCATTACGGTGACAACAACCTATCCAGGGGCTACACCAGAAGAGGTGGCTGATCAAATATCAGAACCACTTGAAAAGCAAGTGAGCAATTTGAGTGGAGTGAAAACGGTCAGTTCTTCCTCTTTACAAAATGCTTCTTCGCTTCAGTTGGAATATAGCTTTGATAAAAGTTTAGACGAAGCAGAGGATGAATTGCAAGAAGCTGTCGATCAGGTGACTTTGCCGGAAGGAGCAGAAGATCCTTCCGTATCACGTCTGAACTTCAATGCCTTTCCTGTCGTGAGTTTAAGTGCGATCAATGGAGATGGATCTCTTGAACAATTGACGAAGACAGTAGAAGAAGAGATTGTGCCGTCTCTTGAAGGGCTTGAAGGTGTCGCGGATGTGCAAGTTTCCGGACAGCAGCTTGAAGAAGTCCGAATTGATTTGGATGAGAAAGCATTGAATGAACGTAGTCTGGATCAAGATACCATTACAAGTTTCATTCAAGGGTCTGATGTTTCCTTCCCGTTAGGTTTGTACACGTTTGACGATACTCAAAAATCTGTCGTCATCGATGGAAATCTTACAAGTGTGGAAGAATTGAGAGAATTGCAGATCCCTGCCATTCCTTCTGCGGGAGGGACTGCTTCCGGTCAGCAAATGCCTTCACAAGGGGCAGGTCAAGTTCCTTCAGAAGCGCAGCAAGGAGGCCAGGGGCAGGGAGCAGCGACTGGCGACATGCCGGCCATGGATGGCATCCCGACCGTTACCTTAGGTGAAATTGCTGATGTGGAGGTCGTTGGAGAAGCTGAATCTATCTCCCGTACGAATGGGGAAGATTCCATTTCCTTGCAGATTGTCAAATCTCAAGAAGCGAATACGGTTGATGTCGTAAACCTTGTAAAAGCAGAAACAGAATCTTTCCAGGAAGAACTGGATGGAGTGGAGTTCGTGTACTCCTTCGACCAGGGCGAGCCGATTGAAGAGTCTGTCAGTACGATGCTTAATAAAGCATTGTTTGGTGGAATATTCGCCATCCTCGTCATCTTGTTGTTCTTACGCAACATCAAGACTACACTGATCTCAGTCATTTCCATTCCGCTATCCTTACTGATTGCCATTCTATTCTTGAACTGGATGGATATCACGTTGAATATCATGACCCTTGGAGCCATGACGGTTGCGATTGGACGTGTGGTGGATGACTCCATTGTTGTTGTCGAGAATATATACAGGCGGATGTCGTTATCGGAGGAGAAGTTAAAAGGAAAAGCACTGATTCGCGAATCGACGAAAGAAATGTTCATGCCGATCCTTTCTTCGACGCTTGTAACGATCGCTGTGTTCCTACCGCTGGGTCTTGTTGAAGGTACAGTCGGTCAAATATTCTTACCGTTTGCACTTACCGTTGTTTTCGCCTTGTTAGCATCTTTACTTGTGGCTGTTACCATTGTTCCGATGCTGTCACATTCTCTATTAAAAGAGTCGAAAATAAAGGGACGTACACATGAAGAAGGGGCAGGGAAACTCGCTCTCTTATATAAAAAGGTCCTAAACAGCACGCTGAACCATAAAATCATTTCAAGCATCATTGCTGTCTTGGTTCTGGTCGGAAGTATCGCTCTTCTTCCACTTGTGGGAACAAGTTTTCTTCCTGAACAAGAACAGAAGATGGTCGTTGCAACCTTCAGCCCGGAACCGGGGCAGACGTCAGAAGACGTGGAAAGAATTGCTGAAGATGCACAGCAATTCTTTATGGACCGTGATGGAGCGGAGACAGTTCAATATTCAGTCGGTGGCGAAAACCCGATGAACCCTGGAGCTTCCAACCAGGCAATGTTCTACGTGGAATATGCCGATGATACCGAAGAATTTTCGGAAGAAACGCAACGCGTCATAGACAGCCTGAATGAACAAACGGAAAATGGCGAATGGATGAGTCAGGACTTCTCTGGCGCAGGATCAAGCAGTGGTCTTGAACTGCGTGTGTACGGAGATAATACAGAAGAAATCAAACCAGTCGTTACCGAAGTTGAAGAACTTCTGGCAGATGAAGAGAAGTTGAGAAACGTCGATTCCAGCCTTTCCGAATCCTACGAGGAATACACGCTCGTCGCTGACCATGAACGTTTAAGTGAATTAGGACTTACAGCCGCACAAATCGGTATGGAGCTCGGGCAGAACCGTCAGGAACCCGTGGTTACGACCATTGAACGGGATGGAGAGGAACTGAATGTCTATCTGGAAGTAGAGAAAGAAGACATTACTGGAATTGAAGACTTAACAGAGAAAGAAATTACTTCCCCAACGGGTCAGACAGTCACAATTAGTGAACTTGTCGAAGTCGAAGAGGGAACAACAGCTGATACGATTACACGGAGAAATGGACGTGTGTATGCAAGTGTCAGCGCAGAGATAACGGTTGATGATGTAGGTGCTGTCTCACAAGAAGTCAATGAAAAAGTACAGGAGATTGACACGCCGTCCGGTGTTGAAATTACTCAAGGCGGGGTAGCTGAAGATATCAATGAGTCCTTCTCCCAATTAGGTTTAGCGATGCTCGCGGCGATCGCGATCGTGTACTTGATTCTTGTTGTCTTCTTTGGCGGAGGACTGGCGCCATTAGCAATTCTATTCTCTTTACCGTTTACCATTATCGGAGCGGTTCTTGGACTATTGATCAGTGGAGAAACGCTTAGTATTTCAGCCATGATCGGTGCATTGATGCTGATCGGAATTGTTGTAACCAATGCGATCGTTCTTATTGACCGTGTCATTTATAGAGAAAAAGAAGGCTTCTCTACACGTGAAGCGTTACTCGATGCAGGGATGACAAGACTCCGTCCAATCTTGATGACAGCCCTGGCCACAATCGGAGCCCTGCTTCCACTAGCGCTTGGATTTGAAGGAGGTTCGATCATCAGTAAAGGTCTTGGAGTTACGGTGATCGGAGGGTTAGCGAGTTCCACACTCCTAACACTACTCATCGTACCGCTCGCGTACGAAACATTAATGAAGTTCCGTAGACAGAAAAAGACACAAACTCCGAAATAGATTTTGGTAGAATAAGAACATCCTCACATGACGAGGATGTTCTTTTTTTATACATTAGTAAAAAGTTCATCGTTTTTAATTATATGGCAGTGGGAATGGACTATAAATCGGTTAATGGAGGGGTTCGAATGGAACATTATGAAATTACGATCGTAGGTGCTGGACTGGCTGGCATCACAGCAGCACGAAGATTAAAGAAGCAAGGAAGAAGCAATCTATTGTTAACAGATAAAAGTAAAAGTGTTGGTGGACGATTGGCAACGAGAAGAGTAGCAGATGGACGAGCCGACCACGGGGCGCAATTCTTCACCGTAAGAACAGGTGAATTAGAAGAAGAGGTGCAGGATTGGCTCGATCAAGGATGGATTAAACAATGGTTTGGAGAGAAATACCCTCGCTACACCGCTGTTCAGGGCATGAACGGCCTTGCGAAGCAATTAGCCTCAGATCTTCCTACTTCCCTACATACGAAAGTAGTCAAACTGCTTGAAGTAGAGGGAGGATACCGTATGTATAGTGAAGACGGGAAGGAATGGCAGTCAGATAAAGTACTTCTGACGATGCCGGCCCCTCAAATCATTGAACTATTGAAAAATAGTGAGGTGGAGGTTGATGAAGAAGAACTGAAGCAACTCAGGAACATTTATTTCGAACCGACGTATGTGGGCATTTTCCAATTCAGAGAAGAAACGGAATTGCCGGACGGTGGCCATGTAGATGTTGGTCTGCCTGAAGGGATGGAACGGATGGTTGATCATCGGAAAAAAGGGATATCAGGTGATACGATTGTGAGCGTCTATATGGAAGCGGACTGGTCACGTAAACATTATGGGGAAGATTATGTGATGTCTTTAATTAAAGAAAAAGCAGCAGGGTACTTGAACTGGAAGCAGCTGGAGTCCGAACAGTTGAAACGTTGGAGATATGCCCAGGCCAAAAAAGTGATGCGGCAGCCTTATGTTGATCTTTCAGGAGATGGACGTCTTGTAGTCGCCGGGGATGCGTTCTTGCGACTGAATGATGAAGCAGGGCGCACGCGCTTTGAAAGTGCTTATCTGTCAGGGAAAGATGCGGCAGCCTACTTGAGTTGGTGAGCTTACTTTAGGCGTTTTGCATAAAAAAGCGAAAGGTCATCCGTTTCGAGGATGACCTTTCGCGCCAAAGGAGCCCCGGGTCGCGCCAAAGGAGCCCCGGGTCGCGCCAAAGGAGCCCCGGGTCGCGCCAAAGGAGCCCCGGGTCGCGCCAAAGGAGCCCCGAATCGCGCCAAAGGAGCAAGAAGTCGAGAAAAAGGTTGGGCGGAATGTGTGTGCATTCCGCCCAACCTTTTTTAACTTGCTTTCGCTTCGTATTTTTTCAATCGTTTCATTCTCGTGACGGTATAAACTGCAAGTCCTGCCCATATAAGGGTGAAGGATACAGCGTGAACATCCGTAAATGGTTCATCATATAGGAAGATGCCTATGATCAGCATGATGGTGGGTGCGAAATACTGAAGGAACCCTACCATCGATAATGGAATTCTTTTGGCCCCTGCCGAAAATAGAAGGAGAGGAATCGCTGTGACGATGCCGGCTCCGAAAACGATGGCCGTCGTCCATGACCCAAAGTCGATCGTAGACCATTGGCCTGTCTGCTGTTGAAAAAGAAAGACCAGTGCAACCGGCGTGACAATCAGCGTTTCAATCGTCAAACCGAACATGGCATTCAAAGGGACGAGCTTTTTCAAAAGGCCGTACGATCCAAAACTGAAAGCAAGCAGCAAAGCAAGCCACGGGACGGAACCGAAGTTGACCGTCATATAGATCACCCCGAGTGCGGCTAGTAAGAAGGCGAGCCATTGGGCTTTTGAAAATTTTTCTTTTAACACGATCATTCCAAGCAAAATACTGACCAGCGGATTGATGTAATAACCGAGACTTGCTTCAACGACATGGTCGGTGTTGACCGCAAGAATGTACGTGACCCAGTTAATGCTGATCGTGATGGAGGCAAGGGTGATGCCGACCAACTGTTTTTTATTTTTTATGATTTGGCGGCATTCTCGCATGAATTCTTTCTGTTTCCTTGCAATCATGATTACAATTCCCATGAAGAGGAAGGACCAGACGATGCGGTGAGCTAGGATTTCGAAAGCGGGAATCTCTTGAATCATCTTCCAGTAAATGGGGAGCACACCCCACAATATGTAAGCTCCGGCCGTATAGAAAATGCCGAGTTTTTCTTCATTGATCATGGTTAGGACCCTTTCGTATGTCAGGATATTTGTTCATCCGCTTTATTATATCACCGTTCGAAAGGGGAAGCTTGAAAAATGCATGGCCCAAATTACGGGCCATGCATGTTAAGGTTGTTCACCGTGTTCTTCCTCGTTGCTTTCTCCTAATGGAGCATGCATATCCTGGGTTCCTTCCAATGCAATCTTCATCAGAGGCTTGTCAGCAGGTCCTTCGACAACCGCTCCGTCATAGGAAAAGCGGGAGCCGTGACATGGACAATCCCACGTATGTTCACCACTATTCCATTCGACTTCACACCCCATATGTGTACAGGTCGTGTCCAGTACATGAAGTTTGCCTTCATCATCTCTGTACGCACCGGCTCTTTCTCCACGCCACTGGACGACCATCCCTTCTCCTTTTTTGAGTGAATTCGGACGATCGGCTACGAGTTCCAGTTTCCCTTCGGCCAGATGTACAGCGACATCGAAGTTCTGGGATAAGAATTGTTTCATGCTTGGATCTGACTTGAAGCGTGTAGGTTTGAATAGTTCGTGAAAAAGAGATTCCTCACCAAGGACGTAATCACAAATCAGCTTAGCTGCGAGTGTACCGTTCGTCATCCCCCATTTTCGGAAGCCTGTAGCGATGAATACGCGGTCATTGTTCCGTGTGATCGGTCCGATATAAGGGACTTTATCAAGTGTCGTGAGATCCTGCGCCGACCATTGGAACAGTTTTTCTTTAATGCCAAACGTCTCGGCAGCGAATTCCTCCAAGGCGTTGTAATGGAAGGACGTGTCGACCCCTTGCCCTGTCTTATGGCTTTCTCCACCAATTAGCAGCACAGGTTTTCCATTGTAGTCAGCCGTGCGGATGGAGCGTTTCGGCTCATCGATCGATAAATACATCCCCTCAGGCACTTCTTTCTCGGGCTCAATAGCAAGGAGATAGGAGCGCTCGGCATACATGCGGCTGAAATAGAACCCTTTTCCATCGTAAAAAGGGAAGTGGCTGCATGAAACCAACTTCTCACAGGCAAGCGTATGCCCGTCTCCTGTTTGGACCTCGATGCGGTCCCTTTCTTTCACATCTGTCGCTTTTGTATGTTCAAAAATTTCCCCGCCCAGTGTAACGAATTCATCAAGGAGTGCAGATAAGTATTTGATGGGGTGGAAGCGGGCCTGGTTCTTCATGCTGAGCGCCTTGGTAGCTTCCATATCAAAAGGGAGTGCGTCAATCATGCCACCTGGAATGCCCAACTTTTGATAGGCCTCATACTCATTTTCCAGTTTATGTGCGCCTTTTTTTGTAGTAGCGAAGAGATAAGCATCCTCTTTCACCCAGTTACAATCAATCTGATATTTATCAATCCATTCTTCCATGGATTGCATGGCACTCATTTGGGCCTGATAATAGAGCGAAGCTTCTTCTTCACCAAAGTGTTTCAACAATTCGTGGTAGATCAACCCGTGTTGAGCGGTTACTTTTGCTGTCGTATGACCTGTCGTACCATTCAACAACTCGTCCGCTTCGATCAGGGTTACCTTTTTTCCTGCTCTTGCTAGAAGGTAAGCGGTCGTAATCCCGGTGATCCCGCCACCTACGACAGCCACCTCTGTCGTTGTATCCTCTTTCATAGCTTCAAAAGTAGGCAATGACATATTCTCACGCCATAATGGTTCTGGTTGAGTCCATTTCTCGTGTTGTTCCATGACTTTCCCTCCTGAGTGACTCGTTTCTCTCAGTCTTTCCCTCTCCAAAGGTTTCATGTATTTTTCCATGGAAAAATTAACAACATTTAGGCTTTGTAGTATACTTGAACAAGATGTGAAGAAACACATGAAGGTGGTAAGCAGGATGGAAGTATTCGTGGCGCGGCAGCCGATTTTGACAGTCGAGAATAATGTGTATGCCTATGAACTACTGTACCGGAACAGTGAAGAGAATCGGTTCGTCCCTATGGATGGGAGCCAGGCGACTTCAGAAGTGTTGATGAACAGCTTTGTTACGATCGGCTTAGAGCGTTTGTCAAACAACAAGCCATGTTTTATCAACTTCACGGAGGATCTTTTGCTCGAACAAGTCCCTGAATACTTCGATTCTGAACAACTGGTCGTGGAAATCCTTGAACACGTTTCCTTCAGCCTCGATCTCATCAGAGTGTGCAGAACATTGAAGGAAAAAGGGTATTTAATTGCTCTTGATGATGTCATCGATATTGATCGGCCGTCCGTTTATGAACTCCTGCATTATGTCGATATTTTAAAAGTGGATATACGTGAAGTGACGGACGAGAATCGGGCGCGGATCATTCAGTTGGGGGAAGAGTATGGATTGACGTTGTTAGCAGAAAAAGTGGAAACCCATGAAGAGCACCAACGTTGTATAGAGGAAGGTTTTTCGCTCTTCCAGGGATTTTATTTCAGTAAGCCAGTGATCGTGAAAGGGATGGATATTCCTTTTCTTTCTTCGACCTATTTTCAAATGATCAAAGAGCTCACAGCTACGGATGACGAAATTAATATTGAAAAAGTAACGGAAATTATGGAACAGGATCTAGCTCTTACTTATAAATTGCTGCGCTTAATCAACTCTTCTCAACAACGGACAAGAGTACCGATCCAATCGATCAGACAAGCCGTGATGCTGTTAGGTACAGAGGGCTTGAAAAAGTGGCTGTACGTATTATCGGTTGAACAAACGACGGCGGTCACTTCAACACAATCCCAGCTTGTCATCAAAACAAGTCTCGTTCGTGCCAAATTGTGTGAACAAATGGCCGTAAGAATCAGGGCGGAAAAGAAGGCGGACGGATATTTCCTGACCGGGTTCATGTCGCTGATCGATGTGATAACCCAACGCCCCGCCCACGAAGTGATTGGTTCGCTGCCGCTCGATGAAGAGATAAAGAAAGCGTTAGAAGGAAAGCAGAATACGTATCGGCTCGTATTGGATTTGGCTGTAGCGATGGAAAAAGCGGATTTTGAGTGGTTGGAAAACCACTTGGCTGAATGGAATTTGTCCTATTCGGAAGTGTTTGAAGTTTACGGCCAGGCGATTGCGTGGTCTGAACAGCTCTATCACGAACATTTTACTGACATGGTGTGAAAATAGCTGAAACGATCGATCTATGTTAAAATTTTGTAAGATGCTCTCGTAAAGAGAGCCCTTTTTTTGTTAAGAACGTTACCTAGGTAACGAAAAGGAGCGGTCATCATGAGTTTAATTTTTCACCATATTCAACAATTGTCGAGAAACGTGAATCAATTCTTGAATGAAGGATTGCAAGGTGAAGACATTTATATGTCTCACTGGGCGGTATTATTTCAATTGCATAGCCATGGAGGATCAATGACACAAGCGGAGCTTAAAAACCGGTTGAATATCGAAGCCCCTCCATTATCGAGGGTTATAGCTAAACTGGAGACCCAAGGGTATGTCCAAAAAAATAAAAGCAGCGATCAGCGAACGAATGATATAACGCTGACGAAAGCAGGGAAAGACAGATATCCGGTGTGGGAGCAGGCCATACAAAAAGCAGAAACGCGTTTGCTGGAACGTTACGGCGAGCGGAGGGAAACGGTATTGGAAGAGCATGTACTCTCGCTCTCCCGCCTGATTGAAGAAGAAAGGGGGAGGGACTGATGGAAAGACAACCTCGTTTATGGACGTCGAGTTTTCTTAATGTATGTGCGAGCAATTTCCTCGTATTTTTAGTCTTTTATCTTCTGTTCGTCACGATGCCGATCTATACGATTGAATCCATTGGAGTGGCCGAGGGAGAAGCGGGGTTGATTATTACGGTCTTCTTGCTTGCAGCCATTCTCATACGTCCACTTTCAGGGCAGTGGGTGGAATCCTTTGGACGGAAGCCAGTGGTCGTGACTGCTTTGAGCATCTTTTTAGGAAGTTCTTTTTTGTATCTATGGTTTGACGCCTTTTCTGCGCTTCTAATCGTTCGCTTCATACAAGGCATCGGTTTCGGGATGGGGACAACGGCTTTGGGAGCTATTGCTGCAGATGTTGTTCCAGATCAAAGAAAAGGGGAGGGCCTCGGTTATTTTGCGATGTCCATGAACTTCGCGATGGTCATTGGTCCTTTCCTGGGTCTTACTCTGATTCAAAATGCAGGCTTTACCGTGATGTTTTATGTTTGTGCCGCCCTTGCCGTTATGGCTTTACTTACAGGGCTTGTTATTCGGGTGGATCCTCTCGCTGAACCTGCAAAGAAAAGCTTAGTCCCAAGCATGCACAATCTCCTAGAGAAACCTGTGATCCCTATAGCGTTAACCGGGGCCGTTATGGCGCTTGCGTACGCGGGGGTATTATCGTTTGTTTCTGTCTATGCAACCCAACTCGGCCTTGCGGAGGCGGCTAGTTACTTCTTCGTCGTTTATGCTCTTGTGCTGCTTATCTCCCGGCCATTTACAGGAAGATGGTTTGATCAATATGGAGAAAATGTGATCGTCATTCCATCCATCCTTATTTTTGGTGCAGGGATGCTGATCTTGAGTTTTGCCAACACGGCTTTTGTTTTGCTGTTGGCTGGCGGATTGATCGGACTGGGGTGGGGAACGCTCGTCCCAAGTATGCAGACGATTGCTTTGAAGAAAGTACCAGAAAGAGCAGGTTCAGCTACAGCGACCTTCTTTACGATATTTGATATTGGCATTGGGGTAGGTTCCTATGTCGTTGGGGCGATTGCAACAGGTATTGGATTTTCCTCCCTTTATTTCAACAGTTCTTTTGTTGTCTTCGGGGCTGTCGGCCTTTATATTCTATTGCACGGAAGAAAGGTTCGCTCGAACGCTGAGCACAGGGTTGAATATAGTAGTTAAGAAGGAGGTCTTTTTCTCCTTCTTTTGTTAAAATTAATTGAAAACGCTTACAAAATGAAGGGGGAAGACCATTTTGAAAAACAAAGAGAAGCGGATAGAAACAGCGATGATCCATAATCATGAAAAAGCAGAGAAGTATGACGGAAGCTTGACGACACCAATCTTTCAAACCTCTACCTTTTCTTTTTCTTCTGCCGCTGAAGGTGAAAGGAGATTTGCCGGAGAAGAGGAAGGTTACATTTATACGAGGCTCGGGAACCCGACTGTACGAACATTAGAAGACCGCATCGCCACTCTTGAGGGTGGAGAGCGGGGCCTTGCTTTCGCCTCAGGCATGGCTGCGGTATCCGCCGTTTTAATAGCACTCACAAAAGCTGGTGATCATGTGTTGTGTTCGAACGGTCTTTACGGTTGTACTTATGGTTTACTGCAAATGTTTGAAGAAAAATATGCGATCACCCATGACTTCAGCTATATGGAAACAGAAGAAGACGTGAGGGCGAAGATCACTCCTGATACGTGCTGCATCTTTATTGAAACCCCCATCAATCCGACGATGAAAATCATCGATTTAGCTATGGTGGCACGGGTGGCGAAAGAACATGGCATCCCTGTCGTTGTCGACAACACTTTTTGCACCCCATACCTACAGCGCCCGTTGGATCTTGGGTGTGATATCGTTTTGCATAGTGCCACCAAATACATCGGTGGACACGGAGATGTCATTGCCGGACTTGTCGTAGGGAAAAAAGCGTTCATGGATGACTTAGCCATGTCTCAACAGAAAGATATCGGAGGTGTCCTTTCTCCATTTGATGCCTGGCTTTTACTCAGAGGCTTGAAGACTCTCCATGTCCGTATGGATCGCCACAGCATAAACGCTCATGACCTGGCCAAAAGGCTGAATAACCATGCAAAGGTGAAACAAGTGTTTTATCCAGGAATGGAAGGGAACGAGCAATACAACATTGTCCAAAAGCAAATGAAAACAGGTGGAGGCGTACTAGCTTTTGAGATCGAAGGGAGTAAAAAAGAGGCGCAGCAATTCATGGACCGGCTGAAGCTGATTCAAATTGCGGTCAGCCTTGGGGATGCGGAAACACTGATCCAACATCCAGCCACCATGACCCACGCTGTCGTCCCGGAAGAAAAGAGACAGGAAATGGGCATTAGCGACACACTCATCCGCCTATCCGCCGGCCTCGAATCCGTCGAAGATCTATGGGAAGATCTCGAGCAGGCTTTGAAGGAAGTATAATTTCATACACACAATCAAGAGCTCTATGGTCAAAGCATGGAGCTCTTTTAGTTTTCTTAAGAAGTTATTAAACAATATGGCAGGAATGTTGAAGACTCAGTATCGAGATAACCGGGGTTCGTTTGCCGTGTTGAGCGGTAGAGGTGGCTGGGAAGCAACTCGCTTTCCTGTGGGGGAGCGCCGAGCTTCCTCGGACTACGTCCTGCGGGATCTCGCCTATCTCCTTCTCCCACGGGAGTCTCGCAGCTTCCCAACCACCCCATTCGAGAGATGAGATAAACGAACCCATGTACACGAATGGAGCGTCTTCCATAATAACTGCTTTCTACTGCTTGTTTGAGAGTTGAATACACTATACACTAATTCCCATTACGATGGAGAGCTGCTTATTCTGGAAGTGGTTTCGAGATACTCTTATGGTCAAGGGGCGGAGGGAAACGGTGAGACTCCTATGGGACGTGTGGGACAGGTGAGACCCCGGAAGGCGTAGCCTGAGGAGGCTCAGCGCCCGCCCCATGGAAAGCGAACTGTTTCCCGGAGCCCCTAAACTCCAACAAACATCTCGAAACTGAGTCTTCAAGAATAGTGAGCTTATATGGGTTTATTCATGAACACATAGGGAAAAGTATTAACAGTTTGATGAAACATTGAGTGCTCATGTATATTGCCATAAGAATTCATATAGAAAGGGACGATGGAGAAATGCTTAAGAAACTATTTGGCGGAAACAAAAGTGTGGAGGAACAGATTGTTGCTCCCGTAAGTGGAAAAGTGGTTCCTTTAGATGAAGTAGACGACCCTGTATTCAGTCAGCGAATGATGGGGGACGGCGTAGCAATTGAACCGACAGACGGAAAAGTAGTGAGCCCGGTTTCTGGAGAAATCGTCCAACTGTTCCCTACCAACCATGCCGTTGGAATTAAAACAAAGTCAGGTGTGGAAGTCCTTGTCCACATCGGCCTTGAAACGGTTTCTATGGAAGGGGAAGGTTTTGAAGGCCATGTTACTACCGGAGATAAAGTAAATGCCGGCGACCATTTGATTACGTTTGATATGGATCTTGTTAAAGAAAAAGCGAAAAGCACCATCACTCCTGTAGTCATTACAAACTATGACGATGTAGTCGAAAACTTCGATCCATCCTATAGCGACGGTGCCAACGCTGGCGAATCAACCATCGCGACACTGAAAACGAAATAATCAAACCCACAAAGCCTGAGGTACCACTAGTACTTCAGGCTTTTTCTACACGTATGATCCAACAAGAGAACATTTTATAAGACATTAAAAAATTTATCAGTGGTTTTTAAGCATTTATCGGCGGGTGGTTGGTATTTATCAGCGACTTCCGGCCTTTTATCGGTGAATTTCGCACTTTTATCAGTGACTTTAATGATTTTATCAGTATCAGCAAGCAGTCCCAAGCGAAGCTGGAGGAGGCTCAAAAGATTAGAGGATGTTCGATTAAATCCGGCACGTCCTGTGCCAACATCGAACGACCCCACATTGGGGCCTCATGGAAAGCGAACCTCTTCCCGCAGCCCTAGGCTCCCGCTAACGTTTTGAAACTGAGTTATTAAGAATAGAGAGCTTTCTGGCGGAGGACGGTGGGATGTTTTATAATGGGGCAAGAAAGAAGACGGATAAGGAAGAAAAAGGAGGAGAAGCGTTATGTCTAAACATGATGCAGAGATTCGTAAGAAAGTGGAGACAGAAATACAAGAACATAAACAAATCGTAGAAGCGGACACGTATCGTCAGAACTACCATCACATGCCACCTGTTGGTTTGATGAACGACCCGAATGGATTCATTCAATGGAAAGGGACCTACCACCTCTTTTATCAATGGATGCCTTTCGAGACAGCTCATGGCGCAAAATACTGGGGGCATTACACATCTGAAGATCTTGTGAATTGGAAGCATGAGGCTGTCGCTTTGACTCCATCCGAATGGTATGACAAGGACGGTGTTTATTCGGGGAGCGCAATCGTTCATGATGATCAATTGCACCTTTTTTATACGGGGAACATTGAAGGAGAACGTGAACCGGAGGCAGAATATCAATGCCTTGCTGTATCTCAGGATGGCATACATTTTGAGAAAAAAGGCGTCCTCATTGAAACTCCAAAAGGTTATACGGGTCATTTTAGAGATCCAAAAGTATGGAAAAATGGTGACCAATGGTACATGATGATTGGAGCTCAAACAGAAGACAAGCAGGGGAAGGCTGTATTGTTCCGTTCGGAGGATCTCCAAAATTGGGAGCACATCGGTCCCGTCGCTGGTAGTAAAGAAGGGAAGCTAGGCGAGTTCGGTTACATGTGGGAGTGTCCGGATTTATTCGAGCTGGATGGTGCAGACGTGCTTATGGTCTGTCCGCAGGGGCTAGAGGCTGATGGAATGGATTATGCGAATACATATCAGAGCGGGTATTTTGTTGGGAAGTGGGACGAAACTGCAGAAACATTCCAGCATGGAGACTTTCGTGAGTTGGATCGAGGTTTCGAGTTTTATGCTCCTCAAACCACACGGGATGAAAAGGGTAGAAGGTTGCTTGTCGGTTGGATGGGTGTTCCGGATCAGTATGAACAAGCACACCCGACTGTTGAAAATGGATGGGTTCATTGCTTGACGATTCCTCGTGAATTGAAGTGGAATGGTGAGAGAATCATTCAAAATCCCGTTCCTGAGCTTGCCCATATGCGTGGACCAGTTTTAATGCATTCATCGATTACGATTGAAAATGACCAAAAAGCGGTGAGAGGGGTACAGGGGAGATCGATTGAGTTGAACCTTGATTTTGAATCACTGGAAGACATGTTCGCCATCGAACTTTTCCAATACGCCTCTCTAAGTTACAAGGACCATGTCGTCACATTATCCAGGCCAAATTTAGAAGACCGGTCAAAAACGGAGTTCCGTCGGGTGAAATTGGATGAGGGATTGAAGAATCTTCGTTTGTTTATTGATCAGTCATCCCTGGAGATTTTCATTAATGGCGGGGAAGAAGTATTTACTTCCAGGATTTATCCTCAAGCGGAAGAAGAACATATTCTCTTTACGTCCTTGGGATCCACCACTTTCTCCGTTGAAAAGTGGGACTTGAAAGGTTATGAGTATTCTTAAATGGGATGGGGCTCACTTTCTGAAAGCCTTATTATTGTGGTAAGATAATTTTATGTAAATTGCACGAAGGGGTCATGTCTATGAGTCAATCTTCAAAGAAAATGAAAGCGAATGAACGAAGAGAGTATATTCTCGCTTTATTAAAACAAAAAGGTGCTCCTGTGACAGGTAGTTCTCTTGCAGAGGAAATGAACGTGACCCGGCAAGTCATTGTCGGTGATGTCTCCCTCTTGAAAGCAAAGAATGAACCGATTGTCGCCACAAGTCAAGGGTATATGTACATGATGGATGGAAAAGAAGAACTGCCTTATCAACGTACGATTGTATGCCAGCATCAAGGCGACGATACAGAACAGGAACTTAATATTCTCGTCGATCATGGCGTACATGTCCAGGATGTCGTTGTCGAGCACCCTATTTATGGTGATTTAACAGCCAGACTCAGAATTTCGAATCGCCGGGATGTAAAGAAATTCATCGAGAAAGTGAACAGCACCAAAGCCTCTTACTTACTCGAATTGACAGATGGCATCCATACACATACCATAGCGTCGGACAGCCAGGAAGCCCTGGATGAGGCGCAAATGGCATTGGAAGAAGTAGGTATATTGATGACGAAATAACATTGAAATCTTGAAAAGAGATAGGCATTCTGAAAGAGAAGCTTATCTCTTTTTACTTTTTCCATACAAGGACCAAATGCCAGGCATGTCGTAATCAATGAATGAAAGGAATATGATATATTTATATCATGATTTCTTGTTAGAAAAAGGAAGGTGGCCACGTTGAACATCCTGCCGATTTTTGTGAGTATCATTCTTACCTTGAACGTGTTGCTTGCTTTAGCCATCATCTTCCTTGAAAGAAGAGATGCCAGCGCAACATGGGCGTGGTTGATGGTTTTACTATTTATCCCTGTCGCAGGTTTCTTTCTTTATTTAATTTTCGGACGCCGACTCAGCAATAAAGAAATATTCACCTGGGACAAAAAAAGTCGTCTTGGACTTCTTGCCGCTGTCCAGGAACAATTGACAGCCATCAAGAATAATGAATTGAAAGTCCAACATGAAGATATCATTCCATATGAAGACTTAATTTATATGCATCTGAAAAACAATGATGCGTTATTATCACAAAATAACGAAGTTGAAATTTTCACAGATGGTCAAAAGAAGTTTCATGCACTTATTGAAGATCTTGAAAAAGCAGAAGATCATATTCACTTGCTTTATTATATTTTAAGAGACGATAACTTGGGGCACCGCCTTGCAGATGTATTGAAAAGGAAGGCGATGGAAGGCGTGGAAGTCAAGCTCTTGTATGATGACATGGGTTCAAGATTATTGAAGCGTTCATATAAGCGGAGCTTGAAAGAAGCTGGTGTGCAGGTTGAGTCGTTTTTCCCTTCCTTTATCCCTAAAGTGAATATGAAAATTAACTACCGGAACCATAGAAAGCTTGCGATTATCGACGGTGAGATCGGGTATATCGGCGGTTTCAACATCGGTGACGAATATTTGGGCTTTAATAAAAGGTTCGGCTATTGGCGGGATACCCATTTACGCGTGGAAGGAGAAGCGGTGAACAACATGCAGACACGCTTCATCCTTGATTGGAACCACGCTTCAAGCAGAGATATCGTCTATGAACAGAGATATTACCAGGCGAAACCGAAAGGCGATGTCGGTATGCAAATCGTCTCCAGTGGTCCTGATTCGGAGTGGGAACAAATCAAGCATGGCTATTTGAAAATGATCCTTTCTGCCAAAGAGTACGTGTACATTCAGACCCCGTACTTCATTCCTGATGACAGCTTGCTTGATGCGCTACGCGTAGCGGTCCTGTCAGGAGTAGACGTGAGAATCATGATTCCCAATAAACCGGACCATCCATTCGTGTACTGGGCAACATTTTCCAACATAGGAGATATGTTAAAAGCAGGAGCCAACATATATGTGTACCAAAAAGGATTCTTACATGCCAAGACGATCGTCGTTGATGGCAAAATTGCTTCCGTAGGTACCGCCAACATTGATGTCCGGAGCTTCCGTCTGAACTTTGAAGTGAACGCCTTTTTGTATCATCCAGAAGTCGCACAGTCCTTAGCCGACCGTTTCCATGAGGACATTGTCGAGTCGACAGAGCTTACATTTAAACTCTATCAATCCAGAACAAAATGGATCCGCTTCAAAGAAGCCGTCTCAAGACTATTATCACCAATCTTATAAGCATCCCATTCTTCAAGAAAAGCTCCTGATTGTGGAAGATTCAGTTTCGAGACTTTTGTTGAGTGGGTAGGGCTGCGGGGAATAGCTTGCTTTCCGCGGGAGCGCGGTGAGCCTCCTCGGACTGCGTCCTGTGGGGTCTCACCAAGCACTTTTTTCCCGCAGGAGTCTCGCCATTCCCCTTCGCCCTTTTGCCATGGAAGATTCTCGAAACCACTGCTAGAAGTCAGCTCGTATGAATGAGGGGAGTGAATCATATTAACCCCCTCCACAGAACGTAAAAGCTTGATCCAGAGCGCTTCATACCTCTAACAGTTGGATAGTGGAAGACCATCCATCTTGGTACAGGGGTTCGTTTCTCACCTACATGAATGGGGTGGTTGGGAAACTGCGAGACTCCCGTGGGAGAAGGAGACAGGCGAGATCCCGCAGGACTCAGTCCGAGGAAGCTCGGCGCTCCCCCACAGGAAAGCGAGTAGCTTCCCAACCACCCCTGACGCTCAACACGGCAAACGAACCCCGAAAAGTCTCGAAATCGAGTCTTATACAATTCTGCCAGATAGTTGAATAGATTAAAAAGCCCTGCGCGTATTGCGCAGGGCTTTTTGAGAGAGGTTGTTTTGGTATTGGTTTTCCTTTGTAACACGAGAAAGGCTGAAGGGAATCCTTTGACCTAATAGCTATTGGAGGGGGGAGGTCATATCTATTGGGTGTTGAATCCCCATCAGCGTTTCCACTTTTCATTCTTTCTTCATCACGTATTCTTCATATCTGTTCAATTATTGAGAGGTTAGCGTGATTTGGACGGTGGTTGGTTTGCCGTCACGGTAAACTTCAAGCTCGGCTGTATCTCCGTCTTGTGCTTGGTTGTAGAGATACTGTCTCAAGCTGATGAGTGACTCGATTTCATTGCCGTCGATGGCGGTGATCACATCGTATTTTTCGAGTCCTGCTTCATCAGCAGGGGAGCCTTTTTCGACGCCTTGGACGAGGACGCCTTGAGTAACTTCTTCTGGCAACCCTAGTTCACGTTGTAACACAGGGTTAGGGATTTGGTTCAAGTCTTGCAGGGAAACCCCCATGTAAGGACGTTCAACTTCGCCGTTTGTCTCTAAATCTTCGATGACAGGTTTAGCAACATCCATAGGGATAGAGAATCCAATTCCTTCAACTTCTGCTTTTGCGATTTTCATAGAATTAATTCCAATGACTTCGCCTTGCAGATTGATGAGCGCACCTCCACTGTTACCTGGGTTGATGGCTGCATCGGTTTGAAGGACTTCGGTCTGCCAATCTGGCTGTTGATCACCGTTAATATCGACTGGAATATTACGGTTCAATCCACTGACAATGCCTTTCGTTACGGATCCTGCGAACTCCATGCCCAGCGGGTTACCGATGGCAATGGCTGTCTGCCCGACCTCTACGTCACTGGCTTTACCTAATTCAGCAACCTTTTGCACATGTTCGCTATCTATTTGTAAAACGGCCAGGTCTGTTAAAGGGTCACTACCTTTTAATTCGGCTTTCACTTTTGTTCCATCACTCAGAATGACTTCAAGTTCGGAAGCATTTTCGATGACGTGATGGTTGGTGGCAACAAAAGCTTTTCCGCCTTCTTCCTTATAAATGACCCCGGAACCTGTACCGGCTTTTTTAGCACCTTGTCCTGTATTCTGGACATTACTAATACCGACAACCGCTTCGGAAGCTTCATTGACTGCTTGAGTCACTTCCTCCTGGTTTTTCCCGAGATTCAGTTCATTGGCTTGTGCTGTAGGCTTTTCTGTATGGATATCTATCGAAATGCCCTGCCACTGAAAAACGGTGGTAACTAGAAAAACAGCTGCAATGGCTCCTAAAACACTGAAAGCTATACCGGAACGTTTGTATTGTTTCTTATCATTTCGCTTCTGTTCATCAAACATTAGAGAAACGACGCCCCTTTCAATAAGATTCGCTGTTGATCTTTGGTGTTTCCCTCTGACAATTTTTATTCTACGACAGAGTTATGGAATGACTTTGGTGTAATTGTGGAAAAAGTGTGTAATGTAGGAGTAATCCATAAAAATATGAGAGAATAAAGCAAACGCAGATGTGAATAGAGGAGGATACCATCTATGAATCAGATGATTGGACTTGTAGAAGATGATCCGAATATTCGAGATATTGTAGAAGGTTATTTAAATAAAGAAGGGTATCAGGTTATAGCTGTCGATACAGCAGAGAAGGCCTGGGATATTTTTCAGGAACAGACTCCTGACCTTTGGGTACTGGACATCATGCTTCCTGGAATGGATGGCTATGAGTTTTGTAAAAAAATCCGCCAGACTTCAGAAGTCCCGATTATTATTATTTCCGCCAAAGATGAAGAGGTCGATAAAATACTGGGTCTAGAACTGGGTGGGGACGATTATTTAACCAAACCTTTCAGTCCGAGGGAGTTAGTGGCAAGGGCTAAGCGCCACTTGAAGCGTTGGCAGGCGATGAAGCCGAGTGAAGTTGAAGAACAGGACACGATTGTAGCTGGTGAACTTGAATTGAATGATGCGGAGAGACAAGCCTACTTCCAAGGTGAAGAGATCGAAGTGACAACAAAGGAATTTGAAATGTTGAAGATCCTGGCTTCTCAAGAGAATCGGGCCTTTGCACGTGAAGAGCTGTTAATTAAAGTATGGGGAGAAGATTATTACGGAAGTGATCGTGCGGTCGACGACCTGATCAAACGATTACGTAAAAAGATGAAAGACCTGCCGATTGAAACGGTTTGGGGACACGGATATCGATTGAAGGAGAAGCGTACATGAAGCTTTTGTATCAGTTGAATGCCGCTTTTGCAACGTTAATCATCGTCATCATGTCCATCACCGCATTTTTTATCTACTCGTTACTCATGGACATGCTCATTCAGGATGAACAGCGACAGCTTGAGGGGAGAGCGGATCTTCTTGTGGACATTATCAATGATCAAGATCCTGAACGGAGCCCTGAACTTTCCCAACTATTGCAGGACAGAAATTATCCGATTTTATTATTCGATCGGGAAAATGACGAGATATTGTTCAGGACTATGCCGGCAGTCGTTGCATATGCCTGGGTGGAACGTTATGAAGAGGAACTCATCGATCAGGAAGTTTGGGAAACGATGGGGGAAAAATACGTGGCTTATGATTTTCCTGTGAGCAAAGACGGGAGTCAAGTGCTCGTTATGGCCACGCCACTTAATGACTTACAGGCGGTCCAGTCCGTTTTTGCTTCACGTATGATTGTTGTTTTCCTCATTGGTCTATTCCTTGCAATCGTTGTGAGTTATGTGTTGACCTGGCGTCTCGTGACCCCTCTTACAAAATTGAAAGAAGAAGTGAAAAAGATCGAAAAGCGTCAGTTTTCTGATGTAAAAAAAGTACACGCTTCTGGTGAAATTGGTGAAGTAGAGCAAAGCCTCAGGCACATGGCTGCAGAGCTCTCCAGGTACATACACTCCCAAAAGCAGTTCTTTCAAAATGCTTCCCATGAACTTAAAACGCCTTTAATGTCGATTCAAGGGTACGCCGAGGGGATCAGGGATGGAGTGTTCGAAGGAGAAGCGGCAGAAAAGGGTTTGAATGTGATGGTGAGTGAGACCGAGCGTTTGAAAAAGATCGTTAATGAAATGATTTTGCTCGCCAAGCTCGACAGCAGCGAAGACGTGTATAACCCTGAAGGAACGGAGATATCTGAAGTGATTAGTCAGGCGAGGGATCGGTTGTATCCACTGGCAAAGGAAAAAGGAATTGAACTGAGAACGGAAGATATTCATTCCTACTATACATTCGTTGACAGGGAAAGAGTGCTGCAGGCCATGATCAATATATTGAGCAATGCGGTCAGACATGCGGAGAGTTCAGTTACAATGACAACAGAGAAAGAGCAAGATCTGTATAGAGTAAAAGTGCTCGATGACGGACCTGGCATTCCAGAAGAACTTCTCCCTCAACTTTTCGAACGTTTTATTAAAGGAAAAGAAGGGGAAACAGGGCTTGGGCTTGCCATATCCAGAGCGATCGTTGAACGGAGTGGCGGGGAAATTCATGCCTACAACCGGAAAGGCACGCCGGGTGCAGTTTTTGAAATTGTATTCCGTGAAAAAGAGTGAGAAATACCAAACATGGTATAATAGAAGGCAGAGAACGATTCCATATGGAAGTGAGGAATACAGGATGGAAGCAAAACCTTGTATCGATTCATTAACAGTAAAAAGTTCACACGTTTTACCACCAGATACCAATAGTCATGGAACGTTGTTCGGTGGCAAATTAATGGCACATATTGATGATGTAGCAGCGATTGCAGCTGTCAGACATGCCAGAAAGCCGGTCGTGACGGCGTCTACAGATTCTGTCGATTTCCTGCAGCCGGTTTTTGAGGGAGACACCATTTGCCTCGAGGCATTCGTCACATGGACACATAATACGTCCATGGAAGTGTTCGTCAAAGCAACGACCGAGAACCTTTTGACTGGAGAAAGAAAGGTTTGTACGACCGCTTTCTTATCCATGGTAGCCGTGGATGAGAAGAATGAACCATCGCCGGTTCCAGGGGTGTACCCTGAATCAGACGAAGAAAAGTGGCTGCATGAGAACGCGCAGAAGCGCCATGAACACAGGAAAAACAGAAGGAAAGAATCCAAGGAGCTTGCTGAGAAGTTTGGTACTAGCCTTCCTTGGAAACGTGATTGCTAAAAAAGCTTGGCTGCCCTTATAGGTAGCCAAGCTTTTCTTTATTTGAGCCGAACGAGCTCTGGTTGACGTTGCTCTTCTTCAAGACGGGTCGTAGTACAAAGGGAATCCCAATCGTGGGCAGCTCCGTCTCTCATAGTAATAATACGATCTGCAATGGCTCTCGAGTCTTCTCGATCGTGAGTCACGAAAATAGAAGTCGTGCCTGTTTGTTTGATGATTTCTTTCAATTCACTTCTGATTTTGATTTGGAGGTCTGCATCCAAATTACTGAACGGTTCATCCAATAGAAGTAGGGAAGGCTCCGGTGCTAGGGAGCGGGCAAGAGCGATTCGCTGCTGCTGTCCACCACTTAATTCGTGGGGATATCTTTTTGCATAGCTGCTCATATTCACAAGTTCAAGCACTTCATGCACGCGATTCTTTCTTTCTTTTCTTTTCCAATTCTTTAATCCGAATTGAACATTTTCATAAACCGTCATATGAGGGAATAGAGCATAGTCCTGGAATACCATGCCAATGCCTCTTTTTTCAGGGAGGACAAACGTCCGTTCATCGGTCATCGTCTGGCTGCCGATTTTTATGGTTCCCTTGGAAGGTGTCTCAAGACCACACAAAAGGCGCAGCACGGTGCTTTTTCCACTGCCACTTTCACCAAGAATGGAGATGATCTCTCCTTGTTCGATATCGAGGTTGAAATGGTGGATCGTCAAATTCTTTGCGTTTTTATAACCGAAACAGAGATCTTTGATTTGAACGTACATATCAATTCGACTCCTTTTCTAAAACTTGATGGAAAACAAAAACGGCAATGGCACTGATGACAACGATGATGATGGAGGCAAGAGCCGCCTCATGAATCTGCTCGTCACTCGCGTACTTAAAGGCATTCGTCGATAGCGTTCCAAAGTTAAACGGACGCAAAATCAAGGTGAGAGGCAATTCTTTGATGATTTCGATAAAAGCAAGCAGAAACCCACTGATGAGCGGGGCTTTGATCATTTTCAAATCGACCTTGAAAAAGGTGCGTGTCATGTTCAAGCCGAGCATCCTTGAAGCTTCCGTGTACTTATTTCCGATTTTATCAAAACCTGATTCGATGGAATTGTATCCAATCGCAAGGAAGCGAATGATGTACGCAGAAATTAAGATGATCAAGCTCGTACTCAAGAATAGGCGGCTTTCCAAGCCGGTAGCCTCATAAAAACGTGAAAGACCACTATCTAAACCAATGAAAACGGTACTGATCCCGACCGCGATGACGGCTCCCGGAATGGAATACCCTAAGATCGTCACTTTTGCTGCGGATTTTGATAATGCGCTCTGATGCATTCTGGCAAAGTTACCAATAATTACAGCGAACAAGACGATCAATAAGGCACCAACGAAAGAGACAAGAAGTGAATTCCATATGAGTGTCGTAAATTCGGGTGACGCGATTTTTTCAAAAGTTAACAACATCCAGTCGACGAGTTGGACGAATGGGATAAGAAACCCTAATAAGAAAATAAACAAACAGTATCCAAAAGCTCCCCATGCCTTCCAACCTTGTAATCGAGTAGGGTGGAGAGGGCGAGCTTTAGCCGTTGTCGATGCATATTTTTTACGGCCGCGGAGCACTTTTTCTAAAGTAAGGATGGCAAAGACGATAAACATGAGGGTCGCCGATAATTTGATGGCTGAATTGAGATCATTCATCCCAAACCATGTTTGAAAAATCGCTGTACTGAAAGTCGGTACACCAAAATATTGGACAACCCCATAGTCATTCAATACTTCCAAGAGCACAAGGCTCACGCCTCCGACAATTGCCCCACGGGAAATAGGGAGGACCACCCTGAAAAAGATATCTACCGGAGAGCGGCCGAGGAGCCTGGCATTTTCAATGAGTGATGCGGACTGGTTAGCTAGAAAAGCTCTTGTGATTGTGTACACATATGGAAAGAGAAAGAGCGTAAATATAAAGACGGCCCCCGGCAGGTTTAGAATGTTGAAGTAGACTTGATCCACCTCAATGCCCCAGTTGTTTCTTAATGTCGTTTGAATGACGCCAGTATAGTTCAAGATTCCATTGTATGTGTAACCTGCAATGTAGGGGGGAATCGCCAGTGGTAAAATCAGCGCCCATTTAAAGAACTTTTTCATAGGAAAGTCATAAGCCGATACGATCCATGCTAAACTCGTGCCGATGATGATGGTTAATATCCCTGTGAAAACAATGAGCAAGCCGGTATTTTTTAATAGATCCGGCAAGATGTATTCCTGGATGTGATTCCAGTTTTCCGCTTTTTGAGTAAAGAAGTTGAATAGGATAGTCACGTTGGGAATGAGAATCAAGATGACAATCGCTAGACTGAGGATCGACCATATATTCATATATCCAGGAAGCTTACGTAACAAATTCAAGCGTGACACGTCCTTTATCCTACCAATCGCTCAGCCTTGAATGAAAAAAGCCGGTGAGCTTTCTTCATTCAAGGTTGAGTCCGCTTTAATGATAACAGTTCTCAACTGTTTTGTATAGAAAAAACCGCATCATGGGAGGCATGATGCGGTTAGAAGGCTTATTATTTCCAACCGACTTCATTCATGATTTGAATGGCACGGTCGTTGTTCTCACCAAGTTCATTCAGACGAATGTCCTGCTCTTTGAACTCACCCCAGCTTTGCAGAAGCTCAGAAGGCTCTACATTAGGGTTGACTGGGTATTCATAGTTCGCTTCAGCGAATTGTTTCTGTGCTTCCTCTTTGGAAAGGTACTCAATGAATTTCTGAGCGTTTTCCGTGTTTTGACTGCTCGCTGTCACACCTACGCCGCTGATATTAACGTGAGTACCAGTCGTGTCCTGGTTAGGGAACATGATTCCTAATTGCTCAGCAACTTTGACTTCTTCTTCGTCTTCAGAATTCAACATTTTTCCAAGGTAGTAAGTGTTCATAACGGCAACATCACCTTCACCGGCAGCCACAGCTTTCGCCTGGTCGCGGTCTCCACCTTGAGGGTCACGAGCCATGTTATCTACGATGCCCTGTGCCCATTCTTTCGCAGCTTCTTCACCTTCTGTTGCAATCATAGAAGCGACAAGGGACTGGTTGTAAATGTTAGAAGATGAACGAATTAAGACTTTGTCCTGGAATTCATCTTTTGTTAGGTCCATGTAAGTTTGAATGTCTTCTTCATTTACGCGTTCTTTGTGGTAAGCAATGACACGAGCACGTTTTGTCAATCCAAACCAATTGTTGTCTTCATCACGGAATTTTTCCGGAATGTTTTCACTTAGTACATCACTTTCAATGGGTTGCAAAAGGTCTTGGGATTTTGCGCGGTGCAGACGTCCAGCATCAGCTGTAATTAAAAGGTCGGCTTCAGAAGCTTCGCCTTCACGGTCAAGACGAGCAATCAATTCATCGTCTTTTCCTTCAATCACATTCACTTTAATACCTGTTTCTTCTTCGAACTTGTCGTAAAGCTCCTGGTCTGTGTCATAGTGGCGGCCAGTATATAGATTGACCTCTCCGCCAGTTTCTTCTGACGCATTTTCTTCGCTATTTTCTTCTGTGTTTGTTGTTTCTTCTTCATTTGAGTCTGTTGCTTCTTCCTGATCGTCTCCGCCGCAAGCAGCGAGCACGAACATAGAAAGGATAAGGATGAAGCTCATTAAAAACCATTTGTTTCTCATGTTCTTTCCACCTCTTATGTAAAAATTTTATTAATCATTGATAATGATTTTCATTCCAGATTCAATTCTAATAGATTGAGCAAAGAAGTCAAGCGAATATTGAGAATTTTTTTCATTTAGACTATTAGGTGGTTTTAATACTCTATTAAACTATATGGCAGAATTGTGGAAGACTCAGTTTCGAGACTTTTCGGGGTTCGTTTGTCGTGTGGAGCGTCAGGGGTGGTTGGGAAGCTACTCGCTTTCCTGCGGGGATGACGGCAAGCCTCCTCGTGCTTCGCACTGTGGGGTCTCGCCAGTCAATCCATTCCCGCGGGAGTCTCGCAGCTTCCCAACCACCCCATTCCATGAAGGTGAGAAACGAACCCCTTTCCTGTGGGAGGGTGCCTTCCAATATCCTGGTGTTATAAGCATAAAGCGCTCTATAACAAGCTTTTCGTATCCAGAATAGCATCCTTAGGAGTTCCTTCCCCTCCAATTACCATGTGCATAAAAGCAGCTTATTCTGGAAGTGGTTTCGAGACACTTATATGGCAAAGGGGCGGAGGGAAACGGTGAGACTCCTATGGGACGTGTGGGACAGGTGAGACCCCGGAAGGCGTAGCCTGAGGAGGATCACCGCCCGCCCCATGGAAAGCGAACCTTTTCCCGCAGCCCCTAAACTCACACAAAAGTCTCGAAACTGAGTCTTCCAGAAAAGGGAGCTTCAGTGGAATGATGGGTTGTATGATATAGGAAGTAGAGGGTGGGGAACATATATGGTAAAATAGTTGAGTTCTTGTAGTTGTGTGTTTGTTTGTAAGCGATTATGGGAAATGACTTAAAATGGAAAATAATACTTAGAGAGGTGAAGGTTATGGTGGAAGATATACTTACTTTTCTGAACGACTGGATGTGGGGGACCATTCTTGTTGCCGCCTTGCTCGGTTTAGGATTATGGTTTTCGATCAAACTGAACTTTGCCCAGTTTACATACATACCAGAAATGTTTCGTGTTCTCTTTGATAAGCGATCCATTTCTGCTGAGGGCAAAAAAGGAACTTCTCCGTTCCAGGCTTTTGCCATTAGTACCGCTTCACGTGTCGGTACGGGAAACTTGGCAGGGGTTGCCGCTGCGATTACGGTCGGTGGTCCCGGCGCCGTTTTCTGGATGTGGATTGTAGCTATTCTTGGAGGAGCGTCAAGCTTTATTGAGAGTACTCTTGCACAAATCTACAAAGTTCCTGAAAAAAATCAGTATCGAGGTGGCCCTGCCTATTATATTGAAAAAGGGTTGAAGAACAGAGGGCTTGGTATTGTTTTTGCGATAACCATTACGTTTACGTACGGGTTAGTTTTCAGCTCCGTGCAATCCAATACGATTCGTCTAGCTTTTGAGAATTCCTTTAATATGGACAAATGGCTTCTTGGAGGAATTCTTACCTTTATTGTTGCTCTTATTATATTTGGTGGTTTAAAACGAATTGCTCAAGTGACTCAGTTTATCATTCCGATTATGGCTATTTTCTATATCATCCTTGCTGCATACGTTCTAGTTGTGAATATCGGACAGGTGCCAACGATGTTCGGGCAAATTTTCGCTGGTGCTTTCGGTTTTCGTGAAGTGGCTGGGGGTACGTTTGGTGGTATGATTTTAATTGGAATCAAACGTGGATTGTTCTCCAACGAAGCAGGTATGGGTAGTGCGCCAAACGCAGCCGCTACATCTGAAGTTACGCACCCTGTCAAACAAGGTTTGATTCAGACATTGGGTGTATTCACCGATACCTTACTTATTTGTAGTGCCACTGCCGTCATCATTCTATTTGCCGGAGATTATGTAGGCACAGACCTTGATGGAATTCAACTGACCCAGGAAGCGTTTGAATCTGAACTCGGTGCATGGGCGGCTAATTTTATTGCTGTAGCGATCTTCCTTTTCGCATTCAGTTCGATCATCGGAAACTATTACTATGGGGAGACGAACATAGAATTCATCAAAACGAGCAAATCAGCCATCTTTATTTACCGAGTGGCTGTGCTGCTTATGGTCATGTTCGGTGCGATTGCGGAGTTTGGTCTTGTATGGTCACTAGCTGACTTGACGATGGGGATCATGGCGTTGATTAACTTGTATGCTATTTTCCGATTGTCATCTGTAGCTTATGCTGCATTGAAAGATTATCGTAAGCAAAAGAAAGCAGGAAAAGATCCGGTCTTTTATCAAGATCATCTCCCGGGTGTCGACGGGATGGAATACTGGAGAAGAGATCAATCCTCGGAGAAAGAACAAGGATAACAAACATAAACAGCCTCAGGATTTCGTTCCAGAGGCTGTTTTTCTTATGGCGTGGACGGGCATCCATTTATAGGATGCCCGTCCGCGCCAAACGAGGTCCGAATCGCGCCAAACGAGGTCCGAATCGCGCCAAACGAGGTCCGAATCGCGCCAAACGAGGTCCGAATCGCGCCAAACGAGGTCCGAATCGCGCCAAACGAGGTCCGAATCGCGCCAAACGAGGTCCGAATCGCTACATCAGTCTTCACACTTGCATATGTGATATGATGGACAGAGATATTCAGTAAAAGGAATGAGCGGAATGAGTTTACTATCAGTCAATCAATTGAGTAAAAGTTATGGAGATAAAGATCTCTTCGACGACCTCACTTTCACGATATCCAATCAACAACGGATCGGCCTGATTGGAGTGAATGGTACAGGGAAATCCACACTTATGAAAATTCTCGCAGGCTTAGAGAGTGGAGATTCAGGGGATATGGATCACGCGAAGGACTTCACGGTGGAATATTTGCCGCAGGAACCGGAATTAGATGAGAGCAATACAGTTCTTGAGCAAATCTATCACGGTGATGCGGAGATTATGGTTGTCATGAGAGCCTATGAAAAAGTTCTATTAGACTTAGCAGCTCATCCGGAGGATCCACAAGTCCAGGAACGTATGCTGGACCTTCAGCAAAAGATGGATGAAAAAGGGGCCTGGGAAGCTAACACGGTGGCCAAAACGGTTCTATCCAAGTTGGGGATCGAGTTTTTCGATAAGAAGATCAGCGAACTTTCTGGAGGACAGAAAAAAAGGATTGCCATTGCGAAAGCCCTGATCCAGCCGGCTGACTTGCTGTTGCTGGATGAGCCTACGAACCATCTTGATAATGAAACCATTGAGTGGCTGGAAGAGTATTTAGCTTCCTATAGAGGATCACTCATCGTCGTCACGCACGATAGATACTTTTTGAATCGTGTGACGAATTTGATTTATGAACTAGACAAGAGTCGCTTGTATATTTATGAGGGAAACTATGAAACATTCCTCGAAAAAAAAGCGGAAAGAGAAGAATGGGAGCGTCAGGCTGAACAAAAGCACCAAAACACGCTACGTAGAGAGCTGGCCTGGTTGAAAGCTGGTGTGAAAGCGAGAACGACGAAACAAAAAGCTCGTAAACAACGCGTGGAAGCTATGAAGGAAGAAACCTTTGATACGAAGAAGGAAAATGTGGATATGGCGATCGGTTCTACGCGATTAGGAAACCAGGTCATAGAGTTAGAGGGAATCACGCACAGTTTTGGAGATCAACCGCTCATCGATGATTTAGATTACCTTGTCGTGCCGGGAGAAAGACTCGGAATCATTGGCCCGAATGGATCAGGCAAAACAACGTTGCTGAACATCATGGCTGAACGCATTCAACCGAAAACCGGAAGTGTCCACATCGGTTCGACCGTTAAAATAGGCTATTACACACAGGACCATGGAGAGCTTGATGAAAGTCTGAAAGTCATTGAATATATCAAAGAAGTAGCGGAAGTCATTACGACAGCCGAGGGGGATGAAATTACAGCAGAACAGATGCTTGAGCGTTTCTTATTCCCGCGGCCGCAGCAGTGGACGTATATTAAGCGTCTTTCTGGAGGAGAACGCCGCCGTTTGTATTTGCTTAGGGTTCTGATGAGCGAACCGAATGTTCTTTTCTTAGACGAACCGACCAACGACCTGGATACGGAGACGCTGAGTGTGCTTGAGGACTACTTGGAACAGTTCCCAGGTGTCGTCATCACTGTTTCACACGACCGTTATTTCTTGGATCGTGTGGTTGATCGTCTGTTAGCTTTTGAAGAAGATGGAGATATCCGGAAGTTTTACGGCAATTACACGGAATATCTTGAGAAAAGAAAAGATGAGAAGAAAGTGGAACAGGTAAACAAGAAGCCTTCCACTCAGGAAGATACACGCCGTGCGAATCGAAAACGTAAGTTATCCTATCGAGAGAAGCAGGAATGGGAGACGATTGAAGACGAAATCTCCGCTTTGGAGGAGAGGGTTGAGCTTCTTGATGAGCAGCTCGCGGCAGAAGCGACGAACTACGATCGTGTCCAGGAACTTTCAAAGGAAAAAGATGAAGCCGAATCCGAATTGGAAGCCAAGATGGAGCGGTGGGAAGAGCTTTCCTTGATTATTGAAGGAGTAGAGGAAGAATGACTGAGTGGAGAGTGGAGAACCGTTGTTTTCCGCTCTCTTTTTTTATAATGAGGATTGGCTTATTTTTGTAGTTCCGTGCGTTTTATGGAATAATGAATACGGATACAAGCATTGACAGGAGGAATGTAATCATGAAAATGCCAAGCAAAGAAAACTTGGAAAAATATGCAGAATTAGCCTTACGTACAGGTGTCAGTTTGCAAAAGGATCAATTGCTGATGATTAACTCCACGATTGCTGGAGCGGACTTTACACGCATCGTCGCAAGAAAAGCTTTCGAAATGGGAGCGAAAGATGTACATATTAACTGGGGTGACGATGAACTGACGCGCATGAAATATGAACATGCTGATCAGGAAACGTTATCGGACGTTCCAGAATGGCAGAAACAGCAGTACACTTACTTTGCTGAGCAGGGAGCGGCGATCCTTTCAATTCGCTCTACAGACCCTGATCTTTTGAAAGGCATTGATGCAAGCAAAGTCGCAGCTGCTACCAAAGCGAGATCAGAAGCGATGTCCAAGTTCCGTGATTATACGATGAATGATCGTATTCAATGGTCGATTGTCAGTATCCCTATTCCTAAGTGGGCACAAAAGATCTTCCCTGGAGAAGAGGAAGATACAGCGGTTGAGAAGCTTTGGGAGCAGATCTTCAGCATTGTCCGCGTCGATCGTGAGGACCCGGTAGCTGCATGGGAAGAGCATAACCAAACATTGATCAAAGCTCGTGAATACTTGAATAAGAAACAGTACCAGAAGTTGATTTACAAAGCTCCAGGTACGGACCTCGAAGTAGCTCTGCCTGAAGGACACATTTGGAAGGGTGGACCTTCGAAGACGGTTGAAGGAAAGGTGCAATTCAACCCGAACATGCCGACAGAAGAAGTGTTCACAGCTCCTCATAAATATGGAGTAGATGGAAAAGTTTCCAGCACGAAACCGCTGAATTATGGTGGAAACGTCATCGACAATTTCACCTTGACGTTTAAAGAGGGGAAAGTTGTTGACTTCACAGCGGAAGAAGGCGAAGAGACACTCAAGCACCTTCTGGAAACAGACGAAGGTTCACGTAGACTTGGAGAACTGGCGCTTGTGCCGCATGAGTCCCCGATTTCTCAATCTGGTCTGATTTTCTATAACACGCTTTATGATGAGAACGCTTCTTGTCACCTTGCCCTCGGAAAAGCTTACCCGAATAACATGACAGGCGGGTCAGATATGAGCGCAGAAGAACTTGATCAACATGGTGTGAATGACAGTTTATCCCACGTTGATTTCATGATGGGATCCGGTGAGCTTGATATTGATGGTGTACTTGCGGACGGGACGACAGAATCCGTCATGCGTAAAGGAAGCTGGGCCATTACATTTGAATAAATAAACGAAAACCGGCAGCGTCTAAAAAGCTGCCGGTTTTGTTATGCATAAGCGAGATGGTTTTCTTCTTCTTGAAGATGTACCTCTTTTCCAAAATAGACTTCATACCATTGAATAAACACATAGACGGTCCAAATATAACGATGATGATTTCCTTTCCCCTCATAATGTTCGTCCAAGTACTGGACTAATGAATCGGTGTGGAAAAATTCCTGAGCTGTTTCAGACGTTAAAGATGCTTTCACCAAGTCATAGTATTTTTTCTGTTTCAGCCAATCGCGGATAGGAACTGGAAAACCGACTTTTTTACGGTTCGCCCATTCTTCAGGGAGCACAGCCTTAGCTGCTTCTCTCAGTGCATATTTTGTGTCCTTGCCATTGGCTCTTAAAGAAGGAGCGAGGGAGGACGCGACATCCATTACTTTTGCATCCAAAAAGGGGACGCGTAACTCAAGAGAGTGAGCGGAACTCATTTTATCAGCTTTCTGAAGGATATCCCCTGGAAGCCAATGATGAAGATCTGCGTATTGCATCTTCGTCGAATCATTCGCTCCGGAAACTTTGGCATAGGTGTCTGATAAAAGGTCTGCTGGTTTACGATTCTGCCGGTAAGCGGGTTTAAGGACTTCGTGAGCGTCCTCAGGGCGGAAGACTTTCGCATGTCCGATAAATTTTTCTTCAATCTTCTCTCCGCCACTCCTCAAAAAGGTGGTGATCCTATTTTTAGGAAGCTTAGAAGAAACAATGGCAATGGATTGGCGAATCGCAAACGGCACTTTTTCATAAATCTTCTGTTCAGGGCTGATCTTATACCAATCATATCCTCCGAAAAGTTCATCGGCTCCTTCTCCTGAGAGAACGACCGTTACATGTTCTTTAGCCAATTCACTTAAGAAGAAAAGAGGGACGGAAGACAAGTTCGCATGAGGTTCATCCATATGATATTGAATGGTCGGAACCGCCTGGAAAAAATCATCCGCTGAAATTAACCGTTTATAGTTTTTGACTGCTATTTTTTGTGATAACTCTTCAGCGAGTGTCGTTTCATTAAACATGCCTTCATAATCTTCAAAGCCGATCGAGAACGTTTTATTCGGTTTTAGTAAACTCGTCACATAGCTTGAATCAATGCCTCCTGAAAGGAAGGATCCTACTTCCACATCACTGATTTTGTGATGACGGATGGAATCATCCATCGCTTCCTGGATTTTCTCAATGGCTTCGTTTAAATCCGTTGTCTGCTCAGAATAAGAAGGCTCCCAGTAGGGTCTTATTTCAAAATCATTCCCATCATGGATCATATAGTGGCCGGGAGGAAGTTTGTAAACGCCTTTGAAAAATGTTTCCTCCATAGCCGAATATTGAAAGGTGAGATAAGGTTGCAGTGCTTCCTCATTGAAGGACTTGCAATATTGAGGGTGAGCAAGAAACGATTTGATTTCAGACCCAAATAAGAAGGATCCGTCTGTCGTTTCCTGTGTATAATAAAGCGGTTTGATCCCGAATGAGTCTCTGGCAATGAAGAGTTGTTTTTCAACTTTGTCCCATATGGAAAAAGCGAACATCCCCCGTAACTTCTGCAAAATATCCGTGCCGTATTGCTCGTATCCATGAAGGACAACTTCACTATCCGCCTGGCTATGAAACGTGTGCCCCTGTAGAAGTAAATCTTCTCTTAAGTTTTGAAAGTTATAGATTTCTCCATTGAATACCATCACATACCGTTCATTTTCACTACACATCGGTTGATTACCATTTTCAGAAACATCGATAATCGTCAGTCTCTGAAAACCTAAACTGATTTCTCTGTTTGTGTATGAACCTTGGTTGTCTGGTCCGCGGTGATGAATTTTTCCCATCATGTCCTGGATGAGAGCATGATTCTCAATGCCATTTTTATTGAAAATTCCAACAATTCCACACATGGAAATTCCTCCTTTTTAAAATCCTATACCTCATATAAGTAGGGAAGGGGATTGAAGCTCGCCTCCGGTCGGAAGCAGTTCCCCGTACCCTATTATGTTTTTCTGTTTACTACCACCGAACGTCCATACCTTCAAATTGTAAATCTTCGTAATTAGGAACAACGGCAGGATCGACCCTGACGATATTCAAAGATTTCAGCTCAAGAATGTCTTCGGCCGTTCCTCTAAATGAGGAATTAATTAAATTCAAGTACGTGATGGTTTGCAGCCCTTCTTTGACACGACTCAAATCGTCGACGGTAGGACCGATGAAGGTTGCTTGATCCAAATAAGGAACTTCTTTTAATAACTCCCCTGGAATGATGGCTTGATTTAGCTTCAGCACGAAGAGCGACTGCATCGCTTTAAAATATTCAATATCTTCGTCTACTTCATAGATGCCGCTCAAATGGGAGGCGTTAATCGTCAATTCTTCTAAGTACAATAGGTCACGCTTGGTGATGTTATCGGGCTCTTTACCTACGGACCTTGCGATAGACCGAAGGATTAGGTCGTCCATAACCACAGGTTCATTCGGATTTTTAACCTTGATGAATTTTCCATGATATGCGCTTCTGCTGTAGTTCTCTTCGATCAAATCTCCTTCCTCAGAAAGGTAAAGAAGTGTGGCTTCTCGTAACAAATTGTGGCTTTCTGATTCTATCCAGTCGAGTTTTAAAGAAATCTCCACATCCCCGCGCTTGAAGTCGTCTTTTGTTGGAGGCATTGGACCAATATACGCGGAGGAATCTCCGGTTTCATTGTGGCGGTCGAATACATAATAACTTTCAAGCAAATGATATTCGTTTCCGTTTTCTGTTTTTGTAGATTGTTCGAACTCAACCTCGACCCCATGGAATCGGTCAATGGCGACTTTAACCTTACTTTTGCTCGGTATAGAAGTAATGACTTCCTTGAGCTTTTCAACCTTTACATGGGTAGGTTCTTCTGGATCCGGATCAGGTGCAGGAGGCGTTTCTTCTACTGGTTCTTTTTCTTCTTGCGTCGGTGAAGAAGGTTGCTCAAACCAGTCCGTTTTTATAAAGGTATAAAAGGGTCCGCTTAAAACAAAGAAAGCAAGAAGGACCGTAACAATTTTCGGAGCAGCAGGGAACCGTTGCCGTCGGTTCGGCTTGTTTTTATAAAAGCGCTCTTTATCTTTATCTGTGAATAAAGGATCCTCGCCAATTTGACGGTTGATGGCTTCTTTTATTTGTTGATGATCCACGGGTCTATCCCTCCTTCATCTGCCTTTTCTCTAAGCAGTTGACGTGCACGCTGCATCCTTGTTTTGATCGTGCTTAAAGGTGTGCCGGTCGCTTCAGCAATCTGTTTCTGCGTCATATCTTGCTGGAAAGTCAGAATCATGACTTCCCGGTATTTGATAGGGAGATGAAGGATGGCTTCCGCTATTTCATCCCACTGTTCCTTTTGTACGACTTTTTGCTCCGTGTAGTTCGGGTCTTTTTGCTCGCGCCATTTATCTGTAGCGATTTTGATGCGGTGAATAGGGGAACGTAAATAGTCTTTGCATCGGTTGATGGCGATTCTCATCGCCCATGTCTTCAATTGGGAATCTCCGTTGAACCTGTCCCACTTCCGATAAATCTGCAGGAGAACATCCTGAAAGATATCGTCTGTGGTATGGTGATTTTTCACATATGTAAAAATGGTTCGTTTCAACGATTCTCCGTATTGGTCCATTATGTACTCAACCGCTTCCTCGCGTGTGTAATGAGTTTGTGTATGTCCGGACACCAGGCTTTCCTCTCCTTTCCTCTTCCTTAGACGAGTGTCTCATCCAAAAGGTCTGCAAAAATACAAATTTCTTCAATAAATCCATAAACTTTCTCCACTAAAGCTCCCGATTGTAGAAGACTCAGTTTCGAGACTTTTGGTGTGTGGATGGGGGCTGCGGGGAATGGCTCGCTTTCCGCGGGAGCGCGGTGAGCCTCCTCGGACTGCGTCCTGTGGGGTCTCACCAAGCACTTTTTTCCCGCAGGAGTCTCGCCATTCCCCTCCGCCCACTTGCCGGAAGAGATTCTCGAAACTACCTTCCAGTAATAGGAGCTTTTATGGTTAATAATCCTATTTCGACGCAGTTTAAGCAGGGTTACACAACACAACTAGGCAGTTTACTATAAGAGGGGTTTCGAGAACCTCATTTGGTATAGGGGCGGAGGGAAACGGTGAGACTCCTGTGGGAAATGCGTGGTAGATGAGACCCCGCAGAGCGTTAGCTCGAGGAGGCTCATCACTCGCCCACGGAAAGCGAACCTTTTCCCGCAGCCCCTAGAATCACATAAAAGTCTCGAAACTGAGTCTTCCACAATACTGCCATATACTTCAAGAACATTCGTTACGCCTAAAAAGGGGGAGATGGGGGAAAAGAAGAGGAGGGAGGTGAGCGGATGATTTATGATGTTGGAGTTGTAGGTGCAGGCTTTGGTGGGCTGGCAGCTGCAGCTACACTCGCCAAAAAAGGAATGAAAGTTGCTGTCTTTGAAGCCTCCAATGAACTCGGGGGTAGCGCAGGCAAATTCGAACGAAACGGCTACCGTTTTCAGTCAGGGGCAACCCTTGGAATGGGATTTGAAGAGGGAGGGGTTCTCCATCGACTCTTCGATCAGTTAAACATCGATCCTCCTGCCATGACGTTATTGGATACGATCATGGATATTCACATGCCGGATCGCACCATTCACTATTTTCGTGAGCGAAGCCGCTGGTATGAAGAGATTCAACGAGTCTTCCCAACCCAATCTTCCGCTATACAGTCGTTCTATGATGAAGTATATAGGGTGGGAGCGATAGTCGATCAGTTAACAGAAGATCTTCCTGTATTTCCACCACGAACCTTAAAAGATTTCATGCATTTGGTACCTTTCGTGAACAAAGATGCTATGAAACTTCTCCCATTCATGAACCAGACGGTAGAAGATCGTTTGAAAAAGTATAGCCTTCATAACCATCGTCTTTTCCGCGTGTTTTTGAATGGTGAGTTGATGGATAGCGTACAAACAAGCGTTGAATATTGCCCTGCGTTTTTGGGTTATGCTGCGTTACAAACCTTCCATAAAGGCGCTTATGCTGTACATGGAGGTCTTGCAGCGGTTGCCGAACGTTTGGCATCTTTCATTAAGCATTCAGGGAGCGACCTTTATATGCGTCATCCGATTCATAAAGTAGAGAAAAGCGGCCAACATTTTGAATTTCATACGAAACGTGATCGAGTATTTCGAGCGCAAAAGGCACTGTTGAACAATTCTGTTCACAACTTCCATGATACGGTATCAAAGGAGATGGGTGAACAGTCCTATGTTAAAGCGTTAAAAGAAGAAAAAAGAGATTCATGGGGAGCGTTTATCATTCATGGAGGTGTGGAAGGGGCGGTTTTTGAGGGAGAAGACGCCATGTATCATCAGTTTATTGATCCGCAAAAACCGGACGACCTCCATGATGGGGGACAGTTTTTAATGTCATTATCTGACCCTCGAGATTCGTCGATGGCACCTGTCGGAAAGCGCTCATTGACGATTTCTACTCACACATCCATTTCACCCTGGTGGAATTCGGAAAAATATGAAGCGGATAAGGAACAAATGAAGAATCGACTCCTGGATACGGTGGATTTTTACTTCCCGAGTTTTAAGGAAAAGTTAGACATTGTTCTTCCAGGGACTCCGATTACTTTTCAAAAGTGGTTGAGAAGGAAAAATGGAAAAGTGGGTGGATACGCGCCAACGGGAAAATACAGCTGGCTCAACAGTTATTCCATTCGCACCGGGATTCCGGACGTTTATCAGTGCGGGGATACGGTTTTCCCAGGAGCTGGAACGCTTGGGGTGACATTGTCTGGAATGACCGCTGCAAAGGAAATGACAAGATGATTAACGAAAAGCGAATAGGGAATAAGAAAAGAAAAGGTGAAAGAAAAAGGAGATGAACTTGTATGTATAACGATGGAAGTAATGAAATGCCGGGATTTCAAACAAATCCGAATAACTATGATGAGTGCCAGCGTTGTGGCAAACCGCTTCAGATCAAAGAAGAGCGAGAAATTAATCTTTGTAAGGAATGTCAGAACATACAGGAAGATCATAAGGTAGAGTCCACAGAAGATTAAAGAGAAGCGATCTCTTGCTAGGGATCGCTTTTTTTATGCCGTTCTTCTCAAAAATCATTTCTCTAAAGGATAAAGGAAATATCTTTACACCATAATAAAAAGAGTGATAAAGTTGTAAATTGTGCATTCAAACACATTATGAATTAAAGGAGACAACTATGGAAAATAAAACATCAGGCCGTATTGACTGGCCGGTATTTGTAATAAGTGGAGGATTATTAGTCCTTTTCGTTATTCTTGCACTCATTGATATTGATTTGATTGAAATGATCGTTAGTGAAAGCTTCGCATGGTCAGCCAAGTACTTCGGTGCTTTTTGGCAAGTGCTCATGCTTGCCACATTCTTTGTTGGATTATATTTAGCCTTTTCACGTTATGGAAAAATAAGAATGGGGGATATGGAAAAGCCTGAACTGGGATTATACAAATGGCTATCCATCATTATGGCAACACTGTTGGCCGGCGGAGGTGTTTTCTGGGCTGCCGCTGAACCGATGTGGCACTTTTTGACTGTACCCCCGTCTCAGTCTGGAATTGAAGCCGGGACAGAAGCAGCAATCAACCCGGCCCTCGCGCAAAGCTTTATGCACTGGGGATTCCTGGCATGGGCTATTCTTGGTACGATTAGTGCGGTTGTCATGATGTACGGTCACTATCATAAAGGAATGCCAATGAAGCCTAGAACGTTGCTGTATCCGATTTTCGGCGAAAAATTACGCCACAGTTGGATAGGGACGATCATTGATGCCTTCTCCGTCATTGCTGTGGCGGCAGGGACGATCGGTCCAATTGGTTTCCTTGGTCTGCAAGCGAGCTACGGACTTCAGGAAATTTTCGGGATACCTAATCAGTTCAGCACACAGTTTTCCATTATTTTTGCCGTTGTAATCATCTCGACGATTTCAGCAGTCACTGGTTTATATAAAGGGATACAATTTTTAAGTAGCTTCAACGTCCGCATGGCCATTGGGCTAATGGCGTTCATCGTCATCTTTGGACCAGGTGGTTTTATCATCGACCACTTCTTAGCAGGATTTGGTTATTATGTTGATCAATTCATTCCTATGAGTACGTATCGAGGAGATGAAGGTTGGCTATCTCTATGGACCGTATTCTTCTGGGGCTGGTTCATCGGGTATGGACCGATGATGGCCATTCTTGTCAGCCGTATTTCAAGAGGCCGGACAATAAGAGAGATCATCATTGCCGTATCTGTTTTTGCTCCTGTTATTTCTACGTTCTGGTTTACAGTCCTAGGTGGATCCGGAATCTTCTTTGAATTGAACAATCCTGGTTCTGTATCCAACGCACTGAATGAAGCAGGCAACCCGGCAGCCATGTTTGCCATTACAGAACAGTTCCCATTGGCAAGCGTGATTTCGCCGCTATTCTTGCTTCTAACGATCCTATTTGTCGTAACGACGAGTGACTCCATGTCCTACACGATTGCCATGGCTGTCACAGGAGAAGGAAACCCACAAAGCTGGCTTAGAATCTTCTGGGCCGTATTGATGGGCGCGATCGCTGTGATTCTGTTAATTACAGGAGACAGTGGGATTACACAGCTGCAAAACTTCATTGTCGTCACAGCTGTTCCAGTATCCATTCTTCTACTGCCAATGATTTGGCTCGCACCAAAAGTAGCGAAGAAGATGGCGATCGACCAACGAATCACGAAGAAATAATATAGGCTTACACTAAAAACACCTAGGGGATCCCTAGGTGTTTTTAGTACAAAATCTTCAGCTATATGTCAGTATCTTTGAAAACTTGATTACGGGATGTTTATTTGAGGCTAGGATGCTTCGATGGTTCGTAAGACGGCGCGGACGGGGCTGCCGTCGGCTTGCTCCATTTTTAATGGAAAAGCAAAAAGCTCATAAACTCCTTGCGACACCTGAGAAAGATCAATCCCTTCAAGAATCAGGATATCATTCTGGTACAGCGTGTGATGGCCTTTCAACTCTTTACTTGTTTCAGGGTCAACAGAAGGAGTATCGATGCCGATAAGGTCGATGCCTTGCTTTTTTAAAAATGGACCTACATCATCACCGATGACCGTGTAATGATCAGGGAAGCGGGTGCGGTCTTTCCAACTGTCCGTATGGAACAAAACTTTACTTACCTGACTCAAGTCTACGCCTTCCAACAGCTTTTTAGTGATGACAGGGTCATCTTTTACGGAAACGACCAGAGCTTGACCGGAAAATCGATCGACGGGAAGATCTGCGATTTTTAAGCCAGCTGAATCATAGTGATAGGGGGCATCCACGTGGGTCCCAATATGGTTGCTGCCTTTGAATTGGCCGACATTGACCGATCCCGTATCTTCCATGGACCACGTCAGCTTGTATTCAAACGGCTCGTCTCCCGGCCAGGGAGGCGTATCATTGTTCAGTGGCATTGTAATATCGATAAATTTCATTATCACAAACCTCCTTAGGCGATGGTGTCTCTTTCATTTTTGAATTGCTTTTGTTTTTCATTCTCCATGATGTCTTTCAAGCGTAACACGACGTCATACACATCTTCGTAAGACGTATAAAAAGCGATCGGGGCAAGGCGGATGACATTCGGTGAACGGAAGTCGGGAATGATGGCTTCTTGTTTTAATGCTTTACAGATACTTGCCGCCTCGTCATGGACGAGACAGACATGGCCTCCACGGCTTTCATCATTCAAAGGGTTGCCGATTTTGAAGCCATAACCTGAAAGCTCCTGGTGGATAAGGTCCATCAGTAAACGAGTGAGCTTTAGTGATTTTTCTCTAATCTGTTGAATGCCCGCTTCTTCAAAAAGTTCCAATGACCCTATGAGAGGCGCTGAACTGAGCACATGAGGCGTTCCGATTTGGAATGCTCCTGCGGTTTCTGCAGGAGTTAGTTCGTGGCTCATATCGAACTGCTTGTCTTTGTCCGAACTGAACCAACCTGCAAGTCCTGGGCTTTTGCCGAGGTGTTTTTTGTTCACATACAGTCCGCCGACCCCGCCAGGTCCACTGTTCAAATACTTATACGTACACCAGACAGCAAAGTCGACGCCCCATTCGTTCAAGCGGTGAGGAAGAGCACCGATCGAGTGGGCAAGGTCAAAGCCAACGATGATGCCATATTCATGAGCTGCCCTTGTTATTTTTTCAATATCGAGCAGTTGGCCACTACGATATAAAACGGAAGGCAGGAGAAGTACAGCGATGTCTTCGTCCATTTCTTTGATGATGGTATCTTCCGATAACGTATAGCCATCCACACTTTGGACACGAATCAAGTGTTCTTCCGGGTCTAACCCGTGCCATTTGATTTGGCTCTTCATGGCGTGAATGTCAGACGGGAAGTTTAGTTCATCTGCGAGGATTTTCGTCCGTTTTCCTTCTGGCTTATAAAACGTCGCCAGCAACTGATGAATATTTGATGTAATAGAACCGGTATTGATGACTTCTTCTGGTTTCGCCCCGATGAGAGGAGCAGTCAGTGCCCCGATTTTTTCTGACATGTAAAACCAAGGTTCTTCTCCTTCGGTCCATCCTCCGATGGCATGTTTCTTCCAATCATTCAGGGAGGTTGAGAGGGTTTCTTCAGAACGTTTCGAAAGCAGACCTAGGGAATTTCCATCCATGTAATAAAATCTTTCTTGGTAAAATTCACGTTTGAAAGGTTGAAGCGGGTCATGTTGGTCCAATGCTTTTACATCTTCTCTTGAGATTACAGGTTTAGTCATAAATCTTCCTCCTCAACTATCATTCATCCATCAAGTTATGCTTCACAAGGACGGCCTTGATCATAGAGTAGGAATACCCCTCAGGCAGAGATTCTTTCAAGGGTTTCAATTTATGTTCCTCCATTTGATCATAGGCCTGCACAATGTTGCTTTCTTGTTCTTCATCAAACCATCGGCTCCAATCGATCTCATTTCCTTCTTTTCCAGCTCGGAAAATATGGTTCTCAATCGTTTGTTTGCCTATACCCCTTTCTTTGGCTATGTCTTTCACATCATTTCCTTGTATCCAAAGGTCGTAAGAAATATGGTGACTGGGGCGGTCATCAAACGGGTCTTTCTGTTGGATTGAAGGTTCGGTCGAACGAACCGGCGTAGGCTTCGTCTCCGTCTCTTGTGCCCAAGGTCGTAATTTCTCAAGAAACTGTTCTCCATACTTCTCGAATTTCTGCTCCCCTATTCCTTTGATGTTCATCATCTCTTCTTTGCTTTCTGGGAGATAGATGGTCAAGTCTTTGAGTGTGGCATCAGAGAAGATGACGTAAGGGGGAAGGTTGCTTTCATCTGCAATCGATTTACGTAACTGTCGCAACTCTTCGAAGTATTGCTCATTGTATTCGGTTTTCTGTTTTTTCGTTGTGGATTCAACAAGCATAAGAACAGGCTGGTTGCCTTTAATGACAGAAACGGCTTCATTCGTCAACTTTAATGAAGGATAACGTCCTTCGCCTGTCGATAGGTAGCCTTCCGCCGTTAAAAACTGAATGAATCGAGTTAATTCTTTTTCTGTATAATTCGGCATAATGCCATAGGTCGATAAATCTTGGAATCGAAACTGTTTCACTTTTTGGTCAGAAGAACCTTTGAGTACCTTCGCTGTCAGGCCGGCTCCGAACCTTTCGCCCATACGTTTCACACAGGATAATACCATTTGCGCTTCTTTTGTCATATCCTGCTCTTCACCATCGTGGGTGCAATTCGTACATTTACCACAAGGCTCGGATTCTGTCGGATCATCAAAATAGTCAAGAATGTATTGCTGCAAACAGGAGTGGGTATGGCAATAATTCACCATCGCCTGGAGTTTCGTGTACTCATCCTTTTTCTTTTCTTCATTTGGTGACTGGTCGATCAAAAACCGTTGCAGGTTGATATCCTGACTTGAAAAGAGCAATACACAATCACCAGGCTCACCATCACGGCCGGCACGACCAGCTTCCTGGTAATAAGATTCAATATTCATCGGCATGGAATAGTGAATAACATAACGGACATTTGATTTATCGATGCCCATCCCGAAGGCGTTGGTTGCAATCATCGTGGTGATTTCATCCTGAACGAAATCCATCTGTGCTTGCTTTCTTTGATGCTCTGTCATTCCTGCGTGATATTTTCCAGCAGCAAATCCTTTTTTCGTTAAAAGGTAATGAAGCTGGTCAGCATCTTTTCGTGTGGCTGTATAGATGATGCCGGATTCATTGGGAATCTGAGTCAAATATTCGCTGATGAATTCTCGTTTGTCACGGCCTTTGATAATACGAAAAGATAAGTTGTCCCTTGCGAATCCAGTATTAATGACGTTTGTATCCTCGACATCGATCAACTCTTTAATGTCCTTAATTACTTCCTGGGTCGCGGTAGCGGTTAGAGCCATAAGGACAGGAAGGTTTGCAACTTTTTTCAAGGTAGGAACAATCGATCGGTAGCTTGGACGGAAGTCATGTCCCCATTGGGAAATACAGTGCGCTTCATCAAAGGCAATCAACGAAAGGGGAATGCTGTTGATAGCGGCCAAAAAGTTGGGTGAGTCAAACCGTTCAGGAGCGACATACACAAAGGAATAGCGGCCGTTTTCCATATCCCGCAGCCTTTGTTGCTGCTCTGTATGAGAAAGGGAGCTATTAATATAAGTAGCGGCCACCCCATAGGAATGGAGGGCATCCACTTGGTCTTTCATCAAAGAAATCAAGGGGGATATGATGATCGCTGTTCCTTGCAAAGTGAGTCCGGGGATTTGATAGCAGAGGGATTTTCCGCCTCCTGTCGGCATGACGGCCAGTGTGTTCTTTTGATCTAAAACATGAGTAATGGCCTCTTTTTGACCAGGGCGGAACGAGGAATAACCGTAGTATTGGTGGAGAATTTTTTCGGCCTGTTGAATCATCGTGATCATCCTTTTATACATAATCTTCTTTCTTCCACATCTTATCATGTTTCACGTGAAAACTGTGGGGAAAACTATAGAAGTCATACCTCTTAAAAGGAGCGATTATAATATGAAAGCCATTGTTATTGAGCAATATGGAGATAGAAATCAACTAAAAGAAAAAGACGTGGATTTTCCTGTTCCAAATGAGAACCAGGTCATCGTGGAATTGCACGCAACATCGATCAATCCCATCGACTGGAAGCTTAGGGAAGGTTACTTAAAAGAAATGCTGGACTTTGATTTTCCTATCATTTTAGGATGGGATGCTGCAGGAATCGTCGCAGAGATTGGTTCTGCAGTGGAAAACTTCAAAGTAGGAGATCGAGTTTTTGCTCGTCCGGATACAACACGATTCGGAACGTATGCAGAGTACACAGCAGTGGATGAACATCTTCTAGCACATCTTCCTGAGAACGTTTCTTTTGAGGAAGCGGCAGCGGTGCCATTGGCAGGACTTACTGCATGGCAATGTTTAGTGGATTTTAGCGATATCCAGGAAGGAGACCATGTGCTCATACATGCAGGGTCAGGTGGTGTCGGCCATTATGCCATTCAAATTGCGAAGCAAAAAGGTGCTTATGTAGCAGCGACAGCCAGTGGAAAGAACCAGGAGTGGGTAGAGAAACTGGGTGTCGATCGTTTTATCAATTATAAAGAAGAGGAATTCTCAGAGGTGTTAAGTGATTACGATATCGTCCTTGATACTCTTGGTGGAGAAATCCAGGAAAAAAGCTTTTCTGTCCTGAAAGAAGGTGGGCGTCTTCCGTCCATTGTCCAGCCACCGGATGAAGACCTCGCTGCCAAACATGGAGTGAAAGCAGGATTCGTCTGGCTTGAGCCGAGCGGAGAGAAACTGACAAAACTCGCTTCCATGATGGAAGAAGGAGATTTAGTATCTGTCATCGGACATCGTTTCGACCTCAGCGAGGAAGGTCTAAAAGAAGCCCATAGCGTCAGCGAAACCCACCACGCCAAAGGTAAAATTGTCATCAACATCAAATAATGTCTACCATTTCCCACCGGACCAGCTCATCCCTTAAAACAGATGAGCTGGTCCGTCTTTCATCAGAAAACCTCTACGTAGTTTTCACTTAAGCTCCCGTTTATGGAAGACTCGATTTCGAGATAACCGGGGTTCGTGTTTGCCGGAATGGGAGTCAGGGGTGGTTGAGAAGCCACTCGCTTTCCTGTGGGGGAGCGCCGAGCTTCCTCAGGCTATCGCCTTCCGGGATCTCGCCTATCTCCTTCTCCCACGGGAGTCTCGCAGCTTCCCAACCACCCCATTCGATGCATGTGAGAAACGAACCCCTTTACCACAATGGTGCGTCTCCCACCCTCACTTAGATGCAGGAATAAAGCGCTCTATATCAAGCTTTCATATTCGGATTCACACTGGGGAGAGTATTATATTATCCACTTCGCTTGAGCATACCAGCAGAGTTTCCGAGAAATGGTTTCGAGACACTTCCATGGTAAAAGGGCGGAGGGGAATGGCGAGACTCCTGCGGGAAAAGAGTGCTAGGTGAGACCCCGCAGGACGGAGTCCGAGGAGGCTCAACGCGCTCCCGCGGAAAGCGAGTCATTCCCCGCAGCCCTATCCACTTACACAAAAATCTCGAAACAGAGTCTTCCACAATCTTGCCATTTACTTTAATAACTCTCATAAGAAACGACAATTGTTGTGTAAATTTTCTTACAATTTATGAGTGGGTGGAGTAAACTAAGGGTAAAGGATTTGTAGTAAGTAGGAATGGAGGAGAGGTCGTGCTAACTAATTATCAAACGGGTGTTTACTTTGATGAAATGATGAAACAGGGTGGTGAGCCGAAGAAACACTACCAATGGTTTTATCAACTGGTCAATCAATTTACAGAACGCGATTTGATGAAAAAGCATGAAACAGCTCAGCTTAATTTTCTTAGACAAGGCATTACATTCACCGTGTACAACCACACAGGAGGTACAGAGAGAACGATGCCGTTTGACTTTGTTCCGATCATCATTCCGAGGCAAGATTGGGAAGAGATTGAAAAAGGGATGAAGCAGCGGATGACCGCGCTCAATAATTTTTTAGAAGATATTTATCATGATCAGGAAATTGTAGAAGCGGGAGTCATTCCGAGAGAGTTGATCGAGAACAATCCTTATTACTACAACAAACAAGTCAGTGGCATAGATATCCCTTTAAGGAACCATATATTCCTTGCAGGAGTAGATTTAATTAGAGATGAAAAGGGTCAATACCGGGTATTGGAAGATAACTTGCGTAATCCTTCAGGAATGTCTTATGTTTTCCAAAATCGGTATGTTATGAGACAAGTGTACCCCGAATTGTTCTTCCAACATTCTATCGAAACATTGGAGCATCAGTTGTCAGAACTTCACCAGGCGGTAACCAGCCATCTGCCTGCCAATGCAAACCCTCATAAATCGCCCACCGCTGTTTTATTGACGCCGGGGATTTATAATTCTGCTTATTATGACCATGTCTTTCTTGCTCAACAGATGGGAATTGAACTGGTAGAAGGAAGAGATATGATTGTCAAAGATGATGTTGTTTACATGAAGACCATCAAAGGGTTAAAACGTGTGGATATCATTTATAGAAGAATTGACGATGATTTCCTTGATCCGGAAGCGTTCCGTCCTGACTCTGCTCTCGGAGTACCCGGGTTGCTCAGGGCTTATCGAAAAGGAAATGTATCGATACTTAACGGCATAGGCAATGGCGTTGCCGATGACAAGGCGATGTATGTTTATGTACCTGATATGATCCGCTTCTACCTTGGGGAAGATCCGATTATCCCGAACGTTGAAACATACTTCCTTAGTGATCCTGAACGTCTGGATTATGTGCTGGATCACATTCATGAACTGGTTGTGAAAAATGTCGGTGCGTCAGGCGGGTATGATATGTTAATTGGTCCGCAGTCGGATGAAAGTGAACGTGAGGCGTTCAAGAAGAAAATTATAGAAAATCCTCATCAATATATCGCTCAACCGACCATTAAATTATCAAGGGCTCCTGCGTATCAGGAAGGTAGATTTTATCCATGTCATGTAGATTTACGCGTGTTTGTCATGAATGGAGAAAAGACGAATGTACTTCCTGGAGGGTTATCACGAGTAGCTCTTAAAGAAGGCTCCCTTGTTGTGAACTCCTCTCAGGGTGGGGGAGGAAAAGATACGTGGATCTTGACAGAAAGTGGTGATCAACATGCTTAGTCGTGTAGCAGATTCTCTTTACTGGATGTCCCGAAACATAGAACGAGCCGAAAACAATGCAAGGGTACTCAGTGTCCAGCTCATTCATATGTTGGAGGCACAAAATCAGGAGGCAGCGGATCGGGACTGGGAAGAAATTGTGGAAGTCTGTGCGTCCGCGAAAGATTATTACAACCTGTACGATCGTTTAGACAGGGAAACACTGATCCAATACTTGACCATCAGTCCATTTAACGTCAATTCTCTTATGAATAGCATGAATTATGCCCGAGAGAATGCCCGTTCGACAAGGGATATCCTTCCCGAAGAACTTTGGGAAGTGTTAAATGCATTCCATTTGGACCAAAAGGATTGGCAGGAGCTCCCGAATACGAGGCAGCATACCCAGGATTACTTGGCTCAAGTGATTAAAACTTCGATGACATCACAAGGAGTCATTGAGTCCAGTATGAGCCGTGGAACTCCTTATACTTTTATTAAAGTTGGGAAATGGTTGGAGCGCGCTGAGAAAACAGCAAGAATATTGAATGTGACCTGTGAAAAGAACAGAAAAGAAGCCGATATCCCGACAGATCATTACTATTATTGGCTGACAGCTCTGCAGTTTCTGAATGGATATGATGCGTATATTAAAGAACACCCACCTACAATGGAATCGAAGCATGTCCTCAGCTTTTTAATTAAAGAGAGGACGTTCCCAAGATCGATCCGATACTGTATGGATCATGTCCTCGAAGCGGTTGACAAGCTTGAAGGTGGGAAAATCTCTCACTATTCTGAGGATCTTTTCCAAATGCTTGAACTCATTCAGGAAGAAATTACGAGTACGAACATTGAGGAGATGGATATGAATGAGCTGATGTCGTTTCTCGACCACTTCCAAGATCGATGCATGACACTGAGTCGCATGTTCTCACAAACCTATTATTTAATTGAACCCGTACACGCCAAGTAAAGGCTATCCAGGAGGAATACGCTGTGAAATTCCAAATTGAGCACACCAATACGTTTTATTATGATAATTTTGTCGATCAGAGCATGAATCATATCCGCCTGAAACCGAGGACGGATGAATGTCAGAGGCTGCTTGCTTACCGGACTGAAATCACTCCAGGATCGATGACGAAAGAACATATCGATCTATGGGGGAACCATGTGGAGACTTTTTTCATTCCTGAGAAGCATGAACATTTAACATTAAAAACGACATCGACGGTCAGCATTCAAAAAAGTCCATTCATCCGTATGATCGAATGTTCGGATGAAATGCGTACAATCTTTCACTCGGAACTTTTCCGTCGCCATTACTTGGCTTATTTGAATGAAACACCGTATACATTCTTGTATAAAGAACAAATCGAAGAAATTTTCAATGAAGTTGGAGACGCCAGCGATCCAATCCGCTTTTCTTTAAGGTTGATGGAGTACATCAATCAATCGATCCGGTACGATACGACGACAACCCAGGTCAATACCAAGGCCTACGAATCATGGCCGTTAAGGAGCGGGGTGTGCCAGGATTATGCACACGTTATGATTGGGGTCTTAAGATCACAGGGGATACCAGCCCGTTATGTGAGTGGTTACCTGTATGTCGGAGAAGATTCAGCGCTTGTGGGTGATGCGGCCACACATGCTTGGGTGGAAGTGATGGTACCCGGAATCGGCTGGATTGGTTTGGATCCTACGAACAATGTGGAAGCGTTAGAACAGCACATCAGAATTGGTACAGGAAGGGATTATGCTGATGTCAGTCCACTTCAGGGAGTATATCGAGGCGGCGGTCAGAACCTTGATGTGAAAGTCAGCGTAACGCTTCTGGATCATTAAAAAAATCCCTCTCCACCATGGAGAGGGATTTTCATACGTTAACCGTTCTGAAAGCTTTCTTTATGACGGGGTTCTCCTTTAAAGTAATCAATCAAAAGCCCGACGACGCCACCAATAATGGCAGGGAAGACCCAGCTTAAATTCAATTCGAATAAAGGAAGTTGACTGATCAATGGCTCGATGCCAGAAACATCGGCGCCAAAAGCCACGAGTCCGTCATAGACCCCTATGATGGCAGTCAACAAAATGGCTCCTCGATACACATAAGGAGAGTGGTTAAAGAGCGGGCTCATGAATGTAAGGGCTACGAGAACAATGGTGATCGGATAAACGAACACAAGCACCGGGACAGAATAAGCGATGATTTGATTCAATCCGATATTGGATATAGCGAAACTGATCAGAGTAACTACGATGGTGACATGTTTATAAGTAAGCCCTGGCACACGTTTTGAAAAGAACTGGCCACAGGCGACGGTCAGACCGATACATGTCGTCAAACAGGCAAGTCCTACAATCACACCAAGTAACAGCGTTCCTACATCTCCATACATGATTTGTGCAGCACCAGCAAGGATGGCACTTCCATTATCAAAAGACCCTTCCGTTGCCATTCTAGCTCCGATCCAACCAATGGCTACATAGACAGTGGCTAGACCGATGGCAGTCACTAAACCTGCTTTTAATGTTCGAATGGTCAACGTTTTAGGATCAGTAACCCCACGATCGCGGAAGGATGAAACGACGATAATACCGAAAGCAAGAGAAGCAATGGCATCCATGGTCAAGTAACCTTCAATGAATCCTGTAAAGAAAGGTTGTGCCTGATATTTTTCACCGGCTGGTTGAATAGGACCATCAAGCAGAAAGAAGCTTCCAATGACAAGACCAAGGATGGCCAAGAACAAAGCAGGGGTTAAAATTTGTCCTACGCGATCCACGAGTTTAGATGGATTGCGGCTGAGCCAATAAACGAGTACAAAAAATAAGACCGTAAAAATGAATAATGTCAACGATTTTCCGTTCGTAAATGGAACGATGCCTGTTTCAAAGGCGACGTTTGCGGCCCTCGGAATGGCAAAGAAAGGTCCAATGACAAGGTAGACCATCGATGTGAATAATAATCCGAACATCGGGTGGACGCGTCCAGCTAATTGAACAGCGCCGTTACGTACAAGCGATATAGCCGCTACGGTAATAATAGGTAACCCTACACCAGTAATAACAAAACCGAATATAGCCGGGAAGTAGGATGTTCCTGATTCAATACCGAGGGAAACAGGATAGATCAAGTTTCCAGCACCGAAAAACAAAGCGAACAATGTGAATCCAATAAAAATTGTGTCTCTTGCTTTCATACTGGCTCCTCCTCATAGATGTCTGTATATTTTGCGTAAAAAAAGCGCTCTTATCCAAAAGATGAGCGGCAATAATCAAGGCTTCTGCATGATTTTCATTATTGAAAAGTGAATGAGATTAACGCACCGCCGTAATACTATCAATGTCACACCTTTCTGTCAATTATTTTTTTAGAAAATTTAAAAGGTTATGATTACCATACCATTTTTTGTGGGATTGCCTTACAAATTAAGGTTTTACTCAGCAATATAGCAGGATTGTGAAAGACTTGATTTCGAGACTTTTGTTGGAGTTTAGGGGCTCTTCGAAAGACCCCACATCGTGTGGGGCCCCGCGGAAAGCGAGCCATTCCCCGCAGACCCCATCCGCTCAACAAAAGTCTCGAAACTGAGCCTTCAATTAAAGGGAGCTTTAGTGGGAAGTTTTTTACAGACAATTTAGTTTACAGATGAGGGAGAGGCATATAGAATATGTCTATATTACTCGAGGGTCGTACATACACCTTACAGAAGGAGACTGTTCAATGATAGATTCGTTACTCTTACAACTGATGTTAGTGGGGTTTCTCGGCGTAGGATCGCAATGGGTGGCCTGGCGCTTTCGGTTGCCTGCCATTGTAGTCATGTCCATCGCCGGTCTCTTAGCCGGACCTGTACTAGGCCTCATGAACCCTGAGCAGGACTTCGGAGAACTTTATAAACCGATCATATCTTTGGCCGTCGCCGTCATTCTTTTCGAAGGAAGCTTGAACCTGGATATGAAGGAAGTGAAAGGTTTAGGCCGCCCCGTGTTCAGGATCGTGACTTTCGGTGCGTTTCTAAGCTGGATATTAGGTTCATTAGCGGCTCATTATGTGGCGGGTTTATCTTGGGCTGTCGCTTTTACAATCGGGGGCTTATTCATTGTTACTGGACCGACTGTTATCCTGCCTCTATTACGTCAGGCAAAGTTAAAACCACGTCCAGCTAAAATCTTGAAATGGGAAGGAATCATTGTCGATCCGATCGGCGCATTACTTGCGGTATTTGCGTTCGAAATCATCCTATTCCTGACCAACAATGATCCTTCTGCGTTATTGATGTTCTTTGCCGCTTCCGCCTTTGCTGTCTTTCTTGGCTGGGTTTGCGGAAAAGGAGTCGGCTGGATGTTTGAAACAGGGTATATCCCTGAGTTCCTTAAATCCCCAGCCGTCTTTGCCGTTGTTATTGCTTGTTTTACGATTGCTGATGAAATCATGCATGAAACGGGTCTATTATCTGTAACAGCGATGGGGATGACTCTTGCAAATATGCATATCTCGTCCATTGCAGATATGAGACACTTTAAAGAAAATATATCCTTATTGTTGATCTCTACCATCTTTGTCATGCTGACCGCTTCCCTGACGGTTGATACGTTGGTAGAAATCTTCAACATACAGATTATTGGGTTTGTCGCTTTAATGTTGTTTATCGTCCGACCGTTGTCGATTTTTCTATCCACTGTAGGGACGGATTTATCTAAATCAGAGAAGCTTCTGGTCGGTTGGATTGCACCGAGAGGGATTGTCGCCCTGACGGTTGCCAGTTATTTTGCGAGTGTCCTTTTGGAGGAAGGATTTGAGGATGCATCGATTCTCATATCATTGACCTTTGCCCTTGTATTTACAACTGTTGTGGCCCATGGCTTTTCTATTGGCTGGCTTGCGAAAAAATTGGGATTATCGATGGAGGGACCTCCAGGAGTACTCATCGCTGGAGGAAGTGCCTTCACAACGGGTCTTGCCAAGACATTGGAGGACCTTAAGATCCCCGTTCTTCTTACGGATTCTTCATGGGAGAGACTGTCCCGAGCACGTTCCCGAGGAATTGAATCCTATCATGGAGAAATCTTATCGGAGCAAACCGAATACTATTTAGATATGACACCATATGAGTATCTAGTTGCCGCTACAGAATTAGATTCATACAATGCCCTCGTGTGTACGACCTTCGTACCGGAATTCGGTCGTAACAACTCATTCCAACTTAGTTTAAGCAATAAAGAGGGAGACGATTTGGAAGATCTTGTGCATACGATCGGAGGGAGAATCCTATTTGAAGAAGGGGCTTCCTGGGAAGAATTGAATGCTAGAGTGGAAAATGGCTACGTATTCCGCAAAACGACGATCACAGAACAGTATACCTTCAAAGACTACATGAAGAATATGGATCAACACGCCTTGCTCTTATTTGCGAAAAGGGCCTCAGGAAAAGTGGAGTTTTTCACTCCCGATATGGAGTATAAGGCAGAAAACGGTGATGTCATCGTTTCTTTAATGCCTCCAAGCAAAGAGTTTGAAAAGATCCAGGAGAAACTTGAGGGGCAGCGAAAAGAAAAAGAAAATCAAAAGAAATCTTAACATGAAAAGACGGAGGAAATCAGGTTCCTCCGTCTTTTTTTACTGCTCTGCCTGAGCTAGCTGCTTATTTAGTTCTTTTAATTCTTCTTCCATCCGAGCCAGCTGCTTTTCGGCATTTTGAATGTTTCCGCCGGCAGCTTCAAGTTTATCTAAATCTCCTTGAATACGGATATAGTCAGATTTTAAGAAAGCAATTTGATCTTGGATTTCTTTTTTTGTCATGGTTTATTCTTCCTTTCTTTATGTTGTTCTACTTGTCTTTGAGACGTATAATGGAAATAAAAATTCATCTTATTCAGAATTTTAACAAAAAACTGGTTTGAAGCAAAAAGAAAAGGGGTACTCATTGATGACTATAATTTATGAACACGACCCAATCAAGTTCCATGAACGAGTGGAAGCATTGCTACTGGATAAGGAAGCGGAAAACAACCTGCCTCTGGGGATTTTAGAACGTCTGAAAAAATCCCATGGGAAAGAAGCTTGTCATTTAATCAGCTTCCAGGACAATGGAAAACCTGTGTTCATGTCAATGAGAACGCCTCCGCATTTATGGATCATTCCTTCGCTCAATCATTGGGAGCCTGCTCATATTCGTGCATTTGTCCAGTACTTGGTTAAGGAAGAGCATGATGTCCCCGGTGTACTTGGAGAACGGAAAGCGGTGGAATTTTTCTTGAAAGAATGGATGCGCCATACCGGGCAGGAAGCAGAGCTGCAGATGGAGCAAGGAATATTCAGGTTGAATCAATTGAAAACGATTCAAAAACAAAAGGGTCAGTTAATTGAAGCAGACGCTTCCTATCAGTCCCTTGTCGAAAATTGGTTGGAACAGTATGGAAAGGAAACAGGAGAGAACCATGTAGCGGGACGAGCGAAGGAATTGGCTGAAAGTCTAATTGAGGATCAACGCCTTCATTTATGGATCGTCGATGGAACAGCCGTTTCCATGGCAAGTCGGGCTCGAACAACGAAGAATGGAGCCACAATCAATGCTGTGTTTACACCTGATCAGTATAAAAGGAAGGGGTATGCTTCTCAAGCCGTATGGCATCTGACAGATAAGCTGTTGCATAGTGGCTACTCTTTTTGTTCTCTCTATACGGACCTTGCCAATTCTACATCAAATTCCATTTATAAAAAGATTGGATATGAAAAAATAGGGGATTCAATTGTCTATTATTTTACAGAATAAGGAAAAGGTAATAGTGAAATTGGAGCATTCAGCATCTATGTTGAGCTATGTGGAACATATAAGCATCCAACAATTACAAGTTCCTTACAATGTGAAATATACATAAAATAAACGAAAAATTCTGTTTAAACTGATTTGAGTGAAAGGGAACAATTTCGGTATTATGTTTAGTAATTGACCTAAAAACTACCACACCAATCATTTAGGAGGATTACATAGTTGAAGGTATTAAAGGTAGTAGACAAAATCATTCTGAAGATCGAAGAATTCATATTAAGTTATGCGGTCATTATCATTGCATTGATGGTAGTCGGAAAAGCGATTATAAGGGAGACCTTCGGTTATTCGCTGCCATTTGCTGATGAAGTTAGTCAAATTGCTGTCGTCATTGCTACATTCATGGGAATTAGCTATGCAGCCAGAAAAGGACGCCACATCAGTATGTCGGCATTTTATGACTTGGCTCCTTTTAAGGCAAGAAAAGTATTAGCTATTTTTATTCCATTTGTAACGGCTATCGTCTTGTTCGTTCTTAGTTACTATTCTTGGTTATACGTAATGGATGTACGAGAATCGGGCAGGGTGACTTCTGCACTTCAAATGCCTGCTTTTTATTTGTACATCTTCATTCCCATAGGCTTTTTGCTCGGAGGAATTCAGTTCTTAAGAAACATGTGGGTCAATATTCGTAACCGGGAGGATGTGTATTTGGGAACGGATGCGAAAGATTACAATGATCAGGACACAACAGAAGAATTAGAAGGAACACACTTGTAACAAAAAATCCAAGTCCAGAAAGGGTAACGATATGATAGCGACTATGCTTATAATCATGGTGGTTCTTCTCTTTTTGAACTTCCCAATGATGATTCCGCTAATGGTTGCCCCATTAGTCATCATGTTCATTTATTTTCCTACATTGGATCCCATGATACTCATGCAGCAATTTTCTACTGGAATTGAAGCGTATGTACTGTTAGCTGTACCACTTTTCATATTTGCAGCTGATATTATGACCACTGGAAAAACATCGAATCGATTATTAGATTTTATAGGTTCATTTATCGGACATATCCGAGGGGGGTATGCGGTAACGACAGCTGCTGCCTGTACATTATTCGGAGCTATATCGGGTTCTACGCAGGCGACTGTTGTAGCCGTCGGTAAGCCCATGCGGCAAAGGTTGTTGAAGGTTGGGTACAAAGATTCCTCTGCCATGGCCTTGATCATTAACTCTAGTGATGTGGCTTTACTTGTACCACCTAGTATCGGAATGATCATTTATGGTCTTGTTTCCGGTACATCCGTGGGTGATTTATTCATAGCAGGTATTATCCCAGGGGTACTTGTCTTCCTTTGTTTTGCTATTTACAGTGTTATTTATGCAAAGGCAGCCAATATTCCACTTGCAAATAAGGCGAGCTGGAGTGAGCGTTTACAGATGACAAAGAAAGCGCTTCTGCCTTTAGGATTCCCTGTATTAATTATCGGAGGAATCTATACTGGTCTTTTCAGTCCAACTGAGGCAGCTGGTGTATCAGTGCTTTATGCCTTTATTCTGGAAGTGCTGATCTATCGTTCCGTACATATCAAGGACATACCTAAAGTCGCTAAATCAACAGGACTTGTTACATCAGCGGTCTTTGTCTTGGTGGCAGGAGGGCAGGCCTTTACATGGGTAATATCCTTTGCCAGGATTCCGCAAATGATTACGGAAACCGTGCTTGGTTCTGATCCAAGCGCCATCTATGTCCTGTTGATGGTGACAATTTTCTTCTTTATCGGCTGTATGTTCGTCGATCCAATTGTCGTCATTCTTATTCTGACTCCTATTTTCTATCCTGCCGCAATGAGCGCAGGAGTGGATCCTATACATTTAGGAGTTGTCATTACATTCCAAGCAGCATTAGGGTCAGCCACTCCACCATTTGGAGTTGATATATTTACAGCAAGTGCGGTATTTAATAAACCGTATTTACAGGTAATTAAAGGAACACCGCCGTATATCCTGATGATGTTTGTGATATCTGCTTTGTTAATATTCTTTGAAGAACTTTCACTTATTCTTTTGTAAGGGATAGAGTGAGAGCAAATATACAAAAATTAGGGGAGGTCATTTTTATCTTTAAGAAAAAGAATCTTTTAGCATTAATGACGTTAGTGGTTTTGGGCATGGTGTTAGCTGCTTGTGGCGGAAATGGTGAAGGTGATGGAAGCGCAAGTGGAGATGGAGGAGAAACATATAATTGGAAATTTGTAACAGAAGAAATTGACGGGCAAGTTCAATACGAATATGCTGAAGAATTTGCCAAACGTATGAATGAAAAAACAGACGGCGCCGTAAATATTGATGTATATGAATTTGGTGGCCTTGGAAGCGAAACTGACCAGGTGGAGCAGCTGCAAAGTGGTACAGTTGAAATGGCTGTCATGTCACCGGGCTTTACTGGGAACATGGTTAAAGAAGGACAGTTGTTTGCCCTTCACTTCCTTTTCCCGGATAGCGTAGAAACTACACAACAGATTTTGAATGATAGTGAAGCTTTGAATACCGATTTACGTGAGTTGTATGAAGAACACAGTATCTCACCTTTATCTTACTGGACAGAGGGTGCTATGCAGTGGACATCCAGTCGGGCAATCTCTGAGCCTGCAGACTTTGAAGGGTTGAAAATGCGTACACAAACTTCTCCATTGATTCTTGAATCTTATAAGGCTTATGGAGCAGATCCACAGTCTATGAGCTGGGGAGAGCTTTACACAGGACTTGATCAAGGAACAGTAGAAGGCCAAGAGAACCCGATCTTCTTTATCGGAGACGCTTCTTTCCATGAAGTACAGGATTATATGACGATTTCAAACCACAACAACTACGTCGCGATGACGACAGTGAATACAGATTGGTATGAGGGTCTGGATGAAGAAATGCAATCAACGATCGATGAAACTGTAGAAGAAATGCAGGACTGGGTATTCGAAGAACAAAAGAAACAGAACGAAGAATACCTTGAAGTCATTAAAAATGATACAGAAAACCCTACAGAAATTATCGAGTTGAATGAAGAGCAACGTAACGCATTTAGAGAGAAAGCGGCACCGGTGCGTGACTTCTATCGTGAGGAAGTCTCTACCGTAGATGGGCAAATCCTTGATAAGCTGCTAGAAGAAATCGATTCTTCCGGTCAATAATTCATGATAAAAAGAAATCCAAAGCTATGAGCTTTGGACTTCTTTTTTTATATACTCTTCAACTAAAGCTCCCTTTTCTGGAAGACTCAGTTTCGAGACTTATGTGTGAGTTTAGGGGCTGCGGGAAAAGGTTCGCTTTCCATGGGGCGGGCGGTGAGCCTCCTCAGGCTACGCCTTCCGGGGTCTCACCTGTCCCACACGTCCCATAGGAGTCTCACCGTTTCCCTCCGCCCCTTTGCCATATAAGTGTCTCGAAACCACTTCCAGAATAAGCTGCTTTTATGCACAGATTTAATGGAGGGTACGAACTTGCAGACACTCTATTCTGGGTGCGGAAAGCTTGTTATGTAGCGCTTTATGCATATAACACAAGGATAGTGGAAGACCCCCCACACAGTAGCGGGGTTCGTTTCTCACCTTCATGGAATGGGGTGGTTGGAAAGCTGCGAGACTCCCGCGGGAATGGATTGACTGGCGAGACCCCACAGTGCGAAGCACGAGGAGGCTTGCCGTCATCCCCGCAGGAAAGCGAGCTGCTTCCCAAACACCCCTAACACTCAACACCGTAAACGAACCCCAAGAACATCTTGAAACCGAGTCTTCAACAATCCTGCCATATTGTTCAATAAACAGCGGTTAAAAATCTTATTCGGGAGCTACCCATGGTTCGGTTTGTTTTCTGTAGTCCAAAATTGTGAGCAGTAGGACGAGAAGGAAAAGGAAGCTGGAAAGTTTGAATAACGTCGCCGTTTCGACGAACTGATAAATAAACCCAAGAATAAATGCACTTGATCCAATCCCGAGGTCAATCGATGAATAATACATCCCGTTAGCAATCCCGCTTCGCTCTGTCGTCGTTTTGGAGATGACCCATGCTTGAAGAGCGGGCATCATGGACCCAAACCCAATTCCGAATATAGCTCCTGCAATGACCAAGTGGACGTTTGAACTTGCTAGAGCAAGCACCCACATCGCACTAAACGAAAGAACAGAGCAAATCATGATCAATTTCCACGGACCGTTTTTATCAAAGTAGCGGCCTGTGATCGGTCTCGTTATGGTCGCAAATACAGCATTAAAGAAGTAGAAAAGAAACGTCCCGGAAAGCCCTTGTTCATTCCCGAAAATGACAATATAGGTAACGACAGAGCCGTAGCCGAAGGTATTCAAAATTGTAACGAGTGCCGGATACCAGCTTCTTTTTTCAATGAGAGAACCAGTAAAAGAAAAGCGTGGAGGAGCTTCTTGGTTCTTATATACCTGCTCAGGTGTTACAAAGCTGGTAATGGAGAAGAGCAGAATGGCGATCATACCTAAAGCAACAGCAATCCCCACAAGTAAATCAAAGGAATAATTCTGGTAAAGGTAGATGCCCAGGCTCGGAGCCATAATCATCCCGACCGTTACGGAAAGGCCGAAATACCCCATGCCTTCTCCTACGCGTCTTCTTGGAACGAGATCGACAGCGGCGGTCCCGTTAACCGTTGTCGACCATCCCCATGCAATTCCGTGGATGAAACGAATGATCAAAAGAATGACAACCACTTGGGTAATCGGGTAAAGGGCGGTCATCACGAGTAGGGAGATGGCTCCGATCAACACAAGGATTTTACGTGGCCGCGTCATTAACAAGTGGCCGATGAAAGGTCTGATGATGATGGCGGCAAAGGCAAACGTCGTCGTAATCAGTCCTACTTGTAAACTCGAGCCTCCAATGGATTCAATATAGGGAGGCAGGTTTGGAAGAAGCATTTGAAAGCTCATGAATGTGAATAGGTTGGCTAAGATCAAAAATATGAACGGCCATGTCCAAAGTTTCGGTTGTGGCATTTCTTTTCCTCGCTTTCATATCGTGTGGCGTGCGTCTTGTTTTCCAAAAAATGAAACCCACTATAAATAGCGGGCTTCAGCTGATATTATTCTGGATTCGTTGTTTCTCTTCTCTCAAGCCATTCTTCGTAAAAATGACTGATGATGGCTTTCAGTACGGCATAGGTCGGGATGGCAAACAATAATCCCAAAAATCCTGCGAGACTTCCAGCTGCTAAAATCAATGTGATGATAGTCAGTGGGTGGATACTGAGTGCTTTCCCCATAACGTTCGGGGAGACAAAGTTTCCTTCCAGCTGTTGCGCGATGATCGTAATAACGGCCACCCAGACAGCGAGGATCGGATCCTGAAACAGACCAACGAGCAAGGCTGGAATGACCGCTAAAAATGGTCCGACAAATGGAATGACATTCATGACCATGGCAAACAAGGCCAAAGTCAGGGCGTACTTCAAGCCAATAATCATGTATCCGATTAAAAGCAGAAGACCAACGACAATACTTACCGTCATTTGTCCCAAGATAAAGGCATTCAACGTATAGTCTACAGAACGTGCCAGCTTTTCGAAGCTTTTCGCAGCACGATTATTTAAAAACTGTTTAATGAATGGTACAAGCTTATCTCCATCCTTCAACATGAAGAAAAGGAAGAAAGGGATAAGCACGAGGGCGAAGACAAAACCTATCAGCTGACTGACGACGTTGATAATGACCGTTGGTGCTCCTTGTAAGTATGTTTCTAAGTTATTGACTACATTATCAATAGTGCTGTTGAATTCACTTGGAATAATATCCTGATTTTGCTGCCAGTACGTAACTGTTTCACTTAGCATTTCAGCCATATCGGGAATGTTGTCCACAAGTTTTGTGAATTGCTCCTGGGCGATCGGAGCTATGAACCGGGTTATCAAAAATCCGATGAATATGTAGAGAAGAAAAATGATAAGAATGCCCAGTATACGAGGGACGCGGTATTTTTCTAATAGCTGCAGCATCGGACGAGAAATATAAAAAAGAATTCCCCCGCCAATGAGAGGAACAGCGATGGCTGCAATATAAGTCAGAATGGGTTCAAAGAAAAAATGGATTTGATTTAATAATAAAACTAACAGGGAGAGGAGGATGGCGGTAACAATGACTTGGAACCAGCGTTTATGTATCAAAAGCGGACACACCTTTTTTATAAGAGTTTAATTACTATGTTTAGAATACCAAAGTTTGCCGGTGAAGCAATACATTTACTTTTAATCTTAGTAAGAATAAACTGAAAAAAGAAGCATGAATTTTGAGGAGGAAATTGAATGAAGAATGAATTACTGGAACGTTTTACTTCTTACGTGAAAATCGATACGCAATCGGATGAAAACAGTCCGACAACTCCTTCTACCGAAAAACAATGGGAGCTTGCCAATAAACTGGTGGATGAACTGAAGGAGATTGGAATGGAGGAGGTCATAGTCGACGACAACGCCTATGTGATGGCGACCCTTCCAGCCAATACGGACAAAAATGTTCCTGTCATCGGTTTTCTTGCGCACATCGATACAGCTACAGACTTTACAGGGACAGGTGTGAACCCGCAAGTGGTAGAGAATTATGACGGTGGCGCTATTGAATTGAACAAGGATGTTGTGTTGTCACCGGAAGAGTTTCCTGAACTTCCTACATATAAAGGACAGACCTTGATTACGACAGATGGTACGACACTACTGGGTGCGGATAACAAAGCGGGAATTACGGAAATCATGACCGCACTGAATTATTTGATTCAGAACCCGGATATTAAGCATGGGAAAATTCGGGTTGCTTTCACACCAGATGAGGAGATCGGCAGAGGCCCACATAAATTTGACGTGGAACGTTTTGGTGCGTCTTATGCTTATACGGTCGATGGTGGCCCGCTTGGTGAACTCCAATATGAGAGCTTCAATGCGTCAACAGCTAAGGTGATCTTCCACGGCCATAGCGTTCACCCGGGTACAGCTAAGAATAAAATGGTGAATGCGGCCAAGTTGGCGGTGGCCTTTCAAGAATCACTACCTGAACAAGAAGCTCCTGAGTATACAGAAGAATATGAAGGATTTTTCCATCTTCACTCTATTCAGGGAGACGTAGAGAAAGCCGAATTGACTTATTTGATTCGGGATCATGACAAAGATGCGTTCCAACAGAAAAAAGAGAAGATGAAGCAAATAGCGGAAGCCATCCGTGAACAATATGGCATGAAACGAGTGGATCTCACCATTGAAGATCAGTACTACAACATGGGGGATAAAATCGAACCTGTGAAACATATTGTAGATATCGCCCATGCGGCCATGCTGAATAAAGAAGTAGAGCCACTTGTGAAACCGATCAGGGGAGGAACAGACGGGTCGCAGCTCTCCTATATGGGTTTACCGACTCCAAACCTATTTACTGGAGGTGAAAATTTTCACGGGAAGTATGAATATATTTCGCTTGAAAGTATGGAAAAAGCGACGCAGGTCATTGTCGAGATTGCCCGATTATTCGAAGAAAAGGCAGAAAAGTAACAGAAGACGCGAATAGCTCAAACGTCCGTTCAATGTTGCATAAGGAAACCTTCCTGTTCTCATACTAAAATTATTCTATAAAGTGGGCAGGAAAGTCGTTGACAAAACATCGTTGCGTGCTATGATGAAGGATAGATGTAGCATTCCTAAAGGGGAGTAGCTGGGACAATAAAGTCGTCATTTCGGGAAACATTCCCCGGCTTTATTGGCAACGGAAGTTGTTAGCGAGACCTTTACCCACTGTGGTAAAGGTCTATTCTTTTGGTCCTTACCATAGTGGTGGGGACCATTTTTTATGGAAAAGGAGAGAATAGAATTGGATGCTCAATTATTGATTGAATACGGTTGGGTTTTGATCGTGCTTGTCGGTTTGGAAGGGATTCTTGCCGCAGACAACGCTCTTGTACTAGCGATTATGGTCAAACACCTGCCGGAAGAAAAAAGGAAAAAGGCGTTATTTTACGGTTTAGCTGGTGCATTTATACTTAGATTCGGATCTCTGTTCATCATTTCCTTCCTTGTAGACGTATGGCAGGTTCAAGCATTGGGGGCCGCGTACTTACTCTTCATCTCAGGAAAACACCTCTTTGATCGGTGGCGGACCAAAGGGGATGATTATGAAGAAGAAATGGAAGAAGATGCAGGAAATCAGCGAGGTAAAGGCTTTTGGGCTACTGTCCTTAAAGTAGAGCTTGCCGACTTGGCTTTCGCCGTAGATTCTATATTGGCTGCTGTCGCTCTTGCTGTCGCTTTGCCTGAAACAGATTTACCGGAAGTCGGAAGCTTGGATGGCGCACAATTCGCCGTCATTCTCACTGGTGGTATGATCGGAATTATCATTATGCGTTTTGCAGCTGGATACTTTGTTAAACTACTGAAATCCCGTCCAGGTTTAGAAGTAGCCGCTTTTGTCATTGTCGGCTGGGTCGGTGTGAAATTGGTTGTATCTACACTTGCACACCCGAATATACAAATTTTAGATGAACACTTCGCTCATTCAGCTTTATGGAAAATCATCTTCTATTCTGTCCTTGTCCTTATCGCAGTACTTGGATGGTTCTTATCCGATAAAAAAGAAGTGGAAGAAGCTTAATAAAAAAGCTGTGGCCTTCGCCACAGCTTTTCTTATGGGCAAAATCTTTTACTTTCCTTATGAGCAAGTTAAGATGAGAGGAGAGGAAAATAAAGGAGGGCTTACAAATGGGTAAGGCAGCTCAACATCCTTCACAACAGTTTCATTATATAAAAAATAGAATCCAAATGCTTAATCAAGTCGTGTCCAGCATGGATGCAGAAGATGTGGATATCGAAGATTTCAATCGCGTTTTGGACATGATTGAGCAGCTGCAGGTGAAAATGTCCCGCTTCAAAAAAGATTGGGAGCAGGAATCTTGAAAATTCAATGGACACCCACCACCCAACAGGAAGCAGAAGAAATGGCAGGCTGGAAATATCCTGCCCCCTATGATTTTTATGACATGACGGCTGACGAAGACGATTTGGAGCTATTCATAAATCCGGAGAAGCGGAGCCCACATACGTATAGTGCCCATAAGGATGGGGAGTTGATCGGCTTCCTAACGGTGGACTTGAAAAATCATCCCGCCGTTGACCTGGGGTTAGGGATGCGCCCGGATGAAGCAGGTAGAGGGCAAGGGGAAAGTTTCGTTCAATCTTGTCTCTGCTTTGCGACCGAGAGGTATCAAGCGCGTGCTTTTACACTTTCTGTTGCTACATTCAATAAACGTGCCATTGCTGTTTACGAGCGTGTAGGCTTCAAAAAGAAGCACACGTTCATGCAAGCAACGAATGGGGGACAATATGAGTTCCTTTCTATGGAAAAATAAAGAAGGAGAGTGACACCATGGCTTTGCATCATTTTCACTTAAAAGCCGACTGGCCAGGAGGAAGAAATGAAGTCGGTCATATCGAATCAGGAAAACTGAAAACGAAAATATCGATTCCGAAAGAGATGGATGGTCCAGATGTGGGTACGAACCCAGATGAAATGCTCCTTGGAGCGGCGGCCACCTGCTATATCATCAGTCTCGCTGCTATGATTGAAAGGGCAGAACTACCTCTGAAAGAAATGGACATGCAGTCAGAAGGAATAGTGGATGTTACCGATGGAGTCTTCACCTATCAAAAGATCATCCACAGACCGAGAGTGGTCCTGCACGCGGAAGCGGATGAAAAAGATTTATCCAAACTGAACCGCCTCGTTGAAAAAGCTGAAAAAAGCTGCATGATTTCAAAAGCCATTCAAGGTAACGTTGAACTTGAAATGGAAGCAGATACAAGCATTACTACATGACAAAAAGGACGGCACTCACAAGGTAGCCGTCCTTTTTAGTTCTCATCAAGCGGATGAAGACATGTGATTTATTGGTTTAATAAGTAAACACGTGCTTCAAAAGGCTTAAGCGTAAAACTCTTTACATCCACATGTTTATCAACAATTAGGTTTGACAGGATTAAATCCTCCGAGTTCAGTGTATAAGAGGATGTGAATGCTGCTGCATTTTTCGTCAAGTTTGTAATCACTAAAGCGGTTTTGTCACCAAGCGTTCTCGTATAAGCATAAATCTGTTTGTCCTCTGGAAGAATCAGCTCATACGTACCATATGTGAACAGATCATGCTGCTTCTTCAGACGAACCATCTCTTTATAATGATTCAGAATCGAATGGGGATCGTCCTGTTGGTCTGCGACGTTGATTGCTTTGTAGTTCGGATTGATTTTCATCCATGGCGTGCCGCTCGTGAATCCAGCGTTTTCTTCACGGCTCCATTGCATAGGCGTACGACTGTTATCCCGGGAGGTATTCCAAAGAATCTGCATGATCTCATCATGGGACATGCCTTGTTCTTTCTTCGCCTTGTACAAATTCTTCGCTGCGACATCATCATAATCTTCAATAGAAGGGAAGGCCATATTTGTCATGCCGATTTCCTGTCCTTGATAGATATAGGGTGTTCCTTGCATGAAGAAATACATCGTTGCAATGGATGTTGCACTCTCGCGCCAGTAGACTTCGTCGTCGCCCCACGTAGATACAACACGGGCTTTATCGTGGTTTTCTACGAACAAAGCGTTCCATCCGTCACCTTCCAAAGCTTTCTGCCAGCGTGTGAGGACTTTTTTCAATCCTGGGATATCCAGCTGCTGTTCTGCATCCTGATCCCAAAGATCCAAGTGTTCGAATTGGAAAATCATATCCATTTTCCCGTTATCTCCGACCCAAAGATCAGCCTCATCGGCACTGACACCATTTGCTTCGCCGACCGTCATGACGTCATAATTGCTGTACGTTTCGTCTTTGAACTCTTGTAAAAATTCATGGATGCCTTCCTGGTTCATGTGCATATCGAAAGAGGAGACGTACTTTTCTTTCTTCGGATTTGGCATATCCGGAAAGTCCGGCCGTTTCTTAATGTGACTGATGGCATCGATGCGAAAGCCATCAATTCCTTTTTCCAACCACCAGTTGACGGTATCATATAACGCTTCACGAACATCAGGATTTTCCCAGTTCAAATCCGGCTGCTTTGTGGAGAACACGTGCAAATAATATTGATCTGTTTTTTCATCGTACTGCCAGGCAGAACCATCAAAGATACTTTCCCAGTTGTTTGGCTCTCCACCGTTTTTCCCGTCACGCCAAATGTACCAGTCACGCTTCGGATCGTCTTTAGAGCTTCTTGATTCAATAAACCATGGGTGTTCATCACTCGTGTGGTTGAGAACAAGGTCTATGATCAGCTTCATGTCACGTTTGTGTACTTCCTGAAGCAAACGATCGAAATCTTCCATCGTCCCGAATTCCTCTAATATGTCCTGGTAATCGGAGATATCATAGCCATTATCGTCTTTAGGAGACTTGTACATCGGGCAGATCCAAATAAAATCAATGCCCATTTCTTTTAGATAATCAAGTCTGTCGATCATTCCTTGCAAATCACCGATTCCGTCACCGTTCGAATCTTGAAAACTACGAGGATAGACTTGATATCCAACCGCTTCCTTCCACCATACACGTTCCATAGTATTCGCCTCATTTCGTTACGTTTATAGATGCCTGTCACAGGCAGATGCAACCGATTGCGCACTTGTATAAAAATAAAAACTTGATTCCATTACAAGCTATCTCAAAAATATTGCTGTATATGAGTTTGTGCACAGTTTTGTGCAAACGTTTTCCTAATGTAATCTATCTTATCCGATTTTATCATTTTTTACAATAGGGATCGGGTTGAAAAATGAAAAGGATACGAGTTCTTAGAATTGCACTTTCCCGTCATTTCCTATATATTTAGGATGTAAGAGATAATCGTATATTGAAAACCTTCGGGGTCGGGTGAAAGTCCCAGCCGGCGGTAATGAGCATGTTGCTCCTAGCCCGCGACGGAGAATCAGTGTTAGGCACGGTTCTCCCTGATTTGGTGAAACTCCAAAGCCGACAGTTAAAGTCTGGATGGGAGAAGGTTGTAGAAACGTAAAGGTACAAAAATTAGAGCATTACGTGTACCCTTTTTTAAGTGTATGCGATTTACGTTCAACGACCCTGGAGAAGTCTGTCTTCTTCAGGGTTTTTTTATTTTTTCTTAAGCATACGGAAACGGTGGTGAAGGTCTTGGATCGAGATCAAAGATACATGAGAATTGCGATAGACATGGCGCGGGAAACGGTTGGGCAGACAAGTCCGAATCCTTCCGTCGCTGCCATTGTTGTTAAGCATAATCAGATCGTAGGAGTAGGCGTTCACATCAAGGCAGGCGAACCTCATGCCGAAGTCCATGCCCTTCGTATGGCAGGAGAGAAGGCTAAAGGTGCAGAGATTTATGTCACGCTTGAACCGTGCAGTCACCATGGGCAGACCCCCCCATGTGCAGAAGCTGTCATCGAAGCTGGAATAAAAAGAGTGGTAGTTGCATCCAATGACCCCAATCCTAAAGTATCCGGCAGAGGAATTCGAATGATGAGAGAGCATGGTCTTGAGGTGAAGACAGAGGTGTTGAAAAAAGAAGCCGATGAGCTCAATACTCCTTTTTTTCATTTCATTCAAAAGAAAGAGCCCTATGTCCGTTTGAAGACGGCTATGAGCCTTGATGGGAAGATTGCAACCTCTACAGGTGAGAGTCAGTGGATTACAGGTGAAGAAGCACGCCTGGATGGTCACCACTATAGACACCGCTCAGATGCGATCTTAGTCGGAATCAACACGGTGCTGATGGATAACCCTAAATTGACGACTCGAATAGAGGGGGAAGGCCGCCACCCGATAAGGGTCGTGCTTGATACCCATCTCAGAATGCCGCCTTCCTCTCAATTGATCCAGGACGACTCGGCACCAACATGGATCTTCGTAGGGGATCATGTGAAGAAAGAAGCTATGGATACCTTTGAAAACTATCAACATGTCACCATCATCCCGCTTCATGGTGAACAAGTTTCCATAGAAGAAGTTCTCCGTTATTTAGGAGAACAAAAAGTCACTTCTTTGCTAGTTGAAGGAGGAGCGACGATTGCTGATGCGTTCGTACGCGCGGGGAAAGTCGATGAAACCGTGACGTATATGGCACCTAAGTTAATCGGTGGAAAAGAAGCCTTGACGCCAGTGGGCGGAAAAGGAATACAACAGCTAAAGAATGTAAGCTCCTTTGAAATCGTCTCGATTGAAAAAATAGGGGATGACATTAAAATTGTTTCCGTTAAAAAAGGAGAATCTTAATGTTTACTGGGATTGTTGAAGAAATAGGAACATTAAAGTCAGTAAAAAATAAAACAGAAGCACTCGAAGTGAACCTTTCAGCTAAAGAAATTTTAACAGACGTCAAATTAGGCGACAGTATTTCCGTTAATGGCGTGTGTCTGACTGTAACAAACTTTACGGGAGAGACGGTCTCTTTTGACGTCATGCCAGAAACTTACAGAGCTACGAACATTCATGAACTACAGCAGGGGGACCCGGTGAACTTAGAACGGGCGATGGCTGCAGGCGGGCGTTTTGGTGGCCATTTAGTATCCGGGCATATTGATGGAACCGGTAAAATCGTTTCAAAAAAGCCTGAATCCAATGCCGTTTATTATGAAATTGAGCTACCTGAAGAACTTATCCAATATTTCGTTTATAAAGGTTCCATCGCTGTGGACGGCACTTCCCTGACTGTGTTTGGTGTCGATGACTCCAGAGTGACGATTTCACTTATTCCTCATACGATGGAGCACACGGTGCTCGGCGCAAAAGGACCTGGAGACAGTGTCAATATTGAGTGCGACATGATCGGGAAATATGTAGCTCATTTTTTGAGCGGACAAAATAAAGAAGAGCCGAAGTCGAGACTGTCCAAACAGTTTCTTTCCGACAACGGCTTTGCATAAGAGGGTGAAATGATGTTTGATTCAGTTGAAAAAGCGATTGAAGATTTAAAACAGGGGAAACTCGTCATTGTATGTGATGACGAGGATCGTGAGAATGAAGGTGATCTAATAGGGATTGCTGAGTATGCTTCCGCTGAAATGATCAATTTCATGATCAAGCATGGTCGAGGGCTTGTCTGCGCTCCCATTACGAACGACCTTGCACAGGACTTAGAACTTGTACCTATGGTCGATAACAATTCGGATCCCAATCAGACGGCCTTTACCGTAAGTATCGATCACAAGGATACAACGACGGGGATCTCTGCAGACGAAAGGGCATTGACGATTAAGGAAATGTTGAATCCGGAAACGACAGCAGCGGACTTTCAGAAACCTGGACATATCTTTCCTTTAATTGCGAAAGAAGGCGGCGTCCTGCGTCGAGCGGGGCATACAGAAGCGTCTGTAGATCTTGCTCAACTTGCTGGAGCACGTCCGGCTGGTGTCATTTGTGAAATCATCAAAGACGATGGAACGATGGCGCGTGTACCTGACCTTAGAAAAATGGCGGATGAGTTTGATCTTCCAATGATCACGATTGCAGACCTTATCCAATACCGTCATAAAAAAGAGAACCATGTTAAACGCGAAGTGGAAGTGAAAATGCCCACCGAATACGGTGATTTCCGTGCGATCGGTTTTTCCAACGATATTGATTTCAAAGATCATATCGCGCTGGTCAAAGGGGAAATCAACCCGGATGAACCGATGCTTGTCCGTGTCCACTCTGAATGTTTGACAGGAGATGTGTTCGGTTCTTACCGCTGTGACTGTGGTCCGCAGCTTCACAATGCGCTGAGACAGATCTCTGAGAACGGAAGCGGCGTCCTTTTGTATATGAGACAGGAAGGTCGTGGCATCGGACTCATGAACAAACTTCAAGCATACAAACTTCAGGAAGAAGGTTTAGATACGGTAGAAGCGAATGAAAAGCTGGGCTTCGGTCCTGACTTAAGAGATTACGGAGTAGGAGCACAAATCCTCAAAGATCTCGGAATTACAAAGCTTCGGCTTCTCACAAACAATCCGAAAAAGATCTCCGGCCTTGGAGGTTTTGGATTGGAAGTCGTGGATCGCGTTCCAATCCAAATGGAATCCAGAGAGGAAAATGAAAGATATTTAAAAACAAAGCAATCGAAAATGGGACACTTATTTCACTACTAGAAGGGATGAAGAAAACATGGTAAAAACGCTAGAAGGTAATCTCGTAGGCACAGGATTAAAAGTAGGGATCGTTGTAGGTCGTTTCAACGATTTCATTACAGGAAAGTTATATGAAGGGGCAGTTGATGCTTTCAAGCGTCATGGTATTGAATTGAATGACGTTGAAGTTGCTTATGTACCAGGAGCTTTCGAAATCCCACTGGTGGCGAGCAAAATGGCGAACTCAGGAAAATACGATGCTGTCGTTACACTTGGAGCGGTGATTCGCGGCTCTACCCCACACTTCGATTATGTATGTAATGAAGCGGCCAAAGGTGTATCGCAGGCCTCACAGCAAAGTGGCATTCCGGTCATCTTCGGAGTCATCACGACAGACACCATCGAGCAAGCGATTGAGCGCGCGGGTACGAAGGCAGGGAACAAGGGCTGGGAAGCAGCTACTGCAGCCATCGAAATGGCAACCCTACTCAAAAACTTCGAATAAAGAGGAGGAGCTGACCAGGATGCTGGTCAGCTCTTTTTTGAGCGAAGGGGAATCCGATTTAAGGATGCCTTTCGCTGATAAAAGAGCATAAGACTTCACGGGAAATTGTCCACATGTGGATAAGTGGTTATCGGTAGTTTATATCCACAAGTAAAAAGGAAGGGTAAGGAATGAAGGAGGGGGAAGGATGACAAGGAGAGCTGTATGGTTTAGGAGAGATTTAAGGTTGAATGACCACACCGCTTTAGCCAAAGCGTTGGAACATACAAAAGACGACGATCAAATCGTGCTGTTTTTTCATATCCATCCATCATTGAATGAATCATTTACATCGAGACATGATTATTTTTTCCAAACTTTAAAGAGTCACGTAGACAGGGCAGAGGAATTGAAGGCTCCTATCCATTTCATTCATGGAGAGACGGAAGAAGCGTTCCGACATCTTATCGACGATTTGAATGTGGAGATGGTTTATTTCAATAGAGATGAAGTCGGATTTGGAAAAGAGCGCGATGAATCGATGACCGAATACTTAAGTGATCATGAAGTGGAAGTCTATTCTTACATCGATCATCATCTTCACGGGGCCGATGAAGTGAAGAAAAACGATGGAGGGTTCTACAAAGTTTTTTCCCCTTATCTTAAAAAATGGAAGCAGCTTCAGAAGCCGGCCATTCAAAGGGTGGACCTCGATAAATTATCACTTGTAGCCATTGATGAGCGGGAGGCATTTTCTAATGGCCAGCAAGCATATGATGATTTGATCAAAAAAACAGGTGACGCGTATGAACGCGTCGGAGAAAAAGATGCGTTAAAACAACTGGAACATTTTCTGGATGAGGACATTTACGACTATGATGAGCGAAGAGATTTTCCTGCCATCGATGGGACGAGTCTAATGTCTCGTTTTCTACGTACAGGGGCGATATCCATCAGAACCATCTATCACAAAATTGAAGAGGAAGTCGATTTTAGGAAAAACACCTCCGGGGTGGATACGTACATCTCGGAGCTTGCCTGGCGGGATTTTTACAACATGATTTACCATTACCTTCCTGATGCTAATTCTACAGAAATGGTGGAAAAATACAGAGGGATTCCGTGGAACAATGATGATGAATTGCTTGAAAAATGGAAAGAGGGTCAGACAGGATTTCCGCTTATCGATGCAGCCATGCGTCAATTGAACGAAACAGGATGGATGCATAATCGCCTGCGCATGGCGGTCGCTTCATTTTTAACGAAAGACCTGCTTATGGATTGGCGGGAAGGGGAACGATACTTTTCAGAACGGCTCGTGGATTATGATCCCGCTTCAAATATTGGGGGATGGCAATGGGCTGCCTCTACGGGCACCGATCCTGTCCCGTACTTCCGGGTTTTCAACCCGACGCGGCAGTCCGAGCGTTTCGACCCCCATGGTCGTTTTATAAAAGAATGGCTTCCTGAACTTGAAAACGTGAAAAAGAAACACATACATGAACCATCTAAAATGACAGAAGAAGAGCAGCAGGAAGCGGGATGTATCATCGGAGAAGACTATCCAGAACCGATCGTCGACCATAAAACGATGAGAGAACGAGCAATTGAAATGTTCAAAGATAAATCATGAAGACGTTCGTTCTAGGAAACAAGACCAGGATATGAAATAATAGACAGATAATGAAGAAGTTGGAGGGTTAGACATTGAGTAAACATCAGAAACAATTAGAAAAGTATGCAGATCTTGCTTTAAAAAAAGGTGTGAATCTCCAAAGAGGACAAGGATTAATCATCAATGCTCCCATTGAAGCGGCTGAGCTCGTCCGCACCATCTCAGCTAAAGCTTATGGCAGAGGAGCGAAGAATGTCCACTTGGAATGGAATGATGAAGTTCTCAGTTTTATGAAAATGAAGAACGCTCCTATGGAAGTGCTTGAGAATTTCCCTAAGTGGAAAGCAGAAGGCCTGGAAGAGATGGTCAAGGATGGGTATGCGCTTTTATCCATTTATGGCCCGAATCCTGATTTATTCAAGGGCATCGATTCGGAGCGGATTGCGAAGGCGAATAAAGCAAGTGGAGAAGCTCTCACGAAGTATAGAGACTATATTATGAACGATAAAACCACATGGTCGATCATTGCCTACCCGCAGGAAGCATGGGCTCAAAAAGTATTTCCAGATCATTCGCCTGAAGAAGCGCAGGATAAATTATGGGAACAAATTTTCCATATCACTCGCATCGATCAGGAAGATCCGATCAAAGCATGGGAAGATCATAACGAAAAGCTTCGGCAGGCTCGAGAATACTTGAATCAGAAACAATACAAAAAGCTTCACTATAAGGCACCAGGCACAGAGTTGTCGATCGAACTCGTCCAGAACCACATTTGGCATGGTGGTTCAACGACTTCAGAGAAAGGGACGGAATTCAATCCGAACATTCCGACCGAAGAAGTGTTCACAATGCCTCACAAAACAGGGGTCCAAGGAAAAGTCACAAGTACGAAACCTCTCAATTATGGAGGGAACCTGATTGAAAACTTCACACTGACGTTTGAAAATGGAAAAGTCGTTGACTATCAAGCTGAATCTGGAGAAGAGACTTTAAAACATCTGCTTGAAAGTGATGATGGAGCCAAACGTCTTGGAGAGGTTGCTCTTGTTCCGAATGAATCTCCAATTTCTAAGTCAGGGCACATTTTTTACAACACGCTTTATGATGAAAATGCTTCCTGTCATCTGGCTTTAGGAAAAGCTTACCCGACCAATATCCGTGGGGGATCTTCCTTTAATAAAGAACAGATGGAGTCCCATGGGGTCAATGACAGCTTGATTCATGAAGATTTTATGATGGGTTCCAAGGAGTTGGACATTGACGGTGAAACAAAAGAAGGGGAATTTGAAGCGATCTTCCGTAAAGGTTCATGGGCCATCGACTTTAAATGATTGTAGTGAGGCATCCGTAGAGGGTGTCTCTTTTTCAGCCATAACAATTCATAACAAAAGATAACAATTGGTTTACATATGGTTTAAAAATGAATAAAAGTGCCTTAAAAAGCACAGGAATGTGGTAAACATGAGGTAGAGGTTTAATCGATAATGAAGGGTGAGACAACATGAAACGTGATGCCTTTTTTGATAATGCCAAGCTCGTACTGATTTTTCTCGTCGTCTTTGGTCACATCATTCAGCCGTTTACAGACGGATCAAGGCCGATGTACACATTATATACTTGGATTTATACGTTCCACATGCCTGCATTCATCTTTCTTGCTGGGTTCTTTGCGAAAGGATCAGGGGAAAAAGACTACATCTTACAATTAGCTAAAAAATTGATCTTGCCTTATCTCATTTTTCAACTCGTTTATACGGGATACTATTTCTTCATCGGAAAAGGAGCGACCTTAAGCGGGATCTTCTATCCACACTGGTCTCTATGGTTTCTGTTCAGTTTGTTCTGCTGGCATATCCTGCTTTATTGGTTCAAAAAGATTCCTCCATTCCTTGGAGTGGCCATAGCCGTGCAAATCGGGGTGCTCGTCGGGTACTTCAGTGACATCGGGCATCATTTCAGTTTGTCCCGGACGTTCGTTTTCTTCCCATTTTTCCTTGTGGGTTATTGGTTGACGAAAGAACATGTACACAAATGGAGAACACGTCGGGTGAAAGAAGCAAGCCTTGTCGTGATGGCGATCGTTGCCTCCGTCATCGCTCTATTTCCAGAATTCAGCTCAGGCTGGCTGCTCGGATCTAAATCGTATGAGGTGCTTGGGAGCCCTGAAATGGGAGGCGTGTTCCGTCTAGGTGTTTATGTGCTTGCAGCCGTTATGACTATTAGTGTTTTTGCATGGGTTCCGAATACCCAATACCGGTTAACATACCTTGGTGGAAGGACATTATATGTTTACTTGCTGCATGGGTTCTTCATCCAGTTTTTCCGCCAGGCCGATTGGTTCAAAGTCGACCACGTGTTTGATGTCTTAGGTCTTGCTATCGTAGCTGCGGCGATTGTGTATGTGTTATCGAGCGGAATCATCCGCACGTTGACGCAGCCATTTATAGAGGGGCGCATACAGCTCTTGAAAAAATGGTGGCACCGGGTCAATCATAAAGATTCTTCCTTTCAGTCTTAAGAAGGGATTCTCTCCTCTATAGAGAATGTTTAAGTAGAAATAATAGGAGGGGAAGCCTTATGGAAATCATCTCTATGAAGAATTGTTCGTTTGAAGATGCTCTTACATCATGGAATGAGGGGTTTCAAGATTACTCGGTCCAAATTCAAATGGAGTTGGATGGATTTTTAAAAATGATGAGCTCTAAACGATTGTCTCCGGCTTATTCATTTATCGTGTACGATAGGGAAAAGCCTGTAGGGATCGTTTTGAATGGCATCCAAGAAATCGACGGAATAAAAACGGCATACAACGGAGGGACAGCTGTACACCCTTCGTATCGTAAAAGAGGAGTGGGGCGCTTGCTGGTTCACTCCTCTTTATCTATGTATGAAAAAGAAAACGCCTCTGTAGCTACATTAGAAGCGCTATCAGAAAACCAATCCGCTATTGCTTTATACGAAGCGTATGGATATCAGATCGTGGATCATTTACATATTATGAGATCCACACCTGGAGGCAACAGAGGAGAACGCCTGAACCGTTTAGAATCCATGGATGAACGTGAATGGAAGGAGCAAATGTCCAAAGGGGGATACCCGTGGCAGAATCAACCTTTCTCCATCGAAAAGGGGGAATTTTTCAAAGTCACGGATGGTGAAGCAACCTTCGGGGGCTTGGTCTTCACTCGGAATGATAAGGGGCGGATCACATTATTTCAGCTACAGTCTGAAAACAAGGGGAGGCAATGTCTGAAAACCCTTCGTTCAAGTTGTCCGAATGCCATCATCACTGCTTTCAATATACCTGAAATAAGCCCAGCCTATGAAGCATTGAAGCAAGAAGGGTTCGAAACTCAATTGCAGCAGGTTTGGATGAAGAAAGTATTGGGATTGAAATGACTTCATTTGTAAATAATAGGAGGGATATGTACAAGGAGGTTGCTGATCATGGATCAAAAGATATTAATGATTGTGACGAATGCGGACCAATTGGACGGAAAACATGAAACAGGATTGTGGCTTCAAGAATTTGTCGAGCCTGCAACCGAATTCCAGGAAGCAGGTTATGAAGTCATAGCAGCAAGTCCCGAAGGAGGTCGTCCTCCCATAGACCCGAACAGCTATAGCAATAGACTGCCAAAGGTTTGGGACGGGGTCATGGAACCAATAAATAAAACGGTACCCCTAGCCGAAGTAGACCCAACAGAATTTGCAGGGATTTTTCTTTGCGGAGGACACGGAACGATGGTCGACTTCCCGGAAAATGATGAACTGGAAGAATTACTCCGACACTTTTTAACAGAAGGAAAAGTCATAGGTGCTGTATGTCATGGGCCTGCTGGTTTTGTAGGAGTAGAAGACCATAATGGCCGCCCCCTCGTAGAAGGTAAGAAAATCACCGGCTTTACGAATGAAGAAGAAAAAGATACCGGACTCGATTCCATCGTTCCTTTTATGCTCGAAGATCGGTTGAAGGATGCGGGGGCAGAGTTTGATCCTGGTGAGGCCTACTCTGATCACGTCGTCAGCGACGATCCCTTCGTCACCGGACAAAACCCACAGTCCAGCCTGTCAACCGCACAAAAAATGCTCGAACTCCTAAAAAACCGCTAAGCCCCCCAAAGCTTAGCGGTTTTTCCATATAAGCTCCCGTTTGTGAAAAACTCAGTTTCGAGATAATCCGGGGTTCGTTTGCCGTATTTGGAGGCAGGGGTGGTCGGGAAGCCACTCGCTTTCCTGTGGGGGAGTGGCGAGCTTCCTCGGGCTACCGCCCTGTGGGATCTCGCCTATCTCCTTTCTCCCACGGGAGTCTCGCAACTTCCCAACCACCCCATTCGATGTATGTGAGAAACGAACCCCTTTACCAAGTTGGATTGTCTTCCACCATCCCACTTTTAGAAGTATAAAGCGCTCTACATCAAGCTTTCATGCTCGAAATGATCACTGGGAATCGTTTATATTATCCCATTGACTTGAGCATACAAGCAGAGTTTCTGAGAAGTGGTTTCGAGACACTTACAAGGTAAAGGGCGGAGGGGAATGGGGAGACTCCTGCGGGAAAAAAGTGCATGGTGAGACCCCGCAGGACGCAGTCCGAGGAGGCTCACCGCGCTCCCGCGGAAAGCGAGCCATTCCCCGCAGCCCCATCCACTTACACAAAAGTCTCGAAACTGAGTCTTCCACACTCCTGCCATTTACTACAATAAGGGATGGGGATTTGATTGGATATAAAAAGCACTTCCTCGTTGGAGGAAGTGCTTTTGCTTTAGAACAATAGATGAGCGATTAGCGTAATGATCGGCAACGTGATGATTGTCCTTAGAAGGAAGATGATGAAAAGGTCTTTGATATTGACTGGAACTTTAGACCCTAGCAATAGACCACCGACTTCAGACATATAAATCAACTGAGTTACAGATAGAGATGCAATGATAAAACGGGTCATTTCACTTTCGATAGAGGATCCGATAATCGCAGGAAGGAACATGTCCGCGAAACCAACAAGGATGGTTTCAGATGCTTCCTGTGCATAAGGCACCTGCATCAGTTCAAGAAGTGGAATGAACGGCATGCCGATCCATGTGAAAAATGGAGTGAATTCGGCAATGACGAGTGCAATGGTACCCAGCGCCATAACGATTGGAGCTACACCCATCCACATATCCAGGATGTTCTGGAATCCTTGCTTCAGGAAGTTAGCGACCCCACTCGCTTTGCTGCCTTGTTCTACGGCTTTTGTATAGCCGTAGGTAATCAAGTTGTGATGTTCTGGCACTTCTTCTTTTTTATCACTTGGTTCTTCCGTTACATACGTATCTGCTTTTCTAGAAAGAGGGGGGATTCTCGGCATGATCAATGCGGCAATGAAGCCTGCAATCGCTACGGTTAAGTAAAACTGACCGAACATATCGCCAAGACCGACCTCTTGAATGACTACAAGGCTGAAGGTAATGGATACAACGGAAAAGGTTGTCCCGATAACAGCTGCTTCACGCTTCGTATAATAACCCTCTTCGTATTGTTTACTCGTAAGAAGGACACCGATGGTTCCATCTCCTAACCAGGAGGCTAAAGAATCAATGGAAGAACGTCCCGGAAGGCGGAAAAGCGGACGCATGATTTTAGTTAAGATGACCCCGAACAGTTCAAGCAGTCCATAGTTCAGAAGCAGGGGTAAAAACAAACCTGCAAATAGAAAAACAGCAAATAGAACATGCAGTAGGGAGTCGAGAAGCAGACCGCCTGTGTTTGCGCTGGTAATCGCTTCAGGGCCGATTTGAAAGTAAACCATGATGGCGAAAATCATACCTAAAAGGCGAGTAACCACCCATACTGGTGGGACATTAAATAAAGACTGGAAAAATGGCGAGCCACTCAGGGCTTCTTTTCCAGCTGCCTTCGCTATGACTGTTCCAATGGCGGTAATAGAAATAATGATCATCATGATCAAAGATAAATAATCGGCAAGCCATGTCTCCACCCAACCCGCAAGAATGGCGATTGGAATGGTAACGGCACCGTCATCTCCGAAGATCGGAAACATGAATAGGAAAATCCCGATCAAGGATGGAATAATGAACTTTAAATGGGAAGATGCACTAAAGTCTTTCGCTTTCATCCAAAATCTCTCCTGACGTTATCTGTTTTATTTATAAATAGTTGAGAATAATTATGCAACACTATTTATTCTATTACGTTTTCCGTCAAAAACCAATAGGAAATTTGTAGATAATGTGCGGGGTGTGTTTATGGAAGTAGAAAATAAGGAACGTTTGCTAGTACTTGCATTAGTCAGAAAGGGGAGAAAGAAATGCGGCATTTCCCTACACCGAAAGTCGTTGTCAGCCGGTGTCTTGAATTTGCAGAAGTCCGCTATAATGGAGCGGTGATTCCAGACAAGGCCGTTCAGCGTATGCAGCCCCATGTGGAGTTCATACCCGTTTGTCCAGAAGTTGAAATCGGGCTTGGTGTACCACGTGAAGTCATTCGTATTATTGATGGTGAAGAAGAACAACTTGTCCAGCCGAAAACGGGGGAAAACCTTACAAATACGATGAAAGAGTTCTCCGAAGGTTTTCTTAATCATTTGACCGAGGTGGATGGTTTTTTATTGAAAAACCGCTCGCCCACGTGCGGCATGCATGACGTAAAAGTTTATCACAGTGAAGGAAACTCTCAAGTGGTCGGGAAGACGTCAGGTTTTTTTGCTAAAGAAATCCTTCATCGCCATGGAGGGTTGGCCATCGAAGAAGAAGGCAGGCTGAAGAACTTCACATTGAGACACCACTTTTTAACGAAGTTGTTTACTTTAGCTGACTTTCGTGAGGTGAAGAAGAAAGAGGGAATGAAAGGGTTGCAGCAGTTTCATGCCCGTAACAAATATCTATTCATGGCTTATCATCCTGGTACGCTCAAGAAAATGGGGCAAACAGTCGCGAATCATAATCATCTTGATTTCGAACAGGTGATTGTGGTCTATGAACCGTTGCTCCATGAACTTATGAGCAAACCTGCAAAACCAAGTGCCCACGTGAACGTATGCCAGCATATTGCAGGATACTTCAAAAGGGAATTGTCTAAAGAGGAGAAAGAAAGCTTCCAAAGTCTTTTGGAACAATACAAAGAAGAGAAAGTTCCCTTGAGTGCTGTGTTGAGTGTATTGAATTGTTGGGTCGCCCGTTTTCAAAGTGAGTATCTTAAGCAGCAGACCTATTTTGAACCCTATCCGATGGAGCTTGTGGAAATATCGGATTCAGGAAAGGGGAGGGCCTATTCCTGAATCAACCGACATAGTTTTTTAAAATCCGATCCACCTGTGGTCCATACATTTCACCGAAGATATTAAGGTGGACGAGCAAATAGAAAAGCTGATAGATCGGTTTGGTATCCTGGTAGTCTTCCGGGAGCTCGAAATAAGTGTTGTACTGATCTAAAAAGTTTGACGGGAATCCTCCAAACAGCTCGGTGAAGGCCAGTTCAAATGCATGGTCTCCGTAAAGGATGGACGGATCGATTAAAACAGGTTCACCGTCACGAGTGGTCATCCAATTCCCACCCCATAAATCGCCATGTAGGAGAGAAGGTTTAGGGTTTTCAGGGATGAATTCTTCAATCCGATTGATCAGTTTTTTCAACCGTTCTTCTCGAACACCTGAAATCGTACCCTTGGTCACTCCTGTTTCCAACTGCCCACCTAAACGATAACGGCTGTAGTAATCTGTCCAAGACGGGGACCACTCATTCGGTTGATTCAATTCACCGACGAACGTCGGTTTTCCGAATCCGTATTTTACTGAGGTATGCTGATGCATGTGAGCCAAGCTCTTTCCGAGGGAATGGGAAGCATCTGAAGAACCTTTTTCGATCCATTCCATAACAAGAGCGGCTTTTTCATCACCATCCGGGCAGTCATAATGGAAAACTTCAGGTACTCGGATCGCTCCTGTTTCCTTGATCAGACGTAATCCCTCGGCTTCCACCTGGAAAAAGTGGCTCGCGACTTTTTCGTTTATTTTAATAAAATATGGACGATGATCCGTTTCTACATAAAATGACTGATTAATATCTCCTCCGCTCACAGATTTGATGGAGCGTACGGCTGAGGTGTCGTTGACTTTTTCTAATGTCTCACGAATGAAAAGCTCCATGGGATCCCTCCTTTTTAATGGATGGTTGTGGAAAGCGGCGGTTCTGGTTTCATTTCTTTTTGATAGGCATAAATGGTGTGAATTTCTTTAAACCCGAATTGTTTATATAAGGCTTCTGCCTGTTGATTCTCTGTTCTGACTGAGAGAGTGACAACATCAAGTTCAAGAGCATAGAACGCATACTGTAACGCATGATGAATAAGCTCTGAACCAACACCACTGCTTCGGTGGTCAGCGGCTACATTCACAAAGCAAATTTCTCCTTCATGGCCGGCAATGATGGTTTCGAAGTAAATGTATCCAATTAACTCTCCGTTCTGCTGGTAGCCCCAAAGATAATTGCCCTCATCACCGGATAGATGCACCATTTCCCTTGTCGTGTAGTAAGCGGCCGAAGGGTGGATGGCATCCAAAGCTTCATAGTCTTCCTGACTAAGCCCAACGATCGACGTGTTTTTGGTCTCACTGGCTTCATATGAAGATTTATGGACAGCTAACGTCCGTTCTACATTGTACATCTGAAACTGATGTCTCTCTGTAAAAGAAACGAGTGCTTTATTTGCAGCAAAACAGGCCACCTTCACGACATCAAAGTGTAATTGCGCCGTTAAAGAAGCTTTGTCCCATAAACGCTCAATGACTTCCTGCTGGTCCTTGGTAGCGAATGGCCCTAGTAGGCGGCATAGTTTTTGCTCGAAAAAAGGAAGGATTCCAAGGAACCCGATGATTTTTTCTCCTTCCCACGCCACATAGGCAAGAGGTTCTTTGAACTGCGTCAACGTCCAGATCTGTTCAAATATTTCGTTTTGTTCGGAAGCCATCCAGGCAACGTAATGGTGATCTTGTTCGTTCACTTTGAACAGCCATTCGGCAACGGTATGTAACTCTTTCACTTCCAATTCACGAATATGCATCAGCAACACTCCTTTGTATAGTAAATTTTCACACAGTTGGTATAGATGGCGCAACTGTTAGGAAAACGCGTGAAGAGAATCGATCAAATGGAATAGATAATCCCTCAAAGTGCTTGAGTTATCTATCCAATCCAGTGCGAAATCACTCAAAGGCAGAAGAAGAATCATTCAAACTTTAAATCCAACCATTAAAAAGAACCCCCAATCATCCGATTGGGGGGGGGAGAATTAGAATTCTACTTATTCTTTTTTGGCCCTTGTTCTTTGTCAACCACTTCATATTCGAATTCAACAGGGTTCAAGCTATCCTGTGGAGCCGCATAGTAAGTCGTCATATACGTCTTACCAGGGCGGAACACTTGTTGAAGTTCCAATGCATCTTCTTCTGTAACATTGAATGGGTCGACTTCAACGACTTGATATTTCCCGTTGTTTTTCTCTTTAATGAACGTAACGCCATAGTCTACGTAATTTCCAAGAAGTTCCGCTTTAGACATGAATGGCTCTTTTGTCTTGCCATCATAACTCAAACCGATTTCTGGAACTTCGATGTTATCAATGAACCAGCCTGTGTCATTGTAACCCCAGTCTGTCAAGTAACGGAAAGAGATGTGGACTTCCTGTCCTGCATACTCAGAAAGGTCAAAGCTCTCAGACTGGTAATCTTCAAAGTGTCCTGTGAAACCAGGAACATTTTCTTTGATTTTCGGATAACCGTTTTCAACGACATCTGAACGTGTGTTTTCGTTTTCAAGGGACGTCCATGTTTGGCCATTGTCTGTGGAGACTTGAACCACACCATAATCCCAGCTCTCTTCGATGTCTACAAAGTGATCAAAGTTTAATGTTGCATCTTCAACATCTGTTAAGTCCGCTTTAAAGATCAAATTGTTGTCCAATTCGTCTCCTGTACCGGCAGAAAGAACTTCGTTATCGCTTCCTAAAGGATCGATAACAGATTCCCAAGTGTTATCTTCAAAATCTACGCCATTAAATTTGAAGGATTCTACGTTTTCACCTGGTTCAAAGTTGAATTCTTTAAAGTCTGTACCCCAGGCAGGGACACCCTCTTTTTCATAGGTTTTCGCTTTTTCAAAATTGACGGTTTTATCGCGTGTTTCCCCATCCCCAACAGGAAGGTTGCGCAGATCGATGTTTTCAAAACCATATTTTCCGCCTTTGAATTTCGGATCATCAACCACTAAGGCTGTGGAGAAGTCTTGGTAAACTTCATTGAATGTAACGTTCAACCCAAACTCGTCATACGCTTGTTGGAAGCTTTCGATACTATTCAACTCATTTGTCGCCACATAGCGGATAAGCTCTTGGCCGAACCTTTCATAGTTATAAAGAGTGAACAACTGTACCAAACCATAGTCAGCAATCGTCTCTGGTCCCGTTTCGGCAGTTACATGCTCGTCCCAGTTCGTCAATGAGTTTTCCGGGTGATCAAGCAGGAAGTTGATAGAACCTGAGTCCAGTCCGTATCCACCTAAGTATTCAGAGAAAGTCGACATTCCTTCATTTAACCAGGAAGTTTCATCTCCGTCGTTGTCTGCATGGATCAAGTGCTGGAGTTCATGGATCGTCGTCCCGAAGAATGTGCTTTCCAGTCGTGTATCCCAGTCCCTTGAATCAATGGTCACGATATTACGGTCCGTATAATTTTCTATGGTTTGCCAGAAGAATCCGGCAACAAAGAATGGGTAGGAAGGGTCAGCGTAATTGTCATCTTTTACGTTATTAACTAGAAGAATAACTTTATCACCTTCCCCTTCATAATACCCTTCTGGCACTATTCCTAGGTCTTCAAGTAGAGCGTTTGTTCCGTCCAGTGAGTCAGGCTTACCGAAAAAGTCTGTAGCTACTGGATACATGTTAGCATCGAATTCAGCAGCCATTTTGTTCACTTGTTCTTGGTTTATCACATGAGCATCCCGAGGATCACCCTCAGGGAAAGATAAGTCGTTAGCTACCCAAACCTCTACGTGTTCACCTACAGCTCTTTGAGTGAAAGATTTAAATCCTAGATCGCGATCAAGAAATTGTTTTGTTCCACCATTGAAAGTAAAGTTTGCATCGGCTTGTTCACTAGAAGCAGAAACTTCTTCCCCATTAAAGTTTACTTTAGACGCATTTTCCTTAATCGTTTGCTTCGCTTGACGCTGGAAGCTTTCACTCTCGTCCAAACGCTGCAATTGACCATCAATATCTATCTTTTCGCTATAGCGTTCGACATTCCAATTTTCCTGTACTTTGCTTGCGCTTACTTGCGTCACCGCAGCTGGAGATAGCAATGACAGGGTCAAAGCCCCCGCTGAAAGTAAAGCTGTTAGTTTCTTATTCTTCAAAATATGATCCCCCTAATGAAAAAATTGTAAAAACACCTAAGTATTATTATGTGGAATATTCTAAAAAATTAGAATAGTCATTTTGTATGGAGTTTCGGAACCCGAAACAAATAAGTTGGGCGAAAAGTTTTAGGTCTATTTTCCTTAAGGGCTTAAAAATTTTCATGATTGACGAGAATAAGAGAAGGGAAGAATGAAGTACAGAAGTATAGAGGGGGAGGAAAATGGGAAAACGGTTGAAATACATATCTATATACAGAATTTCTATCATCGTCTGGATGGCGTTGAAATTTCTTATACAAATTTTCTGGTTTGAAAAAAGACACCGGATCTGGGATCAGGATACAAAACGGAAATGGGAGGAGATGCTGGCAGGGCAAGCGGAAGAGTATCGGAAAAAGGCGGTCTTGTTAGGTGGTCTTCTGATCAAATTCGGGCAATTCTTAAGCTCAAGAGGAGATCTATTGCCACAGTCGTTCATTAAAGAATTAGAGGGACTCGTCGACAGAGTCGAACCGGTTCCTTTCCAGTATTCTAAACAGACCATAGAGGAAGATTGGAATGCATCCCTCGATGAACACCTTTCAGACATCAATGAAAATTCCGTTGCTTCAGCTTCTATCGGGGAAGTCTATAAAGCTCATTTAAAAGACGGTACACCCGTAGCGGTCAAAGTCCAACGATACCGGGTTCGCGATACATTCCGGATGGACTTCAAAGCATTGAAAATTGTATTTTGGATGCTGGATAAGCTTACTGTTTACGGAAAAAAAGCAGATTTGCCCGCTTTGTATCGGGAAGTCGTCCGAGTGATCAGCAACGAATTGGATTTCACCATGGAGCTTGAAAACGGTAACCATTTCAAAAAGAGGTTTGCAGATTTTGATGATGTTTACATTCCTGATTATTATTCAGATTTATCGACGAAACGTGTCCTTGTCATGGAATGGATTGAAGGAACAAAAATTACGGACTTATCTTTTATTAAAAAGCAGGGCATCGACCGGGAAGGAATCGCTCGTACGTTGTTTGATTTGTGTGTCGAACAGTTTCTATATGCAGGAATGTTCCACTCCGATCCTCACCCCGGAAATTTAATGTTAAAAGAAGATGGTACGGTGGTTGTGATCGATTTCGGGATGGTCGGAGAAATCAAAAACGAAGATGCCAATTCGATCCGTAAAATGATCCAAGGCTTCATACTAGACGACTACGACAGAGTCATTGAATCGCTGCAGGAAATGGATTTCCTACTTCCTGATGCGGATACAGAAAAAGTGAAGAAACTGTTGAAGCAGACGACAGACATGTACTTGGATGGGAACTTTGACAAGTTGGATGCGCATATGATGAATGATATGCTGGGCGATTTGCAAGAGTTTGTGAAAGAGCAGCCGATTCAGCTCCCTGCAGATTATGCCTTTTTGGGACGTGCGACTTCAATCATCGTAGGGGTTCTCACAAGTGTGTATCCTCAAATCGATTTAATCCGGTGGGGCAGACCAGTGATCAAAGAATGGATGTCAGGAGAAGCTTCCAGTTTTTCTCTATATAAAGAAATCGCGAAAGAGACAGCTCGACCGCTCCTTTCCTTACCGAGAGCATTGGTCGAGTATCTCGAAGATGGAGATAAAGAGAGGGAATGGAAGAGTTATCATCAAAAAAACCATTTATTTCATCAATACTATTTATTTTATACGTTCTTTTCGCTCGTCATTGCAGGAATCGGTGCAGCCGCTTTATATTACACATTCATCGTTCCTGTCCTCCCGACTGTATGGATCGGGAGTATCCTATCAGGAGTCGGTGTACTTGGGTTTCTCGTAAGTTCGGTCAATCATTTGAGGATGTTAAAACGCATCCATCACAATAGGAGGAATGAAGGATGAGTGATTTATTGAAGAAAGGATTCCATCTTGGTTTAGGCGCTGCCATCAGTGGCAAGGAACGTTTTGAAAAAATGGTCAACGAAATGGTGAAGCGCGGAGAAATCAGCCCTTCACAAGCAAAGACAATGGTCAACAATTGGATGAACCAATGGATTTCCAAAGGACAAAGCAAAGACAAAGAATGGAATGAACAAGCGAAAGCCAGATTCCAGGATCAAATGAAAGAACTGGGCTTCGTTTCAAAAGAAGAATATGAAAAGCTAGAAGCCCGCATCGAAAGGCTTGAAAATCTTCATGGAAGATAACAAATAAGCCCCCGTATCTGATTCCACCAGAAACGGGGGCTTTTCTTATTAAGGATAATGGCAGGATTCTTGAAGACTTGATTTAGATATGTTTTCGGGGTTCGTTTCCATGTTGGGCGTCAGGGGTGGTTGGGAAGCCACTCGCTTTCCTGCGGGGGAGAGCCGAGCTTCCTCGGACTTTGTCCTGCGGGATCTCGCCTATCTCCTTTTCCCACGGGAGTCTCGCAGCTTCCAAACCAATCGATATAGGTGAGAAACGAACCCCTTTTCCAAGGATGAGTGTCTTCCACTATCCTACTGTTGTAAGTAGAAAGCTCTCTATATCAACCTTTCAGGATTATAATACATGGATAGAAGTTTAATTATCACACTTTCACCTAGTTGGAAAGCTGATTATTCCGGTAGTGGTTTCGAGATACTTATATGGCAAAGGGGCGGAGGGGAATGGAGAGACTCCTGCGGGAAAAAAGTGCATGGTGAGACCCCACAGGACGCAGTCCGAGGAGGCTCACCGCGCTCCCGCGGAAAGCGAGCTATTCCCCGCAGCCCCCATCCACTCAACAAAAGTCTCGAAACTGAGCCTTCCAGAAAAGGGAGCTTTTGTGGGAGGAAAAGAAGGAGTTTTGTTCTGTAAGGATTAGGTAATAGAGCATTACTAGACAGTCCTATAACTACAGATATCCAACTGGACGGGAGGGAAGAGTCGGTGAAGAAACTAGTTTTGTTCTTTTTCGTAATCGCTTTCTTATCTGGGTGCCAAATGAGAGTTCTTAATCCAAAAAGCGATACAGCTGATACATTGACGAACTTAATCTATCTGAGTTTCGGCATTATGATGCTTGTGCTGATCGTCGTATTTGTTTTATTCGTCGCCTTTCTTAGGAAGTTTCGGGAAAGAGGGAAGGCGAAATTCGATATTCCCCCAGATGAGAAAGAGAACAAGTGGCTGGAAATCACATGGACGCTCGTTCCTCTTTTATTGATTGCAATCTTAGCTGTTCCGACGGTAAAGGCTACATATGATTTAACCTCGAAAGTGTCAGGTTCAGCAGAAGGATCTCAGGGAGACGCCATGACCGTTGAAGTGGTAGGCCAGCAATTTAACTGGAAGTTCACTTATGAGAACGGAAAAGAATCTTATGATGAGCTCGTTTTACCTGTAGATCAGGAAGTAGAATTCCGCCTCACTTCTAATGATGTCATCCATTCCTTCTGGATTCCGAATTTATCAGGGAAAATTGATGTTCTCCCTGGTGAAGAGACAAGGTTATCGTTTGAGCCACGTGAAGAGGGGACATATCAGGGGAAATGCGCAGAATTTTGTGGAGCGGAGCATACTTTGATGAGGTTTGAAACGAAAGTTGTGAGTCAGGAAGCATTTGAAAGCTGGTTGGAAAAAGAATAAACATGGGGAGAAGAGGTGAATGGGATGTATGTACCTTTCGTAGGGGAAGTACCTTCAGATATCGTTGTGGCCTGGATTGTATCCATTCTGTTGGGTGCCGCCTTATTATGGTGGATGACAACGAGAAAGAAGTGGCCATTGGTTTGGGATTACATAACAACTACAGACAATCGGAAAATTGGAACGATGTACATTTTGCTTGCTATGGTTTTCTTTATCCGTGGCGGTATCGACGCGATGTTCATCAGGACGCAGCTGGCCATACCGGAAAATGATTTCTGGGTCTTCCAATCTCAAAAGTATAATGAAGTTTTTACGACGCACGGGACAGTGATGATTTTTTTCGTTGCCATGCCTCTTTTGATTGGCTTGATGAATATTGCTGTGCCTCTTCAGTTGGGGGCCAATGACCTTGCTTTTCCTTATTTGAATTCGATCAGCTTTTGGTTGTTTGTATCCGGCGGCATCATTTTCAATATGGCCTTTTTCTTCAATGCTGCCCCGAACGCAGGGTGGACATCCTATGCTCCACTCGCCACAGATACATTTACTACAGGCCCAAATAACAACTATTACATATTCGGTCTTCAAGTCTCAGGCCTTGGTACCATTTTTACTGCTATCAATATGATTGTCACCATCATCCGTCTTCGTGCGCCAGGGATGAAGATGACAAGGATGCCCTTATTCTCCTGGGCTACCCTCGTTACATCTTTTCTTATCCTGATTGCTTTTCCGGTCTTAACGGTAGCCCTATTGTTATTGATGTTCGACCGGATTTATGGAACGAGCTTCTTTCTTGGGGAATACGGCGATCCTGTGTACTGGCAGCACTTATTTTGGATTTTCGGTCACCCAGAAGTGTACATTTTGATCCTTCCTGCCTTCGGGATCTTTTCTGATGTGATTTCCACATTTTCAAGGAAAAGAGTGTATGGGTACACATCAATGGTCATTGCGATTGCTTTAATCGGACTTCTAGGGTTTATGGTATGGGCGCATCACATGTTTACAGTTGGACTAGGGGCTCTGGCCAATTCGATCTTTGCCATCACTACGATGTTAATTGCCGTTCCGACCGGGATCAAGGTATTCAACTGGTTGTTTACGATGCGAAAAGGGGTTGTCCGGATTACGACTCCTATGCTGTTTTCATTAGGGTTCATTCCTACATTCGTCATTGGAGGAGTGACAGGTGTCATGCTCGCTGTAGCAGCGGCTGACTACCAGTATCATGATTCATATTTCGTCGTGGCCCATTTTCACTATACGATGATTGGTGGAACGATTCTTGGGGCATTTGCAGGCATTTATTATTGGTATCCGAAAATGACAGGGAAGATGCTTGATGAAAAACTGGGCAAATGGCATTTCTGGCTTTTCATCATCGGTTTTCATTTGACGTTCATGCCCCAGCACTTTGCTGGATTAAACGGGATGCCACGCCGCGTGTATACCTACACGTGGGAAGATGGTGTATTCCTATTGAATTTCGTCAGTACGATCGGAGCATTTTTGATGGGGGCGAGTATGCTTATTGTCTTATTGAATTTGTATAAGACTCACCGTCTTACCGACCCCGTGGGTGCGGATCCGTGGGATGGGCGGACGCTGGAATGGACCGTCGGATCCCCAGCGCCTGAGCATCCTTTCCAACCTATTCCAAAAATAAATTCCATCGATGCTTACTGGTACAGCAAAGTCGAGAGAAAGAAGCTTCCAGAATCCGAAGAGCCGAGACCTTCTCCAATCGCTATTCAAACGGTCGCTCCCGTCCTGCTAGCGGGTGTCTTGATTGTCATGAGTATCGGCTTTATATATGGATGGGTTTGGATACAGGTAATGGGTGGAATCGCTGCGCTAGGTTTCTTCATCTACCGTGTGTTTAATGATGAAAGGAAAGCTGTGTACCGAAAGGAGGAAGAGTCATGAAACAGACATCAGAGGTTTTATTCAATGACAAACGACTCGGTTTCTTCCTCTATTTAGTCGTTGAAGCCATCATGTTTGCGACGTTGTTCGCCACCTATATCCTTTACACCCCTTCACCGCGGGGAGCCGATCCTACAGAAGTGTACGAGCTGCGAACCGTCGTATTGACATCCGTTTTCCTTCTTTCAAGCAGCGGTACCTTACTAATAGCGGAGAGTGGGTTGGGAAATTGGAATCGTCTCAAGATCTGGATCGGACTGGGGACGACTTTCCTGCTCGGGAGCATTTTTATGGGATTGGAAGTTCATGAGTTCTACAAGTACTGGAGTGAAGGCTACACCCTTACGATGAACAATTTCCTCGCTTCCTTTTATGTACTTGTTGGACTTCATGCGTCACACGTTGCGTTTGGGCTGGTGTGGATGATTCTTTTGATGGTCCAGTTCAAGCAGACGATGCCGAAGTCCTTGTTCATAGAAAAGCACAAAATCTTCAATTATTACTGGCATTTCGTCGATGTCATCTGGGTACTGATCATTCTAATCGTATACGCACCCTATCTATTGTGATATCGAATTATTTCTTGTAGATAAGCTCCCTTTTCTGGCTCAGTTTCGAGATGTTTCCGGGGTTCGTTGCATGGTTGAGCGTTAGGGGTGGCTGGGAAGCAACTCGCTTTCCTGTGGGGGAGTGGCGAGCTTCCTCGGGCTAATAGCCCTGCGGGATCTCGCCTATCTCCTTTCTCCCACGGGAGTCTCGCAGCTTCCCAACCACCCCATTCCATGTGAAAGAGATACGAACCCCTATACCGAGAGTGGATGTCTTCCAATCATCATGGGATGTAGGTAGAAGCGCTCTATATCAGCATTAGGGAAATAAATACCTGGCACAGGTGCTCCAATTAAAAACCTACATCCAGTTGGAAATGAGATGATTCTTGAAGTGGTTTCGAGAGACTAATACGGCAAAAGGGGCGGAGGGGAATGGGGAGACTCCTACTTTAAGTGTGCAGGCGCCTCGATCAGCGGCGTATGGACTGGACTGAGCTGGCGGAGATAAAGGAAACACGAAGAACGGAGTGATTCGATGTTGACTTATCGTACAGAAGCGAGGGAAGTCTCACTAGCCGCTAGGCGCCGAAACCGGATATAGAAGAGGAAAAAAGTGATTGGTGAGACCCCACAGGACGCAGTCCGAGGAGGCTCACCGCGTTCCCACGGAAAGCGAGTCATTCCCCGCAGCCCCCATCCACTCTACAAAAGTCTCGAAACTGAGTCTTCCACAATCCTGCCATTATATTGAATAACAAGGGGACTACCTAGTTTTTTTGATGAGCTTGTAAAGGAAATACATAAGGGAAAAAACAAAGAGTGCTGTTAAAACTAGACTGATATAATACATTACGCCTTCCCCCATCCAGTCAAGAGGGGTCCCTGCAATGGGAGGTCCATTCAAATACAAATAATTGGTCTCGAAGTAAATATTGAAAATGAAGATGAACACACTGTAAATGATCAAATAGAAGAAGGTTTCCAACAAGTCTTTTCCTTTAATCGTGACTTTTGTCGATATGATCAAAAAAAGACTGGTCCAGGAGATGGCCATGTGATGCACAAAAAACTTCCAAAAGCGGAAGTGCTCATATCCATGAGGGATATCGGGAGTGATCAAGGCAATGGCTGCGGGCAGAATACCTATAAAAAAAGTGATCTTAATCAGTTTAGGGTGATAGGTAATGAGCGCGGCAACACCTAATAAAGAAGCGATCCCGCATAAATGGAGGGGGAGGTGGCTCCCTTCCATCCAGAGACCGTGCATGATTGTCCATGTTTGATAGCTGATTTCCGATATAATTAACAGAAATAATAGACTGTAGCGCACAATGTTATGCAGTACGCTGGAATTTTTTAAGGTTTGATGCATCAAAAGGATTACTAAAGAAACAACCAAGTAAATGGAGAGCATCCATGTATGGCTGCTACCGAATGTAGTAAAGGTTTGGTCAATTTGTTCACTAAACCATGCTTCCATAATAGCCTCCTAGAGAACGGGCTTTAGCTGTGCTATGATTCTACCATATCATTTGGCAGGAGAGAGGGTCGATATGAAAAAGGTCAACTGCTTCCGTTGCAAGCATTTTCGTACAACATGGAACCCAGCTTTTCCGAGAGCGTGCGAGGCTTACGGGTTCAAAACGAAAGAAATACCTTCTGCATTCGTTTTGAAATCGACAGGCACAGAATGCTTACAATTTGCTGAAAAGAAGCAAAAAAAGAAGAATAATCAATCTGCAACTTCTTCCATGATCGATTACCGACTATAAATTAAATGAAATTTCAGAATATGTATTTACACTCGCTCATTCTATGGTATGCTGATGAATATTTCACTAAGCCGAAAAAAAAAGAGAGCGGCTGAATTAGATGAATGAGTGAGAGGAGTGTAGTGAGTATGGCGAGAGAACAGTGGGGGACGAAGCTGGGCTTTATGCTTGCCGCAATGGGGTCAGCTGTCGGACTAGGAAATATATGGAGGTTCTCCTTCGTAGCAGGTAATAATGGCGGAGGCGCCTTTTTAATCTTGTATTTATTATTCGTACTTTTAATTGGAGTACCCCTGTTATTGACTGAAGTCAGTATCGGAAGGAAAGCTCAAAGTGATGTTGTAGGTTCATTTCAGAAGTTGGCTCCTAAGACGCCCTGGTATTTGACGGGATTCTTTGGTATTGCCAGTGCTTTCTTAATTTTAGGGTTTTATGCTGTGGTAGCTGGATGGGCGATCTTTTATTTTTGGAATTATATTAATGGATCATTCTTTACTTCGCCTGAAGTTGGTTATGAAGGGGCGTTTGGCCAATTTATCAGCCACTCTTGGCATCCGATTGCCTGGACAGCACTATTCATGATCTTAACCATTGTGATTGTGTTGAGTGGTGTTAAGAAAGGGATTGAAGCAGCAAACAAAATTTTCATGCCATTGCTTGCCATCATTTTGATCGGTCTTGCGTTCTTCAGTCTTTCCCTGGAGGGAGCTTCAGAAGGTTTGAAATTTTTGTTCCAACCTGATTGGACAGCGTTTAGTAATCCGTCCATTTATATAGCAGCCCTGGGTCAAGCCTTTTTCTCCTTGAGCCTTGGAATGGGAGCCATGTTGACGTACGGCAGTTATTTGAAAAAAGAAAACAAACTGCCGAGTGCGACGCTTGGGATCGGCATCATGGATACATTTTTCGCCATCATCTCAGGTGTTGTGATTTTTCCGGCTGTGTTTGCGTTTGGAATTGATCCAAGTTCAGGCCCGCCACTTGTATTCATTACACTACCAAGTATTTTTGAGCAGATGCCATTTGGAGGAATCATCGGACTGGTGTTCTTCTTCGCTTTAATTCTGGCATCCTTATCATCATCTGTATCTATACTGGAAGTACCGACGGCTTACTTTATGAGAGCTTTCGGTTGGACTCGTTTTGCCACGAGTGTGTTGGTGGGCTCCATTATGTTTGTACTCGGAATTGGCGTTTCCCTTGGCTTTGGCTTATGGTCCGGCGTCACCCCGATTGGAGACTTGAATATTCTCGACTCAATGGATTATATCGCCTCCAACATCTTGCTTCCACTTGGAGGTCTGTCTATGGCCCTTCTTGTAGGATGGTACTTCAAGAAATCCGAAGCATTGGAAGCCACCGATATGAAAAAAGGGCTGCTTGGCAACGTATGGTTTACAATCGTCAAGTTCATTGCCCCAGTCATGATCATTTTGATCTTCTTAAACCAAATCGGTGTCATCTCTCTATAAATTTAGAACCCAAGAACCCCGACCATTTGTCGGGGTTCTTTTTTACATGTTGGAATTTTTAGAGTGGTTATTAAAGAATATGGCAGGATTGTTGAAGACTCGATTCCGAGACTTTTCGGGGTTCGTTTGCCGTGTTGAGCGTTAGGGGGTGGCTGGGAAGCTACTCGCTTTCCTGTGGGGGAGTGGCAAGCTTCCTCGGACTTCGTCCTGCGGGATCTCGCCTATCTCCTTTCTCCCACGGGAGTCTCGCAGCTTCCCAACCACCCCATTCCATGAAGGTGAGAAACGAACCCCTTTACTGTGGGAGGGGGACTTCCACTATCCTTGTGTTATATGCATAAAGCGCTACATAACAAGCTTTCCGCACCCAGAATAGAGTGTCTGCAAGTTCGGACCCTCCATTAAATCTGTGCATAAAAGCAGCTTAT
>NZ_FNIZ01000011.1 GCF_900104185.1 Halobacillus aidingensis | reverse complement strand
CGAGAGAATAAAGAATGGTGGTCCAATATCGTGGAGACCTTTCCCTGTTGACCAGCTAATCGATCATAAATCTGTTTCAAAAACGAAACAGCCTTCGTATTGAAACGTTGGTTCAAGCCCTGTTTGGTTATCGTGGTCAAGTATTCGTAGCTGAATTTGGTGCTTAAATTGCGCAAGCTTTTCTGACTAATCGAATGTTGAAGAAACGTACATAGAACGAGAAAAGCTTCTGGGTTAAGTTTTCCTTTCCGCTTTTGAAACCCTGTATCATAGGCCGTTTTTTGAATGAAATCAGGGTGGAATGTCTGACGAATAACCTGAGACATGGCCTTGATTTGTCTTTCAAATACCATAAAATCATCCTTCCATAGAAATTTCTTCAAGGAAGGATAACGTTTATAGGAGGGAAGATAAAATCGTTGAGCTTAGCTTGACGGCTATGCGCAGCTTCCCAACCACCCCATCTCATGTGAGGTGAAACGACCCCCTGTACGGAGAAATAGAGTCCTGATCTTCCCCCCTAAGGAGGCACAAAGCCACTTCTATCATGCATTTAAGTTCTGAATGTCACTTGGGGAGTTAACATTATCCACTTACCATAATCTCATGCTGATTTTTAAGAAGTGGTTTCGAGTATCTTCTTTGGTAAGGGGCGGAGGGGAATGGCGAGACTCCTGCTGGAAAAAAGGGCAGGGTGAGACCCCCACAGGACGCAGTCCGAGGAGGCTCACCGCGCTCCCGCGGAAAGCGAGCTATTCCCCGTAGCCCCCCTCCACTCAATAAAAGTCTCGAAACTGAGTCTTCCACAATCCTGCCCGTTTGCTTAAGAAGGGTGGAAGATAAAAGGTGCCGTTCTTGTAGGAACGGCACCTTGATTTGTATGAAAGTATGATTTCCGTATGTACGGGTTGGAATTAAGGCTGGGAGCTGTATTCCTCTTCCATTTTACGCTCTACTTCTTTCTCATCATCAAGCTCTGTATCGAAAAGATGATCCCAGTCATCGTTATCGATCATATCGATTTGAGCTTCTACCAGCATACGCAGTCTTGTTTTGAAAACTTTCGCCTGCTTTTTCATATCTTCTACTTCAATATTAATGCGGCGTGATTTTTCAAGTGCTTCATTGATAATACGATCGGCATTCTTTTCTGCTTCTTTAACGATTAATTTCGATTCTTTATTCGCACTGTTTTTTACGTCTTCTGCGGTTTCTTGAGCGACGAGAATTGATTTATTGAGCGTCGTCTCGATATCGTTGAAGTGACCTAGACGTTCGTTCAATTGACTGACTTCGCGTTCAAGCTCTTTTTTCTGACGTATGACGATTTCATAATCTTTGATGACTTGATCGAGAAATTCGTTGACTTCATCTTCATCATATCCTCTGAAACCGCGAGTAAATTCTTTGTTATGAATATCCAGTGGTGTTAATGGCACACCATCCACCTCCCCAAAGCATCTATCTATATTTATAAATTCGACAGGAACCTACGTTATCCTTCTTTGCTGCTGCATTAATTTAATTTTGATGTCATCACTTTATATTTTTCTTTCTTCGTTTCACCCAGCACTTCATCAAGCCGGCTCCTCCCTTTTCCACGTAAAGAAATGAGATCGCCTTCCTCTAATGAAAAAGATGCGTCTTCTACAGTACGGAAATTGACCTTCACTTGGCCCGCTTCAATAAACATAGATGCCTTATTACGGGACATTCCGTAAATTTCCTTGACCATCACATCCAGACGTAAAGAAGAAACGGTCGTTTGTTTCGTGGACCATGTTTCATTGCTCTCTATGCGGGCAGATAATGGTTTTTCATCAAACTGTACGTTGGATCGTTTGATGCCGGTTAGGTTCATTTTAATGTAGTCACTAATCTCAGAGGCTGTTGTAATTTGAATCGTTCCATCCTGGACAACAAGGTCTCCCATTTTCTCTCTGCGAATCCCTAACGACATAAAGGCACCCAGAACATCGCGATGTTCCAGCGTAACAAATTTTTGAGGATAGGAAGCTTCCAATAATGTCAGTTGAAAGTCTTCTTTTTCAATGATCTCGTAATCGGGAGCGAGGATGGCTCGTTTTCGTTCACTAGCCTCCGCCCCACCTTCCAATCCGTATATGAGATCCGGGTCATTGCCCATAATCGCCTTCATGATCATCTGCTCCCTCGGGTCGAGAAAATCTGTCAGCTTCCGCTGATATTTAAGAGCTACATCTTCGCGAAAAGATAGGACTTGATCAATGAATGGCTTTTCTTCTTTTCGAAAGTGCTGATAGATATCCACCTAAAAAACCTCCATAACTACCAAAAGGAACAGATGTGAGAACATAAAGATGTGCTCTCTGATCTGTTCCTCGACTTATAATCCCATAATGATGTAATATAGTTCGCCTAACCCTGCTCGCGCAAAGTTCAGGACGAGAATAGCCACAATCGGTGAAATGTCAATCATACCTAGTGGAGGAATGATTTTTCGGAAAGGCTCCAGGAATGGTTCAGCCAACCGGGAAAGAACTTCACCAAAACTGGATTCACGCGCCCCAGGGAACCAGGACATCAGAATGTAGATAATGAGAATCCAACTGTAAATTTGTAGTGCAGTCATTAAAATCTGAAACAAAAACGCCATGTCTTACCACCTTCTGTTTATATCATCGTCTTCTTGAGCAATCATTTCTGAAATAGACCCTGAAATTTCAACGTTATCAGGGGTACAAAGAAATGTTTGTGTTCCGAGCTTCTGAATATCTCCACCTATAGCATATACCGTTCCGCTTAAAAAATCTACAATCCGTTTTGCCTGATGGTGATCGACACGCTGTAGATTGATCACAACCGCCCGGCGATTTACCAGCTGATCAGCAATGTTTTGGGCTTCGTTATAGCTGCTCGGCTCACTCAATACCATTTTTGATGAGGATTTAGCACTTTTCAAACTGACTACATTGCCCGGCTCTTGTTTCTTCGTCGCTCGTTGACGCTGTGCAGCCTCTTCTTCGTAATCATCTTCCACTTCTTCCTCAATGTACTCGTATTCATCATCCAACGTGAAAAACGAACGAAATTTATTTTTCATGCTCATTTTCATCACCTCTGATTTTATTTATTCACCGACAAGACTGGAACCAAGACGGATATGTGTCGCTCCTTCTTCAATCGCCAGTGCAAAGTCGTTGCTCATCCCCATGGATAAATACTCACAAGGGGCATGACGATAACCTTTATCCCTGATGCGATCTCTTAGTGCCCTCAATTGGCGGAATACGCCGCGCAATTTTTCTTCGTCATCCGTATGCGGGGCCATTGTCATCAATCCGACCACTTTGACATTTTCGTAATGACTCAACACTTCTATAAAGGATTCAACCTCTGAAGCAGCTAACCCATGTTTGGATTCCTCTTCACTAATGTTGACCTGAATAAAACATGGGACCGGACAGCTGGCCCTTTTGTTTATTTCTTTAGCGAGGGACTTCCGGTCAAGGGAATGGATCATGGAGACTTGTCCAATTACATCCTTTACTTTTCTCGACTGCAGGGTCCCAATAAAATGCCAGGTTGCCTGATCACCGATTTCCTCGTATTTTTCCAGAAGTCCTTCTTTCCGGTTTTCCCCAAGATGTTTGATCCCTGCCTCGAGCGCTTCTTGTGCACGTTCAGTAGTGACGTATTTGGTCACAGCTATGAGGGTGATTTCATTTTTAGGTCGTCCACTATTTTTACAAGCTTGTTCAATTTGTTGATTAATTTTTGCTAAGTTACCTTCAACCGACATGTTAGAACTCCTTCCCGCTCATCAAGTTCGAAGCGTGATAAACCCAAGCATACGCCCCGTGCTTCCCTGATCGCGCCGGTGGGAATAAAACGTTTTTTCTTCCTCGTATGTACAAAAATCAGTCATTTGAATATGGTCTTCCTTCAAGCCTTCTTCAATCATCATTCTGCGGTGAAGGACTTTCAGGTCTAATTGATATTTCCCTTTTCCTTTACTCATCACACATTCTTTTTTGTAGTTTTCAGGAATGAAGCTGATGACATGGTCATCCACCTCATAATGTTTCATACCAATGGACGGTCCGATGACGGAATGTATGTCTTCAAGCTTACACCCTTTTTCTTGAAGTGCTCGAATCATCTTCCCTGCCATTCCATTTACTGTTCCCTTCCACCCAGCATGAGCAATTCCTACCCACCCTGATTCAGGATCAGAAAAATATAACGGTACGCAATCAGCAAAAAAAGCCCCAAGTACCAGTTTTTTCTCATTGGTAATCAATCCATCAACGTTTGAGACGGCCGTTTGTAAGGAAGTAGTACCAGCTCCGGCATTCCTCTGATCTACAGAAGCGACCTCGTTGCCATGAACCTGCTCACCGATCACCCATCTGGAAAGTGGAATGCCGATCTCCTCGGCAATCGCTCGTCTATTTTTCAACACATCATCCTTTTTATCGGATACATGGAGCCCCATGTTCAGCGAATCGAAAGGGGCTTCACTATGTCCGCCCTGACGTGTTGTCAATCCTGCAGTCACATTCTGGTGGGAATGAAAACAAGTCATCTGTCTAATGGAATGTGATTGGAAAGGTTCCATTTGAACACCACCTCAATTTCACTCCATTTTAACACATTTTTCATCCAATTTCTTCTCTTATTCGTCTGATTCTGTCTTTTGAACCGTAGAAATGCTTTTATAGCCATTTTTTTTCACTAAAATGACATCAGCCCCGATGTTAACGATTTGGTCCCACGGAATCGTCATCTCTTCTTCTTTTCCGAAAAGTCCCATCGCCTTCCCTTTCATAGTGAGGACGAGTCCCTTGAGACGGCCTCTTTGTGTATCGATATCAAGGTCGCTTATATATCCCAGTCTTTCTCCTGTTTCCATCGCAATAACGTCTTTCATTTGCAGTTCCGTGATTTTCATTTTCTCCTCACTCTCCTTACTCCCACTATATGCATAGAATCAACAAATTAGAAAACAGAGAAAAGGATTCCACCCATTTACTCAAAACCGTATTAAAGTATATGGCAGGATTTTAGAAGACTCAGTTTCGAGACTTTTGTGTAAGTGAAGGGGGCTGCGGGGAATGGCTCGCTTTCCGCGGGAGCGCGGTGAGCCTCCTCGGACTGCGTCCTGCGGGGTCTCACCATGCCCTTTTTTCCCGCAGGAGTCTCGCCATTCCCCTCCGCCCCTTTACCATGGATGATTCTCGAAACCACTACTGGAAAAATCAGCTTGTATGGTTGAGAGAAGTGGATGATATCAACTCTTCCCAGTGGGCATGTAGAACATGAATGCTTGATACAGAGCGCTTTATGCTTGTTTAGGCTGAACGAGTGGGAGCCCTGCTTCTGGGTACAGGGGTTCGTTTTCTTTACAGGAGATGGGGTGGTTGGGAAGCTGCGAGACTCCCGTGGGAGAAAGGAGATAGGCGAGATCCCACAGGGCTTTAGCCCGAGGAAGCTCGCCACTCCCCCACAGGAAAGCGAGTAGCTTCCCAGCCACCCCTGACGCTCAACCCCAGCAACGAACCCTGACACATCTCGAAACTGAGCCTTCAAGAATCGGGAGCGTTTGTGGAAGAAGAGGAAGTTGGGGCATTAAAAAAAGCTTCTGCATGAGCAGAAGCTAAGGGTTCATTGGAACATAGATGAATTCATTTCTTTGATTGCCGCTTTTTCTAGACGCGACACTTGGGCTTGCGAGATTCCGATTTCTTCAGCCACTTCCATTTGCGTTTTTCCTTGAAAGAAGCGCTTCGTCAAAATCATTTTCTCACGGTCGTTCAGTTTCTTCATTCCTTCTCTGAGCGATAGTTCATCGAGCCACACCGAATCTTTTTCCCGGTCATCTTTCAATTGGTCAACAACGAAAATGGGATCACCGCCGTCGTTGTAGATCGGTTCGAAAAGGGATACGGGATCCTGGATGGCATCCATCGCAAAGACTACATCTTCGTGCGGGACTCCCATTCTTTCAGCAATTTCATGAGGAGCCGGATCTTTACTCGTCTCACTGATCATTTTCTCACGCATCTGCAAAGCTTTGTAAGCTGTGTCGCGCAAGGATCTGGAAACACGAATCGGGTTGTTGTCTCTTAAGTACCTGCGAATTTCACCAATGATCATGGGTACAGCGTAAGTAGAAAATTTCACATTGTGGCTTAAATCAAAATTATCAATGGATTTCATGAGACCGATGCATCCAACTTGGAACAAATCGTCTCCATACTCTCCGCGATTGTTAAAACGCTGAATAACGGATAAGACTAGGCGGAGGTTGCCATTTACCAGCTTTTCTCTTGCCTCCAGCTCTCCACTTTGCAAGCGTTCAAACAGGTCTCTCATTTCTGCATTTTTCAGTACCGGAAGTTTTGATGTATCTACGCCGCATATCTCTACTTTATGTCGTGTCAATGTAAGACCCTCCCAGGAAGCTGTAATCAGTTCTCAGTATCTCCCTGGGTGGGAAAATTATGCATCAACGGGTCGTCGTCTGTTAGACCATTTTGTCGAATTCACGTTGCAGCCGGCGGATAATCTTCTTCTCAAGCCTTGATATATATGACTGTGAGATACCCATCATGTCTGCCACATCTTTTTGCGTTTTTTCTTTTTTTCCAATCAATCCGAAACGGAGTTCCATGATTTGTTTTTCACGGTCATTCAACTGTTCAAGCGCTGATTTAAGTAACTTCTTGTCGATTTTCTTTTCGATGCCCTTCGTAATTAAATCCTCGTCTGTTCCTAAAATATCAGATAATAAAAGTTCATTTCCATCCCAATCCACATTCAATGGCTCATCAAAGGATACTTCCGTTTTCAACTTATTGCTTTTTCTAAGATGCATAAGAATTTCATTTTCTATACAGCGGGAAGCGTAGGTCGCGAGTTTGATTTTCTTTTCAGGATCAAACGTGTTCACCGCCTTGATGAGTCCGATAGTTCCAATACTAATTAAATCTTCTATGTTCAACCCCGTGTTTTCAAACTTCCTGGCGATATAAACGACAAGTCTTAAATTCCGCTCGATGAGCATCGCACGTGCCGCCTTATCCCCTTTTGGAAGAAGTTCAAGCAATTCTCTCTCTTCTTCTCTAGATAATGGTGGTGGCAGAGCTTCACTTCCACCAATATAATAAATCTCATCTTGTTTGATTCCGAGCTTCATAAGTAAGCGATAATACCATAGCCGCGCTTTAAAGAACCATTTGAACATGGAATCCCCCTCCTGAAATCACGCTGATTTGCCTTTGACCATTAAGTGCGGATGGATGAGCATTTGATATAATCGATCGTGTGTCAAATCCTGTTGCTGCACTCCTAATAGAGGTGCTTTCATTTCCAAGTTTCCTGACTCTGTTTTAACCGTAATCTTATCCACCAGTAACGTCACAAGCAACTGTCCTGTAACCCCTGCCGCCTGATAGGGGACAAGCCGAACAGAGGATTGAATATCATCCGGTAAGTCCGCTAAAGCGGTTACGACATGATCCACTTCCAGTTGCTGGAGCTGTTCCTTTGAGAAAAATTGTTCCCATAAAAAAGAATCGGCGAGAAATACCATTTTCCGACTGACCGGATCCACGAGCTGGTTTCCGCTGTCCACTAAACCTTTGCAATGGGCGGTCCTGCCATTCCACTCCACCGTCACATCATAAATATCCTCAAGCTTCATCTTATGGACGCTGACTTGATTCAAGCGCCATTTTGTAAAAACAAAGGAACAAGGAAAACCAATGACTACAAACAACCAACTGACCGGGTCTCCATAACCACCACTGAATGTTACGATTGAACCCCCTTGTAAGCTGATCTCTGTCGCAAGAAAATAATGAACCCCCATCATGCTTCCACCGATGGCGAAGGTAATAAAATAAAAACTGATCCACTGGACAAAAAATGCGCGGAGAGAGGTGTAGGAAAAGGCCACCCAGATGATGAACATCGAAAAAAAGATCTTTCCGAAGCTTCCAACCAGCCATGAATCCGGCATATAAATAGTAATTGGGACAATCGTAGAGGCGACAAACGCCCCAGCGATCATTCTCGTTTTCGATGATTTCGCTCTCGTAATCCCCTGCGTAAGCGATAAGATCATGCCATCCATCAAAAGGTTGAGCAACCAGACAGCATCAAGATAAATGATCCTCTCTCCCCCCTCCTCTTTATCTGCTGTACTGAAAGTATAAGCCCGTCCGGATAAAAAGTCTGTCACAATCTGAACTACTCGCTAGCAAGTTTTGTAGAAGGATGGAAAGAACCGGGGTTCGTTTGCCGGAATGGGAGTCAGGGGTTGTTGGGAAGCCACTCGCTTTCCTGTGGGGGAGCGCCGAGCTTCCTCAGGCTATCGCCTTGCGGGATCTCGCCTATCTCCTTCTCCCACGGGAGTCTCGCAGCTTCTCAACAACCCCATTCAATGCATGCGAGAAACGAACCCCTATACCAAGATGGGACGTCTCCTCCCCCTAACTCTGAAGCAGGCATAAAGTGCTCTATATTAGGCTTTCACGCTCGAGATGACCACTGGGGAGAGGTTTATATGATCCACTTCACTTGAGCATACCAGCAGAGTTTCCGAGAAGTGGTTTCGAGACACTCCCATGGTAAAGAGGCGGAGGGGAATGGCGAGACTCCTGCGGGAAAAGAGTGCTAGGTGAGACCCCGCAGGACGGAGTCCGAGGAGGCTCAACGCGCTCCCGCGGAAAGCGAGTCATTCCCCGTAGCCCCAATCCACTCAACAAAAGTCTCGAAATCAAGCCTTCTACAATCCTGCCATTTTCTTGAATAATTATGTAGGATGAAATGATAAAAAGAGGAAAGAAAAACCCGCCACAATGGAATGTGTGGCGGGTTTGGGTGGTTATTTTATCGACGACGGTTGCGGTTACGCAGGAACGTCGGGATATCAAGCGTGTCTTCTTCTTGATTCGGCTTGTTCTGTGGTTGTGGCGGAGCTTGACGACGAGGTGGTTGTTCCTCTCGTACGTTACGCTCTGGCTGTTGTTGTTCTACTTGCTTTTGCTGGTTCACAGGGTTCACGGTTGGACGCTTTTTCTGTTGACCTTGAGCAATTTGTGCTTCATCGAAACCTGTAGCAATAACGGTAACAACGATTTCATCTTTCAGGTTTTCGTTGATCACAGAACCGAAGATAACGTTTACTTCCTGATCTGCTGCAGAAGTTACGATATCAGCCGCTTCCTGAACTTCATATAGGCTCAAGTTGGCACCGCCGCTGATGTTCATCAGGACGCCGTGTGCACCGTCGATGGAAGTTTCGAGTAATGGAGAGGAGATCGCCTTCTTGGCTGCTTCAGCCGCACGATTTTCTCCTGTCGCAATACCGATTCCCATAAGAGCGGATCCTTTGTCGACCATGATTGTTTTCACGTCGGCAAAGTCCACGTTGATCAATCCTGGTACGGCAATCAAATCGGAAATACCTTGTACACCTTGACGAAGGACGTTATCCGCTTCACGGAACGCTTCAAGCATCGGCGTATTCTTATCGACGATCTCAAGCAAACGGTCATTTGGGATGACAATCAGTGTATCAACCGCGCCTTTAAGGCTTTCTGTACCACCGCTCGCTTGTGTAGAACGCTTACGTCCTTCAAACGTGAATGGTCGAGTGACAACACCTACAGTAAGAGCGCCTAGCTCTTTGGCCACTTGGGCGATGACGGGAGCGGCCCCTGTACCTGTTCCGCCTCCCATTCCTGCAGTAACGAAGACCATGTCTGCACCTTGAAGGGCTTCTTCGATTTGTTCTTTACTTTCTTCTGCGGCTTTACGACCGACTTCCGGATTCGCACCTGCACCAAGTCCACGAGTCAGTTTTCCACCGATTTGCATTTTTACTTCTGCTTTTGAAAGGTTAAGCGCTTGTGCATCCGTATTGACGGCGATAAATTCAACGCCTTGGACACCATGCTCAATCATACGGTTAACGGCGTTGCTTCCGCCGCCACCTACTCCGATTACTTTAATCGTTGCTAGTTGGTCCATGCTTGTATCAAAATCTAACATCTTACGTTCCTCCTAATACACGAGATTACAAGATTTATTGGTTCGTCCGTCCCTTGACCGACTCAAACTTGTTCATTAATCAAAGAAATACTTCAAGAGATTACTGAAACCTGATTCTTTTTTCTTCTCTGGTTTCTCTGTTTCTTCTTTCGGTTGTTGCTTGGTCGCACGTTTTTGCTTTTTAGGTTGAGGCTTTTCCTGAAATTCTTCAGTTACAGATGGAAAGATCTCTTTGCCTTGTATTTTCGCATTACGATAGGCGAATTGCAAGATTCCTACCCCACTCGTAAACTGCGGTTCTCTTACTCCGATGTAATCCGGAATCGCCAGTCTTACGTTTGCGTGGAAAACATCCTGCGCTAACTCAAGAACACCAGGCATGTTCATCGTACCTCCGGTCAGTACAAAGCCTCCCGGAAGTTCGCGCACACCCATGCGTTGGATCTCCTGGGCAGCAAAGACAAAAATTTCTTCTAGTCTAGCTTCAATCATATCAGAGATTTGCAATTGATTGAATGCCTGTTGACGATTACTTCCAATAATCGTGACAGAAAAATTTTCCTCTTCATTCGCATCATCAAAAAATGCATGACCGTGTTCCATTTTCACCTGCTCTGCTTCTTCTGTAGAAGTCCTCAGGCCGATCGACAAATCTTTCGTTAAGTTGTCACCACCAAAAGGAATCATGCTCGTTCCTTTCAAATGTCCTTCTTCAAATACCGAGATCGTCGTAGAGCCACCTCCGACATCGATAAGCGCTACGCCTAGATTCGTTTCATCACCGGATAACGAGACAGTTCCAGAAGCTAGCGGCTGCAAACAAACATCCAATACTTCCAAACCTGCTCGTTCTACACACTTCAAAGTATTATGTAAAACGGTTTTGGCACAGGTAATAATCATACCTTCCATCTCAAGACGTACGCCGATCATTCCTCGTGGGTCTGTGATTTCATCCTGACCATCTACGATAAACTGACGAGGAATCACATCGATAATCTCTCTTTCCGGCGGTACAGATACCACTTGAGCTGCATCGATTACTCGAGTAATGTCTTCGTTTCCAATTTCCCTACTTTCACTGGAAACGGCGACAACACCGTGGCATGGCTGCAATTGAATATGATTTCCATTCACACCCACAACGACACGATCGATTTTCATATCCACCATGCGTTCGGCCTGTTCGACCGCCGAGCGGATCGAATGGACCGTTTGATCGATATCTACGATCGCGCCTTTCTTCATGCCGTTCGATTTAGCTGTTCCCACCCCAATAATATTGAGGTTATCATTCATAATTTCTCCTATAATCACTTTGATTCGACTTGTGCCTATATCTAAACTTACTAAAATTTCATTTTGATTCACCAGTGACGCACCTCCTGTAGCAAGCCATATAAGTAGTTCAAAGCATATCGAATTCACGCTTAAAATACAATCTTTGAAATACAAACGTAAATGAAATGATATATTCCATGGGGTATATCCTTGGAATATGAGAGAAAAAACTCGCTCCTATGTTGTTTTCCACAGGGTTTCGTGAATTTCCTCTTAAATACGTTTATTTTTTTCTGAATTTTGTTAGCAATTTTTGGTCGATGACAATTCTTCTGACGATAGCAAGGTTCCTGAACAACCGTACACCGAAGGCAAAGACTGCTGCAAGATAAAGATCCACGCCTAATTGAACACCGAGGAAGGCAAGTAATGCAGCGAGTGTAATGTTAAAAAAGAAACCGGTCAGAAAAACAGTGTCATCGAACGTTTTTTCTAACTGTGCCCTGATCCCACCAAGAAGCGTGTCAAAAGCGGCAAGCACAGCAATGGATAAATAATCGGAATAGGCATCCGGGATACGGATATCCGTCAAAATGCCGAGGGTCACACCGATGATCAGAAATAAAAGGGGTAACCACAAATTAACCACCAGCTTCTTCTAAAATTTCTAAATGGAGTGGATCATCGTACTTGGGAAGCACCAATTGTTCTTTCACTTCAAAAACAATCTCCATATTGTCGATATTGAATATATCTTGTGTGGGGCTTGCTTTCATGCGATCCTGCAATTTTTCAGGATCTTCAGCCAGCACCCTAATGGTCAGCGGAAGCGAACCGATCGGCCGATTATTCACATAGGTCGATCCATTTACATCCCTCACTGGGGAAAGATTTGTCAATCGTTCATTCCCTATGCTGATATCTTCAGCTCCATATGTGTTCAGTTCATTTAAAAGTCGACTGAGAAGGTGAGGGGAAACGCTGGGATATTCCTGCCCGGCAACACCCTCTTCAAAAATAGGACGGATGGTCAGTTCCACGCCTGCCCCCTTTTTTTTCTGAAGGCCTATCTTTTTCTCCAAGTACTCAATGGAATCTTTCAATGTCTCCACTTGTTCGCGTGACGTCTGCTTTTCATAATTTTCAATGGTCTGATCAGCCCCAGCAATTTTCTCTAAGAGATCCTGTTGGTGTTCCTGCTGGGTCTTCAGATCTTCTCGCACTTCCCATACATCTCTTGTATCTCGCATCTCTGTTTCATGGGAGGTCGTTTGAAACTGTACAGCCACCATGAATCCAATCAATAGAAAAACGGTGGATAGCAGCCACTGTGTTCTTCGCTTCATGTTGATCACCCTTCGGCGGATAGCCTTGCCTTCATTTCCAATTGATTTACTTTCGATAATTGCACATCAACATTTTCGTTGAGGAGCTGATCGACGACACCTCTGGTCAGGTTAAGGCTTGAATGAAGAACCTCCGGGTCCCCGATCGCAGAAATGACGAACGGAGCCGGATGTTGAACGCCGTCCACAGTAATGACCGGTCCTGTACATGCAATATAACTATCTCTCATAAACCTTTGTCCATTGATGGCAATGGCCTTTGCTCCAGCGCTGAGAAGTTCGTTGATCACACTGTGAATATGACTTTCATGAACAATATACTGATTCACCTGATCTTCATCTGGTATATATTCCGCATCGCTTAGAACGACTTCCACCCCGTGGCCTTTAATCGGAACCTCACCATTCAGCATCTGAAGCTTCTTTTTACGTTCGACGAAGTCGGCTACCACCTGTTCACGATCCGCCATCTCATTCTCGAAGTCTTGAATCGTATGCCGTTTGTCTTTTAACTCCTCACGCAGCTGCTTGTTCTTTTTTTCCATTTCCAGCAGCTGTTGTTGATAAAAGTATTCTTTTTCCCATTGCGAATCGTTCAGTTGAACCATCTGTGGTGAACTCTTTGTCAGTTGATAGCTGTAACTAACAAGAAAACCGGAGATAAGAAGGACAAGAGATAAGATGATCGGTTTTCCTTTATGCCTCTTCATCCGTATTCTCCTCTTCCTCACCTGCTCCTGAGTCACCTTGCGCCTCTTCTTCTTCCCCCGATTCAGGATATTCCTCGAAATAGGCCCCTACATCGATATGTATGATCCCTTCAGCTCCTTCATCAAGCTGTGCAACGATGGAAGGATAAGCCGGCATTTTTTCGGCAAAACTGCGGATCGAGGCCTGCACTTGATACCCATCATTCATGTAAAGAAGAATTTGATATGGATTCCCGTCACGTGGGTCCCAATGGATTTCCGAAATGAGACTGCTTACACTTGAAGGCAGTTCTTTCAACTCTTGAGAGATTTCTTTCAGATACGTTTCCTTATTGAACCCGACAAGGATTGGAGCATCTCCTCCAGGGAGAGCCGTTTGTCCATCCAAGCGAGATCCATCTTCAAGAATGGCATGAAAGGCACCATCCTGTTTGACGTAACCGATTCGTTCCGCTTCCTTCACTTCAATCTGGACATTGTTCGGGAAGGAACGGTCGATGGAAGCAAAGGTGATTTCTTGATGCGACTCGATCTGCTGTTTCATCTCTTCTTCATCAACTCTCCAATAATTCGTGGATGTTGTGACTCCGGCAAGCTCGATAATTTCTTCCTCAGATACGTGGTACTCACCTTCCACAACTATATGACGAACATTACTGAGTGGCGACTGAAGATAAATGACCGTCGCAATCAGCAAAAATAGAATAGTCAAATACAGAATCAGGCGACGATTGGCTTTTTTCCGCCTCGTCTGTTTCAGTTTTGGTATGCGATCTTCTATGGAAACCACTTTTCTCTCTTCCATAACGGGCATTTCTCCTTATTGCTAGACACCCTTTACGCTGTTTGTCCTAGCTGTTTGAAAGAATGATGTTCCTCTAAAAGATGCCGAGCTTACTCTACATCTATACGTCTCCCATTATATCACAAAAATAGAGTGAAATATTGATAGAGTTTTACTAGTTTCCTATCAATTTTATTACAGGAAAACCCGCATTTCGATGGGGCTCAAGTGATTTCGCTAAATTCGTTTACCCATTCTCCATCTAAGCTAAACTTCCAATAAGAAATTCTTCTTTATTTCCACCTTCAACACTCGCTCCCGATTGTGGAAGACTCGATTTCGAGATGTTTCGTGGTTCGTTTGCCTTTTTTTTTGAGCGTCAGGGGTGGTTGGGAAGCTACTCGCTTTTCTGCGGGGATGACGAAAGCCTCCTGCGGGAAAAGAGTACTAGGTGAGACCCCGCAGGACGGAGTCCGAAGAGGCTCAAGAAATAGAGGAAGTTCGATTAAGTTCGGCACGTCCTGTGCCAACATCGAACGACCCCACTTCGTGTGGGGCCCCGCGGAAAGCGAGTCATCCCGGCAGCCCCAATTCACCAAACAAAAGTCTCGAAAACAAGTCTTTCACAATCCCGCCATATTGTTAAACAAATATATTACAAAATAAAAAAGACCATGGGAGTCCATGATCTTTTTATTTTGTAGAGAAGCGACTGACACTGAGGAGTAAACCCAGGGATGCGAGCGTTAATGTGAGGGATGACCCTCCATAGCTGACAAGCGGAAGGGTAATTCCTGTGACAGGAATTAACCCAGTGACTACACTGATATTGATCATGACTTGAATGCTGATCATTCCTACAATGCCAAGGGCAAGTAATGAGCCGAAAAGGTCCGGGGCGAGAAGACTTGCTCGGATACCTCGCCATAAAAGTACAAAGAAAAGACCAAGGACGAGGAGACCACCAAGGAATCCTAGTTCTTCAGCAAGTACCGCAAAAATGAAGTCCGTCTGAGGTTCAGGCAGGTAGAAAAACTTTTGCATGCTGTTACCTAACCCTAATCCCATTAATCCTCCCGGACCGATCGCGTATAAAGACTGGATGATCTGGAACCCTGCCCCTAAAGGGTCTTCCCATGGATGCAGGAACGCGGTAATCCTTTTTATACGATAAGGGGCAGAAGCAATCAATCCGACCATTCCCGCTGCCCCCGCTCCGGCAATCCACATAAAGTGACTGATGCGTGCGCCTGCTGTAAACAACATGACAAGGCATGTCCCTACCATGACGACGCCTGTCCCCAGGTCGGGTTGAAGCATAATGAGTGCGAACGGGAACAAAATCAATGCTAGAGCTGGCAGGAAGCCTTGCTGGAAAGAGTTCATGAGTTTTTGGCGTTCAGATAAAAAGCGCGCAAGGAATAGGATCAAACCAAGTTTCATGAATTCTGATGGCTGGATGCTGAACATCCCCACCCCAATCCAGCTTCGTGCACCTCCGCGGACCATACCCACTCCGGGTATGAGTACGAGCACGAGAAATACCAGACAAATGATCATAATCATCTTTGAATGTCCATGCCATACATAGTACGGGATTCTGGATAACACAACCATGGCAATCAGACCGGCGGTTGCAAAAAGAATCTGCCTTTTTGCGTAAAACCACGGATCATCAAACTTATATTCGGACCAGATGCTCGATGAACTGTAAACCATCACGACCCCGATGATCAAAATTCCGAGTATGGCGGCAATCAACCATAAATCCGGCTTTTTTTCTTCCATAAAAAAAGCCCTACCTCCCATCTAAGTGGAAAACAGGGCTTAAGCTTGTCGCACAAAGCCCTTATTAGAGCTTATGCACAGCTTGGATAAACATGTGACCTCTTTCTTCAAAAGTACGATACTGGTCCCAGCTCGCACAAGCAGGTGAGAGCAGGATGACATCGTCCTCAGCAGAGTATTGGTATGCCTGATCGACGGCTTCCTGCATCGTTTCTACTTTAGTGACTTTTTCAATGCCAGCTTCCCGAGCCGTTTCGCTTAATTGATCAGCCGTTTCTCCAAACACGACCATGGCTTTGACGCCTTTCATGTGTGGAATCAGTGATTCGAAGCTCGTCCCCCGGTCAAGTCCACCCGCGAGCAGGATAACTGGATTCTCAAATGATTTCAGCGCATAAGAGGTCGCTAAAATATTCGTCGCTTTTGAATCATTGTAGAATAAACGTCCGTTCTTTTTCGTCACGAATTGCAGGCGGTGTTCAACTCCTGCAAAGGTTGTCAATACATCAACAATCGCCTTGTTGCGTATTCCATTGACTTTTACCGCTGCTACGGCAGCCAGGATGTTCTGCAGGTTTTGTTCCCCCACTAAAACGATATCCTGTTTTTTCATGATTCGTTCGTCTTCAAAGTAAATGAATGTATCATCAGCCCAGGCGCCTTCCCCTTCTTTACTAATGGAAAAAGGCACGCGTTTCGCTTTCACATCAGGCAAAAACCTGGCGATACTTTCATCATCCGCATTGTAGACCAATGTATCATCAGCTCTCTGATTCGCTGTTATTTTCGCCTTCGCCTGATGATAATTTTCTAACGTATGATGATAATCAAGGTGTGCTTCATAAAGGTTGAGCCACACCGCAATCTCAGGATGGAATTTTTCCGTCCCAAGCAATTGGAAGGATGAAAGTTCGGTTACCATCGTTTCATCTGCATCCGTGCTTCTCGCCACCTCACAAGAGACATGACCGATATTTCCTGCAAGCGAAACCTTTTGCTGATCGGCTTGAATCATTTCATGGATCAACGTCGTCGTTGTCGTTTTCCCGTTCGAGCCTGTCACAGCTACTAGGGTACCCTCATGGAGAAAGCTCGCCAATTCCACTTCAGTAACGATCGGAATATTTCGTTCCTCCGCTTCCGCGATGACGGGGTTTTCATAAGGGATACCTGGATTCTTAACAAGGTAATCCACGTCATCCAATACAGACAGCGGGTGTCCTCCTGTGATGACCTCTGCACCTTTTTCTATCAACTGACGTACGGCAGGTTCATTTTGATCAGCCTTCAAATCATTAATTCGTACATGGATGCCGCTGTCTAAGAATAACTCAGCAGCTGCTGTACCACTTTTCGCAAGTCCTAGTACGAGAACTTGTTTGTATGGAAAGTTCTTTAATTTTTTCATCCGAACATCACCTCAATATAAATACCGATCACAGCGAAGACAAGTCCTACAGCCCAGAATGTCGTTACGACACGCCATTCAGACCAGCCCTTCAATTCATAATGGTGATGAAGCGGACTCATTTTAAAGACACGTTTACCTGTTGTTTTAAAAGAGATGACCTGAATGATAACAGACAGGGTCTCAAGGACAAACACACCGCCGATAATGACAAGAATGAGTTCAAGTTTCGTTAAGATGGCGATGATAGCGATCGCTCCACCTAATGCAAGCGATCCTGTATCTCCCATGAAGACTTTCGCCGGGTGAGCGTTGAACACGAGAAAACCAAGCAACGCTCCGACAATAGCTAGAGAGAAAATGGTAATTTCAACATTCATCTGACCTGTCCACGCCAGAATAGCGAATGCGCCAAAAGCGATAGCTGCCGTTCCTGCGAGCAGTCCATCAAGGCCATCCGTCAGGTTCACAGCATTCGAAGCACCAACGAGCATAAACAGGATCAGCAAAGCATATCCCCAGCCTAGGTCTACTTCAAAAGTTGTGCCGGGAATACTGATATACGTTGGGAAATCCGAATTTCTAAGAATGAAATAAACAACGAGCGCAATAACGATCTGCCCGAGCATTTTTTGTTTCGACGTAAGGCCCAAGTTTCTTTTCATCGCCACTTTAATATAATCATCCAGGAACCCAAGCAGCCCATACCCGACTAACACAAATAACACGAGGAACAATTGTGTGTTCCCAGTGTCCGGGGTGAACCAAAAGGATGCAAGGATGGTGGTGATGACCACAGCTACAATGATCATCACCCCTCCCATCGTGGGAGTTCCGGATTTTTTCTGGTGGGATTCAGGGCCCTCATCCCTAATAGCCTGACCGAACTTCAACCTTCTCAAAAAAGGGATGATCATCGGCGAGATCACAACAGTGATTGCGAATGAAATAGCCATAGTGATTAGTAGTATGTATTCGTTCATGTGTAGTTCTCCTCCTTTTCCATCATCATCGCCTATCGATCAATCCACGAGATTTTCAAGTAATTCTTCTAGTTTCATTCCTCTGGAAGCTTTGATGAGTACGACAGTGTCCGCTGTCAGATTTTTGCGGACGTGATGACTTAACGTTTGTTTTTCTGTAAAATGATGCGTTTCAATGGAAGGGTATTGTTTGTCTACGGCATCCGATATGGTCTTGGAATATTCGCCGATCGTATAAACCGCATGAATCTTCTCATCAATGGCATCGGCTACGCTTTGGTGAAGCTTTTCTGATTGTTCCCCTAACTCGAACATATCACCTAATATTAACACTTTCCTGCTTTTGGATGTCAATTGACTGACAACTTCAATGATGGCTTTCATGGAAGTCGGGGAAGCATTGTAGGCATCATTAATGATTAAGGAACCTTTATGCCCTTCATGTTTTTCAAAACGCATGGCAGACATTTGCAATTGCTGAAACCCTTGCTGGATCTCTTGTGGAGATAACCCTAAACGTTCTGCAAGAGCAATAACGTATGTAGCATTTTTCACATTGTGTTTCCCAGCCATAGGCAATTCAAAAGACTGCTCACCGACTTTAAACGTACTGCTCTCATCTGTCAATTGAAGAATCTCGGCCTGATAGTCAAGCTCGTCACCAAAACCACAAGTAACCGTCCAGTTTTTAGAGTTTTGTTCTTGCAGTAGAGGCTCATCTCCATCGAGAATTAAGGCCCCTTCTTCAGAAAGGCCTTCTGTAATTTCGAGTTTCGCCCCGGCGATCCCTTCTCTAGAACCGAGATTCTCGATATGGGATTCACCGATATTCGTTATGATGGCATAACTTGGTTCGGCAAGCTTTGATAAAACAGAAATTTCCCCTGCACGATCCATCCCCATTTCCAGAACGACCGCTTCTGTTTCTGGATCCATGGCGAGGACAGTGAGAGGGAGGCCGATATGATTATTAAAATTACCAGCGGTCTTATGTGTTTTGTACTTGACTTGAAGGACGGATGCAGCCAGATCTTTCGTTGTCGTTTTTCCATTTGATCCGGTCACGCCGACAACAACAGGATCCACCTTTTTCAAATAATAGGACGCCAATTGTTGGAGAGCCTTCGTCGTGTCTTCCACAAAAAAGACAGGGAAGTCTGTAGGTGTCAGCTTCGGTAAAGGCTGATCTTCCTGCCACAGCGTAGCGACCGCTCCCTGTTTAATCGCATCTCCTAGAAAATCGTGCGCATCGAAATTCTCTCCCACGATCGGGACGAACAAGCTTTGTTTGGCTGTTTTCCGACTATCTGTCATCACAGATCCAAGCTGAATCTGATCCGACGCTGCTCCTTGTTTTTTCGGAAAAAGTTGTGTGAGTTCATTGACTTCTAAAATCATTATGGATGCTCCTTCATTTCTCTTAATATCGTACGGGCCACCTCGCAATCATCGAAATGATGACGGATGCCTTTGATTTCCTGGTACGTTTCATGGCCTTTTCCCGCAATCAGGACGATATCTCCTGTTTTCGCGTGTTCAAGCGCATAGGTGATGGCTTCTTTTCGATCCTCGATCCGTTTATAGCGCCCTTTTACATGGGCGGTCATATCTCTGAAAATCTGTTTAGGGTCTTCCGTACGAGGGTTATCATTGGTGAAAATGACCCGGTCCGCATAGTCGACACTCACTTTCGCCATCTCAGGACGTTTACTGCGATCACGGTCCCCTCCGCAGCCGACGACAACGGTGATCGTCCCTTTGCATAGATCCCGGAGCGTCTGCAACACGTTCTTCAGCGAATCCGGAGTATGGGCGTAGTCAACAACGACACCGAAGCCCTGACCTTCTCTCACAGGTTCAAATCTCCCTTTTACTCCTTTGGTCTGTTGAAAGGATCGCTGAATCGTCTCTAGAGGGACGCCTGATAAAATAGCGGCACTCGCTGCAGCCAGCATATTATAAATACTGAACAGCCCCATCAATGGACTCTGAATGGAAACTGTACCGATGGGGGTGGTCATAATAAAGGCGGTACCCGTTTCTGTCATCGTGTACTCCTCTGCTTTCACATCCGCCTGTTCGTAAATGCCATAAGTCAGCAGACCTTGAGAGGTCGAACGAATGAATTTTTTTGCCAGCGGGGAGTCGTTATTGATGACTGCGAATTTCTCACGTTCCTTATTATACCCATTCCCTAATTGCGCGAACAATAGGGACTTTGCACGAAGATAATCATCAAAATTTTCATGATAATCCAAATGATCCTGGGTCAAATTGGTAAACACGGCGATATCAAAATCACAGCCGTACACCCTTCCTTGATCGAGGGCGTGGGAAGATACCTCCATGATTGCATGATCGACGTTCGCTACATGCATTTTATGAAAGTAGCGCTGCAAGGTAAGAGCGTCTGGTGTTGTGTTTTTTACCGGGAACTTCTCTCCAGCAATATTGACCTGGATCGTTCCGATGATTCCGGTCTTTTTTTTATGCTGCTGAAAGATTTCCTCCAGTAAATAGGTAATGGTCGTTTTGCCATTCGTGCCGGTCACTCCGATCACGTGGAGGGACTCTGATGGGCAGTCGTAAAAAGCGGCAGACGCCATCGCAAGCGCTCGCGATGTATCATTCACAAGGACGACAGGGACAGGGACTGCCACCTCTTCTTCCGCAATGACAGCCACAGCCCCTCTTTCCACTGCACCCTTCGCAAACCGGTGACCATCGACATCCACACCGCGAAGGCAGACAAACACATCTCCAGGCTCCGTGGTTCTTGAATCCATGGAAAGCCCTCTGATGTGGAGATCTGCCACTGATTTCGTCACTTTATAAAAAGGAATGTACCGCAAGAGTTTCTTCATTTTCATATGTGTCACCCTTACCTGCTCACAAGTTTTATTATACCAAACGTAGGTTTAATTCCCTAGATACACACGAATGGTTGAACCACTTGGCACTTTGACACCGGCTTCAGGCGCCTGTGTAATCACTTTAGATCCGCTTCCACTGACTTCCACTTCCAGGTTCAAAAGCATTTGACTTAATTCTTTTTTCTCCATGCCTGTAACATCCGGAATTTCTACTAACGGCTCATCCGGCCAGGAGTATTCTTTTTCCAACCCGTCTTTCCTAGGTTCTACTCCTAAGGCGCGTAAACTGTCCCCCATGATGTTCCCGACGATTGGCGCAGCCACCACACCACCGAACTGGACGGTATTCTTCGGGTTGTCGATGGCAAGATAAACGACAAGTTCAGGGTCATCCGCTGGAGCAAAACCGATGAAGGATACGATGTGGTTATTTTCCATGTATGTGCCGTCCGGGCCGACTTTTTGAGCAGTTCCGGTTTTCCCGCCGACACGATACCCTTCCACATACGCGCCTCTCCCTGTCCCTTTGGCGACGACACTTTCGAGAGCACGGCGGATTTCTGCCGATGTTTCTTCAGAGATGATTCTCTCTTTCAACTTTGGTTCATTTTTTTCTAACGTTTCTCCAGTGGTTGGATCGAGCCACGCTTCCTGGATATACGGCTCATAATAATACCCTCCGTTCACCGCTGCCGCGACAGCCATAACCTGCTGGATTGGTGTGACCGACACCCCCTGACCAAACGCCGTTGTCGCTTGTTCTACAGGTCCGACATTCTCCGGCTTGAACAGAATCCCTTTACCTTCTCCTTCAAGGTCGATACCGGTCTTTTCACCAAAACCGAACCGATCAATATATTCAAAAAGTTTCTCTGTACCAAGTCGCTGTCCAAGGGTGACAAACCCAGGGTTACAGGAGTTTTGGACAACTTCCAGGTAAGTTTGATCCCCATGCCCGCCTCGTTTCCAACAACGAAGAGTCGCTCCATCTACTTTAATCGATCCGGGGTCATGGAAGTGTTCATCATCAAGGTCAACAAGGTCTTCTTCCAAAGCGGCGGCAAGGGTGATAATTTTAAAAGTGGAACCAGGCTCGTACGTACTCCAGACAGGTAAATTCCGGTTATAGACTTCCGGTTTCACTTCCTGATAATTGGCCGGGTCGAAATTAGGACGAGTCGCCATTCCTACAACTTTCCCTGTATCAGGATCCACCGCTAACGCCACCGCTCCATCCGGGTTGTATTTGGCCTGAGCGATATCAAGCTCGCGTTCCATGATCGATTGAACTTTGTAGTCAATCGTCAATTGCAGGTCTTTTCCATCTTCGGGGGGTTTATAAATATCCGCCATATCCGGCATCCTTTTCCCTTTGGCATCGGAGAAAAAAGACAATGCCCCTTTTTCGCCCTTCAATTCTTCGTCATAATACGCTTCTAAACCGAGCAAACCCTGATTATCTATGCCACTGAATCCAAGCACATGCGAAAGAAAAGAGCCGTGAGGATAGTATCGCTTCGAGTCTTCGGCTATGTACACGCCGGGCATCTGTAAAGACTGGATCGCCTCTGCCTGCTCCTCACTGATCTTACGTCCTTCTGGGTGGATTCTTTCGATAGAGGTCACTTTTGTCACGTGAGAATAAGCTTTCTCTACACTCATGTTCAAAATCTGTGCAAGGTTTTGTGCCGTCTGTTCCGCATCTTTGATTTGTCTCGGTACGACCATGACCGTCGGAGCGGATTGATTACCGACGAGCACTTCACCATTTGAATCCAGAATCTTCCCCCGCTCCGGTTCGAAAGTAATATCCCTGCTCCAGGATTCCTCCGCCTTTGAAATGAGGAAGTCACTTAAGAAGAACTGGACATACCCGAGCCTCCCTGCGATGACAAAAAAAATAACCATTCCAACAAGAAAGACAGCGACTAATCGTTTCTTTACGACCACTTGTGATACTCGTCTCATCTTAATAACTCCTTTTTGAAGTCAATAGAGTCAGCTTGTATCACTATATGCAATCTAGAAACGATTAGAACACTGCCTGGAATGGTGTCACTCCTCTCTCGGAGGAGCTAATTCTACGACTAAATAGCCGCCTTCTTTAATGCTGGATCCTTCAGGGATGCTCTGTTTTTCAACAAAGCCGTTCCCCATCGTCTCGATATTCAGGTTGAAATGTTTCACAAGTCTGTGTACGTCCCGCGCTGAATACCCGGTCAAGTCAGGCATGGTCGGTTTGTCTGTAATGACCATAATCCTTTGATTGTCAACGACTTCTGTTCCAGGTTGTGGAAGAACGGCGGTCACCTCACCACCGTTTCCAATGACTTCTACATTCGAGAACGTTTGTTTCAGCTCATCTTTTGCCGTAGAAGTACCTTTTCCTATGACATCTGGAATGGTCAACGGTGAAACCGATTCGTCCACTTCTTTATCCGGTTGGATATCCATGTAATGGAGACTGTTTTCAAGCACGGTCCTCGTAATGTAAGAAACCGGTTCAGACCCTAGTTCCGTAACTTCCAGATCCGGCTGCTGCACAGCGACGTACATGAGAAGTTCAGGATCTTCTTTCGGAGCCATCCCCATGAAGGAGAAAACGTAGTTGTTCCGACCGGTCAAGTAACTTCCATTCTCAACCATCTGCGCGGTGCCTGTTTTACCTGCGAGCGTGTAATCATCCAATTTGAACGATTGCGCGGTTCCTTGTTCAGACGTGACGACTGTACCCATAAGGTCACGCATTTTCTTCGCTGTACTCTCTGAGATCGGCTGTCCAATCTCTTCCGGTTTGTTTTCTTTCACCACTTCACCAGTTTCACTCGAAGTAATCTTAGACAACATATAAGGGCGCATCATCTTGCCCTCATTGGCGACTGAAGTGGCTGCCGTCATCAATTGGATAGCCGTGAATGTGGAACCTTGTCCAAACGAAGTCGTCGCCTGTTCCACTTCTCTATCATATGCAAAACGACCATTTTTTTCATTCGGAAGGTCAATGCCTGTCTTTTCATCAAAATTGAAGTCCGTCAAATATTTTCGTAGTTTCGTAGGTCCAAGAACCTCAAGGGTAAGCTTGGAAGAGGCGACATTAGAGGAGCGTTGAAATCCTTCATCATAAGAAATCATCCCCCAGCCCTCGGAATTGTTATGATCCCCTATGGTTTTGCCAGGTACTTTATACGTACCGGACTTGAACATATCACTCCCGTTATATACCCCTTCTTCCATCGCAGCCGCCCAAGTGAATATTTTCATCGTTGAGCCGGGTTCGAAGGTGTAGGAAACAAGATCGTTATACCAGTTATCAACCTCACCAATATCATTCGGGTTATAACTCGGACGGTTACTCATCGCTAAAATCTCACCGGTATCAGGGTCCATGACCGCTGCCATGATCTTTTCCGGATTATACTGTTCATCCACCTGTGATAGAGCATCTTCCAAAAAGGTCTGGATTTTCTGGTCGATGGTCAAATGGACATCGTTTCCGTTTTCAGGTTCTGTCATCACTTCGTTCGGATCTAACAGTTTCGTTCCGTACTTGTCCCGTTCATAACTGATTTTACCTTTTTCTTCTTGAAGATGTTCTTCCATCTGTTTTTCAATGCCTGTAACTCCGTTGATGTTTCCATCTTGGCTGCGGGCAAACCCGATGACATGAGAAGCGAATTTCCCATTCGGGTAATAGCGTTTCGACTCTTGTTTGAATTGGATCCCGTTCAACTCAAGATCTTCAATTTCTTCTTTCGTCTCCTGGGAAATGGAACGTCCACTGGAACCGAATTCGACTTGGAAGCGTTCATTCTCCAGGCCTTCTTCAATTGTTTTTCTAATTTCACTTGCTTCCATATCAAGCAGTGGAGCAAGTTTATCTGCTGTTTCACCCGGGTCTGTAACGTGTCTTGGCGGATCAAGGTTAGCCGAATACTCCGGGTCTACGATGGCATAAATTCTATAAGTAGGACGATCATAGGCAAGCACCATGCCGTTTTTGTCATAGATTTTACCTCTGTCTGCATCAATTTCATAAGAGCTGGTACGGATATCTTCCGCCCATTTCTGTAGATCGACACCTTCCACCGTCTCTGCTGTCTCGATATAAATGAAACGCCCCGCAATGATGAAAAATACAATCGCAAAGACGATCATCAAAAATGCGGAGCTTTTATTATTGTTGCGTTTTTTCATGAGGTAATCACCAGCCGTTACTCGTTATTGATTTTACCGGCTTGCTTCACTTGTGCATTTTGGATATTCAACCCATTTTCTTTGGCAATGCTCAAAATCCGATCCGGGTTACTGAGTTCTTTCACCTGATAAGCAAGGTTTTCATTGTGGGACTCCTGTTGTTGGATCTCTTGTTCAAGACCGCGAATATCACGGTTGATTGAATCTGTCTGAGCAGATGTCTGCACTAAAAACACCGATGCTGCCAGCACAGCAGTCGTTGCAAACGAATAGAGGAACTTCTCCCCTGTACTGATCCATTTCTTCTTTTTATGTACCTTTACTTTGGCCTGTTTCTGTCTTTCAGGCTGCTGTAAAGGCTGCTGTTTTCTAATCTGTTCAGCACTCATGTTTGTTTCCACCCTTCATTGAATTCGAATTCCTTATTCCAAGGTTTGACTTTCTCGACAATCCTCAGTTTCGCAGAACGTGAACGACGATTCTCTTCGAGCTCTGACTCATCGGCTACAATAGGCTTTCGGCTGACCAATTGAAAAGGTGGCTGTTTATCTTCCGGGATCATCGGGATGTTTTTCGGCAAAGGAGGGTTTGTACTCCATTTCTTAAACGCCTGCTTGCATAAACGATCCTCTAAGGAATGGAAGGTGATGACAGCGATCCGCCCACCAATCCCCACCACTCTTGCTGCCTGATGGAGACTGTCCTGGAAAGCACCCAGTTCATCATTGACCGCAATACGGATGGCCTGGAAAACCCTTTTTCCAGGGTGGCCGCCTTTTCTTCTGGCAGGAGCGGGTATACCTTCTTTGATGAGTTCAACCAATTCTCCTGTCGTTTCAATCGTTTTTTCTTCTCTTGCTGCTTCAATTTTTCTTGCAATCTGCTTTGAAAACTTCTCTTCTCCGTATTTGAAAAAGATGCGGACGAGGTCCTCATAAGGCCACTCATTGACAACTTCTTTCGCACTGAGTTCTGCTTCCTGGTTCATCCGCATATCGAGCGGAGCATCCTGATGGTAGCTGAACCCTCGCTCTTCTACATCCAATTGGGGACTGGAAACACCAAGATCATAAATAATACCATCGACTTCCGTTACCTCAAGCTCTGCTAATTTCTCTTCCAATTGACGAAAGTTTGCATGAACGAAAGTAATACGGTCCTGGTATTCTTCCAGACGGTCTTTTGCAGCTTTCAAGGCAACCTCATCCTGATCGAAAGATATTAATCGACCTTTGCCTTCCAAGGCTTTGGCAATCGCTTCAGAGTGCCCGCCGCCTCCTAAGGTACAGTCGACATAGATGCCTTCTGGGTCCAAATCTAAATGTTGTATGGTTTCACTTTTTAATACACTATAATGTTCAAACATGGTTTCACTCGTTTCTATCGATCAGATATCAAAATCCAACATATTTTCTGCAATCTCAGAGAAGGACTCTTCCGATGCCTCGAAATAACTTTCCCATTCATCATGACTCCAAAACTCTATCCTATTGGATACGCCGATGACGACACATTCTTTTTCTAATGATGCATATTTTCTAAGAGGTTGTGGAATGTTGATTCTTCCTTGCTTGTCTACTTCACATTCAACAGCTCCAGAGAAGAAAAAGCGGGTGAAAGCGCGGGCATCTTTTTTAGTTAAGGGGAGTTTTTTCAGCTTCTCTTCAAGCAGCTTCCACTCGTTCATAGGATAAGCAAACAGACACTGATCTAAACCTCGGGTGAGGACAAAGCTGTCACCAAGGTCCGGGCGGAATTTTGAGGGTACGATGATCCGTCCTTTTGTATCAATGTTGTGTTGAAATTCACCCATGAACATAGAGTTCCCCCACCTTCTAATTTCACCTTACCACATCGCCCCACTTTTCTCCACTTACTTTTTAATCATTCTCTTCCCATGAAAAAAATCCTGCCCGTGAAGGCAAGATTTTAAAGGGTTTTATTGTATTTTTTTGTGGTGGGAGATGGTGGAGGACCTACCCTACAAATATACGACATAATGATCGTTTTTAAAGCTCAAATGGTGTCTGTTCATCTGCTGAAACACCGTCGTTCCGTACTCATTCACCCATGGGACGATGCTCCACATCCTCTCTTGCAATCCACCACCAGGATGGAGCGTCCATTCCATGTTTTCAAACTGATCCATCTCATGTTGATGACGGGATTCCATGGAGTGGTGCAGTCGTTTCTCTAAAAAGTCGATGTTTTCCAGGATATACTCTAAATTCTTCTCAGCCAGTTGACCGAGATCCGCACCTAATGACGCTGATTTTTCACGAAGTGGTGCATGAATGCTGTCTATTTCTTTCTTCACCTGTTCAGTTAGATGGCGGACTTGAGGCGTACTTTGGGAAGCGATCCAATTCATCTTCTTCTCTTTCACCCCAGATCGGATCACTTCATCCGTAGAAATATGGAATTTTTCCAGCTGTTGGCCTGTCTTCCTGTCAATCATTGTAAAGGATAGACGCGGAAGGACAGGCGGCATACATAACCCCGCCGCTTCAAAAGCTGGCTTTAAAACAGACCAGTAATTAATTTCTCCCGGACCTCCGATAAAGGCGAGGACTGGGAAAAGCGCCTCCTGCATCAACGGCCTTGTTACCACATTATTGCTGAGAAGCTCCGGGGTCTCTTTGGCAACCTTCAAAAGCTCTGTCTCCGTCAGGACGACTTCATTGTTTTTCCCTCTATAATTCCCTTCTTCATCTCGGACCAGCAGAACTCTTTCACCTTCGAAGCTATAGAATATGTGGGCGTCATCAAGCTCACTATCCAGAAGTGTCTCATACCCTTCCTGCCGGTTTTTCTGCAAGACCGCGTACACACCACTGGCCATTTCTCTATTTTTTTCAATCATCGTGCTGAAGTACGGAGTTTCAAGCCGGCGGACTTCCGGGTCGTGAGCATCGATTAACACGAGTCCTTCATCAGGAAAAAGATGATAAACCACTTTGGCAAAAAAGTCGCTGTACGTGTCGGATTCTTTCAGCAACCTTTCCACTTCTTTATAAAAGTCATGCGTGTGCTCTGTTTCCTTAACCATTCCGAAAACATCCTTCAACCAGGACGAAGCTTTTTGCTGATCGATGGTGATCTCAGAAACGGAAGCTTTTGTCTCAGGGGTATGATCGATGGTCATCTTTTCCATGCCGTTTCCCTGTTTCATCATGATATGGTGAATCTCATCAAAATCATGATCCTCCCCAGCAATCCAAAAAACAGGGATGACCGGTTTACCAAGGTCTCTTTCCTTTTCCTTCGCAAGCTGCAAAACGGAAATGATTTTATGCACGGAATAAAGCGGACCTGTAAGCAAGCCAGCTTGTTGTCCAGCGATGACGACGACACTTTCTTCATCTTTCAACTTTTCAATATTGTTAAACGTCCGCTCAGGAGCCTCCCACCTTCTATTCATATGATTCAGCACATCAGACAGCTCATCCCTTTGATACGTTTGATTCCTTATTTCAGATAACCGACGCTCCCAAGTAGATTCTTCAAACGGGTGGTGGTTAAACCGATCAGCTATTTTTTCATAATCGTTTTTATAGTCACGAAACAACGTTTGTTTCGGTTCAAGTTCAATCGGTTCGATACGCATCTCTATACGACTCCTTTATAGGCAATAGTTACATGGTTTAATTATGTATCCTATTGTATTGTACAAAAAACCACTACAGACTTCACATTATCTGTTTGAAACCTGTAAATTCAATATAAGCTACCTACTCTGTTAGACTCGGTTTCGAGATGTTTGTAGTGTGGATAGGGCTGCGGGGAATAGCTCGCTTTCCGCGGGAGCGCGGTGAGCCTCCTCGAGCTTCGCTCTGCGGGGTCTCACCATGCACTTATTTCCCGCAGGAGTCTCCTCAATTCCCCTCCGCCCCTTTACCATATAAGTGTCTCGAAACCACTTCCGGAATAAGTTGCTTTTATGCACATGGTAATTGGAGGAGAATCAACTCCCAAGCGCAGCTATTCTGCATACGGTAGGCTTGGCAAAGAGCGCTTTATGCTTATCACACCAGGATAGTGGAAGGCATCTTTCCTTAGTGAAGGGGTTCGTTTCTCACGTATATCGAATGGGGTGGTTGGGAAGCTGCGAGACTCCCGTGGGAGAAAGGAGATAGGCGAGATCCCGCAGGACGTAGTCCGAGGAAGCTCGACACTCCCCCACAGGAAAGCGAGTAGCTTCCCAGCCACCCCTGACGCTCAACTCGAGCAACGAACCCCGAAACATCCCGAAATCGAGTCTTCCACAATCCTGCCATATACTTTAATAACTAATAATGAAATTTACCATACGAAAGAGACTTTCACATGGGTAAGCACAGCCTTTTTGACTTGGGCTGTGCTTATTGATTCCTTCTATTATTTTATGTCGGACTAAAGAATTCATGTAAAACCCTTTTCATGCGCTAGCTGAAGAAGACTCTTGTTACAAGACCAAATGTGCTCAACCCCATATAGAAAAGGATGAACAAAAGAAAACTCACGCGCCAAAATCCTTTGAGTGCGCGGAAGAGGCGGACTTCTTCGTTTATTCTATATTGCGCGACCATCGACATTCCTAAGAGGATCAAAAGGAAGACAATAATGAAAGGTAGAAAGCTTCGGTCAAACAAGACGACAAGCAGGACATGGACCGACATAATAAAAATAGGCGCGGTATAGTTCGCTGTGCGGTGCAGGGCCTTTAACTTATGTTTGCTCCATTTTCTTGCACATAGATAGAAAATTACTAAGAAAGGAAGAGGCAGAGTAACCAGAAAAGCAACCGTATAGACAATCAGATCACTCATCTTTTTCGAACACCCCTTTCATATTCGAGTGCATGAATCGCATGCACGACGAAGTGATGGTAAGGAAGTGGCTTTTTACCATAATCAAGGATGTAACCACTAATGCTGTCCACTTCTGTCAACCTATTTTCTGTAATGTCCTTCAACATCGAGGAATGATTTTTTCCTGTTGTTTCGGCAATTTCCTTCACTCGCTTCCATTCTTCAGAAAAGGAAAGGCCTAGAACGGAGCAAGCTTCTTCGCACAACAAGCGGGCCAGTTCGTTTATGGATGGGTTCGTGAGGATAGAACGGTTCTGTTGAGAGAATAGTGCAGTAAGAGGGTTGATTACCGTATTTATGATTAATTTGCTCTTTAACATAGGCTCATATTGTTCTTTAAAAAAGACTGGAAAATGTGCGGTATGTAATTCCTTTGAAAGGGCTTGTCCATGAGTGGGATCCATCCTTTTATAGACAGCTATTTGAATATTCCCCATTCCTCTATGATCGACTTCGTTCGGACCTTTAGCCAGTGCTCCATGTTCTATGACACCGACACAACTTTTCAAACCGGATTGTGATAGTTTTTCCAAATGCCCCATCCCGTTTTGAAGGAATAAATAGGGGGCGTCACCTGGAAGGTCTTGTTCGAGAAAACCATCCATCGCATGTTGTTTGATGGTCACCACCCATAAGTCGTAACCTTCACTCATTTGTGTAACAAGGTGGGCATAAACGGGCACAGGTTCTGTAAATTGTTCGCAGATGATGCCTTCCGCCTCAAGTGTTTTTCTTTGTTGTTCATGTTTGACAAACATATGCACTTCGTGATGTTTACCTAAATAGGCCCCTGCCAATAATCCTATGGAACCTGCCCCTATGATTCCAATTCTCATGACTATCTCCTCATTTCGTACTAATCTGCTTCACTATTGTAGCAGATTCCGAAACGATATTGCAGTCGATTCTTGTCCAATGTATTATTATTCATTTCATTCTGAAAATTTTTATATTATAATAAGGGTATAGACAGATATTTGAAAGGGGATTCTTTCATGATGACGAAAACAAGAGTTCAACCTTTATTAGTGAACTATAAGACACTTGAGGAGTTTAAGCGGTTCAAAGAATATGGGAACCAGGAACTTGCAATGCTCGAGGACTTAGAGAGCAATATCGTGGAAAACGACAGTGAGTCGCCATTTTACGGAGTGTATTATGGAAGCGCTTTAGTTGCGCGCATGAGTTTATATCGAGTCAAAGCGAAGTATGACCATTATTTTGATCCTTCCCAAGACTATCTGGAACTGTGGAAGCTTGAGGTCCTGCCGGATTACCGTGGGCTGGGTTATGGAAAAGCGCTCGTAGAATTCGCTAAAAGTTTTGATTTGCCGATTAAAACGAATCCTAGAATCAATTCTCATGGATTTTGGGAGAAAATGGGCTTTCAGAAAGCTCATTATGACGTAGAACGTGACCTTGGAGAGAACCCACTGATTTGGATGCCTTCAGGCGTGGAAGAAAGAGACGTAAACGCATAAAATATGAATGAGGCCGCTACACAATGTTGTAGGGGCCTTTGTTTATGATGGTAAATGATATGAATGGCTGGAGAAACAATCGTTCAAACACCACTCTCACTTTTTCTTTTTTCTCTTACCCAATGGACAAGTTTATCCATTTCATTCCACGCCGCTTCCCACTGCTTCAATTCTTCTCTAAGCTTCTCATTATCTTCATTGAGCTTTTTCAATTGGGTCTCTAAATTTTCTTTCCCATAATCTTCGAACTGCTTTGTTTTCATCTCTTTCAGAAACGAGATGGCGGCATCCAAAGACATCGGTGTATCGTCAGAAGACTTAGAGGATGAATAAATCGTCCGTGTGGCTTTACGGCTGTTTTTAGCATCCTGGATTTCTTTCTGGTATTCTTTCCTTACAGTCGCATTCCATCTGAACCCACATGCAGCAGGTGTTCTGTGCAATTGTTCAGCCACTTCCTGGAAGGCTTCCAGCTGGGTCTTCCCTTCACGAATGTGCTTCAAAACCGTTGTTGCCAATAACAGATCTTCCTCGTCCTTCCAGGCATCTTGTCTTGGGGCATCCATAGCATCCCTCCTCTATCGTTTGCTTATAGTTATGCAGGAGGAATGATTGATAGAATCGCATTTCTCATCTTTTTCTCTTAGCTTCAAAGTTTCGAACCGCTTCTTTATGCTCATCCGATTCCCATAACAGGGAGCATTGCCTGACCTCACGATCCATACGTTCAGAGAGCGTTTGTAAATCCATGTGCTCCATATACTGCCGCTTAAAAATTTTCATTTGTTCAGGAGTTTTGTTAAGAAAAGATGAGAAAATATCTTCTCCCCAGTTTACTGTAATCATCTTATGTAACCAACCAATTCGATAGACTTGCTTTGCTGTGTACATATCAGCATCCATCAACCAATGAGCAGCTATGTCACTTTTCACCCGCTGGTATAGAAGTGTACCTCCCCCCCATCCAGGAATTATGCCTAAATTGGCTTGGACGAAGCCAAAAGAAGCGCTCTCTGTTCCATATCTAAAATCACACGCTGTTGCAATTTCACACCCACCGCCCCTTGCTTGTCCATTTAATACGGCAATCGTAGGGACCGGAAAAGTTGCTAGCTCATACAGCACTTCTTTCATCGGATGCAGCGTCGCGTAAGCTTGTTCAGCATTCATTTCCCCGTGAAGTTCACGCAAGTCTCCTCCTGCGCAAAAAGCGCGATCCCCTGCACCTGTGACGACAAGAAATTTCAGGTTTTCTTTCTTCAACTCTATGACCGCTTGATAAAATTCTTCCGTCATTTGTTTGGAAATCGCATTCATCTTTTCTGGTCGGTTCAAGGTTAAAACCGCATACCCCTCTTTTTTCTCTACTAGAATTAATTGTGACACTCTCTCCACCCCTTCCAATACTAATGTACCAGAAATCTATAAAATTTGTTCAACTATATGGCAGGATCCTTGAAGACTTGATTTCGAGATAACTGGGATTCGTTTACCGTATTTAGAGTCAGGGGTGGCTGGGAAGCAACTCGCTTTCCTGTGGGGGAGCGCCGAGCTTCCTCGGACTACGTCCTGCGGGATCTCGCCTATCTCCTTCTCCCACGGGAGTCTCGCAGCTTCCCAACCACCCCATTCGATGTATGTGAGAAACGAACCCTGTACCAACTTGGATGGTCTTCCACTATCCAACTGTTAGAAGCATAAAGCGTTGTATATCAAGCTTTCAGGATTAATGAACTTGGGTATGAGAGTTGACTCTTACGCTCCCATCAAGCTGGATAGCTACTTATCCAAGAAGTGGTTTCGAGATACATATATGGCAAAGGGGCGGAGGGGAATGGGGAGACTCCTGCGGGAAAAAAGTGCTTGGTGAGACCCCGCAGAGCGAAGCTCGAGGAGGCTCACCGCGCTCCCGCGGAAAGCGAGCTATTCCCCGCAGCCCCCCTCCACTCAATAAAAGTCTCGAAACTGAGTCTTCAACAAAAGGGAGCGGTATTGGAAGAGTTTTTAGACATAAAAAAAGACCTGACTGGTGTCAGGCCTTTTTTTGATGAACTTAGTCGTTCACCACTTGTTTTCCATTATATTGTCCACAAGATTTGCAAACATGGTGTGGTTTTGAGTACTCGCCACAGTTATCACACTGAACCATTCCTGGTGCGTGAAGTTTCTTGTGAGTACGACGTTGGTTTTTGACTTTCTTAGACGTTTTACGCTTAGGTACTGCCATGTTGTACACCTCCTTTAAGGGATTTCTGAGAACCATAACATATTGTTTACTCGTTCTCTTCTTCATTTAATAATGATTGCAGTTTAGCCATTCGAGGATCCACTTTCGTTTCCTCAGGTTCCTCTGTAACCACCTGCCAGCCCTTCCCTTCCTGGGGGGCTGCTTCATGAGCCTCATCATCATTGGAAAAAACGCGAGTCGGAATCTCCAACTGTACATTTTCCTTGATATAAGGCGTTAAGTCAAGCACTTCTCCATTCACGGAATGAACTTCAGAGTCATCTTCTTCTGTATGGTAAGGTGACAGATTAAATGCCTCCAGAGCATCAATGTGAAATGGATAAGTCACATCAACTAACGTTCGGGCACAAGGCAACACCATTTCTCCATCAATCGAAAAAGTTACCGTTATATCATTTCCTCGAGTCATTGCTTGACCTTTGACATGAACAGGGGAAATCCTGCGAATGTCATTGTTCAGTTGTTCTAATTCGCGAATATCTACGTCATCCTCAAAGTAGAACGGCTCATCACCTGTCTGCTTGAGTTTTTGTAGAGGAAATTTCATAGTTATCACCTCATGGCAACAAGAGTTATTGTAAAAGGATTTCGCTGATTTGTCAATATTTTTTCTTTACAGCATATCCTTATTCTCGTGCGGTTTTAGTAAGATTCTCATATTTCACGGTCAGGAATGCGAAATTTCCATAGTATCATGATAAAATAAACCAAACACTTGTTCAATAGTAAAGAATCGGATGGGAGGATCTTTTGTGAAATCATGCGGAGTAGTTGTTGAATATAATCCTTTTCATAATGGACATCTTTATCATTTGGAAGAATCGAAAAAACATGCAGAAGCCGATTGTATGATCGCCATCATGAGCGGGAACTTTTTACAACGTGGAGAGCCTGCCATTATCGATAAATGGTATCGAACAAAAGCCGCGCTCCTTGGTGGTGCGGACCTTGTACTCGAGCTCCCTTTTCTTTATGCGGTTCAACATAGCGATTATTTCAGCCAGGGAGCCATCCAGACGCTTGCGGAAGTCGGGGTGGACAGCATTTGTTTCGGTAGTGAAAACGGCAGGATCACTGCGTTCACAGAGGCCTTTGAGCATATGAACAAACACCAGGAAGAGTATGATGTGACCGTGAGAAGGTATTTGAATGAAGGATACTCCTATCCAGAGGCTTCCCGCCTTGGATATGAATCCATTGCTTTCCCCTCGGGTTCCATCGATCTCACTCAACCGAACAACATCCTTGGTTATAGTTACGTGAAACAACTTCTTACTTATGCTCCTGATATCGAACCACTGACCGTATTACGGAAAAATAATCACTACCATGATGAAGAAATCCATGGAAAGATTGCAAGTGCTACAAGTATCCGAAAAGAATTGCTCGAAGAAAAAGGCATGACAGAAAAGGCAGAACAGTCGCTTCCCCCTTCCACGGTCGAGGTCTTACATCAGTATAAAAATAACCATGGCATATGGCACGACTGGGAAGCTTATTTCCACTTGCTTCAATACAAGATCATGACGATGGAGGAAAGTACCCTTCGCTGTTTCCATGGGGTCGATGAAGGTTTGGAATATCGTTTGAAAAGGACCATCAAAGAAGCTACAACATTCCATCAGTTTATTTCTTCATTGAAAACGAAGAGGTACACATGGACACGTCTCCAGCGAACTCTTGCCCACATCCTAGTAGGAACGGACAAACAAGAGGCCCGTGTTTTTTTAAGAGAAACCCCGCCTCCTTACGCAAGGATCCTTGGTATGTCGGAAACCGGAAAAAAATATTTACGCGCCGTGAAAAAAGAAACCTCCATACCACTCATTACTCAACCCCAGCAGCTCGATCATGAAATGTTGGATTTGGAAGCAAGAGCCGCTGCCGCCTATTACAGTGTCTTAACCCCTGAGCGTAGAGTGGATCAATTGAAACGAGAATACGGCCCTCCTGTCATCCATTCATAAGCGGGACAACACCCTTAAGATCTCTAAGGACGCGAGTGTCAAGGAGCTTAGAGATGATTTCACAGCGGAAGGCTACTGGATAGTAGTTTATACTCTCTAAACAATGTTAAAAACAGCCGCTCCCTCATTGGAACGGCTGTTTTCTTATGCTTCCTGCTTCGGCTCTAAGTCTTGCAGATAATCTAACGCATCTTGGAACGTATCCACAGGTACGACTTTCATATCGGTATCGATTTCTTCCGCCGTTTCTTTGGCGATTTGATAGTTGGATCCTTCTCTTCCCTCTTCATTCGGAGCAAAGAAAACTTCGGCACCGTGGTCGGAAGCAGCCACCACTTTTTTATCAATGCCTCCGATTCTGCCTACCTGTCCTTCATAGTTGATTTCACCGGTACCTGCAATTTCATAACCTTTTGTGATATCCGGTTCTGTCAATTGATCATAAATTTCCAGCGAAAACATCAGTCCGGCACTCGGTCCTCCGATTTCACCACTTTTGACGTTCACCTTTGGATTCACGTCCACTGTTCGGTCGGTAACAAGCGAAATACCAACACCGACTTTGTCAGGGTTATCAGGGAAAGGAGCCAGTTCAAGTTCCCGTTCGATTGTCTCCTCATCTCTCACAATGGTGAGCATCACAGAATCCCCTTCCCCCTTGTTACTCACATAGTCGATCAGGTCGCTCGTCTCTTGAATGTCCTGACCATCGACCTTCACAATCTGATCGCCCGTTTCTAAAATCTCTTCCGCCGGCATGCCTTCGATCACGTTCATGACATAAACTCCTTCGTAGTTGATGTCAATTTCTTTGCCGGCTGCTTGATAGGCGACGACTTTCGAAGCTTCTTGAGAAGATTCCATCATTTGCAGCTGGGCATGAAAATACTCTTCCTCCGACACCCCTTCCGGCCGAATATCTTCTAATGGGTAGATTTGATGGAATGGACGGACCTGGGCGAGTACCCATTGGATGGGTGTCGCTTGTCCCCCACGGACGGTTACAAGATGCATCTCCCCTTCACTGTCGAAGCCGCCCTCGACTTCGACAATGTCATTCAATGCATCCGCTGTTCCCGGCTTATAAATATAATAAGGGAGGCGGAAGGCCCCCAGGAATGCCACGATAAGTACAGTTATAATTCCGGTGATGATCAGTCTACGATTTGCTTTCATTCGTCATTTGACTCCTTCCACGCAGCGAGCTTTTTCTTTATTTCTTCTATGCGATCTTCCGCTGCTTTCTCCCCCGCCTCTACAATTTCCTGGATCTTCGTAAAAGCCCGGGAGCTGAACTTGGATACATCCGGCTTGATCATCACATCCGCATCAGAGGAGACACCAATAGCTGTAACTAATTCATCCTGCATAATATCAATGCTCTGTGTGATCACATCATAGATGGAATTAATGTTTGGATCGGAATCAAAATGCGCACAATCCACTGCAATAATGAATGCTGCCCCCATATCTTTCACCACAGAGACAGGCACACGATCAATGACCCCTCCATCAATATAAAGACGGTCGTCGATTTTTTCAGGAACGAAAATCCCGGGAATCGCAATGCTTGCTCGGACCGCTTCACTTGCAGGACCTGTCGTAAAGATTTTTTTCTCTCCGGCATACAAATCCGTTGCGACAATGGACATCGGCGTTTGAAAATCCTCGATGTTCTTTCCGAACGTGAAAAGCCGGATGTATTCCTTGATTCTTTTCCCTTGTACAAATCCCATTTTGGGGACAGTGAAATCCAAATAGTACTTCCGTTTAAACGTAAAGGCGAGTTTATACATATCTTCAATTCTTTGTCCGGCAGCAAAAAAAGAGCCAACGAGCGCTCCCATGCTGCTCCCTGCAATGAAATCAACGGGAATATCATGTTCACGAAGGACCTTCAGAACACCCAAGTGCGCAAAACCACGCGCCCCTCCAGAACCTAAAGCCAATCCAATCATTGGTCTCGCCACTCGTCATTCCTCCTTCATCCATGTGGTTTATTTTATGGAATAAACCATTCCCTTATGAGCGTACACATGGAATATAGACAACCTGTGAGCACGCGTCGAAATCTATTCCCATTCTACTATTCCTATGATGAGAAGTACAGAAAACAGCCATGTCTAAGGAGGCGTTCTCGATTTCCAAATTGAAAACCGCCGCATTGACGCTGCTCGCTTCGGCGCTTGCGGTTTCCTTGATTTTATATCCACGAGATGCCCTGTCCGCTAGTCTCAGGGGCCTTGATCTTTGGTGGGAAATCGTCTTCCCTTCCCTTCTACCATTTTTTATAACCGCAGAATTTTTAATCGGATTCGGTGTTGTCCACGGACTCGGTGCCCTTAGTGAACGGTTCATGAGACCATTGTTCAATGTCCCCGGATGTGGCGGGTTCGTTTGGGTGATGGGCATGGCAAGCGGCTATCCCTCTGGTGCAAAATGGACCGCGGACCTTCGTAAAAAAGGACAAGTGAGCCGTGTAGAAGCAGAGAGACTCGTTGCTTTCACAAACGCTTCCAGCCCGCTATTCATTTTCGGAGCGATCGCAGTAGGATTCTTTCACGATGCAAGCCTTGGCATTCTCATTGCCATCGCCCATTACGGCGGGAATTTTCTAGTGGGCATCGGCATGCGCTTTTATAAGAGAAATGATCAGGAACGAAGCATGGACAGGGCTTATTCTTCATGGAAAGATGCTTTCAGTAAAATGCACCAATCCCGGCTGGAGGATGGCCGGACGCTGGGGAAATTGATGGGGGATGCGGTCACGCGATCTGTGGACACGCTTCTTATGGTCGGTGGTTTTATTATGCTTTTTTCCGTCCTTACAGAATTGTTGAAGCAAACGGGAGCTATTCATATTTTTTCGCACCTGCTCTTTTATACAGGACTCCCAGAAACTTTCCATGTTCCTTTTACAGCAGGCATGCTGGAATTGACGACAGGCATCGGTGCGATTACCGAAACACATGAACCATTGCTCGCTCAGCTTTTGATCGTAAGCTTTATTCTCGGTTTTCACGGGTTTTCGATTCAGGCGCAAATCGCAAGCATCCTCGCTGAGACGGATATTCGATTCAAACCATATGCACTGGCAAGGATTGCCCATGGTTTTGTTGCGGCAGGACTGATTTATGTGTTGTATTTCGTTTACCGTCCTTTTCAACAGCAGAGCATGCCAATCTGGAATCCTAATGAAAACTTTACCACCCCCATTCTCGCATTTTTCAACCATTATGGACCGCCGATTACTTTGCTCATGATCATGCTCATGATCGCGGTCAAATGGAACAGTGAGCGTAAAATGAAAAAACGATCCCTACGTATTTAATCCGTAGAGATCGTTTTTTAACTTCCTTAAAATTTTTCCGAAAGAGCTTTTTCTACAGGGGGCGGTACAAGGTCACTGATGTTCGCTCGGTATTTTGCCACCTCTTTGACAATGCTTGAACTCAAGAAAGAGTATTGATTGTTTGTCATCACGAAAAACGTTTCAATATCTTCATTCAGCTTCCGGTTCATGGAAGTGATTTGCATTTCATATTCAAAATCACTCACAGCCCTCAAACCTCGAATGATGGCATGCGCTCCTTTTTCCTCTGCATAATCCATCAAAAGGCCACTGCAGGCATCCACTGACACATTGTCGATATCCTTTGTTACTTCTTCCAACAATTTCGTGCGTTCGTTCACATCAAATAGAGGAGATTTACTCTGATTGTTAAAGACCGCCACAATCACGTGGTCAAAGACTTTGGCCCCTCTTCGGATAATATCCAAATGTCCATATGTAACGGGATCGAAACTTCCCGGGCAAATCGCAATACGTGTCATACCCTTCTCTCCTTACTCAAAAATCGATACACCGATATTACTTCCATAATGATCGGTTTTCATACGTTTCAGACGCCCCACTTCTTCAGGTATTTTTTCTGAAGCATCGTGTTCACAAACGATGGTCGCATGTTCACCGACCAATTCAAATTCTAAAAGCGCTTCCATTAAGTCCTGATAAGATAACTTCTTATAGGGTGGATCGAGGAAAATATAATCGAACGTCAATCCCCGTTTACCAGCCGCCTTGATCGCGCGCATGGCATCGGTTTTGAAAACTTCTGTGCGCTCATTAATGTCGAGCGTTTTTATATTTTCATAAATGGTTTGGATCGCTTTTTGCTGTTGATCGACGAACACACAAGAATCCACGCCACGGCTCAAAGCTTCGATCCCGAGACCACCGCTCCCAGCAAACAAATCCAGAGCTTTACCGCCCTCGAAAAAAGGGCCGATTCCATGAAAGACCGCTTCCTTCACCTTATCTGTCGTCGGTCTGGTTTTATGTGTAGGGACAGATTTCAACGGACGTCCCTTAAATTCACCAGCAATCACTCGCATCCTGTACACCTCACTTGTCAGCATTCCCCATAATCCTACCACAAAACAGACTCCACAGGGAAGTACAGGGTTTGGAAGTGCCCTGGGAGACACGACAAGCATAAGCCGAGCCTTGCAGTGGAGCTGGCTGGAAGATTATTCAGCCATAAAATTTTGCACATTTTTTTATTTCAAGTGAATAAGGTCGTTCAGCAACGTACATACTAGCACTTGAAGCGGATGATACTGCTTCTGAAAACGGAGAAGGCTTACATCCCCATAAGCTCTTCCTCCGGTTTCTCCTCTCCCTTTACTTTTTTGTTTCATCTCTGATGATTCAGAAAAGCGGGGTCGCCCGTAATGGGCGGCCCTATTTTTTTGCCTTTATTTCGGACTGGTCGTAAGGTTTATATCCAACAACCCCTGAAGATCCTGCCTTTTTATATAAGGAGAATCTTCTACCATGATCAATAGTTCCTCCCCCATCCCGAAGCTCTCTTTATTGACGATAAACGTCGGTTGATCGATATAAAAGCGATATTCCTTTCCGGGAACCTCTAAACGATAGACCGCATTTTTCTCAATTTCCGTAAGGTCATAATCCAGCACACGACTGATATCGAGTAATGAAAGATAAGGCGCTCCATGATAATGAACGATGCGTTCTGTGACAAGCTGGTCATGATAAAAGACATATCGATCTTCAACAAAGTAAAGGTTATCTTTTGCAGGGGCCTCATAGTTTTGGAAATAGGACGTTTCTGCTCCAAATACGCTGGATAATGCTTCATCAAGGTGTAATCCTAAATCTTTGATATTTTCAGCTTGCAGCAGACTTTTTTTCCACAACATGAGCTCTTCCTCTGATAGGAAGGCTGCTATTTCATTCGCCATCGTTGTTTTCTTCTTTGTAAAAACATCTTTGACGATCTTTAACTCCCAAGGATCTTCTTCTGTGGTGGCTTTTCTCAAGTGTTCCACAATATATTCCGCTTGCAACTCCTTCACATCTCTTCCTTCAACCCTCATAAGGTTGTCAGAAATTTTCGTATCGGATTGATCAAGCTGAATCAAAACAGGACCCGTCCCCTTCAGAAAGCTTTGTAACTCCTGTTTGACTGCATCCGAAAGCTCTGTTCCTGCTTCATATGTAACTATACTATTTCCTTTCTTCCATAAGGAGGCTTCGCCTTTTCTTGTGAGAGGCAGTGTTTCATCCATGGAAGAAAACTTGTAATAACGCAGGTTTTCCATTTGGATATCACTTTTCTTAGCGGTAGGAACAAGCCATGGGTCTTTCATCTCATCATAATCCTGTATCGTTAATGAAAAGGGTGGCTGCACCAGACGATCCTCTTTCTTCACCACAAGGAGCCAGTCGTTGATGACCTCGTTTTCAGGCATTCGCATTGTATACTCCACAAGAACTTTCCCTTCCTTCTCCAAGATCATTTCGGGAGTTTCTTGGTTGGTTATGCGACAGGGCGACTCTTTTTGTGAACACACGATTCCTGTTGCTTTTTCCGGGATCTCAAGCGTGTAAATTCCTGGTTTTAAGTGTTCATATGTATAACCAAACTGCAGCTCATTCTCTTTGACAGTCATGGAAACGTCCAGATGTTGAGACTTACTGACTTTTCCGCTACCCGCTTCTGCTCGGTCCCACTGATAAAGGAGCATGAGGGTGGACACACTGAGAAGTAAAGTGAGCGGAATCCATAATCGCTTCATCCTGCTCCCCTCCTTTTCCAATTTACATGCACAAGCTTTCGTGCTACCTTTAATTTGATTGTTTAATAGATTGTTCTGTTATCTCTCATTGTTTATTCCAGAAAAGCTCCCGATTGTGGAAGACTCAGTTTCGAGATGTTTCCGGGGTTCGTTGCCTGGTTGAGCATCAGGGGTGGCTGGGAAGCTACTCGCTTTCCTGTGGGGGAGCGCCAAGCTTCCTCGGACTACGTCCTGCGGGATCTCGCCTATCTCCTTCTCCCACGGGAGTCTCGCAGCTTCCCAACCACCCCATTCGATATAGATGTGAAACGATCCCCTTTACCAAGTTGGTTTGTCTTCCACTATCCACTGTTAGAAGTATAAAGCGCTCTTTATCAAGCTTTTACGTTCTGTGGAAAGGTCTATATTAACCACTTCCCTCAATCATTCAAGCTGATTTTTTGAGAAATGATTTCGAGAACCTCATGTGGCAAAGGGGCGGAGGGGAATGGCGAGACTCCTGCGGGAAAAGAGTGCTTGGTGAGACCCCGCAAGGCGTCAGCCTGAGGAGGCTCACCGCGCTCCCGCGGAAAGCGAGTTATTCCCCGCAGCCCCAATCCGCTCAACAAAAGTCTCGAAATCGAGTTTTCAAGAAACCTGCCATATACTTTAATAACTAATAATCAATGAGTATCAGAGCTGATTAGAAAGGATGTACATATCTATGATACAAAAATTCATCGAACTTGGCGAAGGTTATGCGGATATTTATGAACTGATCGACCTCGGGACGCGGATGCCTGAACGCATTCAGCATGCCATCGCTTTCTATAGCGAAAAAAATGGCGAGCCGGTCGCTTCTTTATCTTTAGTGATGAAGCCTGCACATAACGATAAATTCCAACCGATCTATATTTGCAGGGAAGGCATCCCCAACCCTCATGAAAAGCCGAATCAACGCTTTGAGATGTATAAAAAAATGGTCGAGCAGGCAGGAAAAGAAATCGCGGAATTCACCATCAAACCTTCCAACCTTTTTCCTGAAACAGAGCTTTTTTATCAGCATTTAATTGGAATTCTTCGAATGAATAAATTCATCGCCCCATTAAGCTGAGACATCGCAATCATGAACCCGCCAACATCAAAAAAGCGTCCGCTGAAGAAGCGGACGCTTTTTTTGGTGCAATCAGATGCCCATCTTATAATCATACTGTTTAGCTTTGTCAGGCTTCGCCCCTTCGTATTCCGTGCGAACTTCGGGTTTATAGGAAGGAACAACACGGGAAACGAATGGTAAGCGTTCGAGCTTTTCCATTTTATACTCGATATCTTCCTGGTTCACATACAATAAGGCATACTTCATTTTCTTGGATGCGTGAATCAGATGACCATGTTTCTTAATCTGTCTAATGTTTTTCATATGTTGAAAATATACAATTAGTCCTTGTCGTTTTGTTCGGATCATTGTTTGACTCTACTCCCCATCGAACATAATAGATTAACGTCAGTTTACCAAATATCAAAGCTTACGGCAATGAGGAGGTTGGTGTTCATGCTTACAGACCATGAACGGGCATCCCTTGTTTTTGAAGAGCTTTTACAGAAATCAGACGAAATTACTCATGTATTTTTCAAAAAGGTCGCTGGAATCCCTTTCGTCTATTTGCAACCGGAAGAAGGGACAACACAAAAAGATGTGGAAGAAATTTTAAAGTGGTGTGCCTCAAAAGCGATGAAAGGAAAACGCCTGACCCTTGCGATGAGCTATGTACGCAAGAATCAGGCGCTCTATATTTATCGTGTCCGCTTTTTAGTTCCCCAGCGGAAAATGTTCTGCTGTGGGAACTTATGCGACGACTGTATTCGTTTTACTGATCCTTAAGAAGCGCAGCCACAGCTGCCGCCGCTTCCACATCCTCCACTGCAACCTGTGTCGGTAAGCGCCATGCCGTTTTTCGGCACTTTGATTTGCTCACTTACACTAAAGGCTACACTTTCGCTGATTTCATCCAGAAGCTTCTGGATATTGCGTTCAGCTTTTTTGAAGTGAGCTACCGTCTCATGCATATCCATCTCTCTTTTTACAGAGCGGACTTTTTTCATGATGGTATTGTAATCGGGATGATAACGGCCGAAACGCTGCACATCCTCGTAATGCTCTTTCATATCTGCAAAGTTTTTAATGAGCCTTTGCGCCTCTTTATCATTTTCAAGAGCTGTCTTAGCCTCCTGGTATTCTTGCATGGTCTCTGAATGCAAGACCATCTGCCCAATCGATTCAGAGTGGTCCAGCAGATCGACAATTTCCATTGTAGCTAGCATAGTACATGTCCACCTCCATCTTCTATCTTATCAAATAGGAAAGCAGATGGAAATGAAAGATCTTTTCCACCTGCCTGATTTTAGTAATAAGGGTATTCCATTTCCTTCTGATTTTTGCCTGATTCCTTCTTGACGTTGGTGATCAGCTGCTGAAATTGCCCAATCGCTCCGTTCAGTTCATCGATTTGTCTTGAAACCTCTTCCCAATTGATTTCTTCCATCAGGCCACCCAGCTGTTTGATCCAGTCCATCTTCGCTGTAGAACTTTCCTTTTTCGCAGATGGCAGGGAATCCCAAAAAGGGTCATCTTCGCCGAGGATCATATACTTCTCGTAATAACTTTGAATCAATTTATGATTTTTCCTCAACTGTCCCTTCACTTTCGGGTGTTTGTTGACAAAGGCTTTGAACTGCTGGACGCTCGGGTGCAATTCATTTGTACTCATACCTTTTACACCTCACTGTAAGAACTACAGTATAGCCTATGCAGAAAAGAAACGGGCGTTCATGGGACAGTCAAGAAATTCTGTGTATAATACCGCCCGTGAACGCCGACACCAAGGTGTGTGTAATGAGGATCAAGCAGGGCTTTTCTGTGCCCTGGACTGTTCAACCAGCCATGGACCGCTGCGGTGGCATCTACATATTGGGAAGCAATGTTTTCCCCGGCTCGCACATATAAAATCTCCCCCAGACGCTCCTTCAAACCGTCTCCATTCTGGGAATAGTGAGAAAAATAATTGTTTTGATCCATATCCCGGCTATGTGCGTAGGCGACGAAAGAGGCTTCTTCGTGCTCCAAAAGAGGACCGGCATCATGGAGAGCACGGACGCCATTTGTAATGGATAGGATTTGCGCTTCCATTCCATCTTCGATTTTGCCCCATGCCTTCTCGTCCAAGACCTCTTGAAGAGGAAGGGTACCACGATAGACGACTTTGTAGGGTTGGTGCTTCAGAAGGATATCATTCCTCAACATCCGAATCGCAAAAATTTCTTTGGTCACGTTGTCAAAATATAACTGCGCGGTCCAGCGATCCCCTAAAGAAATCACAGGTCTTTCAGCGATATCCCTTTCTGTCAGCTTCAGTGTATAAGCTCCTTCACTATCCAGACGATAGGACGATTCAAAGGAATAGGATTCAGCAACCTCTTCGTAAGCATCATGAACACGAACGGGCCCCACGTCCTTCTTAAAAAGAACCCCTGTGACTACTTGTCTGTCCTGAATCCCAAATTGCATCTCGACCTCCTCTTCAGAGCCATAAACCCACCAGTCGTATCCATATTCACTAGGATCTTTCCTGAGCGGTTCCCCCATTTCCTCCGTTAATTCGTCAGAGGATAACCCACGAAAAGAGAAAAAGTCCGCTTCATTTTCAGACTGGGGTTGGCCAACGGTTTCTATGGTAGGTTCTGAATACTCTTCGACAACCTGTTCTTCTAAAGGAGGATTGAACAGAAGGATCAAACCGGCGAAAAAAAGAATAACCAAACATAAGATCACGGATTTTTTTATCATATCGGACTCCTCATTAAAGACCATTTTATTTTATGTATAAGCGGATCGGTTGGAGGCTATGATTAGAAAGAGATGATTGAGCCTTTTCTTAAAACAAAAAGAGCCTGCTCCCATAGAAGCAGGCCCGTGTAATTAGTGAAGCTCAGGACGCTCCGAGATATCCTGCAATGCAACACCTGCTGCATGGTCGGACATTTCTTCTGTCGATAAGTCACCAAGAGAAATGATGCCGGATAGTTTCCCGTTTTCAACAACAGGTAAACGACGTACCTGGTGCTCGGCCATGATTCTGCTTGCCTCTTCTAGTGAACAATCAGGTGTACAGCTGTACATACGATCACTCATCACTTGTTGAATCGGTGTAGAATCAGGTTTTTTCGCTGCATACCCACGAATGACTAGGTCACGGTCTGTCACCATACCCATAAGGTTGCCTTGATCGTCACAGACAGGAATAGCTCCGACATTCTTTTCTTTCATCATAGAAGCTGCGTCACTCAACTGGTCATTCGTATGACAGATGGAGACATCGCTTGTCATGATATCTTTTACACTTTTCATGAAAGATCCTCCTCATTAATCATGATCAATGTTTATTGTCCCCGTTTTACCGAATTTATTACATGCATCCGGTTTCCTTTTATAGTATAATGAGAACGTAATCACAGATATTAAACATATGGCAGGACGTTTGTCATGCCAAAATTGCAAGCATTACCTTTTCATACTAAAATGAGGTAAGATACATAACAATTGCGAGGTGGAACAAATGAAATTAGAAGGTACTGGGATTGAAGGTCTCGTCGTTGACTACAAGCCATTGACAGAAATCATGGAAAGAAATGGATTCATCCTCGGAGGATCCTGGGATTATGAGCGTGTCACATACGATTATAAAATTCCCGCACCAGAAAAAAATATTACCTATTATATCCGCATCCAGGGATTTGCACTTGAAGGGGATGTAGATAAAGGCGATGCTGTTGTCCGTTTGATGAAACCGCTTCTAGGCCGCCACTATTACCCGCACGGTGTAGAATACGGCCACCAGGAAGGGTTTACAGACAGCATCATTTCCAAAGCGAAATCATTGGTTTCCAAAGTGAGTGAACCTGCGAAAAAATACCACAGCCAAGTTCCCGAACATGTGGTATTGGACAAGCTGAAAAAATGGGCGGAAGAGAATGAAAACCAGGAAGTTCTTAAAAAAGTCGAAGAACTATCCTCGGATTCCGATCGCCGTATATAATCATTCATCCACGCCTTCCGGATGAACTACAGTCGCACATCATTGTATGGTGAGCGACTTTTTTAAAAGGGAGTAAAGATTGAACTCATGTTTGGTCTATGGGGGAAAGGAGACTCATACATAAATTGTTCCGTTATCTATCAAAAAAACAGTGGATTTTACTATTAATATCCGCTCTACTCATCATTGCAGGGTATTTCATTTTACCTGTCTCTATTCCATTAATATTAGCTTTCGTTACGGCACTATTCCTAAATCCGGCGGTAAGGTTCATCCAGTTCAAGTTCCGGATCAACCGGAAAATGTCCGTGACGATTGTTTTCTTATTGTTCCTTGTCTTTCTTGGACTCTTGGGAACATTCGCTGTGACCCGTGCTGTCACACAAATCGTACAATTGGCAGACAACGCCCCGCAGTACATCAATCAAATCAATAATGTGCTGTTGGATTGGGAAGATCACATGGCTAGTTTTTCACAATCAATGCCGAAAGAATTCGTGGATAAAGTGACAGCAGAAATGATGAATGCCATCGATCGGACGACCACAGCCATTTCTGAAAAGCTGCAGCTGTCGAACATAGCCGCCGCTGCTGCTAAAATACCTGAGCTGCTCGTCAGTTTTCTCGTTTATTTAATCGCATTGTTTTTGTTCATGCTTGAACTTCCACGATTGCGAGATAAAATGCACGCTCAGTTCACGGAAGCCACTTCTGAAAAAGTGAAATTCATGAACGCGCGTCTTTCCTATGTCGTATTCGGATTTTTAAAAGCACAGTTTCTTGTCAGCATCATCATTTTCGTCGTCTCATTGATCGGTTTATTATGGATCGCTCCAGATATCGCTTTAATTATGTCGCTGATCATTTGGGCTATTGATTTCATACCTATTATCGGTTCCATCGTCATCCTCGGCCCATGGTCGGTGTATATGCTTATCGTCGGCGATATTGCGATCGGGACAAAGCTCGGTTTACTAGCGATCGTCCTGCTTGCCATCCGAAGGACAGTCGAACCGAAAGTCATGGGAAGGCACATTGGATTGTCACCGCTTGCCACGTTGATCGCCATGTATTTAGGCTTACAACTGATCGGACTCCTCGGTTTCATCCTGGGGCCACTTGTTGTTATTGCTTTCAACTCAGCGAAAGAAGCGGGCATCATTCGATGGAACTATAAACTATAAGAAGAAAGAAAAAACCTGAAGCATGGCTTCAGGTTTTTTATAATTCTTTATTCAGCGTATTTTCTTTTTGATGGATTTTTTTTTCTTTTTTAAAAACAAGGATATCCATGCTTCTACCTGTATGGTTGAATCCGTTATTAATCAACACTTTTTGTGAAGGGATATTATCTTTATCACACTGTGCTTCAATCCCCTCGACTTCCGCATGCTTAAAGGCCCATTCACAGAGCGTTTGAACAGCTTCTGAAGCATAACCATAATTCCGTTCGGAAGCGACTACATGATAACCGATCTCTACATTGCCTTCACTGTCCGGTTTGCCTTTGAATCCGATGTCACCGATCACATGCTCACCTGCCGAATCAATCATTACCCATGGACCAAATCCCAATTCATCCGAATCATTTTCTAATCGTTCCGCATACATAGGCATAAGTGCTTTCAAGCCATCATGAGGCCAGTTTTTATTCCATGGTAGTTGGAACTTGTAATAAAATGCGAGCGAATTCTTCATCAATGTTTGTGCAAGATCTAAGGTAATCGGGAATAGCTGTAATCTCTCTGTTTTCAATTCCATTGTGGGTCATCCCTTTCCTGTTTTTATGTATATGGAAATTTATGCATCCATACACTGTTTCCCTTTACCAACACAAGATAAACCAAAAACAACGAATCGTTGATCAACGACTCGTTGTTTTTCTTTACGTTCCTAATATAGCTTTTATCATACTTGTTGTTGTACCACCATCATAGATGATGTATAACAATAAATAGACGGCGACACCCGTAACAGCTGTACAAAACCAAATGATACTCGTCACCGGACCGATTTTACGATGTTTCTTAATCTTACGCTTGAAAGCGAATGTCAAAGTCACTATACCGAAGACGGCCCCGACCGTCGCAAGTAAAATATGAAAAATCAAGAAGATCGTATAAAAGATCTTCACATCATCCGGTCCTCCAAAGCTGGTGTTCCCGACAAAAATCGTACGGCTTAAATAAATAATGAAAAAAGTCAAAGCACTGATGGCAGCTGCAATCATCACTTTACGATGCGAGCTTCTCTTGTTTTTTACAATCAGTACCCAACCGATCGCGACGAGTACAGCACTTAAGACAATGAAGAATGTACTCAGTGTCGGCAATAACGGCATACTTTCACCTCTTCCCCTCTAGCAACTCTCTAAGATTCTGTCTGTACTTGACTTGGCAGTGGATCAATCGTATCTCTTTCCCTGTTGAACCAACTGAAGAAAATATAAGCGATGATCGCACCAAAGATCACTTCCTGAGCGATCTTCATGATGATTCCACCTAACTGCTGATCTTCAATCAAAGGCATCGGTGTAAAATAATTCGGACCATTCAAATTCGATGCGAGACCATTCAGGACATCCGCAGGTACACATAAACTCATCGCCTGCATCCATGCTCCTGCTTCTGAGTAGGTTTCATAAAGCGGTGCTCCAGCAAAGATAATCAGCCCACACGCAGGGGTAATCAGCACACCATTGGCGAAAATGAATCCGATTTTTAATATCGGGCTTAACCTGTCTAAACGCTCCAATGGAGGAAAAACAGAAATCCACATACAAAAAGCGATGAACAATATGATCGTTGTAATCACGGTGTGTGCCAGGTCACTGGATTTTGCATAATCGAAAACAACAGGCATGTGATACATGGAAAACAGTCCGTTGAATAACAGCAAAGAAATTAATGGTCGTGTAAGTAGATGAAGCACAGACTTTATTCCTTTGGCAGCAAAAACTTTTTCCCATATCCATATAGGAAGCCCCTTAATGACCAGGATCGGAAACAGCAAGTAGTAAATCGCCATTTGCGTCATATGGGCAGTGAACATGATGTGCCCAAGCAGGTCTACAGGAGATCCTTTGATGATGTATAAAAGCAGCATCCCGCTGTAAAACATGATTTGCTGAAAAGTACTTGGACGGTCCGTTCCTTTTTTACGTCCAGGTCCTGTTATGTAAAAATATAAGCCTGATAATAACAGAACGAATACAAAATAATATGGGCTCCATAAGGCACGGAAGCCGAATATTTGAAGTTCTAACCACATTGGTGTCTCACCCCAGATTGTTTTACTTGTTCTTCTCCATTTTACCTAATTATCGCCGAAAAAACGAGCACACATAAGGAATTCATCTATTGTTCATAATTTAGTCATATCTCTCAAGGAAAATAAAGAAAAAAGACCGGTGTGCCGGTCTTTTTTCTTTGGCTCGTATTCACTTACCACCAAATAATCGATGTGAACGTGATGATGGTCAAAGCAGCAACAGCCGCGCCACCATACATCATGACAGCAACCATATCATGGCCTTTATTCTTCATGTGCATGAAGTAATAAAGTTGAAAGGCTACCTGAACGACAGCAAGGATAATCAATGTCGGAATGATGAAGTAAGAATTCACTTCAAAAATAACCATTCCGAAAGCAATGATCGTGAACAAAATCATCAGTCCGAAGGTTAGGACCTGTTGTTTCATTTCTTCACGATGCTGTTTCTTCTCATACTCCTGGTGATGAATGGGTTTGGAATGTGATTGATCTGCCATGGATTAACCCACCTTTCCCATAAGATACACAACTGTAAAGATGAATACCCATACAACGTCGATGAAGTGCCAATAAAGGCTTGCGATATAAAACTTCGGAGCGTTGTAAAGGTTCAAACCACGCTTCTGGTTACGGATCATAAGCGCTACAATCCAGCTTAATCCGAAAAGAACGTGTCCCCCGTGGAAACCGACAAGCGTGTAGAAAGCTGATCCAAATGCGGAGGATCGGAACGTAAATCCGTATTCATGGATGTAGTGATAAAACTCATAAACCTCCATACCCAGGAAACAGAGTCCTAATAAAACAGTTACTCCCAACCACATCTGCATTTTTCTGAAGTCATGGTTTTTCATGTGGTACATCGCATAAACACTTGTCAATGAGCTTGTCAGAAGAAGCATCGTCATAATGAAAACGAGCTCCAAACCGAACAAATGCTCTGGCGTATTCTCCCCTTGCGTCGAACCATTCAACGCAAGGTAGGTACCAAATAGACTTGCGAACAATACGGTCTCTCCACCAAGGAAAAACCAGAAGCCAAGAAATTTATTTCTACCTTCAAGGGTGGCTTTTTCCGGATCGTGCGGCATTCGTTTTGGATTGAGTACGTCTTCAGAACTCATTATTTGCCAACCCCCTTCTTAATATCTTCTTCCAGCTCTTCTTTATGAATATGGTGACCCAGATCATCTTTCAGTGAACGTGTCAGCATAGATCCGAGTGTAAGTCCCATACCAGCAAAGACAGCAATTAACCAGATTGGATCATCGACTTGATAAATGAATCCGAAGCCGGCGATGAATGTACCTAGTGAAATGGTAAATGGCAGAATCGAAGCATTCGGCATGTGAATGTCACCCAGTGGTTCTGCAGGTGTCATCCCTTCTTTTCCATCCATTTTCTCCACCCATAGAGGATCAAGACCACGTACAAGTGGTGTTTGCACAAAGTTGTAGTGTGGCGGTGGAGATGGAATTGCCCACTCCAGGGTACGACCATGCTCCCAAGGATCTGCATCCGCTTTCTTCTCTTTGACTGCCGTGTAAACGATATTGATTAGGAAAATAATTGTACCAATCGCCATTAAGAATGCACCGATTGTACTGATCAAGTTACCTGTTGCAAGTCCCTGTCCTTCAAGGAAAACCCAGTAACGACGTGGCATTCCCATAAGACCTAGGAAGTGCTGGATAAAGAATGTCAAGTGGAAACCGATAAAGAACGGCCAGAATGCCAGTTTACCGAGTTTCTCATTCAAGACTTTGCCGAACATCTTCGGCCACCAGTAGTGTAGAGAAGCGAATAGTCCAAAGGCTACCCCACCAACGATGACGTAGTGGAAGTGTCCGACTACGAAATACGTATCGTGATACTGGAAGTCAGCTGCAGCGGCAGCGAGCATAACCCCTGTCATTCCACCAATTGTGAAGGATGGGATGAAGGCGATGGACCATAGCATAGCAGCCGTCATTCGAATTTGTCCGCCCCACATCGTAAACAACCAGTTGAAGATCTTAATTCCTGTAGGTACGGCGATCGCCATCGTCGCAACAGCGAAAATGGAGTTAGCAATAGGTCCCATACCAACGGTAAACATGTGGTGGGCCCATACCATGAATCCTAAGAAACCGATCAATACGGTTGCAAATACCATCGCGGAATAACCGAAAAGACGTTTCTTAGAAAATGTAGAAAAGATATCACTGAAAGCTCCGAACAACGGAAGAATCAATATGTACACTTCCGGGTGACCGAAGATCCAGAATAAGTGCTCCCAGATGATGGCGTTACCACCGAGACCTACATCAAAGAAGGCAGATCCGAACATACGGTCGAACATCATAAGGAAAAGTCCTACTGTTAAAGCAGGGAAAGCGAATAGAATCAACGTACTTGTGACGAATACAGACCATGTGAACAACGGCATACGCATATACGTCATCCCTGGTGCTCTCATGTTTACAATCGTTACAAGGAAGTTAATCCCACCAATTAACGTTCCGGCACCGGATATCTGCAGACCCATGACATAGTAGTCTACTCCGTGCCCGGGTGAAGTCGTCGATAATGGTGCATAGTTGGTCCAACCGGCATCCGGTGCACCACCTGTAAACCAGGATACGTTCAGTAAAAGTCCTCCAAACAAGAACAACCAGAAACCTAAGGAGTTCAAGAATGGAAAAGCAACGTCCCTTGCCCCGATCTGTAAGGGGACAACGGCGTTCATAATGGCAAAGATGAGCGGCATGGCCGCTAAGAAAATCATAGTTGTACCGTGCATCGTGATCATTTCATTGTAAAGTCCAGCAGAAATGAAATCATTGTCTGGTTTCATCAACTGGATACGAATTATCATGGCTTCGAGCCCACCGATTAGGAAAAACAGCCCCCCAGAGACCAAATAAAGATGCGCGATCTTCTTGTGGTCAACTGTAGTCAGGTAATCCCAAATCACAGCGCCGAGCCCACGTTTTTGTGCTACTGCAGTACTCACGCTTTAACCTCCCTTTTCAACCTCTTTCTCATAAGTCCTTACTCTTCGACGCTTTGCATCTCAAGATCATTTCCGACATCCGAGTGATCCAACTCTAGAAGGTAATCAGCAATTTTCGCTGCATCTTCTTCCGAAACAAGCTCTGCAGGCATTTGGTTCCCTGGCTTGATTTCATCCGGATGGACAATCCAATCCACAAGATTCTCTTTCGATGGCTGCAGGATTCCTGCAATTTTCTCGCGGTTTGCAAAGTTGCCTAAGTTCGGTCCTACACCAGCTGACGCGCCACCAATTGCGTGACAACTCATGCAGTTGTTATTGAACAATTCTTGACCAGTCTGAGCCGTTTGAGTCTCAGGTGTCGCTTCAGGATCGATATTCTGCATGTCTTCGACCCATTGGTCAAACTCTTCCGGGCTGACAGCGATTACTTTGAAGTACATCAAGGAGTGGGAAGGTCCGCATAGTTCAGCACAAAAGCCTTCGTAAACCCCTTCTTCATAAGCTTCTAAGTACATAGTGTTCATGTTTTCACCAGGAATGGTATCCATCTTACCTGCAATGGCAGGTACCCAGAAGGAGTGGATCACGTCACTGGCTTTCATGTTTAAGTATACCCTTTCATTTGTAGGGATGTAGATTTCTTGACTTGTTGAGATCTCTTGATCTGCATAGTCAAACTGCCACCAATATTGGTTACCTGTGACATCGACCGTTAAAACGCCTTCATCTCCTTGCGTCGATTGATCAGCGAGGTCGAAAGTCGCTTGCACAGTAGGGATTGCCAGCACAAGTAGCAAAATAATTGGAATGACTGTCCAAATCACTTCCAATGCTTTATTCCCTTCTGTTTGTTTCGGAACAATGTGTTCCTGCCCTTTCTTCTCACGATAACGGAGAAGAACGAAAGCATAAATGGCCATAACGATTACGAAAACGAAAATCATTATCGCAATACTGATCAACATAAGATCAAATAATAATTCCGAGCCATACCCTTTTGGTTTTAGTGCACTGATGTTTTCAATACCACATCCGGTAAGGAGCATAGTTAGTGCACCAAATAAGAATAATGAACGGAATTTTCCCATCCAACCTCTCATGCGTCATACCTCTCTTTCTCTTGTAATGCATTTTTTTATTTAGAAACTGACCTCCTGATATAAGGAGGTCAGTTCTTTAAAATGGGAATGGCAAAGTGACGATGACCATCATAAAGAACATGATCGTAAGATAGTTCAAGGAAAAGATGAACATCCATGTCGCCCACTTGTAGTCGTCTTTCATGAAGAAGCCTGCGATCCCTAAAGCCAACCAGCCGATAGAGAGCACATAAGCCGTAATAAGAAAGACCGTGCCAAGAGAAGCCAAATAAATCGGTAATGGGAGCAGACAAGCAACATAAACGACAATTTGACGTTTTGTCATCTCGAACCCATGAACTACAGGTAGCATCGGGATGCCAGCTGCTTTGTATTCATCCTTTTTCTTCATGGCGAGTGCCAGGAAGTGAGGGGTTTGCCAAATGAACATAATGAGAAACAGAATCAAAGCTTCCAATTGCAATCCTGGATCAACAGCAGCCCATCCGATTAATGGTGGAACAGCTCCTGAGAAGCTTCCAACTACTGTATTGATCGTGTATCTTCTCTTCGACCACATCGTGTATAGGACGACGTAGACGAACCAACCAAATGCGCCCCACAAGGCCGCTTGCCATGTCGTGAGGAGCAATGTGACAAATCCGAGAATAGATACGCTGATACCCAATGTTTTTATAAATGATAAAGACATCGTTCCTGTTACTGTCGGACGATTGTTCGTCCGTGACATAATCGGGTCAATGTCTCTGTCATACCAATTGTTAAGAATACAACCGCCGGCAATTACGAAAGCGGTTCCGAGCATCGTCAGCAGGAAAGTGACCCACTGATCAAAGAATAATGTACCAGTATAATGGAGAGCCAGCCAAAATCCTGCGAATGTAGTAATCAAATTAGAGTTAATGATACCGACTTTGATCAAGCTCTTTATATCAGCTAACAAAGAATGGTCATTGGTTTTTGTTTGGATCATTTCTGTAGAAGCAGATTCGACTGTTCTTGGATTGTCCATCGTATTATCTTCCTCCTTCTACCACCCTCGTATAAGAATCATGTGAATCAATATTCATCAACAGATGCACCGAAGGCTATTTCCATTCTTGTATCATAAAGGATGACAAGAAACATCAAAATAATTGTATCACGTAATTGTAGTTCTATCTATTTAAACTCAACAATTTTATTTATTTGTGACAACTTTGTGAAACGCCATTCACTCTTAGTATCTACCATTCTCAACGATTTTAACGGTGCTGGATCGATTCCCTGAGAAAAAGCGAGTGCGTCCATAAAGCACACCCTCTTATTTCTAGCAAACCCTGTCAAACATTGCAAGTTTTTTTCAATACTTTAGTGATTTTAAAGAGGTAAAATGGTATGATATCCTCCGTGTTCTTTTGACCGGAATGGAGGTGGCTTCATGCCATGCGTTTATTGAAGGGGTTATCTGTGCTCGCCACATTAGGAATGTTGTTCGTTCTATTAGGTGGGGCTCTCGTTACAAAAACTGACTCAGGTATGGGGTGTGGAAACAGCTGGCCGTTATGTCATGGAGAATGGATCCCATCAGACATAGATCTGGCCTTAATCATAGAATTGAGCCACCGCCTCGTCTCTGGAGGCGTAGGTTTACTTGTGCTTGCCCTTTCTTCTCTGGCATGGGTGAAAGTTGGTCATATAAGAGAAGTGAAATTCCTCTCTTTTCTCGCATTCTTTTTCTTGCTCGCCCAAGGGTTGATTGGTGCCGCTGCTGTGAAATGGGGACAGTCTGATTTTGTACTGGCTATCCACTTCGGCATTTCCCTTGTTTCCTTTGCGGCTGTGCTTTTGCTGATGCTCATTATATTTGAAATCGACCGGAAATTTGATGCACAATCTCTACTTATTCGAAAACCTTTCAGACTTCACATTTATGCTTTAACGACCTATACGTTAATGGTCGTCTATACAGGGGCCCTTGTCCGCCATACTTACTCATCGATGGCCTGTTTGGACTGGCCGATGTGTACGAATGCATCCCCCTTCGACTTTTCATCGTATGGGACAGCTCAATGGATTCAAATGGGACACCGTGCTGCTGCAGCCGGAGTTTTGATATGGACGGTATATCTCATGGTGAAAGCTTTGAAAGATTATAAGACCAGCCCGATTATGAGAAAAGGCTTGATCCTTGCTGCAAGTCTAATGGCAGCTCAGGTTCTCGTCGGTGCTTTCGTTATTATGACGTATGTTCATTTGGGTCTGGCTCTCCTGCATGCATTGATTATTTCTCTTTATGTCGGCCTTTTATCATACTTCCTATTACTGTCTTCAAGAAGTGCAAAATATGAACGTTCCGTGAAGTAAACCAAGCAAAAATCTCAGAGCTTATGCCTCTGAGATTTTTTGTCTTCAATAAAAGCTCCCTTTTCTGGAAGACTCAGTTTCGAGACTTTTGTTGAGAGGATGGGGGCTACGGGGAATGGCTCCCTTTCCGCGGGAGTGCGGTGAGCCTCCTCGGACTGCGTCCTGTGGGGTTTCACCAAGCACTTTTTTCCCGCAGGAGTCTCCCCATTCCCCTCCACCCCTTTGCCATTTAAGTATCTCGAAACCACTTTCGGAATTAGCTGCTTTTATGCACATGGTTATTGGATGGGAATGAACTCCTAAGCACACTATTCTGCATGCGAAAAGCTTGTTATAGGGCGCTTTATGCTTATATTAACAGGATAGTGGAAGGCGCCCTCCCACAGTAAATGGGTTCGTTTCTCCCCTTCATGGAATGGGGTGGTTGGGAAGCTGGGAGACTCCCGTGGGAGAAAGGAGATAGGCGAGATCCCGCAGGGTGAAGTCCGAGGAAGCTTGCCACTCCCCCACAGGAAAGCGAGTAGCTTCCCAGCCACCCCTGACGCTCAACACGGCAAACGAACCCCGAAAAGTCTCGAAATCGAGTCTTCCACAATCCTGCCATATTGTTTAACAGATTAAAAAAGAGAGGAAGGCTCTCATGAGCTTCCTCTCTTCTTAAAAGTTATTCAAATTCGATCAGTAAATCGCCGACGTGGATGGCTTCGTTGTTTTCTACATAAATGTCCTTGATGACACCATCAAAGGGTGCTTGGACAGTTGTCTCCATTTTCATGGCTTCTGTAATCATCAGGTGATCGCCTTTCTTCACTTCCTCACCTTTATTAGACAACACTTTAATAACCGTTCCGGGCATCGTTGCTCCGATGTGTTTGCTGTTCGCTTTGTCTGCTTTCGGCCGCTGCTGAACGGCCGCTTTCACGTTCTCATCCTTTACGACGACTTCACGAGGTTGTCCATTTAACTCGAAGTAAACAGTACGTGTACCATCAATCTGCGGCTCCCCAACGGAGACAAGTTTTACGATCAAGGTTTTTCCTTGTTCGATGTCCACTTCAATTTCTTCGCCCAGTCTCATACCGTAGAAGAATGTTGGTGTATCGAGTACAGACATATCTCCGTATTGCTCGCGGAACTTATGATGGTCCATGAACACTTTTGGATAAAGAGCATAGCTGATCATATCAAAGCTTGTTACCTGACGATCGAGGGAATGGAACAGTGTCTCCTTCAAGTTGTTGAAGTCAACCGGTTCCAAGAGCTCCCCTGGTCTCACCGTAATCGGCTCGCGGCCTTTCAATATGATCCTTTGGAGTTCAGCTGGGAAACCTCCGTATGGTTGTCCAAGATACCCTTGGAAAAATTCCACGACGCTATCAGGGAAATCAAGGGAATCGCCTTTTTCATAGATGTCGTCTTCGTTCAGGTCATTTTGAACCATGTACAGGGCCATATCTCCGACAATTTTAGAAGACGGGGTCACTTTTACGATATCGCCGAACATATCGTTCACCCGGCGGTACATAGACTTGACTTCATCCCAGCGGTGTCCTAAACCGACCGCTTTTGCTTGTTGCTGCAAATTGCTGTATTGCCCTCCAGGCATTTCATGTTCATACACTTCTGTATGCGGGGCCATCATGCCACTTTCGAAATCCTGATAGTATTTTCTCGTATCTTCCCAAAAATGCCCGAGCTCTTCGTATGCAGAGATATCCAAATTCGGCTTACGCTCACTACCTTCGAGGGCATAATAGAGGCTGTTTGCACTTGGCTGAGAGGTCAAGCCTGCCATCGATCCCGTTGCCACATCAACCACATCGACACCTGCTTCTATCGCTTTCGCATACGTGAACAAACCATTTCCGCTGGTATCGTGTGTATGAAGGTGGATCGGGATGTCGACGGTTTCCTTCAAAGAGCTGATCAATTGATAAGCCGCTTCCGGTTTAAGCAGTCCAGCCATATCTTTAATGCCAAGGATATGAGCTCCTGCTTCCTGAAGTTCAAGCGCCAGCTTTTTATAGTAAGCGAGATCATACTTCGGTCGGCTGCTATCAAGAATGTCCCCTGTATAACACATCGCCGCTTCGGCTACTTTCCCACTCTCCCGCACAGAGTGAATGGCAAGCTTCATGCCTTCCACCCAGTTCAAGCTGTCGAAAATCCGGAAGACATCAATACCTGCTGACGCACTTTTGTCTACGAATTCACGAATGAGATTGTCGGGATAGTTTTTGTATCCGACCGCATTGGAAGCCCTTAATAGCATTTGAAAAAGGACATTCGGTGCTTTGGCCCTCAATTTCAACAAACGCTCCCAAGGATCTTCATTCAAGAAACGGTAAGAGACATCGAACGTCGCTCCACCCCACATTTCTAATGAAAACAGATCAGGTAATAGACGGGCCGTCGGTTCAGCTATATTCTCAAGGTCCTTCGTTCGGACACGGGTAGCCAGTAACGACTGGTGGGCGTCCCGGAAGGTCGTATCTGTGAGCAGCACTTCATTCCTTTCTTTCAACCAAGAAGCGAGACCTTCAGGACCTCTTTCATTAAGAATTTGTTTCGTTCCGCCTGGAATCGGTTCCGAATGCTTGATGATAGGAATTCTCGGTTTTGAATAGCTCGGTTTCTTGCGATTGCCGTATCCTTCGAAGCCATTGATGGTTCGATCAGCAATATAAGCCAACATCTTCGTCCCGCGGTCTTTTCGTTTTGGAAAAACAAAGAGCTCTGGAGAGCGGTCGATGAACGTTGTATCATATTCACCGGATAGGAACTGTTTATGCTGCACTACATTTTCCAAAAATGGTATGTTCGTTTTGATGCCGCGAATACGGAATTCTTTCAAGTTTCTGACCATCTTATGTGCGGCTTGGTCAAAACTGAGTGCCCACGTAGACAATTTGACAAGTAAAGAATCATAGTAAGGAGAGATAACCGCCCCCTGGAATCCGTTTCCGGCGTCAAGTCTCACACCGAAACCGCCTCCAGAACGATAGGCCATGATTTTCCCTGTATCAGGCATGAAATTGTTCAGGGGATCCTCTGTGGTTACACGGGATTGAATGGCATATCCGTGTGTGACAATATCATCTTGTTTCGGTATAGATATGCGGTCGCTATGTAAACCATATCCTTCCGCGACGAGGATTTGCGTCTGGACAATATCTACACCGGTAATCATTTCTGTAATCGTATGCTCCACCTGTACACGAGGGTTGACTTCAATAAAGTAAAATTCATCACCGGTCACTAAGAATTCTACCGTTCCTGCGTTGATATATTTTACGTTATCCATAAGTTTGACGGCGGCATCGCAAATGGCCTCCCTCACTTCATCTTTCAAGCTGACACTCGGAGCGATCTCCACAACCTTTTGGTGTCTACGCTGCACCGAGCAGTCCCTTTCATACAAATGGACAATGTTCCCATCACGATCTCCGATGATTTGGACTTCGATGTGCTTCGGCTGTTCGATCAGCTTTTCAACATAAACTTCATCACTCCCGAATGCTGCTCGTGCTTCCGAACGGGCGCGATCATACGATTCTTCCAGGGTTGTAGCGCTTCTGACGACACGCATCCCTCGACCACCGCCGCCCATTGCTGCTTTGATCATCAATGGGTAGCCGTGCTTTTCACCAAAGTCGCGAATCTCTTCCAGTCCACTGACAGGGCCGTCACTCCCTGGAATAACGGGAATCTCCGCTTGGACCGCTTGATCTCGTGCCTTCACCTTATCTCCAAACATATTCAAATGTTCACTGGTCGGTCCTATAAAAGTAAGCTTTTCTTCTTCGCATCTTCTCGCAAACTCAATGTTTTCAGATAAGAATCCATATCCAGGGTGGATGGCATCAACCTCCACACTCTTGGCGATTTCAATAATGCCTTCAATATCCAAATAGGCATCGATCGGTTTTTTCCCTTCACCAATCAAATAAGCTTCATCAGCCTTATAACGATGGTAGGACCCCGTATCTTCCTGCGAATAAATGGCGACGGTACGAATATTTAATTCTGTACACGCACGAAAGACTCGAATAGCGATCTCGCCACGATTAGCGACTAATACTTTATTGATTTTCTTCGTATTTGCCATGATTCCACTCCCTGTTTGTCTATGTTTTAGAACTTTGAACGTACTGTTACATTGTTTTCTACTCAAACACCGAAATTTCCTTCAAATCTGACAATTTTAGTTGTAAATAACTGACGAGGAGCCTCTCAAATCTCTCCGTATATGTATAAAAGTGAAAATAAAAAAACTCAAATCACAACAAACCGTCGCAATTTGAGTTCTTATCTTATGACTTCTGTGCAGCCTCATGCAAAACGTTCAACTGTTTTTCAAGGTTATCCAGTAGTGCTTTTCCTTCTTCGTCGCTGATTAAATTCAAGCGAACCGCAAAATGAATTTCGCGGGATAATCCAAACATTTGTGTATCTAAAACTTCTTCGTAGAGTGGACACTGAGGCATCGTCAAGTTGTCCATCTGTACTTTTATTAACCTTAGTATTTTATCAGCGTCAGCTTTTAGAAGGGCATAGGCTTTTTCTCGATGATCCACAGCCACATCAGACAACATCAAAATCCCCTCCAATGTACAAGTCTTTCTTCTTTTTATCTTATCGTTTAACACAATAAATTGCAAGATAGGAATGAACAATTAGAAGATCGACAAATCGTAGCGATTAGATAGGATTTCTAAAAGTCTCAAGCCGACAACGCTGTTCCCCTTTTCATCAAGGCTCGGACCATAAACCGCGATTCCTCCAAATTCGTTTAACGAAGCGAGGACGGATCCCGAGACACCACTTTTTGCTGGTATACCCACTTTGATAGCAAAGGAGCCTGAAGCATCATACATGCCGCATGTGACCATAAATGTTTTACAAATTCTTGCAAGATGCTTCGGTATGATTCTACGCCCAGAGTGGATGTCCTTCCCACCATTCGCAAGCAGCGCTCCAATACGGGCAAGTTGACAAACATTCACTTCAATCGCACATTGTTTGGTATAGGCATCAAGAGTTTCCTCTACACTACCGGTGACAATCTGATGCTGCTTCATGTAGAAAAGCAGGGACCTGTTGAGAAAAGCGGATTCAAATTCCGAGGTGGCCACTTCTTCGTTGTACCCGATGGAATGATCATCGGTCAAGTCATGAATAAAGCTCAACAAGCGCCCTACTTTTTCATCAGGCGTATCTCCGTGGATCATATTTGTCACCGCAAGGGCCCCGGCATTGATCATCGGATTGAGCGGTTTGGATGGAATTTGTTCCAGACGGTAAATCGAGTGAAACGGATCGCCCGTCGGTTCCATACCTACACGGTCGAACACATAGCTTTCCCCGTTATCCATAAGAGCCAAAGCAAGTGAGATGACTTTCGATATACTTTGAAGGGTAAACCTCACTTCCGTTTCTCCAGCTTCCACTGCATCCCCATCTATATAGTGAATGGCGACAGCAAGATCTTCCGGGTTGCTGCGTGATAATGCGGGGATATAGTTGGCCACTTGACCATCGTATGCATATGGGCGTACATTGTCTAACCATTCTTCCAGGACGTTTTCTGTTATATCTTTAATCAATGGATCACGCCTCCTTTAATGAAATCGAATTCATTTTTTGCTATGATTTTGGATGGATGACTTTTTATTAATCGAAAGGTGGCCACAGCCATGATAGTTCAAATAGCAGGAAATGTTAAATTCCCAATTACACTCGACCCGACCGTCTGGATTTTCGATGATCGAAAAAAGACGTTCCCAGAAGTATTCGAAGGTGAAGAAAATCCAACAGAATCAACGAAAGAAGACGAGTTGAAAAGACAGTCTACTCGTTTTGACAGAGAAGTCTATCAACAAAAAATTAACCCTCCTGTCAACAAAAGCATCAATCGTTATGAAAAACAAAGGATTTTAAAAGGCACCTTTCTCATGCCGCTAAAGCCTTTCCTACATACCAGCGAACCAGCAGCCGACGTAAAAAAAGCGGCACTGGTCACGGATGAAGGCGAAGAAGTGATTGATGCAGATGTTTTATCCGAGTCGCTTTTACTTTTTGCTGAAAATGGAAAGCCTTTGCAGGAACATGGCCCTGTTCACCTTTATTTCAAAGACGGATCCAACCGTTCTGAGCCGATCAAAGGAATTAAAAAAATCGTATTACAATAATGAATTGGGCAGCTTTTTAAGCTGTCCTTTTTGTATATTATCTGCAAGCTGACACAGGCTATAAATAAAAAAAGTGGTGATTCCTTTGAAAAAATTAATTTGGTTAGCAGCCCTTTTGACCTTAGTTGCGTGTCAGCAAAACGGTGGTGAAGAGTCACTGCTTCAAGAGCGACAAAACGATCCTGAATTGAAGTATGTCACGGATTCAGATCCGGTGGAAAAGAAAAACATGACGAGCCAGCAAGCAGCCCGGCACCTGGCTAAGCTTGCCGTTCAAGTTCCGGATGTTCATGATGCTACAGCCCTCGTCCTCGGCAACTATGTAGTTGTAGGAATCGATGTGGACAAAGACCTCGACCGCTCTCGCGTCGGCGTCATCAAATATTCTGTAGCCGAAGCTTTGAAACATGACCCTTACGGAAAGCAAGCGGCTGTAATCGCAGACGCTGACGGTGTGGAACGCCTCAGAAGCCTTGGGCAAAAAATGGCTGAAGGCCACCCTGTGGAAGCGGTCACGGATGAACTGAGTCAAATCGTTAGTCGTTATATGCCGAGTGGTTCGGTTGAAGAAAAACCACAATCCAACTCAAACCAGGACTCTGTGCCGGAGAAAGACCAAAAGAAACTTGAGCAAATTGAAAAAGAACAATCAAAGCAAAACTAAATGAACAGAAAAACAGCTAAATCCTCACGGGATTTAGCTGTTGCTTTTCTCAAGGATTTCTCTTTCTTTTTCTGTCAACTCATTATAGTATTGGACACCGAATTGAGATCCCTCTGCAACCATGTCTGAATTATCCAGTGAGGCTGTCTCAGGTTTGCCAGCTTCTTCGATTGGCATGTCCTCTGATTTTCCTAGGTTGCTCTGAATCGATTTTGCTTTGTCTTTAACTTGCTGACGCTTGTCCTCATCTTTCAAGAAATAAGCAACCGTTCCTCCCACAGTGGCACCAATAGCTGTAAAAATCCAACGTTTTCTCAAGTAAATCATCCTTTCCTCTACTTCTGTAATTACATTTCCCATTCACTATAGAAGTCAAACGTGGAAATCTCATCTATTTATAAAAAACTTATTATGTTAAACTATATGTAATCGAATGGAAAATAGAGGTGAAAAAGATGCGTGTACAATGCGTCATTTGCGATGAAATTGAGAAAATTGACAGCTACTGTCTACAAGCAAAACGACTTCGGAATCGCCGGATTCACACGTACATGTGTCAATCCTGCCACGATCGTATAGAAGAAAACACCAAAAGACGTTTAGCTACCGGGAATTTCCGGTTCAACAGAGAACGTAAAAAAGAAAAGCATTTAAGCTAGATACCAAAGAGAGAGGTTCCGCCTCTCTCTTTTTATATTTCACAGTTAAAGATAAGCTCCCGATTGCGGGGAATGGCTCGCTTTCCGCGGGAGCGCGGTGAACCTCCTCGGACTGCGTCCTGTGGGGTCTCACCAAGCACTTTTTCCCGCAGGAGTCTCATCATTCCCCTCCGCCCCTTTGCCATATAAGTATCTCGAAACACTTCCACAAATAGCGGAGCTTCCAATAGTAGCTTGTAGATACTAAAGATTGTACACTTTCCATGGAAAGCTTGCTACAGAGCTCTTTATCAATCTAGAACAGGGATGGTGGAAGGCACTCATCCTGGGCAAAGTGGGATCGTTTTTCACATTTATCGAATGGGGTGGTTGGGAAGCTGCGAGACTCCCGCGGGAATGGATTGACTGGCGATACCCCGCAGAGCTTTAGCTCGAGGAGGCTTGCCGTCATCCCCGCAGGAAAGCGAGTTGCTTCCCAACTACCCCTGACGCTCAACTTTGTAACGAACCCCAGTAATCTCGAAACTGAGTCTTCCACAATCCTGCCATATTCTTTAATAACTAATGAAAAATCATTTTCGGGCAAAGCAAAAGCCCCTTTCTTTAATAAGGAAAGGAGCTTTGGGGTCAGGATGATTCATTTTGCTGACGGGCTCCGCGCTCTCTATGGAGTCGGATCCGGTAAATACCCAGAATTAAGGCCGCTACAACCAAACTTTCAGGAAGGGGCAAATTCAATCCAAGGATCAAGGTTAAAATAAATGTACCTATGATGAGAACGGAATAAACAACGATTGTTTTCATCAAAGGTAATTTTCTGGCGAATCCAAGCTTGAATGTAATGATAGCGAGAATAACAGTCGTTAAGTATAGTAGCATGAAAGAACGAAAGAGCATGGTCACTTCGCTTTCATCGTTTAAGTTCACTTCACTCCCGAATCCGCGGAAAAAGAAATCGGCGACAGGCCATAGATCCGTCGGCACAGGTAGTGTGGACATATCGTTCATGATGTTCCTCCTCATGGATACCCTATTCTGTTATCTATCATACTAGAAAGCCTCACTGGATGCTACCCGTGAAACCATTTTCATTATTTAGACAAATCCTATATAATAGACCTGAATAGAGGTGAGCCTTTTGAAAAACTTTCATATGAACACAGCACTATTAGCCTGTCTCGTAATTTTATCATTTATCGCTGTTGGGTTTGCTATCGGCCAAGAAATCTTCTGGCTTGCAGCCGTCCTTTTCTTTTCGGGATTTGCCCTTATGAGTGTAGGTTTGAGAAGAAAAAGAAAACAACAGCAAATGTCCTGAAACATGCAGAAAGCGACCTCGATTGGGGTCGCTTTCTTTTATTTCTTCAAACGGACGTAATCCTTCGATATTTCTTCATGAATGTTCGACCGGCTTGCGAGGACTGTCGTCTTGTTCAACAAATCCAATTCCTCTCGGTCCGCACGGGTAACGATTCCACCCACTTCACGAACGATAACACTTCCAGCAGCGTAATCCCACGGCATCAATGTCATCGTCAAGTACCCATCCAGAAGTCCTTCGGCTACAAAAGCAAATTCCAAAGCGGCAGAACCATAAGATCTTGTACTGCGTAATTTTTTCACTAGATCTTCCATCCCTTTGTGATCCACGTGTGGATTTTCAGGAATTAACCAGGAAGTATTAAGCGCAAGGATCGACTGATTCAAAGGACGCTTTTCATCAAGTCGAGGTAACCTTTCTTCGTTCTTATAGGCCCCTTCCCCTCGTTTGGCAGTGTACAAAGTACCGTCCATCACATTATAAATCAATCCGATTTCACCGACACCTTCATAATATACTCCGACAGAAATGGCGAAATTTCTTTTTTGATGGACAAAATTCATGGTTCCATCAATCGGATCTACAATCCAGACGGTTCCTCCGAGGTCTTCTATTTCATCTCCGAATCCCTCTTCTCCTAATAAATAATGATCCGGATACGTCTCATTGATTTTTTTCGCGAAAAATTGTTCTGTTTCCTGATCCATTTCTGTAACCAGGTCGTTCGGGTTGGATTTCGTTTCAATGGATCGAGGCGAATCAATATTGCTTTTGATTCGTTCACCAGCTTCCAAGACCCAAGCTTTTGCGTGTTCAAAAATCTCGTTCTTTTTCTGTTGATCCATAACATCGTACCCCTTTTATAAGTATCAATCTTTATCGTACCAAATCCAACCAGACATTGCATCAAATCCGCCCTCCTTGTCCCACTAAAGCTCCTGATTGTGGAAGACTCAGTTTCGAGACTTTTGAGTGAGCGGTTCGGGGCGGCGGGGGATGACTCGCTTTCCGCGGGAGCGCGTTGAGCCTCCTCGGACTGCCGTCCTGCGGGGTCTCACCAAGCACTCTCTTCCCGCAGGAGTCTCCCCATCCCCCGCCGCCCCTTTAACATATAAGTGTCTCGAAACCACTTCCCCAAAGGAAATCTACTATGATTAGCAGGCCGATGATAAAGAGTGGATATCCCACATTGGAAGCTACTACAGAGCGCTTGGTAACACTATGACATGGATAGTGGAACACACACACCCTCTGCAAAGGGGTTCGTTTCTCCCTTACATTGAATGGGTTGGTTGGGAACTGCGACACTCCCGTGGGAGAAGGAGATAGGTGAGATCCCGCAGGGCGTAGCCCGAGGAAGTTTGCCACTCCCCCACAGGAAAGCGAGTAGTTTCCCAACCAACCCTAACGCTCCACTTGGCAACGAACCCCGAACCCCTGTTTTCTCGATACAGAGGCTTCCACAATCCTGCCCTATTAGTCAATAAGTTATCTGGTTAAAAGCAATAAAAAAAACGAGCAACTTTAGTGTTGCTCGCTCTTATATGGACCATTCAATCAATTGCTTACGAAGTTCAGAGAGTCTTCTCTTTGTTTTTTTCATTTGTTCGACATCTCCGGCGATCATGGCATCGTGCAAGGTCACCAGTTCGTAATCAATCTCCATACGGATTACCGGGAGCTTCTCTTCAGCTTCTCTTTTACGCAATGCTTCCATGACATGTTTCACTGCTAATTCCTCCCTTTCAAATCCTTACTTTATATATATGTGACTTTTGCGACAGAAGTTTCAATTAGATTACTTATATGTAACCCATTTTTACAGAAATCAAACCATGCGAACACATCACTTAGTAACCGTGTTTTCTTGTGGTAAAATAAGGGCGAGAAAATGGAGGAGTTGATCGAATGACGACATTTAGTGGATTTACACAGGAAGACTTTGACGTTTTTTCCATTCCCGGATTGGAAAATAGAATGGAGGCTTTAAGAGATCGCATTTCTCCGAAGCTTGAGGCTGTAGCGACAGAACTCGCGGCAGATGTCACTGCGATGACTGGTGACGAAATGTTTGTACACGTTGCGAGACACGCACGCCGGAAGACGAACCCGCCGAATGATACGTGGGCGGCTCTTGCTTCAAATAAACGCGGATACAAGAAGCTTCCTCACTTCCAAATTGGTCTGTGGGAGTCACATGTATTCATTTGGTTTGCTGTGATCTACGAAAGTCCCATTAAACAGGACTTTGCATATAAACTGGAGCAAAATAAGGATGAAGTGCTGCGTCATATCCCGGAAGACTATGTATGGTCCATCGATCATATGAAGCCTGACAGCATTCCCCAGTCAGACGTAGATGAGGATAAGTTTTTGAGTATGACCGAGCGTCTGAAAACGGTGAAAAAAGCAGAGATCTTGTGTGGCAGGAACATTGAACGTGGAGATGCCCGTTTGAAAGATCCGGATGCTTTCATTGAGCTTTGTAAAGAAACGTTCCAAACCCTTGAACCTTTATACCGCTTCACAAAACAACTGGATCAGTAAAGAAAAGGCGCCCCTTAATGGAGCGCCTTTTTTCGTTTACATCTTCACTTTTTCACCTTTACTCAGACCTTTCGCCTGTTTGACAGCTCTGTAGCAGGAATAGCCGGATTCTTTTTCAAATTGTCCGCACAACGTTTTTTCTTCACTTTTAGATGGGACGATCTGTTTGAACCGGGTATAGGCGAGCATAAGCTCATCACGATCGACTCCTTTTTCATAGGCTTGTTCGACCATGCTGTAAAAATTGACAACATCAATAATTTCTTCTTTAGACCAATAAATTTCATCGATTGGATACGTATAACTCATTATTCTTCCTCCTTACTTGCTCCACCTGTTGCGGATTTCTTCCGCTTCTGTGACGATACGTTTGAACAATTCATCGACCGATGGAACGTCATGGATCCTTGAAGCCACTTGACCAGCCCATCCGAATCCGTAAGCTTGTTTTCCATCATAAATGAACTTTTTATTCGCTTCGCCGTTGATGTAAGATTTTAAGCCTTCATACCCCGCTTGTTCATCTTCCAGTTCCAAAATACGCGCTGTCCAATCATTTTTCAAGGCACGGGCCGGGGCCTTCAAACTCCTTTTGATGACAGTGGTGGATGTTTCGTCTGCTTCAATCAAAGCTTCCAGATAAGCGGGATGGGCGTGCACACACTCTTTGGTTGCGATAAACCGCGTCCCCATTTCCACACCTTCCGCTCCTAAAGCAAGCGCAGCCATCAGACCTCTTCCGTCTCCGATCCCTCCTGAAGCAATGACAGGTATATCCACGGCGTCCACGACTTGTGGCGTCAAGACGAATGTACCGACATCATCGCGCCCGAGGTGTCCACCGCCTTCATGACCGACGACCATAACAGCATCAGCTCCCAGCTCTTCTGCTTTAACGGCCTGCCGTCTTGCCGCTACAAGTACGAGGGTTTTTATTCCAGTGCCTTTGACAAGCTCAAGAACTGGTGCAGGATTTCCGCCGGTCACAGAGATGACCGGCACCTTTTCTTCCACAGCCACTTGAACCATCTCTTCAAATGGTCGCCCATGTTGACCAATCGCGAAATTCACTCCAAACGGACGGTTTGTTTTTTCTCTTACGGCATCAATCTCTTCTCTCAGTTGATCGGGACCTTCCATACTCATTGCCGTTAACTGACCGAGCCCGCCAGCGTTTGAAACCGCTGCAGCCAAGTCAGAATAAGCGAGGTGAGCAAGTCCTCCCTGGATAATCGGGTATGTAATGCCTAAAGCTTCTGTGACGCGAGTTTTCCATACCACATGAATCCCTCCCCTTTGTTTCATTTTAGCATGATTGGAAAAAGGATACACAAAAGACTAGCAAGCGAACGTGGAACCTGCTATAATTCATGTGCTTTTCTAAATTAAAGAGGTGGAAACACAAATGAACCAACATGAAACTCCCTTATTTACAGGGTTAAAAAAACATAGAGACCGAAAGCCGGTCCAATTCCATATTCCAGGGCACAAAGGAGGAAAGGGAATGGATGAAGAATTCCGCTCGTTCATCGGAGACCAATCCCTTTCCATCGATCTTATCAACATTGAACCACTGGATGACCTGCACCACCCGCAAGGCATGATCAAACAGGCGCAAGACCTCGCTGCTGAAGCCTTCGGTGCAGATTATACATTTTTCTCTGTCCAGGGCACATCTGGTGCGATTATGACGATGATTATGAGTGTTTGTCATCCTGGTGATAAAATCATCGTGCCAAGGAATGTCCATAAATCTGTAACGACAGCGATTATTTTTTCAGGAGCAAAACCCGTCTTTATCCATCCGGAACTTGACGACCGCTTCGGGATCTCTCACGGGATCACTTCAGAGGCTGTGCAAAAAGCTTGTGAAGCACACCCGGATGCAAAGGGACTGCTCGTCATCAATCCGACTTATTTCGGAGTTTCTGCTGATTTGAAAAAGATCGTCAACATTGCCCACCGTTTCGATATCCCTGTGCTTGTCGATGAAGCCCACGGCGTCCACATTCACTTCCATGAGCGTCTCCCCCTTTCTGCGATGCAGGCAGGTGCAGATATGGCAGCTACGAGTGTGCATAAGCTTGGTGGGTCCTTAACTCAGAGTTCCGTGTTAAATTTACGAGAAGGGCTCGTCTCTCATGAAAGAGTGCAGTCGATTTTATCCATGCTTCATACAACTTCGACGTCGTACCTTTTACTCGCAAGTCTTGATGCCGCACGGAGACATCTCGCCATTCACGGGCGGGAGCTGATGGAAGAAACCCTTCGCCTCGCAGACCATGCCAGAAGACGTTTGAATGAGATCCCAGGCATTTACTGCCCAGGCAGCGAAATATTGACGAGCGATGCTACGGTAGACTTCGATCCTACGAAATTGATCATCTCCGTGAAAAAGCTCGGATTATCAGGCTATGACGTCGAAGTTTGGCTTCGGGAAAAAGCCAACATCGAAGTGGAACTCTCCGATTTGTATAACATTTTATGCATCGTTACCCCTGGCGATCGGGAAGAAGACATCGACGAGCTTGTAACGGCTTTAGATAAACTTTCTAAAGAGTACTCGGACAAAGAAGAGACAGAAAACATCCGGGTGAAGGTTCCCGACATTCCTGTGCTTGCTCTTTCTCCAAGAGAGGCCTTCTATTCTTCCACAGAAACGATTTTACTGAAAGAAGCTGTCGGGAGAATCAGCGCTGAATTCGTGATGGTCTATCCACCCGGCATTCCCATTTTCATACCAGGTGAAATTATTACAAGGGAAAACATTGACTACATTCACGATAATGTCGAAGCAGGCCTCCCTGTACAGGGCCCTGAAGATGATACTCTTGAAACGATTCAAGTCATTCGTGAACAACGTGCATTCAAATAAAAAAGAAGCCCACGCCGGGCTTCTTTTTTTGTTTCTCCTGCTCTTTGGCGCGACTCGATGGCTCTTTGGCGCGACTCGATGGCTCTTTGGCGCGACTCGATGGCTCTTTGGCGCGACTCGATGGCTCTTTGGCGCGACTCGATGGCTCTTTGGCGCGAAAGGATTTCCTCAAATCGGAAATCCTTTCGCGAAAAAAAGAACCAGGTCCAAGACCTGGTTCTTTCCTTTTATGCTTCCTTCACAGGAAGGATGCCCCCATTTAATAGTACATACTCTTTATTTATCTTCTGGCTTGTTGCAAGTTGGACAGGTGCTGTAAAGAGTAGAAACCTTCTCATTTTCGTAGTGCTCAATTACCTTCTGACAGTCTTGACATACGATTGTACCCATTCACATCCACTCCCCATATTTGTAATCGTTTTCAACGTAACTTTATTCTAATATGGCACAATCGAAAAATCAAGCCCAAAAGTATAACTTTTTATAAAATGTGTCATACTAATAATTTCTTTACCTACTATTATATGATCAAGAATTCTTTTTAAGCCTAAAAAAAGAACACTCCGAGGAGTGTTCTTTGAATTATGGTGTCTGAATGAGTGCTGGATCTAACAGCTCATAGCCTTTCTCTCGCAGACCATCAGCGATTGGACCCAATGCTTTGTTTGTCCATTCCCGGTCATGCATGAGCAAGTTGGCGCCGTTATTTAGCAGCGGTGTGTTGACCATGATGTCAGCAAGTGCTTGAGCATCCTGGTATTCACTTTCCCAATCGTATCCGTACGTCCAGTTCATGACGAGCATCCCTTCTTCTTCTGCCAATTGCTTAGAAAAATCAGTGTTCTGTCCAAATGGGGCACGGAAGAAAATTGGTCGTTCGCCAATGATCTCTTCAATTTTGTCATTCAATCCAACGATTTCTACCCTTTGTTCCTCTTCACTGAGATCGGGTAAGCTTGCATGTGTCTCTGTATGGTTCCCGATTGGAAAGCCCATTTCATGAATTTCTTTTAACTTTTCTTCTTCTTCTGGTGTATCTATGAAATGACCGTTTACGAAAAAGATCGCAGGCGCATCTTTTTCTTTCAACGTTTTAGCCATTTCCACCGCTTGAGTATCTGGTGCATCATCAATCGTAAGGAGAGCGACTTTTGGATTCGCATCTCCGATCGGCTCGAAGGACCAGTTTCCTGTTAACTCGTATTGGGGTTCTACATTCTTCATCACTTCTGAATCTTGTGCCGCTGGTTCTTCCGTATCTTTTTCTTCTTCATTGGTTTCTTCCGCCTTCTCCTCTTCCTCAACCACTTCTTCTGTCGACTCTTTCTCAGCAGTCTCTTCCTCTGGTTTCTGAACTTCCTCACTGTTCGCTCCTGAGCAGGCAGCAAGCAGGAAAATAAGTACGATCCACAAACTTGTCCATTTTTTCATAGGTGTTCCCTCCACTGTTATGTATTTCCACTTTCTTCATTATAAAAGATAATTCAACATTTTATCTATCGTTTTCGGGTAAAATATTATATAATGTTTTATCGTGGTCTAATGACTTCTTACATATGGGTGATTAAAATGCTACATTCATTGAAAAAATTCAAATTTTTAGGAAGCCGGACGTTAAAAACGGGGATTTCTGTCTTTTTGACTGCATTGATTTGCGGTTTTTTTAATTTACCCATTATATTTGCTGTCATCACAGCTATCGTCACGATTGAACATACAGCTGCAGATTCGATTAAAAAAGCCGCCGTACGTTTTCCTGCATCGGCCATTGGAGCGTTGCTCGCTACAACCTTTTACGGCCTTTTGGGAAAAGGTGCGTTGACATTCGCTCTTGTAGCTATGGTGACGATCGCCGTCTGTCACAAACTGAAACTGGATGATGGAATTTTAGTTGCCACCATTACGGCGACTGCAATGATTCCAGATTTTCAAGATCAATATGTGGTTTCATTTTTTACGAGATTGGGTACAACCTCCATTGGAATCATCATCTCGACTTTTGTGAATTTTTTCCTTTTGCCACCCAATTATTCGCCCATGATTTACAAAAACATCAACGGTTTGTATAATCAAGCTGGTCTGCTTTTGAAACGAATAATTTCTGAGGTAACGGCAGAATCTAAAGAGAAAACTCGTGCTATTCAGAGGTCCTACCGGCAATTGACGGCCCATCTGGAAAAGACAAATCAGCTTTCTCAATATCAAAGGGAAGAGTGGAAATATCACCGTCACTCAGAAGAAGAGATGGTCGCTTTTCAACTCTCTCAACGGAAACTGGCGGCATTTCAACAAATTGCTTATCATCTTGGAAACTTGCAGTATGTACAAACAAAAGCCTCTGATTTCACAAACGAGGAAAAAGAGCTTTTGCTTGCACTTACGGAGGAGTTCACCCATGTACTCAGTGACCCGACCCACTCGATTAACGAAAACCAGTTCGAGATGGTAAATAAGCTGGATGATGCATTCTGGAAATGGAAAGAAGACCATGTCATAAAGCAGACAGGTTACCGACACCATTTACCACCGCAGACGATCTTAATTTACGAATTGCTTTGTTTTCACGACGTATTGGAAGAGTTGCAAAATTTGTCGCAGAAACAAGAACAATTGGTGAAAAAATGCTATTTACCAGATCAGTCATAACGTGGTAAAGAAATCTTTTACTAGGAGGGAAGTCAGTTATGAATCAAGTAACGAAAGTATTTTACATTTCGGTAGTTGTCGCATTCTTATTCATTGGCTGGGGAGTCATCCCTGAAGCTGTACTACCGACTTGGAACTTAGAAAATGTAACATCTAACATTCAAGGTTTCCTGACAGAAAAATTTGGATGGTTCTACTTATTGTCAGCTACAGGCTTCTTAATTTTTGTTATCTTTTTAGTCTTCTCGAAATACGGAAACATAAAGTTAGGAAAACCGGACGACGAACCGGAATATCCATACATTACATGGTTTGCCATGCTCTTTAGTGCGGGTATGGGTATTGGACTTGTTTTCTGGGGATCTGCAGAACCCCTCTCTCACTTCCATACCCCACCAATCCCTGGACAAGAGCCTATGAGCGAAGAAGCGGCTCAGTCCGCGATGAAGTACACCTTCTTCCACTGGGGACTTCATCCTTGGGCCTTTTATTCTGTACTGGCTCTGGCCCTAGCTTACTTTAAATTCAGAAAAGACGCTCCTGGTGTCATTAGTGCCGCTCTCACGCCAGTACTGGGTGAAAAGAGAGTAAAAGGTCCGCTGGGTACGCTTATCGACTTCATCGCTGTTTTTGCAACGATCTTCGGTGTAGCGACCTCTCTTGGTTTAGGTGCACTTCAAATATCCAGTGGTCTTGCTTTTACCATTGACGGCTTAGAAGATACGTTCACACTACAGCTTACTATTATTGCTGTCGTAACTGTCCTTTTCATGGTGTCTGCCATGACTGGTTTGAACAAAGGAATTAAATATCTTAGTAACACGAACGTCGTGCTAGCAATCGGCTTAATGGTGTTCATGCTATTCGCAGGACCGACAAACTTTATCATGGATTACTTCACGACATCATTCGGGTCTTATATCCGCGACCTGCCCTACATGAGCTTTCGGATGACTCCTTTTGCGGAAGATAGTTCATGGGTTCAAAACTGGACAATTTTCTATTGGGCTTGGTGGATTTCCTGGGCTCCATTCGTAGGAACCTTCATCGCACGTGTTTCCCGCGGGCGAACGGTTCGTGAATTCATTTTAGGTGTACTTTTAGTACCGACAATCTTTGGAGCTCTATGGTTCTCCGTATTCGGCGGAACAGCGATTTCACTTGAGTTCTTCAATGGTGTAGATATCTATTCCGATGTTAGTGAGCTTGGTTCAGAAGTTGCTCTCTTCTCTATGATGGAAAATGTACCATTAGGGTCGATCATGTCTTTCGTAGGGCTATTGCTTATTAGTACATTCTTCGTGACTTCTGCCGACTCTGCTACATTCGTACTCGGCATGCAGACGACGAACGGAAGCTTGAACCCTAAAAACCAAGTGAAATTCACTTGGGGAATCATCCAGGCCGGAGCAGCCGCTGTGCTGTTGTGGCAAGGCGGTTTAGGTGCACTCCAAACGGCAGCGATCATCGCCGCCTTCCCGTTCACCTTTATAATGATTCTCATCTGCTTCTCCTTGTTCAAAACATTCCAGGATGAAGCGAAAAAAGTCGATCTTAAGAAGAAAAAGAAATAATGAATCTTATAGGAACCCAGAATATACTTTCTGGGTTCTTTTTTATTCCCCTAATCAGACTAGCTTGTCCTTATGAATTCATGAGATCCATTCACAGTCCTCTTTCTTATTACACGTTCCCTTCCCCTTTCTTTATTCCATCAAGTCATTCACGTTCTTTCACAAGCCGTTGCACGCTCCTATATCGGCGGCTGCCTCGTTACAAATTTCATTAAGGGACTTTACAATAGATGTCACAATACAACATGAGACTATCATTTCGATGACAAAACGATAACATCAAAAAAATCCCTCTCATTCCTTGTTACACTGAGTATGGATCAAAGACAAGGGAGTGGGTCGGACCATGATTAATCGTATTATCCTATCTTTCTTAGCTATATTCTTACTCGCTGGATGTCTCCAAAAAGGCGAAACCGTACAAGTACTTACAGCTACACCTGAAAACTATGAATTATACTTATACTCCGAAGCGGATCAGGAAGAGTCCGCACAGGATTACTTAAGTGCCCTTCTCGATTGGAAATTGAAACAGGATGAGGGAGCTGAATTGCAGTTCGAACAAACGGAAAAAAACAAAAATGACCTGAACATCCCTACGGAAGAATTGCCCGTCCTCGTAGTTAAAGAAGAAGGTAAAACGGTAACCACGATCTCAGGGAACAACCCACGTGAAAAAATCTTAATGACATTGGAAAATCATATAGCGATGGTTAGATGAATGCCAAAGCCTCCCATAATTTCATGGGAGGCTTTTTGTACACTTAATAAGGTTTTTTGTTAGAGGACGGTGATGCTTACTTAGAGGACACTGACTTACCATTAAAGGACATTAAAGCTCAGCTAGAGGACATTGACTTACCGTTAAAGGACATTAAACTCTAGTTAGGGGACGTTAACCTTTCCCCCAACAAAAAAGCCCGACAGGCTCCTATGAGTCTGTCGGGCTTTTCATTTCATTATTTAACGATGTGGATCGGTTGATCAATGGCAACTTCAGCTGCTTCCATCGTGATCTCACCTAGTGTCGGGTGAGCGTGGATGGTTAGCGCTAAGTCTTCGGCAGTCATGCCGGATTCGATAGCCAAGCCAAGCTCAGCAATCATGTCACTTGCATTCGCACCCGCGATTTGAGCACCGATGACAAGACCGTCTTCTTTACGTGTAACGAGCTTCAAGAAGCCGTCACTTTCGTTAAGAGATAGCGCACGTCCGTTTGCTGCAAATGGGAATTTGGATGCTTTGACCTCGTAGCCGGCATCTTTTGCTTCCTGCTCTGTGTAGCCAACAGAAGCTAATTCTGGATCAGAGAATACAACTGCTGGAATTCCAAGGTAGTCGATCTCAGACTTCTCACCAGAGATCGCTTCTGCAGCGATTTTACCTTCATAAGAAGCTTTGTGAGCAAGTGGTGGTCCTTCAACGATATCACCAATCGCATAAATGTTATCAATGCTTGTACGGCACTGTTTATCGATTTCGATGATCCCTTTATCTGTCATCTTGATTCCTAGATCTTCAAGACCGATTTCGTCTGTGTTTGGACGACGTCCGACAGTTACTAGTACGTAATCAGCATCGATGGATTTTTCTTCACCTTTAGCTTCATACTTAACAGTCACGCCATTTTCCGTCTCTTCAACACCTTGAGCCATTGCTTCCGTTACAACGTCTACGCCTTTTTTCTTCAGACGCTTTTTGACGATGGAAGACATTTGCTTCTCGAAACCGCCTAGGATGTCTTTTGTACCTTCTAGGATGGTTACTTGTGTACCGAAGTTTGCATACGCTGTACCAAGCTCAGTACCGATGTAACCGCCGCCGATAACGACCATTTTCTCCGGGATTTCATCCAGGTTCAAAGCACCTGTAGAATCTAGAACACGATCAGAGAATTTGAAAGAAGGAATCTCGATCGGACGAGAACCTGTTGCAATGATGCAATTGTTGAACGTGTACGTTTGAGAATTCTTCTCGTCCATAACACGAACTGTGTTTTTATCTACGAAGTAAACTTCGCCTTTGACGATGTCTACTTTATTTCCTTTAAGAAGACCTTCAACACCGCCAGTCAGTTTGTTTACAACGCCGCCTTTCCATTCTTGTACTTTAGAAAAGTCGACCGTTGTGTTTTCTGACTTAATACCCATGTCTTCAGCGCCTTGTGCGTGTTCATAGCGGTGACCGGCTTGGATCAATGCTTTAGAAGGAACACAACCGACGTTTAAACAAACGCCACCAAGGTTACCTTTATCGACAATGGTTACATTTTGACCGGATTGTGCAGCACGGATGGCGGCAACATAACCGCCAGGACCCGCACCGACAACTAACGTATCTAGTTCAATTGGGAAATCTCCTACTACCATACTTTACGCCTCCATCATGATTAGTTGTGGATCGTTCAGTAAACGCTTGATGTTGTTCATTGCATGCTGAGCTGTCGCACCATCGATGATACGGTGGTCGAAGCTTAGGGAAATCGCAAGAACTGGAGCTACTACAACTTCACCATCGCGTACGATTGGCTTGTCTGCAATACGTCCGATACCAAGGATCGCCACTTCTGGGTGGTTGATGACTGGTGTGAACCACTGACCACCGGCAGATCCGATATTCGTAATTGTAGTGGAAGCACCTTTCATTTCTTCTGATGATAGTTTACCGTCACGAGCTTTCACAGCTAGTTCGTTGATTTCGCTTGAGATTGAGAAGACGGACTTGCGGTCTGCGTCTTTTACGACTGGAACCATTAGGCCTTTCTCTGTATCTGCAGCGATACCAATATTATAATAGTGTTTCTGAATAATTTCATCCGTATTGTCGTCAATTGACGTATTAAGAACAGGATATTTCTTCAGAGTGGATACAAGAGACTTCACAACATATGGAAGGTAAGTCAACTTGATATCCTGTTCAGCTGCAACAGCTTTGAACTTCTTACGGTGTGCAACAAGCTCAGATACATCCACTTCGTCCATCAATGTTACGTGAGGAGCTGTGTGCTTGGAGTTCACCATAGCTTTGGAGATCGCTTTACGGATTCCGCTCATCTTCTCACGAGTTTCAGGGTAAGCTTCACCTGCAGCTGGAGCTGCTTGTTGTGTAGTAGCTGCTTCTTCCTGCTTGTCTTCAGCTGGAGCTTCTGTAGCTGCTTCTGCTTGTCCGCCGTTCATGAAGCTTTCAACGTCTTCTTTAAGAACGCGGCCGTTTTTGCCGGATCCTTGAACTTTACGGATGTCGACATCGTTATCACGAGCGAATTTACGCACAGAAGGCATCGCTACAACGCGGCGGTCTTCATCAACGTCACCATCGTTTGCAGATGCAGCTGGTTGTTCAGCTTTATCTTCTTTGCTTTCTTCTTTCGGTGCTTCCTCTTTTTCTTCCTTCGGCTCTTCTTTAGGCTCTTCAGAAGCAGGAGCATCTTCAGATCCATCATCGATTGTAATGATTACTGTTCCGACAGTTGTTGTTTCACCTTCGTCCACATGGATGTCTTTGACCGTTCCATCTACTTGGGAAGGGATTTCTACTACTGCTTTATCGTTTTGTACTTCACAAAGTACATCGTCTTCTTTAACTTCGTCGCCAGGCTTGACGAACCACTTCGCAATTTCACCTTCGTGGATACCTTCACCGATATCAGGCAGTTTAAATTCGAATGCCACGGTTATTACCTCCTAGTATTAGAGATGATTAAAAGTTCATAACGTCGTTGACTTTTTCAACGATCGTGTTGTGATTTGGCAACCATACTTCTTCTGCTTGTGTGAATGCATAGACCGTGTCTGGTGCAGCTACACGCAATACAGGCGCTTCAAGGTGAAGGATGGCTTTTTCTTGAATTTCAGAAACAACGTTCGCTGCGATACCCGCTTGCTTTTGAGCTTCCTGGACAACTACAGCACGGTTTGTTTTCTTAACAGATTCAAGGATTGTTTCGTAATCGACTGGAGATACAGTACGAAGGTCAATGACTTCTGCACTGATTCCGTCTTTCTCAAGCTCTTCTGCAGCTTTAAGAGAAGAGTGAACCATTGCACCATAAGCAACAAGAGTAACGTCTGTACCTTCGCGCTTAACGGCTGCTTTATCAAGATCTACTGTATATTCTTCTTCAGGCACTTCTTCACGGAATGAACGGTAAAGTTTCATGTGCTCAAGGAAGATCACAGGATCGTTATTGCGGATGGAAGAGATCAATAGACCTTTCGCATCGTATGGATTTGATGGGATGACTACACGAAGACCAGGCTGTTGAGCCATTAGACCTTCAAGACTGTCTGCGTGAAGTTCTGGTGTGTGTACACCGCCGCCGAATGGAGAACGAACAGTAATCGGCATTGGACGAGTACCGCCAGAGCGGTAACGATAACGTGCCATTTGACCGCTGATTGCGTCCATGACTTCGTATACGAAACCGAAGAATTGAATTTCAGGTACCGGACGGAAGCCTGTAAGAGCAAGCCCGATGGACATACCGCCGATTCCGGATTCAGCTAGTGGTGTATCAAATACACGATCTTCGCCGAATTCTTTTTGAAGACCTTCAGTCGCACGGAATACTCCGCCGTTTTGACCAACGTCTTCACCGAAAACAAGCACGTTTTCATCATTTTTAAGTTCTGTGCGCATCGCGTCTGTGATGGCTTGGATCATTGTCATTTGTGCCATGATTTACTTCGACTCCTTTTCCTTGTATTCTTCCATCTGCTCTTTCAAGTTAGAAGGAAGTTCCTCATGCATGATACCGATCAAATCAGTAACCGTTTGTTTTGGAGTATTGTCAGCTTCTTTAACAGCTGCTTTAATTTCTTCTTTAGTTTTTTCTATCAGTTCGTTCTCTTCCTCTTCAGACCATAGGCCTTTCGCTTCAAGGAACTTACGGAAACGAACGATTGGATCTTTCTTCTCCCACTCGTTGTCTTCATCTTCCGTACGGTAACGAGTCGGATCGTCTCCGGCCATAGTGTGTGGACCATAACGATAAGTAAGTGTCTCGATCAATGTCGGACCTTCACCGTTTACAGCACGCTCACGAGCATCTTTCGTTGCCGCATACACAGCAAGAACGTCCATACCGTCAACCTGGATACCTTCGATTCCTGCAGCTACTGCTTTTTGAGCGATTGTTTGTGCTGCAGACTGCTTTTCAACAGGCACAGAGATTGCGAAACGGTTGTTTTGTACGACGAAAATAGCCTGCGCACCGAATGCACCAGCAAAGTTGATACCTTCGTAGAAGTCACCTTGAGATGCACCGCCATCACCTGTGTAAGTGATTGCTACAGCATTTTCACCGCGTTTTTTATAACCAAGACCAACACCAGCTGTCTGCGTGATTTGCGCACCGATGATGATTTGCGGGCTCACTGCGTTCACACCTTCAGGCATTTGGTTTCCTTTATGGTGTCCACGGGAGAATAGGAATGCTTGATAAAGTGGAAGACCGTGCCAGATCAACTGTGGTACATCACGGTACCCTGGAAGAATAAAGTCTTCCTTCTCAAGTGCAAATTGGCTTCCAAGCTGGGATGCTTCCTGTCCAGCAGTTGGAGCGTAGAAACCAAGACGTCCCTGGCGGTTAAGCGCGATGGAACGCTGGTCAAGAATACGCGTATAAACCATACGGCGCATAATTTCTTTCAGATCTTCATCAGATAGGTCAGGCATAAAATCTTCGTTTACGATTTCGCCTTCTTCGTTAAGGATTTGAAACATTTCGAACTGATTTTCAATGTTCTCAAGAGTTCGTTTCAAATTCATTCACCCTTTCCTTTCGTATTTTAAAATGGATGCTGTGAGTAGCTTTCCCAATTATGAAAAAAAACTGTACCGATTTGCTCTTTACGTTTTACCCTGAACACTTCTTTATTAATCATGCAGGGACGTTTATAGAAACTGTTACATTCTTCAAGTAAGATTCAATGGTACAATGTCAATCCATTATGTAGTTTAGCTCAAATCGCCATCATTCGTCAATCACTTCGCTACATAATATCTATACATAGTCATAGAGGCTTCTGACAGCAGTCGAAAAATGACTTATTTTGTTATTTCAGAACATGATACTGTATCACCACAAAATTAAGCCTGTATTAATCTTACGTTTTTTCCCCTATACAATCAAATGAATTGTTTAGTTTAGAGCCAATTTATAATTCCAGACTTCGGATCCTTCATTATGGAAGAGATGCCGGACGTGCACCTCCCTCATTGTTAAAAAGGTAGAGATAAACGTTTCACGATCAAATGTCCTCACTTAAGACAAAAAGCCGTTGACGAATCATCGTCAACGGCTTTTCCATTACTCTTCTGATGTCGAGGATTCTGATTGTTCCTCATAGGTTACATCAAGTTCCATCGCCTCATAAAGTTCTTTTTTCAATGCATTATACTCTTCTGTATGTTTGTTGAACGTTTCGTTATGTTCAATCACTTCATTATATTTCTGATTGATCTTATCGATTTGTTCTTGAAGTTGTTCTTCTGTTAAATCCTCATTCTGCATCATTTCATATAGTTTGGCATCCAAAGTTAAAGCTTCGTCATAAGCCTTATATAAATTTTGATACGAATCATACCGTGCATTCATCGTTTCGACTAATTGCTCTGCTTTTTCCTTTGCCTCTGCATTCTCTTCGTCCAAGTCTTCGATTAGAGGTTCAATCTTATCGAATTCCTCTTTTGCTGTATCAATGCTTTCTTTTTCAAGCTCAAGCTTTTCTCTGCGCTTTTCTACGATAGAGGCCGCCTGCTTGGACTTCTCTTGGATTTCATCAAATTGATCCATGTTCAAATTGATGATTTCTTCATATAATTGTTGTTCTTCTGTCTCAAGATCCACCATCGGCTGCTGCTGTTCGCGGAAAGCATCTTCTAACGTCACCGCTTTTTCTAGATGTTCATAAATCTGTTCTTCTGCTGACTGACCTGTACAGGCAGACAAGAAAGCTGCTACTGCCAGGAGCACCACTAGCTTATGTACTCGCACACCTTTTCCCCCTCGAATTCCGTGAAACATTATTGTAATCTAAACGTATCTACAATAGTATAATAAATGATATCAAATTGAAAGTGCCTTTTTCACATATGTTACCATTGACATGGAGAGGAAAAAGGTCTATTTAAGAGAGCTCTTTATTCCATTCATTATATATACTGAAACCAATGAGTTAGAGCTTTTTTTGAAAATGTATAGTTTGAAAGGATGTTGCTTAATGATTACAATGGACGATATTGTTCGTGAAGGTCACCCCGCTTTGCGTAAAGTGACAGAGGAAGTGCCCCTCCCCCCTTCTGAGGAGGATAAAGAAACGTTGGAAGAAATGATTCAATACTTGAAGAATAGCCAGGATGAGCAAGTTTGTAACCGGTACGGACTCCGTCCTGGGGTTGGCTTAGCTGCACCGCAGATTAATGTGAATAAACGGATGCTGGCGGTCCATTTCACGGATATGAAAGATAAGTTATACAGCTATGGCTTATTCAATCCTCGTATTGTCAGTCATTCGGTGGAAAAGACTTACCTTTCTACAGGAGAAGGCTGTCTTTCCGTCGATCGTGAAGTCCCTGGTTATGTTCCGCGCTATCGCCGTATCACAGTGAAAGCTACGGACCTTGAAGGTAATGATGTGAAGCTGCGCTTGAGAGATTATGCAGCCATCGTGTTTCAGCATGAAATTGATCATCTGCACGGGGTCATGTTCTATGATCACATTGATCAGGATAATCCTTTCAAAGAGCCTGAAAATGCTACACCTGCCGATCGATAAAACAAACCAAAAGCTCCACCGTCACCGACGGTGGAGCTTTTTTATCCTTTTAACTTCTTCCATATAAGCTCCCGATTGTCGAAGACTCAGTTTCAGGATTTTTGTAGAGTGGATGGGGGCTGCGGGGAATGGCTCGCTTTCCGCGGGAGCGCGGTGAGCCTCCTCGGACTGCGTCCTGTGGGGTCTCACCAAGCACTTTTTTCCCGCAGGAGTCTCGCCATTCCCCTCCGCCCACTTGCCGGAAGAGATTCTCGAAACTACCTCCCAGTATTAGGAGCTTTTATGGTTAAGAATCCTATATCGACGCGGGTTAATAAGGATTTTACAACAGAACTAGGCAGGGTACATTAAGAGCAATTTCGAGAACCTCATATCGTAAAGGGACGGAGGGAAACGGTGAGACTCCTGTGGGAAGTGCGGGGTAGATGAGACCCCGCAGAGCGTTAGCTCGAGGAGGCTCATCACTCGCCCACGGAAAGCGAACCTTTTCCCGGAGCCCCTAAACTACCACAAAAGTCTCGAAATCAAGTCTTCCACAATCCTTTCAGTTAGTTGAAGAAAGGTTATTTCAGCAATCCTAGTTCATAAATTGCATGGGAGAGTCCATCTTCCCCAACATCTTTCGTGACGAAATCGCTGACAGCTTTGGTTTCAGGAACGGCATTTCCCATTGCGACTCCTGTTCCTACCTCACGGATCATTTCTATATCATTCAAGCCGTCGCCAAAAGCGTACGTATCTTCCATCTTGAGACCGGCTGCTTCGATCATCTTTTTAATTCCTTCTGCTTTTGATCCACCTTTAGGAAGGACATCACAGGAAACGGGATGCCAACGAATGTAATCGAAGGAATCATAGGCTTCTCTGTACTCTTCGATTTCGTCCCCTTCACAGAATAGAAGGGACTGATAGATGTTTCTTCCTTTAAAAAAGGACGCATCAGCACTTGGATGGTCGATATACAGCGTCCCAAGACTTTCTTCTATATGATCGTGATCCGGTACGGAGGATTTCATCTCTTCATGATTCATGAAAACCATCGGATGGTCGTTCTGCTCTGCGTGCTTATGAAGACGCGCAAGTTCTGGTTCAGACAATGGATTCGTATAAATTTCTTTTCCCTCGAAAACGACATACTGACCGTTAAAGCTTACAAAGGAATCGATTCCAAGTTCTTCTCTCAACTTCTTATACATGAAAGGAGCGCGTCCGGTGGCAATGGCGCAGTACACACCTTCATCTTTAAGCGCTTGAATCGCTGCTTTCGTTTTCTCCGGCAGTTTTTTATCGTGATCCAGTAGTGTTCCATCAATATCAAAAAAAGCAATTTTTTTTGTCATATTCTTGTTCCTCCTCGTCGGCTGCGTACAATTTCTCTTATGTATCATAGCATACCCCATTCTTTGGCTATACTGTAGCATGAGTGGATAGGTTTGAGAAGAAAAACACACGATATATATAAAATCTAATATGTAATTGTTTCATTCTTCCACAAACCGTATTATACTAGAGATAACAGGGATTGGGCGGTTTAACGTTTTTTGTTTTCTTCATTTGGAAGAAAGGGGATAGATGCCGATGATGAAGCGTCTACGAAGGAAGCTTAGAAAACGTTGGAAAAATTTCTTGAAACGAAAAACATACGCGTAAACCATTGTTTAGGGGTGTACCGAGCACCCGCACATACCATTATCATTCCCATATACGAAATAATCGTGCTATGATGATGACAGGACAAGAATGTGGAAATTATATCTAGTTAGGAGCGATAGAGTAATGATATTTAAAGTATTATATCAGGAACTTGCGAGCGAAGTTCCTGTCCGTGAACATACAGAAAGCATGTATGTGGAAGCGGAAACAGAAAGACAAGTTCGTGAAAAATTAAAAAATGAAGGATTCAATATCGAATATATTCAGGTGCTTGATGAGGATCACCTTGAATATGAAAAGCAATCCGAAGATTTCAAAGTGGAGAATTTTTAACTGATGAAATTCGTGAAAAATGACCAGACAGCCGTATTCGCCCTGGGCGGACTCGGTGAGATCGGTAAAAACACGTACGGTGTACAATTCCAAGACGAAATCATCCTCATTGACGCTGGTATCAAATTCCCGGAAGACGAGCTGCTCGGTATCGACTATGTTATTCCGGATTATACGTACCTCGTCCAAAATCAAGACAAAATCAAAGGGCTGTTCATTACGCACGGTCACGAAGACCACATTGGTGGAATTCCTTACCTGCTGCGTGAAATCAACATTCCAATTTATGCGGGTAAACTGGCGCTCGGCCTCATCCGTAATAAGCTGGACGAACACGGTCTGTTGCGGAATGCAAAGCTGAATCCGATTCAGGAAGACGATGTAATTAAATTCCGTAAAACATCCGTTTCCTTCTTCCGTACGACGCACAGTATCCCTGATTCCTACGGAGTTGTGGTAAAAACTCCACCAGGAAACGTCGTACACACAGGAGACTTCAAGTTCGATTTTACCCCTGTAGGAGAACCAGCGGATCTTGCTAAAATGGCTGAAATCGGTAAAGAAGGCGTGCTCGCCCTATTATCCGATAGTACCAATGCAGAAGTTCCTGGTTTTACAAAGTCCGAACGAATCGTGGGACAAAGTATCGATGACATCTTTTCGCGTATGGATGATGGTCGATTAATCTTTGCTACCTTCGCATCAAACATCCACCGTCTTCAACAAGTGGTGGAATCTGCCGTGAAGAAAGGTCGTAAAGTGGCTGTTTTCGGACGCAGTATGGAATCTTCCATCCGAATCGGTCAGGAACTTGGATATATCCGTGCCCCTAAGGATACATTCATTGATGCCCAGCAGATCAACCGACTTCCAGCAAATGAAGTCGTGATCCTGTGTACAGGCTCACAAGGTGAACCAATGGCTGCCCTGTCACGTATCGCCAACGGGACTCACCGTCAAATTCAAATTCAACCGGGCGACACCGTCGTGTTCTCTTCCTCCCCAATCCCTGGAAACACGATCAGTGTCAGCCGTACAATTAATAAACTCTACCGCGCCGGTGCAGATGTCATCCACGGCCCATTGAATGACATCCACACTTCTGGTCACGGTAGTCAGGAAGAAATGAAGCTGATGCTTCGCTTGATTCAACCGAAATTCTTCATGCCGATTCACGGGGAATATCGTATGCTGAAAGAGCACACGAAACTCAGCCACGATTGTGGAGTCGAGCCTGAGAACTGCTTCGTCATGGATAATGGTGACGTACTGGCTCTTGGTAAAGACGAAGCAAGCGTTGCAGGTAAAATCCCTTCAGGCTCTGTCTATGTCGACGGAAGCGGTATTGGTGACATCGGTAACATCGTCCTTCGTGATCGACGTATTCTTTCCGAAGAAGGTCTTGTGATCGTTGTCGTAAGCATCAACATGAAAGAATTCAAGATCGCGTCAGGTCCTGATATCATCTCCCGCGGATTCGTCTACATGAGAGAATCAGAAGACTTGATCAAAGAAGCACAGAATCTCGTCAGCTCCCATGTTGAAAAAGTGATGGAGCGTCGCACGACTCAATGGTCTGAGATCAAAAATGAAATTACAGATACCATTGCACCGTTCTTGTTTGAAAAAACGAAACGTCGTCCGATGATTCTTCCAATCATTATGGAAGTGTGATCATAAAGAAATCCCCGCTGGAATTCCAGCGGGGATTTTCTTTTATGTCAGGCGTTTCAATGCTTTTTTCATATCCGGTAAATCGAGGTTTCCGGATTCAAAGAACTCTTTGACGATATACTTGGAAAAGTTCACTGCAGACTGGTAATCAATTTTCCCAGGGAGTGGCGCCTGGTCTTCAATAACGACATCGATCAGCACTGGTTTTTCGGAAACGAAGGCCTGTTTCATTTTTGTAGAGAGCTCCTCATAGGATTCAATTCGGTATCCTTCTCCCCCACAAGCTTCCGCAAACTTAGCGAAGTCCACTTCCCCTAAGTTCGTAGCGTAATTCAAATGCCCCATTTGTTCCTGTTCGTATTTAATCATTCCGATTTTACTATTGTTTAACACAATCATCTTGATTGGCAGGTCATATTTAACGGCCGTCACAAAATCATGCATCACCATGGAGAATCCACCGTCACCGGATACTCCAATCACCTGCTTATCCGGATACGCTTTTTTCGCTGCAATCGCTCCAGGCAGTCCACTTCCCATCGTTGCAAGCCATCCGGACAATACGAATTTCTGGTTCACGAGGTGTAAGAAGCGAGAAAGCCAAACGGTCACGTTCCCTACATCCCCAGAAATAATGGCTCCTGGTTCCATATGCTTTTCAAGTTCATACATCACTTGAGGTGCATGTAATGGGTTCTCAGTGGATCGTTTCTCTTCTTGTAGCGCGATTCTCCAATCGTTCATTTTTTCCTGGTAATACTCGAGGTACTCTCTCTTCTCTACAGATGCTGTAAGCTTCGTCAAAGCGGCGAGCGTCTCTTTACTGTCGCCAGCTAGGCCAACTTCAATGGGATAGTACTTCCCAAGGTTTTCAGGTTTATTGTCAATTTGTATGGCTGTGACCTCATCAGGGAGGAAATCACGGTATGGAAATTGTGTTCCTACTAGAATCAACAGGTCCGTTTCTTTCATGGCATGATAAGCTGGTTTCGTTCCGATTTGACCATGCTGCCCAAGGCAATACGGATGATTATCCGGTATCACTCCTTTAGCAAGCAAACTCAAGATGATCGGAGCTTTGATCGACTCGGCAAAATCAATCAATTCGTTCGGAGCATTTCTCGTTCCCTGCCCCGCCAGAATGATCGGTTTCTCTGCTTTTTCAATCATCTCTCTCGCTTCGTTCAATTGGTTCTGCGAAGGGAAGATTTCTGGTCTGTAATAGTCTCCAGATGTGAGGCGAACCTCATCTGTCTGTTTGGCTGCAAATAAATCATCCGGAACGATCAGTACAGACACTCCTTTATGGGCGTATGCCTCTTTGATTGCCTGGTCAAGTAAGTCCGGGAGCTGGGCTTCTGTCTCTGCCCGACGATTGAAGACAGCAACATCATCGAACATTCTCTCCAAGTTGATTTCCTGGAACGCCCCCGTCCCCACTTCTTCACTATGCACTTGTCCGACGATTGCCAGCACAGGCGCGCTGTCCGCTTTGGCATCATAAAGGCCGTTAAGTAAGTGGACAGCTCCTGGCCCTGCAATCGCTGCCGTGACACCGAGTTTCCCTGTCAACTTCGCATAAGCGGCCGCTGACAGTGCTCCGGTCTCCTCATGACGGACTTGGATGAATTCAATTTCATCCTGCCTTTTCCTTAAATCATCAATCAATTCGTTGATAGAGTCTCCCGGCATTCCATATATGTGATCGACACCCCAATTAATTAGTTGTTGTGTCATGACTTCTCCTGTTCGTTTATTGAACATCCAAATCATCCTTTCAAGCTCCATAAATTATCTTCTATAACCTTTCTTATTTCCTTTTCCAGCATTTCTTAAACAATGAAGTGGATGATAACCGGTGCCCATATCATTCAATAATAAGATTCTGCTAAGCCTACTGTTAATATTTGTTCGAATCAAGCATAGAAATACTCAGGTTATCTACATTCACGGATTCTTCGTTGTTCCATGTTCAACTAACGGAGCAAATAAGTGAAAGGCAAGGGTGAGAAGATGTAAAATACCATCAATGATTGAGGGTGAAAAATATGGTGATATCAATTCGGAGAAGGCGGAACAGAACGATTATGAGTCATTGTTGCCACTATTTAAGCAGGTTCATGAATTTCACGTTTTTGCAAGACCAGATTTGTACGTCCAGAATTCAACACCCGTTGAGCAAGAGTTCTTTGAAAGCCAGTTGATGGATGGTAAACATCATATTTTTGCTGCTGCCAAAGGCATTGATATAGTCGGTGTTATAGTGACGAAGGAAGAAGAAATAATTGAAAATACTTTTGTCAAAGCGAGGAAAGTATTGTTTATTAACAGTTTATGCGTTGCTGAAACGCATAGAAAAATAGGGATCGAAAAAAACTAACTACATACGCTTTCGATTTTAGGAGAAGCCTCGGAGTTGATAGTATTGAATTGGGAGTATCCGAGGAAAATACATCGGCCATTGACTATTACAGGTCAATGGGGATGACGACAAAAAGCAGAAAAATGGAGATCCCATTCAACTAAAGTTTGTGTGAGTGAATAACAATCATTTAGTATAATCAACTCTGATCTTTAAATGAGCCAATAATAAAAATACCCCACTGATCCTTTTTGACCGGCGGGGTATTTATCATAAATTAATCTTCTAATACGAGGTTTTTTTCAAATCGACTGATATCTTTATCCGCACCTATGACGATAAGGACATCACTCTCTTTGATTTCTTCCGTGGCCATTGGCGAAACGATGACGTCTTTGTCTCGTTTGATGGCGACAACGTTACATCCGTATTCGGCACGGATATCAAGATCCACGAGCGTTTGGCCGCCCATTTTGCTTCCTGCTTTCACTTCGACAACACTATGGTCATCAGAAAGCTCGATATAATCGAGAATGTTATTGGATATGATGTTATGTGCGATTCGTTTCCCCATGTCACGTTCCGGGTGAACGACTTGATCGGCACCAATCTTATTTAAGATTTTTTCGTGATAATCATTTTGTGCTTTGACCGTAATCATTTTGATGCCCATTTCTTTCAGTATTAATGTCGTAAGCATGCTTGCCTGAATGTTATCTCCAATAGCTACGATGACGTGATCGATGTTGCGGAATCCGAGCTCTTTCAGCACATTTTCATCAGTAGAATCGGCAATGACGGCGTGTGAAGCGATATCACGGTATTCATTTACTTTATCTTCATCAAGGTCAAGGGCGAGAACTTCCATCCCTTCACGGCTCAACTCGCGGCAAATGCTGCCTCCAAACCGGCCGAGACCGATGACGGCAAATTCTTTTTTCATACGTCAACCTCCAGCTGTCTCGCAAAATCTATGCTTATTCTATCACATAAATTCCCACCTCGACATATGAACCTCCATATTAATAAAAGATCTTCCACTAAAGCTCCCGATTGTGGAAGACTCAGCTTCGAGATGTTTTCGGGGTTCGTTGCCATATTGGGTGTTAGGGGTGGTTGGGAAGCTACTCGCTTTCCTGTGGGGGAGTGCCGAGCTTCCTCGGGCTACCGCCCTGCGGGATCTCGCCTATCTCCTTTCTCCCACGGGAGTCTCGCAGCTTACCAACCACCCCATTCGATGTAGAGAGAAACGAACCCCTACATTAAGATGGGATGACTTCCACTATCCTCTTTGTTACAAACAAAAAGCTCACTATATCAAGCTTTCACGCTGGAATTATATGCTATATAGAGGTTTATATTTACTCCTTACCTTTAGCATAAAAGTTGATTATTCCAGAAGTGGTTTCGAGACACTCATCAGGTAAAGGGGCGGAGGGAAACGGTGAGACTCCTACCTTAAGTGTGCAGGCGCCTTGGTCAGCGGCGTATGGACTGGACTGAGCTGGAGGAGATAAAGGAAACACGAAGAGCGGAGTGATTCGATGTTGACTTATCGTACAGAAGCGAGGGAAGTCTCACTAGCCGCTAGGCGCCGGAACCGGATACGAGGCTCATCACTCGCCCACGGAAAGCGAACCTTTTCCCGGAGCCCCTAAATACCCACAAAAGTCTCGAAATCGAGTCTTCCGCAATCCTGCTATTTTCTTTAATAACGAGAAAAAGCATAGAGCCCGTGGGCTCTATGCTTTTTGCTCAGTTGAATTATTTTTTTCCTTTCACATAATCTGCGTCGAAAAGGAAGAGTCTCATTAATAGAATAAGAGATGGAATCAATAATAACAGTCCTGCGATAAACACGATGACCAAAGCGATCGCCATAGATTCGTTGGTCACACCACTCGTAATGGTCACGTAAGGGTAGAGCAAGTACGGCAAGTGAGAGGCTCCGTAACCAAAGAAGGCTATGAAAAATTGAATCATGACGGCGATGAACGCCCAGCCATAATACTTCCCTTGATATACGAGAAAGACAGCGATCATGAAAAAGGCTACAGATATTCCGAAGACCCACCATAATTCAATGGCTCTTTGGAAGTGATCCATGTTTTGCTGACTGAGTGCGATGAATGTCGTAAGACTGGCAATGATTGTCGGCGAACTCCAAAACAATGCGTATTTTCTAAGGATTTCTAGCGCGGGCTTATCCCCTGCCCTGTTGGCATAATACGTCAAAAACATGGCGCTGATATAAAGAACACTAACGATGGCAAGGAAAACGACACTCCATGAATATGGACTGCTCAATAGTTTACCAAACAGCAGTTGAACGCCCTCTGAGGTCTCGTTGATGTATCCACCTTCGGAAATGGTAAGAGCTGTGGAAAGAGACGCCGGAATGAGCAGTCCTGTTGCTCCATATAAAAACATATATAGAGAGTTATCCTTCGATCCATAGTTTTCAAACGCATAGAAGGATCCGCGGATGGCGAGCAGGACAATCGCTATACTTCCCGGAATGAGTAAGGTTTGTCCGAAGTAGTACGCCATATCCGGGAAAAACCCGACCAGTCCAACGAAAAAGAATACAAAAAAGACGTTGGTCACTTCCCATACGGGTGATAAATAACGTGAAATCAGCTGGTTAATCAAATGATCCTTCTTCGTCATTCGTGCGTAATAGGCGAAAAAACCAGCTCCGAAGTCGACGGAAGCGACGATCAAATACCCATAAAGGAAGAGCCATAGTACGGAAATTCCTATCAATTCATAACTCATGCGTCACCCTCCTTACTTGCTGCGGCTGTCTGAGGATAACGATGTTCCAACTCCAATTCAGCCGGTTTTCCTTTGAAAATTTTCCGCAATGTGATGAGACATCCCATTCCCAGGACAAGGTACACAGCTGCGAAAAGGATGAACATCGAGAACACATACGGAGAAGTTGTCGCACCTTCTGCGACGGTCATGAATCCACGTAAAATCCATGGTTGGCGCCCTACCTCTGCGTAAATCCATCCGAACTCGATCGCAAGCATCGTAAGTGGGCCTGTAGCTACAATCCCCCACAATAGAAGCGGGTTGTACTCGTTCCACTTTTTCATCTTCCAGAAAATGAGGAATAGGAGCGAGATCCCAAGTGTATAGAAGCCGATGCTGACCATGAGGTCGAACATGTAGTGAATCCATAAAGGAGGCCGTTCTTCTTCTGGCGTTTCATTCAGTCCTTCCACCTCAGCATTAAAATCACCGTGCGCAAGGAAGCTCAACGCGTTCGGAATCCGAATCGCATTTTCCACTTCATTGTTTTCATTCAACGTACCGAATACAACAAGGTCCGCGCCTTCTTCGGTCTCAAAATGCCACTCCCCTGCCGCCAGTTTTTCCGGTTGGTACTCTGCGAGGAATTTAGCTGATAAATCTCCAGCAACAGCTGTCAGAATCGCAAATAGAAACGTCATCATAACCGTTAGCTTCAATGCTTTTTTATGATATAACGACCCTTTTTTCACAAGAATGATAAAGGCTGCAATTCCTGCAAGTACAGCAGCAGCTGTTAAATACGAGGAGGAAATGACGTGAAACACCTTTGTCGGGGTCGCAGGGTTAAACATCGCTGCGAGAGGATCCACCGCTGTAAAGCGTCCGTCCTCCATTTCGAATCCTTGTGGTGTGTTCATAAATGAGTTGACTGTCGTAATGAAGAAAGCAGACAGTGTTCCTCCGATGACGACAGGAATAGATAATAGCCAGTGATAGATCGGTTTCTTAAACCGGTCCCATGTATATAAATAAATCCCAAGAAAAATCGCTTCAAAGAAAAACGCGAACGTTTCCATGAATAATGGCAAAGCAATGACATTCCCTGCCAGCTGCATGAAACTTGGCCAAACGAGTGATAACTGCAAGCCAATCGCCGTACCTGTCACCACCCCGACAGCTACAGTAATCGTATAGCCGCGAGTCCAACGGCGGGCAAGCAATGTATAGTGTGGATCTTTTTTCTTAATTCCGATGAGCTCCGCAATCGATACGAGCACAGGAACACCGACTCCAAGCGTCGCGAAAATCGCATGGAAAAGCAGTGTCATAGCTGTAAGCGCCCGGCTCAATTCCACGGTTTCAAATCCAAACATCTTTGTTCCCCCTAACTAAAATCGGTCACTTCTACCGTTAGTATAAAGTGTGAAAACGGTTCATGGTCAGATGGTTGTTGACGATTTTGTGACATCCTTCACAAAGTGTCTAATTTATGAAAATCTTACCCGATCTTTTCCCTGCTGTCGAACGATATGCCTATACCTCCTCTTCCCCATTGGTCATTTAAATTAACGTACGAATGACGATGACCAGCACACCTCTTCTCCCGTTATAGCTCCCGATTGTGAAAGACTCAGTTTCAAGATGTTTTCAGGGGGCGTTGCCGTGTTTGGAGTCAGGGGTGGTTGGGGAGCTACTCGCTTTCCTGTGGGGGAGTGGCGAGCTTCCTCGGACTACGTCCTGCGGGATCTCGCCTATCTCCTTTCTCCCACGGGAGTCTCGCAGCTTCCCAACCACCCCATTCGATAAAGTGAGAAACGAACCCCTTCACCTAGAAGGACTGTCTTTATCTATCCCTTTGGCTGTACGTAGGAAGTGCTCTATATCAAGCATTTTAATCCAAATACCTGAACCAGGGGCTTAAACTACCCACCTCCATCAAGTTGGAAATAAACTGTTTCCAGAAGTAGTTTCGAGACACTGATATGGCAAATGGGCGGAGGGGGATGAGGAGACTCCTGTGGGAAAAAAGTGCTTGGTGAGACCCCACAGGACGCAGTCCGAGGAGGCTCACCGCGCTCCCACGGAAAGCGAGTCATCCTCCGTAGCCCCCATCCACTCAACAAAAGTCTCGAAATCAAGTATTCAAGAATCCTGCCATTTAGTTCAAAAAAAAAGACACCGGGTTTCCGGTGTCTTTTTTTTTGAAAAGTTTATATGGCGTCGAGCATTTGGAACTGGGCTTTTACGAGGTCGTAGTACTCGCCTTCCTGGTCCATCAGTTCATCATGCGAACCCTGCTCAAGGATGCGCCCGTTTTCGAGAACGAAAATGTTGTCCGCTTCTCGTATGGTCGACAAGCGGTGGGCGATCATAATCGCCGTCCGTCCTTTAAGCAGTTTACGAAGCGCCTGCTGGATTTTCAGTTCTGTCTCTGTATCAATACTAGCAGTTGCTTCATCTAAAATTAGAATTCTTGGATTGGCAAGAAGCGCACGAGCGAAGGACAGGAGCTGTCGTTCACCGGCGGATAGGATGTTTCCGCGTTCTTCTACTTCTGTTTCATACCCGTTGTTCAAACGTTGGATAAAGTCGTCGGCTCCGACGACTTTTGCCGCTTCGATGACTTCTTCATCGGAAGCATCGGGACGTCCGAAGCGGATGTTTTCCATGATCGTCCCTGAGAAAATGAAGGTATCCTGCAGGACGACACTGATCTGCTGGCGGACACTATCAATCGTGGCATCCTTCAAGTCTACCCCATCGATTTTGACCGAACCCTTGGTCGGATCATAGAAGCGACTGATCAAGTTTGCAATCGTCGACTTTCCAGACCCGGTATGGCCGACAAGAGCGACGGTCTCACCCTCTTTCATTTCAAGATTGATATTATGGAGGGCGATGCGTTTAGAATCATAGGCGAATTGAACGTGATCAAATTCGATATGGCCCCTCATGTCTTTCAGTTCAATGGCATCTTTCTTCTCCTCCACGTTTGGTTGCTCATCCAGGAATTCAAAGATCCTTTCGGAGGCAGCCATCGCCATCAGAAGCTGGTTATACATCTGTCCTAAACGGGAGATCGGCTCCCAGAACATGCCAAGGAAGAAAGCGAACATGACAAAGTCACCTACTTCGATACTTGACTGCAAGATTAAATGGGCTCCATAAGCGACAAGGATGACTGTTCCGACCGCATTGCTCATTTCAACAAATGGGCGGAACATGGCACTTTTCCTTGCAGCTGTGTTCCAGGATTGGAAGTTATCCGTATTCACACCATTGAAGTACTCTGTATTTTCTTTTTCCTGAGAAAAAGATTGAGTAATTCGAATGCCCTGGAGGCTTTCATTCAAGTGCGAATTCAACTTAGATTGTTGAATACGTACATTCTGCCAGGAGCGCCGGATGTTACGGCGCAGCTTTGTTGAGATATAGAACATGATCGGCAGGATGACGAGAATCGCAAGCGCCAGTTTTGGACTGAAGACTAATAAAATGACGACAATTCCCGTCAACATGACCACGTCCATCAGCAGGTTGATGATTCCGTTCGTAAACAATTCCTGCAGGGAGTTGATGTCGTTCATGATCCGGACAAGGATCGACCCCGCGGACCTCGAGTCGAAAAACTTATGTGAAAGTCTTTGAACATGGGAAAACAAGTGCTGCCTCAAGTCATAAATGACATTCTGACCGAGGATGTTCACATATTTTATTCTAAGCCCATTACCGATGTAACTGAGTAAATACATGATGGCAATTCCAACCACGAGTTGGATCAATAGATTGGTGTCCCTGTCAGCAATCGCAATATCAATTGCTACTTGACCAATTAAAACGGGAACAACCAGCCTCACGATGGTGGATACGAGCATCGCAATGATCGCTACGGGCAGCAATGTTTTGGCATAGGGCTTCAAGTACGTAAGCAGCCGCCACATTTGCGCCCAGTTGAACGGCTTTTCAATCGCCTGGTCCTGCGTATATTTAAAACGATTCAAATGGGTGCTCGTTTCTGGTTCATGCTTTGGTTTGCGAGCCATGGTCTCCCTCCTTTTATGAAATTTTAGATGTCTTTAAAATTTTCTCTTTATCCTGGTATTGAATATCGTAGATTCGTTGATAAGGTCCTCCATTAGTTAGAAGGTCCTCATGCACTCCACGTTCCTTGACGGCTCCGTCTTCAAGAACGATAATTTCATCGGCATGTTTCAATGAGGAAATACGGTGTGCGATGATGAATGTCGTACGACCTCTCATCACTTCCTGCAACGCTTTTTGAATCTTGAACTCTGTTTCCATATCAACAGCAGACGTTGCATCATCCAACACGAGAATCGCTGGATCAATAAGAATCGCACGTGCAATGGCAATCCGTTGCTTTTGACCGCCGGAAAGTCCCATTCCACGCTCTCCTAAAAGAGTGTCATAGCCGTCCGGCATCTCCATGATAAATTCATGAGCCTGTGCCCTCTTGGCGGCATCGATAACATCTTCAAGTGTCGCGTCGGGATTTCCATAAGCGATGTTTTCTTTAATGGTTGTAGAGAAAAGAAATGACTCCTGTAAAACAAAGCCGATATTTTTGCGCAGACTTTTCAATCCATAATCCTGGACCGGGCGGCCATCGACGAGCACTTCCCCTCTTTCCGGTTCGTAAAAACGGGTGATCAATTGAGTGATACTCGTTTTTCCGGATCCCGTTGCTCCGATTAGTCCGATCGTTTTTCCAGGAGGCGCATCAAAGCTTATATCTTTCAATGCAGAATCGTCATCTTCAATATAAGTGAGAGTGACATCCTTGAATGTCACATGACCTTGCAAACGATCTTGATGAATGGCTGAGTCCTTCTCACTTATTTCTTCTTCTGCTTCTAAAATTTCAAGCAATCGTTCACCAGAAGCTTTTGCCTGAGAGAAAAGGTTAATGACAAAACCTAAGTTCATCAAAGGGCCAAGAATATACCAGACTAGACTGAAAAAGGCCACCAATTCTCCTAACTGCATCGAGTTGTTCATAACCATATAGCCACCGTAGGCAAGCAGAGCGACAACGGATACGTTACCGATAAATTCCATCAATGGGAAATAACGAGCCCATATGTTGGATGTTGTAATGAATTTGGATCGGTAATCTTCACTTCTGTTCGAAAAACGTCCGATCTCAAAATTCTCTCTTGAAAGAGATTTAACGGTATTCATACCGCTAATATTTTCCTGCACCCTGGTATTCAGTTTTCCGAACGACTTACGGATCTTCCGGAATGCCGGGTGGACTTTACGATCAAACCGGTACACCACAAGTGCTAGAAACGGCATGGCAGCCATCGTGACAAGGGCGAGGGGAATGGAGAAATAAAACATGACGCTCAAACTGATTACAATTAAGAGGAAGATTCGGATAAGTTCCGAAAATCCAACGGAAAGGAAGAAACGAAATCCTTCCACATCTGCCGTAAGTCTCGACATTAAATCCCCTGTCTTCGCATTGTCATAATAACGGAAAGGAAGCCGCTGCAGCTTTTTATACAACTCATCACGCATCGTATATACGGAACGGATTCCGAAGAAGTCCCCTAAATACTGGTGATAATATGTAGCAAACCCTTTGAGGATCATGAGTGCGATAAATGCGATACATATATAAGGAATGAGACTGTACTCTTCAGCGAGAACGACATCATCGATTGTCACTTTCAACACGATTGGATATACGACGGTAATGATGGTCACGAAGAATAATGAAAACAAGGACCAAAAGAAATATTTTCGATACGGCCAATAAAATGCCTTTAGTTTTTTAAACGTATCCAAAGGTTTCCCTCCTTCTTATTTTTTAACGTGATATTAAATATATCGGGTTACGAAATAAATATCTACCCATTTGCAATAATTTTTGAAATTTTCTATCTAGAGGATGATTTTCCCTCATACAAAAGTTGTAGAAGTAAGTGTTTGGGGGCTTACGGGAAAGGTCACCTCCCTCTCTGGATCTTCTCATTAAAAATCTTGAACCAGAACCTTCAGCATGAGAGAGCTCATTTAGAATTTCCATAGAAAGCAAAGGAATTTTAAAACACAACCCTACCATTCTTATGGTGGTTAATCTCCTTCTATACCTTCTTTATGGGTAAGCTTATTGATAATCTTCACTATTCCCTCTACTTTTGTTTTCGTGGTTATCCAAAAAATTTGTGTCTTTAAATGTAAAACATTGAATTCTCCTGTCAGATTCCGCTATTCTAATAGAGGAGACCGGAAGATGGAAAGGAGTTTATTGATGAATTTATTTGAAGAAGGATTAAATTTTAATTTCGATGTCCTCGTTGAGTGGCTGATCACGGGAGGACTGAAAATCGTTGTCATCCTCATCGCCTTTGCGATCATCAAACCTTTAGGTACGAAAGCGATTGAAGCAGCGATTAATCGTATGAGTCAGCAGAGGAACATTACAGACGGAAGAAATAAAACATTACAAAAAGTTGCTGTGAACCTGTTTTCTTATGTATTATTATTTATTCTGATTATGATGCTGTTAAGTGCGGTGAACATCGAAATCGGACCATTGCTTGCTGGTGCCGGAATTCTCGGTTTAGCGATCGGATTCGGTGCCCAGGGTCTGGTTTCTGATATCGTTACCGGATTTTTCTTGCTGATCGAGCGCCAGATTGAGGTGGAGGACTACGTCACAGCCGGCGGTTATGACGGGGTCGTTGAAGAAGTCGGTATCCGTACGACGAAAATACGCAGTTTTGATGGGACATTGAACTTTGTGCCGAACCGGAATATCGTCGGTGTCGCCAACCACTCCCGCGGCAATATGCGCGCGCTGGTGGACATCGGGATCGGTTATGATGAAAACATCGATGAGGCGCTGGCGGTTCTTCAGAAAGTTGCGGACCAATTCGCAGAGGACGAGCGTTTTGTCGAAGGACCGAATGTGCTGGGTGTCCAGAGCCTCGGTTCTTCTGACGTTGTCATCCGTATCCTCGGTAAAACGGAAAACATGGAACAATGGGCGGTTGAACGTGATATGAGAAAAGCGATGAAAGAAGCCTTGGATGCTGCGGATATTGAAATTCCATTCCCGCATCAAGTGTATATTCAAAAAGAATCCTAATAAAAGAAGTAACCCGACCTCGAGAGGTCGGGTTATTTTGATTCTTCTTTCCACATTTCCACTTTTTTGATTTGTCCTTTGACTAAATCAACGATTTTAAAATGATACCCTTCCCCTTCGACAACGGTGCCTTCTTTCGCTTCAAAATCTTTCGTATACATCCATCCTGAGATCGTATCAATATCGATATGATCCAATTGGATATCAAAGAAATCATTGATGTCCTGGATAGCGGTCTTGCCTTCGATTAAAAAGTGGCCGTTTTTCAGCCGTTTAATATCTCTTTCTTCTTCTGCATCAAATTCATCCCGGATTTCCCCGACGATTTCTTCAAGGATATCTTCCACGGTCACAATGCCGGACGTTCCCCCGTATTCATCAATGAGCACAGCCATATGCGTGTGATCTTTCTGCATTTTGACAAGCAGGTCGTGAATTGGGATATTCTCAAATACTTTCATGGCCGGACGTAAAAACGGACGGAGCGTACTCTGATTTTCCGCATCATCATAGAGCAGTTCTTTCATATGAATGATGCCGATAATTTCATCTTTGTCTCTTTCAATCACCGGGTAACGCGTATACCGGTTATGCTTCACTTCCCTTACCGCATTCGTCACCGACTGCCTTACATCGAGAACAGCCATTTCTGTGCGAGGGATCATGATCTCTTTTGCCGTCCGATTATCAAATTCAAAGATACGATCGACGTACGTGTACTCGGACCGGTTGATTTCACCTTTCTGATAGCTTTTCGTAAGGATGTGTCTCAGCTCTTCTTCCGAGTGGACTTCATCCGATTCACGAGCTGTCTGAAAACCGAGCATACGCACGAAAATATTGGCGGATCCGTTCAACAGCCAAATGAGTGGATACATCAATTTGCTGTACAACATGAGAGGTCTCGCTAAAAGCAATGTAATGCTTTCCGCCTTCTGGATCGCCATTGTTTTAGGAGCGAGCTCTCCGAGGACGACGTGTAAAAAGGTAATGACAAAAAAGGCAATGACAAATGAAAGGGTGTGGGTGAGGCCTTCTGGTAAAGCAATTTGATCGAACAAAGGTCTTAACAAAACTTCAAGTGTGGGTTCCCCTAACCAACCAAGCCCGAGGGCAGTAATCGTGATGCCTAATTGGCATGCACTTAGATAATAGTCAAGATCACTGACGACACGAATGGCATTCTCCGCTTTTTTATGCCCTTCCGCTACCTTTGCTTCCAGTCTTGTTTTTCTAACCTTTACGATGGCAAATTCACTGGCTACAAAAAAAGCAGTGAGCAGGATCAAAATTGCTACTGCTGTCAATTTAATCGTTATTTCCATCAGGGCCACTCCTTATAAAAAAGAAGGAGGAAACCTCCTCCTTCTCTCATCTATCCTCTATTGTTAACTGGAATGGCCAACCTATGCGCACATTAAAGGTTTCGAAGTGTTTTTTCAACAATATTGACGCCTACAGTGAGTGCTTCTTCCTTCGGTTTCAACGTCGATTGGTGAAGACCTGCTTCAGAATCAACACCAAGCCAGAACATGAATCCTGGAATTTCTTTGAGCATATATCCGAAGTCTTCGCCCGTCATCGCCATGTTCGCATCCTGAAAACGATAATCTGTCTCTTTTACGATTTTCTCAAAGTGCTGCACTTGTTCTGCATCGTTGAACACCTGATGATAATTGGCTCCGTAATCGATGTGAATATCGCAATCATTCGCGATTTCATAGCCGCGCGCTACCTTTTCGATCTCCCCTTTCACCTTTTCCATCGCTTCTGGAGATAAGGTGCGGATCGTACCTTCCAACCGGGCCGCCTGGGCGATGATATTCTGCACCGTTCCTGCTTCGATTTTTCCGATGGTAATGACCGCGCTGTCCAATGGATCGACTCTGCGGGCGACGATTTGCTGCAAATGGGAAACGAATGCACTTGCTGTGACGACCATATCATGAGTCAAATGAGGAAAGGCCGCGTGTCCCCCGACGCCTTTGAAGTCGATGAAAAGTTCGCTCGTGTTAGCAAACAGTAACCCAGGTTTTGAAGAAACGGAACCGACCGGTAGTTCTGGTGCCACGTGCAACCCGAAAATCACATCCGGGCGGTGCCTGTCCATCGCTTCCGATTGAAGCATCGGTTCTGCTCCGCCTGGGCCTTCCTCGGCAGGTTGAAATAGGAAAACGACATCATCATCGGCCGGTTTCTGAGCGAGTCGGGTCAAAGCTCCAAGCGCGATGGTCATATGAAAGTCATGGCCACAGGCGTGCATACGTCCATCGTGCGTCGACTGGAACTCATACCCTGTCTCTTCCGTCAGAGGAAGTCCATCGATGTCGGCACGGTAGCCGATCGTTTTTTGACCGACGTTCCCTTGGACCCGTACAAAAATTCCTGTACGCCACATTTCTACCCTCAAAGCTTCTTGAGGCAGTTGGTTTATATAATCCAATAAATACTGCTGTGTTTTGTACTCTTTGAAGCCAAGTTCAGGAATCTGATGCAGCTCTCTTCTGATTCTAGTCAACATTTCTTGTTTCAAAAAGAATCCCTCCCTATACGAAGGGCCCTGCTCCAGGAGCAAGGCCCTTCCTTCTATTTCATCTGATCGAGAAAATTAGTTATCCAGTTTACGAAGTGCCTGCATGATTTCAGTCTTGGACTTCGTCTGATCGTCGATTTCTTTGATCACTTTGGCAGGTGTGCCGGCAACAAGTGTGTTTGCTGGTACATCTTCTGTCACAATCGCTCCAGCAGCAACGACCGCACCTTCGCCGACCGTTACGCCTTCTAGGACAACCGCGTTCGCACCGATGACGACACCATCTTCAATGACGACCGGTTTAGCAGAAGGTGGTTCGATGACCCCTGCAAGGACAGCACCGGCACCGATGTGGCAGTTCTTCCCGACGGTGGCACGTCCTCCAAGCACGACGTTCATATCGATCATCGTCCCTTCACCGACGACAGAACCAATGTTGATCATCGCTCCAAGCATGATGACCGCTCCGTCTCCAATTTCAACTTGGTCACGGATAACAGCGCCCGGCTCGATGCGTGCGTTGACCTTTTTCAAGTCAAGCAAAGGAATCGCAGAATTACGGCGGTCGTTCTCAAGCACATAGTCCTCGATTTCGTTTTCATATTTTTCGAGAATTGGCTGGATGACTTTCCATTCTCCGAAAATAACCCCGGAGTTGCCTGTGATGAAATCCTGCACCTGTTCACCAAATTCGATGTTTTCCAAATTTTCACCTTTCAAATAAACTTTCACCGGTGTTGATTTTTCACTATTTGATATGAATGAAATGATTTCATTTGCGTCCATTTGTTTCATGAGTAGTTCCTCCTTTATGTATCTTTCATCCTTTACTTTATCAAAGGGTGCCTGACTTTTTCAATCTTCTTTTTTTGGAATTCTGAGAATTAGTAGAAAACTTAAGACAGCAAGTACGAGTAATCCCATGTACACAAGATGCAGACCTGATGTCAATCCATCCTGTAAAACAAGGAGAGCTTCCTGACTTAACAGCTCTCTCGTTTCCTTTCTAAGCAGGGAATTGGCAGAATCGACACTGAAAGACGCTGGAAGACTCGAACTCTCAATAGCATTTGCCACCTGGCTGTTCAAGATCCCTCCAAGCAAGGCGGCTCCAACAGCACTCCCAATCGTCCGCATGAACATATTGGTCGCGGTCGCAATGCCTCTTTTTTTCCAATCGACACTGTTTTGAATCGAGACGATAAATGAGGTCGACGATAGCCCCATGCCAATTCCTATGAATAACGAGCCCATCGCAGCAAACAAGGGGCCTTTTTCCGGACTGAGCATGGAAAAGATGATTCCTCCTATGATGAGCGAGACCCCGCCAAGGATGGCGGTCGGACGAAAACCGATTTTCAAAATCAGTCGTCCGGCGACAGTAGCTGCGATCGGCCAGCCGATCGACATCGTCGTCAAAGTGAAGCCGGCAACGGTCGCTGATTGCTCCATTACCCCCTGGACGAAGGCCGGTAAATAGCTGCTCACGCCGATAAGGATCATCCCGGTCGTAAGCGAAGTGAGGTTGGCATAGCGAATGGAACGGATGTGCCATAAATCCATCGGCATCATCGGATCATCCGTTTTTCTCTCGTGAAAGAAAAAGGCCAGGGCACCAATGAGAGCAACGACAATCATGGAAAGCATCGTCCATGACATCCAATCGATCCCTACCCCGCCTTCTACAAGGATAATCATCAACGTGCTGACTGTGATAACGACCCACATAGAACCGGCAACATCCACACTCCTTTTTTCTTTGGAAACCTCTTCTTTAAAGAAAAAGAGAATCCCGAAAAGAGCAAGCAGGCCGAGAGGGATATTCATCCAGAATACATACGGCCATGAGAGGAGATCGACGAAGAAGCCCCCAAGCGCAGGCCCCGTCACAGCTGAGATGCCCCAGACGCTCGATAAATACCCTTGGATTTTCGCGCGCTCTTCTTTTGTATAAATATCACCAACAATCGTTGTCGCAATCGGCATCAAGGCTCCAGCTCCCATTCCCTGGACGAGCCTTGCCCCGATCAGAACATTCATCGACGGAGCAAGAGCACAAAGAACAGCCCCTAATAGAAAAAGGCTGATTCCGAGCATGAAGATCGGTTTCCGACCGAAAACATCCGCTAATCGGCCAAAAAGCAGGACGGTCGCTGCATTCGTCAGGAGATACGCAGAAAATACCCAGCTGTATAAGCTGAACCCTCCCAGATCCGCTACGATACTCGGCATCGCCGTGGACACGATCGTCGCTTCAATCGCTGCGAGGAACATGGCGAGCATAATCGATGCAAGCACAAGCCCCCGTTTTTGTTTATCTTTCTTCATATGTAGGTTCACCTTCAATACAAAAATAGATGACATCTTAGATGCCATCTATTCTATCATAATCGGTTTATTCACTTGCTTCTACCATTGTATGTTTGAAAGTTTCATGATAATGCTTGCTGAATTGTTTGAGGATTGTCCGACGTGTTACAATCCCGTCGAATTCCCCTTGTGGATTCGTCACGCAGACAAAAGGATAATCAATAAGCTTGTGCATCGCATCAATCATATTGTCATGGAGCTGTAGACAAGGCACTTCATCATCCATCACTTCACTAACCGTCATTTCAGACAGTCGGTTTAATTCAAATTGTTCAATTCCCAACGTTTCTTCCAAAATTTTCGTTTTGCTGATGACTCCCTGAAATTTAAACGTAGGATCCAGTACAGGTACCGCAGAATAACCAGACTTCACTAAAACCAAAAGCGCATGCTCGAGCGGGTTACCAATTTGCACGTGGGCTACTTTCTCTGATGGAATCATAAGTTCTGAAACGAGCGGGATCCTCAATGCTTCTTTTTCTAAACTAACCATGTTCTTATTCACTCCTCTTTTTCTTGAACATTGAAGGAGCAGAAAGAGACGCTCTTAAGACCATTACATATTCTAACACAATTTCTCCCTAAGCACGAACGCAATTTCCGACATTTCTCTCTCTCGCTTACTTCCGACTTCCTATTACCCCAATCATTGTTCCCGTTAAACCTATTTAAGTATCCAGTCTTTATAAAAACAAGAATCCGGCGTATAATGAAGATAGTTCATTACATTGGAGTTGAAAAATTTGCTCACACACACCTTTACAAAGCGTGAAGAAATCGCCAATGCCATCACCCATGGCATCGGTGCCATTTTAAGCATCGCGATGCTCGTCCTGCTCATTGTGTTCGCAAGTATCGGCGGCAATGCCTGGCATATTACGAGTGTGACGATCTACGGGGCCACTATGCTCATCCTGTATGTATCCTCGACGCTCGTCCACAGTTTTCCACCAGGCCGGGCCAAGGATCTGTTTGAGATCTTCGACCATTCCGCCATCTATCTATTCATTGCCGGAACGTACACACCAATCATGCTCGTTCCGTTACGGAGTACACTCGGGTGGACGTTGTTCGGCATCGTCTGGGGAATGGCCATTCTCGGAATTGTTTTCAAAGTGTTTTTCGTCAAACGATTTGTTGTGATGTCTACGGTTTTCTATGTACTGATGGGCTGGTTGATCGTTCTCGCCTGGGGTCCATTGACAGCGGAAGTACCTGCAGCAGGCATCACCTATCTCGTTGTAGGAGGCGTCATGTATTCGATCGGATCGATTTTTTACGTCTGGCGGAGCTTCAAATACCACCACATGGTCTGGCATTTGTTCGTTCTCGGCGGTTCGATCCTCCATTTCTTCTCGATTTTTTTCTATATCATCGGTTGATGGAAGACTCGCAGGTGCACCCTGCGAGTCCTTTTTTATGGAGAATTCCCTTTCTACGCCTCAACGGGTCCCCCTGCAAGAATAAAAAAGAACTCCAATGATTTTCCATTGGAGTTCCTTCATTAAGAAACGGTTTCCCCTTTTTCTACAATCTTCTCCCAATTCTCTCCTCCGTCTTCAGAGACATACGCTGCACCATTAAAGGTGTAAATCGCCATTCGATTGTCTGCTTCTGCAAAATACATGACAGCGTCTTCTTTCAGGTCGGGAAGTGGAACATCCGATGTGCCGGATTCACCAATTAAATAGGATGTCATGGTCGCTTCCCCAGTGTATAAGCCATAAAACAATTCATCTTCGTTAAAATATAGGCCTCCCGCTTGTCCAGACTCAGAAATCCTCTCAAAGCTCTGACCACCATTTTCGCTTAAGAAAACCCCTGAGTCTGTAGCTACGGCTACCGTTTCTCCATCTGTAGGATGGACAGCCATTTGGAATACACCGCCTTCGATTCCTTCCGCATGGATAGACTCCCATGTCGCGCCAAGATCTGTACTCCTATAAAATCCTTGATCTAATTGGGAATTAGGCTGCTCATTGAACACGTAAACAGATTCATTGGCAAACCCTGCTCCCATGACGTGAAAATCACTTTCCCCATCAAAAGCAAGAGCCTCTAAACTCTCTTCAGAAACTTTTCCTCTTTGCAGACCCAGCGGATTTTGAAGATCACTGGAAGGAATCGGGTGCCCTGAAGACAGAAATCCGTCCTCCCTCACCTGGAATCCCATGTAATCATGAGGGTGATACACCGCTTCTTTCCATTGCCCCTCCTGAAAAATTTTGATTCCTGTGTGGGCGGCAAAAGCGAACCCCTCTTCCATATGGCCAAGACCGTGGACATGTCCGAGATTTCCTTCAAATGATTGTAAGTATTCCTGATTCTCCGCCTTATCTTCTGTGCTGTCCTTAGCTTCTCTTGCCTCTTCTTCGACTTCCTCGCTGCAAGCACCAAGAAAAACGAAAACTAAAAGAAGACTCAATGCAGCTTTTTTAACGTTTCCCATGTTTCCCCACCTCTTTTTAAAAAATACCCCCGGGCAGTTTTACACCGGGGGTTGTATTTGCTATACGACGTCATAGCCTTGTTCTTCGACAGCTTCTCTCATTTCTACTTTATTGGCGCTATCTGCATGGGAAACTTTTACGTTACCTGTATCCAGGTCCACGTTCACATCGTTTACTCCATCGACTTCTTTCAGTGCTCCTTCAACAGCACTCTTACAGTGTCCGCATGTCATTCCTTCTACTTTCAATGTTGTTTCCATTTTCAACACCCTTTCATTTTTTGCTTTTTTGCTTCATCATCAACAAGTCGAGGTATATGGAGGAAATTTCCCCCTCTCCCCTATGAACTAATAATCATATTTTTTTTTATATTTTTGCCCGCTTCAGTCTTAGTGAGTTTGTAACGACACTTACTGAGCTGAAGGCCATGGCGGCACCGGCTACCCATGGCGCGAGAAGCCCGAGAGCAGCGACCGGGATGCCTGCAGAGTTATAAGCAAGAGCCCAGAAGAGGTTCTGTCGAATGTTGCTCATCGTTTTTCTGCTCAAGCGGATGGCCTGGCTCAAGTGAGCAAGGTCCCCACCCACAAGTGTAATGTCTGCCGTTTCAATGGCAACATCTGATCCGGTCCCGATGGCGATTCCGATATCAGCGGTCGCAAGAGAAGGGGCATCATTGATACCATCTCCCACCATGGCGACTTTTTCTCCACGTTTTTGCAGTTCTTTCACTTTTTCAGCTTTCTGTTCGGGAAGGACCTCAGCAAAGACTCCATCGATTCCGACTTGCTTGGCAATCGCATCAGCAGTACGTTGGTTATCACCTGTGACCATATAAACGTTGAGGTTCATTGCTTTTAAATTTTCAATCGCTTGTTTGGATGTTTCTTTAACTGTATCTGCTACGGCGATATAGCCTCTCAATTCCCCTCCGACGGCGATGAACATTGCTGTTTTCCCTTGTTGTTCCAGTGTAACCAAGGATTCTTCATACAAACCATAATCGATGTTTTCGCGCTGCATCAATTTTCTTGTTCCAATATAAACATGTTCGTCGTCCACCACGGCTTTAATCCCATGTCCAGGAATCGCTTCGAACTCCGCAGCTGCTGTTTTCGTGACACCCTTTTCCTCTCCGTATTGGACAATCGCTTCTGCCAAAGGATGTTCAGATGATTTTTCTGCAGAAACGACGAGAGGTAATAAAGCTTTCTCATCATCAAAAGCTACAAAATCAGTTACTTCCGGTTTTCCTTTTGTGACGGTGCCTGTTTTATCTAATAGAATCGTCGTCAGTCGGTGGGTGCCTTCCAAATATTCACCGCCCTTGAACAAAATCCCCTGCTCAGCGCCTTTTCCTGTACCGACCATGATTGAAGTCGGTGTAGCCAGGCCAAGGGCACATGGACAAGCGATGACGAGCACAGCAATGGCAGCTTCCAAGGCAGGCGGCCATTCTCCCGGAGAGACGATGAGAAACCACACAAGGAAAGTCAAAATGGCAATACCTACAACAATCGGAACGAAAATTCCAGAAATCTGATCCGCCGTTCTTTGGATCGGTGCTTTCGATCCTTGCGCTTCTTCCACGATTTTGACGATGCCGGATAAAGCCGTATCTTTACCTACCTTTTCCGCTTTCATTGTAATCGTTCCGTTTTTGTTGATCGTTGAGCCGATGACTGGTTCCCCTGCTTGCTTATCGACAGGGATCGATTCTCCTGTGATCATCGATTCATCGACAGAAGTGATGCCGTTGATTACAGACCCGTCCACAGGGATTTTTTCTCCTGGTTTAACGAGGATTTCATCGCCGACCTGAACATCATCGACAGGAACTTTTTCTTCTTTTCCATCACGGATGACGGTCGCTTCTTTCGCCTGAAGGTTCAACAGTTTCGTCAATGCAGCTGTCGTGCGGCCTTTGGCAAGTGCTTCAATAAGTTTCCCTACAAGGATGAGGGTGATCAGTACGGCACTCGTTTCAAAATATAACTCAGGCGTGACCCCAGGATTCAACTGCCAGCGGATGGCTTCGACCAAACTGTAAAAGTATGCGGCCGAAGTTCCAAGTGCTACAAGGACATCCATATTGGCACTTTTATTAGACAGCGCCCGGTAGGCTCCTTTATAAAACTGGGCTCCGATATAGAATTGGACAGGAGTTGCGAGCAAGAATTGAAACCATGGATTCATCAGCCACATGGGTACCGGAAGACCGATATCCCAAGGTAAGTGACCGACCATCGTGTACAGAAGCGGAAAAGATAACAGGGCTGAAATCCAGAGTTTCCGCTTTTTCTCTTTGATTTCTTCTTCCTTCTGCTCTTTTTGTTCCTCCCGGTTCTGCTTCGTAACCGCATGATAACCTAGTTTCTCGACTTTCCCAATGATGTCATCGACGGTCAGTGTGTTTGGGTCGTATTCAATGACACCCGCTTCTGTCGCTAAGTTAATGTTCGCCTCACTCACACCACTTGTTTTAGACAATACCTTTTGTATTCTTGATGAACAGGCAGAACAGGTCATGCCTTGAATATCCAGCTCTACACGCTCTTTTTGCACACCATAGCCAAGCTTTTCGATTCTCGCCTGAATGTCTTCCGGCTGGACCTTTGACTCATCATAGTGGACATTCGCCTTTTCCATCGCGAGGTTGACGTTCGCCTCAACGCCATCCATTTTGTTGAGCACTTTTTCAATTCGTGTGGAGCAGGCGGAGCATGTCATCCCAGTGACCCCTACATTCATCTGCTTCTTATCTGCCATACTTATGCCCCCTTTACTTCGAGAACTGTCGGACAACTTTCATCAATTCATCAATTGCTTCGTCGCCATTGCCTTTTTGAATGGCATCTTTGACGCAATGATGCGTGTGACGCTCCAACAAGTTGTATCCGACTTTATTCAAAGCGTTGTTGATCGCTGATATCTGCACGAGTATATCCACACAGTAACGATCGTCTTCCACCATTTTCTGAATGCCGCGAACTTGACCTTCGATACGTTTCAAGCGGTTCAATACCGCCATCTTTTCATCTTGTGTCCTCGGTTTGACCGGTTGTTTCCCGCTATCTTCCGGAAGATGATTCTCTGTCATAACACCGCCTCCTTTGCTTACTATTATATACCCGGTATAGGTATTATAGTCAATTGTTTCACCTTGGTGATCCTTATAATTTTTACTCGTTTATTTATTTACTACCTTAGGGTATAGTTATTTAAACTCCGAAAATATAGAGGTGATTGTTTTGTTGTCTACCATTTCTGTAATCGCACTTGCGATTGGTCTTTTATGTTCTCTTATTATTACCGTGGATATCATGAGACACCCACAAATGATGAAGATTATGAATATCGTCTGGCCGATCAATGGATGGTTTATGGGCCCTGTCGCCCTGTGGACTTATTTTAAATGGGGACGTCTGAAGAGTAAGGATAATGATAAAGAGGATCATCGAGGCAGACCTGCGAAAGTGTTTGTTTCCACGAGCCACTGTTCAGCAGGCTGTACCCTTGGTGATGCTGTAGGTGTACCGATTGTTGCCTTGACGGGCATGATGATTGCAGGCTCCACCTTGTTCGCCCACTACACCGTTGAATTCGTGCTGGCTTACTTATTCGGCATCCTTTTTCAGTATTATGCGATCTATCCGATGAACGAAGATCTCAGTAAAAAAGGAGCCGTTTGGGCTGCTATTAAAGCTGACTCCCTATCGTTGATCGCTTTTGAGGTGGGAATGTTCGGTTGGATGGCCATCGTCCACTTCGTCCTGTTTCAGGAGCCACCGAAGCCGAACGAGGCTTCTTACTGGTTCATGATGCAGATTGCGATGATTTTAGGTTTCTTGACAAGTTATCCGGCTAACTGGGTATTGGTGAGAAAAGGGATTAAGGAAGAAATGTGAAAAATGGATCGATGAATGGAATCGCAAAAAAAATTGTTAACAAAAATAAACGTCCAGGAGGGATACCCTGGACGTTTATTTCTTATTACCTCAAATATTTATCGTGAGAATCAATCATATCAGGGTTAAGCCCTGTAGACGTTTGCGCATCTTTCTGCATCGATTGATTACAAGATTTACACACATAGGACGTCTTAGGATTTTTACTTATCTTCATATACTGCGGGTCTGAACGGTCTAATTTATACGTCTTTTTGCAAAAGAAACACTTCTTTTCCATGCCACTCTCCCCTTTTTAAAAAGGAAATTTGTTCAGCCACTGGCCTCCATCAAGGGTAACGACCTCTCCATTCATATAAGCCCCTTCTTCAGATAGAATGAACTTCGCAAGGCCTGCGATTTCCTCTGGCTTCCCTAAGCGGCCAAGAGGTACGGAAGCAAGGGTACGCTGGGCTGCTTTTTCCGATTGAAACAGTTTCTCAGCTCCACCCGTCCGTTCGATTGGCCCAGGTGCGATGGCATTGGCACGAATGCCGTATTTCGTTCCCCATTCCACAGCGAGCGTACGGGTCATCGTAAGCACCCCTGACTTCGCAGAAGCGGAATGAATCACACCAGCACCCGCATTCCAAGCGTAGGTGGCGACGATGTTTAAAATCGACCCTTTGATTTCATTTTCAATCCAATACTTTCCGACCGCCTGGCTGCAATAAAAAGTTCCATTTAAAACGATGTTGATGACAGAATTCCAACCGTTCGGAGACAGGTCTTCCGCAGGTGCAATGAAATTACCTGCTGCATTATTAACGAGATGATCGACTCTCCCGAAGGCCTCCACTGTTTCTTTGACCATCCGTTCGGTATCTTCTACTTCACGGACATCCATTTGAACCGTTAGGACATGATCTTCTTTTCCGGCTGCGATCTGTTTCTTCGCTTCTTCCAGCCGTTCTACATTCCGGCCGGTAATCGCGACCTTCGCTCCTTCTTGTACAAACCTTTCAGCCATATGCAGCCCCATCCCACTGGAACCACCTGTAACGATGACGACTTGATTTTCCATATGTAAAACCTCCTCTTCTTGACTACTTATGTAATTCAACAAGAACAAACTGAATACCTGTTCATTTTTAAAATAAAGTATAAAAATTCGACGTTATCTTTCCTTCAGCCATGTTATAATGGCGGAAGAATTCAGAGGAGAGACGTCATGAAAATTACGAGAAGAACCTTCATCAAACGTACATTAGCAAGCGCTGCAGCCTTTATCGGACTCAATGCGTTCGGTTATTCGTATGCACGTTACATGGAACCGAATATGCTCGCCATCCGCCGCCATGAGATCAAACACGGGAAGATCCCACGGCATTTTCATAATTTCAAAGTCCTCCAGTTTTCAGACACGCACGTCGGCTTTCATTATGAATTGGATGATTTGGAGCGTCTCGTTGAAAAAATTAATGCAGAAAAAGCAGACCTCATTTTGTTTACAGGGGATCTCGTAGACGAACCGCACACCTACTCGTTTCCTCCCCGCCTCATCCAAATATTAAAGCGCTTGGAAGCGAATCAAGGCAAGTATTGGATTTATGGAAACCATGACCACGGCGGCTATGGTACGGAAAAAATTCGTGATGTCATGGAGCAGAGCGGCTTTCAACTTTTACAAAATGAACATACCCTCATTGAAAATGGATCTGCGTCCTTCACGCTTGCCGGTGTCGACGACATCATGCTCGGCCAACCTGATTTAGAACAGACACTCGAGAATGTTCCCACAGATTCGTTCACCTTATTGATGGTTCATGAGCCGGATGTTGCGCTTGAGTATCAGCACTACCCCGTGGATGTACAACTGTCCGGGCACAGCCATGGAGGACAAGTGCAGGTGCCTTTTTTCGGCTACCTTGTCACTCCGCCGTTCGCTGAGCATTTCGTCGAAGGGCACTACCCATTAGTGAACGGGTTCAACCTTTATGTAAGCCGTGGGATCGGTACGACAAGACTTCCTTACCGGTTTATGTGCCGCCCGGAATTTTCCGTGTTCCGATTGAAATCCACACAATGAACCAAATCGAACTCTTACATTTTTGTGACAGATAGAAAACAAGTCTGTCCTTTTTCCTTTGGAGTGGTACACTGAAGACAATTTAGAAAGTTGGAGGATCCCATGAAATTAAGATTTTGGATCAGCATCATTTTTCTCATAACCATCACGGCGGCCTGTGGGTCGAAGGATGTCGGTGAATTATCAGCCGTGAATCAACATGGAAAAGAGGTATCCGTCCCCGGAGCATATGCTGGAGATTACTGGGTTGCGGACTTCATCTTCACCAACTGTGAAACCGTCTGTCCTCCGATGACAGGGAATATGTCCAGGTTGCAAGCACAATTAGAGCAGGAAAATTTAGACGTACAGCTCGTTTCTGTTAGTGTAGATCCAGCAAATGATACACAAGAAAAACTGCTATCTTTTGCTGAGAACTATCAGCCGAATTATGAGCAGTGGGACTTTCTGACAGGTTATTCTTTTCAGGAAGTGAAAGAATGGTCCATTAAATCATTCCAGTCCCCCGTCAAGAAAATGGAAGATTCGGATCAGGTCGCTCATGGAACGAGCTTTTTCCTCGTTGACCCTGATGGAAACATTGCAGAAACTTACAGCGGAACAAAAGCTGAATCTGTCGAAAAAATCGTCGAAGATCTGAAAAAGTATAAAAATGAATCTTGATATTGTAAAATGTTGTAAAATGATAAAAAGAGAGCTATACTTGGATGGAAAGGAGATCATAGATGAAAGACAATCAAATATCCAACCGCGAATTAGCCGAATCCCTATTTATCGTCAATCGACATGCCAAAACAGCCCCAGAACCGAGGCATCTCTATGACATTAAAAAGCATACGATTGACAAACTCCTAAATGAAAACCGCGCCAAAAAGGTCGGACTCCATTTTTCCGACCATCCGAAATTCAGCCAGCAGCACTCGACCCTCCTCATTGAAATTGGTGGTTACTATTTCCATGTTCCTGCAACAAAGAAAGACTTTCAAGATTTGGAGCATTTAGGAAAAGTCGACCAGTCTTACCGGAACCCAAAACCCAAATTATCATTGTCGAGAGCCAAACGTACGCTTTACCATTATTTGAATTGGAAACAACCGAAAAAGCCGGCCTATTCATTCCAAGGCACTTCACAACCAAGTATGCTCGGCCAGCCGACAGGCAGCCCATGGAACCAGCGCAGAAGAAGACGCCCGTAAACCCTTTTCGAGGTTTCATTTCTTACTAAATAAGGAATGGACAAATAGAGGAGGATGATAGGATGGCTGTAAGTGAAGTCGAAGATTTTTTATATCATTTGAAAAAGTATATGGAATACACAACGGAAATGCGTGCTTCTTATGAGCACCTTTCAGAGCATCACAAGAATATTGTCGTAGATTCATCACCAACAAAAGCTGGGCCGGAAACGTTGTCCAAGCATGCTTATGACTGGCATGATGAGTTGTTCGAGCGATTAAAGAAGGAATAAAAAAATCCGCCAAGGAGCGGATTTTTTTATTCCTTCTTTTTTATCCATCATGACTATTCCACTAAATGTCCCTTTTCTGGAAGACCTAGTTTCGAGATAACCGGGGTTCGTTTGTCGTATTTGGATTCAGGGGTTGTTGGGAAGCCACTCGCTTTCCTGTGGGGGAGCGCCGAGCTTCCTCGGACTACGTCCTGCGGGATCTCGCCTATCTCCTTCTCCCACGGGAGTCTCGCAGCTTCCCAACCACCCCATTCGATGTAGAGAGAAACGAACCCCTATACCGAGAAGGAGTTTCTCCCACTCTTCTCTCCTAAGTATGCATAAAGCGTTCTATATCAAGCTTTTACATTGTGAATGCGAGCTGTGGAGGGGGTTATATTATCCACTTCCCTCAATCATACAAGCTGACTTTTTCAGAAGTGGTTTCGAGATCCTTATATGGCAAAGGGGCGGAGGGGAATGGCGAGACTCCTGCGGGAAAAGAGTGCTAGATGAGACCCCGCAGGACGGAGTCCGAGGAGGCTCAACGCGCTCCCGCGGAAAGCGAGTCATTCCCCGCAGCCCCATCCACTTACACAAAAGTCTCGAAACTGAGTCTTCCACAATCCTGCCATTTACTTTAATAACAAAGACAGACGTTCATTAATGGAGCCTGCTTTTTTTAGAGGATGTGATGATCGATGATTTTTACGAGTTCTACGATTTCCGGTTTGGAAACTTGGGCATCGGCTCCTACGATTTCCCCTTTGTGACGAAGGTCATCTGTAATCAGTGAGGAGAAAATGACGACTGGGAGTTGGCTCAAATCGCTATGATTCTTCAACAAACGAGTAAAGTGGTGGCCGTCCATACGCGGCATTTCGATATCAGTGATGATCAGCTGATATTCCTCTTCGATCGTTTTCCCTTCATCCAATAAATCTTCCAGATGTTCGTAGGCTTCTTTTCCATCCTCAAAAGAGATCGTATTTTCATATCCAGCTTCACTTAACGTTTCCTGTAGCATGGCACGAAGCATGCCGGAATCTTCAGCGATCATTATTTTCTTTTGTGAACGTTCCCTTTGGCCTAGTTCGCGCAGCTGCTCCGCGTTAATACTGGATTCAGGATTGATATCAGCGACTACTTTTTCAAAATCAAGCAGCAAAAGCATGTCTTCATCCATTTTGATTACTCCGGTAATTTGCGTTTCCAGCCCCTGATACATCTTATTCGGTTTTTCTATCTGTTCCCACGAGATACGGTGAATCTGTGTAACGGTATGCACATGGAAAACGATTTTTGTTTTATTGAATTCCGCCAGAATAAATTTATCCTGCTTCGGATTTTCGGATGGTGAAAACCCGAGGGCATGGGCTACATCTACAACAGGGACCACTTCCCCACGAATTTCGATGATCCCTTCCACCGATTTATGTGAATGAGGGATTTTTGTGACGGGGTGAGGGTTCAGGATTTCTTTTACTTTTATGACGTTTATGCCAAAACGGTTGTTGCCGATTCCGAATTCGACGATTTCCAATTCGTTCGTTCCACTTTCGAGTAATATGCCTTGATCCTGCTTCATGAAGCATCGTCCTTCCTTTGATAGAATCCACTCTTTATATCGTCTATCAAAGGTTAAATATAAAGCAGTTGTCCTCGATTACTAAAACCTCTCATTTGTTCCATAAAAGCTCCCTATTGTGGAAGACTCAGTTTCGAGACTTTTGGTTAGTGGATGGGGGCTGCGGGGAATAGCTCGCTTTCCGCGGGGCCCCACACGAGGTGGGGTCGTTCGATGTTGGCACCAGGACGTGCCGAACTTAATCGAACTTCCTCTGTTCTCTTGAGCCTCCTCGGACTGCGTCCTGTGGGGGCTCACCAAGCACCTTTTTCCTCTTAGATATCCGGTTCCGGCGCCTAGCGGCTAGTGAGACTTCCCTCGCTTCTGTACGATAAGTCAACATCGAATCACTCCGTTCTTCGTGTTTCCTTTATCTCCGCCAGCTCAGTCCAGTCCATACGCCGCTGATCAAGGCGCCTCCACACTTAAGGTAGGAGTCTCCCCATTCCCCTCCGCCCCTTTACCATATAAGTAGCTCGAAATCACTTCTCGAATAAGTAGCTATCCAGTCTGTTGGGAGTGTAAGAAAAAACTTCCATGCACAGGTTCATGAATCTTAAAACCTTTAATACAGAGCGCTTTATGCTTCTAACAGTCGGATAGTGGAAGACAATCCAACGAGGTAAAGGGGTTCGTTTCACGCATACATCGAATGGGGTGGTTGGGAAGCTGCGAGACTCCCGCGGGAATGGATTGGCTGGCGAGACCCCGCAGAGCTTTAGTGAAGTGACCCCCAAGAGTTGGACACTTATCTAGCTCTGAGTTAAGGGGGATTCACCTTGAAAAAATTTACGAAAGATGAAAAATTCCAAGCCGTTCGTCGATATATGGATGAAACGATAAGCTACCGTCACCTTGCTAACGAGATTGGCGTAGACAACTCCGCTCTACGCTATTGGGTCAAATTATATGAGTATCATGGCAATCAAGCTTTTGCGTGTCCCTATACAAACTATTCCTCAGACTTTAAACTGAAGGTAATTCAATGGATTAAAGACGAAGGGTATTCCATTCGCGAGGCCTCAGCTCTCTTCCATA
>NZ_FNIZ01000042.1 GCF_900104185.1 Halobacillus aidingensis | reverse complement strand
GAATAACACACATTCTAAAAACCCTTATTAATGAATATATTGAAAGGATTTGATATTACACAAAGCCCCAAATACATGTTCCGTACACAGGTTCATCCGTGGGAACGCGAACAATATTTACAGACGTATTAAACCTTAAAACCCTTGAAGCTAATAGCTTCAAGGGTTTTTCTTTGCCTCACGGAACAATTTGAATGGGGTGAAGATAATTCCAAGATTTTGGTCGTATACTTTGGGGGATGTGTTACATATAATGTTAGTAAGAACAAACGTTCCTGTTATGGAGGTGTCACCAATGGAAGCATTAATCCAACGTTCAAAACTCGAAAAGATGAAGTTGGAATGGATCTATATCAACCACAAAGGCGATTTGTCTCAACGGGTGGTTAGAGTGGTCGACATTCAGGATGAATATGTAATTGCTTACTGCTATGAACGAAAACAAGTGAGAACGTTCAGAAAAAATAATATATTGTCTGTATTTCCTTTAACCTCCATCCGGAAAAGTTATGGAGCATGACAAAAAATAAAGAAAGAGGCGAGTTTAACAAAACTCGCCTCTTTCAATTAATGTACGGTTCTGTATAGACCGACGACTTTCCCTAAAATGGATACGTCCTGTAATAGGATTGGTTCCATTGTTGCGTTTTCAGGCTGTAAACGAACGTGATTTCTTTCCTTGAAGAATCGTTTTACAGTTGCTTCTTCATCTTCTGTCATCGCCACGACGATGTCACCGTTCTGAGCGGTTTGCTGTTGTCTGACGATGACCATGTCGCCGTCTAGAATTCCTGCCTCAATCATACTTTCCCCTTGGACGATCAGGACGAACGTGTTGTCATCCGATCCTGCGAGTGTATCTGGAAGCGGGACATATTCTTCGATATTCTCTACAGCTGTAATCGGGGAACCGGCCGTGACTTTACCGATTACTGGAGCGTAGGAGGCTTCACTTCTCGGAATACTGTGATCTTCTTCCAATTCAATTACTTCAATGGCACGAGGTTTCGTCGGATCGCGTCTAATATAGCCTTTTTTCTCTAATCTGGATAAGTGACCATGTACTGTTGAACTTGAAGCGAGACCAACGGATTGACCGATCTCCCTTACGGATGGTGGATATCCTTTCATTAAAACCTGTTCTTTAATAAAATCTAGTATTTCCTGCTGCCGTTTTGAAAGTTTACTCATAGATTAGCACCTCGTACATAGGATTATAGTAACCACATTGTACCACTTATGATTCAAAAATACAAACACGCGTTCGAAAAAAACCATTGACAAGAACTTGTGTTCGTATATAATAAAATTAACAAACGCGAACACAGGTTCTTAAGAACGTTCGTTCTATGAAAACGGAGGGGTTATGTATGTTTAACAAATTATCGAAGCTGGACTACACCTACATTATTCTTTTTATTGTTAGTTTTATCATTCTCTATTATTCTATGGTCACAGCTGTTTAATAGAGAAAGAGAGAGGAACATTCAATTGAAGGTGATTTTATACTGCAGGGTAAGTACGGAAAAAGAAGCTCAAGTGACATCATTAAACCGCCAAAGAACCGAGTTGACTTCAATGGCAGAGAGTCACGAATTTGAAGTTGTGGAATGTATTGAAGAACAAGCGAGTGGTTACGATATTGAGCGGGACGGGATCTTCCGTATGCTGGAATATTTTTCTTCCGGGCGTGCGGAAGCTCTGGTGATTCAGGATGAGACTCGATTGGGACGTGGGAATACGAAAATCGCATTGTTTCATCAATTGAATCGATTGAATATTAAGGTGTATTCTTTATCAAATCAGGGAGAGTTGCAGTTATCAGAGTCGGATTCTATGGTTTTACAGATTGTGGGGATCGTAGAGGAATACCAGAGAAAAATACATAATATGAAAATACGCCGGGGAATGAGAAAAGCTGTTGAGGGCGGCTATGACCCATCAATCAATTTATCCAATCGGGACCAGGCGCCAGGTCGTGAGAGAATCGAATTTCCTATTGAAGAAGTGGTCCGGTTAAGGAAAAATGAGCTGACGTTTAAAGATATCGCTGCGACACTAAGAGGCCTTGGATATGATGTATCGAAGGCTACGGTTCATCGCAGATACAAGGAATACCTATCGCTTGAAAAAGAAGAAGAATCACGGTAATATATAGTTTAAGGACAAGGATCTGTGGATTTCTTGTCTTTTTCATGTTTTTACGATCCAGACTATGAGTAAAGGAGAAGGATCTATGTTATCTAAAGAAAAAATTAATCGTATAAATGAACTAGCGAATAAATCCAAGCAGGAAGAACTTTCGAAGGAAGAAAAAGCGGAACAGCAGAAGCTGCGTCAGGAATACTTGAAAAATGCTCGTCAATCTTTCAAGAATCAGCTGAAAGGAGTTACCGTCATCGACCCGAATGGGGATGACGTGACACCTAAGAAGCTTCGTCAAATGCAGGAAAACGAAAAAAAGAACTAATTTTTAAATCTCCGTGTTCGATAATTTTCGAATGCGGATTTTTTGTTTAAAACCCTTAATAAGGGGGAAGTTAGGTGGGAGGTTGTGCAAAGATTTCGCACAACGCTTGTTTCAAAATGAATTTCATTATAGGATAATACATGGTACATATACCTGAAACGAAAGGGGAATGTTGAACATGGCAAACAGCCTTGAACAAACATCAATCAATACGATTAGAACTTTAACAATCGATGCAGTAGAAAAAGCAAACTCCGGACACCCGGGGATGCCGATGGGTGCAGCACCGATGGCATATACGCTATGGACTCAGTTCATGGATCATAATCCGAAAAACTCGAACTGGTTCGACCGCGACCGTTTCGTCCTATCTGCTGGACACGGATCTATGCTTCTTTACAGCTTGCTCCACTTATCCGGTTATAACGTGACGATGGACGACCTTAAGTCCTTCCGTCAATGGGATTCCAAAACCCCTGGTCACCCAGAGTTTGGACACACAGACGGTGTAGAAGCAACTACAGGTCCCCTTGGACAAGGTATTGCAATGGCGACCGGAATGGCAATGGCTGAAGCTCACCTTGCAGCGAAATATAACCGTGAAGGTTATAATGTCGTTGACCATTACACTTATTCCATTTGTGGTGACGGGGACTTGATGGAAGGGGTATCCCAGGAATCTGCTTCTCTTGCCGGTCACCTTGGTCTAGGTAAATTGATCGTTCTTTATGATTCCAATGATATTTCTCTTGATGGCGACCTTGATCGTTCCTTCAGCGAGAGTGTTGAAAAGCGCTATGAAGCCTATGGATGGCAGGTGATTCGCGTAGAGGATGGTACGAACACAGAGGATATTGCTCAGGCACTTGAGAAAGCAAAAGCGAATACAGATCAACCAACAATGATCGAAGTGAAAACGGTTATTGGGTATGGATCTCCTAATAAATCTGGTAAGTCTGCCTCCCACGGTGCTCCTTTAGGAGAAGAGGAAGGAACGGCAGCTAAACAGTTCTACAAGTGGGATCACGAGCCATTCCACGTACCTGAAGAGGTCTATCAGGACTTTAAAGAAAAGGTTCAGCAAAATGGTCAGGATAAAGAAGAATCCTGGAACAACCTAATGGCTCAGTACAAAGAAGCACATCCAGAGCTTGCAGAAGAGTTTGAGCGTGCGATTCGCGGAGAGCTTCCTGAAGGCTGGGATCAAAGTCTTCCAACTTATCAGGTGGGCGAAGACAGCCCTGCGACACGCGCAGCTTCTGGAGATGCGATCAACGCTCTTTCAAAAGCTATCCCTAACTTCTTTGGTGGTAGTGCCGACCTTGCAGGTTCAAATAAAACGGCCGTCAAAGGTGAAGAAGACTTTTCACGTAACAACTACGCAGGTCGAAACATCTGGTTCGGAGTTCGTGAATTTGCCATGGCGGCTGCCTTAAACGGAATGGGACTTCATGGTGGACTTAATGTATATGCGGGTACATTCTTTGTCTTCAGTGACTACCTGCGTCCAGCGGTCCGCTTGTCCGCCCTGCAAAACCTGCCTGTGAACTACGTCTTCACTCATGACTCTGTTGCCGTTGGAGAAGATGGTCCGACGCACGAACCTGTGGAACAATTGGCTTCTCTTCGTGCGATGCCAAACCTTTCCGTCCTTCGTCCTGCGGATGGGAACGAAACCAATGCGGCATGGAGACTTGCTTTAGAGTCTGAATCGACTCCAACAGCACTTGTCCTAACTCGCCAAGGGTTACCGACCCTTCAAGGTACAGAGGAACTTGCATACGAAGGAATGAAGAAAGGGGCGTACATCCTTAGCGATTCCGATAAAGAAGAGCCGGATGCGATCCTACTTGCTTCAGGTTCTGAAGTACAATTGATTGTTGAAGCTCAAGCGGAATTGAAGAAGAATGGTTACGACGTCCGTGTTGTCAGTGTACCTTCCTTCGATCGCTTTGAAGCTCAGCCTAAAGAATACAAAGAACAAGTCCTTCCTTCTTCTGTCCGCAAACGTCTGGCAGTTGAAATGGGCGCATCGTTCGGTTGGGACCGTTATGTAGGTTTGGATGGCTCCGTCATCGGAATCGACAAGTTCGGTGCTTCTGCTCCAGGGAATACTGTGATTGAGAACTATGGTTTCACTGTAGAAAACGTAGTGAAGCATGCGGAAAACTTGATGAAATAAACTATGGAGAAGCTGCCTGTTCCTAAGGCAGCTTCTTTTTATGCCGTGAATTTCAATCTGCTCTTGAAAATTCGCGGTAAATAGTAGGGACAACCATTTTCGATTTCCCTGCTCTATGTGATATAATAGGCATAAGAATGATTGTTGTCTCTGGTACGGTCATCGTCGTTCCTAGAAGATGAGATCCTTTTTTCATGTGGGAGGCTTTTGCTTATCTAATGAACGGTTGATTCGTTTAGTAGCGTCTGGATTACGGTCATATTGAAACGACTATTGTATTCTAGAGAACGTTTTACTATACTGTTATGGGAGACAACACGAAGGAGGAAGACGAAGTCATGACATTGGGGATCGTTTGGGTCATCATCATTGCTTTATTGACTCTTGTCGGTGGGGCAGCTCTAGGCTTCTTCATCGCAAGAAAGTATATGATGAACTATTTGAAAAAGAACCCGCCAATTAACGAACAAATGTTACGCACACTGATGATGCAGATGGGCCAAAAGCCTTCTCAGAAGAAAATCAATCAGATGATGCGTTCAATGAACAATCAAATGAAATAATGACACTTAGCCTTCTTTCGTGAATGAAAGAAGGCTTTCTCTATGGGAACTTCTTTAGATGTTCACAAGATAAACATCGTGTTAGGCCTGAAGCTCTGATACAATAGGAGGCGACTATGAATGAAGGTGTGATGATTAAATGGATGTGAATCTTTTCCTTGCTTTCGGAGCAGGGTTTTTATCATTTATATCCCCGTGTGTATTTCCTCTGTACCCTGCATTCCTCTCCTATATTACTGGGATGAGTGTGCATGAATTAAAAGAAGACAATGGGATGTTGAAAAGAGCAAGTTTGATCCATACGGTTTTATTCTTATTAGGATTTACGACGATTTTTTTGATCTTAGGATTTTCAGGGTCGTTTTTTGCACAGTTTTTCATACAATATGAATCCGTGATCCGACGTTTAGGATCCATTCTGATTATTTTCTTCGGATTTGTTATTATTGGCGTATTCAACTTTGATTTTTTAATGAAAGACCGGAAGATAACTTTCAAGAATAGACCCTCTGGTTACATAGGCACGTTTCTTATCGGAATTACATTTTCACTTGGTTGGACGCCTTGTACAGGTCCTATACTAGCGGCCGTCCTTTCGTTAGCGGCTGATTCTCCGGAACTTTTCTTAGTCATGATGCTGTCTTATTCCCTTGGCTTTTCCATTCCTTTCTTAGCCTTGTCGTTCTTTATTGGCAAATTGAGTTGGATTAAAAACCATAGTACGGGAATTGTTAAGATAGGCGGGTATATTATGATCCTCGTCGGAATTGCTCTTTATTTTGATTGGATGACCATGCTTACTTCATATCTTGCAGGGCTCTTTGATTTTCAGGGGTTCTAAGCCGTGGATTTTAGAGAGGATTTATATTAAGATGATACTAGAGAAAAATTAAAGGAGCTTTTTTATGACCCAGACCAACGATATTATATTAAGAACAACAACCACACTTATAGCCTTTATCTTACTAGGGTTTTCCGTTTATTTATTTTTTGCTGGCCATAATGCTCCAGGTGGAGGATTTATCGGTGGTTTAATGACTGCTGCAGCAATTATCCTCATGTATATGGCCTATGGAAGTAAGGCGATGGAAAAGATTCTGCCGATTAATTTCCGTTTTCTAATTCCTGTTGGATTGATGGTAGCGGCAGCAACCGGGATTGGTGGAATGGTTTTTGACGCGCCTTTCCTCACCCAAACGTTCGCTTACTTTCAACTACCGATTTTAGGCAAGACCGAACTTGCTACGGCTCTCTTGTTCGACCTAGGTGTTTATCTAGCTGTTGTAGGGGTAACAATGACGATCATTTTGACCATTGCCTACGATAGGGAATAAAAGCGGGAGGTCGTCATGGCTAAAGTTTTAATTGCAGGGGAAGCGGTGGGAAAATATGCTTCACTTCAACCAGATTTGGTTACAGAGGGTATTACGAGCTGGTAAACGTGGAGCGAAAAACTTCGTTGTTAAACCCTTTGATGAAACTCAGGTCCTGAATGCCATCGATCTTGTGTTGAACTGATATTAAGGACAGAGTAGAAAGAGTGAATCGTTATGTTTTGGTTAATTGCAAGTACCATTGTGGCTGCTGGTATGGCTACAGCGATGATTTTCGTCCGATTGCGGGCGGCAAAAAAACCGGCAAGTGTAAAAAAAATTATTCTTCCCCCTTTCATGATGAGCACAGGAGCCCTTATGTTTGTATTTCCGGTGTTCAGAGTCGAATGGAACCAGGTGTTTGAAGCCATTCTCATAGGTGTTATTTTTTCTATTTTCCTCATTCGCACTTCCAAGTTTGAGGTGAGGGATGGAGATATTTATTTAAAACCATCAAGGGCCTTTATTTTTATTCTTTTCGGTCTACTGATTTTGAGAGTCGTTTTCAAACTCATTATTGGGCAGCATGTTTCCTTTGGGGAGACGAGTGGAATGTTCTTTCTGCTTGCATTCGGTATGATCATGACCTGGCGGATCGCCATGTTGAAACAATACTTAAAGTTAGAGAAAAAGTTGGAACTTAAAAAGGACCTGGCTTAAGCCAGGTCCTTTTAACGTTCGATCAATGGGTCGTAAGGGCTCATGTCTATTTTTTTCTCCTCTAACTTTTTAACGAGAAATTTATGGTCTCGTTTCGGGGTCGCACGTATGTAGCCCTCGATTAAAATCTCCTGCGTGATTTTCTTTTTCTTTTTCTGCAGGGCAATTTCCCCGATGCGTCCAGCAATCTTCTGTCTTGCTACATCCCGGAAAAGCTCAGGAACAGGAGAGATCAACTCTTCTAATAAGTCTTTTTGCTCCGCGGACCACATGTGTTTTGTCTTGTCCACGTAATATTCTTCCCAATCAATGATTGATTTTCCGTCCTCTTTGGGAAGACGCTTCAGGAATTTGCGGAACATAAAAAAACCGCCAATGCTCATCAGACCAATCATGATGACAATCCACCCAACGATAAATAGGGCAAATCCACCTGACATACTATCACCTGTTTCATTGTCTTAGACTTCTCTAATTTCATTATAAAAGGTTGATCCTTTAAATACAAGCATGCGTTTTTGTAGATAATTGTATAAAATTTATGGAATTCAGAAAAATTTGTGGTCATTCATTTTACTTATAAATCGTTTTCATTTACAATAAGGATTGCAGATTTGTGAACTTGTTTTATACAAAGGGAACAAATGTAAGAATTTGGGGAATGGTGAAACCTTAAAAAAGGTTCACTATTGAATATTGATGAGGGGGTAAAAGGAATATGGCTAGCAATGCTTTTAATGCTCGCAAACAATTTGAACTCAATGGCCAAACGTACAACTATTACGATTTGAAAGCCTTAGAAGATGCGGGACATGGTAAGATTTCCCGTCTACCTTTCTCCATCCGTATCCTACTAGAATCTCTATTACGTCAACATGACGGACGCGTCATCAGCGATGATCACGTCGAGAGTCTAGCAAACTGGGGAACGGAGAAATCCAAAGGGGAAGATGTTCCATTTAAGCCTTCCCGCGTTATTTTGCAAGACTTCACCGGCGTACCTGCCGTGGTAGATCTGGCATCTCTTAGAAAAGCGATGGTAGATATGGGAGGAAGCCCAGACAAAATCAACCCGGAAGTACCTGTTGATCTTGTTATTGACCACTCTGTTCAAGTAGACAAGTATGGGACACCAGATGCTCTGAACGTAAATATGGAGTTGGAATTTGAACGAAATGAAGAGCGTTATGAGTTCTTACACTGGGCTCAAAAAGCGTTCGATAACTATCGTGCTGTTCCACCTGCAACAGGTATCGTTCACCAGGTAAACCTTGAATACATCGCAAACGTCGTTCACGCGAAAGAAAACGAGAACGGCTCTTATGATACTTATCCTGATACACTTGTCGGAACCGACTCACATACAACGATGATCAATGGTCTTGGTGTGCTAGGTTGGGGTGTTGGTGGTATAGAAGCAGAAGCTGGAATGCTCGGCCAACCGTCTTACTTCCCAGCTCCAGAAGTTATCGGAGTGAAGCTGAACGGAAGTTTCCCACAAGGGACAACAGCTACTGACCTCGCGCTTAAAGTTACTCAAAAACTTCGTGAGCAAAACGTTGTTGGTAAATTCGTTGAGTTCTTCGGTCCAGGGTTGCAGGAAATGCCTTTGGCTGATCGTGCGACGATCTCCAACATGGCTCCTGAATATGGTGCGACATGTGGTTTCTTCCCGGTTGATGGGGAGTCTCTTGAGTACCTTCGCCTTACAGGACGCACTGAAGAGCAAATCAAGCTTGTAGAAGAATACTGCAAGAAGAACAGCCTTTGGTATGATCCGTCCTTTGAGGACCCGGAATTCACGTCACTTGTTGAAATCGATCTCGGTGAGTTGGAGCCGAATTTGTCTGGACCAAAACGTCCTCAAGATTTGATTCCTCTTTCTCAAATGAAAGAATCATTTGAAAAGGCGATTACAGGTCCAGCAGGAAACCACGGTTTTGGCTTGGATAAATCTGAGTTCGACAAAGAAGTTGAAGTGAAGTTCAATAATGGAGACAAGTCCGTCATGAAGACAGGGGCTCTTGCAATTGCTGCCATTACTTCTTGTACGAACACATCCAACCCTCACGTTATGCTAGGGGCGGGCCTTGTCGCTAAAAAAGCGATTGAAAAAGGGCTGCAGGTTCCTGATTACGTGAAAACATCCTTAGCACCAGGATCCAAGGTTGTTACTCGCTACCTTGAAGATTCAGGCCTGATGACCTATTTGAATGACCTAGGATTCAACCTTGTTGGATATGGATGTACAACATGTATCGGTAACTCCGGACCGTTACTACCGGAAATCGAAAAAGCGATTGCTGACAGTGACTTGACAGCTTCTTCTGTCTTGTCTGGTAACCGTAACTTCGAAGGACGTATCCACCCTCTTGTAAAAGCCAACTACCTGGCTTCACCGCCACTTGTGGTTGCTTATGCGCTTGCAGGTACTGTGGATATTGACCTTAAAAATGAGCCGATCGGAAAAGACACTGAAGGAAACAACGTTTATTTCAATGATATTTGGCCTTCTCAAGAAGAGATCAAATCAGAAATTTCCCGTGTTGTTACACCTGAAATTTTCCGTAAAGAGTATGAAAATGTATTCAACTCGAATGAGAAATGGAACGAAATCGAAACAACGGATGAACCATTGTATGATTGGAACGACAAATCCACATACATTCAGAATCCTCCGTTTTTCGAAGGGCTTTCCAGTGACCCTGAAGCGGTTAAGCCACTAGAAGGTATGCGTGTCATCGGTAAATTCGGTGATTCCGTAACAACAGACCACATTTCACCAGCAGGTGCGATTCCAAAAGATATGCCTGCAGGGGAGTACTTGCAAGACAATGGGGTAAGTCCTCGAAACTTCAACTCCTACGGCTCCCGTCGTGGTAACCATGAAGTTATGATGCGTGGTACGTTTGCAAATATCCGTATTCGTAACCAGTTAGCTCCAGGTACTGAAGGTGGTTTCACTACGTACTGGCCGACTGAAGAGGTGATGCCGATCTATACAGCGGCTATGAAGTACCAGGAAGACCAGACACCATTGATGGTCATTGCCAGTAATGATTACGGTATGGGAAGCTCCCGTGACTGGGCTGCCAAGGGGACAGATCTTCTTGGAATTAAGACAGTCATCGCCGAAAGCTTTGAGCGTATCCACCGTTCAAACCTTGTCATGATGGGTGTTCTTCCATTGCAGTTCAAGCCGGAAGACAGCATCGAATCTCTTGGTTTGACAGGTCGTGAGACATTCGACGTCGAAGTCGGTGAAGATGTTAAACCACGTGACCTTGTCAAAGTGACTGCTACAGACGAAGAAGGCAATAAGAAAGAATTTGAAGTAATTGCCCGCTTCGACAGTGAAGTGGAAGTCGATTACTACCGCCACGGTGGTATTCTACAAATGGTTCTACGTAACAAATTGAACTAAATTTCCTTCTGAGGATCGCCCTTTAAAAAGGGGCTCTACAATATTTGTTGGGGTCTTAGAAAATTCGGCATAAAA
>NZ_FNIZ01000002.1:314402-328147 GCF_900104185.1 Halobacillus aidingensis | reverse complement strand
AATGACCTATGTTTCAATATTCAAAGAAGAAGAATACCAGAGAAAAACCAAGGATTTTTGAGAACGGATCCATTTACTGAGGGAGGCTTGCCGCCATCCCCGCAGGAAAGCGAGTAGCTTCCCAACCACCCCTGCCACTCAACTTAGCAACGAACCCCTGTTACCTCGAAATAAAGCCTTTATAACTTTCAAGCTTGCTAAAATTTAAATGGGCGGAAAATTCAGATATAATGGAGGAGAAACTTCAAAAAGGAGTGATTGGATGTACGATGTAGCGATTATCGGGGCCGGACCGGCCGGTGCCAGTGCCGGACTTTTCACCGCAAAAGCCGGTAAGAAAACGATTCTTTTTGATAACGGAAAGAGCATTACTGCCAAAGCATGGGTCGAAAACCATTATGGCGTCGATCCGATCGAAGGTCCAAAACTATTGGAGCAAGGCCAGAAACAGGCACAGAAATTCGGGGCGGAAATCGTCCAGGATGATGTCGTCGCGATTGAAGAAAAAGGAGAACTGTATGTCATTCAAACATCCGAAGGCAATTATGAAGCGTCCCACGTCATTTTTTCGACAGGCATGTCTGTAAAAGCGGCGGAAGCTTTTGGACTTGATGTTGTCGAAGGAACCGAGCCTCGCGTGGCAAAAATCATCGAGACCGACAAGCACGGACGTACGTCGAAGCCGAAAGTGTGGGCCGCGGGTACCGTTGCTGGTGTGAGTGTCCATACGATTGTTACATCTGGTGATGGAGCGAAAGTTGCCATCAATGTCATTAGTGAGCTGAATGGCAAGCGTTATGTCGACCATGACGTGCTGGGTAAATAATTTTGGAATATACAAAACGAAGCCCCCGATCTTATTAGACCGGGGGCTCGCTTTATGATTTTTTATCATCCGGCGGGTTGAACCGCCCTACTCCTAGTTCTCTTCCCTCTTTATAGATCGCCTTCACAAAACTGATGACCATCATCAACATGATGATCGAAAATGGCAGGGCTGCGATAATCATCGTATTTTGCAATGCCTGCAGTCCTCCCGTGTAAAGGAGAGCCAAAGCTGTGGCAGACAACAACCCGCCCCATGTCAGTTTGATGGATGTTCCCGGCGTTTCGGAACCACCTGTCGTCATCATCCCGAGGACAAACGTTCCTGAGTCTGCAGATGTGATGAAGAAGGTGGCAATCAGTGTCATCGCAACAATCGAAGCCAGCCATCCGAGCGGTACGTTCGAGAATACCCCGAACAACGATTCTTCTGTAGCTAGAGAAGAAATCGTATCAATAGCATTGTGCTCCAGTTGAATGGCTGTTCCACCAAAGGTCGCAAACCATAAAAACCCAATGATCGAAGGCACAACAAGTACGGTGAATACAAATTCACGAATGCTCCTCCCTCTTGATACACGGGCAATAAACACACCGACAAACGGCGACCACGCGATCCACCAAGCCCAATAAAAAATCGTCCACGCATTGATCCATTCACGTGTTTCCTGATTGAGGGGCGCAATCCGAAAGCTCATGGTAGGCAGGTATTGAAAATAAGCACCGATTGAACTTGTGAAGATGTTTAGGATGAACATCGTCGGTCCTACAATGAAGACGAGGAGGAAAAGGAGTCCGGCAAGCGCCATGTTCGCATTACTGAGAATTTTGATACCTTTTCCTAACCCCGTCCAGGCGGAAATCATGAACAAAACGGTGACGATCGCTACGATAATGAATTGGACGACAATGCCGCTCGGAATATCAAAAAGATAGGAAAGACCTCCATTGATCTGCACGGCACCGAATCCAAGCGTTGTCGCGACCCCTATGACGGTCGCAATAACAGCAAGGATATCAATGACTTTTCCAAACACACCTTCTGCAGCCTTTTCGCCAATCAACGGTTTTAATGTGGCACTAATGAGCCCTGCATGACCGTGACGGAAATTGAAATATGCGAGTACGAGAGCAACGATGCCGTAAATGGCCCATGCGTGAATACCCCAGTGAAAGAAGGTGAACCGCATCGCATCTTTAATCGCCTGATCGGTCCCGGTCTCTCCCGTCGGCGAACTGATGGCATAGTGACTGATAGGCTCCGCCGTACCCCAGAATACGATCCCAATCCCCATGCCGGCACTGAAGAGCATCGCAATCCAGGTCGGACGTGAAAACTCAGGCTTCTCCCCTTTTTTTCCTAACTTGATTCTTCCAAGCGGTGTAAAAAGGAAAGTGAGGCAGACAAGCACAAAGAGAGTGACGACGATTAAATAATACCAGCCCAGCTTATTAGCAATAAAACTTTTGACGTTCGTAGTCATCTGTTCCAAACCATCCGGCCAGACGATACCTATGATGACAAGCACAAGCATGATTCCAGCTGAAATTTTGAATACTGTATTGAATTTTTTCATCAGCAAGCGATCCCTTCCAAAAAAAAGATTGTTAAAGATAGTATCTTTCCGCCTGCTTTTCCTATTCTCGTCCTAGGAAAACTGAAAAATAAGAAAGTTGCTTTCCATTCCGATACCTGTCAGACTTGAATAGTCAAATAATCACGACTTACCGTCAATTAGGAACTTTTTTATAGAAGAAAAAATTACGGAGGTGAAGACGATGATCGAAGTACGTACGTCTACACTTGAAAACGAAGAATTGAACCGCGGCATTTTCGCGAAAAGGGATATCGCTAAAAATGAGCTGATTCACCAGGCTCCTGTCATCCCTTACCCAAATGAAGAACACGTCCACATCGAAAAAACCCGCCTGGCTGATTATGCTTTCGAATATGGCGAAAACCACACCGCCTTTGTGCTCGGCTATGGAATGATGTTCAACCACTCCTACGAGCCGAACGCCAACTATGTCATCAATTTCGAGACACACACGTTTGACTTTTACGCCTTCAAAGACATCAAAGCGGATGAAGAAGTGTATATCAACTACAATGGTTTTGTTGATGAGCAGGAACTCCTTTGGTTCGATCAGGACGAAGAAGAATCTTAAATGAATATCAAAAACGGTCGTGACATTTCGTCACGACCGTTTTTATTAGCGGGGGCGGCGCTCCTGGATATCAATAGAGATTTCAAAGATGTTGATCATTCCGGTCATCTCCTTTGTTTTGTTGTTATCTTAAGTATAGACCGCCCCGCTTTTCTTCCTAACGGCCGTTGGAGTGATTTCCATTCATCCTCTGGACCGAAAAAGGACGGAGGAGAAATGACGGAGCCGCTTCATTCTCCCGCCTCAGAGGGATAGATACTGATAAATGAGTAAAACCCAACGATAAAAGTGAGAAACCCACCGATAAAAAAGCCTAAGTCACTGTTAAAATCTCAAAAGCCACTGATAAATGTCCAAATCGCTATTTAACAGATTCCATCTAAATACAACCAACAAACAAAACGCCCGCGACCGAGCGAAGTCACGAGCGTTTTATTCTATACATTCAGCGAGGACGGCGCTCCTGGATATCGATAGAGATTTCAAAGATGTTGATCATTCCGGTCATCTCCTTCGTTTTGTTGTTACTTTAAGTATAGACCGCCTCGCTTTTCTTTCTAACGGCCGTTGGAGTGATTTCCATTCATCCTCTGGACCGAAAAAAGACGGAAGCCACCTGCCCGGGTGGCTTCCGTCTTACGTCTGATGTTCAATCAAACCAGCCTTTGTTTCTGAACCAGATGAACATCGCAACCGCTACAGCAATCATGAGTCCCCACACGACAAAATAGCCGTATTCCGTCTGCAGCTCGGGCATGTTGGCAAAGTTCATGCCATACACACCAACGATAAACGTCAGCGGCATGAAGATCACACTGATGACCGTGAGAATCTGCATCGTCCGGTTCGTTTCATGGGAGTTCAAGGACAAGTAGCTGTCGCGGATATCCTGTGTCATCTCCCTGTTCGATGCGACCATGTCAGCTACTTTTATCAAGTGGTCATGAATGTCCGCAAAATATTCCCTTCGCTCAAAGACTCCGTCTAAATGTCTTGTATTTAATATACGGTACAACAAATCCCTCATTGGGTGAATCGTCTGCCTCAATAACAGCAGTTCGCTTCGTCTGTCGAACAATTCCTCAAGCAGCTTTTCCATCGACAAATCTTTCGTGTTGTCTTCGATTTCATTAATATGATCTTCAATTTTATAAATGATCGGAAAATAGTTGTCGACGACTTTATCAAGGATCTGATGGAAGACATAATACTCATCGACTTTCTCGTGCTGCTTATTATTTTTGACGATCCTTTTTGCTTGTTCCAGCGGTTCGTTTTTTTCCTTATGAAAAGTGACAATAGAACAATGACCGAGAAAAACGTTGATTTCTTCCCGCTCAAGTGTCTTTGGATTGACGGAATGAACAACGATGAAGCTGTGATCGTCATAATAATCGAGCTTCGGACGCTGCAGCCCGTGCAGACAGTCTTCAACCGCCAGAGGGTGGAACTCGAAGGTTTTCTCTAAGAGCGTCACTTCCCCCTCGGTCGGTTGATTGAAATCAACCCAATACCAGTCCCATTTTCCACCGGAAAGTTCTTCGATGGAAAGGTTGTCATGCAATCCAGTTTCTTTACTATAAGCCAAAACCTCAATCATTCGTTTCACCTGCCTATGTACGTCTTATTCTTTTATAACCGTAAACGAAAATATTCAAACAACCATTCCCACTTATGGTACGATGGAAGAAAAGACGGAACGGAGGCGCGCGGATGCTGCAACGTTTGAAATGCGACGAGCAATTAAAAGGACAAAGGGTGATACTACGGCATATTACCGAGGGGGACATTCCCGTTTTGTACCAATTGATTTACAATGGCGATGAACCGGAATGGAAAAAATGGGACGCGCCCTACTATCCGCTCGAGCCTCATACACTCGAAAGCTATCGCAGTCACGAAAAAGCGCGCATCAACAGGCTCGGTCCGAATGAACCCGATTCACGACTCATCATCGAAGTGGACGGGAAGACAATCGGAACCGTCACCTATTATTGGGAGCACAAACCATCTCTATGGCTTGAAGTCGGCATCGGCATCTATGATCCCGATTATTGGAACGGAGGCTACGGATCGGAAGCGCTTGAACTCTGGGTGGATTACCTTTTTCGGACTCTCCCCCTTGCCCGTGTCGGTTTGACGACATGGTCCAAAAATGAGCGGATGATGCGTGTTGGTGAAAAACTCGGCATGAAAATCGAAGGCCGATTGAGGAAATGCCGTATTTATGAAGGACAGTTTTATGATTCGATCCGTATGGGAGTCCTTAGGGAAGAATGGATGAAACGTGCGTAGAAGAACGCTTGGCCTAAACAGCCAAGCGTTTTCTTTTTCCGGTGCTTCTAAAGCACTTGTCACTTGTGCCATTTCACTGCATAATACCTCATCCCTCTCGGAACACCCATGAGCATGAATTCCCCTTGAAGGACAAGCTCACGAACTCGATACTCGAAAAAGCTGTCCCCGACAACTTGTGATGAATGTCCGAGAACCTCTCCAATTAATCGAGCCGCTTTTATGTAATCATCCATATCACTCTCAAACTGCAACTCTTTTAACGTTTGGATGAGAGTCGCATCAAAATAATCTTCAGACACCGATTGGATGCCTCTTTCCCACACTCGGAGATTCGCATTCTCTTCGGATAAAGCCCGCCATTCGTCCCTGTAGGTTTCCATGCTCTCATCGGACAGGGGACTACTTGGGAAACGTTCCAACAAACTCACCAAACGAGCAGGAGAAAGCTCCCCTGTATGAAGCGGGAAATCTAAAGCGTCTGTTACTTGAACCGTATAGATTCCGTTGGGTTTGTTTTTCAAAAGATGCAACACAAACCGAAGCCCGGTCTGTTCATGGGCATTGTCACCGACCCAGATCGTGATCGGCACCCCAGTTGGAATGGAACGTAGATCTTCAATAACCTTCAAGGAATCTTCTACCATGTGCATCCACTGCTCATCGTCCATGACAAGATGATTGAACAGCCATTCCTTTCGCTTTTCGATACCTTCTTCTTTATCCAAGTCCTGTATGGGACCGATGGAAAACATAGGAGAAAGAGCGATCACTTCTTCCTTTGTCTCCTCTTTTCGTCTCAGCGCTAGCTGCAATGAGCCTTTCGTAGATTCACTAAAGACGATATGGACGTGCTCTACAACTTTCCCTGCCTCCCCTTGAAACGGATGCAGGCGGTCTTCACAGACACGTTCGGTTCCTTTTTTCATTTCTTTCACCTGATTGATCCATTCTTTCTCTGAGATCTTCTCTTCTTCTACATAAGTAAAAAGGGTCCACTGATGGAGTAGAATGGTGCGCATCTCTTCTTCAGTCAACGCTTCAAGAATTCTTTTAATAGATCGATTCATTTCCTCTCTCCTTATCCCTTGGTAAAATGAAAAGCATTGAACTTCCTTCCCTACGATTGAATGAATCCATAAGTTTCATTTCATAAAAAAACGAACACCTGTATAGGTGTCCGCTTAACTCATCGATACACTGCTCATAAGACCAAGGTATAAGCACCACAAAACCATTGCACTGACAAAAAAAGTACCTGCCAGCGAGTTCCGCTTGATCATCACTCCTGTAAACAGCAGAAAAATAAAGCCTAAGGCCAAAGAGGAGATACTGATCAAATTCGGAGCGAGGGTTAAGGGGCCAAATCCTTCCACTGTCGTGAATATACGGAAAAGAACAGAGGGATCCTGCTGCTCCAACGTCTGCTTGATATTATGCGGCGTTTCCTGTTCGGTCATGTATCCTGTAATCGTATAGATAAAAACGATGAGAAGACTTTCCGCTTTCCACCAGCGTCTCGGTGAGAAGCCTGCATCCTCTGCTACTAAACGCTTCATGAGAAAGCCATTGATGAAGGCAAACAGCAGAAGAACAATAAACAGAAGATGTTTGACCAACAGCGCCTGGCCATAGGAAAGCATCCACGAATCTACAATACTCTCTGACAATAGTAAACTCATAGCAACACCCGTCACCGTAATCCATACGATGCAGCCGATGGCTACCTTCGTAAACCAGCGTACAAAGGACTCCCACTGGTGCTCGTGATCAGAAAAAAAGCTGACCACGAGTAATATTCCGGACCATATCCCCACACCGATGAAATGAATCGTATGAAAAAGTGCTCCTTGAAAAGAAGCGGTGCTCGCAGAATGTCCGGTCACACTCTGAGTAAGAATCATCCCCGCGATAAGTAATAAACTGAACGAATAAGCGACCTTTGGCTGTTTCATCGTGTTCAGTAGAATGACATGAAGAATAGCCAATGATAATAGTAGAAGCCATGCCTGCCCTCCCTTTAATTGGGTGAGCACATGAAAAAGACTCGACAAAAAGCTTCCTTCCCGATATTCCTGAAGCCTACCCGCCAGCTCTATGATTGGAAATGCAGCTAAAACAGGTACAGTCAAAGCAACCAGTGCCCATGTCTTTCTACGCTGAGCAAGCTTTGTATCAGAAAATGACAAAAGGCTTGCCCCGATCAGAATGGAGAGACAAGCATAGAGGCCTCCATTCGTTAACGCATGGATCATGATTTTTTCCTGATCCCCAGGAATACAAGTACAGCAGTAACCAAGATCCCGAATCCAAGTACAGGTACAATCCATACCATCGAATCGTTCCCCTGGTTAGACGCTGCCACATGGTCACTTTCAGACGCTTCTCCGCTCCCACTTCCGCCTTCACCTGAAGTTGTTGCCGGTTCCTCTGTGTCTGTGTCTTCTTCAGCGGTTGACGCCTTATCCTTCACGGTATAATTAAACGTCAGCTCATTTTCCATGACGTGCCCGTCTTCCCCGATGATGCTATAGAAGACTTCGATGTCCCCACTAGCTACTTCTTCAGGAATACTGAATTCGATGACATTTTCAGGGGAATGGGTATAGCTCTCTATTTCGAACTCTTTCCCATCATCATCTGTAATGGTCAAGGCCGTCGGTTCCTGGACCTTGGAATCAAAAGTCAGTGCGATGCCTGGGTTTTCTGATGTTAGCGCACCTCCTGATTCAGGTTCTGAACTTTCAAGGTGTGTATGCGCCTCTACCGTCATAGGCAGGGCAAGTACAATAAGTAAACAAAACATGGATATATATTTCATGGTCCTACTCCTTTTTCTCTTTTATAAAGACTACGAATAAAAAGGAGCAACGGTTCACTCCTCCTTCTAATTTATATCAGAGCAAAGGTTGTAATACCAGGAGAAAAGATGGACAATTTAGTGAACAGAAAAACCTCGGTTCATGAGCTGAACATAAACCAAGGCTTTGTCGGAACCCTGCATTTGATGGTTTTATTCAATGATATTTTTCTTTCCTTTTTCAAATGTATAAATACCACCACTGATCTTTTTAATACCACTATCCGAAACGAGCACAGATCCTCCGTCTTCCATAGCAAGGATCTGAAAACTCTCATTCTTTGTGATGAGGGTTGTTTCACTCTCATCCTCCGATTTGTAATGACACACTATCCTGTAGTTCTCCACGAGATTCAGGGCTTCCTTCCCTCCTGAAAGGGCCTTTCCGAACACTACAGCCCCAGCACTCTGACCGAAAACTACGCCTCCTCGTTTGTAAAAATCCAAAAGAACCCGATCGAATCCACTTTCATACATTAACCTTCGCAGCTTCAATGAACAACCTCCACTGATGTAGACACCAGCAAACCTTTGAAGGTCCACAAATGACTTTCCGTTAAAGTCTGTCCACATCTCCAACTGAGAGATTCCATGTGGCTTCAGACATTTTTTTATGTAATGGAAACTCTCTTCATGTGGCCTTCGTTCCGGATCCCCTGCGACCGGAATATACAAAACAGCCTTTCCTTGCTCCAATTTTTCCGCGAACGATGCATGGGCCTTCTTGTTCTGCTCTGCACTTCCACCACCTGAAAGAATCAATGCCCCCATACCACCACACCTTCCTTCTTATGAATCAGATACAAAAGAGAAGCAGCCAAACCACTCGCAGTCCCGGATGTAATGAATACTATACATATCATTTTCATCCCTAGAGAATGGGCGGGAAAAATAAAAAAAGCAGCAAGCAACAACATGACAGCCCATACTCCAAAATACATGATCAACGAAAACTTTCCCTTGTGGAATAAAACCACCCCGCTTAATGCTATGAAATAGAGGAGGCCAAGAGGAGCAGTAAAGGAAAGAACGGTTTAAATTTAGCAGCATAGACCAAATAATCGACGACGAGGATGTCTGAGGATGTTTTCACCTCTCCATGAACCCACTGGCTGAGTACAGCAGAAGACCTCCATTCAAACGGATGATCTTTGATTTCACTTCCTTCATACAAAGCGGCGACCGTTGAAAATAAAAAAGTACATAGAGCTGCGACATACTGAACTAGAACTCTCATTATTATTAATCCCCCACTTTTTACCAATTATTTCAAATGTTCAACAATTACTCAATCTTTTATTTAAACAAGCACGCGACTTACGTGATACGATACGATTAATGATTGATAGAAAAAAGGAGCCTGGTAACCATGTACAAAATTCTTACAGGAATCTTCTTATTAACAAGCATTTTTTTCGCTTACCTTTGGTTCGATACAACCAGATCCTCAGAGATCGACACTTTCACAAAAGATGCCGCGACTTCCGCTGTGTCCGAACTTCCCTATCGCATCGAGGACGTCACCCTGTCCTTTGACTCATTTCATAGCGAGGGAAGTGAAAAAGAAAGGTTTTATACGGAGACTTTGCTCACCCGCAGCCTCCAGCAGCTGACCGGATATCAAAGATTATTAAATGCTGCCGAACGATCGAATGAATTGAAAAAAGGGTATTTCCGTGATTATTCGAATGAGTTGTTCAAGCTTCGATCGGTGATTACTACGGAATCATTTGAAGATGAGGATTCAGACAAAGTAGATGATATCACAGCCGCTTTAAAGCAGCTCCACACCGACGTGCAGTATATTGTGGAAAAAGACTCTTTTACGGTATCTGATAAAGAAAAAATGGAGGCACTAACAGAAACGATCCGCTCATTTAATGATAAGTTTCTATCATAGGAGATTAATGGTAGTTATTAAACTATATGGCAGGATTGTGATAGACTCAGTTTCGAGATGTTTTGGGGTTCGTTGCTGAGTTGCGCGTCAGGGATGGCTGGGAAGCAACTCGCTTTCCTGTGGGGGAGCGCCGAGCTTCCTCGGACTTCGTCCTGCGGGATCTCGCCTGTCTCCTTCTCCCACGGGAGTCTCGCAGCTTCCCAACCACCCCATTCAATGCAGGAGCGAAACGAACCCCTTCACTGTGAGAGGGTGCCTTCCACTATCCTGGTGTTTTAATCATAAAGCCCACTATAACAACCTTTTCGCATACCTAATAGCGTCCTTGGGAGTTGATTCCCCTCCAATTACCATGTGCATAAAAGCAGCTTATTCCGGATGTGGTTTCGAGATACTTATATGGCAAAGGGGCGGAGGGGAATGGCGAGACTCCTGCGGGAAAAAAGTGCATGGTGAGACCCCACAGGACGCAGTCCGAGGAGGCTCACCGCGCTCCCGCGGAAAGCGAGCCATTCCCCGCAGCCCCATCCACTCAACAAAAGTCTCGAAACTGAGTCTTCCACAAAAGGGAGCTTATATGGAAGAGAAGAAATGATATAAGAAAAGCGAACGCCTCAATATGAGGGTTCGCTTTTCTTCTTATCCGAAATATGTGTTCAATGGAGGTACGATTTGCTTCTTACGGGATACGACACCTTTCAAGACAGCCTGATTGCCATCAAGCTCTGTTTCGAAAGCTTTTGCAACCGCTTCTGTTTCGTTACCAACCGCAACCACTGTCGAGTCACTTTCAAGAATGTCTGTAACGACAAGCAGGAACAAGTCCAAGTCCTTTTCAGAAACGTTCTTTTCGATCGCTGCTTCAAGTTCGCTCTTACGGGAAAGCACATCATCTGTATCGACTGTGTTCACTTGAGCGATTTCTACTTTTTTATCGCCCATGTTGAACCCTTTCGCATCCAGGGAGATCAATTCTTCCGCTGTCTTGTCACTGATATCTGCGCCAGCTTTCAGCATCTTCAAGCCGTATTCTTCAGCATCGACACCAGCAATCGCTGCAAGTTCTTCGGCTGCTTTACGATCTTCATCCGTGCACGTCGGTGATTTGAATAAAAGAGAATCGGAAATAATCGCTGACAGCATTAGTCCTGCCATTGGCTTTGAAACCTGCTGTCCTTTTTCCTTATACAACTTGTTCAAAATCGTTGCCGTACATCCGACAGGCTCCGCACGATAGTAAAGAGGTCCTTTTGTTTCGAAGTTTGCAATACGGTGGTGGTCGATGACCTCAAGCACCTGCACCTCATCAATATCCTCTGCACTCTGCTGGCGTTCGTTATGGTCGACAAGGATGACCTGCTCGACTTCATCAGAAACACGTTCAACAAGACGTGGCGCATCGACATTGAACTGATCCAACGCAAATTGAGTTTCTCCGTTTACTTCACCAAGACGAACGGCTTCTACCTCTTCGCCAAGGGCTTTTTTCAGTTCAGCATACACAAGTGCTGAAGTAATCGTATCCGTATCGGGGTTTTTGTGCCCGAAAATCAATGTTTTGCTCACAAAAATCTTCCTTTCTTTATCAAGGGTATGTAGGATGTCTTGTCCGTTTCGATTATAAAATAGATTAGAGCCATAGTCCATCTTCTCCTACCATTCCCCTTAATATGGAAAAGAAACTATTCCTTTTCGAACCCTTTTATAAGAAAGTAACCGCAGAGAACCTGGATCACCGAACTCACAGAAGGATTGGTAACCAGTAGATTTGGAAAAATTGAATCGATCGGGATGATATAGGGAACCATCATCAAGTATAAAGAAGGAAAAAGAAAGAGGAATCCGTATCGTTTCTTCCATTTCCATTGTCCTTCTTCTTCCCATTTATTAAGGAGCGCTGGCAGGGCGAGTAAAATTCCTAGAGGGACATACACGAATTGTGAGAAAATAATATAAAAATAAAAATTTTCTGTCACAAGGGCGGTTCCTTGTACTTTCACCGTTACGAATGAGATGAAAACCAAGTAACCAAAAACGGCTGCAGACTGCATGAATACAAGCTTTTTACTGTTCATACAATACCTCCATTCCACTTATAATCTACCTTATGTAGGAGGACGAAATTTTTTACTAAATCATAGGTTTACGATAAAAAAATAAGGGAATTTACATAAAAGGCATTTGAGATTTGTCTACACTATGTGTTAGAATTCCTAACATAAGAAAAAGTGAGATACATATCCACCACTATTCAGGATACACATCTCATAATAAAATTGTTAAAGAGAGGGTAATGTATGACTTACACAAAAGAGCAAATTATTCAGGAAGTAAAAGAAAACAACGTAGAATTCCTACTATTAGAATTCACAGATATGTATGGGGATACGAAAAATGTTGAACTACCGGCTGAGGAACTAGAAATGGTCTTGGAAAATGAAGCCATGTTCGACAGTTCTTCCATTTCCGGTTTTTCCGATATCCAAGAAAGTGACATGTATCTCTATCCAGACTTAGATACATTCCTACTGCTTCCTTCTTTGGTCGATGAAGATCGCAGCGCGCGCTTCATTTGTGATATCTACAAGCCAGATGGCACTCCATTCGAAGGAGACCCTCGTTACATCCTTAAACGTGCAATGAAAGAAGCCGAAGACATGGGATACACAGTAAACGTCGGTCCAGAACCAGAATTCTTCCTATTCAAGCTGGACAAAGATGGTTACCCGATCCGCGAAATGAACGACCGCGGTGGATACTTCGATGCTTCTCCAAAAGATAAAGGGGATAAAGTACGTCGTGACATCGTTCGTACACTGAAAAAATTCGGTTTCGAAATGGAAGCTTCCCACCACGAAGTGGCTATGGGTCAGCACGAGATCAACTTCCGTTTTGACAACATGCTGAAAACAGCCGATAACATCCAAACGTTCAAAAACGTTGTAAAAGATATTGCAACAAACCATGACTATCACGCAACATTCATGCCTAAACCAATCGCAGGTGAGAACGGTTCCGGAATGCACGCACACCTTTCCCTATTCAGAGATGGCGACAGTGCTTTCTACGATGAAGATGCGAAAGATGGCGTTTCCAAAACTATGAAACAGTTCATCGCAGGAATCCTTCACCACGCTCGCGCGATTGCAGCGATTACGAACCCGAACGTGAACTCTTATAAGCGTCTCGTTCCTGGTTATGAAGCACCTGTAAGTATTGCATGGTCCCACTCCAACCGTAGCTGTATGGTTCGAGTACCAACAACACGTGGTCAAGGTACTCGTTTCGAAGTCCGTAACCCGGACCCGACAGCGAACCCTTACCTGACTCTTGCGGTATTGATCCAAGCTGGTCTTGAAGGTATCCGTAACGAATATGATGCAGGTGAAGCGGAAAGCCGTAACTTGTACGAAGTTGAGGACGACAGTGTACCAACACTTCCTACAAACCTAAAAGAAGCTCTTTCTGCTCTTAAGAAAGACGAAGTTCTTCTTAAAGCTCTTGGCGACCACACGGCCAATGCGTATATCGAAGACAAAGAAGACGAGTGGACTCAGTACTCCTTGCAAGTAAGCAAGTGGGAAATCGACAAATATATGAATAAGTAAGAAATAGCAAAGCAGCGCTCCGATGTGGGGCGCTGCTTTTTTTGTGTAGGCTCTTCGCTTCTTTTGCGCGCGACTCGGCTTTCTTGCG
>NZ_FNIZ01000002.1:172510-314382 GCF_900104185.1 Halobacillus aidingensis | reverse complement strand
GCGACTCGGCTTTCTTGCGTGCGACTCGGCTTTCTTGCGTGCGAAAGGTCATCCTCAAATCGGATGACCTTTCGCATCATTTACTCATTAAATAACGATAAGACAGAACAAGGCCTCCCACGTAAAAGAACAGAGCAATGTACGCAGGCAGCAAGTGGATGAATGTCGTATAGCCGATCATGATATGTACAAAAATCCCTGCGGCAAAGGCAGGGATACCTCCGATCAAGAACATCCACCAAAACCAGCGTTTGCCCTGGTGATACCCCCATAAAGCGCTCATCAGGACGAGGGACCCGACACTGAACAGTGCGCTTCCGAAACCGGCGCGGTCATGGGCGATGACGGGAATCAATCGTTCGTTGAAACTCTGTATCAGTTCAGGAGGCATGCAAAGATACTGAATATCAGTCGGGATAAAGACGCCTGTCACGCCGATATAGGAAATGATGATGCCACCAAGGACGAAAGAGAATCCGAGGACGACGAAGCAAAATTGTCCATAGACGCCGAGAAGCCACGTTCTGTTATTTCTTCGATTCTTCGAAGCTGGCTTTTCGGAGAGACCCCGGGATTTGATCCATCCCGTCACATATAGCGGCAGAAGGATGATCCAGAATAACAGGTGCAGCCAGTCAAAATAGCCATATCCGATAAAAAAGAGAATGCCTAAAAAGCCTGCAATCGCAGCAAAGTCAATCGCTTGTTTCGCCCATTTTTCTCCCTTGGAAACAGAATACCTTGCCAGCCACATATAAAGCAGCCCACCGGAAATCATGGTACCGGCGAGGGTCATCCGGTCGTGGGCCATAAACCAGAGGATCCGTTCATTGAACCATAGCAATTGTTGTCTGGATATTCCGAGGAACGTTTCATCATAAGGCAGGATGACCGAGGTCAAACTGAACACCAAGGCGAGGATGCCACCTAGAAAAATCGCCAGGCCGAAAAGAAAATACCACATCCAGCCGGTTTCCTCCTTGCCACCTTGAGCTCTTTCATCCAGCAGCGCTTCGTGAATCCGCTTCGGTAGTCCAGGACCTGCTTCGACGTATTCAGTAGAAAGAAATACCATACGGGCACCGGCGGAAAGGAGGGCCAGCACATCTGCGGGTTCCTTCACTCCGCCGACCGTAACCACATCATAGCCCTGCAGCTTTTCCATTGCCTTTTTGTGCGCTTCTAAATTACCTTCCCCACCAGGTTTTTCTAAGACGAAGCCGGCGACTCCTCCAAATCTGTCTACCTCAGAAACATTCTTACTGGGAACTCTTAAAAAAACGGGTTTCCATTCTGAGAGTTTTCCAACTAGATTCGGCGACCACTCATCATGAGAGAAACTGAATATCCCATGAAAAGGTTTTAGAGCTTCTGCCATTTTAAAAATTTCATCTTGTGACCCTTGCAAATGAAAGAGATAAGGAATTTCTGCATCCGCCTTTTCCAACCGACGAACCGTTTCCTCCAAACCAATCGACTCTCCGTGATCCGGAAGCAGCAGGCGACCCTCTTTCCTTTCAGGGAAATCCCCATTCTGCGGTTCCAGCGTCACCGGACCAACTCCGATCATACTGAAACCTAAGTGACTGAATGCCTTCGTACCTGATAACCGCGGATCGATTTTTCCTGATAATCCAACAGGTCCACGGATCGGTTCGCCCCCAAGAGAAGTGGTGAGTTTCTCGGAAATTTCTTCTTTCCCAAGAAAATGGATGATAGACCTCCCTCCAGGAAGACAAGCGATCCGGTTCATATTTTTATGTATAAATTCTCTTGAAGTCACAGGGGCTAACTTTGACAGCCACGGTTTGAATAACACATGATAAGACCAATCCGGCATACAATCTTCCTTTTCTTTTATAATCAAAAGCTCCAGCTACAAGAAAAGAGGCACCGGAACCGGCACCTCTTTTTTCTACTTGATCGCATTCGGTCCGTGGAGCATCCGGTTCGTGCGATGCGTCCCGTACCGATCTTTCAATTCGAGCCGCTTCAGCTCTCGTTTTAACTTGTTGTAGCTTTTCAGACGCGCAGCTTCCAGCTCTCCCTCTTCAATCGCTTGCTTCACCGCACACCCCGGCTCTTGTTCATGCTTACAGTCTCTGAACTTACAAGACGCGCTCAGGCGGTCGATATCAGAGAATGTCTGGTCCACCCCTTCTTCATCTCCACCCCATAACTGCAATTCACGCATGCCGGGTGTGTCAATGATATAAGTTCCATTCGGCAGTTCAAACAGCTCTCTGTGCGTCGTCGTATGCCGCCCGCGCTGATCCTCTTCACGCACCCCTTGAGTCGCTTGTTTTTCCATGCCGAGCAAATGGTTGATGAGTGTTGACTTGCCGACTCCGGAAGAACCTACGAGCGAAATGGTTTCGCCAGTCCGTAATTCAGTGACAAGCTCTCCCATTCCTCCCCCTGTCAAACTATCGACTGCATAGACAGGAACGCCCGGCGCTACACTTTCGACTTCAGTAATATGATCAGGCACCGTGTCGCACAAGTCCCGTTTTGTTAAAACAACAACCGGGCTCGCTCCACTCTCATAAATTTGCTGAACATACCGTTCGATTCTTCTTGGGTTAAATTCCTGGGTCAAAGCGGTGACGATAAACACGGTATCGACGTTCGCCGCAATGATTTGCTCCTGATGACTTCCGCCCGCCTTTTTTCTGGACAAGACCGTCCGCCGGTCCAGGACGCGGTGGATTTTCGCACGCGCCCCTGCATCATAAGGTTCAAATACGACCCAATCCCCGACAGCCGGGTAATCTTTGTCAACCTGTACGGTATGATGAAACCTTCCGGAGACTTCTCCGTTCCGCTCCTGTTCATCATCCACAACGGTGTACAGGCCATGGGTCAGGCGGGTGATTCTTCCGATCTGTTCCCCTTCGTTCGTCTGTGCTTTAAAAAATTCTGTAAAATCATTCCGTTTCATTCGATTCCTCCTGAATTTTGGAGGACGTTACGAGTGATGTCCTCCGTGATTTGATGGTTTTGAGATGAATTGAGTTGTTACGTTTGCCATAAAACATCACTCCTAACTTTTTGATTAGTTCCATTATATCAGAATTTTTTGCCAGTGGTTACGTTTATCCCCGGGAAACTGCTTTTTTCGCAGAAATGGCTGCAAAGGTTATGGTGATGGTGCACACGATGACGATCGCGAATACCCCCTGCATCAAATCCCAAAACACCCAGCCGTCGATGAGTGCCGTCCGCATACTTTCAAAAATGTAAGTCGTCGGGTTGATCGTCGCCGCGATTTTCAGCCACTGAGCTTCAATCAGCTCATACGGGACGAAAGTGGTGCTTAGGAAAATGAGCGGGAAAAAGATGAACGTTCCCGCTTGTGCGGCCTGAGCGTTCCCAGTCCGAAGCGCGACCCCGGCAGAATAGCCGGCAAACGCAAGCCCCCAGCCGACGGCAATCAGCAGCACAAACAAAATGCCTCCGAAACCTGTGACCACTTCAAGACCGAGCAAAAAGGCGATGCCGATGATCAGCAGTGTTTGAACGACGAGTTGAAGCATCCCGGCAATGATTGGTCCGAGGACGATCGCCAATCTTGAAGCTGGCGTCAGCAATAACCGGGAGAAAAAACCATTCTCTATATCCTTCACGATGCTCTGTCCGGCACCCCCGGCTCCACCAATGGCCGCAGATACAATCGACACTGGCAGAATGAACGCCAAATAGTTCGCCCCTTCAAATGTCGGGAGCTGGGAAATTCCGCTCAACCCGCCTTCATAAACAAGGAGGAAGAAAGCCGATATGATCAGGTTCGGGATAAAAGAAAACGGATTACGTAACGTCGTTTTGATGTTTCTTACTGTCATGAGCCACGTATCTTTCCATAGGTTATTCCCCAACCGCTCTCACTCCTTCCTTTTTCTCACTCGTGATCTTCAAGAAAATATCATCCAGCGTTGGGGAGGAGAGTTGGATGTCCTCGATTTCATAGCCTTCCTGATCAAACAGACGGACAACTTCAAGCAATTGCTTCGTCCCCTCTTCAACGTATATGAGCACCTTATTCTGACGATTGATCACGTCAACGCCCGCCATTTGTCCACGTAAGTACTCCACCGCCTCGGATTGCTGTTTTTCATTTTTCAAAGTAAGGGTGATCAGATCATTTCCGATTTGTGCCTTCAATTCTTTCGGCGTGCCTGTCGCAACAATCTCCCCATCATTGATGATACTGATGCGGTGAGCAAGCGAATCGGCTTCCTCTAAATACTGGGTAGTAAGAAAAATGGTGGTGCCCACTTCCTCGTTCAGCCGTCGCAATTCCTCCCAAATCGCCATCCGGTTCGAAGGATCAAGCCCTGTTGTCGGTTCATCGAGAAAAAGGATTTTCGGTTCATTGACGAGTGTCAGTGCAAGATCAAGACGCCTGCGCATCCCGCCCGAATAGTTGCCGATTCTCCGTTCCGCCGCTTCTGTAAGCTGCACAATCTCCAACAACTCCTGGGCCCTCTTTTTCCCTTCTTCTTTACGGAAGCCGAAAATATTCGCTTGAAGCTCAATCATTTCCCTGCCTGTCAGATCAGGGTCCACACCTGTTTCCTGCAGGGCTACACCTATATAACGTCTCACTTTTTCCGGCTCTCGGATGACGTCGTGGCCGGCCACTTCTGCTTTTCCAGAAGTGGCATTGATGAGCGTCGTCAAAATTTGAACGGTGGTCGATTTACCTGCTCCGTTCGGTCCTAGAAAAGCGAAAAATTCCCCTTCCTCTACTTCGAAAGAAACATCTTTTACCGCTTGGACGTTTCCTTTTTTGAACGTTTTGGTTAGGTGTTCAACAACGATTTTCCCATTCACAACAATCCCTCCAGTCATCTTTCCATATCTTTACTATATACAAATGTCCTACCATATTCACTTTTCCAATCTCTCTTCTCCACATTCCCTTGTTCTTCTAAATGGCAGCATTGTTGAAGACTTGTTTTCGAGACTTTTGTTGAGTGGATTGGGGCTGCGGGGAATAACTCGCTTTCCGCGGGAGCGCGTTGAGCCTCCTCAGGCTGACGCCTTGCGGGGTCTCACCAAGCACTCTCTTCCCGCAGGAGTCTCCTCATTCCCCTCCGCCCCTTTGCCATGGAAGATTCTCGAAACCACTTCTCGGATAAGTAGCTATCCAGCTTGATGAGAGTGTAAGAATAAACTCCCATGTCCAGGTTCATGAATCCTGAAAACTTGATACAGAGCGCTTTATGATTCTAACAGTGGGATAGTGGAAGACAATCCAACTTGGCAAAAGGGGGTCGTTTCTCACATTCACCGAATGGGGTGGCTGGGAAGCTGGGAGACTCCCGCGGGAATGGATTGGCTGGAGAGACCCCGCAGAGCGCAGCTCGAGGAGGCTCTCCGTCATCCCCGCAGGAAAGCGAGCGGCTTCCCAACCACCCCTGATTCCCAATACAGCAAACGAACCCCGGTTATCTCGATACTGAGTATTCAACTAAAGGGAGCATTAGTGAAAGAAAGATAAATATGAGGGATTGGGGGTTTGAAGCTGTTTCAAACGGGGAATCTTTATTTTTACGTCACAACGGAAAACCGCCAAAACTAGACGGTTTTCACGGTTGAAACAGGGTTTCATAACGTGATAGAATCTTTAATAATAAGAATTTTCAGAATATATTTAAGGAGGTGAATATCATGGAGCTTATGCAGGTTTATCCTTGGTTGATGCCGGCCCTTTTGATCATCAGTATCGGTACGTTGTTAGGTTCATACTTAACGTTTAGAGCAGAAAAATACATGATGTTGATCGCGATTGGGATGGTGCAGACGCTGATCAGTACGATGCTTGCGACAAGTGTCGGACCGCTTTTGTTCGGAATCGGGTTGACACAGTTCTACGTAGGAATCGTCAACATGAAAAAGGTGAAAGGCTATGAGACATGAGAAATCATCGTCTTATAGGTCTTTCACCTTTTTTTCTATATATATACAAAGATCTCCAAGGGTCGGAAATTGGGCGAGCTCTCGATTTCCAGGTAGTTCCTGATGGCTGTTGGGAGGGAGCTCCCAATGTTGAATGATGGCAGCAAACGCCTCCAAAAATTTGGAACGGTCATTTTTGAATACGGTGGCAAGCTTCACATTAGTCGTTAAGTGCTCCAGTGCATCTTCATAGGTTTCACCGCTATACAAATCCACATAATAAACGACACTTCGATAAATCGCTACGGTTATTCTCGGGTCCTGGATCTTCTTCTCTTTTTCTTTCTTTGACTGAAAAGCTTTGAAGCTGTAGACTTCTCCCATTACCCCCACCTCAATCTTTTTTCTATGAGGATATATTTCTTTTTTTCTATTCCTTATTCCTTCAAGAACGCAGATAATCTTTGTAAAAGTTTCACCCTCATGAATTTTCGACTGTTGTGGTATCCTGTAGAAAAGAGCTTTTTTAAGTGAGGGAATTGCTTATGATAAAGAAAAACGTGTGGTGGATCGGCTTGGTCCTTCTTTTGTTAGTCGGATGCAGCTCGAATGCAGATGCAGAGGACACGTTGAATATGAATTCGCTTGAAGGGGACGATCCCCTCATCGATGAAGAAGGAGCGGAAGACAATGATAATAAAATGCAGCTTACCCTCGATGGCGCTTCCTATCCATTCACGGCCAAAGACTATCCCATTCTATCTCAATTTGTACATAATTTTAATCAACCGGAACAACAACTGCGCAAGCTCCCTTTTTCAAAAATAAAAGAGGACCAGTACTTGGTGGAGTTTGCCTGTCATGAACAGCGTTGCTCGCATTTGATGATTGATTTTGAACAGAAGCACTCGTTTTTAATGAGTGATTTGAGCAAACTGGTTTCAAGCCAAGCTTCTCCTGACCAGCAGTACGTGGCCTTCCTTTTCGAACGCACGTATGAAAAAGAAGCGATGCACCAGCTCATCGTCATGGACCTTGATACGCTCGAACCGATTGAACTGGAACCTGGGGAAGATCACCTCCTCCCGAAACCGAATCAGTATCAATACGCCATCCATTCTGTTACTTTTATGGATGAAGAACGATTGCAAATCACCAGTAACGATCCAGTGGCAGGTTCCGATACCAAGGATCCGGTCCGGACGCAATGGATCTACAAATAGGAGGCCACGTTCATGAATGAAACAATAGAAACACTTTTGAATCACCGTTCGATTCGAAAATTCAAAGATACACCCGTGACTGACGAGCAGCTGAGCACCATTTTGTCTGCCGCCCAGCAAGCGTCAACCTCAAGCTACATGATGGCTTATACGATCATCGGGGTAACAGATGAAAAGAAAAAAGCTCAACTTGCAGAAATCACCGGGCAAGGATATGTGAAAAATAACGGGCATTTGATGATTTTCTGTGCCGATCTCTACCGTCATACCCTCCACGCCTCTTCAGATCAGTATGAAGAGATGCTTGCCAACCTTGAGAACAGTGAGCATTTTCTCGTTTCAGCGATTGACGCAGCGCTTGCTGCCCAGAACGCGGCGGTTGCTGCAGAATCGATGGGGCTCGGTATCTGCTATATCGGAAGCATCCGTAACCAGCTTGATAAAGTCGATGAAATACTCGGACTGCCGAAACACGTGCTGCCACTTTTCGGCATGGTCCTCGGCGAACCCGATCACCAGCCTGATAAGAAACCCCGACTTCCTAAAGAAGCGGTTTATTTTGAAAATGAATACAAGCGCGAACATAAAGATGAACTGGGAGCGTTTGATGAACAGATCGCCGCGTACTATCAGTCGCGTCAGACGAATACAAGGAATGATTCCTGGACCGATCAAATGCTGCGCCGCTTCACAAAACCGATGCGGATGGACGTCACAAGCATCGTGAAAAAGAAAGGCTTTAACAAGCAGTAAGAGGAGTTGCCGTCTATGTATGAAACGATTGCTCTCAACATAAAAAGTGCCGAACGGATCGCCGTACTGACTGGTGCCGGCGTTTCGACAGCGAGCGGCATCCCTGATTTTCGCTCGAGTGAAGGATTATGGACAGAAAATCATGATCGCGAGTATTACATGTCCACCGATTACTTTTTCCATGACCCCGAGGATTTTTGGAAAAAGTACAAGGCGATCTTCCGGATGAAGCTGTTAAAAGACTACCAGCCGAACCTTGTGCATCAGTTCATCAAGGATTTGGAAACCGATGAGCGGGAAGTATCGGTCATCACCCAGAACGTCGACGGGCTCCATTCGCTTGCCGGCAGCTCCCGTGTCCTTGAATATCATGGAACGTTAAACCGATCGAGCTGTCCGAACTGTGGAAAGTCCTATTCTTTGGATGATGTCATGAAGGTAGCTGTGCCGGTTTGTGAAGATTGCGGATCGGTTTTGAAACCGGATGTCCTGCTGTTTGGTGATATGATCACCGCTCACGATGAGGCCGAGTCGATTATTGAAAAAGCGGACCTTCTGCTCGTCATGGGAACATCGCTTTTCGTGACTCCTTTCAACCTGCTGCCTTATCTTGCCTATGAACAGGAAAACACGACGACCGTTCTCATCAACAATGAACCAACAGATAAGGACCGTCTATTTGACTATGTCGTGCACGAGGATTTGTCAAAAGCCATAACAAAAATAAAAGAAAAGATGTAAAAAAGCCTCCTTCGATGAAGGAGGCTTTTTCCATTATCTGTATGACCTGGTACACCAGAATATGGATGTTAGGCTAAGCCGAGTTTTTTGATGACAGGCTTTAATGTCAGCCCTTGGACGATCAATGAGAAGAGGACGACGGAAAAGGTGAGCAGCAGTACTTGTTCCCGGCCGTCAAAATCCATCGGCAGACTCAAGGCAAGTGCGATGGAGAGACTTCCTCTTAATCCACCCCAGTTGATGAGGATTCTTTCTTTGGAAGACAGTTCTTTTATCCATCCTGTTCCGATGTACACCGCGATGGTACGTCCGACTAGTACAATAGCGATCGCTCCAACGATATATCCCCAGTTCCCCGCAAGATCGATGTTCCGTATTTCAAGACCGACCATCAGGAAGATCAGCGCATTAGCAAGCAAGGTGACACTATCCCAGAACGTATTAAGGTTCGTCTTCGTTTCTTCCGACATGCCGATCTTCGCACCGTAATCACCGAAGACGAATCCACCGACGACAACGGCGATGACGCCCGATGTATGGAAGTGTTCAGCGATGAAGTAACTTCCGAAAAACAACAGGGCACTGAAGGCAACTTCCAATGGGTAATCATCATAGACACGAATCACTTGAGAGAACACATAGCCTAAGATCAGTCCGACCAGGGCGCCACCGACCGCAAATTTCAAGAACATGAACACCCCGCTGCCGAGTCCGGCCCAGCCCATTTCAATGTAAGTCAGCAAGTAGATGCTGGCGATTTTGAAGAGGACGACGGCAATACCGTCATTGAACAACGACTCCCCCTCCATAATCGTCGACATTTTTTGTTTTACCCCAAGAGACTTGAAGATGGACAGCACACTGATGGGATCGGTCGCACTCATAAGCGCAGCAAATGTAAACGCGACAGCAAGCGGCAAGTCCAATAAGAAATATGACGCGGCCCCGATGGTAAGCGACGATATGAAAGTCCCCAAAAACGCGAGCCCCATGACCGTCTTCTTTTGTGAAAACAGATGATGAAAAGGCAGTTTCAACGTCGCATCACCTAGTAGAATTGGAAGGAACAGCGAGATGACGGTCGCTTGGAACACTTCCGACTGTGTGATGTAGCTTTCCGCTTCCTCAATGAATGGCAGCTGTGTCAGTCCGAGGACAAGGCCGACCAAAACAAGAGCCACCGAGTCCGGTTCCTTCAAAAGTTTGGCGATCGCGATAACCGTGACAGAGATAGCGAGTAACAGTAGAATTTGAATGAAAACATCATGAAATCCGTGCATGAGAAACCCTCCCAGTATGAATGCGCTATAATTAGTCTTTCCCTTCTTGCTCGCCCCTTACCCATAAAAAAACGGACGTAAAAAAACGTCCGCGCTGCCGTTATTCTTTAACTATCAGCTGATGATCTGAAAGTATGATGGCCAATTGGTCTTCGATCTCATCCACATCTTCCGACAAGAAGTGATTAAATACCATCGCAAAAATCAGAGGTTCCTCGTCTTTTGTCGTTACATACCCGGAGAGGGAGGAAACACCTGTCAACGTCCCTGTTTTCGCTTTGACATTTCCTTCCGCATTGGTCCCCTGCATCCTGTGGCGCAACGTGCCCCCTGCGAATCTCTTTTCATTACCTGCAACAGGAAGCGATTGCAAGAATTCTGGGAACCATTTTTTCTCTTGAACAAGGTAAAGCAATTGTGAGATTTCGTTGGCAGGGATTAAATTTGTGGACGACATTCCCGACCCATCATTCAGTTGAATGGTCTCGATATCCACCCCTAAACGCCGCATTTCTGCTTCAACAACATCCAGCCCTTTTTCCCAGCTTCCTTCACCATGAACGACCTTGCCCATTTCCTTCACTAATACTTCGGCATGTCCGTTGTTGCTGAGTTTCATAAAGGGGAGGAACAACTCCTTTAAGGGCATGGACGAACGCTCATACAAGCGTATGGCATGCCCAGGAGTTTCAGCGATTCTCGTATGTGACCCCTGCACACGAATTCCCTCTTTCATTAAGGACTGATGAAAAAGTTCAGTGACGAGCCCTGTCGGTTCAAATACTGCAATCCACGACTTAGAAACAGGATCATCGATCTCCATCTTCCCCTCTACAATGATGCGATTGGTTCCGTGCTCCCTCTCAACCTTTAATTCATCTTCTTCTCTTGTTTTACCGGTCTTTGTCCTGTTCACGATTTCCACATATTTATTATCTGGGGTGACTTCGATCTTCCCTGGTTCCCCATCTTTATTTGCAGGAGAGACGCTGATCAACACGGTTCCTGCATCATAATCCTGATCCGGAGACACGGTCAGCGCAGACACTTGTGAGGCGTAGTATTCACTTTCCTGCGACCATAGAATCCCATCAGATAAACGGATATCGTCATACCACGTATCATCCGCTATGACATCTCCTGTGATTTTCCGGATTCCTTTTTCTCGTAAAAAAACAGCTAATTCACTCAAGTCTTTTGCTGTTAAGGTCGGATCCCCTTTTCCCTTTACATAGAGGTTTCCGTCCAGTTTACCGTCCTCCATATCCCCGTCTGACCATAATTCTGTTGCAAACGTGTACTCAGGTCCAAGTGTTTCCAAAGCTGCAGCTCCTGTGAACAACTTAGTATTCGAGGCAGGCGTCAGACGTAGATGAGCATTCTTTTCATAAACAACCTCTCCTGACTCGGCATGTCGAATGCTCACTCCTGTGATCGCCCCATGAAGAGCTTTATCTTCTAACAAATCGTCAATTTTATCTTTCAATGACGTCTCCCCTTTCGAGACCTCCTTTTCTTCTTCCAACGTTGAATTAAAAAACAACATCATGGATGATGGTAAGAAAAGGGATGACTAGCTGCATGCTCTTTGTTGTCGACATCTTTATGTACAGGCCTCCTAAAAATTTTGCCTATGTTTATAGTAGCAGAGCAGACAGATTTTGTAACTTTCTCTTTTTCTATACGCCCACATGTTAAAAGCTATTATGATAGTGAATGAGGAATGAAGTGAAAGTATTTACCCATCCAACTCAGCTTCAAGGAAATTTTTTTATCTTTCTTTTCCATTTATATGAATTCATTCATGGTCCCTTGTAACACTAACGAATCTTCATCCCACAAATCCCCTTTCAACGACTAAGCATATTGTTATCCATTTGATACCATCATTGATAGAGTACCTTTAGAAGGAAGAGGTGGCGATATGAAAATAAAACTTATATTGGCCATAGGCGTTATGTTAGCAGCGTTGCTATGGTTCTTAAATGATGGAAAAGAAGAAAAATCAAAAACCACCGAAGACGACTGTTCCGGGGATCGGTTCTGTTCGTTTGAAGAGTTGACGGAAGTCTATGAGGAAGGAGAAGACTGGATTATTGCCACAAGTACGGAAGGGAATCAGCAATGGCTGGTCAGCGCAATCCATGGCGGTGGGATTGAAGAAACGACATCGTCCTTAGCTGATGCGATTGCGGGAAAATCTTTTCCCTATTACGCATTCAAAGGAAGATTAGCCTCTGATAATTTCAGAAACTTACATATCACCTCCACAAACTTTGATGAGCCTCAGGCGCTTGAAATGGTTGCAATGGCCGATCATCACATTTCCATTCACGGGGCAGGTGGAGATGAGCGAAAGACACTGATTGGCGGCCGGGATAAAGAGTTGATGAAAATCGTGAAGCGCCATTTAGAGGAAAAGGGATTTGCCGTCGAACAAGCTCCTGAACACCTGGACGGCGATCACCCTGACAATTACGTCAACAAGACGAAGACAGAGAAAGGCGTGCAGCTTGAGATCACACGCGGACAGAGGAAGGCGTTTTATAAGAATGGAGACATCAGTTACTCATCAAGGAAAGATGCTTCTAATGAGACGGAAGCCTTTAAAGCGTATGTAAAAGCGATAAAAAGGGCGATGGAAGAATACAAGGAATAACAGATGTAACGCTCCACCTCTGTGATGGAGCGTTTTCCTGTTGGGAATGATCAACTCAGCTATGATCCTTTTTCCCATTTGAAATCCGCATTCTCGATCATTTGTAAAAGGGAATTTTGTCCTTCCACTTCATATTCAGCGCCGAGATCCTCCCCATCCATACTCCCCATGATACGGAGCGCGTCATCCCCGACAATGATCCGAACCTCGTCTTCATAGGAATCCCCTTTCAAGTAGATGGAATAGAGATGGCGGGAGAGCCCCTCATCTGTAGTCACAAGCGTCATGCTCGAGGGGCTTTGCAGGATTTTTTTTATCTCTTCAAGGTTTTCAAGCGTGACGGATTTGAATCCCCTCTCCTTTTCATCATAGATTGTCATTTCCGTCACCACCTGTGCATCACTGATTTCATCAGGCATCGCTTCTTCGAATGTTGTAGTCGTTGGTTTGTTTACAAAATAAAACACAGCAGGAGTGACTAGGAAAAAAGTGATCACCATTCCTGTAACTATTCCTGCTTTTCTTCTATAGAGCAAGGATAAGAAGGCCAGTGACGCTGCCCCTAAAATGCTGATTAATAATATAACATTTCCAATTTCAACACCATCATCCAAATAAGCCCCTGACCATCCAACACCAAGCAGTGTCGCGACAGCTATGAACGGGAGTGCGATGAGCATGACTTTACGCAGACGTTCGTTTATCAAAAAATCCCTCCGTTAGTTGAGGTGAAGAACAGAATTTAACAGCGCTTTCTGCTACCCTGTGGTAACAATGAACTCCCTAATATAAGGAACCCTCTAGAATTTCCTTAATATTCCCCAAATGCTGGATAAGGGATAGTCCAGAAACAAAAACATAAAAACTGCTGAGGACTAGCACTTTCTTCATTGATCTCCCTTTGAGGACCTCCATCCCCAGCCAGAAGATTGCTACCATGATGGATGTGAAAAAGAGGTGATACTCCATAGCTTGACCCTCAATACGATCGGCCAGTGCTTCCGCTCTCCATTCATACCCTTCAGGTGGTTGATAGGTGACCCTCTCTTCTTCAAATCCCCACGTATTCAAAGACTGTACAACCACTGCGTTCTCCTGCTTTTCCACCACTTCATAACCGAGCGGAGAATACCCGAGTGGATAAGCGAGAAAATAGGATAAGAAAAATGCGGCCATAAGAAACGCTATGTAAAGTAGGACCCGACTTCCTTTATTCAACATTTCTTCACTCATGATCATACCTCCTTACCCGTATATCCTTCTCTTGAATTTCATTCCTTCTTATACGATTAAAGCAAGGAATCGTTTCACATCCTTTTTCAAATGCAAACAAAAAAGAGATTGAACCTTATGAATTCTCCCCTGCTTTCTTACGCACACGCCTTACACAATAAATGAATGACACATTCATTAGCTGAATTGTATTTCCACAAAGCTTCTCACATGATTCTTAGATCTCCTACTCATACTAACTTCAGGAGGAGTCTCGGATGAAAATTACCATTTTATCACTATGCTTATTAATCGCTGCACCGTTCATTCAAGAAGAGAATGTATCCATCACTTTTGACGGGGAACAATTGATGTCTGTGAACCGGGAAGACTTCACGGACGTGATGTTAGGCAAGCCCTTTGTGAATCAAGAGAAAGCCACCCAACTGGTGGAACAGCTGGAAGGAAAAATCTACCGTGAGCCAGTCCCTGCAAAAATCGGGAAAGCAGAGGAAATCATTCCCGGTAAGGCGGGGCGTAAAGTCGATCAACAAAAATTCACGGAAGATTTTTACCACTATCTGCACAGCACCGGGAAAGCTACAATCCATGTGCCTACAATTCCTGCTCACCCTAGAGTCGATGGTGAATTACTCGCAACCATCCGCACGAAACAGATCGGCCAATATGTAACCTATTTCAATAAAAATAATAAAGAACGCTCCCACAATATCCGTTTGGCTGCCGAAGCCCTGGACAGTCATGTCGTCTTTCCTGGCGAGGTCTTTTCTTTCAATAAAGTTGTAGGAAAAAGAACGGTGGAAAAGGGATACAAAAGAGCCCCGGTCATCGTCAAAGGTGAAGTGACAGAAGGCATTGGCGGTGGGATCTGCCAGTTGTCTTCCACACTGTTCAACTCCGTGGACTTAGCCGGAGTTGAGATTATGGAACGCTATTCGCATAGTAAACGTGTTCCTTATGTACCGGAAGGGCGAGATGCGACAGTGAGCTGGTATGGTCCCGATTTCACGTTTAAAAATCAGTATAATCAGCCTTTACTTATCCGCTCCAAGGTTTACGAGGGACAGATGATTGTCAAGATTTTTTCCTCTGACTCTATTGATATGGGTAAAAGAAAAGACGAGCACGAAGCTTCCTGACTGCGGACCTGTTTAGGCCGGAGTCATAAAAAAAGTGCCCGGTCCTTCTATAGGACGGGCACCTTCATGGATCGTGACGGTCTCATATCGTAAGCGAACCCCGAAACCCTCTGGCTTTATAGTAGGATTCTGCTCCATTGTGGTACACGAAAACATGATCGAAACGACGGTCACAAAAAAGCGCTCCCCCGAGTTCCCTGATTTCCTCCGGGGTATGTACCCAACTGGAAGTCTTCAAATCAAATTCCCCAAGTTCCTGTAAGGTTCTATACTGCTCTTCTGTCAACAGCTCGATCCCCATGGATTCGGCCATGGCCTCAGCGCTGGTTTCAGGCTTGTATTTCTTTCTCGACTCTAACGCCTTCTTATCGTAACAAACGCTCCTGCGTCCTTTCGGGCTTTCTTTTGAACAATCAAAAAAAATGTACACGTCCTCATCTTCGCAGCAAACGACGTCCGGCTCCCCTCCGGTTCTTTCCATTTCGTTGAGCGACCACAGCTTTTGAGGATGCTCTTCTAGCCTCACCTGGACTTTTTCCCAATTCAGATCTTCATGACGGCGCATATTTTTCTCAAATCGTGTTTTTAATACTAGGAATAACTCTTCCTTTTCCTGTTGGGAAAGCTCTTTTCCATGACTGACTTCCGCATTTTCTGCCATTTTGATTCCTCCCTATCTGATTTTATTAAAAATGGTTGTTGTATCTTTCAGTTTACTATAAAATAATGCAGACTTCCCGTCCGTTTGTCATAAAAAAGGAAAAGCCCGGAACCATAACGCGGTCCCGGGTCTTCTTCTTTTTACAAAAATACAAAATACATAATAAACAATCCACCAAGCGTGTACATGATCGGGTGGACCTGTTTCCAATCCCTTTTCGCGATCATGGCAAATGGATAAAGAATAAAGCCAAGCGCAATCCCTGTCGCGACACTAAACGTGAGCGGCATCATGATGATCGTGACGAATGCCGGCACGACGATTTCAAACCGACTCCAATCGATTTCTTTCACCTCTGTCGCCATAAGAGCACCGACGATGATCAGTGCAGGTGCCGTCACTTCTGGTGTAATGACACCAAGGACAGGCGAAAAGAACAACGCGATAAAGAAACAGATCGAGATGACAACGCTCGTAAATCCTGTACGGCCGCCGACAGCAACCCCAGCAGAAGATTCAACGAATGAAGCCGTCGTCGATGTTCCAAAAATCGCTCCCGCCACGCCTGAAGTAGAGTCAGCCAATAAGGCACGTCCTGCGTTCGGAATTTTGTTGTCCTTCATGATTCCAGCCTGACTGGCCACAGCAATGAGCGCCCCGGCTGTATCGAAGAAAGCGACAAACAAGAAAGTGAAAATAACAGCTAAGACTTCCGGTCTAAAGATATCTCCTAAATGCTGAAACACCACGCCGAAGGTTGGCTCAAGGCTTGGAATCTCCCCTACTACGGAGCTCGGCACATCCACTAAACCAACGATCATCCCTATGATGCTCGTAACGACAATCCCGTAAAAAATACCTCCACGAATGCCACGCACAAGCATCATCAGCGTTATGATAAACCCGAACGCAGCAAGAGCTGTCGTTGGAGAAGTCAACTGACCGATCGATACGAACGTTTCCTCGCTCCCGACAACGATGCCGGCATTTTTCAAACCAATGAATGCAATGAAAAAGCCGATGCCACCTGCAATCGCATGTTTCAAGTCTTTCGGAATCACATTGATGATTTTCTCGCGGATCTTCAAGAGACTCAAAATCATAAAGATGATTCCAGCGATGAAGACGCCGGTTAAAGCGACCTGCCATTCAATCCCCATCCCGATGACAACAGAAAAGGTGAAGAATGAATTGAGCCCCATACTCGGCGCAATTCCTACAGGAAAGTTGGCCATAAGCCCGATTAACAGCGATCCGACAATCGCAGATAAAGCGGTAGCCGTAAAGAGCGCTCCTTTATCCATCCCTGCCTGACTTAAAATGATCGGGTTGACGACTAATATATAGGCCATGGAAAGAAACGTCGTAATTCCAGCGAGCGTTTCTTTTTGAAAATTCGTTTCACGTTCTTTGAATTGAAAAAAGTTTCTCATGATGTCCCCTCCTACAAACGAAAAAAAGCACCGGTCATCTACCGGTGCTTTTACATAGGGAAAGAAACATAGACGTTCCTCCCCTTGTAGACGAGCTATTTCCGGTAGCTGGTAGAAACGTTCAGGCCGTATTCCTGAACTTATACAAGGTGCTGCATCTGTTTTTAATTATAGGGAGAATCATACCAACCCAATAGAGATGGGTCAATGAATATAGAAAATGTTCGGGAATTCACTTTTTTCTGATTTCTTAAATCATCTCTGCCTCCTCAACTCCCGGTCCTACCATATTCCATCCACCCTTCTCTCTTTCGCTTTCTCCTATGTTGGGAATAAGAGATTAAAATAAACAGATTTGTGGTAGAACTGTAAGATGGATAAATACAAGAAGTGATTCGATTCCATCAAGTGATAGGAGTGGCAAAATGAAAAAGCCGGACATACAACGTTATTTTTTTATGACCAAACGGGAAAGGCGGAATGAACTCAACCAAACACTATGGTTGATGCCCCTTCGTTATATCGGGGTAGCCCTTGCGTTATCAGTGCTGAGTGCTTTCTTTGATACTTATTTAGATATACATAAACATGTGCCGAATGGCATGGTGTTCAACGGAGCGACGACGAGGCTGTTAATTACGACACTTATTGGTGGCGTTTTAACTCTAAGCGCCTTTACAATCAACTCTTTGTTGGTGGCTTTGACTACCCTGAGCGGGCAGTTTTCCTCCCGTATGGTATTGAATTTCATCAGTGAACCTCCCACTCAACACGTGCTCGGAATTTTTAACGGGAGCTTCATTTATGTCCTATTAAATATTCTTTTCTTGAGCAATAGTTCTAATGAAGTGTATTTCGTTATCCCTCTGTTTTCCGTCATGGTCACTTTCGTGGCTGCTGTCACGTTCATCTATTTCGTAAACCATACTTCGACATGGCTTCAAGTCCACAACATTACATCGAATATGAAAAAGACCACCAGAAATACGATTAGGAGTTCATTATTAGAGGAAATCGGACCATACAGGAGCACAGTTGGAGAGGAATATAGTGAGGAAAGATGGGCCGATCGCGAAGTAAAGACCATTTATGCAAGGAGATCTGGACACCTGCAATCCGCTAATTTTCAAAAGATTATCGAAGAAGCTAAAAACGATGATATTGTCATTGAATTAAGAGTGTCGATTGGTCAATTTATTCTAGAGAATACTCCCCTTTTTGATTACAGGCAGGGCAGCCACACGTTTGATGAAGAAAAATATAGAAAGCTTGTTCGCGTGGATACGAAAAAAACCGAAATTCAAGACTTGGAGTTCGGGCTGGAAAAGTTAGTGGAAGTCGCTGTAAAAGGTTTGGGGAATAACGACCCGTTAACTGTGAACAACACATTGTATCAGATCACAGACTTGTTGAAAGAAATAGGGAACGCTACAAGCTTCTCACCGATTTTGGTAGACGATGAAAATCACGTAAGGTTGAGGCTCAAACACGATGGCTTTGATTATTTCCTTTATAAGAGTTACGGATATATTCGAGAATATGCCAGTCAAAATTCTACTGTCATTATCACAATCATGGAAATGCTCAGTCTTTTAGCAGAGTCCATGAATCGCAACGTTCACGATGACATTTGGGATTTCGCAGAGAGTACGATAAAAGGGTACCAAAAGTACTCTCTTTATAAAGAAGATTGTCATTACATCTTAAAACACTTAAAAGCAGTCGCTGCACATACCGATCACACTGAAGCATATCCACAATTAGAAGAAATGCTTTCGAAAAGGGTATTCTCATAGCTTACTGCTTCTTTGGAGGTGCCTGACCTCACTCTGCTAAAAGGATGACGTAGGAGAGGTCAGGCATCATCATTGGATCCATACTTTCATCAGTAAAAATCCCCATGATCATCATATACGTCTACAGCGGTGAAATTTATGATTTATAAAGTTTGTTTCGGTCCATCGGTTGTGGCGGTTTTTCCATCCATCCTCTTTCGATCATAAGCTTCTGCCCTTCATCCCCGAATTTCATGACATCGGCAATAAAGCGGCCGTATTGAACGGCTAAGTCCTTCCGCATTGAAACAGACAAGGCGTCTCCAAGCTTAGAAATAGCCACTTGGTTTGAAGCACTGATTAAAAACAGGATCAACCGTTCAGAAAACGGAGAAGTAGTCGAGTTTGTTACTTCTATAGGAACAGGTGAACCAATATGGTGATCGTTTTCTTTCAATAATTGATCGAGCGTTTCAATTTGGTTTTCCGCAAGTTTCTTCCCTTTTAATAAATAGTTCTTGATTTCCTTATCTTTCGTCACTTGTAAAAACCCAATCAAAAGGACAAGCCCCATCCCATTTCTCTCAATATCCTGGAAAATCTCTGCCAGCTCTAAGACGTTTAATGGTCTCTTTTCCCCTAACCACGTGTTGACTAACGAAGGTTGGTGCTCGATGAACTCCGCTTCTTTTGGATATTCGATCTTCGGAGGTCGGTCGAAGATTCCTTTGGAAAACATCAAGTTTAAGACTTTCCTATGTAATTCCGTTTCTCGGGATTGGCATTCCTCAAGCAACGCGTAGATATCCATTCGAGTAACTTTCGTCAAAGCGTTCGCATAATGAGGAATGGTGATTTGACCCCCTCGATAAACAAAACTCAAGGCATACAAGTCTGTAAATAAAGCGGGAGCAGAAAGGTCAACATCCTTATCCGAAAAACCTTTTGGAATAGGAAATTTTTCTTCATTAAAAATGGCTTCCACGTTTCCTATAGTATAGTCAACATTATTCAAAGCTTCTTCTACCATGGGTTTAATTTCAACATCTTGAAGATTTTGAAGAAAATGTTTATAAAAACAATAGACAGCCGTGCTTTGGATATAAGTTTTCCAAAGAATTGTAATGTCTGCTGAGGTTAACTTTACGAAATGATGCTTATCTTCCATGACGGCACCCTCCTATTGAATCATTCAAGAAATAGTATGTCCCATATAGGAAAATTAATTGCAATCCTCCCTACGCCACGAAAGCTTTCACTCAAAAGGCCGGTCACAGAATCTAAAAAGAGAGGAAGCCTAAAAGCCCCCTCTTCTTCCTCTTTCCTTTAAAAATCAGCCGGCAGTTTTTCTCTTCCCGGCAGGAAATATTCACTTAATGCTTGCTGTAAAGTAGCCAGCGTCTCTGTTTGCTGATTGAAGTTGACGCCACTATTTGTAATCTCCCGTACCGTTTCTTTCCTGAGCCCTGTAATGACCGTTTTACAGCCCATCATCGCTATACCGTCAAGGAGCTTCATCAATTCAATCGTACTTTCTTTATCCATCGCTGCAACACCGGATAAATCCATAATTAATGTTTCAATCCTCAATTCAGATACTTTGACTAACACTTTATCTTTGAGGGTTTCGATTCGGTTGGTATCCAGTGACCCAATAAGCGGGAGTATACAGATGGAGGCATCGATAGGAATGATGGGAACAGAAAGATTCTTCACGAGTTCCTGTTGCGCTGTAAGCAGAGAGTCCTTGTATGTAGAGAAACTGATGAAGAACGAATTCAGAAATTCATCGACGCGGTTATTGATCGCATGTTCCATTTGAAAGAAATAGCGGACTTGCTTATTCTCATTCATTTCATAAAATTTTTCAATCATGGCCCAAAGGGTTCTGCGGATGGCCTGGATCCATTCTAACTTGAATGACAGGTCAATAGCATGCGTCGCCCAGGCAATGCCTTCTTTTTTCGCAAAATTCCTTAAGGCTTCATCTTCGCCATCAATGATATAAAAAACAAGGTGGTGCGCATTGTTCACAAGATCGATGTTCCCTACCGTCAAAATATCATCAATCTTGTCTTTCACATTCACGGCTTCGTTCAGGAGGGTTTGTTCGAAGATTTGATTATTTTTCTCGAAGAATCCTTTTAATTGATCGGAGTAATCATATTTCAATTCCATGCTTTCACCCTTTCTTATTTTTTCACAGAAGGCTCTGTGATTATTTATTCGTTATCATACCACTTCTTTCACCTTCATGGTAGGAATAAAACCAGTATCCGGCCCGAACCCCTAAAAACGCTTTCATTCACTTAGACTGATGATTGATCACGATCGATAACTTATAATTGGCATGCCGGTTCAAATCTACCAGGAACTGATCCAATTGTTCATGAGAAACAAATCGGCACTCCAACATATAGCATCCCTCTCCACTGATTTTGTAATGATTCTCCACATGCTTCGTTTGGGTTTCAACAAAATTCAGATAAGGATGGTGCGAGGTACTTTGGGTCATAACCGTAATAAAAGCATGAACGGCATACCCGATCTTCTTCTTGTTCACTTTTACCGTATACCCCTCGACAACGCCTTGTTCTTCCAGCTTTGCCACCCTTGTCGCGGCCGCTTGTCCTGTCAAATGGACTTTATCTCCTAATTCTTTCATCGTCATCCGGCTGTTGTGTGTCAATTCCTGTATGATTTTCAAATCTGTATGATCCAGCATGTTGATTCTATCCTTTCATAAATCAAGTAAAAACACACAAAGACTTGATTTTATCTATGTCGTTCTCTGTTTAACTAAGTATAAAATAGACGTAGACCTTAGAAAAGGAGTTTTCAAATGGAGATCACACACATTCGAAATGCGACACTTATCGTAAAATACGCAGATAAAAAGTTTTTAATAGACCCTATGTTAGCAGACAAAGGTGCTTACCCTCCCTTTCCTGATTCGGTACGCCAGGATCAAAATAACCCATTGGTTCATTTACCCACTTCACTGGATCAAGTGATGAAGGATGTGGATGCGGTCATTGTCACCCATTTGCATTTGGATCACTTCGATGAGGCAGCTAAAAAAGTACTGCCAAAAGATATGAAAATGTTTGTTCAAAATGCAGAAGATGCGGCTGAAGTGAACAACAGCGTTTTCAAAATGTTGAAGTGCTTACAGAAGACACAGGCTTTCATGGCATCCAATTAACGAAGACAGCTGGAGAACATGGAAGGGGGGACATTCTCGAATTTGCCGGGAAAGTCTGTGGCGTCATCTTCAAACACCCGGATGAAAAAACATTATATGTTGCAGGAGACACCGTATGGTATGAAGGTGTGCAAAAAGAAATCGATCAGCACCAGCCGGATATTATCATAGTCAATGGCGGGGATAACCAATTCCATCAAGGGGGATCACTTGTCATGGGAAAAGAAGATATCCACGAAGTGCATAAAGCTTCCCCTGATGCCGAAATCATTGTCGTTCATATGGAAGCTGTTAACCACTGGACATTGTCGAGAAAAGAACTAAAAGATTATACGAATGACGTAGGGATGGACTCACATGTCAGAATTCCCGAAGATGGGGACTCGTATTCCTTTTGAAGAACCGTTCTATTTGTCTTGCCAGCATCCCATCCGTCAGGGACGCTGGCCTTTTTTCTACTCAATGGCGTCGGGACCAGATGACAACTGGAATGAGAAGAAGCGATAAGAGGCCCCCTCCGATAGATAAAATGGCGAAACTTGAATTCGCAGCTACCATTCCCGAAAGCGCACCTCCGGAAGCACCGGCTAAGGCAATAAACACATCAAGGGTCCCTTGTGTTTTCGCACGTGTTGCAGGCATAGTCGAATCCACAACTTGTGCGGTACCACTGATCAAACCGAAATTCCATCCCAACCCCAGCAATGAAAGGGCGACAATTAATAGAAACACAGAATCACTAGGTGCGGAAGCCGCTACTAAACCAGCCAGTAATAATATGATACCAGAAGCTATACTCATAGCTGTCCGCCCTATTTTATCAACCAATACCCCAGTGATCAGGGATGGAAGATACATCGCTCCAATATGAAAGCCGATGACCATTCCCACTTCACTCAAACCATGTCCATGATTTTTCATATGGACAGGGGTCATCGTCATGATGGCGACCATTACAAGCTGGGTTAACACCATAACCGTCGCCCCGACAGCAAGACCTTTTTTGTCTGAATGATTGTTTATAAGATCCGAACCCATGCGTTGATTGTTTTCTTTGTTATACGAAGCGATCTTTTTGGCCATATCCAGCGGATCCGGACGGAGCAGCATAAAAAGCACAGCGCCCGCCAGGATGTAAGCCGCTGCCGATAAAACAAATGGCCCTGCCAGTGCTGGAATTCCGATGGAACGAGCGATCTCCCCCATGATTCCGACTAAATTCGGTCCTGCTACAGCTCCAAATGTTGTCATGACCATTGTAATACTTACAGCCGTAGCCCGCTGCTTTTGACTTGCCAGGTCTGTCCCTGCATAACGGGCCTGCAAATTGGTCGCCGTACCCGCACCATAAATCAAAAGAGAAACAAATAAGAGAAGGACACTATGGAAAACGGCTGCAAACACTACCCCGATCGAACCAAGACCGCCTACAATAAACCCTGCCGATAAACCTGTGCGACGTCCATACCGCTGAGAAAGTCTTCCGACGATTAAAGCGGCTCCCGCCGATCCTAAAGTGAATAAAGCGGCCGGAACCCCAGCAAAAGCATCCGTACCGAGCATCTCCTGTGCTAACAAAGCCCCAACGGTAATCCCCGCCGCAAGACCAGCGCCACCAAATATTTGCGATATACTCACAACAACCAATACTTTTCTATACATTCTTTTTAACTGCTCAGGAGAAGCTATGTAATCCTGAACGGGATCCTTGATGCTTCCGGACATCTCCACACCTTCCCTCTTTGAAACATTAATAACAAAACGAAGCAGCTCTTGCATTCAACTAAATAATTGAATAGTTGTATATTAGTGAGAAATGGATCGATTGTCAATCTTTTTAAACCACCAATAAAGTACATCTTCTTCCCCCTTCTTGATCATGATTCTTTACATTACACATTCCCTAATGATATTATTCAACCATTCAGTTAAATAGTTAAATGTAAGGAGATGGAGTGTAAACATGGATGCAAGATCATTCAAAGATACCATCTACAATGAATTCGCCCGGATTGGAAAAGTTTTATCCAGCCCGAAACGATTGGAACTGCTCGATTTGCTTTCTCAATCACCGAAATCGGTCGAAGGGTTATCCAAAGAAACGAAAATGTCTATGGCTAATACATCAAAACACTTACAGGCATTACTGGACGCTCGTTTAGTGAGTTATAAAAAGGAAAAAAATTATGTCATTTATCAACTCGCAAACCCTGAAGTCACGGACCTTCTTTTCTCCTTAAAATCCATCGCCGAAGCACAAATGGCTGATGTGAATCTTTTACGGGAAAGCTTTATAAAAAGAGGCGAAGATCTGGAAACACTGGAGCTTGAGGACTGGGTCGAACGCAAGAAAGAGGAAAGCCACATACTGATTGATGTCCGCCCGAAAGCAGAGTATTTAAGCGGCCATCTGGATGGAGCGATTTCCATCCCTATGGAAGAGTTGAATGATTATATCCGTAATCTTCCGAAGGATAAAAAAGTGATTGCATACTGCCGCGGTCCATACTGTGTCTATGCAACCGAAGCGGTGGAGTATTTGAAAGCAGAAGGCTTTGATGCCGCCCGTTTGGAAGCAGGTATTCATGAGTGGAACCAATATAAAGAACATCATACCCACTAAACCGTAAGCCCGGTTGTGGAAGACTCCATTTCGAGATGTTTTCGGGTTCGTTGCCTTATTGGGATTCAGGGGTGGTTGGGAAGCTACTCGCTTTCCTGTGGGGATGACGGCAAGCCTCCTCGAGCTTCGCTCTGTGGGGTCTCGCCAGCCAATCCATTCCCACGGGAGTCTCGCAGCTTCCCAACCACCCCATTCGATGTATGTGAGAAACGAACCTCAATACCTCAAAAGAGTGTCTTCCACTAACCCGGTACTATTAGTATAAAGCACTTCTGAACTTGCTTTTACGTTCTAAATTCCTAGTGGGAAGAGGTGTTTATGATCCGCATCCTTCTATCATACAATCTGTTTTCAAAAGTGGTTTCGAGACATTGATATGGCAAAGGGATTGAGAAAACTCTCGTGGAAAGCGACAACTAGGCAGGGTCCTATAAGAGGGATTTCGAGAACCTCATATGGTAAAGGGGCGGAGGGAAACGGTGAGACTCCTATGGGTTGTGCGGGAAAGCTGAGACCCCGGAAGGCGTAGCCTGAGGAGGCTCAGCGCCCGCCCCATGGAAAGCGAACTGTTTCCCGGAGCTCCTAGAATCACAAAACCATCTCGAAACTGAATCTTAACCAATAATGCCAAATCCTTTAATAACTAATTATTAGCAACGAAAAAAATAAAGCACCTGATTGACTCCATCAGGTGCTTTTAAAGAAGGGATACCCTATGAGAAATGTGCAAGTAGGTGTTAGAGAAAATATTGTTCAATTTGTGTTACTGGTGGTGATCAACCTGTTCGTCGGGTCTATGGTCGGTTTGGAAAGGACCATTCTGCCGATTATAGGAGAAGAACGATTCGGATTGGCATCCATGAGTGCCGCCTTATCCTTTATTGTCAGCTTTGGTTTTTCAAAAGCGATCGTCAATTTCTTCGCAGGGGACCTGGCCGATCGGATGGGAAGAAAACAGGTGCTGCTCGTTGGCTGGGGAATCGGGTTAATCGTTCCGATCCTGGTGATTTTCGCTCATGCCTGGTGGGTTGTCATTGTCGCCAACATCTTTTTAGGGATTAACCAAGCACTCACATGGTCGATGACCGTAAACATGAAGGTCGATCTCGCTAAATCCACACAGCGGGGATTAGCTGTCGGCTTCAACGAATTTGCCGGCTACATCGGTGTAGCGATTATGGCCGTTGTGTCAGGGTATGTGGCTTCTACTTATTCATTGAGTCCGGAACCCTTCTACATTGGAATTGTCCTCGTCATCATTGGATTTATTTTATCTCTTATTGTCCAAAATACGGATCAGCATGTGAAAACACAGGCAAAACAACACAAGGTCGAGTCTGACCCTGTTTCCACTTGGGAAGTGTTTAAGCGTACCTCATGGAAAAACCCTGATTTAGCAAGCAACAGCTTAGCTGGTCTGACGACGAACTTAAAAGACGGCATGGCATGGGGACTGTTCCCGATCTTTCTTGCTGCTGGTGGCTTGAATGTCGGTCAGATCGGTACAGTGGTTGCGGTATATCCAGCAGCCTGGGGGTTGTTTCAATTATTCACAGGGGTTTGGAGCGATAAAATCGGACGTAAAAAATTGATTGTACCGGGAATGTTTGTTCAGGCATTCGCGTTATGGTTCATCTTGCTCGTGGATAGCTATTCCCTTTGGATTATCGGTGCCGCCCTGCTTGGTATAGGTACAGCCATGGTTTATCCGACCATTCTCGCTTCCATAAGCGATTTAGCCCATCCAGAATGGCGCGCCACATCCATGGGTGTTTACAGGTTTTGGAGAGACAGTGGCTACGCCTTTGGTGCACTGATTGCCGGAATCATTGCCGACATGATCAATGTCGACTGGGCCATCGGTCTTGTCGCCGTTCTACCGCTTGTAGCCGGAATCATCGCCTGGACGAAAATGAAAGAAACGCTTCAAGCTTCAGTATAAGCCAAAAGCCAACCCGGCTCTGTTTTTTCAAGAAGAGCCGGGTTGGCTTTTTTATGACAAAACATTCCAAATTTATGTTTTCTATACCAAATTAAGGGAATATTCTTACTATTGCCTCTATTTCTCACAGCTTAGGTGTCGTGAACGTATCGTTTGGTATTTCAAATCCCCTTAAGGAGGAGAAGCATGACAAATAACCGGGCAGTAGCGTACACAGGAAATGGTGGAGTGACGGTGAAAGACATTGATTTTCCAGAGTTGGTACTCAGAGACGGACCAGGAGTAAACCCGCAGAATGTCGGCAGGAAATGTGAACACGGGGTTATTTTGAAAGTGGTTTCGACGAATATTTGCGGCAGTGATCAGCACATGGTCCGCGGAAGGACGACGGCTCCGGAAGGACTTGTGCTCGGACATGAAATTACAGGTGAAGTGATTGAAACCGGACGAGATGTCGAGTTTGTTAAAAAGGGCGACCTCGTTTCGGTTCCTTTTAACATTGCCTGTGGTCGCTGCCGGAACTGTATTGAAGGAAAAACCCACATTTGCTTACACGTAAACCCTGACAGACCAGGTTCCGCTTATGGCTATGTCGATATGGGAGGCTGGGTCGGCGGGCAGGCTGAATATGTCATGGTTCCTTATGCCGATTTCCAAGTACTGAAATTCCCAGATAAAGACGAAGCCATGGAAAAAATGCTCGACCTCACAATGCTTTCGGACATCTTCCCTACCGGATTTCACGGCGCCTATACAGCTGGAGTGAAAATGGGATCGACGGTTTATGTCGCCGGTGCAGGTCCTGTAGGCTTAGCGGCCGCCCACTCCGCCCAATTACTTGGAGCTTCTGTTGTCATCGTAGGGGATTTGATAGAAGAACGGTTGGCCCAGGCACGCAGCTTTGGCTGTGAAACGATCAACATTAGTAAGCATGATGACATTTCCGAACAGATTGAGCAGATTCTCGGGGTTCCGGAGGTGGATGCAGCCGTGGACTGTGTCGGTTTCGAAGCGCATGGACATAACCACCAGGAAGCTCCCTCCGCTGTCCTTAATGACATTATGGATGCGACCAAAGCTGGCGGAGGTTTAGGCATCCCCGGTCTTTATGTAACCGAAGACCCAGGCGCCTCTGATGAAGATGCCCGCAGAGGCTCATTGAAGCTTGACTTCGGTCTCGGGTGGGCAAAAGCTCAATCTTTTGCGACAGGGCAAACACCTGTCATGCAATATCATCACGGATTGATGATGTCGATCTTGAAAGGAAAAGCAGACATCGCAAAAGCCGTAAATGCTACAGTGATTCGTTTAGAAGACGCTCCACGTGGTTATGAGGAATTTGACAGCGGGGTAGCGAAAAAATTCGTTCTTGACCCGCACAACCTGATCCGCAGCTAATGATTGAACGTCTCCGTCCTCTATAGAGGATGGAGACGTTTTTTGCCTTTTCAACACCCTCCCTAAGTAGGAATGGGTTCTCTACATACGGGGCGCCATAAAAAAGAATAGATATCAAAAAAAGCTGACTAGTACATCTAGTCAGCTTCCCCCCATCATTCATGTGGCTACCTTTTCTTTCAATGCTTTCACTGTACCGGTATGGACTCCTTCATGGTATAAGGTGAAGTTAAGGATTTCTCCTACCGTTGGCAAAGATAAGAAAGCTTGTGCCGCTTCGTCTTCCAACTGTCCAGTCAGTAATTCCTTCAGTTGCACCGGCTGCTCCTGAAGCACTTGCTTCAGCTCATCAAGAGAAGGAACCTCCCCCTGCCAATCAGCTGGTTTTGTTCCTGGTGCGAACAACTCTATGTAACGGGATGGGGTTTCAATAGTTTTACCTCCAAACTTAGCCAGCAATGAGTTTTGCACAACGTATATGTGTCCGAGGTTCCAGCGGATCGTGTTTTTGAATCCTTCTGGTTGTTCATCTGCCTCTTCCTCTGTGACACTTTCCAATATCTTTAATGTTGCTTGTCTTACCAAGTTGATTTGTTCAAACAGCTGTTCTTCATTCATATGAACATCTCCCTTCTTCCCTATTATTCTAGCTGCCTCCCCTGCTATTCACAACTAAACTGCTCGGGTCAAAGACCATGGCCTTTCTAGAAAATACAGGAGATCTCACGCTATATTTCCAGATTTAAAAAACAGAAATCTCCCATTCATCTTTCAGGAGATTTCTCTATGTGAAAAGGGTCATGTTCTTTATATTTAAGTATGCATATTTCCAACAAGCCAGCTTTTCGGTCGATAAAAACCAACAGGAATTTGAATGAGCGTCGTTTCTCCGGAGCACTCCAACTGATACATCTGATCACAAGCCTTCCCATCATACCCAAGCAGCGGATGGCCGTTCATACCAAGGGCACTGGCGGTTAACAACAATTTTTGAAGGAGCATGCCTGCTTCCATCTGCTGAATCCGGTATCCCCTGTACCCGAGTTCCTTTTTGTAATGAGTTCGTTCACCTACGATATGAAAACAGATTGGCACTTGATGGAGATTGACGTTATCGACTTTCATCGCTTTCTGCAACGGGAGACGGAAATCACCTTGACGTATTTCAATCAACGAATGGGTCCGCGCATGATATCGATAGGCGCCGTCAGCCAACCCTTCCACACCATGAAAACATCCATAAATAGAAAGAGAGGATCGACCACTTTTTGTATAAAGGTCTGTATGGGATGTTTGGACTGTTTCCTTAAGAAGCATAGCAATATACTTTAATGGAATCGTTTGTTTGATAAAGTCCAGTTCTGGCGAGTGCCGCTTCCGGCAGACTTCAGCCAGGTCGTAGGTCAATGGTTCAACTTCCGGTAACGGGTGGCTGCGGTAAAAATCCCGAACCTCCTCTTTTTCTTTTAAAAGCCCGAACTGCGCTGGAGAGTCGAACATGGAATGCTGGTTCATTTTTTTAATGTACGGGAAGTCCAGAACCTTGTTTGAACGTTGATAATGGCTCGTGTGAACGACGGGGATTTCTCTGCCCCCTTCAGTTGCTGCCCATGGATTAAAAAAGGAAGAGGTCCGATCTGCAAATGGAATAACGGCATAGATGCTCTCCTCCTCATCATCCAGGCCAAGCAGGTGGTTGATGGAGCGATCCACAAATTGAAAGTGTACGTTAGTAAAAAACCTCGCACATGAACCCACTTCCCGGCATTGACCGAGCAGTGCCCCTGCATCGAGGCCTTGAAGACGATAGGCGAAGTGGTTGTATTTGAAAAAGTTTTTCCAGAACATCGTCGTCACGAACAGAACACCCTTCGCTTCGGACAGATCAGATCGGTTTCCAAGAGCCTCTGTTATATACAAATCGAAATTCCCCTCACGAATCAAAAGCAGACGGTGGTGTGCGGCATCATAATGGTAGACGCCGTCCGGAAACCCTTCCATTTTTAAATACATATACAATTCACTCGGATACAATCCTCCCCCCGAAGGGACGAACCGTCGGAAGGCATGGATGGTTTCGGGGTGGGACCCGTCTGCTGAGGGAACCGCTGTTTCACTGTAGCGGGCAAGCCCGTACGTGTACCAGAGAAAAGCGCTGAGCCTCGTACGTTCACTCTTTGAAGCTAAATCATCTTCCTCCTGTAACGACAGCGGAATTTCACTGTCGAGCGGAACCTCCTGTAAACGCTCGTAGAGTTTATAAGGGAGCGGAGCATCCTCCCATGCCGCTTCCCAATCGGCCGGGATGACCCGATCACTCTGAAATTGTAAATCATGCAAGAACCTGTCAAGATCCATCACAAGCCTCCTTCAGCCATCAAGGAAATGGATGCGGATATGGGTTAAGATCCTCTGGAGTGAGATTCCGATCAGTATAACCAAGCTTTTTCGGCACCTCGAAAACTCTGTTCAACCCTTCAAGACGCCTGAGGTGATGTCCGAAAGTCATCGGCAGCATGCCCGGGATTATAACTTTGACGCAGTGCAGTCCATTCTTTTCTAATTCGGAAGTCGTCTGGTCGACAACGATGACATCCAAATTCAAATTTCGCAAAACTTCCAGAATCTCCTTTAAATCTTCGGTCAGATCAGGATGAGTCTGCTTCCGATGGAAAGCTTCTTCAAACGTTTGGAGAGGGCGGTCCTGATGCAGCAAAAAGCCGAGGCGTTCTTCTGCTTCAGGAAGTCCATACACCATCCCGTGATCATCCATTTTCTTCACAAGGAAAGAATCGTGAAGCATTTTCCTAAACGTCTCTTTATTCTTTTTGAATTCTTTATTTAAAGGCTCGATCATGCCGACACTTTCAAATACGGCACTTTTCACTGCTTTGACAGGATCCAGGTGGGCCCCGGCGGCACAGATCAGGTTCAAATCCCCCGAATCCGCCTTTCTGTTTTTGATGATGGTCAGAATACAAGGGATGCCGTGTTCCATCGTCGCGTTATATAAATAAAGGTCGTAGCCTGCGACCTCTTTCATCCGGTCGATCATCAAATGCAGTTCCTGATCACCGGATGAATATGGATCTATGCGCGGAAGAGGAAGTTCTGCATACCAGGACATGAGAAAAGAATCGCGCTCCAGGACTTCCATGATTCCATGGAAAACGGCTTCTTCCCTGCTTCCTCCGATGGCACATCCGTTGGAGGTTTCAAAAATGTACCCGCCCCCGCAGTCCATGCTGTAATAGGCAAGCCTTTCCGGCACTAAGATCGGCTTTTCCTGCAATAACGAATACCCCCACACCCAGTTCATTTTTTTATCCGGATGGTAGGGGGTGAAAGGAAAATCTTTTTTTGCATACTGTGCATCAGAGTGAATACCGACATCCAGAGGGTTAAGCGCTGAGCGTAGGTTGCTGTAACTGTCATACACACGCGTTCTTTTCCCTTTCGGATCCATTCCACAAAAGCGTTCCAAACCTTCCAGAATGGCGGTCCTTTCACTGGCAGCATAGGAATTCGTCCTCCCTGCCGATCCTTCATTGCCGTTCATGAGCGGAAGATTCACGATCACATCAGCGAACGGTGTCTCAAAATCGATCATTTTATGATTGAGAATTCCTGTACGCGGGTCGAGGTAATCCTTGGTCAGAAAGGTGCTTAAATCTTCCATCGACCTTGTTCGGTAACTGTCTTCCGTGATTTTCATACTCGGCATCATGGGGACCTCAGCAAGGTAAGGGGAATCCTCTACGACTCTGCCGCAATACAAACATTGGGAATCTGGTAAAAAGAGATGACGCGAGCTTTCCAATGTCTTCATATTGACCAGATGCACGGCCTGTTCTGTTAAGACGCGTTTCCCTTCGCTCCAACGCTGGACCTCATTTTTGATAAAGCACGTCATCTGCATGACCCCGTTCAGTGAAACCCATTCATCCTGTCTTGCCCGTGTATCCTCCACAAGTGTCTGTTGAATATTCCAGAGGTCTTCGCGATCGCTCGCTGTCATGATTCTTCTCAAATCCGCACACTGCGAACATCCCTCATCCCCCGGGCGCACAAACGGGCCGATGACTCCTTCACCAAAAGCAACAAAGCCTCTCAGCCAATCGATGCCATATTCCCTGGCGATTCTTTCTCCCATGAGAGAGGTCCCCGGATTCCAGCCGTCCTCTAATACAACAAGCAAATCCGTGTTATCCGGAACTTTTTTTTCAAAACTTGGGATACAGGCCACTTCATAATCCGCTTTCAGTTCCTTGACGACGCAATCAAGCAGAACGCCTTCGCCTACCGCCGTAATCAAAGCGCTCATTGGCTTTCCTCCTTATCCACCCATACCCCGTAAAGCTCGATCATCCCGTCCCTCTCGAAAGGATCCATGGAAATTTTGACGAAGGAAGGTTTGTTTCGTCGTTTTTCGAGCTGCGCGACTGCACTACGAAGGAGCTTTTGATTATCTTCCGCTTCCATAGAAGGAAGGTCAAAAACGTCTGGAGATTCATTTTCAAAATAGAGCTGAGAGCAAGAAAGGAAAGAATAAGCAGAGGGAAGGCCATGATTTTGCTGTTCCATGACGAGAAGGAGTAATGCCTCGCGGACAGCCAGTGTCTGATCCAGAGCGATCGTCCCCCGCCATTTGCTGTTGAGCGTTTTCACCCACACCACAGGAAATCCGAAACCATCTTCTGAAATGGCAAGTTCCGGTTCCTTATCCATCGTCTTGAGAACCTGCCAATAATAGCGGCAATGCTCATCTTCGATCTTGTTTAACGTAATCTTTCTTGCTTTTTTGACTTTGTGATGGTCCTGCATCATCCATACGTTTTCAACCGCTTTTTGCAAAGCCCTGAGGCAGGCTTCTGTTCGAGTTTCTCCGGCACCGATGTGGAAGGTATTTTCAGAAACCGTTTGCGGTTCCTCTGCATGAGGGTCAAAACTTTGTAAGATATCCCTTTTCAGAGGCTTCACATACGCTTCCACCCCCATGAGAGCCGCTTCCCGTCTTGCCTCTTCATGGGTTCTCCCACCGGCAATGATCTCTGGATTCAACTGCTGTGTCCGGACATGGACCACTTGAACGGCACATTGGGAAAGAGGGAGCTGTTCCAGGTCCTTTTCTTCCCAATGATGAAAGATTCCTAAAGGGCTTGCCGTTAACTCACTAAAATAGTACAGCCATTCGTTTTGGTCTTTCTTTTGAGTCGAGCCTTCTCCTCCAGGGTTCATTTTTTCCGTTGAAATACTCTTTGTAGCGAGTGGATGCGGTTTAAAAGGATGCCACCTTCCCTCAAGGGTTTCCAAGTTCATCAGATAGACGTGATTGGTCTGATGAGGCTCCTTGATTCCTGTCATTTTCTTGAACAGTTCAAATACCAGGATCGTGGAAAGCATGGATTGAGCAGGACTCGAAGCATTCAAGGACGGGGATCCGCTTTTCATATGATGGGGCAGGCTCCGCCAGGCCGATTCCCAAGCTTTGTCTGAAGCTTCATCTATATAGGGCCCTGCGATTCCATAATCTCCTAGAATCATAGCCGGAAGGAAGCCTTTCTTCTTTTCCAGACATTGGTTCATGATGCTCTGAAGCTCTTCCACCTTCCCTTCTTGAGATACGTAGAGAACCGCATCATAAGAATCGATCTCCTCAGCCCAGGAAAAGGACTCCTTTTCAACAAAGATATTCACCGATACGTCAGAGTCAATTTTTCTGGCTGCTGTTTCTAATTCCGATAACCGGTGTACGTTTGTCTTCTTGGGACCTGTGAGAAAGACAGAAACGTCCGCCAACCCAGATTGAAGCATAGCGGAAACAAGCCCGGTCACCATCGTCCCCTCACCGATGGCTAACACTTTTTTCTGACGAAACTGCTGAAAATGGTATGCAGGGGAAGCAACGAAACTTTCTAAGTATTCGATTTGAGACGCGAATGCTCCCACCACCTGCTCTCTCAAGTCGTGAGGCCGTACCTGACTGACATCTAAAAGGAATCCATTCTGATAAAGGGTGTCGATAATTTCATAAAGCCGTTCGCGATAAGGATTCGGTAGGCCGTCTGTCAGACTTTCCATAGAATGACTTCCGTTCAGCATCGGGATGAGTTTTTCAATCCATTGCTGGATCATCGGGCCTTCCATACGGAAAGAACCCGCATTGTTTCTGAAATAAACACGATCGGTCTCCGGCATAAAAAACGTGCCCTTTTTGACTTTCAAGCACATGGAAGGTTGGACCTTTGTCATGACGTTCCTCCTTGCCCGCTAAGGTGACTTCCTAACCGATTTTATGTATGCCGACACCGGAGTTATGCGTGGACAACACGGAAGAACCCCTGTCGGAATATCCAACAGGGGTGAGCATTCTCTTTTATTATATCCGTCCGGGTCGATGGATCAGCGTCCTCCGCAGCGACCCCCACAACGGGCGCATCCTGCACAACGAGCGCAGCCGCCGCATCCCGCACAGCGCGCACAACCGCCACATCCCGCGCAACGGGCGCAGCCTCCACATCCGCCACAACCAAAGCAACTGAAACAGCCGAAACATCCTCCGATTCCGAACCCAAGCCCCACACACAGACGTGCGTCATTCGAATAAACTTCCTGCTGCTGACTCGGGACCAACTGTTGAGCCCGATATTCACCGACGTCTAAGTTTTGAATTTGATTTTGAAACTCATTCACTTTGTTTCCCCTCCATCATTCCATCCTTTGTGCACAAAAAACAAAAAGCACTACGTTCACAACAACGTATGAAGAAAGCCTATATATTGTTACTGTTCAGGAAAGTGGCCGGTGCCTGCCCCCACCCTGTTAAAGTGATAACAAAGTGGCGGCAGAAGGTGATGAAAGATCATTCAAAATACCATTTATAATCGATCGTAATAGTGATTGACAAGTTCCACTAACCTGCTGCCTTCTTCAGCAGATACTGATTCAGACAATCTTGCGGCAGCAATAATTGGCGCCCATCGGAAAATTTCATCTTTGGAGAGGCCAGTTTTCTTACAATACAGCTCAATGTACATTTCTGCCCATTTTATTGAAACTTGTGAATATAAAAGGTACGTTCTATAAATATCAGCGCGAATATCCCCTGCACTTGCATCCACCCAATCGATGACAGCAGCTTCATTCCCTGATTGAATCAAATTAAAAAAATGAAAGTCCCCATGACAGAGTTTCTTCTCATATGTCATGGCATTCAACTGACCCAATAATTCCTTTTTCAGACTGAATTCCAAACGAGGGGCTTCTTTTATTTGTCGACTCAGTTTCTCTTGCATAGATTCCATAGAGTGTGCTTCGTGCTCATGAATGTTTTGCTGTAAATCTATAGAAAGATTCATATAATACTCCACCTGTTCCGGGTGTTGGGAGATGAGATGGCCCACCGTTTCGCCCTGAACATATTCCATGATCAGCGCTTGTCTGCCATCTACTTTTGTGACTTCAAGAACCTTTGGCACAAAAAGCCCGCAGTAATGAGCATACTTCTGTTTTTGAGCCTCGTTCACAGCTTCCGAATCCGGCAAATACTCTTTGAATATTTTGACAACCTTGTTTTTAAAAAGATACACCTCTGCTGTATTCCCTGCTGCAAATGGTGCGCCTAAATCAACAATATTCATACATGTACTCCTCTTATCACATTGCACTCCTCCTAATTCTGCAGTTCCCAATCAAACCACCGTCCATGGCCATCCGTTTCACCGATCGTCTGCGTCTTAAAGCTTCCCTTCAAATAGGAATCCACATGAAGCTTTCTTCTGTCATGGATATTGTTATAAATATGGAAGACGTCTCTTCCTTGTCCTATTTCCTCCACTTTTTGAAGAAGGTCTTCTTTTACATTCTCAGGCATTTGGTTGGCTACATGAGTATGATAGATACATAGAGTAGAGTTATGCGGAATATCCTCAGCAACGCGCGGAAGCAGGGCCACTCCATCACCTTCCATCATTGTAGGTGGGGACGTTCTAAACTGTCGGACGGCCGTTTCAAAGTTCCTTCTACGTTCTTCGTGCTCCGGCCATATGAGAGCTTTCAGCCATTGAACATCCTCTTCTTTTGTTAAATCACTGACATGGAGATCAACGCCTATCCGTTTTTCCACGGGAGGTGGTGATTTCATGACCTCCGGCGACAGTGTGCCTCGCCTTACTTTCGAATGGAGCTGGACGAGGGAGGATGGATTCCCGTAAATTTCATGATCTCCATAGGAATAACTGTATTTGTCCCACAGCAATTGTAGCCCGGCGCTTGTTCCGATCTCTATGAGGGAGAGAGGTTTCTTTGTCTGTTCGTGGATGGTGCAGAAAACAGGATAGAGATAGGCGCACCGGCGGACTTCGTTTGTCTGTACACGCTTCGTTTCAAGTATGGTGATGATGGCTTCTCTATTTTCTTTACAAAAGGATTGGAAGAAAGGGAAAGGGTTTTGAGTTAGATCAGGAGATTTCGTGAGGCTAGGGTAAAAGGTTTCCAGTTCATGATGATTTCCTTTCAGCAGCAAATAATGAACAGCACCGAAAAGCAGATTGGGGACGGGTTGTGATTCTCTTGTATGCCGGCATAGTTGCAGGATTTTCTCATCTTCAGCAATATGTAGAGATAACTGTTTATAAAGCTCACTTGAGCCTTCACACTCGTTCGTGGCGAAATCTTTAAATAAGTCCGCGATGGGTAATGTTTTCACACCATTTCCTCCTGTTAAAATAATATTTTTAAAATCCTGATTATGGAAAATGTTCTCTTTTAAAACATAACACATCCTTATTTCTTCAGAAAGAAATGCTTCCTGCAAAATATAAAAAAAGCCTGGAGGTCGATTCTCCAGGCTTTACGTCTTATCCATATATACTAACAGGCTCTTTTTGTTCCTTTTCCTGTCCAATCAAATCATAAGTAATCAGCGCAGGACGGTGGGTGCGTGGGTCGGTGACAATGGCTGCATCAATGTTGAACACACGTCTTAGAACAGAAGAAGTCATGACCTCATGAGCTGTTCCTTCCTTGATGATCTTGCCACCATTCAGCGCAACTAAATGATCGGCAAAACGTGCCGCGTGGTTCAAGTCGTGGAGCACCATCACAATCGTGCGGCCTTCTTCTTTGTTCAATTTTTCCAAAAGAGTGAGCACTTCAAGCTGGTGAGCGAGGTCCAGATAGGTCGTCGGTTCATCCAAAAGCAGTAAATCCGTGCCTTGTGCTAAAGCCATCGCGATCCATACCTTTTGACGCTGCCCACCGGATAAAGCGTCGATCGGACGTTCAGAAAATTGGAGGACCCCTGTTACTTCAAGCGCCCACTGAATAATATCACGGTCTTCGTCCGTCAATTTCCCGAATCCACGCTGGTGTGGGAAACGCCCGTAAGAAACGAGTTCATAAACCGTCAATCCACTCGGTGCCTGCGGAGTTTGGGGAAGAACCGCCATCTTCTTGGCAATCTGCTTGGTCGATTCTTTATGAATCGCTTTTCCGTCCAAATAGACAACCCCCGACTTCGGCTCAAGCAAGCGCGACATCGTTTTTAGTATCGTCGACTTCCCGCAGCCGTTCGGACCGATGATCGTCGTGATTTCGCCTTCAGGGATATGTAAGTTCAAATCTTCGACAATTTTCACTTCACCATAGGCAATGCCTAAGTCCTGCATGGACATTCTCACCATTGTTGTGCACCTCACCTTTTCTATTTGCATGCGCTTGCATGTTCTATATCCGTTCAAGTTAGATAGTAATAATCATTCTCAATTAATCGTATACGGAAATCATTTTTTCGTCAAGGAAGAACATGCAAAAAAAGAAGCCCTCTGGAAAAGGACTTCTTATCGTCTAGCTTATAGCTGTTCCCTGCATTAAGATCTTTGTGTTACAGAAAAATATTGGAACCAGAATCGAAATTCATCAAAAAATGTGTGTGGGGATATTTCGATATTATCGAAAAAATCCTCCAACTGCTCCTCCTCCACTTCATCCAGTAACCCTGTCACGTATAAAGGGGTTTGAAAACGGGTGTACATCTTTCCATGTCCGTAGGTTTCAAACACTTCCTGCATTTGTTCTTTCGTCATCCGTGTCCACTCCTTTATTCTAGAGTGGCACGAATACTCCAAATCTATTCTTTTTTACACATTAAATTTCTTTAAGTATATGACATTATTCTTGAAGACTTGATTCCGAGATGTTTGTGGGGTTCTAGGGGCTGCGGGAAAAGGTTCGCTTTCCATGGGGCGGGCGCTGAGCCTCCTCAGGCTACGCCTTCCGGGGTCTCAGCTGTCCCGCACAATCCCATAGGAGTCTCACCGTTTCCCTCCGCCCCTTTGCCATATGAGGTTCTCGAAATCCCTCTTATAGTACCCTGCCTAATTCTGTGGCAAAGTCCTGCCTAGTTTCCTTTACCTCCGCCAGCTCAGTCCAGTCCATACGCCGCTGATCAAGGCGCCTCCACACTTAAGGTAGGAGTCTCGCCATTCCCCTCCGTCCCTTGCCGTAAAAAATTCTCGAAACTACCTTCCAGGAACAAGCGCTTTTATGGTTAAGAATCCTATATCGACGTGGTTTATTCGATGTTGACTTATCGTACAGAAGCGAGGGAAGTCTTGAGTGGGTGGGGCTGCGGGGAATAGCTCGCTTTCCGCGGGAGCGCGGTGAGCCTCCTCGTGCTTCGCTCTGCGGGATCTCATCCTGCTCTCTTTTCCTCTTCGATATGCGGTTCCGGCGCCAGCGGCTAATGACAAAAGTCTCAAAACTGAGTCTTCTAGAATAGGGAGCTTATTTGATGGAAGAGAGATGCGTTATAATGGTAGGAAAGATATTTGAGGGGAGTTGGTGGAGGTGCCTGTCATTGTTCAGCGGACATTTATTAAAGCGCCAGTGGATGTGTGCTTTGATCTCGCGAGAAATGTGGATGTTCACACACAAACGACCAGCAAGACGAATGAAAAAGCGGTGGCTGGGGTGACGGAAGGTTTGATGGAAGAAGGAGACGAAGTGACGTGGGAAGCGACACACTTCGGGATCCGCCAACGACTGACGGCCCGGATCACAGAAATGGACCGGCCCCATCGTTTTGTTGATGTGATGGTCAAAGGAACTTTCCACTCGTTCACCCATACCCATGAGTTTTTCGAAAAAACAGAAGTTACAGTGATGGTGGACACGTTTGCCTATAAATCACCACTCGGCCCTCTTGGTATGCTCGCCGATCGGCTGTTTCTGGAGAAATATATGAGAAGCTTCATAGAACTTCGCGCCGCTGGATTGAAAAAAATGGCGGAAAAAGAAAAAGGCTCAGAGGTAAACTCTGAGCCTAAATGATTACGGAGTAAGGGTCAGGACATCGCCGTCCAGTTCTTCGGTGGATGTCAGGTGGTACTCCCCTTCCACCCAATCTTCCAGTTGATCATGGTACCAGTCACTCCTGAAATGGCCGGATTGTCCTGGTCCGACGACGTGGTACGCTTCGGTCGGATCATCCATGTCGATGACAAAACGCCACGATGCTCCGTGATTGACGAGACCTTCGCTGTTGAAACCAGCGGCACGAACAGTCACCCGGCTGCCACTGACTGGATGAGGATCGCCTGGGTTCAGGAATCGTTCCAGGAATCCGATGCTTGAGAGTGGATGAGTAAATTCGACAGCATGAGCATCTCCCCACTTCCATTTAGAAGGCTCTTCCCCGAATTCTTCCACCACTTCATCGATCGTCGCATGAAAGGCATTGGAAATCATAGGATTCATGCCTCCTGCTTTTTGAACCCACCGTGACTCTTCCCCCATACGCAGCAATTCATCGGTCGTCTGCCCGGAGCCTTTGAAAAACTTTTGAATATCCGCGGACAAATCTACATTGTAAAGCTCATCTTCAATGTTCGCCATCCAGCGATGGAAGATCAGAGGCTGGGCGAGCGCTCGGTCATCCTCCATATTCCACTCCTCCATTAAAGCGGTCATTTCTTTTTCAATCGTGGTTACAGGTTCGACATGATCAAGCAATAAAGGCAGAAACTCTTCCGCCTGGAGGTTTTTCACATCCATCTGCATCGATTGGAATTGTTCCGGCGTCAGCTCATTTTCCCCTTCGAGCATTTCGCTGATGCGTGCGTAACGATAAGGCTGTGCCCAATTGTGGCTGATATGGTAAGGGTAGTCATCTGTTGTAATTTTATTGTTCGCAGTCGCAATGAATCCTTCTTCCGGGTTGACCACTCGCGGCAGCTCATCAAAAGGAACGAACCCCTGCCACTCATCCTCAGACTCCCACCCCCGCATCGGAAGCAACGCATCATCCGGTTCATTATAAATCGGCACCTGGCCATTCGCCTTGTAGGCAATCGTTCCGTCTTTACTCGCAAAAACGAAATTCTGCGCGGGAACGAGGAATTTTTCCAACCCTTTTTCAAACGACTCCCAATCATCGGCGCGGTTCATTTCTAGGACCGCTTCCAGTTCGGTCGTCGCATCAAGAGCGGTCCATCGTAACGAGAGCAGCGTATCTTTTCCAGACTCCCCCGCGTAATCACTGATTACAGGTCCGTGACGGGTCTCTACGACCTCGAGCTCAACAGGCTCACCGTCTTTCACATCAATCGTTTCTGTGAACACATCCGCTTCTTCCCATTCGTCTTCATATAAAAATTGGTGCGGATTCTTGGGATTCCTTTTTTCTAAGTATAACTGCTGCACATCAGGCCCGACGTTCGTCACCCCCCAGGCGATATTGTCGTTATGTCCGAGGATGATGCCGGGGATGCCTGCAAAAATTACTCCGGAAACGTTGTAGCCGGGAGCTTCGAGGTGCATCTGGTACCAGATCGATGGTGTCGCCATTCCGAGGTGCGGGTCATCAGCGAGCATCGGAGATCCGGAAGCCGTACGATCTCCACTCACGACCCAGTTGTTGCTGCCATTGAATTCGTTCGTAATGATGACATCGGCAAAGCTTTTTTCAATATCGACCGCGTCCGTTTCTGCAAGGACTGTCGGGGCATCTTCCGGATACGTCGGGAAAAGTTCATACGCTTCCTCTTCAGAAAAATTCTGCATGAGATAATAGTTGAACGCCTGCCGCTCCCAGTGGCCGCCAAGGTCAAACGCCATGTATTTTCCGATCGTCAACGAATCGAGCGGTGTCCACGGTTCCGGGTCGATATTCATCATCGCAAACTCCGGAGGCAGCGGTTCGTTATTTATGAACGCATTAACCCCTTCCGCAAACGCCTCAAGCCGTTCGACGGCTTCGTCTGAATAAACCGCCAGCGATTTTTCTGCGGCCCGTCTCAGACCGAGCGTCCGGAAATAACGGTCCTGATCGACCGTCGCCTCCCCGACCACTTCACTCAACCGGCCCGAGGCCTGCCTGCGCGCAAGTTCCATTTGAAATAGCCGATCCTGTGCCTGCACATAGCCTTGGGCGCGAAAGACATCGAGTTCGTTTTCAGCCTGAATATGAGGCACACCCTGATCGTCCCTTGTCACGGTCACGGAAGCTTCCAGTCCGGCAAGTGATGCATCCCCGTCGGTCTCGGGCAAACTCCTTAAGGTGTAAGCGTTTACAAAAATCGCAGCACTAACGATCAATAACACGATGATTCCAAGCGTCAGCCAGGTTGCCTTTTTCCACCGTGGCCTTTTCTTTTTTTGTGGATCGATCTGTCGAGCTGTCTCCATTCCCCCACCTCCAAAACTTTTCTTCATTATATCTCATTTTCGAGAAAATAGATTAAAAAATTTTCGAAACGGGTATGGAACGAATGTGCTTGACTTTGGAGGTGTAAAAATGGAAAAAATCAAAATTAGTGATACATCCATGGAAGCGAGCCGCATCGGCCTTGGCACATGGGCGATTGGCGGTTGGATGTGGGGAGGCACGGATGAAGAACAATCCGTTAAAACGATCCACTCTGCGCTTGACCAGGGCATCAACTTGATCGATACCGCACCTGCTTATGGGTTCGGACGCTCAGAAGAAATCATCGGAAAAGCCGTCGAACAATATGGGCGACGTGAAGACCTTCTGCTTGCGACGAAAGTGGGCATCGACTGGAACGAAGACTCCGTGTTCCGTAATGCCAGCAAAGAGCGCATCCATAAAGAAGTCGAAGATTCACTGAAACGATTGAAAACCGATTACATCGATATTTACCAGGTCCACTGGCCGGATCCGATCACACCGATCCACGAAACAGCGGAAGCTCTATCTTACTTGTACAAACAAGGGAAAATCCGCGCCATCGGTGTCAGTAACTTTTCACCAGAACAAATGGACATCTTCCGTGAAGCAGCACCGCTGCACACGTTACAGCCGCCGTACAACCTGTTCGAACGGGACATCGAGTCGAAAACACTGCCTTACGTCCAGGATCATAACATCACGACCATTTCCTACGGCTCTTTATGCCGTGGACTGTTGTCAGGAAAAATGTCCACAAAACGTGAGTTTGAAGGCGACGACTTGAGAAACAATGATCCAAAATTCCAACAGCCACGCTTCAAGCAGTACTTGAACGCTGTAAACGAACTCGAACAGCTCGCTGAAAACCGTTTTGGCAAAAGCGTCTTACAGCTCGCCATCCGCTGGGTGCTTGACCAGCCAGGCTCCGGCATCGCCCTCATGGGAGGCCGCCGTCCTGATCAGCTCAACCCGATTGACGGCGTAGACAGCTTTACGATCGATGAAGAAACACGACACGACATTGATGAAATTTTGCTGAAACACGTGAATGATCCCGTGGGGCCGGAGTTCATGGCTCCCCCTGATCGTCAGGAACTAGGATTAAAATAAGAATTTTGGGCGGACCCTCTCTCTTAGGAGGGTCCGTTTTTACGTTTGAGGACATTGAAAGGTTGAACGAGCATAGAAAACTAGAAACCCATAAAAGTTTAGAAACTTTTATTCTCGTCAATCGTATAAAGGAAAGAATCAGAAACTCAGGAGGTACACGTTTATGGATATACTTATTTGGGTGATCATCATCGCCTGCTTCATCGCTAGTTTTGCAAGCGTCATTTTTCCAATCATACCGGCACCGCTCGTGCTGTGGATCGGATTCCTTGCTTATGCGTTTTTCATCAATGGCAGCGGACTTTCGGTCTTCTTCTGGATCGGAGCGGTTGTCTTAACCATACTGCTCATCGTATCTGACATTATTGCCAACAGCTACTTCGTGAAAAAATACGGTGGAAGCAAATGGGGCGAGCGATCAGCGGCGATCGGTGTCATCATTGGATCGTTCATTATTCCGCCGTTCGGCATCATCGTCATTCCATTCGTGCTCGTCATCGTTGTGGAACTTGTGCAGAAACGATCGTCGGAAGAGGCCTTTAAAGCAGCCATCGGCTCTCTGTTTGGCTTTCTCAGCGGAACGGTTGCGAAGATCATCATTCAGGCGATTCTCATTATCTGGTTTTTCTTTGACATTTAAACGCGATAGAAAAAATCTCAGAGTTCATGGCTCTGAGATTTTTTTGTTTCTTTTTTTACGCGTTAAGTTCATCGTATTCGGACCGGTCACGATCATTGGGCGCATCCTTCGTCACATAGGTGCCGCCGATAAAATCATGGACCCCTCTTTTATCTTCCCTTAGTCCGACCATGAAGGCGCTGACGACGAGAGCGATCCCGAACGTCACAAAGTACAATAACCCCCCGACAAGCTCACGTAAGACGATATTGATAAAAGTAACATCTGAACCATCGGTTTTGACAATTCTGTTTCCCAATGCTCTTCTGCCAAGCGTATAACCATACCATATCGGCGGCAGAAGAAGGGCATAAAAAATCGACAATACATCGATAACTGTGAAACTTTCCCGAACAACGAACTCACCCGTTATGACTCCGAAAAAGCCAGCCAAAATGAACCCATCTAAAAACCTTGCTCCGACTCTGTTCCAAAAACCAGCTGGATTTTCCAGGTTCCATCCCCCCATGACCATTCCTGTTGCTACTTTTGTTCTACCTATGTATATGTACTCATTATTATGGATGATATTGGTATTTTCAAACGAGAACGCTTTTGTGAAAAGTGCCACAATAGTGAAGATCATCATCCAAGCCTTTCTAAATTTTATGCTTTCCATTTAGTGATAAATGAAAAAAATCCCAGAGGTTGTTTCTCTGAGATTTTTCATGCCCATCGTTTCGCTCATTTTTTCTCTCTCTGCTGTTCTTTAATCAGGACTTTCAGTAAGGATTTGGTTTCCTCAACATCTGCTTGTTGCTTTTTTAACAATTTCTCCATATAGCTCACTTGGAAAACAAGATATAAAAAGAGCACAAAACCCATGATTACCCATAAAATCCCCATATTCCCCCTCCTACAACGGCCTTCGTCACTTGCCAAAACAAGTATAGCAAGCACCATCCAGGAGTGACAATCATTTAGTGGACATACGCTTATTTCATGAAACGTCTTTTTCCTCAGACTTATTCCTATCCTCGCTCTTTTCCTTAGATAAGAACCAGCCGCCAACAGCAATCAACAATAGAATCGACCAGAACGTGATTTTCCATGGAGCGCTTTTCGCAAAACCTTCGGATAAAAACGCGATTTCCGGGTGGGCCATCGTATAGACGGCAAGCTTGACGCCTACCCAGCCAACGATCATGTAAGCCGCTGTCTCAAGACCCTGACGGCGGTCAAGCAATCCGACAAAATAGCTGGCAGCAAACCGCATGATGACAAGACCGATGATTCCTCCCGCAAGAATGACAGCAAAGTGGCCGCCATCCAACCCTCCGACTTGAGGGAGACTTGTCAACGGTAAGGTTACGGCTAAGGCAACTGCCGCAAGAATGGAATCGACCGCGAAGGCAATATCAGCAAGCTCCACTTTTATAACCGTAGCCCAAAAACCGGACCCCTTTTCGGCTAGGGTTTTGGCTGTTTTCACCTTAGGTTTCAAGACGTGTTTTTTCAACAAATGATAAGCGGCAATACCGATAAGATATAGGGCTCCGATCGCTTGAACCTGCCATATGTTGACGAGGTAAGAAATGAGGAACAGGGAACCGAAACGGAACAAAAAGGCACCGGCTAACCCGTAAAATAAGGCTTTCTTTCTCTTTTCCTCAGGAAGATGTTTCACCATCGTCGCGATAACAAGCGCATTATCCGCAGCAAGAATCCCTTCAAGACCGATCAAAATCAACAACACCCAGCTGTATTCCATAACTAAACCGAAGTCCATCTTCTTTACTCCTTATTTTTTAAGTTTTTTAGTTTACGACGATCTCATCATGATCAAAACTTTTAGCATTGTTTTCATAGACCAGCCGCGTCTGCAGTTTATAAGATTTCCCCTCTGATAATAGAGGAAGATTTCGCGGCAGTTCATAGCGGAAGGGATACTCATCATACCCTCCCGCTTCCATTGTCCGTGTCATGAGGACAGTGGTGACCGGCTCTACCAATAGAGGCTTCCTCCCCCGCTCAACGACGACCAAATCGCATTCGAGACGCTTGATGTTCTGCTTTCTCCAACTTCCAGAGAGTTGAAAGATTCCTGACAAAACATAGGGATCCTCTCCTTTTGAGTCCAGAACTAGATCCACCTTCGGCTTACCGCCCCATAATCCATTCATCCATTTCGTTAACAATGAAAATCCCTCCTATGAATATAAAAAAACCTTTACCAACAGATGGTAAAGGTTTTTGAGAGTTCTTCATCATATCCCTTCACCATCATGGCAAAGGTCTCGCGAACAACGTTACGTTGCCAGGTATGCCGGAGGCCGGATGGGCCACGTAATGACGACATAACTGTAAGCTACTCCCCTTTGGAGTTATATAAGCTCTATTGAGCACAGTTTTCACTCGCTGACTGTAACTCAATCATAATGAGTTTTCAGAAAAATGTCAATTCTTTTTTTCTTCTTTTTCAAGCTTTTTGTATGGTTTCGATATGGCAGGGGGCGCTGCCACCGAGAGCCAATAATGGGTAAGAAGCTAGTCTCTACCCAGCGGTGTTGTATGGCGCGAATCCTTATCGGTGGGTTTTAACCTTTTATCAGTGGGTTTCGAGATTTTATCGGCGACTTCCGGGCTTTTATCGGTGGGTTTCGCACATTTATCGGTGACTTTACTGACTTTATCAGTAAGATCCCCAGCGAGCTTAGTTAAAAAGAGGGTGAAGCCATTATGGCTTCACCCTCTACGTTTGTTACCTTCCCATGCCCTTCAGAAAATGGAGGAGCATCGTGATGCTGCGGTTGATTTCCGGGTCCTTCAACGCTTTGGCAAGGTCCAGGAACGACGTCTTGTCGGTCGTCCCTTCTCCTTCCATCGCTTCCAGACCGTGATTCAATCGTGAACTCAGCTCACGGATGCCGCTTACATTGATCTCTCCTAACAGGAAGACGAGTTCAGGCAGGTTGCGCAGCAAAGGTTCGTATTGATCTTTATCGATTTCTTTCACAACGTTCGCTAAGGCTTCATCTTTCGCTTTGACAAAAGCGGTCACAGAATCCAGGGTTCCTCCGTTGTCGAGCGCCTTCAGCAATTCAATCCCCTTCAAAAGAGAATCTTTGTTGTCGGCGACGGCTTCTTTCACTTCGCGGACATCCTGCTCGATCTGGTCTTCCCTTGATACTTCATACCTTTTGATTTTCGTAATGGCTTTGGCCATCATCGTCCCCCCTTGCCTGGGAATATATAATCTTCACGCTTCCATTTTTCCTGTACTTTGACACCTTTTTGCGGAACAGGATTCCCGCGGCGGTGGTTGTTGTGCGGAATCGGGGATTTGCCTTTTTTCTTCAACACTTTCATCTTCACCGCGATTTCCTTATATGCTGGTGTATCCGTATCTTTATCCACACGGTTATCTGTCAAATAGTTGATGGCTGACTTGCCATTGTCATTCAGTGGCAGGAACAGTTCATTGCCACGGACACGGTCGGTGACAGTAACGGTTCCTGTCGCTTCTCCCGATTCTGAGATCAGCTTCACTTCTGCTCCTTCTTCAATTCCACGTTCTTTCGCAAGCTCTTGTGACACTTCAACAAAAGCATTCGGTGTCTTCCGTCTAATTCCTTCAGATTTATATGTCATGTTTCCTTCGTGGAAGTGCTCGAGCAGACGCCCGTTATTCACATGCAGGTCGTATTCTTCATCCGTATCATACATCAGCTCATACGTCAGTGGGTACAGCTTCGCTTTTTTATCTTCAAAAGGAAATCCTTCCGTGAACAAGAGCGGCTGATCGGATCCGTCTTCTGCGACCGGCCATTGCAGGGACTTGTACCCTTCAAGACGATCGTAATGGACACCCGCAAACAACGGTGCAAGGCCTGCTGCTTCGTGCATGATTTCAGATGGATGCTGGTAGTTCCAGTCACGGCCCAGTTCTTTTGCGATCAGTTGAATGATCTGCCAGTCCGGCTTCGTTCCTTTAAGTGGCTCGAAACTCTGATACAGACGCTGGATGCGGCGTTCGGTATTCGTAAATGTACCTTCTTTTTCAAGACTAGGAGATGCCGGCAGCACAACATCCGCGTATTCAGCGGTTTTTGTTAAGAAAAGATCCTGTACGATGAACAAATCTAACTTTTCGAAAGCTGCCGTTACGTAGTTAATGTTGGAATCGACAACCCCTGTGTCCTCACCCATGACGTACATCATGGAAAGCTCATCATTATGGATCGCCTCGATCATTTCGTGGTTATCCATACCCGGCTCTTTCGGAATCGTCGCATCCCACGCTTTTTCATAACGGGCGCGGACGTCATCATCTGAAGTCGCTTCATAACCAGGGAAGAAGTTCGGCATGCTTCCGAAATCACTGCATCCCTGCACGTTATTGTGGCCGCGGAGTGGATAAGCCCCTGTTCCCGGTTTGCCGTAGTTTCCGGTGATGAGAAGCAGGTTACTGATGGCTGTACTCGTATCACTTCCGAGCATATGCTGCGTGACACCCATCGCCCAGCATATGGCAACAGATTCCGAATGGGCGATTTCTTTCGCGACATCCTTCAATTCCTGTTCAGGGATGCCGGTCAACTCGGAGGCATAGGCCATCGTGAACGGCTCCAAGCTTTCGCGGTATGCGTCAAAATCATTGACCCATTCCTCAAGGAAGCTCTTATCTTCCCAACCTTGGTCAAGAATGTACTTCGCAACAGCGGAAAGCCAGACGAGATCCGTACCTGTCTTCGGCTGGTAAAAGCGGTCGGCGCGTTTCGCCATTTCGTGCTTTCTCAAATCAAAGACGAAGAGTTTCTGCCCGAACAGCTTTTGGGAACGTTTAATTCTAGAAGCTAAAACTGGATGGGATTCTGCCGTATTCGATCCAATCGTTAAGACCAGTTTACTTGCGGCGATATCATCGATCGATCCGGAGTCTCCCCCATATCCGACTGTACGGAACAATCCTTTCGTCGCTGGTGCCTGACAGTAACGGGAGCAGTTATCGACGTTATTCGTCCCGATAACTTGACGGGCCAATTTCTGCATCACATAGGATTCTTCGTTCGTCGCTTTCGATGAAGAAATGAATGCCAGGTGGTCCGCGCCTTTTTCTTCCTTGATCTCTGTCATACGATCAGCGACATGGGCGATCGCTTCGTCCCATTCGACTTCTTCAAAATGGTCGCCACGACGGATGAGCGGCTTTTGCAGACGTTCTTCACTATTGACGTAGTCCCAGCCGAACTTCCCTTTTATACATGTCGAAATCCCATTCGCCGGAGATTCGGCGCTCGGTTCGACTTTAAGGATTTCTCTTCCTTTCGTCCATACGTCGAAGGAACAGCCGACACCACAGTACGTGCAGACCGTTTTTTCCTTTTGGATGACTTCTTCGCGCATCGCTGCTTCCGTATCAGATACAGCGAAAAGCGGACCATAGCCCGTCTCTACTTTTTTCGTTAAATTGATCATCGACTTCAAAAGCCCAGGCTCGGTGTCGGTTAAGAATCCGGCATCGCCTTCCATCCCTTTTTCCATCATGGCGTTACAAGGACAGACGGTGGAACACTGCCCGCAGTTGACGCAGGACGATTCGTCGATCGGCACATCATTATCCCAGATGACACGTGGTTCCTTGCGATCCCAGTCGATCGTCAGTGTTTCGTTCACCTGGACGTCCTGACAGACCTCGACGCAGCGACCGCAGAGGATACACTGATCCGGGTCATAGCGGTAAAAAGAACCGGAGTCGTCCTTTTCATAACTCGTCGGCTGAAACGGACGGGACTGATGCTCTAGTCCAAACTCCGCCATCGTATTGTGAATCTCACACGAGCCGTTGTTGTAATCACAAACTGTGCAGTACAATTCGTGTTTTTCCAAAATGCGGTCCAACGACTCCTTCTGTGCTTTATGTACATGAGGAAGTTTCGTTTGGACTTTCATCCCTGCTTTCACACTCGTGCCGCATGCGCGCGTCAGTTCGCCATCGACCTGGACGATACACGTATCACACGTCTGGATCGGACCCAGCGATTCGTTGTAGCAGATTTGCGGCACCTGTTCTTCCGCCTCGTTCATCAGTTGAAGCAGATTCTGCCCCGGTTCAGCCAAAAATTCTTTTCCGTTGATCGTCACTACCGTGTGTTCATTCAATCGTTACTCCTCCTCCACTGGCTGCAGCAATACGCCTCGGATGAGTGTACACATTCATCCGCTCCCCCCGTAAAAATCCGACAGCCGTAATGTTCAAATCATCCGCAAGCTGAAGGGCTAAATCTGTCGGTGCCGATTTGGACAACAGGACACCAAACCCCATTTTCGATATTTTCAAAAGGACTTCTGATGAAATCCTGCCTGTAAATAAAATGATCTTCCCTTTTCTGCTTACGTTTTCTTTCAATAAAAAACCATACAATTTGTCCAGCGCGTTATGACGGCCGATGTCCGCATACGCTTTCACTATTCCATCTTCTGTGGCTATGGCTGCCTGGTGCACCCCGCCCGTCCGTTGGAACATGCCCGCCTGGGACTGGAACTCTTCCATCAATTTGTAGCAGACATCAGGATCGAAGGTACTTTCATCCATGGCTGTACGGGCTGTCGCCGCATCGCTTTGAAAATAAAACGCCCGGCTTTTCCCACAGCAGGATCCCAGCCACCTTTTTTGACCGCTTTGTATCTGTGGAAGGCTCTTCACTGTTTCCACATAAGCGAACCCACGGTCTTCATCGATGGTCATCTCCTTGATTTCCTTCACATTCCGAATCAGACCTTCGGATGCGAGGAATCCGATGACCATTTCCTCTTTGTCCATCGGAGTGCAGACCATCGTCGCGAATTCTTCCCCGTTGACGGTCACCGTGAGTGGATACTCGATAGCGACTTCATCTTCTTCAGAGGACCATTCTCTCTCTCGAAATCTATGAATCTGCCACGACCTCGTCCCCAATTTTTTACCCCCTTACCAATCGTTCCCTAACTTATTCCCGTTCTTTCGACAAAACAAACACCTGCCATTGGAAAAGTTGGACAGGTGCCTGGGTGATTATTCTCTTTAATATTTTCTCTTTTCGTGTCCATTTCCCTTTTTTGCTGGCGTTTATAATTACAATTAATGGGAAGGTAACAAATAAAATAAACTTATGAAAAGTGGTGATGGCAATGAATGTACTAGAAACCCTATTTCAAATCATTCGAAAAATCCGCGGCATTATTTTATCGATCGTTCTCATTTTCATCGTTCTATTCGCGCTCTTTATTGCGGCAGGATACATCACTTCCCTCTTCAACTGATGTGAAAGCTTGCCTTTTTCTAAATTGAAAATAGAAGAATAGCAGCCAAACACCTCCAATGATTCCGATCCCCCCTCCCCACAAACCAAGGGTGCGGGCACTGAACACATCTAAAAACCAACCGGAGGCAAACATCATGAGCCCAAGCTGAACGTTAGTCCATGATTCCATCCAACCGAAAACACGCCCCTGATCTTCGGCTTTCATATTTTTCATGAGAAAAGCATCCAGCAGAGCGCCCCATACACCACCGATCAAGGCGATCGATACGAACGTCATCCACAAACCAGGAAAATTGGCCATACGGCTGGCGAGCAGATGGAGCATCCCTTCGACGATAAGGAGAGCCAGACATAACGGGAGACCATAGGTTTTAATCTTACTAGAAAAAAAGAAACTGGCCACCAGCCCTGTGCCGAGAGCTCCATATAAGAAACCGACGCCAAGTTCGCCAAGATGAAACGTTTCGGCCCCATATACACTGATTAAGACATTGAACGCCCCATCCATCGTAGCGCCGACAAGCTGAATGACAACAACAAAAATCATCCACCCTTCCCAATGGACGCGTTTTTTCGTTTCTTCTTTTTCAAAATGGCTGCTCGATAGAGGTCGCTTTAGAGGGAGAACCAGTACAGCTGCCGCAACAAAAGAAAGGCCGTTAAGCCAAAAGGCGAATGAAGTTCCGAAGACATATGCGACCACGCCACCTGTAATGGAGCCGGCGATCAAAACGACTCCAAGCAGCAGCTGCTCCCAGCCATTCACCTTCACCAAATCCTCTTTTTCTACAATCGTAGCAATCAAGCTTTTCCGTACCGGCTGATAAACAGCCTCCCCGCAAGCCAGGACGAACATCGCCGTGAAGACGAGCCACACCATCTCCTTCGTATCCACCAGCAAAAAACTGAGGGCAAACGGAATCCTGAACACGTCTGTCAGCACAAGCAGCCACTTTTTGTGAAAACGATCGGCCAGCCTTCCTCCGAGCGGGGATAACAGCAAGTAGGGAACCACCCTTAACCCAAGAGCCGCTCCTACCGCCAACCCTGAACCGGTCAGTTGTAAAAGAAGCGTCAAAACCGCTACCTGACTGAAGCGGTCACCGATCCCATTGACGATCCCTGAATAAAACAGATAACGATAAGAATGCGTGCGTATCATACAAACCACAACCAGTTAGATATACATCTAATTAGATTTTCAAAAAAAGAAGCCATGTCGTCACCTTTGGACGACGACCGGCCACATTTCCACAGGGTTCAGCTCATACTGATTGTTTTCCCTGTACATGAACTGCTGCATGATCCATTCCCGTCTGACGGTCGCAAAATCATCGAAGAATGTTTTGATATATTCATTGACCTCTTTCTCGTCATAGGTTTTTCCATGTTCAAACCATTGGACAAAATAAGAAAGAATGACGTTTTTCTTCTTCAGCTGGCTTGGCATCTGTTTCAGTTTCCCTTCCACCGTGACAAAATTTTTAATGATTTTCGCCTGATCTTTTGCATCTACTTTCAATTCTTCGGCTACCACTCGTTCACCATCTCCAATCCTTAATATAGCGGTCGTCATGAATTCCAAATTCTGTTCATTCAAATAAAAATAAATCGTATTTTTATCCCTTCTCGAGTAGACCGCCCCTGTATCTTTCAGCTTCTTCAAATGATGGGTAATTGTCGGCGGGCGCAATCCCAGCTTCCCTGCGATTGCCTGGCCGTGCAGAGGTCCCTTTCGTAAAAGTGCGATGATCCTTAACCGTGTCGGATCTCCCACCGCTTTATGAAACGCGACCATTTTTTCTAATTGCATCTTTCCACCCCACTAATTAAATGTATATCTAATTAAACATTAATCTAATTAGTTGAAAATGTCAATAACGACAAGTCCCATGGAATTGGAAGAATCCTAATATCTAAACGATTTGTATAATTTTTCTAGTTTTGAAATAATGGAGCTTAAGATCTAGGTTTGGAAAAATGAGAATAAAGTTCAAATGTGCTGGAGAGGAGCATTTTATGAAAAAGCAATTTTTCTTGTTTTTATTAGTTGTACATGTATTTTATATCGCGCATGCCCTTTTTGATTTCGGACTAAGGATGTCCATGGAGTGGAACATTTTGCTCGGTTTTATATTCATCACGAGCCTTTTCTATTCCAGCATCCATCTTTTACGATCCAAAAAGCACCCTCTATTGAGCGTTTCCGTCTTGTCACTAAGCTTAGCTTCACTCGGTTGGTTTACGTTTATTAACTTCCTCTCCATTGTGATGGGATAACTGAATCATTGGAGAAGGAGGAAGTGAATGGAGAAGGTTCTAAAATGTCGGTTTGATTATAGATGATTCCACTATTTCCCATCAAAAAAAAGCACCCCATACCGGGTGCTTTTCGTTATCCCAACCACTATAAATCTTCCACCAGAATATAGGCCGCTTTTACAGGTCCGTGAACACCGACGATCAAGTTCATTTCAATATCCGCACTGTTGCTCGGTCCTGTAATAAAACTGACGCATGACGAAACAGGGTTCCCTTTCTGTTCCTGTTCATGAATCACCCGCGCTGCCTGCGTCATTCTCGGTACCAACGTACTTTTCGGAATGATGGCGATAAACGTTTCCGGGAGAAGGCTGATGGATCTACCGTTATGTTTATCGTTGAAAAGGGTCACCGTCCCGGATTCTGCAAGGGTGATGTCACTGAAGACGATCCCGACGCCTGCCTGTTCGGCAAAGGTTACGTCGCCTTCTTGGTCATTCCAAATGCGAAAGTCGAAGCCTTCTTCCCGTAGCTCATCATAAATACCGGGCAACCCAAATTCATCCAACCTCGGACCTCCTGCGCTGATGACTTTCCTGGAACCTTCAAACGAAGCGAGCACTTTTTGTAAGGAGTCACCAAGAGCAGCGCGTGTTGTTCGATCGAAGGATGTATGAATGACGCTGCATTGGGCTTCCAACTTTTCGATCAGTTCGTCCTGGGTGGCTCCTTGGAAAACACGGTCCTGCGGCTGTACGGAATACACGGGAGCTTGCACTTCTGTACGCCGCTCCCGGCCAAGATTCTCGGCGACACGATCAAGAAACGATGTCCGATTATGAACGGTCATGCTTCTCCCCTCCTTTTTTCTCGTTGTTTGTACCATTCCCGGAAGTTCTTCTTCGCGGGGGCAGGAAAATCGCGGCTCTCCGTCCATCCTTTCAGCGGTCCCGGACCTTTTTCGATCTGCTCGTCTTTCGTCCACGGTTTCATCGCTGTTCTCGCCATTTTCGTACTCATTTTATAGGCAGCAGGTGTGGATGCCCATTTGGCGAATCCTTTCATCATCCATTCTTCAGACTTCGCCCCCCTTTGTTCCCGTTCAACGATGATTTCGCGGTGCCGGATCAAATGTTCATGAAGCGGAATCTTCACAGGACATGCCTCTGTGCAGGCGGCGCACAGCGTAGATGCATAAGGCAGATCTTTGTGGTCTTCGTACCCGTCGAGGAGTGGTGTTAAGACAGCACCGATTGGACCGGGATAGATGGAACCGTAAGAGTGGCCGCCCACATGCCGGTACACCGGGCAGGCATTGATACAGGCGGCACAGCGAATGCAATGCAGCGCAGACTGAAATTCTGTCCCTAGAATTTTCAAACGTCCGTTATCGACAATGACGAGATGGAAATCCTCCGGCCCGTCTGTTTCGTCTTCTAACCTTGTTCCTGTAAGTGCCGTGATGTAACTCGTCAGTTTTTGGCCAACGGCCGCTCTCGTAAGTAAGCTGACCACGACTTCAAGCTCTTCCCACGTGGGAACGACGCGCTCCATGCCCATGACGGCAATGTGGGTATCAGGAAGGGAAGTGACCATGCGGGCGTTTCCTTCATTCGTTACAAGCGTGACCGCTCCGGATTCAGCGACAGCGAAGTTACATCCCGTCACACCGAGGTCTGCTTCCAGAAAATCTTTTCGGAGCTGTTCGCGGGCAAAGGCGGCCAGTTCTTCGGGCTGATCGGTTTTCGTATAGCCCTTTTTATTCGCAAACGTTTCGCGGATCTGCTCTTTATTTTTATGAAGGGCAGGGGTGACGATGTGGGACGGGGGATCTTCATCGAGCTGCAAGATCCACTCCCCTAGATCTGATTCCACCACTTCACAGCCGCTCTTTTCCAAGGCTTCATTCAAGCCGATTTCTTCTGTGACCATCGACTTTGATTTCACAACTTTACGTGCCTGCTTTTTCTTCGCGACTTCCTGGACGTAAGCGTTCGCTTCCTCAGCGGTTTCTGCAAAAAATACCGTTCCGCCTCGCTTTTCCACTTGTTCGCTCAGCTGATGCAAATAGTAGTCCAGGTTTTCCATCGTATGATGACGGATTTCTTCGCCAAGCGTCCGCCAATCTTCCCAATCGCCGAGTTCTTCGGCCGCTTTCAAACGTCCGCTTCGGAAACGGCCCTGAGCCGAAGATACGGCTTGTCTCATAAAACTATTTTCGATCCCGGCCTGAATCCGTTCGGCATACGGCTTATCCCCGATTTTAATTCCCATGTGATTTCTCCTTTCTTATTGGCTGTTCAGCACTTGAGCGATGTGCAGTACTTTCACATCCTGTTTGTTCCGGCTCATGCATCCACCCATATTCATCAGGCAGCCCATATCACCGCCAATGAGATATTCAGCCCCGGTTTCATCGATATGCTGGGCTTTTTCATCCACCATTTGACCAGACACGGCCGCATTTTTCACAGCGAACGTGCCCCCGAACCCACAGCAATCTTCCTTCATCGGAAGCTCGATCAAATGCAACCCTTCTACGTTTTCCAGTAAAATTCTTGGCGCATCCTTCACTCCTAAAAGACGTGTCATATGACAGGACGGATGATACGTCGCTGTCCCTTGAAACGTCGACTTCACATCCTCCACGTGCAAAACTTCTACTAAAAACTGCGTCAGTTCATATGTTTTCTCCGCGACAGCCTGTGCTCGTTCGCGCCACTCCGGTTCATCCTTCAACGCATGTGGATACTCCTTGATCATCTGCACGCAGGAACCGGATGGGCCGACCACGTATTGTGATGCTTCAAAGGCTCGGATCATTTGTTTCATCGCTTTGATCGCTTCTTGCTTGTATCCACTGTTGAATGCCGGTTGGCCGCAACAGGTCTGGTTGGCAGGAAAATCCACGTCACATCCGTAGCGTTCGAGCAGTTGGACCGTGTCTTTCCCGACGTCTGGTGTGAACGTATCGCAAAGACAGGTAATAAATAATGAAACCTTCATAAGGGTATATCCTCCTTTTTACACATAAGGTCATCAGATGACTTAACATTTGAGAAAGGATACTGACAACAGAATCCTTTTTATGATAAATATTCAGCTAAATGTTCTTCCACACTTTCCAAGTGACGGACCATCGCCTCTTGGGCTAAGGCTTCATCTTGAGCTGTGACCGCATCCAGAATTTGTTTATGCTGCTTCAGCAGACGGTTCGTTCCTTGCGGCGTATGCAAAAGTTTGCGGGTTTCCCTCATGGCCTGCATCATAATTTCAGAAACACTGTTCATCAGATTAATTAAAATCTGATTTTGTGTCGCTTTAACAAGGGCAATATGGAATTCGAGGTCCGCCTTTTCGCCGAGCTCCCCGTTTCCTTTCGCTTTTTCCATATCCGCCAAGGCCTGCTCCATCGCTCTGAGGTCATCCTCCTGCCTCGTCCGGGCAGCTGTCCCAGCAGCACCGACCTCCAGAATATGTCTCACTTCCATCAAATCTTTCATATCGTCCTGTTTCATCAAAAAAGCGACGGATACGGGTAAAGAAAACCTCGAAGGATCGAAGGCCTTCACATACGTTCCTTCCCCCTGGCGCATTTCGAGAATTCCCATGGCTCTCAGTGCACTTAACGCCTCACGGATCGCCGACCTTCCGACACTGAAGCTGCCGGCCAGACTCTCGACACTATCCAACTTGTCTCCCGGCTTCAATTCCCCTTTTTTCAATGAATCCAAAAGCGAATCGGCTACTTGTTCATATATTTTTTTCGTACGAATCGGTTTATAATTCACGCTGTTTCCTCCAAAGTTTCGCTTGTCTCTTTCTACTATTCTAATCGAAAACCATATCCTTTAAAAGAGAAAGCGATTTCTAAGTAAAGAAAAGATAAACAAGAGCAGCGGTTCCGACAAGCAGCCCATACAACAAAGCAGGGCCGATCGTTTTTCTAATGATATCCCCTTCTTTTCCTGCGAGTCCTACGACCGCACCTGCAGCTACGACATTATGCACACAAATCATATTGCCTGCCGATGAACCGAGAACCTGCAAGGACAACACGGTATCTTTTGCAAGGGCCGTTTCCTGAGCAATACTGTACTGAACGGGTGAAAACGTCAGCGTTGAGACCGTAGCGCTTCCGGTAATGAACGCTCCGAGCTGGCCAAGAAAAGGAGCAACCATGACCCACATGGACCCGAATCCCGCGGCGAGTGTCTGGGCGATGTACTGGGGCATGCTTACAAGATCTTGAGCGTTCATTCCTGAATTCGTAAACACCTGAACAAGCGCAAGTGTCGCGACTAACGCTAAAGCCGCATCCTTCATGGAGAGCACGGATTCTTTCGCTGCCTTCGTAAACCGGTCAAAGGACTTCCTCTGCACAACGACCGCCGTGATGGCAGCAAAGACTAATACAGATCCCGGAGAATAAAGCACTTGCCAAGAGGACGTAATCCCTTCCACACCTAAAATATCTGCCCAGGAAAGATCAACCCAGGTCAACGCGAATGATTTGACTGATGGAACAATCCTTGTCACAAGCAAGAGCAAGACAATGATCACATAAGGAGCCCAAGCCGCCCACAAACTCATAGAGACAGGTTCATCGGCCCCCTTTTCCTCTTGAAGGGCTTCCTGCCAAGGATCATCAGGAAGCAGAAAACCTTTCTTCGCCGTTAAGGTGGCGACGAGCAGGCCGGTCAAAGAAGCTAATATTGCGACGAACTCATGACCGAACAAACTTGCATAAAGATAAGCGGATAATGTATAGGCGAAACCGATCAAAAGTGTCCAAGGAATCATTTGTTTAATATCTCTGAGGTTTCGTTTCTTCCCAAAAAAGACGGTTAGAATGACTACAAGTATAAGTGGAATGAAACTTCCTGCAAACAGATCAAAAAACGCGACTTGTACTCCAATTTCTTTGTAATAAGAAAGATCTGCTCCCGGAATATTACTCAATCCGACCTGGATCGGCGTGCCAACTGCTCCATAAGAAACCGCTGAACTATCCGCTATAAGCGCAATGGCCGCGGCAGCCAGTGGTGAAAATCCTAAAGCTACCATCAACGGCCCTGTCACAGCCGCCGGCGTCCCAAAACCCGCGGCCCCTTCGATCAAGGCGCCGAATAAGAAGGCCACAATGACAATCTGCACTCTCATATCTTTGGAAATGCTCCGGAATCCTTGATTGATCCGATCCACCGCACCTGTGTTCCTTAGTGTGTTCAAAAGAACAATCGCTCCGAATAAAATAAACAGGATGGTTAACGTCTTATGCGCGCCCTCCAGTATAGAGGCAGCAATCACCCTCTCCCCCACACCCCATACGAAGTAAGCAAGGCCGATCACAATCAATGCGCTATACAACATCCCTTTTTTCGCTGGCATTCGTAAAAGGACCAGAAAAATAAAAGGAGCGAGTATCGCACTCAAAGCTACGAATAAAATCATATAAATCCTCCCCCACCACACGATTTGTCAACGCTTTCAATACATGTATAAAAGTAAGGTCATCAGATGACCTGCTTTACTTATATTTTATACCGATGGTGTGGTTTTTGCAAACGCTTTTATGAATTTCACAGAAAAGACAAAAGTTGCTGAACTTTTCCCTATTAGGTAAAAGGATTCCTAGAAAATAGTTCAATCAAAAAGCCGTACATCTCTCATGTACGGCTTTCACACTCATTGATTTTTCATGTATTCAAGAACTTTCAAATCAATCTTACCGCGCTCCTGCTCACGGCTTTCAAAGTTTTCCGTGTGCAAGTATGTTGTGAACGTATCGTAAAACTCATCAAGGGTAACGTCCTCTGATTCGAGATAACCGAGACGACGCAAGTGACTTTCGACCTCTGCCTTCACCTCACCATCCAGTCCTACGACATCATCAGAATCGGATGCCCCGAAATAGAGTTGGTGCAGCTGATAGATGCGGTCCAGTTCTTCAATCGGTTCCGGATGATCATCGACTCGGAGATCGACAGCGACATCGCTGAGTTCCCCATATCCTGCCTTATCTTTAACAACGAGGATGGCTGCCGATTGTTTCCCGCGGCTGTCTCCCCCAGCACGCTGAGCGGCTTTGATGGCTGTCATCAAACGATCAGCAAGAGAACCTTTTGCATGTTCAAAAGCTCCCCCCATATCGGTGACGGTCTCCTCATTCACAAGGATGTTTCCTTGAGCGGCATAGTGTTTGCCGACTTTGCCGCCAGCCCACTCGTAGCACTCCTTACCTGTAAACGTAGCCCCGTTTCCTTTCGCATCGACAATTCCGACTTGGCGGTCTTCCTTTTGTGGATCCTCAGAAGTTAACCGCTCGATCACTTCCTCAGCTGAAAGCCCTTGTTCGAGCAGGTTCAGTCCGTCCGGCCCATACTGGGGGTTTCCAAGCGCCTGGGTAGCAATTGCCCCCACACCTGCTTTCGCCCACGGAACAATCGATCCAACACCTAAAAACTTCGACTGTACGGCAACGCCCCACTCCCCTGTTTCAGGGTCGTGCGCACAAATAGAAAACGTAGCGATGATCTTTGATTTCATTTTCTTCCCTCCAATCTTATATGTAATTCGGGATGTTTGGACAAATTCCTGCAAAATTTCGGTTTGGGAGTTTTTAGCGATTAGAAGCTTAATTGATATATCTGGATTTCAGTTGATTTATTGAATTTTTAATTGATATAAGAAATTTTCAATTGATATTTTTACGTTTTGATTGATATCCTTTTCGTTTTGGTTGATAAAACCTCTGCGCATTCACACGTTTAATTCATCTCCACCCGGGTACATTCCATACCGTAGCAGCTATTAGAAAAAGGGAGAGATCAAAGATGAAACCAACAGTTCGTGAATACACAAATGATGAAAAACTGATGGAAGATGTGAAGCGCTTAAAAGACGAAGGCATCGACAACAAAGACATTTACATCCTGTCGCACGATGACGACCGTACAGACCGCATTGCTAAAAACGTCAACGCCAATACCATCGGCCTTTCCGAACAGGACATCAAAAACGTAATCAGCAATCTCTTCAGCAAACAGGGCGACGAACTACGTACAAAACTTCAGGAAATCGGATTTTCTGAACAGGAAGCAGAAGAATACGAAGAAGATCTGGATGAAGGGAAAGTTCTCCTTATCGTGACAAACCCTGCTAAAGCAGAAACCCTATTATAAAAAGAAAGGAGCGCACGGAATGTGCGCTCCTTTTCTATCAGTATGTGGTAAACCATGTCCATTTCTGCAAGTAATAGGTGGCATAACGGATGAATGTTAAATTATCCTGGTATTCTTTATAGTCAGCCGTATAATGTCCATCTTCATTATTCCAAATACGTGTAAAGTAATCATTTACATCTGTAAATACTTGTTCTTCTCCATTCCCTTTGATGACAACATCGGCTTCCAAGTTTAAATTGGATAGGTTACGACGCGTATAGTTCGCAGACCCCGCGATGATGACATCTTCCTCAGGATGGTCGATGTACAGCATTTTCGTGTGATACTGTTCAATATTGACGTCATACCAGCGCAAGTGGATATTTTCGTTACCCAGGCGCTGTAACTCGGCAGCTACAGGTAAATTAGGAATGCCGGTTTTTTCATGACCAAACGCCTTTTTGTTTGGGTCCATCACAATGTTCACCGTAGCTCCGCGGTTGGCTGCATCATCAAGCGAACTCATGATTTTCTTATCAGCCAGATAGTACATCCCGAGCCAGACGGTATCCCCTTCACCTGCTGCAGACAATTCATCGAGAATCGCTCGATAAATTTTCCCTTCCGTTACAAATTGAGTCGTCAGAGGACCTTCCTGCGCCTCCCAATTACGGTTCTCATATTCAGGAAAATCAGCCTCCCCTGAATAGTTAACAACGGCTTCTTCGGCTTCTAAAATATCTTTGATGATCGGCCCCGTCATCTTGAACGCCACGTTTTCATGATAACCACTGGCATCATGAGGATTCGCTGTCGAGACAATCGCAGATTTCTCTGTCACAAGGATTTTCCTATGGTTCGCCTTGATGTTCAACAGCTTCATATACGATCTGAGCGTCACATCCGGAGCTTCTTTGGCCATAGGGTTACTGATCCAACCATTGTCTCCGGTACCCATCCATGAAAACAACAGGCGCCAAACGCTCGAGTATAAAGGATTCGAATCTCTCAATTTATTCAAATTGGTCAAAACGACATCGACCCCGCCATCCTCCAGACGCTTGATCGTCTCCGATTCATACGACCCGTAAATCGTGTTAATTTGATCGGTTATGAAAACAACCTTCAAATCAGGGACTTCCTCTTTCCTTTTTAAGATGGCATCCACTAAATTACTGGAGATCTGTGGAAACTCGTTTTTCCCATTCGTGTAGCCATTGAATAAGAACATATCCGCTACAATAAAGTCTTCAGCTTCCGATATGGTTTGATTGATCTCTTTAAAAACCTGAAGGTCATGCACGGTCTTTCCTGCTTCATTTTCGTATGTTAAATCACGGAAAAACTCGATATTTTCCATCTTGTGCTTTTCCCCTTCATAAGAAATCCCCTCAGGAAGAGCTTTCCATGAAGTATGATAAGCAATCGTAACACTTAAAATAGCTATAATGATGACGATGATCCAAAACCACTTACTTTTCCCTATCCGCTTTAAACGGTCCATTACGTAGCCTCCCCAACTAAAGTGCTTATCTTATTTTCACTATAATCGCCTGTTTCAAACCTCGATAGAAGAAAAAATCAAATAAAATACATTTTATTCGAATAAATGGCAGGATTGTGGAAGACTCGATTTCGAGACTTTTATTGATTGGGTGGGGGCTACGGGGAATAGCTCGCTTTCCGCGGGAGCGCGGTGAGCCTCCTCGAGCTTCGCTCTGCGGGGTCTCACCAAGCACTTTTTTCCCGCAGGAGTCTCGCCATTCCCCTCCGCCCCTTTGCCATGTAAGTGTCTCGAAACTATTTCTGGAAACGCTGCTTGTGTACTCAAGCAAAATGGATAACATCATACTCTCCCCAGGAAGCCTGATATAGAGCCTCTTATGCCTACATCTGAGTATGGTGTGAACACCCCTCATCTTGGTATAGGGGTTCGTTTCTGTTACATGGAATGGGGTTGTTGGGAAGCTGCGAGACTCCCGTGGGAGAAGGAGACAGGCGAGATCCCGCAAGGCGATAGCCTGAGGAAGCTCGGCGCTCCCCCACAGGAAAGCGAGTGGCTTCCCAACAACCCCTGACTCTAAATAAGGCAAACGAACCCCGGTTATCTGGAAACTGAATCTTCCACAAACTGGAGCGTTTATGGAACAATGATAAAGAAATAACTAAAATCCCCCGTTTGATGCCGAAACATCAATCGGGGGATTCTTATTAATGGCTTAATAGTGTTGGTCGTTTTACAAATAGGAGACTGACGACGATACTGCTTAAGATAAACGCCGGAAGCATGTATCCACCATTATAGACGAGGGAATACAACCAGACCGGCTGGCCTTCAGGGGCGAACTCGCCATAAAAAACAATGCCTGCAAAAAAGTGTCCGAAAAAGCGCAGCACACTTCCGATCAGGCAGCCGACAATGATCCATCCGACCAATCGACGGGACTCTTTCGATTTGATCGCATTCCATAGCGGTTTAGCTACTAATCCAGCCGTTCCAATCACAGCAAAGGCGACGACATAGTCAAGAAACGCCTGAAGAGGGGTCATAATATAGGCGCCTGTCATGATTTGATAGATCCCTAAAAGCAAACCAGTGGTGACACCACCTTTTACCCCCCAGCGGAACGCCATGATGAAGACTGGGACCATGGCAAAGGATACGGATCCTCCCTGCGCCCACAGTTTAAACGATAAAAACGGGATGATATCCAACAATAGTGCGAGTGCTGAAAAAATCGCAATCTCTACGAGAAATAAAACGCGACGATTTCTCATTTCAACATTCCTCCTAAAAAAAGACACAAAAAAAGCAACGCCAAATAGGGAAGCTTCCTGATGGAGGAGTCCCAATTCTGCATTGCACCATCAAAAAAGCCGCCATCCCTACGCCAGTGCTAACTGACAGGTTCGAAGGGTCAGAACATTAACGTTCACTCTCAGCCGGAGGCTCCCCTTGAAGGCTTTATACCGTTTACTTTTCTTGATTTGTCTCTATTATAATAAACTTTTTACTAGATTACAAAACCTTTTATATTTCCCGGGCAATCACTTTGTGTTCGTGTACATTTGGAAAAATTCCAGGGTTCGCTCGATAATCATATCCTTATCATGATCAAGGGTCGCCACATGGTAACTGTTTTCCAGATGGATGATCTCTTTGTGTTCAGAAAATACCGATTCGAAGATGACTTCTGAATTGTGAGGAGGAACGACGTGATCCTCATCCGATACGAAAATCATAATCGGGCAATGAATTTCATCAAGCCTGTCCTTCACCTTGCCCATCAATCCGACGAGCTCACCGATCGATTTCACCGGTGTGCGGTCATACGCAAGCTCGACAGTTGCAGGATCCTTGATATCCGAGCCGATCGCATCTAAAAAGCGTTCGTCCGTTCCCTGGCTATTTTCAAGTGCGGGAATATCAATGGCCGCATTGATTGGAATGACTCCTTCAATGTCCCGGTACTCACTCGCCATATACAACGCAAGGGTTCCCCCCATGGATAACCCTACGACAAATATTTTCGAACACCTTTCTTTTAACCAGGTGTACGCTTCTTCTACTGAATGCACCCAATCCATATGAGAGGTGGATTCCATATCCTCCGGGCTTGTTCCGTGACCTTTTAACCTCGGACAATAAACGGTGTACCCAGCTCTAGCATAGGCTTCAACTAAAGGCTTCATGCTTTGTGTCGTTCCTGTAAACCCGTGAGACACGAGGATTCCGACTTCATTACCCTCGAAGCGCATCTCCTCCGCTCCATGCATCACTTTTTCCATTCAATCCCACTCCTTTGGCTTTCTCTTTTCCTAGAATTTTTTGTAACACGGTCTTTTCCAGCCACTTCCACGGCAGCAAGCGTTTGAACCACACGTTCGCCCTCACACCGGCACCGATCGGATAGCGGAGTTTCCCAAGCGATTCTTTTTCCATCAACCCGGTCATCAGGTCAGATACATCCTGAGGATTTCCATGCGTTTCTTTGTTGAGCGCACTCCACAACCCTTTTATGTATTCGGCATAAGGAGATTCCGGATCCTGTACGGCTTCCGGCATTTCAAGACCTGTCGACCATATATTCGTCTGGTAAGAGCCCGGCTCGATCAAAGCGACATCAATTCCAAACGGTTTCACTTCGAAACGGAGACTTTCCGATAATCCTTCCAATGCATGTTTGGAAGAAACATAGGCAGATAAACCCGGAAAACCGATCAAGCCACTCACACTGCTGACATTTAAAATCTTTCCTCTCCCCTGTTTGCGCATTAATGGCAGAACCGCTTTAGTTACGGCAATGACACCGAAAACGTTCGTATCAAATTGCTTGCGGTACGTTTCAAGCGGCACCTGTTCAAGAAATCCGCCGACAGCATAACCCGCGTTATTGACGAGTACGTCCAGTCGTTCCAGCGTGTTCACTTTTTCTGAAAAACGCTCGAGCGACTGTGCATCCGTCACATCCAATGGCCATACTTCGATGCGTTTCTGTACCTCCTCGTCGAGCGTTTCATATGCGGAGGCCTTTTCTACATTTCTCATCGTGGCGATAACACGAAAACCTTTTTGTGCACATTTCACAGCTGTATGGAAACCGAATCCACTGGATGCTCCTGTAATGAGTACGGTTTGTTTCATATTCTGACTCCCCCTTGTGCTAGTCGTTACCCCATATCATTCGATGTCACACCCTTATTCTCCTCTTTCCATAAAAGCTAAACAGATCCATATGGGCATGTCACGGCATAATTCCGATACATATTGTATGGTTTTAAGCATATTAATGGTAGAATGGTAAAGGTTATCGACCGAATAAATATTAATAGAAAGGAAGTTTCATATTTTATGAGTACGAACATGAAGCTTCAGGCGCTTACCCCTTCTTATGACCCGTGGGAAGCGTATATGGACGTGGAAGAACACGGAAAAATGACGTTATCGAATATTGAATTTACGACGACGACGCTCTGCAACATGCGTTGTGAGCACTGTGCGGTCGGATATACGTTAGGTGCGAAGGACCCCGAGGCTTTGCCGATGGACTTGCTCAGAAAGCGACTCGATGAAATCCCTCATTTGAGGACGCTCAGCATCACGGGCGGGGAACCAATGATGTCGAAGAAGTCTGTAGAGAACTATGTGGTCCCATTGCTGAAATACGCGCACGAGCGCGGAGTGCGGACACAAATCAATTCCAACTTGACGCTTCCGTATGAGCGTTACATCCCGATCATTCCTTATTTGGACGTTTTACATATTTCCCACAACTGGGGAACGATCGAAGAATTCATCCATACCGGTTTTGCCCGCATGGAGCGGAAACCATCGGAAGAAAACCGCAAGAAATTCTTTGACCGGATGGTAGAAAATTCTCAGCGGCTTTCTGAAGAAGGGGTCATGGTCTCGGCTGAAACGATGCTCAACCGCCGTACGTTCCCCTACCTTGAATCGATTCATGATCATGTGAAAGAAATGAAATGTGCGCGCCACGAAATACACCCGATGTACCCAGTGGATTTTGCCAGCAGTTTGGAGACGTTGAGCCTTGAACAAATGCGTGAAGGCATCAACCGTCTTCTTGATCATCGCGATAACGACATGTGGATGTTATTCGGAACGCTTCCCTACTATCCATGCAGTTCTTCACAGGATGATCTCGATATGCTGAAGCGCCTGTACAGCGAAAAGAATGTGACGGTAAGAAATGATCCAGACGGGCGCTCCCGCTTGAACGTCAACATTTTCTCAGGCGATATTATTGTGACAGATTTCGGTGACGAGCCTGGGCTTGGGAACATCCAAGACACGAAGCTTACAGATGCTTACAACAACTGGCTTACTACAAGTACAGCGAAAAGCCTGAACTGTCATTGTCCAGCCGTGAAATGCCTCGGCCCGAATGTCCTTGTCAAAAACACGTACTATGAAGGTGTCGATTTCCAAAAACGGAAAACGCACATTACGTTGTAAGGCAGAAAGGAGGCTATGATGCCAACTGTTACTTTTGACAAAAGAAAAATAACTTATACTGTAGAAAAACAAGAGGTCTCTTTTATCAAAATTTATCTCGACGATTTAAATGGTGTAAAAGTGACCGTTTCCCCTCAAAAAGAGGAAGCAAAGATTCAGGCTTTTGTAGAGAAAAAAGCGGACTGGATTTTTGAAAAATGGCAGAAGACGCATGAAGATCTATACGCGGTCGATGAGTTTACCGCTTCCGAGAATGAAAAGATCTCTTACCTTGGCCGCTCTTACCGGCTGAAAATTGAACATAAAGATGAAGCGCACTTCGCTTTTCGAAAAGGAACCTTCCTTTTTGCTTATCCCGAAACATGGACAGCGGAAGAAGCGAACCAACAGCTCAGAATAGAAGCGAGCCAATGGCTTAGCCGGAAAGCGGAGGAAAAGTTTTCGATGCTTTCAGATGTGCAAGTCTTGTCAGAACAAGACTACCTCAGGCTCGGTGTGAAAGATCAAGACCGCATCCATCTCAACTGGCGGCTTGTTCAAAGATCGAAACAAAAGATCCAAGAGACCATCGAAGATCTAATCCACGAGAAAACGTGTTAACAAAAAATGCCCAGCAAGCGATATCGCTTGCTGGGCATTTTCTTTTAGATAAATAACAGAAGGCTCAAAGCCATGACCGCCATTCCGGCGACGACCCCGTAAATCGATAAATGCGCTTCTCCGTATCTTCTGGATGCAGGCAGCAATTCATCAAGAGAAATGAACACCATGATCCCTGCCACCCCTGCAAACAGAATACCGAACACCATGTCGTTCAAGAACGGCATCAACAAAAGATAGGCTAGAACCGCACCAATCGGTTCAGACAAACCACTCAGGAACGAAAGCTTGAATGCTTTCTTCTTGTCTCCTGTGGCATAGTAAACCGGCACGGATACCGCGATTCCCTCTGGAATGTTATGAATCGCAATCGCCGCAGCAATCGCAATTCCGAGTGCCGGGTCGTTCAAGGCAGCCGTAAATGTCGCGATTCCTTCCGGGAAGTTGTGTATCGCGATCGCAAGCGCTGTGAACGTTCCCATCTTCAATAAATCCGGATCTTTCACAGCTGTTTGACGCTTCGACATGTCTTCCACTTTTTTCACTTCGTGAGGGTTCCCTAACTTCGGTATGAATTTATCGATGAGTGCAATGACGAGCATTCCTCCGAAGAAGGCACCAACGGTCATCCACCGGCCTGGTTCGTTCCCCATTGCATCAACTAAGGCATCCTGTGCTTTAAAAAAGATTTCCACCATAGATACATAGATCATGACCCCTGCTGAAAAACCGAGCGCAAGGGAAAGGAACTTCGTGTTCGTCGTCTTCGCAAAAAATGCGATCAAGCTCCCTACACCTGTGGCTAATCCGGCAAGTAAGGTCAGCCCGAAAGCCAATAACAAGTTTTCCATTGTACCTCTCCTTCAATTCGAACATTTTCTCTAAGCACATTGTAACGAAGGTTTTTCCTTAGAGCAACTTTTTTAGTTTCAGTTATATTTTATGAGCCCATAAAATAAGTGCTACACATTATTCCCAACTTTTATATTCATATTTAGGTCCTCCCGTGCATAATCTATCCTTTTTTGCCCATAAAAAAACCACCTTCCATTTTGGAAAGCAGCTATTTAAGGTAAATATTGAAAATGCGCTTCCACCCTGGCGACCGTTTCAAGCGTACCGGGTTCGATCGGAGTGGCAGTCGCTCCGAGTACATCCGCTTTTTGAAAACTTTGCACGGGCACAGCAGGCGTTGTGCCTAGTTCAATGATCTTAACAGGAGTTTGATCCAGGTTCAGCCCCATCGTGTTAGCAATGGTCTGCGCATTTGCGAGCGCGTTTCCGAGAGCGATTCTTAACGCTTCTTGATAATTCTGATACGGATCACTCACGGTAAACGAAATATTGGATATCCGGTTCGCCCCGGCCGCTACCGCTGTATCGATGATAAAACCGGTTTGACTCACATCATCGATCGTCACTTTTAAGGTATGGGTCACTTGATAACCGCGAAACTCCTGCTTGCCATCCACATAATCATACTCAGGAAAAATGAAGTAGTCGGCCGTCTGAATGTTTTCTTCCGGAATCCCGGCAGCAACCAACTGACTGCGCACATTTTCCATCGTACTAGCATTTTCCTGCTGTGCTTTTTCCAAGTTATTATCCTGTGTCACGACGCCGATGTTCACATTCGCAACATCGGGACGCACTTGAACTTTACCGACGCCATTGACTTTAAGAAGTCGGCTCTCCCCTTCTCTTCCTACCTGTCTCATACCAGAGTAATACATCTCGCATCTCCTCCTTTTTTATTTAATGAAGGAGGGCAGAGGATTATGTCCTTTCTCTAGATAAGGATTTCTCCCTATACTTTTATTTCCATTTTTTGAATAGATAGTAAAAGGGGGTGGCGACGATGCATCGTGCATATGAAGAAAGCGTGCAAGAATATAAATCCTATATTCTCGAGGGGTTACCTAATTACGGACGTAAGAAACGGATACTTATTTTAGGTGCGGGTATGGCCGGGCTTGTTGCCGGGTCCCTTTTAAAGAAAGCCGGGCATGACGTCATTATTTTAGAAGGAAACGATCGAGTCGGTGGAAGGGTCCATACCATCCGGGAACCTTTTTCAAACGGAAACTACATAGACGCCGGCGCCATGAGAATTCCCAAAAACCACCAATACGTCCAAACGTATATAGATAAGTTTGGCATAACGACCAACCCCTTTATTAACTCTAAACCCAACGACCTTTTGATGATTAATGGTCAAAAGGTGTTCCGTTCACAATATGAACAAAATCCTGACCTATTACAATACCACCTCCTCCCGCACGAACGAGGGAAAACGGCGGAGCAATTGTTTCTTGACGCTGTTCAGCCATTTTTAGACCTTTACCGGAAAAGTTCAGATCAGGAAAAAAAGAAATTGGAGGATCAATTTTCTAATTTTTCGATGGGGGAATATTTGAGAAACAACCCTTACGGCCCCTCGATGTCTAATAATGCTGTACGCATGATCAAAGTCGTGCTTGGCATGGAAGGCTTTCCTGAGTTTTCTTTTCTTGATATTTTAATTGATATCACGTTCCCCATTTTTAATGGGCAGACAGAATTCGTTGAAATCCAGGGCGGCAATGACCGGCTCCCTCATGCTTTTCTTCCTGAACTCATCGATAACCTTTACTTTGAACAAAAAGTGACGAAGATCGTCCACAACCATGACCGTGTCACCGTTCACACGGAAGACCAGCGTTTTTTGAAGCCATCGTGCTGGAGTGGAGATTTTTTACTGACGACCATTCCTTTCAGCGCCTTTCAATTCATTGACGTTTTTCCCTTTGGGTGCTTATCACAGAAAAAATGGCAAGTCATTCGAGAGGTCATTAACGTACCAGCCGTCAAGATCGGCATCGAATTCAAGTCCCGTTTTTGGGAAAGGTATGCGGTCGGAAACCTCATTTCTGACTTACCGATCCGCTTTGCTTATCAGGCGAGCCATCATCAGGGTATGCCGGGGCCGGGGATCCTGCTTGCCAGTTACACCTGGGGGCAGAACGCGCTGCTGTTCAACAGCCTCAGCAAAAAAGAAGCGACCAAACAAGTACTAGAGAATCTCGCTCGTGTGTATGGAAACGTCGTGTACGAAGAATACATGCAGAGCGTTGTTTACAATTGGAGCCAAAATCCATTCTCCGCCGGGTGCTTCACCTTATTCACCCCGGGACAGAGCCGTGACCTTGAAGAAGTGATGCCGCTCCCGGAAGGTCGGATCCACTTTGCTGGAGAACAAACATCCTCCTACCACGGCTGGATGGAGGGAGCTGTAGAATCCGGCATCCGTAGTGCGAAAGAAGTTAATGAACGGTGACGGTCGGTGACTGTGTGGGTGGTTCCAGGTACGGAAAACTTTTTTCTCGTACCTGGAACCGCATGAAAGCGTTCGGTACCTGGAACCAAAAAACGAGCGACTGTACCTGGAACCAAAAAAAGCAGCTCAAGTGCCAGTTTTGCTGTTAACCGTTTCACAATATCCAACAAAAAAATCCCTTTCCACCGTTTAAAGTGGAAAGGGATTTTTATTCTTAGGATGCTTCTTCCTGCTCGGCACTTAGCTCTTCACCGGAACCGCTCCAGATTTTGACGGATTGGTTCTCTTTTTTGACAGGATAGACGACTTTGTATTTCTTCATCTGTACTTCGCCATCAACCGTTTCTTCGGCTGTGAGGAAAGCGGTGACTTCGACGTGATCGCCCTGCGGATCTGCGACGAGGTTATCCACTTTCACACTGAGCGTATTGTTGTACCCAGAGCGGAAGTCTTCAAACGAAATGTCTTCCTGCCAGCTGGCGCTGAGCAGGGAATATGCTGTGACGAAATCACCTTGATTGATACTGTCATAAAAATACTGCACCATATAACTTGCCTGCTCGGCATCCGTCCCTGTTACAGGTGAGTAGACCTCACCGGTGAGTTCCGGGAATTCCGGAAGGGAGCGCATCGGAGATTCACTCCAACGCCTCACCATCGGCAGGACATCGGCAATAGGGATGCTGAAACCGATCGATTCGTCATCCATTTTAGCGGAGTTAATGCCGATGACTTCACCGGTTTCCCTATCAAGAAGGGGTCCTCCACTGTTTCCTGGTGAGATCGGTGCTGAAATTTGGTATAAGTTTTTGTAATGGAAGGGCTCGATGTCGAGCGTCCGTTCAAGGCCGCTGATTTCCCCTCGTGTGACGGTATTTTGCAGCCCTAGAGGACTTCCAAGCGCCAAAACTTCATCGAGCAGCTCTGCTGAATCTTCTTTTCTGATTGGCAGTGGCTCTTTTCCTTTCAAGCCTGGCACTCGAACGACAGCGACGTCAATGTCGCGGCTGACTCCGATTACGTCGCCGGGCATTTTCTTTCCATCGGATGTAATGACATTGACCTTCTCTGTATTCGCAACGACGTGCGCGTTCGTTATGATATCTCCTTGATCATTGTACAAAAACCCCGATCCGACAGAACCGTCTTCAAGCTCTAACTGCACGACAAGCTTCTGTGATTCAAAAATGATCTCCTGTGTTTCTTTCGGTACTTCTCCCTCTTCGTCATCCTCAGCCGGTGGTTCATTTAAAACCGCTGAAACCGTCACGTCCTTTTGAACGGTATCCATGACGTAGAAAACGCCCGCAATCCCGCCACCGAGGATCAGAAGAGTGGCGAGAAGGCTGATGATCCAAGAGCGTTTCATCTTCCATCCCCCTATTCTACGAGCCACTCCATCTCTGTCATTTCGACGGAGTATTCTCCCTCTTCTAATTCATAATGTACTTTATCAAACGTTCCCTGATCTCCAGGGTTCAAATAGTTCGGAAAAACTTTCACAGATTCAGAGCGGACGACGTTTCCTTCTTTATCGAGGATGTCATATTTCACAGTCACCGTACTGATGATTTGTGTCGCCACACTTTTCAAGGAACCCTTCACTTTGTAATCACCGAACTCATCTTTTGTAATCGAGAGGTCAACAACTTCAAGTGCCTGGGTCTGGTTACGCAATTCATCCTGTGCCGCTTGCTGCATGGCACTTTCCAGCCTTTGCTGTTCCGCTTGTTCGAAGGCCTTCTTCTCCTGTTGGATCCGTTCCTTCAACTGAATCAATTTTTCGTCATTGGAAACGTACTGCAAGCCCTGATCGATGATGGCAATCGCTTCAGCATAGCGCTTTTCTCCCGCTGCCGCTTCCGCTTTTTTCGTCGATTGGTTTACGATTTTTTCAAAAATTTTATCCCGTACTTTGGAAGCTTCCTCCAAATTCAGGTCGGATAATGTATTCAGTTTTGCTGCCAGTTCATCCACATCTGTGATTTTCGAAAGTTCCTGATTGATTTCCTTCAATGTCAGTCTGGAATCCATTTCATTCATTTTTGGAACAAGGGTAACAAGCAAACGGCTGTCTTCCTGTCGCAAAGACTCTTGAATGGCCGTGAGCTTCTCACTCGCTTTTTTCAACGAACCTTCTTCGATCCACTGGCCGACCGTCTCAAGCTCCTGATCCCATGTCAAAGCTTCCTGCACAGAACCGAGTTCCTTTTGAAGCGCTTCAAGCTCCGGACGGCGGTCGATCGCTCCGACGAGCAGTTTTTCTGCTTCCCGGTACTCACCGGCAAGAGCTTCCTGCTCCGCTTCTTTTTTCATCGCAACGACTTCGGCATTCACATCTTTCTGATAGTCATAAACAAAATAAAGGGCTACCCCCATTACGGCAAGCATGATAAAAGGCGTAATGATTGGCAACCACGATCGTTTAGACGTGCTATTCGGTTCAGGTGTTTCCATCAAGTTCTTTCCACATTGGGAACAGTAACGGGCACCGTCATCCACCATATGCTTACAATGAGGACATTCAGTCATGGTCCCGTCCTCCTTTTCTATCACTTTCATAATTCTGGAATCTCTAAGAATCCTTATCTATTATATCATGCCTTCCGCTGGATAAGTAAACGACATAGGTCCCTTTTTTTAAAAAAATTCCTGCATTCAGGGTAAGCGCACGGCCCGTTCTCATTTGTCTGCATAAAATGATATATCTCAAACCCGAGAGGAGGGTCCTCATGTCGAATCGCCCTAATGAAAACAAGCCGAGCAGAAAGCCCTCAAAACCGTGTTGTGGACGTAAACGTAAAGGGACGTCCCGCTGAAAATAGCAGGAGCCGCACGAAAAAAAAGCGGCTCTTTTTCAACAGGGTGTCATTTGTCACGGGAATGTAATCTTTTTGTAGGTATTTTGTCTTTGTATGGTGGTCCGGTGGTTGTTACAATAGGCAAAGTGAAATATTGAAAGGGGACCATTACTTATGAACAAACGTCTTTTTTCCCTTCTTCTTCTGCCTATGATCATCTTCGGACTTACACTTCCGGTAGCTGCCGATGAAGTGGACAAGCCCGCACAAAATATAGAAACGAAATCCCTATCTTTAGATAAAAAAACAAAAGATCTCGAACGTTTTCCTGACAAAGAAAAGAAAGCCGTCACGGCCTCCGCTTCGAAAGATGACGTCAAGCGTACCGTTGCTGTTGAAGCGACTGCCTACACGGCTTTTTGCGAAGGATGCAGCGGAGTCACGTACACAGGGATCGATCTCCGTGCCAATCCGAATCAAAAAGTGATCGCCGTCGATCCGAACGTCATCCCACTCGGCTCTAAAGTCCGCGTGCCCGGCTATGGCGTAGCCGTTGCTGGCGACATCGGCGGAGATATTGAAGGTCACCGCATCGATCTCTTTATGGCACAGGAAAAAGACGCCTTCGACTATGGGCGCCGACAAGTAAAAGTTGAGATCTTGAATTAAACTCTTCCTTCCAGGGAGAGTTTTTTATTTTAAACCGATTAGTCTTCTCTAAGAGCGAATCATTTTTCCTAGAAGCGTTCCTTGTTTACCCACTCATTCTAATGCCTTGACGAACGGGGTATGAATTCTCATCAACGATCACGCTGTCATAAAGGCCGACTCTTTCAACCTTAAAAGCGTATAAAAAATGGGCAGCTTCCTTTTTACAGGAAAGCTGCCCATTTGTTTAATCTCTGCTAAACCTTGTTTTCTTCGCACATTTGTCCAAATAAAAACTTTCCACACCACTGGTATGAAGCGCTACACCATCTTCCAAAAACCACCATGTGCCCTTATCCAGCTGTTTAACGATGAATTCGGACGCCTCACGCTCATCCATTTCTTCACTCAGCTCAAGGTCGTGCGTCACGACACGCTTGCTATCCAAAAGGAAAATCACGTGCCACTCTTTTTTCTTCGCCATGTTAACCACTCCTTTTCCTATATGTAACTTACTATTACTTACCCACCTGTTTTTTAGTTTAATCTTAAAATTAAAACTCATACATCAACTTCTAGTACTGTTCGCCAAACCTTGACATAAGATATCCACATTGCCTTAATTATTAGCGGCTTTTGCAACTATATTAGCGGCTTCCTCCTGTTTATTAGCAGCTTCAGCATAAATATTAGCAACTTTCTCCTATATATTAGTGACTTCCCCCCATTTATTAGCAACTTTCACAAAACACCTTCCCTAAACAACAAAAAAGCCACGCCAGCAGCGTCGCTTTCGATCAGTCTTTATGTAGGGGGAGGTGCGCCAGATGTACGCCAAGAAGTTCTTCGATTTGCTTTTTTACAAACAAAGAAAAACCAGCGAGTAACATATGAGCGAGCGACAGGTATAAGACATCCCTCCAATAATTGTTTTAGGTCGTCCTGTCTACACATTTATTTTACCACTTGTCCTCGTTGAATCATGTTAATTCTACGTAAAGACTGAGCTTTGTTCTCTTTGTACAACCATTGTATGCAGGATGATTTACAAATAGACGAGTCTCCGTTACAATATCAAAAGTTCATTTAAAACTAAGTAAACAAATCGGATTTAGGAGGAATGAAACATGCAACAACAAACTGTCCAGCAGACGGTTGAAGAAAACAACACCCGTTCGACCGTCATCGCTCCATTAGATCCGGTACAAAAACCATTCGTATGGATCGGTGCGATCGTATCGCTGCTTTTATTTATAACGATAGTATCTGTCACCACCTTCACGCAGGGCGTTCTATTCTTGATCGGCCTTGCTTTCGGGCTCGTGCTTCTGCACGCAAGGTTCGGCTTTACTTCAGCATTCAGAAGACTGATATCTGTCGGTAATGTCCAAGGTCTTCAAGCCCACATGCTCATGCTCGCTGTTGCAACAACGCTTTTTGCCATTATATTAGGAACAGGGTTCAGCTTCACAGGTAACGCCCCTCAAGGCTATGTATTCCCTGTCGGCATGAGCGTCGTCTTCGGTTCCTTCATTTTCGGTATCGGCATGCAGCTTGGATCCGGCTGTGCATCCGGAACGCTATATACTGTCGGAGGAGGAAAATCGTCGATGATTCTCACGCTGCTAGGTTTCATCGGAGGCTCTGTGCTCGGTGCGTATCATATCGGGTTCTGGAGCGAGACGCCGACCCTACCGGCCATTTCTTTAGCGGAATCCACCGGCTTTGGCTATTTCGGTGGCTGGATTCTGCAGCTGGTGATTTTCTTAGGGATCTACGGCATTACCGTTAAGGTAGCCAGGAAAAAGAACCCACCGAAAATGGCGCCACTCAAAACGACGACCGGTTTGAAAAAATTGTGGCGCGGGGCGTGGCCGCTGTTGCTTGCTGCCGTCATCCTAGGCGTATTGAATGCCATCACCCTTGCTGTTCGCGGCAACCCTTGGGGCATCACCTCCGCCTTTGCGCTTTGGGGATCCAAGTTCATCCAAATGTTCGGCGTAGATGTCGCGAATTGGACATATTGGTCCAATGATCCGGCACCATTGAATCAGACGGTCCTTGCCGACTCCACGAGTGTCATGAACTTCGGCATCATCCTTGGAGCGTTCATTGCGGCAAGCTTCCAAGGTAACTTCAAACCGGGAAAAATCAAGCCCGGCATTGGGGCTGCATCCATCATCGGCGGCGTTCTGATGGGATACGGCGCACGCCTTGCTTTCGGTTGCAACATCGGCGCCTACTTCGGCGGCATCGCATCCTTCAGCCTGCATGGCTGGGTATGGATGATCATGGCCTTAGCCGGAACATATCTCGCTCTGTTCCTGCGGCCGATGTTCGGCATGAAAAACCCGAACCCTAAAGATTCGATATGCTAAAGGAAAACCTCCAGCTTCCGGGCTGGAGGTTTTTAAGGTTTATTGATATGTGGAATATTCAGCCGAGATCTGTCTTCCTTTCCTTGATATATTGAGATTTCAACCGATATATTTAAGTTTCAAGCGATATCATCCAAGTTCCATTGATATCTGTTCGAAACACTCACCTGTTTCTTTTTCAAAAAATGTGGTATGATAAGAGCAGATACAGGATACACATAAGAAAAGGACCACAGCTGGCACTGTGGTCCTCCCGGATCAGCGCTTCAGCCAAAGGGCGCAGCCTTAAAATAGACTCACCCGCATTCACGTCAGAATAGGGAGTCTATTTTTTTATGCGTAAAATCGCGACAACTAAGCCGAGAACGGACACGATGAACGAACTGAACGCGATCATCACCATCAACGATTCATACATACTCAGAGGCATCACCCCCTTTGCGCTGGGGTTAGCCGACACCCTATTCAATTGGCGAAAAGCGTGATCCACTTTAAATTATACCATGTCCTTCCACGGAAACAGACAGTCTTTTTGGACTATCCCTACTTCCACTATCGCTCCCTATTGTGGAAGACTCAGTTTCGAGATGTTTTCGGGGTTCTTTGCCGTGTTTGGAGTCAGGGGTGGTCGGGAAGCCACTCGTCTAGCTCCATCGCCCAGACACTCGCGTCATAAGCAGGACAGCAAAGGAATGAAATGCACATTCCAATGCTGTCCTGCTTATGCCAGTCGTGTCTACCAGAGCGATTCCGCATTTGAACACTTTCCTGTGGGGGAGCGCCGAGCTTCCTCGGACTACGTCCTGCGGGATCTCGCCTGTCTCCTTCTCCCACGGGAGTCTCGCAGCTTCCCAACCCCCCCCATTCGATGTATGTGACAAACGAACCCCTTTACCAAGTTGTCTTCCACTAAACCTTTGCTGTAAGCAGAAAGCGCCCTATATCAAGCATTAGGGTTACAAACGCCTGGCCAGGGTACTTGAATTACTCGCCTCAACCAAATTGGAATGGGCGGCTTTCAGAAATGGTTTCGAGATACTCTTATGGCAGGGGGCGGAGGGGAATGGGGAGACTCCTGTGGGAAAAAAGTGCATGGTGAGACCCCGCAGGACGCAGTCCGAGGAGGCTCACCGCGCTCCCGCGGAAAGCGACTCATTCCCCGCAGCCCCCATCCACTCAAAAAACGTCTCGAAACTGAGTCTTACGCGAGCCGGCCATAATCTAAAAAAGGAAGGCACCGAAGTACCTTCCTTTCTCCTTATAACAACTTCGCGACAAACTTCCGGCTTCTCGGTCCGTCGAACTCACAGAAGTAAAGACCCTGCCATGTACCGAGAACGAGTTTGCCATCTTCCACAAGCAGCGTCTGGGCATGTCCAACCGTGCTTGTTTTCATATGTGCGGCTGTGTTTCCTTCCGCATGACGATCTTCCGGGTGGTCCCATGGATACACTTCACGGAAGCGGCGCAGCATATCGGTTTTCACGTCAGGATCGGCGTTTTCATTCACAGTCAGGCCTGCCGTCGTGTGCATTGACTGCACAACGACAACACCGTCTTTGACGCCTTCTTCACGGATCCAGTCCTGAACCTGGCTGGTCACATCAATCATTTGATCATGATGATCGGTTTTAACATGAAATGTTTTTAACATAGAATCAACCTCCGATTTCTGAAGCGGCGAACGCTTCTAGTTTTTCATAGGTCGCATTTTCTTCTGCAAAAAATTGCTTCTCTGAGACTTCAAAAGTAAGGGCTCCCAAATCGACATCAACCTCTGCTTGATAGACATTGGTTCCATTCCCGCGCAGCTGGATGGAAAAACGTCCATTGTCTTTTTCGACGACACAGTTGACGAGTCCGCCTTTATTGATGACAACGATCGGTGTACCCAAATCATTCGGTCCTAGAATCGTTGACACTAACGAAGAAGCGCTCATGGCAGTACCGCAGGCGTTTGTCAATCCGACCCCACGTTCGAACGTACGGACGAAGATTTTATTTTTCTCTAACACCTGGACATAGCTTACGTTTACACCATTCGGAAAAACTTCCGGCAAATCGTTCGCCTTTTTCCCGACCGATAGCAGTTCTTCCTGATCGACGGAATCGACGATGGTCACGATGTGCGGGTTGGGTACACTTAGAGCCGTAAATGTTCGCTCTTCAGACAACTCGGGAATCTTCACATCGACCGCTTCTTTCCCTGCAAAATTCATTGGCAGTGAATCGACCTCAAAACTGACAGGCTCAATCATGACAGAGAACGTATCGATCTCAGGGAAAATCTCTTCTACTTGAGAAACGGGCAGCACGGCTTTCTCTGTTTCAATCGCAATTTCCTTTTTCCCGAGTTTTTCAATCATATGGCGGGCGACACAGCGCAGACCGTTGCCGCACATTTCCGCTTCCGTGCCGTCTAAGTTGAACATCCGCATCCGGCCTTCCGCTTTTTCACTCGGCATCACAAAAAGAATGCCATCCGAACCGATTCCGTTTTCACGGTCACATAATAATAACGAGAGTTCCTCGCGCTCTTTTTCTGAAAAACCAAAGTCTTTTTCAATCTCGTCAATGAGGATGAAATCGTTCCCCGACCCGTGGCATTTGATGTATGGAATCTTCATAATAAAACTCTCCCCTGGCGTTCATTTTTTCATTATCATAGCATACATACGCGTAAAAAAAGAAGCGTGTGACCGTTAAGTCGCACGCTTTTTCATCAACCATAAAAAGTAAGGTGCTCCAATCAGGGCAACGAGGATCCCTGATGGAATTTCGTTCGGCGCAAGCAGTGTCCGGCTGAACAAATCAGCAACGACCAGCAGCGCCCCGCCGATCAGCATCGTAACAGGCAGCAGCTTCTGGTTGACGCTACCGACGAGCAAACGCGCAAGGTGTGGAGCAATCAGTCCGACGAACCCGATCGAACCCACTGCAGCCACACTGCAGGCAGCAAGAAGTGTGGCAATCAAGGCCATTTGGAAACGGACGTTCACAACACGAAGTCCGAGTCCTTTCGCTGTATCATCTCCGAGTGACAGGACGTCGAGCGTTTTAATGTAAAACGCAAGCAGCGGGATGAACAACAAGACCGGCCAGATCAAGTATTGCAGCAGCTCACTCCACCCTTTGGCATAAGTCGTCCCGGATAGCCACGTCAACGCAGAAGCCACCCCGATATCCGCTTGGACGACTATGATTTGAATTAAAGCCGAACCGAACGCAGACATCCCGATTCCGAGTAATGCAAGCACCGTCGGCTGGAATTCGGCTTTTGCTCCTAGAGCCATGACGACGATGAAAAACACCAACGCACCGGCCATCGCGCCGACCGGAATCCAGACGGCCGAGACACTGAACCAGTACATCGTCATCAACGCACCGACCCCTGCCCCTGAGGTGATACCAATAACGGAAGGATCGGCAAGCGGGTTCCGTAACACGCCTTGGAAAATAAGACCACTGACCGCGAGAACCGCCCCACTGAACAAAGCAACAAGCGCACGAGGCAGTCTCAAGTCTATGATCAAACTTTGTAAGAAGGTGTTCGCTTCCCCGAAGAACGCATTGTAGGTAACCAACGGTTCGAATCCGTAGTTCCCTGAAGCAAGGCTGACGAGCAGCGTTATCGTAATAAGCGCTAACAATACGGGCAGCAATTTTTTCATGGACAAAGTAGCGGAATTCTTCCCGGCCATAATCGCCCCGCTGTCCTGGCTCCCTGTCCGCTTCATCCGCATGACAAGCCAGATGAGCCACGGCGAACCGACAAGTGCTGTAATAGCACCTACCGGCAGTTCATTGAAGGACGGATCGATGACCCGGGCAAGGACGTCCGCTAAGAGGAGCACGTTTCCTCCCCATAAAAACGACCCTAAGATGAGCGGCAGGTGGGCTCTGTAACCGATTAGTTTGATCAAGTGCGGCGCGACAAGTCCAACGAAGCCAATCGGTCCAACGATACTGACCGTCACACTCGTCAAAAGCACAGCAGCGATAATCGTCACCACTTTAACGCTGCGCACATTCTGTCCAAGCGCTGTCGCGACATCGTCTCCGAGGGTTAACGTATCAAGTTTGCTTGAATAGACTAAAGTCACAATCACTCCAACGATGATCACCGGCAGAGAAAAGGTCACTCCATCCCAGTCATTCTGAATCAGTGTTCCAGATCCCCACAAAAACAACCCCTGCGTTTCATTTTCATAAAAAATCTGCAGGACGGACGTAAGCGCTGAGAATAGGAACGTAACAATCATCCCGGCAAGCACCATCCGGACAGGCGTTGCATCCGAACCACCGGAGAGAACGTAAACAAACAGGAACGTCAGAATACCGCCGAGAAAAGCGGTCATGATTCCATTTCCGACCATAGCGGCCGGCAGAAAAATCGTTGTGACGACAACGGCAAAATACGTCCCTGAATGGATGCCGAGCGTACTTGCAGACGATAACGGGTTTTTCGTAACCGTCTGCAAAATCACACCGGAAACGGCAAGTGCGCCACCGGCGATAATTCCCATGACTGCACGCGGCATCCGCAGTGTACGGACGGTATGGTGCTGCAGGGTATCCTGAGGATTGATAATTGATTCAACGACGACCCCTAGCGGTATCTCTACATTTCCTTGATTAATATGTATAAATGTTAAAAGACACAACAACGCGGTCCCACCTCCGAAGGTGAGAACCGCAATCATTGTGTTCTTAAGTGTAGAATTCATAACATCCACTCACTTTATTTTTCTTCAAGGGCTGCGTTGACCACTTGTTCAGCCAAGACTTCTGCGGAAAGCGGTCCACCGAATGTCCAAGCATCTCCTGGCATTTGATACGTACGGTCTTCTTTTACGAACGCAAGGTTTTCCCATACCGGGTTGCCCGCCAGCTGATTTTTGAAAATGTTGTCTTCTTCCTGAACGATGTAGAAGAAGTTGGAGTCCTGATAGTTCTGAAGCGCTTCTACTGTTGTTTCTGTGTAGCCGTACACTTCAAGCTTTTCAGACTCATAATCGTTCTTCATGCCCATGCTGTTCATGATTTGTGCGACCATGGAGTTGTCTGTGAACAAACGAAGCGTCGGCGTATCCTGCATCGTGAACGCTTGTGTGATCACGTAGTTCATGCCATCTTTCCCCGCCTCTTCTAAGCGGGCCTGCTGCTCTTTGAATGTATTCTCCATATCAGAAAGGACCTGTTCAGCCTTGTCCTCTTTATCGACGATTTTCGCCATCGTGTTGAACTCATCTTTCATGTTCTGGAACTGATCCTGTGCTGCTTCTTCAGAATATGGTGCAAACATGACCGTTGGCGCGATGCTTTCTAAATCTTCTTTGATGGCATTGTGACGGAAATCGACACCAATGATCAAATCAGGATTCAAACGGGAGATCGCTTCCAAGTTCGGCTCTTGACGCGTTCCTACATCTTCCACTTTTTCGCTGAATGGAATACCGACATTGACCCAGTCGCCATATTGATCAAGACCAGCGACACCCACCGGCTCCATGCCAAGTGCCTGAAGGTTTTCCGCATAGGTCCACTCTAAAACAACGACTTTCTTAGGTGTTCCTTCGATCGTCTGTTCTCCGTTTGCATCTTCAATTGTCACGGAACGAGTTTCCTCTTCTTCCGTTGTTTCTTCTTCCTGATTTTCTGTTCCTTCACTCTCGGAACCTTCTTCAGATCCGTCACCACAGGCAGCAAGAACGACTAGCCCAAGCATAAGGGCAAACAACCAAAACTTCTTCATATTTGACATCCTTTCACACGTTTCTTTTATGTAGAATCCTTTATCCGTCGCTTCATCTTTATACCCTTATATAGAAAAACTTAACAACTGATAAAGATTCTCATTATCATCACAATCACTATCCTACCTCAGACTCAAATTTCTGTCAATGAAAACTTTTCTCAATTAATCGCTTGTGAAACATTAGGCTGATATTCAACCACCTTAAGTCGCTATGGCAAGTGGTTAGGGCGTTACTTCCCTGCGTTAAGTCGTTCCTCCACCTCCTAAAGTCGCTACTATTTCCTTTAGGGCGCTATCCTTACAATTACGAATGCATTCCCTCCAGCCAATCATAAAAAATTAAACCTTTCCCCGACTCAAAGCCTTCCTTCCGCACCACCTGTTTGAACACTTCCATCAATCCCCCATAAAAATAGCGCAGCAATTCTGTACGTACCATTCCTTTTTTATAAGCAAAAACCGCCTGCCTGAACGTTTCGTTGATCTTATCCAAATAATGCTCGATCGGTTGTTGCAGCTTCCATTGTTTAAACGCACTCTGCACCGTCCGCCAAGCTGGCAGCACCTGCTCCACACCTACAAATGGCTGAGAGGTTTCAATGAAAGAAGACGGGATGAACGATGGCAGAAATGTCACATCAAACGGTACAACTTTACTAATAGAAGATTCTCCCTGTTTTTTCTCTGTTTCAGGTGTGGATTTGGCCGCTTGAGGGTTGTCCTGTTGGGGAGTTGACGTTTTTTGTGGGGTGTCAGGAAGGGTGTCACGAGGGGTGTCATCCGAGGGTAAAAAAAGATCCGGCTGGGGCAGGAAAACGAGCAGGTTGCCACCCTGCCGTCCGTTCGGCTTCTTCGTTGTCACTTTTTCAATCAACTTCTCGTTCACTAAGCTTCTTAATGCACGAACCACTGTGCTCTCACTCAATCCAGTCCCTTTTGTGATCGTCGCTCTTTTCGGAAAAGCGACACCGGGAAACTTGACGGCATGACGCCAGATGAATGTCAGTACCTTGAGCGTTCCCTCTGACAATGCTGCCTTTCTTTTGTATAAAAAACTGCGCACATGCAGATCGAGCTCCTTTTTATCTTTGAAGCGTTGATGTTCTTTTATATTATTCCAATCCATTTTCCTTCCACTCCCATTTTATAGTCTCAAACTATAATCGATAGAAGTGAGCGTTTGGTGTCTAAGAAAATGAAATTTTTCATAAAATTTAGAGTTAGGACACTTTGTATTGGCGTTAAGGTACTTTCCTGTGACGTTAAGTCACTTTGGTGGCAGTTAGGGCGCTTTCAACCGACGTTAAGTCACTTTCGCTTCCCGCCCGGGCACTTTCATACAGGACGACCATCCGCCCCTAAAAAACCTGTTTAAACGAGCCTTAAATCGGTAATTCTAAAATTGTCAGCCTAATTTATGAACATTTTGTGTCCAAAGTGCGAATTTTTTGTTACAATGAAATCAAAGAAAACGTTTACATTAAGGAAACATCAATAAGGAGATGATTTTCATGGGTGCGATCGTAATGTTCTTGTTATTGGCGACAGTAGCTCCATTTCTATTTTTACAAGCGAAAAAGATGGCTTTTGCCGTCGCACAATCGATTCTGCTCATCGGCATGTGGCTGTATTTCTTCCAGGTGACGATGTACGCAGATCCAGGTGCCTTCTCGATTACATGGTCGATGTTTTATCTTGGATTGATCGGCGCGCACGTCGCATGGGTGATGTTCATCGTGGCGACCGTCAAATCAAGTCCTGGGTACCAAGAAAGTTTAACCAAAGAAAAAGAAACGCTCCTTTCCTGATTCCAGGAAAGAAGCGTTTCTTTTTTTAGTCTCTCGGCTGCAGTTTGTACAGTTGGATCATCGCCTGTACGAAACTGAAACCAGTTAGAATATATAGGACAAATTTAGGGTCATAGGAGGAGTAAAGCGCTCCGCCTAAGGAAAAAGCCGTCAGCAATATGCAAAGAACGAATCCTACTAAATCTTTCCACGGCCAGCCGGCCTCCATCGACATGTTCTGCTTTTGTTCCATCCTGATAACCCCCATTTGTATTAATGACCGCTATGGTCTTCTGATTCTTGCTGCTCGTGCTGTTGGTGTTCGCCTGTGTCTCCATGATCATGCCCAAAGGACATTACGAAAAGGGAGCCTGCTACGATGATGCCAGCGAGGGCGAAACCGTGAAACATCATGTTCCATGGCACATGTCCATTTCCACTTGAAGCTTCCGTGACGTGCATGAACATGAACAATTGAACGCCTGCTTGCAACAGAGCCAAAATCATGATGCCGATGATGACCCATGTGACAGGCAGGTCGGATTGAATCGCTGCCCATGCGGCAACAAGTGTCATGACAAGCGACAAAATAAAGCCAATGACGTGATTCATCGGTACACGTTTTTTCGAATCTGCCATATTAAATCACCATCCCAATCAGATAGACACTCGTGAAGATGAAGATCCAAATGACATCAAGGAAGTGCCAGTATAAGCTGATGATAAAGAATTTACGGCTTGTGACGTTCGTCAGTCCACGCTGCTTGATTTGGATCAAGAGCAGAATCGCCCAGCCGATACCAAGCGTGACGTGCAGTCCGTGTGTTCCGGCAAGGATAAAGAACGCCGACCAGAATGCACTGGACTGGATCGTTGCGCCTTCATGTGCATAGTGAACGAATTCGTAAATTTCAAAACCAAGGAATCCAAGACCAAGAGCTAGTGTAATGACCATCCAAAGGATCAGCCCTTTGACCGATCCCCTTCTCATTTCGTGAATCGCAAGTCCACAAGTGAAACTACTTGTAAGAAGCAGGAAGGTCATGACAAGAACGATGCCCGGCTCAAACAGTTCGCTTGGCAGTGGTGCATCAGCTGTACGTCCGAACAACACGGCATATGTTGCGAAAAGGGTCGCGAAGAGGACGACTTCGGCTCCGAGGAAAATCCAGAAGCCCATGATGCCCATCTGACCTTCTTGGGTGCGATATTCTAAAGGACCTGTTTTCAGTTCTTCCGCAGCCATATCATAACCCCCTCGCTTTTTTCTCTGTTCGTTTGATTTCTTCAACCGGTACATAATAACCGTCGTCATAATCGAAGGAACGGCGGATCATCATGAACACCGCACCGATTAATCCGAAGACAGCGACATACATCCATTCAAAGACAAGACCGAAACTGGCAAGTCCAAGGAAGGCCATCATAATAAACGGCTGTCCTGTATAACTCGGCATGTGGATCGGCTTCACTTTGTCTTCTTCAAACGTCGTTTTGCCTTCTTCTTTCATACGGATATATGGATCGATTTCATCGACATATGGCACCGTTGCAAAGTTGTAATAAGGAACTGGTGTCGTTGTCGCCCATTCAAGCGTACGACCGTTTCCATTCCAGGAGTCGCCTGTTGTTTCGCGCGCACTGTAACGGAAGCTGTAGTAGACGTTGTAAACGAACACGATGAAACCAAGTCCCATTCCGAAAGCACCAACGGTTGAAATGACGTTCAATGGAAGCCACTCGGCGACGTTCGTGATGAACAAACGACGCGGCATGCCGTCTAAGCCTAGGAAATATTGTGGGAAGAAGCACACATGGAAGCCGAAGAAGAACAACCAGAATGCCCATTTACCCAAACGCTCGTTCATCTTGTGACCGAACATTTTCGGATACCAGAAAACAAGACCTGCGAAACAGGCGAATACGGTACCTGCGATCAGCACGTAGTGGAAGTGCGCGATCAGGAAGTACGAGTTGTGGAACTGATAGTCCGCTGCTGCCATACCGAGCATGACACCTGTGACACCACCAAGGATGAAACTTGGGATGAAGGCCAGGGACCAAAGCATCGGTACAGTGAACTCGATTTTCGATTTATATAAGGTCGCGAGCCAGTTGAAAATCTTCACTCCGGTCGGTACGGCGATCAACATCGTCGAAACGGAGAAGACGGAGTTAACGAATGCGCCGGCACCCATCGTGAAGAAGTGGTGGACCCATACTAAGAAACTAAGCAATGCAATGACGATCATCGACCAAACCATCACATTGTAGCCAAACAGACGTTTTTTCGCGAATGTGGCAATGACTTCGGAGAAAATACCGAAGGCAGGAAGGATAACGATGTACACTTCCGGGTGTCCCCACATCCAGAACAGGTTCGCCCACATCATCGGCAGGCCTTCTCCTGTCAAAGTAAAGAATTGTGCACCGAAAATACGATCAATCGTAAGTAGTGCAAGAGCTACTGTCAAAATCGGGAATGCGAACACGATGATGAAACATGTGACCAATGTCGACCATGTGAAGATCGGCATATGGAAAAGCTTCATGCCAGGGGCACGCATTTTCAAGATCGTCACCATCAAGTTGATCCCTGTAGCAAGGGTACCAATTCCTGATAGCTGCAGTCCCATCAGATAGAAGTTTTGTCCAGGTCCAGGGCTCATCGCTGCACCGGAAAGTGGGGTATAACTTGTCCACCCGGCATCCGGAGATCCTCCGATGACGAAGGAAATGTTGAAGAGCGCCATTCCGAAGAAGAAGGACCAGAAACTTAAGGCGTTCAAATACGGAAACGCGAAGTCACGCGCTCCGATCTGCAATGGAACGATGATGTTCATGAGTCCGATCAAGAACGGCATCGCCATGAAAATGATCATGATCGTTCCGTGCGTTGTGAAAATTTCATTATAGTGCTGGGAGTTCAAGAATCCCAAATCAGGGAATGCCAGCTGCACCCTCATCATCATGGCGTCGACGCCACCACGGAATAACATGAGAAGGGCACTTAAAATATACATGACACCGATTTTCTTGTGGTCAACGGTCGTCAACCATTCGCTCCACAGCCATTTCCATTTTTTGAAATACGTCAGAATGAAAAGGAGGGCGATCCCAACTAAGGCCATTGATACCATGGCACCATAGATGATCGGTTCACCGGTGACTAGAATATCTGTAATGTGCATGTCTTCACCTGCTTTCTTTACGTTCTATTGGAAGCTTTCTTGTTTTTCAATTTCATACAAATGAAGCTTTTCTTTGAATTGTTCACGGTATTTATCGACAACATAGCCCATATCTTCTCTCGTATGGTGCTTCACATAATCCAAGTGTGTGCTGGAATAGGATTGTTTGTCAGTCAGTCCAGGTGCAAGCAGCTCATCATAACGTTCAGCTGTCAGCTCTGGTGCTTCATTGTTAATTTCCTCTGCCCATGTGTTGAAGTCTTCTTCACTTTCGGCATGTACTTTAAAGGTTTGAGCAGCGAAACCTTCTCCATTGAAGTTGGAGTTACGCCCGTCGTAAACCCCTTCTTCATCTGCCTGCAGATACAATTTTGTCATCATACCCGCCATGTTGTACTTCTGCCCACCGAGTGCCGGAATCCATAGCGCTGACATCGAATCTGCCGATGATAAGCGGAATTCAATCGGACGATCGGTCGGGATGTGTAAGTAGTTCACGGTTTCAATATCCTGTTCCGGATAACTGAAGAACCATTTCCAATCCGCCGTCGTTGCGTAAACAACCAGAGGTTCCTTCTCCTCTTCCCCAGCTGCTGGTTCCGGAGCTTTCTCCAGGTCGAATAATGTCGTTACGGTCGGGATGGATAAAAGAATGACAATGATGAACGGAATGACCGTCCAGATGACCTCGATGGTCGTATTCCCATGCAGATTCGGGTCATAGTCACTTTCTTTACGTCCCGGTCGGTTCTCACGGTACTTGATGAGCATGTAGGCAAACAGAGCAAACACGACAACAATGATACCAAGCATGAACCAAAGGGAGTATACAATCAGGTCATATTGACTTTGAGCGACCGGCCCTTTGGGATCGAGCACAGTCATTTCCAACTGCCCGCACCCACTTAAGAAAAGAATCAAGCCGAGCGGCAGCAAACCTAACCATCTATTACGGAGATGTTTAGCTTTCATGAATCTTAACCCTCCTATCAATCTGTTAAATTATAAGTATAAAACTCGGAAACTAGGAGCTGTTATACGTATCAGGGCTTGACTGATTATATCAGATTTTGCGGAATTAGAAATACAAGTTCACAACTTTGTCATACATCGTTCACGAACTTTTAATAAATCCGCCACATGATGGACGCTTTCAAGGAAATTACTAACAATTTAATAAAAAATAGGATGGACAACCAGGAAGGGATTGGCACTTTCAAACGTCGAAAAAACAAGAACAATCGGGGATGGTGAGCTTCCCACTCTCCTTACCCTTCTTCCAGATGTAGTGAAACCTTGTTCAGCCAATACCGGCTCCTGCACGTTTCAACTTTCAGGCAAAAAAATAAGAACCTGTTTCACTATAAAAGTGAAACAGGTTCTTTAAATGGATGAAACACCTTTTATGGAAGAAGGACGATTTTTCCTTTTTTACCCGACTCTTTGAAATATTGCTGCGCTTCCTTTGCTTCCTCTAATGGAAACGTCCGGTCGATCACAGGCTGTATTTTCTGTTCAGAGATCGCTTTTAACATCCGTTTGAATTCTTCCCGTGTACCTAAGACCGATCCGTACATCGTGATGTGTTTCAAATAAAGGGTGCGGAAATCGAGTTCTGTTTTTTGACCCCCGGATGAGCCGGATGTGCAAAATTTTCCGCCCTTTTTAAGCACGGTCAAGGCCGTGGAGAACAGCGCATCTCCGACGACGTCAAGCACGGTATCAATGGGACCACCGTTGGCTTCCAAAATTTCTTCTTCCAGATTCTCGGATTTATAAGACAGCACATGTGTCGCTCCGAGTTCTTTCATTCTCTCTTCCATACTCAAATCTCCAACGAGTGCAATGACATCCGCTCCGAAGACTTTCGATGCGATCTGGACGTTGAGCGAGCCGACACCGCCGTTTGCGCCTGTGACCATCACCGTTTCACCAGGTTTCGGCTGCACTTGTTCGACCATATGCCAGGCCGTCATACCACTTACGGAAAACACACAGCTTTCGGTGTAATCTTCAAGCGGCATATCAAAGCAAAGCTCTGCGGGCCACACAACATACTCAGCATACCCACCATCATATTCAGAACCGATGAAGGACATGTCTTCCGAGATGTGTTCTTGGCCATCCGGGCCACTGGACGTGAACGGAAAAAGAACGACGTCTTTCCCCATCATCGTTTCATCGACTTGCTCACCAACCTGGACCACTTTGCCGGTAATATCAGAACCAGGGGTACGTGGGAATTGAACGCCTTCCGGACGCCAGCCTGACTTGCCGCCTTGGCCGTAAGCTCCTTCCCTCATCCAGATTTCCGTATTATTGATAGCACAAGCTTTCACCTGCACGAGCACTTCATTTTCTTTCGGTTCTGGAGTGGGAATGTCCACCAGCTTCAACTGATCGACATCGCCATATCCAGTTACTTGAACAGCTTTCATCTTAAGGCACCTCTTTCCGATTCGCTTTTCTCAACTAATATGCGACATTCATAATAAGGTTATTCATGGCCTGTATCAAGTCATCCGCTCACAGTATGCATTCATGAATCGAGTATAGGCAGGAATACTTCAACGTCTTCCCCGTTTTCCGTAGGGTGATAAGTTTCTACAATATAGGTCAGCCAATCCCGGGTGAGTTGCTGTTGATATGTCCACTCCCCCACTTCCTTATAAAGGACATCTACATGATTGATGGGTCCTCTAGATGAAGCATAAGTTCCGGAAACCTCTAAATACTCCATCCCTTTCGGCACCTGACTCGGCTTATCTTTTACAAGGACCCCAACATAATAGTGACCCTCGAGGTGATCCTCCCCCCTCTTAGGCTCAAAGAGAGCGATTTCGATATTGGCATGGTTTTCGATTTCCCTCGTCCGATGTAAAAGCTGTCTCGCAAAGTCCGGGACTTCGGTTGCAAAATTTTCAAAAGCTCCGTGGCCTTTGATGGCGACGATTCGAAAGGTTCGTTTCAACGTGATCATGGTAGAACTCTCCGTTCTGAAGGAGCTTTTTGAATACTGCTTAAAGATCCTTCTTTAAAGTTTTTATGTTGGTAGTCTCATTTTTTCAGCTCCATCATTTTCTTATCTTCGATTCACTTTTAGACGAGTTTCTTCCATTAATTATCTTTCTTCACATGTTCAGAGATGGAAAGCGTCTACCGCTTTATGAACGGGAATTCGCAAACGGCTCTCTTTCCTTTTTTCTCAATCTTTGTTTCGCTGAAGCCGTGTTGGGTAGGACGGGGACATGCTGGTAGGCTTTGGCGAGACCAAACAAGGGCATATTCCCGTAAATGACTTCATGCGCCCCATCCTTCACTTTGTATGTTTCATGGAAGATTCCGACAGCCGGGTTATCTTTCACTTTGCGATTGAAGTTTCTCCACGCCTTCAAATGCTTCGGAGCTCTGGCATAAGCATAAAGTTCGTTTTCCGAACGCCAATACTGGATCATCAATGTTGTTCGGAAGTTTATGAAATTCTCTAGGGAAAAGAAACCATTGTCCTTTTGTGAATAGAGCTCCTGAACCATTGGCGGCATCGCCAGAAGAACGGGCAGCCATTTATGTACAGCCAGCCATTTGTTAATCCTCATCCCAATCAAAAACACAATCACTTCATCATCAGCTTTGGCTGTATAACGACCTGGAAATATTTTAGCGGCCATGAGCTTCCTCCTTTTATGTAAAACGTGCCATCAAGATCGTCGAATAATATTTACCATCAGAAAGTCGCTTATCTTTTTTCAGCACACCTTCCACCTCAAAACCGAAACGCTTATACATTTCAATCGCTTTCTCGTTTGTTTCAAGAACACGCAGGGTCATTTTCAATATTCCGCTTCTTTCCGCCCAGCGGATCGACTGCTGCAAAAGCTCTTTTCCGACACGGTAGCCCCAATATTCCTCTAACACTCCTACACCGAACTCCACTTGATGGGAGAGCCTTTTCAAATCACTGCCGGCACACCGACTGAAACCAATGATGGTCCCTTCTGTTTCGGCAACCAGGAACAAATGGTTGTTCTCATCTGCATCTTTTTTGATGAGCTCTTTGAAATCCCATTCACTTAAGTGGCCTTCTCCCTGTTCTCGATCCAGGTATTCGGTTTCACCGTCAATAAGATGCCGAACTTCTGAAAGCTCCTTTGCATCCGTTTCTTGAGCGACTCTTACAACATAGGACAGACCCCGAACAACATATGTACGACTTTCCATCTTTTCCACACACCCTGCCAATCTCATAGAATTCTAAATATTTACTTAATTATAGCATGATTCGTGAACGATTATTGGATGGAAGAAAAAGTAAGACCTGGTCACCCAAAAATTGGGTGACCAGGTCTTACTTTTTCTTCCAATCACTTCACACAGATTACTCCCTATCAAGATCTCATCTATTACCCGCTCCAGAAGTAGTAAGCTAGCTAAAAGAAAGCACGAATAATTGATATTATTTTTCTACTTTATCTTCGTTCAAATTCAAAATGGAATAGATCTCATCCAGAGTTTCTTCGTCCAATTCATAATGCATCCCCTCTCCTATATAAAAAGCCCCTCCGTCGTCATCGTCTTTTACATAAATGGAACCGGATTGCCCCGAATAATCAAAAGAAAACTTTCTATTTCCACTCCAACTGGAAAATTCATTAATCTTTCTATCTCCCAAGCCATCGATGAGGGTTTGAAGTTCTTTCACCTGCTTTTTATCGTTTATTGTTTTTTCATATACGGTATTACCTTCTTCGGGAACTGTGTCTAGTTTTATTTCATCACTATCCGATGAACAAGCCGAAAGAAATAATACAGATAGTAGAAATACGACCTTCTTCATACAAATCCAACCTTCCCGAATATTTCCTTCCTTTAATAATACTAAAACCAACATATGTAAGACCTGGTCATCAATTTCCTAGGTGACCAGGTCTTACATATTATTCCATAAACAAAATAATCACTCCTCTATCGAAGGAGGTGGATGGCTATTTTTTATTCAATTATTTTTCACACTCTTAGAAGAATGCGCCCTAACCTTAAATTTCGTCACAGCCAAATATAAATTAAGTACCATCACAATTCCAGTGTACAACATGCTGGCCCCTTGAAGCTGAGCAAAAGAATGATTGTAATATTCTGCACCTAGATGGTGATTGAAGATAACCATGTTTGCAATAAAGATCGCGGAAAATATGACCCCTAAAAGGAGATTACCGTTTCTTTCCTCAAACACCACAGAGGCAATAAGGAACAACACAGTGGATAAAGCAAACATCACATGGGTAGTCAAGGCTTCTGCAGCTGTATAAGACACAGGAATATCCGAAGTGATCAACCATTGATGTAAGATAGCGACTCCCGCGATAAAGAAACCTAAGACTAACAAAAGACTCGTTGACAAACTTCGTATCATAAATAAAAGCCTACCTCTCATCAAGAAATCATTACCAATTATATCAAAAGATGTGAATAACTCCAGTTTTATTCCCAATAAAAGTAAGACCTGGTCACCCAAAAATTGGGTGACCAGGTCTTGCAGATTATTCCATATCTGATTACTTCCTACGAATGCCGATGGTGCGGCCGACTTGTTTGGGTTGTTCTCGGTCGGAAGTCGAATCAAACGCTGCTTTCACGTTGGCAGCAACTTCTTCCGGAAGAGGTGCAGGACGACCTTCGTTCTGATTGATGCCCATAAGCATTTCTTCGATCGTCGCGACAACTTCCCCCTCAGCATTGTGCATCTCCAAAAACAGATGGATCCGCTTCGCATCAAAGTCCAATACGCGGGCAGACATATCAAAACCTGCCCCTTCATGCATCTCTTTCAAGTAGCACGTGTGCGTCTCCAGCGTAAAAACCGTGTACTGGAACTGCTCGCGTCCTTTTTCATCGAGTCCGATATAATCGATGAACGCATCCGTAGCAAGGCTGAAGGCACGATTGTACTCGGCATCATTCATATGACCGTTGTAATCGACCCAGTCGCTCGGAACGGTCTGTTTGTAAGAAAAGGATGACACAAAAACCCCTCCTTTACGCTTTTGTTTTTTCTGTCTCTTTTGGCCAGTATTCCTGGACGAGATCATACAGACGGATCAAGAATTCATTACGGTTCTGATCGAGTTCAGACATGCTCATGCCGTTCGCCTGCTCTTCACAGCCGGACACGACCTTTTCATAAAGCTCATCCGTAAGTTCTGGTGCTTCAAGCTTCGTCCACGGTTTTTTCAATGCCGGGCCGAATTGCTTCAACATGTGACGCATGCCGCCTTCTCCACCAGCCAAGTGGAAAGTGAGGAACGGCCCGTACTGCGCATAGCGCATGCCTGCCCCATGGGTGAAGGCTTTGTCCACTTCTTCTGTCGTTGCAATCCCTTCGTTCACGATATGCAGGGATTCTCTCCAAATCGCTTCAATCAGGCGGTCAGCAATGTGCCCTTCAATTTCATGACGCACAAGCAATACACTCATGTTCAAGCTTTCGTAAAAAGCCTTCGCTTTGTCTACGTTCTCCGTCGTCGTCTGTTTTCCTGCCACGACTTCCACAAGCGGCAGAATATACACTGGGTGGAACGGATGGGCGACAACTACGCGTTCCGGATGCTGCAAATTCACCTGCAGCTCGGAAGGCATGATGCCGGAAGTACTGGATCCGATCAAGGCATCAGGTTTTGCATGCTGATCGATGTTCTGAAGGACGGTCTGCTTCAACTCTTCCACTTCCGGTACGTTTTCCTGGATAAAATCCGCATCCTTCACGGCATCCGCCAATTCTTTTTCAAACGTCAAACGGTCTTTAGATGCTCCTTCGGCAAGTCCAAGCGCTTCAACATAAGGCCACGACTGATCGACCGCACGGCGCATGCGCTCTTCTGCCCCTTCCGCTGGATCTGTTGCGACAACGTCATACCCCTGTGCAAGCATGCGGGCGATCCAGCCGTTTCCGATGACTCCTGTGCCGACAACGGCTACTTTTTGTACTCTCATGTTTACTTCCCTCCGTGCGGATTTCTAAGATTGTAGTATTCACGTGCTTCCTGCGGCGTCATTGGCTCAAGGTCAAGGCCCCGGAGCATCGTCACCGCTTTGTCTACGAGTTGCTCGTTTCGTGCCACCACACCTTTAGAAAGGTAGATGTTATCTTCCAGTCCAACACGTACGTTTCCGCCGAGCATCGCCGCCTGGGACGCCATCGGCATTTGCATACGGCCGATGCCGAACGCAGACCAATGCGCATTTTCCGGAATACGATTTTTCATATATAACATCGTTTCCGCATCGGCTGCCGCTCCCCAAGGAATGCCAAGACAGAACTGATACATCGGATCCCCATCAATCAGTCCTTCTTCCACTAATTGATTAGCAAAACGGATGTGCCCAGTATCAAAGCATTCGAGCTCAGGCTTCACACCACTTTCCTGGATCATTTTCGCTTGATCCCTTAGCCAGTCCGTCGGGCTCATGTAGATCATGTTACCGAAGTTCGTACTTCCACAGTCAAGCGTGCACATTTCCGGCAAAAGTTCTCCTACGGGTTCATGACGCTCTGCCGGTGTTTGGATGTCTGTCCCATCGCCACCAGCTGCCGGTGTACTCAAACTCGGAATAAAATCACCGCCGCCTCCGGACGTAATATTAATGACGACATCCGTTTCTGATTCACGAATGCGATCGACGATTTCACGATAGTGCTCCAAGTTATGACTGATGCCACCCGTTTTTGGGTCACGGGCATGGACGTGAGCGACCGTCGCTCCTGCTTTGGCCGATTCAATCGCAGATTCAGCGATCTCTTTCGGTGTCACAGGGACATGTGGATTTTTCTTCATCGTATCTCCCGCTCCTGTCACGGCAGATGTCAGCAATACTTTATTTTTCATTCCAAAGGTCCTCCTTTGAATTCGTTTGTTTAATCAACCATCATAAACTATACCATCCGGACTGTTTAGTTTCAAATACTTTTTATGGATTTTTATTTAGATTCTTTTTTCTTCCCCTATACGACAGGCATGCACAATTAGCCATTCCGCCAATTTTCACTTTATACAATGGATGAACGGTCACTAATACTTAAAACATATGAAAATAAGTGAAATATAACTTCACACCCTATCATTCCTTGAATATTGCTTAATATTCTCCCATTTACACCCTCATCCGTGTTTTGAAACAAAACCGTCCAGATTGTACAGTTTAAAAAGTCACATACGAAACAATCGCATCTGAATAAAGGAGGAATACCCATGAAGAAACAACTCATGGATTGGAAAACGTTCGGAGGGGCTCTTGCCTTATTACTATTTGTATCCCTGCCTCTGATCATTTTCCCTGAACAAGGTAAAGAAATTGTGCTGGCGGCGAATGAGGTCGTCACGCAACGATTAGGATTCTTATTTTTATCAGTCGGATTAATCATGCTGCTTTTCCTATTGTTTGTCGGAGTGAGCCGCTATGGAGATATCAAGCTCGGAGACGCCGAAACAAAAGCGGAATTTAAAACGAGCTCCTGGGCAGCGATGCTGTTTACGAGTGGAATTGGAACGGGAATTCTTTATTGGGGCGTGATTGAATGGGCCTACTACTATCAAGGACCTCCCTTCGGTGTTGAAGCAGGTTCCAATGAGGCGATCCAGTGGGCATCCACGTACGGATTTTTCCATTGGGGACCGATCGCCTGGGCGATGTTCGCCATTCCAGCTCTTCCGATCGGTTACATGTTTTTTGTGAAAAAAACCGATGTTTTCAAAATCAGTGAAGCGTGTCGTCCAGTGCTCGGTAAATACACCGACGGCTGGGTCGGACGCCTTGTCGACATACTGTTCATGTTCGGTCTTTTAGGTGGGGGCGGAACAGGACTTGCGCTTTCCGCACCGATCATTTCAGCTGGTCTGAACAACTTGGTTGGCATTCCAGATACAATGACGACGAAATCGATCATTCTGCTTTTCTGTACGTTGATCTTCGGATTGAGTGCTTATTCGGGTCTGCAAAAAGGAATTCGCGTTCTAAGTGATATCAACTTGTGGCTCGCGTTCATCCTGTTGATTTTCATTTTCACCGTCGGGCCGACGACATTCATTACTGAATCGACGACTTCAGCCCTCGGCCGGATGATGGACAACTTCTTCCTGATGAGCTTATGGGCAGAACCGTTCAATGACCTTGCCTCATTCACAAGAACGGGATTCCCTGAAGGCTGGACCGTCTTCTACTGGGCATGGTGGATTGTGTATGCTCCATTTGTCGGGTTGTTCATCGCTCGAATCTCTAAAGGAAGGACCATCCGCCAAGTCGTTTTCGGAACCGTACTGTTCGGAAGCTTAGGAACAATCCTTTTCTTCGGAATCTTAGGAAACTATTCCATGTACTTGGAATTGAGTGGTCAGTATCCGGTCATTGAAACCTTGAACCAACAAGGCGCACCTGCTGCCATCATCGGTACCTTGACTGAACTGCCGCTCGCCACACTTGCAATCATCGTCTTCATTTTGCTCGCCACCATTTTCTTATCGACGACCTATGACTCTGGATCGTATGTCATCGCATCCGTTGTACAAAAACACGTCGAAGGTGAGCCACTTAAATGGAACCGTCTGTTCTGGGCTCTGGCCTTATCCATTCTGCCGATGATTTTCATGAACATGGGCGGACTGACGACACTCCAGACAATCAGCATCGTCGGCGGTTTCCCGCTTCTGATTATTCTGCCGATCCTCGGCTGGTCCTTCATTAAAATGGTCAACGAAGACCGCGCGAAAGAAGAAAAAGAAAACAAGAAAGCATCTTAAGAGAGGAAGAGACACCATGAATACACGTTATGAAAAAGGATTGGAAACCCTCCGTTCCTATACAGATGAAGAAAAAGGCACCAACCATTTTGAACTTATGAAAGCACTGGAAGATATCGCCCCGGACCTCGGAAAATACATCATCGAGTTTGCCTATGGCGATATTTACAACCGCGATCACCTAAGCAAACAATCCCGAGCACTGACGGTATTGTCGAGCCTTGTCACCCAAGGCTCCGGCAGTCTGCCGCAGCTTGAGCTGCACATCAATACCGCTCTAAATGCCGGACTTTCCGAACAAGAAATCATTGAATCCATGATGCAGCTGATCCCTTATGTAGGCTTCCCATCGGTCATCAATGCGCTCACACAGGCACGAAAAGTGTTCCAGGAACGCACCGAAGAAGCTTTCGCCTGAATTTTCTTCATCATAATCCAGACTTCTGTAGCCAAATAAAAATCACCAGCTCTCCCAAAGAGCTGGTGATTTTTATTTAGGTTTGTATGTTTGCTCGTTCAATCGTTCAAGAACTTGTTTTCTAAGCGTCGGTGGCAAAGTCCCGAGCCCGAAAATTTCGGACAGCCACAACCCATCGACAGCAAGTCTTAAAATCGTCGCATCGACTTGATCAAGGCCGTCATGCTCGATATGATTCTGCCAGTCCGCATATGTATCCTGAAGAGGTTTCAACAACTTGGGATTGATCCCTTGAGCGGCCAGCATCCCTGAACTGAGCGGTCGGTTTTCCGTACTTTTATCATGCATGACGTTAATGAACGACCGTGCCCATCTCCCCATCTCCGCATCATCGTTTTCTACTAATTCTTCCACGTTCTCCCGGTAGACATCGTTCATGTATTGGACGAGCCCTTCCACGAGCGCTTCTTTTGTGGAAAAGTGATACAGCAATCCGCCTTTGCTCACTTCTGCGCGCTTAGCGACAGCGTCCAATGTGAGCGCATCGCTTCCCTGCTCGCGCACAATGAGTGCGGCTGCTTCCAAAATCTTTTGCCGTTTCGATACTCTTGGCATGTGCTTCCCTCATTTACGTTCATTTTCTCTTCATATTATCAGTATTCATGGGGGTTTTCAATTTGAGTGAGCACCATATTCCTTCCTTTGCTGCTTCTTTTCGTATGTATTCCCGACGACATAGCTGCCTGCAATCGCCAGGATTGGCGAAACAACAAAAGGTACACACCTGTTTTCATAAGTGTGTACCTTTTCTATTCAATCCGATAAAAGCGTCCACCTTGATTCATGCGTGACTTTTCACATTTTCCAACGCCATAAAATAATTGAGCACGAATTGGCGCACTTCCCATTCAGGAACTTCCTTCACGCCATCCGTAAACACCGACTGATGATAAGAATAATTTCCGAAATGACGACGTTTGCCTGAAATCAGATCGGCCATCACTTTGTTCGTCTTCTCCATGTATTGCATGCTCATCATCCTTTCTATCACTAGCATAGCCAGAATACGAGACTCTTATACTAGGACGAGAGGAGATCAGCGATCCTCCTGGTCACATCCATGACCTCTCCCTCTTTTTTAATGGTAAAAAAGTGGTCCGCCTCCTCATCAGACGGTGGCTGGATATGCGGCGATTCTTCCTGCTGCCGCTTCAGTACTTCAGCAAAAGAAGAAACGGTCCGCAACACCGATGAATCCCGCTTTCTATCTGCTACGCGTTTTTCAAGTAGAATGAATGGCACATCAAAATTTACAAGAATCGTAGAAAAACCTTTTCTTTTAAACTCATCCAGCAGCGCTTTCCTTGCCTTTGGATTCCGGTTCGAATTACAGATGATGAGATGCAGATCCGTTTCTTCTATCACATAATCGACGATCATTTTCGTCATGCTGTGTTTAATCGTATTCGGTCCATCTTCAGGGACGAGCCGGGAATAATGTGTATTCAAAAACGCCGCCTGATCATCCTGGTCAACCACGACCGTGTTTTTCACCGTTTCCTCCAGCATTCTCGCAAACGTTGACTTTCCACTGTGGGTCATTCCGACAGTCATCACCACATATCTATTCATAACTTCCCCTCCCTACCCATTTTTGGACGAGTGATGTTACCCACACTTTAAATCCAAGCCAGGCACCGAATAGATTCAGAATAAAATCATCGATATCAAAGCTACCCCTTTGGGTGAGTAATTGCGCGACTTCTGCTGAGAGAATGATCAACACGAAGGCGAGCAAGAAGGCACGCAGTCGGTCCAATTTTCTAAACAGGGCAGGCAGGAAAATACCCATGGGTGTGAAGACCAGCACATTCCCGAGCAGATTTTTAACAGCCGTCCACGTATTCATTGTTCCTTCCTGTAGGGCGGTTATATAATTAGCGATGGTTTTAAACGGAATCAGATTCGAGCGGCTTTGTATATATTCAAATAGACTCAAGGACATCCCCGCTGCCCCGCGTGATTGGAAAAACATATAAAACACGAGAAAGAGGATATACCCGATAAAACCTAAACTCATAATGATGCGTTGAACCTTTGACATAAGAACCTCCACCAACTTTTCTCATCTATATATTCCCTAACCATACCCCGGAGCAATGACAAACCAAACCATCCCGCCGACCTTTTCATGAAGATGTAACATTCCATCATTAAAAAAGCACGAGCTATATCGCCGTTTGATTCACTTTCTTCTCTTTCCACTGCCGATTGTAATAACCTAAAGCTAATGTTACCAAAAGCATCATCAACGATCCTCCTACAACCGCCGCTTTTATCGAAACCCACTCTGCAGCCGCTCCTATAACGACGGTCGCAAAGATGACGAGCACACTTTCCAATAAGCCGAACACACTCGTCACTCTCCCCATTACATGAACAGGGATCCACTCCTGGTAGAACGTGTGAAAGCCTGTATTCGCAAAAGCAAGCGCCAACGATAACAAGAAGAACCCGACCGCCGCTCCTGAAAAATCCACCGAAAAGGCGTAAATCAAATAGCCGGCCGCTACAAACAACCCGCCGCCAGTGAGAAGAATCTTCGTCGACAGATGATTTCCGAACCATGTAAGGAATATAGCCCCAACAGCGATGCCTGCTCCCGCAATACTGACAAGAAAACCATACGCTGCGTCCGTCAACTGCAGGACTTCTTTTGAAAAAGCGGCTTCCAACGAATCAAGCGCTGCCGCCATCACCATCATCAGTCCGAACAGAAAATAAATCGTCATGATCAAAGCATGATGCTTCGTAAACGACCGCACAATGCTCCAATCTTTTTTCAGCAAGGCCCCTGACCATGATTCCCTTTCTTTTTCAACCTTTGTTTCCAAGCGGGGAAGCAGGAAAGAAATGATCCCTGAAATGAAAAACGTCCAGGCATTAAAATAAATCGCCAGCTCAGGAGTTCCGATTATGAAGAGAACGCCCGCAATCGCTGGTCCGATCAGAAACCCTCCCGAATCAATCAAACTTCTTAACGCATTGAATCGTTTCCGCTGATTGCTCGGAATCAGTTTCGTCACATATGTCATCGAAGCAGGTTCAAAAATAGAACCTGCCATATTCACAAACAGGACAAGTGTGTACATGGCCGAGAGCGAAGACAAAGCAGGGAGAACGCCAAGCAAGAGAGCCCTGAACACATCGAGCCCAATCATAAGATTCCGCTGATTCACCCTGTCCACCAGAGACCCTGCCCACACATTTGTCAAAAGCGTCGCCACCGGCTTCAGCAAATACAAAACAGCTACGGCCAGTGGAGAACCCGTCATTTCAAGCACGATCAAATTCAAGGAAATCAAATAGATCCAATCTCCGACGTTCGAAAGACCTACCCCTGATAGCAATAGTAACGGGTACTTCCACGAACGAAACCTCTTTTTCATTTCCATACGCAGCCTCCTCGCAGATGTTTTAAGAAATAAAAAAACTCACCCCCAAGACGTGTAAGTCTTGGGGGCGAGGTCTATTTCATCCGCGGTGCCACCCCAGTTTCATGGATGTGTCGCCACACCCAGCTCATCGGGTACGCGCTTCATACCCTATCTCTGTAACGGGAGCTCCCGTCTCATGATCGCCAGGCTGGTTCCCATGAGAAGCTCAGAGGTTTGTTTCGATAAAAGAATCCTTGCCCCTTTTCAGCACGCGGAGCTCTCTGTGAAGGCTTCTACTTATCTACTCTTCTCTTCAACGCCGTTTTTCATTTCTCTATACTATGCTAGAATATTCCTTATTTGTAAAGGATCATCTTTATTCGAAAATAGCAGTCATAATCTCAGCTACCTCATAAAAATCGAAGGCCTTCTCACCGGTAATGACGTGGCTCGTATTTCTGAAAGCATGAATGGCCACCTCTGCAAGATCGCGAGTATCCACGAAACTGGTGGTGCCTTTCCCCGCCGGAACAAATAAGCCACGTATAAATTGTCATACACCCTCAGAGAATAAGATTGATTTTTATTTCAAAGGAGACGGTTATCTTGTCCATCAGTGTTTTGTTGGTACGCCTTACGATCGCTTTTTTCACATTGCTGATTCTCGCCAGGCTCATGGGAAGAAAAGAGATTTCCCAAATGACCTTCTTCAATTTCATTTCTGCCATTTCCATCGGTACAATCGGCGCCTCTCTTGCCATTGATTCCACATTAAGTGTAAGAAACGGGCTCATCGCCCTTGCCGTATGGAGTGCGTTCACCATTCTCATGGGAGTTCTTGATATCAAATCAAGCAGCGCACGGAAAACTTTAGACGGTGAACCCATCATCTTGATCAAAAAAGGAAAGATTCTAGAAGAAGAAATGAAAAAGACCCGCCTGGATTTGGACGAGCTAAACGTACTCTTAAGGAAAAAGAATGTGTTTTCTGTCGCTGATGTCGATTATGCGATTTTTGAAACTGATGGTACGCTTTCCGTTCTGCAAAAACAAGGAAAACGTCCGGCAACAAAAGAAGATGTTCATACGCCTTATCACCCGGTTGCATCTTCTCCCGACTCCTCCGTTGTGATCAAGGATGGAAAAGTGAATCATGAACATTTGAAACGGTTACATTTGGACCTTGAGAATCTTGAAGCGCAACTGGCTGCCAATGGTTTCAACTCTTTGGATGATGTATTTTACGCAGAAGTCAAAAATGATGGATCGCTGTATGTGGACGCATACAGCGATGACATTCATTAAGGGATGAGGTATGTTCCAAACGGCACTAGGCGCAAGTCATGCTTCCTTTTGCACGCAGGGGGGCTGAGTGTTCCCCATCCATTTCAATTCTGAGATTTCCCCCTATCACATAAGAAGTCGAAGAGTGGATGGGAAGCACTTTGTCGCTTTTTCTAATCAATCTATTCAACCCTTTAAAAATAAAAGAAGCCTATCTATGTTGATCGATAAGTATCGGATTACCATCAGGGTCTTCAATTGTAAAACTTTCCGGTCCTTCGCTCGTTTCATCTGCTTCTGATAGGATTTCAATTCCTTTTTGTTTCAACTGGTTTTGTAATTCCCGTACATCTGTAAATGAATCGATATTTTCTGCTTGTTGATTCCAACCAGGATTGAAAGTCAGTATGTTTTTCTCAAACATCCCTTGAAATAATCCAATGACACAGCTTCCATTTTTCATGATGAGCCAGTTTTGCGAAGAATCTCCTCCAAAAGATTGAAATCCTAATTTTTCATAAAAAGCTTTGGATTTGTTGATGTCTTTCACCGTTAAACTTACTGAAAATGCACCAAGTTCCATTTCATATCCCCCTTTAATTTTACCCTATCCTGTAACATGTTCGCTTTGGCAAGGTAAAAAACCTGCCATTTCTTTTCTATATGGTTAATGAAGCGGAAGACGTTTTGGCCAGAAAGAACAAATAAAGACAGGACCGTCCACAAGTGAGGATATGTTCAGTTGAAAATTAGGTGCAAATAATCTCCATGGCCCCTGATCAGTTCAACCTCATCGATCGAAGAGATCCAAAAGAAATGAAAGGTAAGCCCCTCTTCTTCTCCTCCACCTGTTGGATCGTTGTCCCATCCATCATCCACATTACAAACCGGTAATTCATAAAAAAATCGGTGATGGATAGAACCATCATCATTTTCCCACAAATCTTCAGCAAGGAGTTGTTCAACTTTAAGGTTTCTTAATCCCGTTTCTTCTTCCATTTCTCTTAGGACGGCATCCTGTGTTTCTTCACCCGGCTGCACCGTGCCCTTGGGTATTTGAATCCCTGCTTCAGCGACAGGATGCTTAAACACTAATACTTGCGGTCGACCTTCTATTGTTCTCGTTACATACCCATATGCTTTTTTGATAGAAGTCACTCTATGATATCCTCCTGATTCCCAAAGGTGCGGTTATCCTAATCGGACAGCTGCCACTCTATAAGTTTTCTTAACACCATAAACGACGTTGATCAAAGGAGATAGAGAATTTTCACCATGATTACGTCCGTCTGTTCTTCATCTCCCATAAAAAAAGAATGCCCCCATCTTCTTGTAGAAAATTATAGCATTCTCATTTCTTTCCCACCCAGCTATATCTTCTTTTTATTACGTTCCAACGCAATTTTCACAGCTTCATTCAACAGATACTTCCAAAATCCAAGCCTTTAACATTTGTTGATTTAACCGCGTTAGTATAACATTCCCGTTTGATGAAAGGTGAAAGACTATACCTCCAACCATAAAAAGCGCCTGCCTTACTCAAAAGTAGGGCATGCGCTTTTCCTTTTTAAAGAGAAGCAGGATCTTCAGAGGCACTCTTCGAACTCACCCGCTTCAACATATATTCAAGCAGGAAAAGATAATCCTGCTGATGGCCTGTGTTTTGAGCAAGTTCGGCTAACTGTTCTAAAATATACAGGCAATCATTTTCGTACAGACTGTAGTTATCAAACCCTAGGATCGTCTGACGGGCAAATTCCCATAGATCTTCGTGAACATTCTGATCCATCGTTTTACTGAGGAGCGAGATCATGGTCAAAAGCTCTGTCATCACGGTCGAGTTCTGGTCCGCGTACTCGCGGATGGAGGCGAACCCCCTATGAAGGTAATACCGGAAAGTTTTTTGATTCAAAATGATCCGAAGCTCCTCTTCATTGTCAAAAAGATAGGGAGAGAAATTGGTAGACTGACCGATGCTTTTCAACAGATCCGCAATCTGGTGAATCGTATTTGTCACCGTAAGCGGGTCATTATGACCTAAAGCCTTGATGGCTACCTCGGCAAGCTTATTGAGCCCGTACTCCAGGTCTTGAATTTCTGTTTGTTTGACCCCGATCTCCATCGACTTCAAATAGCGGTCGGGATGAATGGTTTGACCGTGTTCCCAATACGTAAGGATCGGTGTTCCTTCTAAAACAAACTCGCCGATTCTGACATCGAACCTAAGAAGGCTATCGTCACTCTTCGCCTGCTTAATCAATCTTGAAAAGTCAGCGACTTGAAGATAACCAGACTGGCGGGTCTTGATCACCTTCCCATCCACATCAGCGGGAAGTGACTCTACCTCAATCTCCTTCTCAAGGTGGTAGGGCTTTAATTCTTTTTCCAGAGAAGCCTGGACCTGTTTCGACTTGGTATTCATATTAAAACTGATGTTATGGACCTGCATCCAGGTGGTCGTATGGTTGATAAAATAAATGAACGTCACCGCAGCTGTAATCGCTGTGAGGATGGATAAAACCGGTGTTGCAACAATATACTCCTCTTCTTCATGCGTAACGTACAAGAAATTCAACAGCACATAAATGAAACTTCCGTTAAAAATACCAAGCACATGCTGGGTCGCCCGGTCACTGACAAAGTTCACAAGCATCTTCGATGAAAATTGGCCGCTGAACGTCGTCAGAGCGACGAGCAGGGAGTTAATGGTAAACGCGCTCAAGGTCAGTACCCCACCGACAAGTGCACTCAGAAGCACCTGCAGTGTCTGGCCGCTGAAACCGATGGCTGCTGGCAGATATAAACCGACATCCACCACATAATCAAGATAAAAGGTGAAAGCAGATAAACCGATCGCTCCCACGATATACCAAAAAGGCATAAACCATAGCGTTGACTTTAATTCACTCTTCCGTTGTCGTCTCGACATCTTAAAATATTTCTTTATATAGTAAAAGATCCCCATATGATCCCCAATCTTTTCTTAAGACTTTTGAATCCTTCTAATTCCTACCCTGCAAAGAAGGAGGTGAACCTGTTTTTTTGTGTTTCCATCAAAAATAGGGATAAATATCGAAATCATCCCTGGGCTCATGAACCTAGAACTATTCAAACCCCATTGAATATAGAAAATTATTCAATTCAGTAGAGACCTCGTCTCTTGTTATTTCCTTTATTCTTTCAAATTAGCTTTCCTATTCCATGCAATGAAATTCACGTTTAGGTGGAAAAAATTTGAGGAACTACCTTTAACACGTTAAATAAAAACACACAGCACCTTAAATGGATGGGGCGCCCCATCCATTTACGTGTATAAGCTCACTTTCTTTTGATCTAAGAAAATTACGATGACTTAATATTTAGGAGGCACATCATGAGGTATGCAGGTGTAGGATTGGTTATACTAGCCGCTATTTGCTGGGGCATTAGTGGAGGAATTGCAGATATTTTGATGAATAAGGGCTGGGACCCTATTACCATTTCCTTTTACAGAGGCGCCGTTGGATTCTTATGTTTTTTTGTATGGTTTATTATCCGCTTTAGCAGAAAGTGGGTATACACCAGCCACTTATATCTCTGGTCCCTGTTGGCTGGTGTGGGGGTTGCTGGTAATTTCACTTTATATTTTCTAAGTATCGAAGCTTCAAGCGTGGCTGTAGCTGCTACTCTGATGTACACCGCACCCGTCTTTGTCCTTTTAATCTCCTTTGTATTAGGGATTGAACGTTCATCATGGTTGAAATGGGGATGTATCGTCGGCGTACTCATTGGGATCATCCTTCTTACAGGTGCCTACAATATCGAAACGCTGTCCGCGAGTTTTCTAGGGACAGCCGCTGGACTTGGGGCCGGAATCTGCTATGCGGTGTTTATATTCGGATTTAAAAAGGCTTCTCATAAGGGCAGCGTGGAGACAGCGTTAGCCACCGCCTTTTTCTTCTTTTGTGTCATTCTCTTTGTTTTTACAGACAAGCAGGAAATGACCGATGCGTTGACGTCCAGCGACATCGGATGGTTCATTCTGTTAGGGCTCGTCGGGGCTGGAGTTTCCTTCATCCTCTATATTATCGGTATACGCAAGACGGCACCGTCCACAGCTTCGATGGTCGCTATGGTCGAACCCGTCACAGCGTCATTATTCGGTGTGCTGCTCCTAGGGGATCAATTGGGCATGATCCAGCTTGTTGGAATGGGTCTGATCCTGTTTACGATCACAACTCTAAGCGTGAAGCAGTCCGACTGAAGGAATTTAGTGCAGGCACGTTTAGCCGTTTCACAAAAAAACACGGCCTCTATCCGTTAAGAGGCCGTGTTTTTCATTATCCTTTAGGATTTCCGTAAAATCTTCTCCATCGCTTTCCCCTTGGCCAGCTCATCGATCAGCTTATCCATGTAGCGGATTTCCTGCATCGTCGGCTCTTCAATGTCTTCCACCCGCACCCCGCAGATGACACCTTTAATCATGGCTCGTGAAGGATTGAGTTCCGGAGCTTCTGCAAAAAAGGTTTCAAAGTCTGTCTTTTTTTCCAAATGCACCTCTAACTCTTCTTGACTATAACCTGTCAACCATCGGATGATTTCGTCGACTTCCGTTTTCGTACGGCCTTTTTTCTCTGCCTTCTTCACATAATGCGGATAGACGCTTGCGAAACTCATCGTATAGATCTTATGTTTGGTCATGATCCATCCTCCCTTTCCAAGATTGTAGAATCATTCGTTTCTATATTACCATTAGAATTCTTCTCTATGTTCTTTGTGTCGGTCCACGAGCCCTCTGCTAACGCTTAATCATGGAGAGGACCAGGCATCAAAAAAATAAAAAAGCCAACACTAAACGTTGACTTTTCCATCAAACAATTGCAATGATTGAATGGCTCTGTGAAGACTGCTGAACGTATGGATTCCTTTCATATCAATTCCCAGGCTCACCATTGTCTGTACAATATCCGGACGAATACCGCTCATGATACCATTCACACCCGTAAGCTTTAAGGAATTGATCACTTTAAATAATTGATGTGCTACCATTGTATCGATGATACTCACACCAGATAAATCCAAAATAATCGTTTCAAGTTCAAACTCTTCCCCTTGTTTCAAGGCATTTTCCATTAATAGTTGGGCCCTTTTCGTATCTATTTCTCCAACGATCGGTATAACGCCGACCGTCTCTGTAACACGGACAATAGGAACGGAAAGTTCATCCACCGCATAATTAGCGGTTTGTATCGTATTCTCAAAATCATCCATATAGGATCGACTCACGAATTGTAGCGCTTGGTCAACTGCTTGATTAAACGGAGTAAGAATCTCGTAAAATTCATCAAAGGATAGATTCTGTTCCTTTGCTCCGTTTTTGAGCATTGCGCCTATAACTTGCCTATACTCACTTATTTCTACTAGCGCCAAGTTCAAAGGCAGTCTTAGTTCTACGAGTTGCTCTGAGACCTGATCGCTCCACTTACCCAGATTTTGAGTAACCCCATCGAAATCCTGACTTAAAGAGTTGGCGTAAGCTTCAATTAATTCCATTCTCCAAGTAATTAATTGTTCTGAAACTCCTTTGCCTATCTCACTTGGTATAGCAACCGCCCGAGCCAGCTGTTCTTTTTGTTCAAGTATTGTAGCCATTACAGGCTTCAATGTTCCTGACTTTGCCGCCGTCATTTATTCTCCTCCTCAAAAATGGGTTGAATGATTAACATTATCCTCTTTTAATAGTTCCTGATCTTTAACCCTTTTTAATCCCCAAATGACATCCATTAATATATTACAATAATGAGTTTAAGAAATCGAGAGGAAATAATAAACTTTAAGTACATGAGGATATTCGTGAATTGGATATCTATCATTCTACCATCACTTCACCTTGAAATTAATCCGCCTCCCTTATATGGCGAATAAATTATATAGCTAAAAACCCTAATTTCAGCTGTGTTTACTATAGAAGGATGCTTTCATTTTTTAAAATTGAACAAAAAACAGACGCCCTGGCAGGAGGACGCCTGTTTTACCATTAATATAGTTTTTGCAGTGCATCTTTATTGAAAGCTAGAAGATCATCTGCTCTACCTTCATGAACTTTCTTCACCCACTCGGGGTCCATTAATAAGGAACGGCCAATGGCCACAAGGTCGAACTCCTCACGATCCAGCTTGTCCACTAAACCGTCAAGACTTGTTGTACCAGCACCAGAGAAGTCTGTGAAGACACCATCAAGACCGACAGAACCGACAGAAATCACTGGTTTGCCGGACAGCTTCTTCGTCCAGCCTGCAAGGTTTAAATCAGAACCTTCAAATTCAGGCTCCCAGAATCTTCGGGTTGAGCAGTGGAAAAGATCCACGCCTGCTTCTACAAGCGGCTGTAAGAACTGCTCCAGCTCATCAGGCGTGTGAACCAATTTCGCTTGGAAGTCATTCATCTTCCATTGAGAGAAACGGAAAATGATAGGGAAATCTTCCCCGACTTCACGACGGCATGCTTCCACGATCTCTACGGCAAACTGTGTACGCCCAACGAAATCGCCGCCATAACGGTCGGTGCGTTTATTAGTGTTTTCCCAGAAGAACTGGTCGATCAAGTACCCATGAGCCCCGTGGATTTCAATCGCATCAAAACCGAGGCGCTTGGCATCCGCTGCTGCTTTGGCATAGGATTCCACCAATGCCTCTACCTTTTCTGTCGATAATGGTTCATTCACTTTCTCTCCATCCAGACTCAAGCCTGATGGTCCCACAGGCGATGCTTCTTCATTGGGAAGATCCCCTTTGCTGCGAGTCATTCCTACATGCCACAGCTGCGGGGCAATTTTACCGCCGGCCTCATGTACTTGGTTCACGACATCAGCCCAGCCGTTCAACGCCTTCTCTCCATGAAACACAGGAATATTCGCACCAGATACAGAAGCTGGATGGTCAATCCCTGTTCCTTCCGTAATGATTAACCCGACTTCATTCTCCGCACGTCTGCGGTAATACGCGGCCACTTCCTCATTAGGAATGTTGCCAGGTGAGAACCCGCGTGTCATTGGAGCCATGACGGTACGGTTCGGAAGATTTAATTTATCACTCGTAAATGTTTCGAATAAAGGTTTCGTTGTTGTTTGGTTTGTCATTGATCTGCCTCCTTTTCAACGATGTCTGTCATTATCACAGATCAAAAAGGGGAACGAAAGAAATCTGCTTCGATCCAGCACATTGAAGTGGAAATGGAAGGATGCTCAGACGGTGTATGATCTATCCATAGAATCCATACTTAGCTTGCTATAATAATAGGATAAAAAAAGCTGAGAGTTCTTTTCACTCTCAGCTTTTGGAATGCCGTTATTCTGCTGCAAATTCAAACGTTTCTTTATAATCACCAGCTTTTACAGTTAGAGATACCTTTCCTTCTTTTAAGAAAGTGATGGTCTGATCTTCACGGTTGAACACAGCTGTGGCATCCGTATTTTTTGTGCCTTCTTCTGAAATCAAGAGATTTTCCGATCCTTCATATCGAATGGTTGCAGGGTAGTCCAGAGGGAACTCCCAACCAGCTGATTGGTGGCCGGTCAATTCTACTTCCACCGTTTCATTTAAAGGATAAATCGTTTGATCCACTGTCACATCCTGCAAAATGGGGCGGATGTCAGCATGAATCCACGGGTTTTTCTCCAATCCTTGATAGGACGGGTGGTGGAGGCGGTGGTCTGGTTGATAGTCAGGATCGATACTCATTACTGCGTAATTGAAGAATCCTCCATCATCCGGCGCACCGTATGTTCCTTTTCCTATCGGCCCTGTAATCATATAAGGAATACCGTCTCTGCGATCAAGGTTGACTAGCGAAGCATGGGCGGACATAACCATGGCCGGTTTTCCACTATCTTCACGGTAATCTGTCAGCCAATCCTCTAAGAGGTCTGCTTCTTTTTGATCGGATAACGCATGGGCAGCATCAGGAAGTGGATCTTCTAATGGGTGGTGACCATAGACGAATACATTGTTGATGGTTGGATCTTTTTCTGCTTCATCAAGTGCTGATTTGATCGTGAACCATTGTTCTGCATTGCTGATTCTAAGTCCACCTTTAGAAGTGTTGATTTGGATGAATCTCGTTCCTTTATGATCGAAGACTTGATGGTCCGGGCCAAAGAATTCCTTGAAATTGTCGAGGTTGCCTGACCCATAAACTTCATGGTTTCCTGGTGCGACATAGTAGGGTTTATCAAGGTTTTCTTCAATTAAGTCCTTGGCGAATTGGTACTCTTCATCTGTGTCAAAATCAACAACATCTCCGTTAAACAAAACAAAATCCACATCTTGTTCGTTGATTGCCTGCAGCACTTCCTCGGAGTTTTGAATTTCTTTGCTGTCTTCATTGGCACTGATCAACTGCATATCAGAAATGACGGCAAACTGCCAATCTTCTTCTGGGAGTTGTCCATAATCCAAAATAAGCGGGTCTTCTGTTTTCTCTTCTTCAGGCATTTCCAACTTCTGGGCTACTTTTGCCTGGATATCATCAATGATGATGGACCCTTTATCTTGTTTATTGCGATCTGTTTCCACTAGGTAGATTCTGTCCAAAACCACAGGGTACTCTACACCGTTTGGAAGTTCTGCTTCGACGTATTTCCAGCCATCCCAGTCTACACTGTAGTCCAGGTTCAATGTATGATAGACATTATTGCTGTCCTTGACTCTCGCACGGAGCCAATGGCCATTTCCTTCTGACCCATAAACATTGACCCCGATTTTCTTCACATCCCCGTTCATTTCAAGACGACGATCTGGAGGAAACATATAAGCGGCTCTTGTTCTTGTCGTTGTGGTGAAATCATAATCCAATCTAAGAGCGTTCCCATCGGTTAAATGATTGTTGATGTAGTTTAGTTCTGCCCCCACGCTGGATGGATATTTAAAAACGGTCCATGGATTAGACTTCTCATCAAACGTTTCCGCCATTTCCGTTTTTAACCCGATCGTTATACCGAGATTCGTGCTCAGTTCTCCGGCTTCTGCTTTTACGATAGATGCTCCCGAATCAACAAGGGCTTGAATGGTAAAGGAACCATCCTTATTCGGATTGATTTTCAATTGATCCTGATTATAAGTCAGCTGAACATCCCGCGGTTCCAAATGTGTTTCATAACCTTCCTCATCTTTCCCTGTGACCATGAACGTCGTCGTTTCTCCCTTTTCCAACCCCATTTGAAAAGGCTCGATGGCGAGTTCTACAGGCTCACCGAGGACTTGAATATCTTTGTACGTATCATCGCCCCTATATTTAGCCCGGACTTGGTTTTCTCCAGCGTGCTTAGCAGTAAAGATATTCCCGTCAAAGGACCCTGCGTTTCCACCTTGCCATTTGACATCAGTTTGATCGATATCAATAGGAGCATAAGCCGTATCATACCCAGAGGCTTGAAACACTCGGCTGAAGCCTTTGAACACTCGGGTCGAGTCGGTTTCAATGTTGAACCCATCCAAATCGCCTGTGGAAGCCGTACTGTAAATACCGATCCCATTCGGCACTGCTCGTTCACTGCCATCGGAAGGACTGTTGAAAACATTCAAATTGTCCTTACCAAGTTCTCTTGCGACAAGAGTAGAAGAGCCACCGCCGTCTAAATTAAGAGCATTGTAAGCCCCTTGTTCTTTCATAAAGTGAGCGAGTTCAAGCATGGTCATTCCGCGGCTGTCCGTTTGCCTTCCATCAATGGTGACAAGAATCATCTCCTTGCCATCTTCAGAGAATCCAACAGCCGTTCTTGGATGGCGATCACCGTTATCGCTTGTATTTATTTCTCCATCCTTGAGAAGTTGGGCACTTCCTCCAATGGCAAATTTCATATCCTGATAATCTGGAGACGTGGAGTAGGAAACTTGGACTTGATCGCCAACCGCTAGCTCTTTCAAAGGAAAGGCTTGTTCTCCCTTACCAACGATCAGAGTTTCGTTTTTTTCAAGGGGCTGATTGTAGACTTGGTTGCTTAATATTTCTACTACTTGCTGGTCTCGAATCAGCACTTCCGTATAATGGTCAGAACCAGTCATCATGTGGGTACGGCTGGCCTCTCCCCATGCGGAGGTGTACATGACCGTTTCATTAACATAAACGGTGGGCTGATTGATGCCATCCAGTGTCCATGAACCAACATCGGTTTTCACTTCCCCTTTGAGAAGCGCATGGGCGATCGAACCAATACGGTCATTTGAAACGGAGGCATAGGTACGACCATTGCCGCTTTTCATAAGTTTTCCGTCTTGTACCATGGTTCCGATTGGAGCGTTTGTATTACTAATGTCAAAAAAGTCGCCGTTCACACCAGCAGTCGCTCCGGATTCTTCCATTTGTTCACTGATGGGAGCTTTATCTGTCACATTTCCAGGTGTTAGTAGATGAGTAGAAAGAGTATTTTCTGATAAGTTGGCTTTCATCACATCCGCACGAAGCCACCCCGCTACATCAAAACGGTCGATTTGAGTTAATGTCAATCCTAGAGCAATGGAAGTCGTTTCTTTTTCTTCATGAATGACTGGGTGAAGGACTTTCTGAGAATCAGAGGATGTGGCTTCTGTTACCGGAGTGTCTGAACTTTGTTGTTCATTGGCAAGGACGGTGGTCGTAGGCATGAGCATTGTGGCGGCAAGCATGGTGGATAAAAACGGCTTGTACTTCACGTAACTTTCTCCCCTTTATGTATGAATTTGTAATGTAACATATGAATCTACTATAAACGATAAAGGAGAACTATAAATAGGACGTAAACCCGGGGTAATCGTTTTGCAAAGAAAATTGATGCATCTGGAGGGGGGCAAACTACTTATGTGACTAAAATAGGAGCCGGATAGATTTTACATATCAAATGCCTCAAAAAACCCCTGATCTCCTTCAAGAAAATCAGGGGTTTTATTGAAATGGCATATATATCCTTGCAACTTGTTACATTCGCTTACGATCAAACCAATTAGGAACCCGCCCAGACATCTTTCGCCAGTCGGCCGGATCGCTCAAGCTCATCCAACCATGAAACAGCTTCCTGCTCGCTTACTTGATGGAGGTCCTGGTAACACGCGATAAGCGTATTCGTTACCTCGGGAGCCATTTTGCTTCCATCCCCACAAATATAGAGACGGCCTCCTTGATCCAATAGAGAAAGGATCGCTTCCGCATTTTCCTTCATCATATGTTGGACATAAACCTTTTCACCATGCTTATGTCTTGAAAAAGCGGTATGCAGGTCAATCAATCCTAAACGTTCCGCTTCTTTCAATTCCTCTTCGTACAGAAAGTCCTGTTCTGGATGACGGCACCCGAAATAAAGGTGGGCTTCACCAAGCGTTGTTCCTTCCTGCTGCATCGCTTTACGAGCCTGAATGAATCCTCGGAAGGGAGCGATTCCAGTTCCCGGTCCGACAAGGATCATCGGGGTTTCAGGATCTTCCGGCAGTTGGAAATCGGATTGAGGTGTGCGGACGAAACAGGCGATTTTGTCTCCGATATCTCTTGATGCGAGATAGTTCGAAGCCACACCCTCATAATTTCCTTTGCCGCTCCAAGCCTCTCCTCGAACAACACTCACCGTCACACTCGGTTGATGTGCATCAACACGAGGGGAACTGGAAATCGAATAATAACGGACTTTCAAAGCTGGAAGCAGGGAAATGAATTGTTCGAACTCCATTTCACAAGAAGAATAGGCTTCCAACAGCTCAAGCATCGTTAAACGTTTTTCCAGAATCTCAGTTTTATAGTTTTCATCCTCTACGAGTTGTTCCAGCTCGATTTTGTGAGGCGGGCAAGGATTACTCGCTGCGAGTGCACGGATTTGTGCACGAGTCGCCGGTTCCTGCAATTCCACGTAAGACGATAACAATTGGTGGAGTTGAACGGGTTGGCCTGTAGGCAGATGGGAAGCCCGGCCGGTTCCTTCGCTCAAAATTACGTGCTCTTCTCCTTTGATTCCGAACCGGTCCAAAACCCTGTTGATAAGGGCCTGCGTATTTTCCGGCACGACACCCAAGTGATCTCCTTCTTTGAAAGTCATGCCTGCAGGAAGTTCAACCTCCACGTGTCGGGTGCTGCGCTCATCAGACTTCAACAGCTCCCTGTTTTCAAGCACAACAGCTGTGAAGGCGTCATAGGTACGAGCGACAGGCGTGTAGCTCGTTCCACTGACGAACTCCATGGAAACGGGGCTTGAGGCATCCTGTCCTTCTTCCAAATCCAATTTAAAATGGTCGGCTAGAGCCGGCCATAGCTTCTCTTCCCATTTTTCCAAATCACCATCAAAGTCTTCGCTGGCATCACCTTCTCCTCGTTCAAGCAGGCGGACAGCTCCTTTCGCATCGAGCTCGTGATCGATCGTTGCAGGAACCCGTTGATAAGTGCTCGCCCAATTGCGGTCTCCACAGCCAAAAACGGCGTAAGTTACCCCGTCAAGGTCTGCTTCCTTAGCAGAAGTCAGCCATTGGACGAAAGAGGTCGCGTTGTCTGGCGGATTGCCATTGTAGGAGGCAGATACGATCAAGGTAGCTCCTTCTTTCGGAAGACTCCCTGTCCATTCATCCAGTGGAGCCGTCGTTACGGAAAACCCTTGATGGCGGGCGGTTTCTGCAAGTTCCCGGGCCACTCCTTCTGCTGTCCCCATGTTCGACCCGAACAATACAAGGAATGGAGTGCCATGGGACTCACGTGCGGGGATATCCTTCGTATCTTCCTTTTCATCAACGTCTTGAGGCTTGAACCCGTTGAATTCTCTTCTCGTTTTCACTTTCATCGTCAGTCCGTCAGGCTTGAACGTCAACGTTTCTTTGACATCCAGTTCATAATCGGTATGATCTTCAAGATCGAAATGCTGCAAAACCATGCCGAGAACGAGGGTCGCTTCATGGAGGGCGAACTGCTGCCCGATGCACGCTCTTTGTCCATTGCCAAAAGGCTTATACGCATGATGTGGGATGCTCGCTGGATTTTCAAAGCGTTCCGGATTGAATTCCTCCGCATCGTCTCCCCAGACGGTCGTATCCCGGTGAAGCTCCGGAATAAGCAGGGTGAACGTATCCCCTTTTTCCACCTCGTATTCGCCATCAAGCGTTGTATCTTCCTTGGCATACACAGAAAACGCTGGAGCGGTCGGCCATAGGCGTAAAGCTTCGTTCAAGATCATCCGTACGTATTTCAACTGTTTCACTTGTTTATAGGAAGGGGTATCGTCACCAAGCACTTCATCCACTTCTTCATACGCCTTCTGTAACTTATCCGGATGTTTCAACAAATAGTACATGGCAAAAGAAAGGAGTCCACTCGTCGTTTCGTGTCCGGCGATGAGGAAGGTGATGATTTGAAAGCGGATATTCTCATCATCCAGCGCTTCCCCTGTTTCAGGATCTTTCCCTTTCAGCATGTGACCAAGCAGGTCGTCCTCCCCTTGATCTCCTGCCTGTTTCCTTTCTTCAATTAATTGATCGACTAAGTTGAACATGTAATCGATATCTTCTTTGAATTGTCGTTTGGAACGGACCATCAGCTTATCCTGGATCCCCAGGCGCTGCGTCTGGCTCATCGATTCATCAAGCGCACGCACCATTTTTTCTATGAAAGGATGCGAATCTTCCCGGTAGAAGCTGTTGAAACGGTAATTGAATCCGCACAAACCGATGGTATCAAGCGTCAGGCGTGTCATATCATCAGGTACATCAACTTCTTCATTCGGATTCAGCCTCGCCCATTTTTGGATCAGCTGGGAAGAAAGGTCGATCATTTTTTCATGATAGCCCTTCATGGCTTGCTGGCTGAAGCTTGGCAGCAGGATATTATGAGCCTTCTTCCAATTCGGTTCTTCCGTTCCACTTGTGAACAAACCATCACCGCCAAAAGCGCGTACTTTTTGGAGGGCAGGCCCTACTTTTTTATCAAAACGCGTCTCGTCACAGATTTCAGCAGCAAAACGTGCGTTAGAAATAAATGTACTGACCCGGCCCGGAAATTGGAGTTGATAGATCGGACCAAGTTCCCGGGCATGCTTCATAAACGACTGCACGGGTTTTTCTTTGTCAATGCCCGGTAAATTCCCGAGCGGTCCATAAGATTTCGGTTGTGGAAGATTTTCTGTATGATTCATGGACAAACACCTCTTTGATCGTATTGAAGATACCGGAATGAATATTCATTCCGCTTATAGGAGAAGAAAGCTCTGCCTCATCACTCATGATGACGCACAGCATCCCAGCAACTTTCCTCGACACCTGCTAATAATTCATCCGTCGCTTCGATCTCACCTGCACGGATTAATTTGAATAGCTCAAGAAATCCGCCGAAAATAATCGCAATTAACGCCTTTGATGGCAGATCCCTGATTTGCTCTTTCTCCTTCCCCTCATCGATAAAGCCTTCAAGAATCATCAACAGATGATTGAATTGACTCCGGCTTGTCTCATCAAGGAAATAGGCGGCGTTATGAGTTTTTATAAAATAAAGCGCGTGCTCATGCTCATTTGTAAAACGTACCATCCCTTGGAACAGATGATGGAATTGATCACGAATCCCCGCGTCTTTAGGGTAATCTTCTTCAAGCGTCTTCGTGAACAAAGCCGCGTAATGTTGAAACAATGTATTGACGAGAACTTCTTTATTCTCGAAATAGCGGTAGATCGTTCCAGCTCCCACTTTCGCATCACTCGCGATCATCGGAATCGTTGTGGCATCGAAACCGCGTTCTGCGAATAGGGACAGCGCGCTTTGGAAAATATGATCACGTTTACTTGTTGTTGTCGGCATAAAAACTTCCTCCCTCCTATGCGGAATGAACATTCATTCCTAATCAGCTTAGTATATTTCACCTCTTCTTTCAATCAATCGAAGGTCTCATAATTATTCGTTCATTTAATAAAAAATCGGTGCCTGTCCCCGCTCCGTTACTATTGTAAAAGAGCTTGGTTCTGGCACCGATTCCAAACAGCAATCATGCAGTGGCCTGTTGTTTTTTCGTCGTCAACGTAAAAAAGATTACCGCACCAATCGAAGCTGTCGTAAATAAGATCGCTCCCATCGGTACAGCCGTCGTCTCATCAAGACCGACAAGCGGAGATACTGTCGCGCCAAACAACAATGGCAGCATCCCGAGCACCGCACTGGCACTTCCTGCTCGGTGGCCTTGATGCTCCATCGCCAAGGTAAACGTACTTGTCAAAACCATTCCCATCGCTGTCATGTAAATGAAGATAGGAATGACGATGGAATACAACGGTCCTTCGACAATTGTCATCACTAAAAGGAAACTCGTCGCAATGACAGCAACGAGTACAGCGGTCCGAAGCAGACTTCTTTCATGGAAGATCCCCCCGAGACGCCCGACTAAAAAGCTTCCTGTAATGATTGCCAGGCCATTAATCCCGAATAGCACACTAAATGCTTGAGGGGACACGCCATAAATGCCCTGATAAACGAACGGTGTTCCGGATACATAAGCGAAACTTCCCCCATGGACAAAACCGATGGTCAGGGCGTACCCGATGAACGAGCGGTCCTTCAGCAGGCGGCCGATGGTCAGAATCGATTCTTTCACAGAGCTTGGGATCCGCTTTTCTACGGGAAGGGTCTCCGGTAATTTTCCTGCAACGGTTAAAACGATTGCTACACCTAAAATACTTAAAACGAAAAAGATCGTCTCCCATGTAGCGAATGGTAAAAGTAAAATCGCTCCCCCTGTCATCGGGGCAATCATCGGAGCTGTCGCATTGATCACCATGAGTAAGGCGAAAAATTTCGTCAGCTCTCTCCCTGAAAACACGTCTCGCACGACGGCCCGCGAAAGGACGACCCCGGCAGAAGCTGTGAAGCCCTGGAGGAAACGAGCGATGACGAGCACAAGGATATTAGGCGCAAGCGCACAAAGAAAGGACGCCAGTGCGAAGAGGGAAAGGAAAATGATGAGTGGTTTCTTCCTCCCTTGCGAATCACTGACCGGGCCTACGACGATTTGACCGACGGCAAGACCGATCAAACAGGTCGTTAAGCTAAGCTGAACAAGGGACGCGTTTGTCTCTAAATCGGATGCGATCCCCGGGAAGCTTGGCAGATACATATCAATGTTCAATGGACCTAGAATTCCAAGCATTCCGAGTAGGAACGCCAGGCCAATTCTTTCTTTTCCTTTTGGATTATGCAACATAATTAAACACCTTCTTCTATTCTATCTACTTTTTTTAAAAGACCCCTGAGTAATATCCCCACGTTCTCTAAGCTGTTAAACTATGATTTTATCTTTATTCACGAAGGAAGTCTATTCATCAGCATAGAAAAACCGTTCCATAAAACAGACATGGAACGGTTGGGATCTTATCCTTGATAATACTCTTTAACAAGCTCCCCCATCACCCTATTGGTTCGAAGCGCTGTTTTTCCCGTGCTTGGACAAGTTCCTTCTCCCAGCAGCTCATCAACGATTGTTTGAATATGAGCCTGTTGAATATGTTTCGGACGCTCGAAGTAAAAAGATTCTTCCCCTGAATCGGTGACAAGGACAACCGGCTTGTCATCAAAGGTGGAAAACTGTATTTCTCCTTTTGTTCCAACAATTCGGTTATCATCCTCATTCTTATAAGAAGAAAAATTCCATATCCCTGTTCCGACAGCTCCGCTCTCAAATTTCCATACACCGCTGACCGTGTCTTCAGCTGGATAGGAATCAGCAAGGTTCAGCCCAAATCCTCTCACATCATTCAAAGGTCCAAGCAGGTAGTCGAAAACGTCTAACGTATGAGAACCGACATCGTAAAATAATCCTGCCCCGCTTTTTTCCGGAATCACTCGCCATGGCCAATTCCCATGCTCATCCTTTTGCACAATCTTCTGGGTCTGCTGCATTGAAGCGAATCGTACATCTCCGATGGCTCCTTCTTCCAAAAGTTCTTTTACTTTTAAGAACCTCGGCAGGGATCTCCGATAATAAGCAACAAATAAAGGCACACCATACGTTTCGCAAACTCGGACCATTTCTTCACATTCTTCCAGACTATTTGCCATCGGTTTTTCCACATAGACAGGCTTTCCTGCTTTGGCTGCCATGATTGTATATTCTTTATGGGAAGAAGGTGGCGTGGCAATATACACCGCATCCACTTCGTCATCATGGATTAAATCCTCTGCCTTGTCATACCATTGAGGCACTCTATGACGCTCGGCGTAGTCTTTCGCTTTCTCTCCATTTCTTCTCATAACAGCTTGAAGTGAACTTTGTTCGATCAACTGAAAAGCTGGACCACTTTTTACTTCTGTCACGTCCCCGCATCCTATAATTCCCCATCTGATCGTTTCCATCTGAATTCCTCCCCGCATTTCTTTTCTTAGAATTCGATACATAACTACTATTCCGTTACAACTTTAGCATAATAGGGACAGACACTAAAATATGGAAGCCTCCCCCTTTAAGAAGAATCCGAGTCCGATATTTTTCGTGAAGGCCATTCCCCGTATATTACAAGGGCATGGCAAAGGAGTGGTTCCTTTTCCATGAATCATCGATTCGATTTTTTTCGACATTTTATATAAAAAGCGTTTTCAAAATTGAAAAGTTGTACTACACTACTTGTATACAAGTATACAAAGTTACACAAATGAGGTGAATAGATGAAGGATTCCAATGAATTTCTGTACCCGCTCCAATGGTTATCAAAAGCATCCGCTGGTGAACGTGTGGCCTGCGAGCTCCGAATGCGTATCATTTCGGGCACTGTTGAAAGCGGTTCAATCCTATCTGAGAATCGGCTGGCTTCCGAATTCTCCGTAAGCCGCTCCCCCGTAAGGGATGCATTGAAAGCCCTTGCTTCGGAAAATCTCATCCGATTGGAAAGGATGGGTGCACGGGTTCTCGATATCACGGAGAAAGAAATCCAGGAAATGTACGATGTTCGGTTACTCATTGAGAGTTTCGTTTTTGAACGGCTCGTCCATATGGAGACAGAAGAACTGGTCAAAGATCTCAGCAAGATTTTTGAAATGATGAAAATAGCGATTCAATACAAGGATGCCGATGAATTTTCCAAGCAGGACCTGGAATTTCACGATACGATCATCCGCTCGATCGGTCATTCTCATATTCAGATGATTTGGAACAACCTGAAACCCACACTCGAAAGCCTCGTCCTCCTTTCCATGAGATACAGGTTTGAAGAGATGTATGGAGACTTTGAAAGAATCATAGAGAACCACGAATTATACATTGAAGCCATTCGCAAGAAAGATCGCGACCTTATGGTTCAATCCCTGCACCAGAATTTCGATGATGTCGCCAAAGGCCGGGTCGAAGAACTATGGATGGCGCAGGAAACCTTTACTAAAGGAGTCGAAAAAGAAGATGACTAACTACATGCTCGGTATCGACATCGGTACCACAAGTACAAAAGCCGTATTATTCAGTGAAAAAGGCGATGTCATTCAAAAGGAAAGCAAGGGCTACCCCTTGCATACACCGGATATCTCAACGGCTGAACAAGATCCGGATGAAATTTTCCAGGCGGTTGTCACTGTCATGACCGCCATTATGAATGATCATAAAGACAAGAATCTCTCGTTTGTGTCATTCAGTAGTGCCATGCACAGTCTGATTGCCGTAGACAAAGACGGCCATCCCCTGACCCCATGTATCACCTGGGCGGATAACAGAAGTGAAGCATGGACGCAGAAAATCAAACACGAATGGAATGGTCATGACGTTTACAGACGTACAGGCACTCCGATTCATCCCATGTCCCCTTTAAGTAAAGTGACATGGATGGTTCAGGAGCATCCTGAAATCGATTCCACCACCAGCAAGTACATTGGAATTAAAGAATACATTTTCCATAAGTTTTTCGACGAGTATGTCCTTGATCATTCTCTTGCTTCCGCCACTGGAATGATGAACTTGGAGAAATTGGACTGGGATGAGGAAGCACTCCACATCGCAGGGATTTCCCGGGATAAGTTATCAAGGCTTGTACCAACCACGGAAGCTTTTACTTCCTGCAACCGTTCACTGGCAAAGAAAATCGGATTGAACCCTGAAACGCCATTTATTATCGGTGCGAGTGATGGTGTTTTATCAAACCTTGGTGTAAACGCTATCGGAAAAGGAGAAATCGCGGTCACGATCGGGACGAGCGGTGCGATCCGAACGATCATCGATCAGCCGCAGACCGATGAAAAAGGAAGAATCTTTTGTTACGCACTGACAGAGAATCACTGGGTCATCGGTGGGCCTGTCAACAATGGCGGAATGATTCTGCGCTGGATCAAAGACGAATTCGCTGCCGCTGAAATTGAAACGGCGAAGCGTCTCGGCATCGATCCTTATGAAGTCCTGACAAAAATCGCCGATGGTGTGAGACCAGGCGCAGAAGGATTGATTTTCCATCCTTATTTAGCTGGGGAGCGGGCACCGCTTTGGAATCCGGATGTCCGTGGGTCATTCTTTGGGCTTACCATGTCCCATAAGAAAGAGCATATGATCCGCGCGGCCCTGGAAGGAATCATTTACAACCTGTACACCGTCTACCTCGCCCTTGTGGAATGTATGGACACACCAGTAACCCGGATTCAGGCGACGGGTGGTTTTGCCCGTTCTCACGTATGGCGCCAGATGATGGCTGATATTTTTGAATCAGAGGTTGCTGTACCGGAAAGCTATGAAAGCTCTTGTCTCGGGGCTTGTATTCTAGGACTCTATGCCACAGGAAAAGTAGAATCGTTTGAAGTGGCTTCCGAGATGATTGGAAATACCCATCAACACACACCGGTAGAGGAAGCTTCACACGAATACCGGCAATTGCTGCCAATCTTCATTGATTTATCCAGAAGGCTGAGCAGCGATTATACAAGAATTGCAGAATACCAAAGAAGTTTAATTCACAAGTAAAACACACAACATGGAGGGATCATCATGCCATTAGTAATGGTTGCTATAGGAATTGTCGCCCTGTTGATCTTAATTATGGGGCTAAAACTGAATACATTTGTTTCTTTGATTATTGTTTCTTTTGGTGTAGCTATCCTGCTCGGAATGCCGCTTGAAGATATTGTCGGAACGATTGAAACCGGATTAGGCGGTACACTCGGACACCTGGCACTGATCTTTGGTCTTGGTGCGATGCTCGGTAAGCTGATTACAGATGCTGGCGGTGCACAGCGTATTGCCATGACGTTTGTAAACAAATTTGGTGAGAAGAACATTCAATGGGCGGTCGTTTCTGCCTCCTTCGTCATCGGAATTGCGCTCTTCTTTGAAGTAGGACTTGTCCTTCTCATTCCTATTGTTTTTGCGATTTCAAGAGAATTGAAAGTCTCTATTCTTTATTTAGGGATCCCGATGGCCGCTGCTTTGTCGGTCACCCATGGATTCCTGCCGCCTCACCCGGGTCCAACTGTAATCGCCGGTGAATATGGCGCAGACCTTGGGGAAGTTTTGCTTTACGGAATCATCATTTCCATCCCGATCGTTATCGTAGCGGGACCCCTTTTCACGAAGATGGCTCAAAAAATCGTGCCCGATTCGTTTACCAAACAAGGGGACATCACTTCATTAGGAGAACAAAAGAAATTCGACCTAAAGGATACACCGAAGTTCGGCATCAGTGTCTTCACGGCTATGCTTCCGGTTATTCTTATCGCTATTTCCACGATCATTACATTGATTCAAGAGATGGCCGGGATTGAAACAAACGCGTTCTTATCCATTATCAATTTAATCGGTAACGCCTCCACGGCAATGGTCATTTCCCTGCTTGTGGCTATGTACACGATGGGGATTGCGCGAAATATCCCTGTGAAAACCGTCATGGAATCCTGCTCGACAGCCATATCTCAAATCGGTATGATGCTCTTAATCATCGGGGGTGGCGGTGCGTTCAAACAAGTATTGATCGACGGTGGAGTCGGTGATTATGTCGCTGAACTCTTCGAAGGGTCTACCATGTCCCCGATTGTACTTGCATGGTTGATTGCAGCTATTCTAAGGATTTCTTTAGGTTCAGCCACTGTTGCTGCTTTGACAACGGTCGGACTTGTCATCCCCCTATTAGGGCAGACAGACGTCAATCTGGCTCTTATGGTTCTTTCTACAGGAGCAGGCAGCTTAGTTGCCTCCCACGTCAACGACGCCGGGTTCTGGATGTTCAAAGAATACTTCGGCCTCACGATGAAGGAAACGTTCGCCACATGGACATTGCTTGAAACGATCATCTCGGTCCTTGGCCTTGCCTTTACACTATTACTGAGTTTGTTTGTATAAAACTGAATCTGCACAAAAGAAAGACTGTCGAGACTTTCCCGACAGTCTTTCTTTTTAGTATCTTTTCAGCAAACCAGATGCCTGATCTCATCCTCCGATTCACTTCAAATGACCAGCGGCAAACATCCAAATGAATGAGTATTCTATTAATTGAGGCTATTGTACAAGCGCATTTGATAGATTTTCATAGAGTATCTATGTAAGAGACGTCTCCTACACACATTCTTGTGATGAAGGAGGAAAAACGATGAACTTCTTAAGAAACTTAGTCGCTGTGGTCATTGCTGTCTTGTTTTTGCTGGCGCTTTTGGTCGCTGTTCTACTAGGATCAAGTGAGCAACGCCAAATTGTCATCTCATGTATTAATGAGATTCTTGGAACCATTAGCTAAATCTTTATTTAGCTTAGAGGGCTGTGCATAAACATAGCCCTCTCACTATTTTAATTTGAAAGGAGATAGTCATATGAAAAGAAAAAAACAACAAGAAGAACATGGTAAAAATGAAACCAATATAGACTTTGATAGCCTTCTAAAGCTTGCCTCCAACTTGACTCAACAAGAAGGATTATTGAGCCAGTGGTCACAGACGGCAGGAACGGGTGAAGCTAATGACGTGGATCTATCCAGTATCATTACGGATATTTCAAAAGCATGTTCTCATACATTTGCCGGACTTGAAGAAAAGTTGAACGAAGTGATTGCAGAACTGAAAACATTGAATGAGAAACTCGATTGCCTTCAGCATACAAAGAAAACCGATAATTAAAAATGGGCATGATTAGAAAGGGCTCCCTCCAAAACAAACGCATTGTATATAAAAAAAAGACATCCATATCCAACTAAAGAAACGCTGATCCATATGGACCAGCGTTTTTCATTCATATGTCCAGATTTATAAATAAGTGACGAGCTATTCACGAAGTCGATGTGGAGACATTCCCTTTCATCTCCTCTACTTCCTCACGGAGACGCTCCAATTCTTTCAATAACTCCATCACCATCTCATCGCTCTTTCGTAATTCATTATTCAAGGCAGTGATCGCGTCTTCTTCCCAGTTGAACGGATCTCCCTGTTCAGGAGTGATCGGGATATCTTCATATACGATTTCGTCTTCTTCCTCTGTCGGCTTGAAGTAAATCGCGACTTCACAACCTCCATCTCCAAGGGCAATCCGTTTGCGCAATATCACTTTCCCATAACCTATTCTTCTGGATGCTACTCCACCAAACACCCACCCTGGACGTCATCATACATAAGTGAGGAGCATCAGGTCCAGACCTTTCCTTCCCCTTCAAAGAAGGCAAAAGCATCACCTTTTTTCAAGAACATTTAATTCATGGTGAAACAAGTTGTAAGTGCTATTTTTATCATTCATTATTTCTGAATTGCTCTTCAAAAGACTTTTGCTCAGTACATCCTATTAGAAATATACAAACCATTAAAACTAAATAATTTTTTACTGTTTTCATTTGTATCCTCTGTTCTTTAAATCCCAAAATAGCTCCAATTATTTCAAAAAATCTCCATAAGCTCAACTTTACTTTTGCCATCAGATTACTCTATTTTCTCGAGACTGAGTCTTCAACTAACCTACTTAAAACATTAAGAAGGCGCAATTCTTATATTAAAGAATTTCCCTCTTTAGTTGAAGAGTTGAATTCAAGATATCAGTAAAGAGTTTTGTAAATAAGTACTTATGTATATCCGGGAAATAGTACTGAATTTATTTGATCGAAGAAACAACTTTAATCATTTCATCTCCACTTTATGATTCATTGCCTTTAAAGTCTATAGCATATTCCATATCATTCATTCGCGAACTCATCATTAGAGTATCATCACTTTCTGTATAATAAGATTTCGTCTCGTTTGGTAAATACATTATCTCTTCCCAAATTAATACATTGTTCTAACCAATTTCATTAGTTCCCCTAATGGCTAGAGTATTGGTGGAACCTTAATAAGTTAACAAAACCAGATCAAAACCTGAAAGGAAAGATAGGAGCACCTAAGAAAACAGAAAGTAAAACGGTGCAGCGCGGCATACTTGCGATCATGCTCGTACTTGGGATTCTGATGCCATTAGTCGGAATTTCCATCGTCGTTGTGTTCTTATTCGATCGCTACCTATTACCGCTGCTGCCGAAAGTCCGAGAAGTGGTTAGGAGATTGACCGTTAGAGGAAGAGGGGTAAATCCTCTTCCTCTTATTGTGCTTTCGACGCTCTCGCAACCGTGACTGTATTCATCTTTTTCATATTAAACGTGTGAACAATAATTCCTAAGATAATGAACAGAACGCCTACTAAAGCAATTCCTGTAGGGAGCGGACTCGCTAACATTAGCATTTCACCTGCGATCACAAACAGAATTTGCGTCGACTGAGTAGCTTCCACTGTAGCGAGCTTTCCTTGGTGATCCTTCACGCGATTCGTCGCGATGAAGAATAGCGTTGTCGCGATGATGCCTGAACAGATCGCGACGATAAACGATTGTGTCACTTGACTCATGCTCGGTAAGCCAACTTTGGAGACTGCTACCCCGCTAATAATCAACCAAAATGGTAAACTAGCGATCGTCATGCCCAGTATTCTCTGAAACGTATCGAGCTTTCCTTCACATAACTCCATCATCTTGCGGTTTCCGAGTGGGTATGCGAACGCTGCTAAGATGACAGGACCGATCCCGATCATAACCTGAACGATTGTGAGCTCACTCGCTTTTTGCTGTTGAATCAATAGGACTCCGATCAAGATGATAAGCGAAATGGCAAGGGATTTTGTTTGGATGCGGTTTCGTCGTTTCACGATGCCAGTGGAGGTTCGTTCTACTTTGAAAAAGAAAGGAGCGACGAGGATCCCACCAATAATCGTGAATTGCCATGTGCCTGCCACCAACCAGCCTGGTCCATATGTTGCAGCGTACGTTAGAGGGGCGTAGAACAGGACGAAACCTACAAAACTCCACGTCAGCCATTTCCAAGGTTCTTTTTTTAGTTCGATAAAAACTTGTTTTCGGTTGCTTCTCATCAGTACAATGAGGAGTAGAAAGGGAACCATGAAGAGGAAACGAAGGGAAGAACTCCACATCCAGCTTCCACCTTCAAGTTCCATTGAGCGGTTCAAGATAAATGTAACGGCAAAAAACATGGACGAAAGAATACCGAGGGCTATCTCTTTCAATAAAATCGCTCTTTTCTGTATAGTATAGTTAATAATATGTATATTATATTATATGTAGTGAAATGTAAAATTTTTTATGGAGAGGGTATCGTATGAGTGGAAAAAATAACTGGGAAGATCCCGAGAAATTATCGAAGCAAGTCGGTGCAACGCTACGATCGATTAGGAAGGAACGAAACCTTTCGTTATCAGATCTAGCAGAACGAACGGATGTTAGCAATCTAACGTTAGGGAAAATTGAAAGAGGAGAAGCGAATCCATCGTTAACGATTATCTGGAAGATTGCAAATGGCCTCGCGATTCCAATTTCATCGCTGCTCGCTGAAAAACAAGACGTGGTAATATCGAAGAAACACGAAGGGCAGAAAGTACTTAGCGCAAATGAATCTTTAGTCCTGGAACCGATGTTCAACATGAAGGGGTACGGTTCATTAGAAACGCATCGAGCGTTTCTTGAGCCGCTCAGCGAGTACAGTGCAAATGCCCATCAGCAAGGTGTGATCGAGTACATCACTGTGATGGAAGGACGTGTGAACGTAAGGGTCCAGGATGAGATCTATGAGCTAGAACTTTATGATTCGATCAAGTTTCAGGCTGATCAAGATCATGCTTATATCAATCCAGACTCAGTTGGGGCCGTTCTACATTTCGTGATGATCTATACGCAGGCATAGAAAAAGCTGCCGATTCGGCAGCGTTATTCTCCTTTGTTGAGATCGAATAACTGTCAAAGCGTGTTACCATTTACAATAAGATCATCAAAAAAAATATACCTTTGAAAATACTTAAACGTATTTGAAATTACCATTATTGTTTCAAATCTGGCTATTATCTCGAAATCGAGTCTTCAACTAACCTGCCCTTTTGTTGAAGACTCAGTTTCAAGATAAATATGACACAACTGTTTTCATTATCAGTGATTGCAAAAAGAAAAGAGACCATTTTTATGATTACAATGAGATGGAACCAAAAAAAGAAGGTTCCTAAAAGAACCTTCTTTAAAAGATTTGTTAAACAATCACTTACCGATTTTCCAACCTGTCCAGCAATTCATCGAGGTTGGGATCACTAATATAGTTTTCAATTGTGATAATCTCTTTGTCTTGATGAGCGTGTTTCGCTCGGTCATAGAGATCTTTATGAACGACGATAATATTGGAATCTTGGGGGGCATCTTCAATTCTGTAGTGTTTCACTTCGATCCCGTCGATTCCTCTCTTCTGCAGTTTCTTTCTGAACGTCGTGGCACCTAATGCACTACTACCTGCACCAGCGTCACAAGCGAAGGAAACTTTATCGATGTTTTCATCTTTTTTACTGCTGTTCACCACTTGTTTTCCTTGTTGTTTCATCGCTTTGGATTTTTCGATGGAATCGGAAAGCTCATCTTCTTCCTCATCTTTATTTTTCTCCATTTTTAAAATCAGCGATGTGATCAAGAAGGTTACAGCCGCGGCAGCCAGTACGCCGGCGATAATACCGATAAAGCTTCCTTTAGGAGTCAGTCCTAGATAGGCAAAGATCGAGCCGGGACTTGGACCTGCGACGAGTCCTGCATCAAACAAACTGAACACGCCGATCCCTGTCGCGCCCCCTGCGATCATCCCAATAATTGTAAGGGGTTTCATTAATACGTAAGGGAAATATAGTTCATGAATACCGCCGAAGAAATGAATAATAATGGCACCTGGTGCTGTTCGTCGAGCCGTCTTTTTCCCGAAGAAAGTAAACGCCAGCAGCAATCCAAGGCCTGGGCCAGGGTTGGACGCGACAGTAAAGTAAATGGACTTTCCTGTTTCAGCCGCCGCCTGCATGCCGAGCGGGTAATAAATCCCTTGGTCGATCACGTTATTTAAAAACAATACTTTTGCTGGTTCGTTAATAAGAGAAAGTAAAGGCAGTAAGCCGGTAGCCACCAAAGCCTCGATAGCTGTAGTTACAAAATTGTTCGCCGATTCGATCACTGGACCGATAAAGAAGAACGATACGATCATCAGCAGGAATCCTAGAATCCCGAGGGAGAAATTGTTCACGATCATTTCAAACCCGGCAGGAATTCTGTTTTCAACCAAGCGATCAAATTTCTTTATGATCAAGCCGCCCAAAGGACCGATCACCATCGCTCCTAAAAACATCGGAATATCCGATCCGACGATCAAACCAATGGCCCCGATCGCCCCCATGACAGCTCCACGCTGACCTCCGACCATACGACCACCGGTGATCGCGAGAAGCAGAGGAAGCAAGAATTTAATGGCTGGACCGACAATTTGCGCAAGCTCCTCATTGGGAATCCATCCTGTCGGTATAAACAAAGCGGTCAACAGACCCCAGGCGATAAATGCGCCGATATTCGGCAGGACCATATTGGTTAAAAAGCCGCCGAAAGCTTGAACTCTGGCCCTTGCAGAAGGACGATTAATGTCTACTACATTGCTATCCGTCGTTTCCTTAGCTGGACTTGCCATCTGAATCATCCCTTTCCAATTTTTTAATAATAATCGTCGCTGCCTATGATGATCAGGAGACCGGACTTATTCGACCGTCTGAAGCAAGTCCAGGATCTCCTCTTCACTGTTGGCTTGTTCGAGTTTTTCACGCACCTCATCTTCGATCAGTAAAGAAGACAAATCTGAGATCAAATCCAAATGACCGGAAGTATCTTCAGCAGCTAATGTGAACAGAAGATTGACCTTTTTGTTTTCAGGAAATGGCACGGCCTCTTCTAACTTCAAAAGCGAAATCCCTGTCTTCACAACGCCGCCTTCATTTTTGGCATGAGGCATAGCGATTCCTGGAACGATGACGATATACGGTCCATTTTTGTGAACGTTCTCAATCATATCCTCTACATATTCAGGAGTTATGGAACCGTCATCCAGTAATGGAGCCGCCGATTCTGTGATCGCTTCCTCCCAAGAGTTTACAGATTTCAAAAAATGAATATTACCTTTCAATTGTTCGCTTAGCATATAGTCAGCACCCTTTCTAATCAGCTTTTTAAAGCTTGTTCTTTTTTCAATTGCAAATATTGACTCTTGATCTTCGATACCATCGTGGCTTCTTTTAATTCAGTGAAATGAGTGATGGCCTGTTCGATTCCTTGATCATCCATATAGTTTTGAAGCGTCACAGACTCCTCATCTTCGGGGTTATCAAATAAAAACGCGGCCGCTATCGCAGTGGTCAGGTTTTCGATCGGCAGGTCCAAATCAAAAAGAACTTTAGCTGGTTTGATTAACCGCTCCTCTGGCCCCAGCTTTCGGATCGGTGACCTTCCCACTCGTAAAATGTCATCGCTGATATTTTCGTTTTTGAAGCGATCGACGGTTTTTTCAATAAACGCGTCCATTTCCTGCTCGTCCATGTGGTGGATGTGAGTGAAATAACGGGCAGACTCTTGAAGGGTTGCTCTTAAGAACTCCTCAAGGCTTGAATCCTGCAATGCACGCTGAATGGTTGGATAGCCTTTCAAGTGCGCCATGTACGCTGTAGCTGCGTGCCCCATGTTCACCATGTATAATTTGCGCTCAATATGGGGTTTTAACGTATCCACGTAGGTGGCGTTTTTTATTGGAGGCACACCCTTATTCACCATTTCCGACCGGTTGATGATCCATTCGTAATAGGGTTCTACAAGAGCAACTTCCCCTTCACTCCTATTTTCAGAGAGAGAAAGACGGTCAATGGCCGAGTTCGGAAATCCAACAAAAGACATGATTTCTTCCATATCATGTGCAGAAACTACACTTTTCACTTCCTCTTTCAATTGAGAAGAAGCATTGATTGTATTCTCATTGGCCATCACATTGATGGGAGGTTTGCTCTGTTGCTTTCTTGTTAGAAGGCCTTTGGATAGGATAGGAGCAATTCTTGAAAGATTTTGTGCTCCTACAGATGTCGTGATGATATCCGCTTCTAAAATAGCTTCGATAATCTCATTCTGAGCACTTGTATGCAACGCTCTCACAGGGGATACGGTTTCTTGCGTGTGATTTTCATCTAGCAATTCTATAACATACTGTCTGCGGTCGTTGATGCTTTCAACCAGCTGTTGGTCTGCATCCACAAAGCAGATTTCATATTCCGTCTTGTTCAGGAGATATCCGATTAAACCTCGCCCGATATTACCCGCTCCAAAATGCAGCGCTTTCATTTGTGGACCTCCTTTAAGTCAGGTTCTCTTCATTCGCCCAAACGCCAATAAACCATAAAAATCAGTATAATATGACAATGGGAGAGCGTCTATAGAGAAAAAAGAAAAATAACCCTTTTTGTATAATTTTACAAATTATCCAATAATCTTTTCCATAGATTGGGACTTGCCTGAGGTTCCCTTGACCGGCCCCTCTGATCTTCCTTTCTATATCAAAGGGGCTTGGATTTGCATCCTTCTACTATTCTAAGTTCGCATGGTATTCCCAAAGCGAATGCAGTTCGATGTTCTCTTTTTTTACAATCATTAACGCGATGGTATCTCCCAGTAGTAGAAGACTCTGTTCAAATAGACTCTTCATCGGCTGCTGGGATTGTACTTCTTCTACTGTCTCCGGATTGGAGCTTATTGGGAGACGGACGAACACATCTGCATATTGGCTCATCGAACTATTTGGGTTCGTACCGATATGAGCGACCGTTGCGTTTAGTTCTTTCGCTTTTTTTGCAATGATGAGAGGAAAAGCTGTTTCGCCGCTTCCAGATCCAACGATCAGCAGGTCCTTCTCCGTCATGGCCGGTTCTGTGATCTGGCCAACGACGTAAGTTTGAACACCGAGGTGCGCTAATCGTTTAGCGATTGATTGCAATGATAAAAGCACCCGCCCTACGCCTACGAAGAATACTTTTTCTGCTTGATTGATTTGCTCGATCAATCGTTCAATCTCCTGGCTGTCCACGTTGGTTAATGTGGATGTGATTTCATTTGTAATGACCCCTGCTGCTTCCTTATAGTTAACCATTGATTCCAACCTCCTCATGCAATCCTTCTTGTATCAGTGATTCCATCAATTTTTTGTTGTCTTTCAAACCATTGCTCTTTTCAAACAAACTCGTGCTTCCAGCCACTAAGATGTCTGCCCCGGCTCTGACCAGTGTCGGAATCGTATTCAATGACACGCGGCCGTCCACTTCAATCTTCGTATCCAAATCTTTGGACCGGATCAACCTAGCCAGATCCTCTACTTTTTTCGTAGCGTACGACACTTGCTTCTCTCCTTTATCTGTTGCAAATCCAGGATTGATCAGCATTAGAAGGACCGTGTCTATTTGCGGTAATACATAATCCAGTACCGATAATGGAGTGGCTGGGTTCAGGGCGATTCCTACTTTGGTGTCATGCTTTTTGATTAAATTGATATAGCGGTCTATGTGTACACTTGTTTCCACATGAAAGGTGATTTGTTCCACCCCGATCCGCAGCATCTCTTGTATGAAAAATTCATTCGTATTGGCCATAATATGAACATCGAATTTCATATCCGTTATTTTTCTTAGTTGTTCAATGGTCTCGATTCCCAAGGGCATGCTTGGACTGAAGGTTCCATCGATAATGTCAATGTGTAACGTATCCAAGCCCGCTTCTTCTATTTCTCTGACACTTTTCTCAAGATTGCAGAGATCCGCACACATGATGGACGGTGCAATTGTAATATTTCGTTGCATGTTTGTGCCTCCTTGTTTGTGTTTATGCGCCTTTGTCAAAATAATAAGGCACAAACAAGAAAAAGTAAAGCGTTTTCTTGCATGTTTTTGCTTTTATTTGCACTTTGATGCTGTTTTTCGATTTATGAAAGGAAAAATCCGTGATATACTGGAAGAAATTAAGAGAAGGAGTCTTTTGTGTATGCTTAAACAAGAACGCCAACAAACCATTATCGATATCGTTAATGAAGAGCACAAAGTCATTGCCAGCGACTTAAGCAGACGGCTGTCTGTTTCAGAAGATACGATTAGAAGAGACTTGAAAGAATTGGACAGCCAAGGAGTGATCAAGAGAGTTCACAGCGGGGCGTTGAGAAAAGGCCCCCCCGTCCAGGATTTTTCAACAAGACAGGAAATTTACAATGAAACGAAGTCGAATCTAGCGAACAAAGCCTTACAATATATTGAAGATGACATGGTCCTGTTGATTGACGGAGGAACAACGAATTTACAATTGGTCCATCAGCTCCCTTTGTCTTTAAAAGGTACCGTCATTACTAACAGCCCTCCGATTGCGATGGCCCTTTCCAACCACAATGATATTGAGGTCATCATGATCGGAGGCACCTTATTTAAACAGTCGATGGTGAATTTAGGAATCGACACCTATGAAGCTTTGAATTCGATGAGGGCCGATCTTTATATTATGGGAATTTACAACATAGATCCTGAAATAGGGATCAGCATCCCCCGTTCGTCAGAAGCACTCATCAAACGGAAAATGGCGTCTATTTCCACCGAAGTGTTAAGTATGGTGACCAATGATAAGTTAGATACGGTTTCCAATCATATTGTCTGTCCAACCGACCATTTAACATACTTAATCACAGAAAATGTGCATCCAGAAATTAAACGCTTATATGAAAAACAAGGCATAGACATTATTGATCACGCATAACCATTTATCTTCGAAGTCTAAGTCAGGATCTTTATTCTTGAGAAAAATGAACCTCAAAAAAGCCAACCCTAAAAGGGTTGGCTTTTTCCATATTGATTATTCCTTGAAGTGGTAGCTAGGATCAAGAGTAATAAACATTTGCCTGGTTCCCATGTGCTTTTATTTTTAATCCCGTATGATACCGTGACTCGAACCAATCAACACTTCTTTCCCTTTTTGATTGCGATAGACAGACTTCATTTCCACTTTCTTATGCCCATCCGCTTGAACAACCTTTTCCAAGCTCACGTCACAGGTAATCGTATCTCCAGTAAAAACCGGGCGGAGAAACTCATTGGCCATATCTCTTGCAATATAGTGCAAATCGCCGCCGATCTTCGTTCCGATGGTCGCCGTTAGTAAGCCTTGGACCATCAACCTTCCCTCTTCATCAGGCTCTACATGATGTCTCCCCTGATCTCCGGAGATCCGACCGAACTCCAATACTTCCTCATTCGTAAACGTGCGCTTCCAAGTGTATACATCCCCTGTTTTCAAAGACCTCTCCCCTTTACATGATTGGTATTCAGTCCATTTCATCATCCATTCTTCCTTATCAAACTCAGACCTCTAATGTTTTTTCAAAATGATAACGCTGACCATCATCCGAAACAAGGTGATAGCCATTCGATGTATAAAGCTGTATCGCACTTTCCCAACTGTTGTTCGTCTCCAACACAAGTCTTTCATACTTACTGGATCGAGCAGCTTCTTCAAGCTTCGCCAGCATCCTCTGCCCGATTCCCTTTCTTCTATAAGTACCCTTCACCGACATCCGTTCAATTCTCCCCACCCGATGACCTTCCTTCGTAACGGCCCCTGTCGCAACAAGCTCACCTTCAGCCAAAGCAACAAAGAATCCATTTCCTTCCTTATTATAGGCACCCATCATATCTTTCAGATCAGGATTGAGAGAATGATCAATGAACCCAAAACGCTCTAAAAAACCCGCTAATATGAGATTTCTAGCTTCGTCCTCAACCGCTTCATGTAAGGGCTGGATGTCCAGGGAGAGGATCTGCTTGTTTTCCTCTTTGTTCAAAAGGCGTCGCCCCCTCTCCAATTGTCACTTTCACCTTAAAAACTCTCTAATTCGGTTAGATAGATGTGTAGACGCTTTTCGATTTGGTCTTTTGTTCCAAAGCGGATGATCTGTTCCTTTGTTAACGTTTCTTCCTTCAGCAGCTCAAGATGAGTATGAGCCATCGTCACAAGTTTCAAAAACACTTCGATATGTAAGTCCATGCGTTTCTGTTTTGAATCTTGCGTATATCCTTCCACAAATCCATCCGCATGGGCTCTCAGAAGAGGGACATGACGACGGTAGTTTCCTTTCCCATATCTTCGTGTGTCGTGGACGGTATGGAAAAAGGTGTGATAATTGAAGACATGATTGGCGGCAAGGGATGTTCCTGTGTAGAGAAGCGGAACAGGGTCGATCATTTTCACGCCGTCCTTCGTGAAGATCAAATTTTCAGGTGATGTATCCTGATTGGTAAAGATCTGCTTCTCCCGATCGATGGACCGGTTTGGGATTAATTCGTTTCCGATGACAGAAACTCTTTCTTTATTGAATCCATGAGCATATGATAGCAGGGCATGAAATTCTTCTTCATACTCTCCTCTCTCTTCGACGATACACGCTCTCAATTCCATGTCGAGGCCGCCTTTTAATTCCCCGTTTTCTCCGACTTCCAAATATCCGATCCCTTCATAAGGGGGATCGATCTCTTCAAGAGCGCGAAAGAACTCGCCGATGTCTCTTCCGTACTGCTTCGATTGCTGCTGCGTCTGCCCTTCCAGCCCCAACGTTTTACCCACATAAGATTCAATCGTATAAGTAAGGTCTTCATCAATGAAATAATGGAATTGTTCAGGACACATGCCATTCTGTGCTTCGTTGGCTATCTTATAAAAAGCTTCGGTAGACCCATATTCCGCCTTCAACTGATCACGGTTGAAGGCGACGGCTTCATCATAAGCGACCTTCTTCGGAATGCGGAGGACAAGCTGTTCACTCTCAATCAAGTAAGCATAATGCCAGGAGCCCTCCCCTAAGCGTTTGATATCAGATTCTCCAGACAATAAGTTTAACCCTTCGTTTTCCAGCGCACGGTTAATCTGTTCTAACTCTGTGACCGATTGTTTCGTCAAAAATCCCACGTTTCCGTCTCCTCGTTTCATTAAAAGTGTCTTATGATTGATGTCAGCAGACTTCTTTTTGTTTTTGTTCTAATCTCGACCAATCTCTCCCTATGATTCAGGAAAGGAAAGTAAAGCAACCTTACATATTTTAACATAGAATTCGGAATTATCTGAATTAAATTAAACGTTTCACTAAAAGAAACATAAAAAACTTCCCTATCGTCTTTAAATGATTTAGAAGAAATATACTTTTTGACTCTTTCCCTCTTAAACGTTATACTAGAAAAACTCTTGAGGCTTCGGTACTCATAAAAAATAGTGATCAGGAGTGAGCGTATGTCAGAATTAAAAGTGGGGCAGTCCATCATGGAAAGATGCACAAGCTGCTACCATAATGTTCTAAAAGTAATCAAAGTCGTTCCGAAAGAATTTGAAGATAAAACGGCTTATGTTATCTGGACACAGTGTCCACAATGTGGAAACAATGATCATCAATTAACTCAAAAAGATGAATAGAGGATGGGCGATCTTTTCCATAGTCTTGTCATTAATAATGAGCAAATAGAGCAAAAGGACTTCCTTAATCAGGAAGTCCTTTTACTTTTATTTAAGAAATGAACTCCTCCATTTATAAAGAAAGCGATGTCACCTGGACATTTTCTAAAAATATCTGAAAGTCTATTGTCCCTTGTGGAGATTCTTGTTAGCATTATCTTTATTCCTTTAAAGCAAACCAATACATCAAGAAAGGAACAAACCTATGAAACAGAAAAACTCATTCTCTACCTATGCCGTCATCGGGACGATGCTATTCGGCCTCTTCTTCGGTGCTGGTAATTTAATCTTCCCTATTCAACTTGGACAAATGGCAGGGACTTCATTTTGGCCCGCATTAATCGGCTTTCTCGTGACAGCCATCGCTCTTCCTCTCATGGGAATTCTCGCGATCGTTTTGTCTGGAAGCCGCGGGTTAAATGATCTGGCCGGTCGTGTCCATCCTTTATTCGGCATGACATTTGCCGTCGTACTTTATTTGACCATCGGACCGTTTTTCGCCATTCCAAGGACTGCAACTGTCCCGTTCGTGGTCGGCTTTGAGCCATTCATTCAACCCGATCAGACCCAACTATGGCTTGCTGTGTTCAGTTTTATCTTTTTCGCACTCGTTTATTATTTTTCTTTGAACTCAGCTAAAGTCATGGATATCGTCGGAAAATATTTAACACCGACTTTCTTACTGTTTTTATCCATACTCATCATCACCACCATCGTCAAACCGATGGGTGGTTTCGGTGCCCCGACTGGCGATTATGCTTCGGTCCCTTTCATGACAGGGTTCACAGAAGGTTATAATACGATGGATGCCCTCGGTGGGTTGGCGCTTGGAATTGTCGTCATCACTGCGATTCGTAATATGGGAATCACTGATACGAAGGCAATCGCCCAAACCACATGGAAATCAGGAATTTTCGCCATGGTGCTCATGATGCTCATTTATGGACTCATTGCTTACATGGGCGCCTCCAGCGTTTCTGTCGTCGGGAATCTTGAGAATGGTGGTCTGACCTTTGCTGCAGTAGCCGAGCATTATTTCGGTCCTTATGGAGCGATTTTACTTGCCATCATCATTGTCCTCGCCTGTTTGAAAACAAGTATCGGACTGATCATCGCCTGTAGTGAATTTTTCCATACGGTTTATCCGAAAATCAGCTACAAAACATTCGTGCTGCTCCTTTCGTTGATGTCGTTCATGATCGCAAACTTCGGTCTGACGAACATCATCCAGTACGCGATCCCTGTGCTGATGTTCTTATACCCAATGGCGATCGTCCTGATCCTTTTGGGGCTCAGCTCCAAACTGTTCCAGAATAAACGTACGGTCTATGCCGGAGCCATGACGCTGACCTTTTTCGTCAGTACGATCGATGGCTATAACGCTTTGTTGGGAACAATCCCAGGTGCAGCTAATCCTCTGATGGAGTCCATCAGCAGCTTTTATAGCTCACACCTTCCCTTATACGGAATCGGACTGGGTTGGATCCTACCCGCGTTAATGGGCGCCGTCATCGGTTACTTGTTGAAAGAAGGAAACAAATCCGAATCCTCTGTCCTTACGCGTGAGGCTGAGCACCTATCTCATTAATAAAGAAAAGACCAAGCCCCACGGGTTTGGTCTTTTTTTAAGCTATTTTTTCTTACGACGGTACAAATCCAGTGATTTATATCCTTCCACTAAGACTTCAATCATCTGTTTTGCCCGTTTATCACGAGTCGATTGCTGTTTCGCAGAAAAGACCTGGCGCGCCCAATCGCGTTTATAACCTGGCGTCAAGCTCCTGTAAAATTCCTGTTCGAACGGATGATCCTTTAGTAAGTTTTCGACTTCCTCTATCTTGTGTTCATAGTCTGAGACACACTGACTGGGTGGAGTGGTTTTCGGTGCTTTTTTCTTCTCCCGCTTCATGCCGACAACCGTGAACACGTCATCCATACTGACCATACGCGAAAACTTGATGTCACTGCCTTCGACGTACTTATCCTCCCCGATTCTCAATGCCGGAAACATGTCATCCCTGTGTATGTACGTATCATAGCGTGTATTTCCCTTTTTCGGATAGGCAAAGAAAACATAGCCTTTCTCTGTTAAAACTCCCTCATGATCAAGAAGCGTTTGCAAGTGTTCTTTCATCTCCTCCAGGTTTTTCACAAAAATGAAAATCGCATCATGATGCTCAGAAAGTGTTGTCGGTTGCTCATCAAATAAATGATAGTCTTCCGGCTGGTGAAGGACAGCCAGATTCTTATATTTCGATAACTTTAACTTGTCCTTGATCGTTGGCACGATTAACCCCTCCTTTTCAGGTCAAAGGGAATGACCTTCTGCATCCGCCTTTCCCCGACTATTATCTTTCTATTATAAAGAATATTTCCAGAAAAAGTAGCTGGCTGCTGCCGAAAAGCAAATCTTTTGTCATCCACCTGACATTTTGAAATAATTGTAAAATGTCAGGTGTCACCGTATAAATTTTCCATGTTATGAAACGATTTGAAGGGCTGCATCGTATGATAGATGTTGGAAACCATGAGGGGTGGGGACATGTGGGTTTGGCCGATCATCAGCTATTTGCTCGCTGGAATCAATGGCGCATACGTGATGACGAAATATAAGCTCCAGAAAGATATTACAACGCTTGGAAGTGGAACAGGCGGGGCAAGGAATGCAGGAAGGGTAGCGGGTAAACAGGCGTTCATTTGGACCGTGGTCATCGATGCACTAAAAACCATTCTTCCTCTCAGCCTTGCTCTTTACCTAAGCATCTCTTCTGTTATCCTTGCGGCGATGATCATTGCCGCGGTGGCTGGTCATATTTGGTCGATTTGGCTGAAGGGGTGTGGCGGCAAGGGCGTTGTCGCCTATCTCGCCTGCACACTTGTCCTGGAGTGGCCGGGACTTTTGATCTTTGGAGGAGCCGCTTTACTCGCGAAATACCTACCCGTCTCTTTTTCAAAAGTGATGGTAGTCGCCATGATCATTCCTGTGGTCAGTGCCTTTTTCCGAGGAAATCCAGGTATAAGCTTCGGACTTTTGATTGGGTATGGATTGGTCGTCCTTTCCCATCTATACCCTGTACATCCAGGCAGCATGAAAGAGGAGGAACATCTATGAAACAACCGTTCATCTATAAAGTGGCTTCAACAGAAGAAGAATACGAACAGATCCATCAGTTGAATTACGCGACCTTCGTCGAAGAGATTCCCCAACATAACCAGAACGAATCTCGCAGACTTACAGATAAATTTCATAATGAAAATACATATATTATTGCAAAAAAGGAAAAGGAAGTCATCGGCATGATTGCCGTCCGGGGGGAGCGTCCCTTTTCTCTCGATCATAAGTTACCGAATATTGATGACTATTTGGAAGAGGAATCCACTCCCTGTGAAATTCGTTTGTTATCGGTGAAAAAGGAATACCGGAAGCGGACGACCTTTTTCGGTATGATTGACCAGCTGGCAAGCTACTGCCTGAAACAAAAATTTGATGTCGCGCTCATTTCCGGTACCGAACGCGAGCACGTCTTGTATCGAAAGCTGGGCTTTGAACCGTTTGCCCATACTGTAGGGACGAAAGAAGCTGCATTTCAGCCGATGAAGCTGACGAAAGAGAATTTCGTCAAGGCGACACAGGCGTATCAACGCATTCTCGCCCGCTACGAGCCGATTTCTTTTTTATCCGGACCTGTTCCGATGGACGAAGATGTGGCTCAATCACTGAGCAGAGCGACACAATCGCACCGTTCCCATGAATTTTTGGAACTGATGGCGAGTGTACAGTCTCTATTGACTGAAAAAGCGAACGCCCGTCATGCTTCCATCCTTGTTGGAACGGGGACACTGGCCAATGATGTTGTGGCCCAGCAAATCAAGCAGCTTGAAGGGGACGGACTGATTTTGTCCAATGGAGAGTTCGGAGAGCGGCTGATCGATCACGCTAAAAGAGCAGGCCTCCCTTTTCATACCATCCAAAAAGAGTGGAACACGGCCATCGCCATGGAAGAAGTCCGTTCCATGTTGGATGAGCACCCGACCATCCGCTGGATATGGACGGTCCATTGCGAAACGTCCACCGGCTATTTATATGACCTTGGAACACTGAAAGAAGTAGCAGCCGACTATGATGTTCACCTATGTATCGATGCATGCAGCTCCCTCGGTGTCGATGAGGTGGACCTTGGTAGTGTGTACCTGTCTTCAAGTGTGAGCGGGAAAGGGCTTGGCTCTTATCCCGGCCTCGCCATCGTCTTTCATCATCACAAGCCATTCCCGAATTCTACGATTCCAAGATATTTGGACTTAGGATTGTACGCATCAAACAAAAGCACACCGTTCACCCACTCATCGAACTCTCTGTTTGCTTTGAAAAAAGCATTGGAGCTTGATGGACCAGCGAAGGCAGAATGGATGGGGCTGCTGCGATCGGAATTGGAAAACCAAGGCTGGACGGTTCTTGGGGATAAGACGTACTCAAATGGAATCATCACCATCGCCCTCCCTTCAACACAATCTTCTGTCACCTATGGGGATCGGTTGAAGAAGCAGGGGATTCTAGTTAATTATGAAAGCAGCTATTTGCGAGAGCAGAACTGGATGCAGATTGCCCTGATGGGAACGGTCTCTCATGTGAACATCACCCGGTTGCTTGATGCCATGAAACGCTTGAAAGAGACCGAACAGAAAAGGATTTCTTCATGAAGGCGTACACGGGACTGATCGCCTTTTATTGGGTCAAAATCATCCTTCTTATGTACATCGGTTTTCAGCTGCAGCCGACACATTGGCCCGGGCACCTTTTAATGATTCTGACTATCATCGGTCCTGTGATGCTTCTTTTCAGCGTGCCGCTTTTTACACCTGACCGGTACAGGAAGTGGGTATCTCCTGCACTCCTGTTTCTCACGACGTTCTGGATGTATGCCCACCTCCTGTACTATCGTTTTTATGAAGACTTTATGACCTTGACGATCCTGCTTCAAATCGGGAATGTCGGCGGATTGAGCCGCAGTACGTGGGAGCTTTTTTCCCCGTGGGATCTACTTTTATTTTTAGATATATTTGTGGTCGGTTGGGTGTTGTTCAAAAAAGAAACATTCCAGTTGCCCCCGAAAAAGTGGTACCTTGGAGTCGCAAGTCTTTTGACCATCACCATGCTTGCGGCCGGCCTCCTCTACAAGCCGTATGTTCTCAAGGAAAATTACAACCGCACCCAATTTGTGCAGACAATGAGTTTGTTCACTTATCAATTATTCGATGTCGGACATTCTATACGCTCCCCGCTGTTCAAATGGATGTCAGACCCTAGAGATGCGGAGCCGATGCAGGCACACGTCAAGGAGCAGGAAAAGGAGATGACCGAATGGTTCGGGGAAGCTGAAGGAATGAATGTCGTTTTCATAGGGCTTGAATCCGTACAAAATTTTGTACTGGACTTAGAAGTTGATGGCCAGGAAGTGACCCCGTTCTTAAACAAAATCAAGAACGAGAGCTTTTATTTTTCCAACCTCTATGAACAAACCGCTCAGGGAAAAAGTTCCGATGCCGAGTTCATGATCGATACCGGCCTCTACCCGCTCGACGGCGGTTCCGTCTTCGTCCGCCGTCCCGACAATGCGTTTCACGGACTTCCCGAGATTCTCGGAAACTACCAATCGGCCGTTTTTCACGGCAATGAGCGTTCGTTCTGGAACCGGACGGAAATGTATGCAACGTTAGGCTATGACCGCTTTTTTTCAGAAAGAGATTATAAGGTCACCGAAGAAAACTCCATCAACTATGGTCTTGAGGATCACCATTTCTTCGAGCAGTCCATTCCTAAATTGAAGGAATTGGACACGCCTTATTTAGCCAAATTCATCACGTTGACGAACCACTTCCCTTTTTTACTCCATGAAGAGGATCAGACGTTTGAAACGGACGTGACCTCAGAACCCGTCGTGAACCGCTATCTGTCAACGGTCCACTACTTGGATCAGTCCGTTGAAACCTTTATGGAGAAATTGCAAGAACAAGGGATGTATGAAAATACGATGTTCATCCTTTATGGAGATCATTACGGGGTTTCGACGGAATATGAGGATGGTTTATTTGAACTGCTCGACCAGCCAGAGACGACTTTTTCCCACATCAAAAACCAGCGCGTGCCTGTCCTGATCCATATTCCCGGACTACAGGGAGAAGTGTTTGATGAAATCGCCGGCCAGATCGATATCCGTGCGACCGTTCTACACCTTCTTGGAAAACGGAGCGCGAACTATATGAGCTTTAGCGAGAACCTGCTCACCCGGAAGCACGACGCCTTCGTCACCTTCCGCAACGGCAATTACATCTCTGAATCTACGATGTATGTCAAAGGACAATGCCTTGATACAGAAAAAGGTACCCCCTTATCCAACCAGGCATGTGAAAAAGGAAGAAGCAAAGCCAGAAGCGAACTGCAGCTCTCTGATCAAGTGATCAAAGGAGATTGGCTGCGGTACAAAGAGTAAGGAGCCATAAAATCATGGCTCCTTTTTTCATGTGCGCGGTTCGGGATTTCTTGCGTGCGGTCCACCGCTTCTTGCGCGCGTCTCACTCTTCCTGCGCGCGTCTCACTCTTC